>CAVVRY010000020.1:0-32796 GCA_963750735.1 uncultured Bacteroidales bacterium | reverse complement strand
GGGCTCGAACCAGCGACCCCCTGATTATGAGTCAGGTGCTCTAACCAGCTGAGCTATGGGCCCGACAAATGTATTTTACTCCAGATGCTGGTAAACTTGGAGTCGTAAATTTAATATTTTAAAGAACAAACCATTCCTGATAATGAGTCAGGTCTCCCCTCCCGAACGTACCGCTCGGTACGGGCGGGTAACCAGTCCCGAAAAACCAGAAATCTTTGATTTCATTGTTTTTCGAGGATCCACGATTTGAGAGCGAAATCAGAGATTTCGATCAAATCGGGACTGAGCTATGGGCCCGACAAATATATATTACTCCAAATGCTGGCAAATTTGGAGTCACAAATTTAATATTTTAAAGAACAAACCATTCCTAATAACGAGTCAGGTGCTCCCCTCCCGAACGTACCGCTGGGTACGGGCGGGTAACCAGTCCCGAAAAACCAGAAATCTTTGATTTCATTGTTTTTCGAGCCTGCCAGCCAGCTAAGGCAGGGATCCACGATTTGAGAGCGAAATAAAGGATTTCGACTAAATCGGGACTGAACTTTACCTGCCGGCAGGCAGGTATGGGCCCGCAAATGTTTATTACTCCATTGCTGGCAAAATGGGAGTAAATAATTATAATATTTTTAAAGAACAATTCCCTTTTCTAATGGGATCGGCAAAATTAAATAATTCATGAATATTTAACAACTGCTTTGCTGCTTTTATTTAATCAGGGGTAGAGTTTTTGTGATAAGTTGAATTACATTCTCCACATTTTCCTTAAATACACTTAATACTTCCTCCCAGGTTACCGGATCTTCATCTTCCTTCCATGAATCATAATCTGTACTAATGGCAATGCTACCGTAAGGAATTCCAATTTCATTTGCCAGTATAGCTTCCGGAGCGATAGACATATTGATTACATCTGCTCCCCAGATTCTGAACATTTTCGATTCTGCACGAGTGGAGAACCGGGGTCCCTCAATGGTAACCATGGTTCCTTTTTCATGAAAAGACAGGCCCAATTCACGTGCCGATTTAATCAGATGTTCCCTTATTTCCGAAGAAAAGGGATCACCCATAGCAGTATGCTTGAAGTCATTATCCTTGAAATCGTTGAAAAAGGTGACTTCCCTGTGTCGGGTAAAATCAATGAACTGGTCAAGGATAACAATATCTCCTCGCCCGATTTCTTCACGCAAACTTCCACATGCTGTAGTTGTAAGAATATGGCTGCATCCCAACTCTTTAATAGCATAAATATTTGCCCGGTTGTTAACTTCTGTTGGAGGTATTGAATGGTCCCGGCCATGGCGAGAAAGGAGGGCCACATCAACTCCATTTATTTTTCCAACCAGAAAACTGGAACTTGGATTTCCATAGGGAGTTTTTACCTCCAATTCTGCAGGATCCTTTAGGATTTTTGGATTTTCAAGTCCGGTTCCTCCAATGATAGCTATTTTAGTCATTACACAATTCTTTAAAATATTTTAGGGCATTCATGCCAGCCTCATCAAGATTTTTTCCAAAAAACAAAATTCCTTCCGAATGGCCGCCCATTATTATTATTCCATTTTTTCTTGTTGAGTCTTTTTCCAACAATTCCGCAATATTCAAAGCTATTTCAGGTGTTCCAAAGCTGATATTCCGGAAGGGTTGTTGGATATTTATTTAGTCCAGTTTTCCACATTTCCATGTTGTGAATATGAATTACTGCATTGATTTCTTTGTCGGCTTCAAAAATAGCAGCATGACTTAAAGATTCGGAGGAAGCCTGAATTTGTCCTTCGCAAACCAAAGAGTTGCTTTTAAAGTTGTAGCTGTTTACAAGAACATAATCCTCGGGGCTTAATTTTTTAAAATTACCGGTCGCTGATCCACTGATATAAAACTTTTTTGTTCCATTTACTCTTACTGAAATATTACCGAATCCAATCCCATTTTCATAAGCTCCTATAAGGTTCAAAGAATACATCTTTGTACGCCAATTGTTTATATTATTGAATACACAAAGGGGAATTGTGTTCTCTGTTTTTTGTAACTCACAATGAAACTTAATATATCCTTCATCCATTTTCATAGTACCTTACTTCAGGGAGCAAATCGTTGAATTTCCTGTTTGTTGGCTTTGCATACACCTTTATCGGTTATTAATCCTGTAATTAATTTTGCAGGAGTAACATCAAATCCATAATTAACAGCATTACTTCTTTCAGGAGTTAGGCGAATTTGCTCCACTTTACCTTGAGTTGTAAGTCCGTCCATAAAATGAACCTCATCTTCTGATCTTTCCTCAATTGGAATATTGTTTAGGCCTTCCTGCAAAGTCCAGTCAATAGAAGAAACAGGCAGAGCTACATAAAACGGAACAGAATTATCTTTTGCTGCCAATGCTTTAAGATAGGTACCAATTTTGTTAGCGGTATCACCATTCAAAGCCGTTCTATCACTGCCAACAATAACAATATCCACTTTTCCCATTTGCATCAAATGACCACCGGCATTGTCAACTATAACTGAATGAGAAATTCCATGTTTGCCTAATTCCCAGGCTGTTAACCGGGCACCCTGGTTTCTTGGTCGTGTTTCATCCACCCAAACATGTACAGGAACTCCCTGGTCATGAGCCATATATATAGGAGCCGTAGCGGTTCCGTAATCGACTGTGGCCAGCCAGCCAGCATTGCAATGAGTAAGAATATTTACCGGCGAACCATTTTTCTTTTTAGCAATTAGTTCCAGAATATCTTTGCCAAATAGTTCCTATATTTTTGCTGGCCAGTGCTTCCACTTCCATAAACCGTACGGCTGTATCGAATGAGATTTGAAGTTTTTCATCCATATTTTGGCCACATTGGATGGCTTTAAGCATTATATCTACAGCTGTGGCCAGATTAACAGCTGTAGGACGGGAATCCCTAATTTTATTTACCGATTCCTGAATTCGTATTTCAGCGTTTTTGGAATTTTTATATTTTAATACCGCCAGGTAAACTCCAAATGCAGCGGTAACACCAATGAGAGGGGCCCCGCGTACCACCATTTCAGAGATTGCATATATAGCGTCTTCAGGGCTTTTCAGGTCCTTTATAATAAACTGAAAAGGCAAGTATCTCTGATCAATTACCTGGATTGTACTGGGGTCATTTTCTTTTACCCATATTGATTGAAAATGCTTTTCTCCGATCTTCATAGAATATGCAAATAGGATATTTTTTTACTATGTTTGGTCAAAATTAGAAATAAAATTCAGTATAAAAACCAGATGCCGGCATTACGTAATATCATTTTTGATCTTGGAGGAGTTTTCCTTGATCTGGATATAAATAAAACCATTCAGGCTTTCTTTTCTTTAGGATTTACTGAGGAAATGTTTAAACACGACCAAAACAATGAAAAAGTATTCTGGGAGTTTGAAATTGGGACAATCACACCAGATCAATTTCGCAACGGAGTTCGCAATCTTTTGGGAAAGGATATTTCGGATACAGAAATTGATGAGGCCTGGAATGCGATGATACTTGGGTTTAAAAAAGAGGAGATCGAACTTTTGCTCGATCTGAAAACAAAATACAGGACATTTTTATTGAGCAATACTAATATTTTACACGAAAAAATTTATTCCGATATGCTTATGGCACTCATGGGATTAAAAATGACGGATCTGTTTGAAAAAGTGTATTATTCACATGAAGTTCATCTGGGAAAACCCGATCCGGCCATTTTCAATAAGGTGTTAATTGACAATAATTTAAATCCTGAAGAGACACTGTATGTTGATGATACCGAGAAGCATATAAAAAGTGCGGAAACACTTGGAATACAGGGGTTCCTTTTTCCTCAAAATGGCGATTTAAAAGAGATACTTCCAAAAATCCATTAAACGGCATCAACCCAATCACCATTCTCTTTAATTAGTTGAATGAGCTCCTCAACGGCAGTTTCAGCATGAATATTCTTTTTTATCACCTCCTTGTTTTTGTACAGACTAATTCTTCCTTTTCCTGACCCAACATAACCATAATCAGCATCGGCCATCTCACCCGGACCATTTACAATGCAACCCATTATTCCAATTTTCAGGCCCTTTAGGTGATGTGTTTTCTGCTTTATTTTTGCAGTTATTTCCTGAATGTCGAATAAAGTTCTTCCGCAGGACGGGCAGGATATATATTCTGTTTTCGAAGTTCTCACCCGTGATGCCTGAAGGATTCCAAAAGCCTGAGATATGAAGGAAGAAGCATTACCATTACTTTCTACCCAGATACCATCTCCCAATCCATCAATAAATAATCCTCCCAAATCCGAAGCATTTGCTAATAGTGATTCTTCAGGGTCTTCAATATTGCCTGGCTGACTAAGAACTACAGGAATAGTTATATTATCAAGTATAAGTTTTGAAAAAAGCCCTCTTTGTTCCTGAAATGAAAATGTACCATTTAGAACTAAAACAAGGTTTTTATGCTCCTTTAGGTCATCTAAATGGTTAAAAAATTCACTGTATGATGCAATTCTTATAAAATTTAGAACCTCTGATTTTTTAGCAGAATGTTTAATCTCATTTGGAGTAAAAACAGGGGAAAATCCTTCCTGGTATCTTTCGTTATTTTGCCAAAATTTGGCATTTACCAGGCCATAAGATCCTATAGGAAGTTGGCTTTCAGGTGGCTTTGAACCAAAAAACAAATAGTCAGGTGAACGGTCACTTTTCTCCCATCTTTCGGAATTGGAGATATTTGTAAAACCATACTCTGACCAGTTTTTCTCAGGTTTATTTTCAAGGTTTAGGATTACTACGGGCACGTTTTCCCCACCTATATTTTTAGTTTCCAGGGTTTTTCTCCTGTTGTATTGAAATGGATTTACAGGATATTCTAATTCTTTTTCAGCTTGCCAATGGCTTGTTTTATTTTCAAAATAAGTCACCAATTTTTTTCCAACCGGAATTTCTTCTTCAGGATTTTCAGTAAGCGAAATCCGGATAGTGTCTCCCAATCCATCGGCCATCAGAGCTCCAATTCCAACGGCTGATTTTATTCTTCCATCCTCTCCATCGCCGGCCTCGGTGACCCCAAGATGCAGAGGGTAGACCTGACCAATTTCCAGCATTCTTGATACCAAAAGCCGGTATGCCTGAACCATAATGTGGGTATTGCTCGATTTCATTGAAAAAAGCAATTGATGGAAATTTTCTTCCTGACAAACCTCAAGGTATTCTAGTGCTGATTCCACCATACCTTCAGGGGTATCGCCAAAATTATGTAAGATTCTTTGTGAAAGCGATCCATGGTTAACCCCAATTCTCATAGTTGTACCATATTCTTTGCAAATATTAAGCAGAGGAACCAGTTTTTCCCGTATGGAATCTTTTCCTTGATCATTGGAAGAAACAAAGTTCCCGGGATTAATACGTATCTTTTCAACTATTCTGGCTGCTGTTTCCGCTACCCTGGGATTAAAATGTACATCGGCAATAAGAGGTGTTGAATAACCCTTATTTCTTAACTCATTTTTAATATTTGCAAGATTTTCAGCTTCCTGAATACTGGCAGTAGATAACCTGACAAAATCAGCTCCTTTATTAATAATTCTTATACATTGTTCAACCGAAGCAATTGTATCATTCGTAGGAGTATTGGCCATGGATTGCACTCTTATCGCATGATCTGCACCTACAGGAATATTTCCTATCAAAACTTCCCTGGTTTTCAATCTTGACGGCTGAAAAGGATTATTACAATATATATTTTTACCCCTATCCTTCGACATGTACAGATAATGACTTAAATTTGTTATACCAATCGCAAAGATAAGCCAATACTTTTATCTTAAATATGCGTTTGGCAAAGGATTCCGTATTTTCATTAAAGATTTTAAAAAATACCTATGATAGACGTTGTAAAGAAGTTCTTAGATTATGTGAAGATAGATACTCAATCGGATGAGAATTCTCAAAGTTGCCCCAGCACGGAAAAACAGTTTGTTCTTGCAAAGCTACTGGCAAAACAACTAGAAGAGCTTGGACTACAAGAGATAAGCTTAGATAGAAATGGCTATGTGATGGCGACTTTACCTGCAAATTCTGATAAAGAGATGCCAGTTATAGGATTTATAGCTCATATGGATACAAGCCCTGATATGAGTGGCGAAAATGTAAATCCACGGATTGTTGAAAATTATGATGGAAAGGAAATAGTGTTAAATGAAAAGGAGAATATAATACTTTCTCCGAATGATTTTGCAGAATTAAAAAATTACGTTGGGCAAACTTTAATTACCACCGATGGAACAACCTTATTGGGAGCCGATGATAAGGCTGGAATTGCTGAAATTATGAGTGCAATAAAATATCTTAGCGAGCATCCTGAGATTAAGCATGGAACAGTTAAAGTTGGTTTTACCCCTGATGAAGAAATAGGCAGAGGTGCAGATTTATTTGATGTAAAGAAATTTGGTGCAGATTTCGCCTACACCCTCGATGGGGGAGAGATTGGAGAGCTTGAGTATGAGAATTTTAATGCCGCATTGGCCACCATCACTGTATCTGGGAGAAATGTCCATCCGGGTACGGCCAAAGATAAAATGATCAATTCTATCCACCTTGCAAAAGAGCTTGATTCTCTACTACCGGTTTTACAACGTCCGGAATGTACTGAGAAATACGAAGGATTTTATCATTTAATTGATTTCAAAGGCGATATTGAAAAAACTGTTTTTCGTTACATAATCAGAGATCACGATCGGGATAAATTTGAGGAGAAGAAACAGTTGTTATCTAAAAGTGTAGATTTGCTAAATCTGAAATACGGCAATAAGAGGTTCACCCTCGAAATGAATGATCAGTACTACAATATGAAGGAAAAAATTGAACCTGTTTTACATATTATTGAAATTGCTAAGAAAGCTATGATAGAGGTTGGCATTGAACCTAAAATTAAACCTATCAGAGGTGGTACCGATGGTGCCAGGTTATCGTACATGGGACTTCCTACACCAAACATTTTCACAGGTGGGCACAATTATCATGGGAGATATGAATACATACCCATTGAATCGATGCAGAAAGCTGTGGAGGTAATTGTAAAGATTGTTCAGATGGTTGGCAATAAAACTTGATTTCATTCAATAAAAAAATTCCGTCATGAAAACAAAAAGCAGATTATTTTTTGGAATATTTACTCTTGTTCTAATTGCAGTAGCCTGTGGAGGTCCAGATGGCAAAAAGCAAACGGAGGAACTAACATATGTTAATGATGGAGGACTAATCCTTCCGGATGGTTTTTCCAGTATTGTAGTGGCTGAATCAACAGGAAGGGCGAGGCATATTACAGTTCGTGACAATGGCGACATTTACCTTGCTCTTCGTCAGCTGGAAAATAACAAAGGAATTGTAGCCCTTCGGGATTCTGATGGGGATGGAGCAGCCGATGAGATTGAGTATTTTGGAGATTATCCTGGAACAGGGATTGATATTCATAAAGGATACCTTTATTTTGGTTCGGATCAGGAAGTTATGCGATATAAATTAATTGACGGAGAACTATTACCTGACCAGAATAGGGAATTGATTGTCACAGGATTTCCAGATCAAAATCAACATGAAGTAAAACCTTTTACCTTTGATGGGAATGGGAATATATATGTAAATGTTGGAGCTCCCTCCAATGCCTGTATGGAACAGATGCGTACTGCTGGATCTAAAGGTTTGAAACCATGCCCTCAGCTTGAGAGGCATGCAGGTATATGGAGGTTTAAGGATGACGTCCTCAGTCAGGACCAGGTTAAGGATGGCCACCGATATGCAACCGGGATACGAAACTCTGTTGCTTTAGACTGGAATTTTAATTCCGACCATTTGTATGTAGTTCAGCATGGAAGGGATCAGCTTTACCAATTTTTTCCTGACTTGTATGATGAGGATGCAGGTGTCAACCTTCCTGCAGAAGAACTTTTTATTGTAAATGATGGGTCAGATTTTGGCTGGCCTTACTGCTATTTCGATCCATTTTTAGAGAAGAAAGTTTTGGCACCTGAATATGGGGGTGACGGGGAAATTTCAGAAGATTGTGAAAGCAAGGAAGATCCAATAATGTTTTTCCCTGCTCATGCAGCACCCAACGACATTCTTTTCTATTCTGGAAATCTGTTTCCTGAGAGATATAAAAACGGAGCTTTCATTGCTTTTCATGGTTCCTGGAATAGGGCACCGCAAGAACAGGAAGGATATTATGTTGTGTTTATACCCTTTGACGGAGCCTATCCATCGGGCGAATGGGAGATTTTTGCAGATGGCTTTGCCGGGAAAGAAGTTGTAATGCAACCACATGAAGCTGAGCATCGGCCAATGGGACTGGCTCAGGGGCCAGATGGTTCTTTGTATGTATCCGACTCACAATCAGGAAAGATCTGGAAGATACAGTACCATGAGTAATGGAATAAAACTTGTTTTAATTGTCTGTTTGATTTTTGGTTTTATTTCCTATTCCTGCAATGGGAGGTTTGATAAAACTTATGCCAATAAAGCAATAACTATTTCCCCCGGTGAAGCATTGTATAAACAATATTGCCAGAGTTGCCATAAACCGGACGGATCTGGTGTTCCTGATTTATACCCTTCTCTTTATGGGGAGAAAATAAAAGGGAATAAGGATACCTTAATTCGAATTGTTTTATTGGATATTGAAAGAGAAGCCATTGTAAGGGAAGGAAATTTTAAGCAGGAAATGCCCGGCCAAAATTATCTAACAAACCATGAAATAGCTTTTATTACAAGCTTTATCAGGAAAGAATTCGGAGGAATCAAGGACTCAATAAGTGTGGAGGAGGTGGAAAAAATAAGAAAGGGTCTTGTACCTGTTAATTAGCCTGAAAAATTAATAATTTGTCATTTCGAACGAAGTGAGAAATCTCTGGCGTAAGTATTTTGTATCAGTGTAAAAGATTTCTCGTCGTTTCACTTCTCGAAATGACAGTTGCTAATTATACCCCTTTTCCAGGATTATCTTTTAGATCAATAAAATATACCATGTCATTTCGAACGGAGTGAGAAATCTCCTAATTAGAGTTACAGAACTTATTATTATTTCATCTCCCACTCAAAACCATCCTTTTTATCCTTTATCTCAACACCCAACTCTGTAAGGGCATTCCGGATTCGATCTGACATTTCGAAATCCTTATTCTTTTTTGCCTCAAGGCGAAGGTTGAGGATGGTATCTATTAATTCTGAGCTAAGGTCACTTTTCTTGTCTGTAACATCATCCTTTTTGAATCCCAATACATCAAAAACAAAATTATGATACAAGGATTTTAATGTCTCAAGATCAGGTGAGTTTATTGTTTCTTTTCCATTTGAAATAGAGTGGATCATTTTCAATCCATCAAACAAATGAGACAGAAGAATCGGGGAGTTTAAATCATCGTTAATGGCCAGGTAGCATTTATCTTCGAATTTATTTATTGATACAGATGAAGTATCGGAGGCCGTGAGCTTCTCCAGTTCATCCATTCCGCGAAATAATCTTTCCAGTCCCTTTTCTGCAGCCTGGAGTGCTGCATTTGAAAAGTCGAGAGTACTTCGGTAATGTGCCTGCATCATAAAAAAACGGATGGTCATGGGGGCATATGCCTTTTCTAGCAGGGGATGATTTCCACTGAAAAAGTCACTTAAGGATACTGCATTGCCTAATGATTTACCCATTTTCTGCCCATTCAGTGTGATCATATTGTTGTGCATCCAGTATCTGACTGAACTTTTTCCATGTACAGCAGTCGATTGGGCAATTTCACATTCATGGTGGGGAAAAAGAAGATCCATACCACCACCATGGATATCAAATTCTTCACCGAGGTATTTAGTACTCATAGTTGAGCATTCCAGGTGCCAGCCAGGAAAACCCTCACTCCATTCTGATGGCCAGTGCATCAGGTGTTCCGGAGTAGCTTTTTTCCACAAAGCAAAATCAAAAGGATTTTTTTTCTCACTCTGCCCTTCCAGTTCACGGGTATTGCTTTTTAAGTCTTCCAGAACCCTTCCCGATAATACCCCGTATTTATATTTCTTATTGTATTTTTCTACATCAAAATATATGGAACCATTTTTTTCATATGCGAATCCACTCTCCAGGATTTTATCGATAAACTGCTGCTGTTCAATAATATGACCAGATGCCATGGGCTCAATATTGGGTTCCAATACGTTTAATTTCATCATATTATGATGATAGTCGTTAATATAATATTGAACAACCTCCATGGGTTCAAGATGCTCCAGGCGGGCCTTTTTTGCAATCTTATCTTCTCCCTCATCAGCATTGCTTTCCAGGTGTCCAACATCAGTAATATTTCTAACATACCGGACTTTATAATCCAGGTGTTTTAAATACCTGAACAATAAATCGAAAGTAATGGCTGCGCGGGCATGACCTAAATGAGCATCTCCATATACAGTGGGGCCACATACGTATAATCCAACATGGGGTGGATGGAGTGGCTTAAATTCTTCTTTCTTTTTACTTATTGTATTAAAAATATTCAGAGCTGTTTTCATTACTGTTGATATGTATTATCCGGTATTAAAATGACCTGTAAAATTAGTAATAATTCTATAAGCCAGAGACCACAAGTTGCTGATAATTATTTATAGAATTTCAAAAAAAGCAAAATATTTTTTGCTTTTTGAAAGGATTGATATACTTTTACATCCCAGAATTCAAATATTCTTACCAGTAAGAGTGTTTGATTTATTAAGAAGAGGGGAGAGATTAGGCTCTGAGAACCTCTAGCAACCATTTCAAAACAAAACTGAAAAAGGTGCTAAAACCTAATCCCGATTATCGGGTGATAATAACTTAAACACGTTATTCATGAATAAGTTAAATGTTATTTTAAAAATCATTGTTGCGAGTACAATCTCGTTTAATACTTCTTTTCATCTTTCCCTGAAGAGTTTTATTATGCCTCTCATGCCTATGTGCATGCGCTAGACTTCGAACTGTTTATGTTTGAAGGCCCTCTCAAAATTGGCAATTATTTTTTGCCTTATAAACTAATCTATACTTTTAAATTGATCATTTAATGCCTGATATTGTAGTAAAATTTGGTGGTTCGAGTTTAAAAACGAGAAAGGATTTACAGAAAGTAATTGAAGTAATAATTTCATATAAAAAGCCGATAATTGTGGTGGTTTCTGCTTTTTATGGTATTACTGACTTCCTCGCTTCAAGAATTTGCAATGGTTTTGAAAAAGGAGAAGAAATCGAACAAATCATAAAGGAGCTGGATAAGAGAAATAGTAAAATTATCGAAGATAATTTTGACAACCCTTCATTTATTCAAGAAGTAAAATCTGAAACATCAGTATTATTGGATGATCTTAAAAGGCTTTTACTGGGGATTCATTATATACGAGAGTTGCCAGCATTTCTTGAAGATCAAATACTATCATTTGGTGAAAAAATCAGCTCGGTAATATTGCACAAGTTACTGAAATCAAAGGGAATACTATCAGAGCTTAAATATCCTGAGGATTTACGATTAATAACGGATGGAGAATATGGAAATGCATCTGTGGATTTTGATGCATGTTCATTACAGGTGAAAGAAAGCCTTTCTGGAAATCACATTTATGTTATTCCTGGCTTTTATGGAGTTACTCCTTCTGGAAAAGTTGCAATTCTTGGTCGGGGTGGTAGTGATTATTCTGCTGCCTCTATAGCCAAATGTGTAGGGGCAAAATACCTTGATGTCTGGAAAGATGTGGAAGGATTTATGAGTGGTGACCCAAAGCTGATTGATAAACCAATGCGTTTAGAAAAAATCACATATGCAGAGGCGGCAGAGCTGGCTTACTTTGGTGCAAAGATATTGCATCCAAGAACAGTTGAACCACTCCTGGAGGCACACATCCCCATTCGTATTTTTAATATTAATAATAGCCTATCCGGGCTTAAGCCACTTTCAATCATTAATTCAGAAGAGGTCGTTGCTGATGGAGTTGTAAAAAGTGTTACCTACAGTGATGAGTTTAGCATTATCAAGCTCAGGGGGCCTGCGGTAGGCATTAAACCAGGGATCCTGGCAAAGGTAACCGGAGTTCTTCATAAGGAGAAAATAAATATCAGCTCAGTTTTAACTTCCCAAATAGCCATCAATATTATTCTTCAAAAGAAAGATCATAGTAGAGCATTAAAACTGATTAAAAACCTGGATCTGAAAGCAGTAAGCGAAATTTTAGTATTGAATGATATTTCATTAATAGCTGTGGTAGGCCAGGGTATGCTTGACAATTATGGAATTGCTGCCAGGATTTTTTCTTCGGTGGCCCAAGAAAATATTAATATTAAGTTAAGTTGTTCCGGTGCCTCACAGGTTGTAAGCTACCTGGTAGTGGAAAAGGGCCACAGAGATCTGGCAGTGCAGCAGATCCACAAGGAATTTTTTAGTTAAAAAATAAGCAAAAGTATTATGAAAGATAAAAATCAACATTTCGAAACATTACAGATACATGCAGGTCATACACCTGATACAGATACCCATGCAAGAGCTGTCCCATTATATCAAACCACTTCTTACACTTTTGATAGCTCTGAGCATGCAGCTGATTTATTTGCTCTAAAAGAGTTTGGGAATATTTATACACGCATTATGAATCCAACCACGGATGCATTTGAAAAAAGAATTGCTGCATTGGAAGGTGGAGTGGGTAGCCTGGCAGTATCCTCAGGGCATGCTGCTCAGTTTCTCGCAATTTCAACTTTGCTGAGCGTGGGTGATAATCTGGTTTCCTCTCCTTATTTATATGGTGGAACCTATAATCAATTTAAGGTAACTTTTAAAAATATAGGAATAGAATCCCGAATAGCTGAGAATCTGAATATAGAATCGTTTGAGAAACTAATTGACGATAACACAAAATTAATTTACATTGAAAGTGTAGGTAATCCCGGGTTTAATATTCCTGATTTTGAGGCCTTTGTGAAACTAGCAAATAAATACCAGATACCCTTAATGGTTGATAATACTTTTGGGGCGGCTGGCTTTATTTTTCGTCCTATTGAGCATGGAGCCAATATTGTTGTTGAGTCAGCTACAAAGTGGATTGGTGGACATGGAACCAGTATTGGCGGAGTGATAACCGATGGAGGAAATTTCAACTGGGGCAATGGAAAGTTCCCTCAGTTTACTGAACCTTCAGAGGGTTACCATGGCTTAAAATTTTGGGAAACATTTGGTGCTGATTCACCATTTGGGAATATTGCTTTTATAATTAAAGGCAAGAGTAGAAGGCTTGCGGGATTATGGTCCATGCATCAGTCCTTTTAACTCCTTCCTATTGCTTCAAGGTTTAGAAACTCTTTCTCTTAGAATGGAAAGACATGTTGAAAATACATTGGCCCTTGCAAAATGGCTTGAAGATCACCCCAAAGTAGAGGAAGTGAATTACCCTGGTTTGAAAAAGAGTCCCTTTTACGATCTTACACAAAAATATTTCCCGAAAGGTCCTGGTGGAGTACTGTCATTCACCTTAAATGAGGGTAAAGAAAAAGCCATTGAATTAATTGAAAATCTTCAGCTGGTTAGCCACCTGGCAAACATTGGCGATGCAAAAACATTGATAATTCAACCTGCAGCCACAACACATCAGCAGCTTTCTGATGAAGAACAATTGGCATCCGGTGTTCTGCCCTCAATGATGAGAGTTTCAGTTGGTCTGGAGCACATCGATGATATTATTGCCGATTTTGAACAGGCACTTAACAAAATTTAAAGAATAATCTGATCATTTATGCCACGGAATATATTTAAATATGAATCATCATTTCCCCTCGAGTGTGGTGAAAAACTATCTAACCTGGAGATTGCCTACCATACATATGGAAAGTTAAATGACTCAAAGGATAATGTAGTCTGGATATGTCATGCACTAACAGCTAATTCTGATGCTGAAGATTGGTGGCCAGGCATGATTGGTAAAGGATGTTTATATGATCCAGAAGAGAAATTCATTGTATGCGCTAATATTATTGGTTCATGCTATGGAACGACCGGCCCTCTTTCTATAAATAGGACGACAGGAAGACCATTTTATCGTTCATTTCCTCAAGTAACCATGAGGGATGTGGTACATGCACATGAGATACTAAGAAAACATTTAGGAATAGAAAAAATCCATACCATTACCGGAGGCTCTATTGGAGGTCAACAGGCTTTGGAATATACAATTATGTTTCCCGAATTATTTGATAACCTGGTATTTATTGCTTCCAGTGCAGCTTATTCACCATGGGGAATTGCTTTCAGTGAGTCAATGCGACTGGCAATTGAAGCCGATGCAAGTTTTTATGAAGACAAACCTGAAGGAGGTTTAAAAGGGATGAAGACAGCAAGATCAATTGCCTTATTGAGCTATAGAAACGATAGGATTTATAATAAAACACAGGCAGAAGATACGGATGATAAAATAAACAATTTTAAAGCATCGTCCTACCAGAATTATCAGGGCGATAAGCTGGTAAGGAGATTTAATGCATATTCTTATTATGCTTTATTAAACCTTTCAGATACCCATAATGTTGGCAGGGGAAGAAATGGAAAAGCAAATGCACTTAAAAATATTGAGGCCAAAGTTTTGACTATTGGAATTTCTTCTGACCTTTTATTCCCTACTTATGAGCAAAAATTTGTTGCAGAGAATGTTAATGATGGAAGATATGTTGAGATCGATTCACTTTATGGGCACGATGGCTTTTTAATAGAAACTGAGAAAATTACTCAAATAGTAAGAGAATTTTATAACAATCAATAGCATGGTAGTACAAAATAATTTGAAAATAGGCCTTTTTGGTTACGGATGTGTGGGTCAGGGATTGCATGATATACTTAATTCTTCACCAGGCTTTAAAGCAGATATTGTAAAAATTGCTGTAAAGGATAAAAGTAAAAAGAGAAGAATTCCGATGTCAAACTTTACTTATAATAAAGAAGATATTTTGGGTGATGAAAGTATCAACCTTATTGTGGAATTGATTGATGATGCTGATGAGGCCTATGATATTGTTGTTGATGCAATGAAACGCGGCAAAAATGTAGTTACTGCTAATAAAAAGATGGTTGCAGAACACCTTGAGGAATTGGTGCAAATTCAGCAGGAGTATAAAGTTTCTATGTTATATGAAGCTTCAAGTTGCGCCAGTATCCCAATCATCAGGAACCTTGAGGAATATTACGATAATGAAATGCTGCATTCAGTTCGGGGCATATTTAACGGATCAACCAACTACATTTTATCTCAGATGTATAATAATGGTTCTGATTATTCGAAGGTCCTCCAATTAGCCCAGGAAAAAGGATTTGCTGAGACAGATCCAACATTGGATGTGGATGGATATGATGCAAAATTTAAACTTGTAATTATTGCCTTGCATGCTTATGGCTTGTTTCTAAAGCCTGAGGAGGTCTTTCAATTATGGGATCAGCAAAATATCAAAATTTGACATACAGTATGCAAAGGAAAAGGGGTTTAAAATTAAACTGGTACCAACCATCGAAAAAGTAAATAGTAAAACTGTAAGCCTTTTCGTGTTACCCAGATTTATTTCTCAGGATAAATATCTTTACAATGTTGAGAACGAATACAATGGTATTATTGCAGAAGCGGCATTCTCGGATAAGCAATTTTTCTACGGCAAAGGTGCAGGAGGGCATGCTACAGGATCAGCGGTACTATCTGATATTTCGGCCAATTCATACAACTATAAATATGAATATAAAAAACGTAATCAGGGAGTTGTAGATAATTATACCAATGATTATTTAATAGAGATTTATTTAAGATATCATGACAAATCAGATCGTGAAAAGTTTAGCTTTGTATCTGTAACAGAATCATTTTACAGCGAAAATTTTAACTATGTTATAGGTGTTGTTAACTTAGAAGATCTGTTTAAATCTTCAAGCAGAATTGAGGGAAATGAATGTCTTTATTGTAAATACCGGAAGAAAATTCCCGAAAAACAATTTAGATTAAGCGAATTTCTAATTTAACTTATTATGAGTATTTATAAGGCAATATCGAAAAGGATCCTGGTCATGGATGGTGCCATGGGTACTATGATACAGAGATACGATCTGACTGAGGAAGATTTTCGCGGAAAACGATTCGCCGAGCATAATCAATCACTTAAAGGAAATAACGATCTTCTATCTATAACACAACCAGATATAATTTCTGAAATACATAGAAAGTATCTTGAAGCCGGTTCCGATATCATTGAAACCAATACTTTTAATTCAAACAGAGTTTCAATGCTCGATTATGGCCTTACAGACCTGGTTTATGAAATGAATAAGGCGTCTGCAGATATTGCCAGGTCAGCAGCAGATGAATTTGCACGCTTGCATCCGGAGAAGCCAAGATTTGTAGCTGGAGCAATTGGTCCTACAAGTAAAACAGCATCCATTTCACCTAAAGTGGAGGAACCAGGATACAGAGAGGTAAGTTTTGATGATTTAGTAGATGCATATAGAGAACAGATCGATGGCTTAATAGATGGCGGGGTTGACCTTTTGTTAGTTGAGACCATTTTTGATACTTTGAATGCTAAGGCAGCACTGAAAGCCATTGGGGAAGAACAACTAAGGAAAAAAGTGGACTTACCAGTTATGGTTTCCGGCACTATAACTGATGCCAGTGGAAGAACACTGTCAGGTCAGACACTGGAAGCTTTCTTAAATTCTGTATCAGGTTTGAATATTTTTAGTGTTGGACTGAATTGTGCATTGGGAGCAAAAGAACTACGCCCTTTTGTTGAAGAAATTTCAAGTAAAGCTTCCTTCCCTGTAAGTATTTACCCCAATGCAGGCCTGCCAAATCAATTTGGGGAATATGATGAGACAGCAGAGGAAATGAGTCTCATAATGAATGAATTCCTGGAGAAGGGGCAGGTAAATATAATAGGTGGTTGCTGCGGTACTACACCCGAGCATATTAAGCAATTTGTAAAATTAGCTGAGAATGTAAGCCCACGGATTTTACCAGAACCTAAAAATCATTTACAGTTAAGTGGACTGGAGGCCCTGGTTGTTTATCCTGGCAGTAATTTCATAAATATTGGTGAACGAACAAATGTGGCAGGATCAAGAAAATTTGCCCGACTTATCAAAGAGGAAAAATATGAGGAGGCCTTAAGTGTAGCGAAGCAACAGGTGGAAAACGGGGCGCAAATCATTGATATTAACATGGATGAACCCTTACTGGATGCGGAAAAAGCAATGGTTCAGTTTTTGAATCTCATAGCTTCTGATCCTGATATTGCAAAGGTTCCTATAATGATTGACTCCTCAAAATGGGAAGTAATAGAAGCAGGTCTAAAATGCTTACAGGGAAAAGGAATTGTTAATTCCATTTCACTGAAAGAGGGCGAGGAGGTTTTTAAAAATCAGGCAAGCAAGGTAAAAGCTTATGGTGCTGCTGTTGTAGTTATGGCCTTTGATGAACAGGGTCAGGCTGCTTCTTATGAGAGGAAAATAGATATCTGTAAAAGGTCCTATGATATTCTTACAAAACAGGTTGGTTTTGCCCCTGAAGATATTATTTTCGATCCAAATATACTTACCGTTGCTACAGGTATTGAAGAACACAATGAATACGCAATAAACTTCATTAAAACCACAAAATGGATTAAGGAAAATTTACCTGGTGCCAGTGTTAGCGGGGGAATTAGCAATCTATCATTCTCATTTAGAGGGAATAATGTTGTTAGGGAAGCGATGCACTCAGCCTTTCTTTACCATGCCATAAAGGCCGGATTGGATATGGGTATTGTAAATGCTGGTATGTTGGAGGTATATGATGAAATTCCTAAAGATCTGTTGGAACTGGTTGAAGACGTAATACTGAATCGACGTGAAGATGCTACCGATAGATTAATTGATTTCGCACAAAATGTTAGTGCCATTGTAAAAGAAGAACTGGAAAAAGAAAAATGGAGAAATGATCCATTGGAAGAACGGATTGTTCATTCTCTAGTCAAAGGAATAAACGATTATGTTGAGGTGGATATGGCGGAAGCACTTCCAATATATAATCAGGCACTTGATATAGTTGAGGGACCCTTAATGAAAGGGATGAATATTGTAGGAGATCTGTTTGGCTCTGGAAAAATGTTCTTGCCTCAGGTTATTAAAAGTGCCCGGACAATGAAAAAAGCTGTTTCTATTTTAAGTCCGTATATCGAGGAAGAAAAAAAATCAGGAGGAGATATATCCAATGCAGGAAAAGTCTTACTGGCTACTGTTAAGGGCGATGTACATGATATTGGAAAGAACATTGTAGGTCTGGTTTTAGGCTGTAATAATTATGAGGTGATTGACCTTGGGGTGATGGTACCAAGTGAGAAAATATTAGAAACAGCAATTCGTGAGAAAGTTGACATTATTGGCTTGAGTGGTCTTATTACACCATCACTTGAAGAAATGGTTCATGTCGCTAAAGAATTGGAAAATTCAAAGTTGAACATTCCATTGCTAATAGGTGGAGCCACAACTTCAATAATGCATACAGCTGTAAAAATTCAGCCAAATTATTCTGAGGGAGTTGTGCATGTTAAGGATGCATCAAGAAGTGTACAGGTAGTTTCAAGCCTATTGTCCAAAAAGAAAAAACCTGAATTTATCAAAGAAATTGATACTAAATATTCTGAACTCCGGGAATTGAACAAAGGGATTAAAAGATCGTATATTTCCCTGGACAAAGCACGAAAAAATAAACCCGATTTGTTTCAAACAAATTACAAGCCAACTAAACCAAACTTTATAGGTGAAAAAATAATTCGAAAAACTGACCTATCTGAAATTCGGGAATTTATAGATTGGACTTTTTTCTTCCATGTATGGGAGTTAAAAGGAAGGTTCCCTGATATATTAAAAAGAGAGGACAAAGGTGAGGAAGCAACAAAGTTGTATAATGATGCCCAAACATTGTTAGACCGAATTATTTCAGAGAAGAAAGTTAGTGGCTGAAGCTGTCATAGGAATTTATCCCGGCCAATTCCATTGGAGATGATATAGTTTTATACCAGGATGAATCAAGAAGTAAAGAACTACTCAGATTAAATCAGCTCAGACAACAAACAGAAAGACCATCTGGAAAAAAATATTATTCATTAAGTGACTTTGTGGCTGCAAGAGAATCAGGAATAAATGACTACCATGCCCTTTTTGCTGCCACAGCTGGTATTGGGCTGGAATATTATATTGACGAATTTGAATCAGATCAGGACGATTATTCTCTAATTATGGTGAAAGCTCTTGCAGATCGTTTGGCTGAAGCCTTTACGGAATGGTTGCATCTTAAGGTTCGGAAAGAATGGTGGGGTTTTGATGTCAATGAAAATATTCCACTGGAAGACATGTTCCTTACAAAATACCAGGGAATCAGGCCTGCATTTGGGTACCCGGCCTGTCCCTGATCACTCTGAAAAGGAAAAAGTTTTCGATTTTTTAAAGATTACGAAAAACACCGGGATTACCTTAACCGAAAACTACTCGATGTTTCCGGCAGCTACAGTTTGCGCACATATCTTTTCACATCCTGAATCATGGTATCTGGAGGTTGGTAAAATCTCCTCTGGTCAGGTTTCTGACTATGCAACAAGAAAAGGATTATCAATTGTAGAAACAGAAAAAATACTCGCCCCAGTATTGATTTATAAATGAGAGAGCTATGGGAATTAATTTAGTAGAATTACTAAAAGGAACAAAGAAAACTCTTTTTTCATTTGAGTTATTGCCTCCTCTGAAGGGAGAAAATATACACTCAATTTATGATACAATTGATCCTTTAATGGAGTTTAATCCTCCATATATCAATATAACTTATCATCAGGAAGAGGTTGTTTATAAAAAGGTTAAAGAAAATTTGCTTGAAAAAAGAACTACCTGGAAAAGGCCAGGTACCGTTGCTATTTCTGCAGCCATAAAATCAAAATATAAGGTGGCAGTAGTTCCACATTTGATCTGTGGAGGATTTACCAAAGAAGATACTGAAAATGCCTTAATTGATTTAAACTTTCTGGGCATTCACAATGTACTTGCCGTAAGGGGAGACCCAATCAATGAATCGAGAATCTTTAAGCCAGAGGAAGGTGGACATCATCATTCAAATGAGCTTGTAAAACAAATTTCCGATTTAAATAAAGGGATTTACCTGGATGATGATCTGTTACAGAAAACTCCCATGAATTTCACAATTGGCGTGGCCGCTTATCCGGAAAAGCATCCTGAGGCACCAAACATGAAATCAGATATTCACTTCCTGAAGAAAAAAGTTGAAGCAGGGGCAGAATTTATTGTCACGCAATTATTTTTTGATAATCAGAAATTCTTTGATTTTGTTCATTTATGCAGGCAATCAGGTATAGAAGTACCAATAATACCCGGGCTTAAACCCATTTCAACTTTAAACCATCTTAACTATTTATCGAAAACATTTAGCCTTGATATCCCTGAAGTTTTAGTAAAGGAAGTTTTGAAGTGCAAAAACAATAAAGATGTTAAACAGGTAGGAATTGAATGGTCAACACAACAATCGAAAGAACTGGTAAAGTTCGGAGTACCATGTGTACATTATTATACAATGGGAAAACCTGATAATATTCACAAGATTGCAAAAGCGGTATTTTAATAATAACTTACACAGTAAAAAAAAATCATTTTGGTTAAGAAGAAAAAATACAAAAAAGCGTTATCGCAAAAAGATGCGCTATTAAATCAAGTATTGGGAATATTTACCAATAATCCAACCCGAAATTACAACTACAAACAAATTTCAGGACAGCTGGGAGTAAAGGACTCTGGTACCAGAAAAGTAATCAGCGAAATTATTTTAGAGCTTAAAGATAAAGAGAACCTTACTGAGGTATATTCCGGGAAGTATAAACTCAAAAGAAAAGGTGGATTTGTAGTTGGTACTGTTGACCTAACGGCCCATGGTTCTGCCTACGTAATTGTTGATTCACGGACTGAAGATATATTCATATCTCAGGCCAACCTCAACCGGGCACTCCAAGGCGATACAGTGAAGGTTTTTCTCTGTGCCACCAGGAGAAATCATCGCCAGGAAGGTGAAATTGTAGAGGTTCTTGAAAGAGCAAAGAAATCTTTTGTTGGAATTATACAAATTACCGGCAAATTTGCATTTGTTGTATCTGAGAATAAACAAATGCCTTATGACATATTTATTCCTATCGATAAAACCAAAGGGGCAAAGAACGGTGAAAAAGTAGTGGCCAGAATAACTGATTGGCCAATGACCGTTAAAAATCCATTTGGTGAGGTTATTGATGTACTTGGAACTCCAGGAGAACATGAGGTTGAGATTCACGCTATTCTGGCAGAATTTGAGTTGCCATATAAATTTTCAGATGAGGTCATTGCAGCCTCAGAAAAAATCTCAGATAAAATTACATCAAAGGATTATTCTTCAAGGAGGGATTTTAGAAATGTGACAACATTTACTATAGATCCTGATGATGCGAAAGATTTTGATGATGCAATATCTCTACAAACTCTTGACAATGGGAATCTGGAAATTGGAATTCATATTGCTGATGTAACTCATTATGTTGTCCCAGATACCGTGCTTGATAATGAAGCGTATGACCGCGGAACTTCTGTATATTTAGTTGATCGTGTTGTTCCAATGCTGCCTGAAAGGCTATCAAATAATATTTGTTCACTTCGTCCCAATGAGGAGAAACTTTGCTTTTCAGCAGTTTTTGAGTTGAATGAAAATGCCGAAATCCAAAATGATTGGTTTGGTAGAACGATTATCTTATCTGACCGCAGATTTACATATGATGAGGCTCAGAACATTATAGAAACCGGGGAAGGGGATTATCATAAAGAAATTCTTCAAGCACACGCACTGGCAAAAATTCTCAGGGCTAAAAGATTTGAGAAGGGCTCATTTGAGTTTGAGAGAATTGAAGTTAAATTTAATATTGATGAAAAGGGTACTCCACTCGGTGTATTCTTTAAGGAAAATAAAGATTCAAATAAGCTTATTGAGGAATACATGCTCCTGGCCAACAAAAAAGTGGCACAATTGATTGGTCAAAAGAAGCTTAAACATCAAGGGGAAGGCAAGAAGGGTAAATCATTTGTATACAGAATCCATGACAAGCCAGATCTGGAAAAGCTTAATTCCTTTTCAAGAATAGCAGGAAAGTTTGGACATAGGTTAAACCCGGCCAATATCAAAGGCATTTCGGAACAAATGAATAAGATATTAAAAGATGTTCAAGGAAGTCGTGAGCAAAATATTATAGAGACCCTGGCAGTTCGTGCTATGGCAAAAGCCATTTACTCTCCATTTAATATAGGTCATTATGGATTGGGATTTAATTATTATACACACTTTACCTCACCTATCCGACGATATCCTGATATGATGGTACACAGATTGCTTGCCACATATCTTAATGGAGAAAAATCAGCAGATGTAGACAAACTTGAAAAGCAATGCAGACATAGCTCTGATATGGAAAAAAGAGCTGCAGACGCCGAAAGAGCATCGATAAAATTTAAACAGGTTGAATTTCTTTCTGATAAAATTGGGGAAAGTTTCAATGGAATTATTACCGGCGTGGCCAATTGGGGCATATATGTTGAAATTGATGAAAATAAATGTGAGGGAATGGTTCCTATTCGAAATCTGGATGATGATTTTTATGAATTGGATGAGGAAAATTTTCAGATAATTGGAAAGCGAACCAAAAGAGTTTTTCAACTGGGTGATTCAGTTAGAGTATTGATTGAAAGAGTAAATTTACCCAAGAAACAGATTGACTTCAGAATTGTGGAAGATCAAATAAAGTGAAAGACAGAAATAAGACAAAGAACTCAATTGTTGAAGTTGCTGCTTCAATTTTTTCCCGATTTGGTTATAGAAAAACCACAATGGACGATATTGCCAGGACATTTGGGATGAGAAAGAGCTCTTTATACTACTATTTTAGTAGTAAAGAAGCTATTTTTGAAGCTGTTGTGATACATGAAGCTGATCTATTGAAAAGGGATCTTACTGAAATGCTTGAACAAACTAAAAATCCAAAACTTCGTCTTAAAAAATATATTTTAGTTAGAATGGAGGCATTAAAAAAGCTTTCAAATTATTACAATGCAATATTCAGTGAAGATTTAGCACATTTTGATTTTATTGAACGTATTCGTGAGAAATATGATAAAGAAGAATTGCATACGGTAGAGAGAATTTTGATTGAGGGAGCCAGGCAACATACATTCAGAATTGAAAATTCGGAATTAGCTGCTACAGCGATTTGCACAGCAATGAAAGGCTTGGAAGTACCTCTCTTCTGGAAGAAAAAAAATCAAAATATTGAAAACAGGTTAGATGATGTATTAAAAATCCTTTTTTACGGAATTATTAGGAGGTAAAAGAGGAGTTTATATAAAATTCTACACCTGTAGTTAAAATCTAAGAAAAAATTATCTTTACAAGAAATAAAATCTTATCCTATGAGAATTTTAACAACTACTTTTGCTCTCTGTTTGGTTATGATAACCTATGCCCAAACACCTGCTGATAAGGCTATCGGTAAATGGTATACCGATGATAAAGAAACAATTGTCGAGGTTTATAAGACCGGGGACATGTTCTTTGGGAAGATTGTATGGCTATTGGATGAAAACGAGGATGATGGAACTCCAAAAATTGATGACAAGAATCCTGATCTGGAATTACAGAAGCGACCAGTTATGGGTTTAGTCCTTTTAAAGGATTTTAAATTTGATTCTGACAAAGATGAATGGAATGGAGGATCAATTTATGATCCAAAGAATGGGAAAACCTATGATTGTTATATGTGGATGGAAGGGGAAGACTTAAAAATAAAAGGCTTTGTAATGGGGATGCGTTTTATCGGAAGAAAGACAACCTGGACACTCGCAAAGTAATTTCATTACTCAGTTCTTAGTTCACCGAGCATGGGCATTATTAATCATGATTTGTAATTTATTGTAGTTGTCCAAAATCTGAGAATCTGAAAACCAGTGCTTTTCCATTGACAATTATTCCATGAACTCTTTCTTTTGATGGAATTCTATTATCATAATAAACTATGGGATAACTAATTTGGTTATGGTTAGTTGCGTAATCACCATGAGGATCAGTATCATAGTCCCAATCATATCCAGTATTTTGACTTAATACTCTGGTTTCTGGGAATATTGTCTTCCACGTTTGCCAGCTGGTTTCAAGAACAGAGAAATTATCAGTCTTCGTGTTTATTAGATCACCATGAATGCAGTCCTGCCTCATTTGTGACCAGTAGCTTTTTGTACTTCTATCATATAAGATCAGATTACTATTGTACAATAAACCTGAAACTCCAAAGGTTGTTTCCTGATCATTTATACTTCTGCTCCACGCCATACCTGAACCGGTTAATGGGCAATAACTTACTGTTATAGTTTTATCTTCTATATTGTCATTTACGATTTCATGCCAGTTAAGTAGTTTTTCAGGGTAGGCAATCGGAATACCATCGATAACAAGCCCTAATACCAGTTCGTCATCATCAACGAAAAATCCACTTAAGAAATCCCTGAGTTTGAAATTTATGTGTTCCGGACTATCAATTGAAGGAACTGCATCAGGTACCAGCGACCCTACAGAAATCATATTTTTATTTATAAGCCAACCATCAGAAATTGAGTCATTTATTTCGACATTATTTGTACCAAGATTATAGACATCAACGCCTGGGTAAAACGTACCAAACCCAAACCAATAGGCCATATAGGATGTTGTCGGCTTAAGAAATTTTCCCTTAGCCGGACCCGATATGGCTTGTCCCATAATATTCCATCTCCCACCATAATTGTCTTTCATAATTACCGGCAGGCTATCCCTGATGGCAGCAAATTCAAATAACTCACCTGATATTGAAGTATTTTCAAAGGAGGTAATGAAATTGTATTGATTACTTCCCACAACAATGAGCTCTTTACCTTGAAATGTATGCTGGATCAGGTATACACCCGGGAAAATTGAATTATTTGGATCAATTGTGGGAATGATATTAGTATTCTTTGAGCAAGAATCATTCAGGATAAATGTCAGTAATAATATTATGTAATACTTGTTCCCCATTTTAAGATAAGAAAATTCGGTTCTGTTAATCAAAACCAAAAATAGGATATATATTATTTCTAATTTGTCGCCTATTTGACAAAAGAGAAAATCATTCGGGAATTGAGAGATTTGATGAACAACAAAAGTTGTTATTCTTTAAAAAAGCGTTTTTGGAATATAAGAATCGAAAATACTCCAATTGTAATTGAAGAATCAGCCAGATTGAATACAGGTCGGAAGAATATAAATTCTCCGCCGGCATTCCAAGGGAACCATGAAGGATAATTCCCTTTTAATACCGGGAAATATAGCATATCAACCACGCGGCCATGCAGAAATGATGAATAACCTCCCTCGGAAGGGAATAAGTTTGCTGCCTGGAAGTATGTACTATCACTAAAGATAATACCATAAAATGCACTATCAATTATATTTCCTATTGCTCCCGCAAGGATAGCAGATATACTAAAAATAAGTCCATAAGAGGTATCCTTTCTTATTAACATAGATAAATACCAACCTATACCGATCACTGCAATAATCCTAAAAATACTAAGGATCAGTTTACCAACTTTTCCGGCAAACTCCATTCCGAAAGCCATTCCATTATTTTCGATGAAATGCAGGATAAACCAATTACCAATTACATGAATTTCCTGACCGTAAGTCATGTTGGTTTTTATCCAGAGCTTAAGACTCTGATCAAGAATCAATACTGTGATAATAAAAAGTACGGACTTTGAAGCTTTTGACATTATTCAGGTTTGAGGCGCAAATCTAATAATTTTCTCCGAAATGCTTAATTAGATCAAATACTTTATTGTTTCTGGTAGATTAATAAATTACCAGAAAAGTATTTCCCTTGTATTAAATCACTTGAGAAGATATTGCTGGGGTAGAATAATTATTTTTGACCTTGCTTAGCTTCAATGCAAAGAGTTGCATGAGGAACAGCTCTAAGCCTGTCTTTTGCGATCAACTTACCAGTTTCTCTACAAATGCCATAGGTTTTGTTCTGAATGCGAATCAATGCTGCCTCAAGGTGCTGGATGAATTTTAATTGTCTTTGCGCAAATTTACCTGCTTCTTCTTTTGAAAGCGTAGCTGCACCTTCTTCTAATACTTTAAAGGTAGGTGAAGTATCTTCAGTATCATTGCTAGACTCATGACTTATTGTTTTCCTTAAAATATCATAATCGGACCTGGCACTTTCAAGTTTCTTCAAAATTATGCCTTTAAACTCCTCCAATTCCACATCGGTATATCTGTTCTTGTCTGCCATAAGTGTAATTTTAATATAAATATAACAAAATTTTACGAATATTATTTTAATTTGTTTCCGGGAATAAAAAATAATTTATTCAGATTTTTTTATTTGAACTTTAATGGAAATATTCTCATCAAGTTCCATTTCTTTTCCATCAGGAATTTCACTTGTTAAAGTAATGTTGTTTGCTAAGGTTTGAGTTCCTATGTAACTTTTATGTTTTTCAACCGCGTGATTTACTGATTCATGATTCTGAATTTGAATTTCAATTTTATCAGTTACATCAAAACCACTTTCTTTTCTTAGATTCTGGATCCTATTAACCAATTCTCTGGCGATACCTTCATATTTAAGATCCGAAGTAACATTAATATCCAGAGCAACAGTTAAATTACCGTCATTTATAACTAACCAGCCAGGAATATCTTCTGAAATAATCTCTACATCACCAAGATTTAAAGTAATTGTACTACCATTCAGATCTAAATCAAAGTTTGCTTCCTTTTCAAATTGTATAATATCTTCATTGGTCAGTTGGGAAATTTTACCAGCTATTTCCTTCATTTGCTTCCCATATCTTGGACCAAGAGTCTTAAAATTGGGTTTTATTTTTTTCACCAAGATGTCTGATGTATCAGGAAGAAATTCAATTTCCTTGACATTCACTTCTGAAAGTATTAATTCCTTGACAGCTTCTACCTGTTCTTTAATCGATCCATTGGTAATAGGAATCATTATTTTATTCAGTGGCTGACGTACTTTAAGATTAACTTTACGTCTCAGACTTAAAACCATAGAAGAAATTCTCTGGGCAATGTTCATTTTTTCTTCAAGGTTTCTATCAATCATAGAAGATTGATAGGCTGGGAAATCCTCTAAATGAACAGATTCATTTGATTTTTTTTCCGAAGCAGAGTTCAGGTCCATATATATCTTATCCATAAAGAATGGAGCAATAGGAGCAGCCAACAATGATACAGTTTCAAGACAGGTATATAATGTTTGATATGCAGCTATCTTATCCTTGGAATATTCACCACCCCAGAATCGTTTCCTGTTAAGTCTTACATACCAATTGCTTAGGTTTTCAATTACAAATTGTTGTATGGCACGTCCGGCTTTTGTAGGTTCATAATTTGTATAAAAGGATTTTACATCCTTTATAAGAGAATTTAACAATGAAATAATCCATCGATCAATCTCCGGTCTTTCAAGAACAGGAATTTCATCTTCCTTATAATGAAACTTGTCAACATTTGCATACAATGCAAAGAAGGAATAAGTATTGTAAAGAGTTCCAAAGAACTTACGTTTTACCTCATCAACACCACTAATATCGAACTTCAGGTTATCCCAGGGCTGTGCGTTTGTAGTCATATACCACCTTAATGGATCAGATCCCCATTCCTCAATAGTTGAAAAAGGATCTACAGCATTACCAAGGCGTTTAGACATTTTATTTCCATCTCTATCCAATACCAAACCATTGGAGATGATATTTTTAAAAGCGATAGAATCAAAAAGCATTACAGCAATGGCATGCAAAGTAAAAAACCAACCTCTGGTTTGGTCTACCCCTTCAGCAATAAAGTCTGCGGGGTATTTATTTCTAAATTCAGGATCTTTATTGGCAAAAGGATAATGAAACTGTGCATAAGGCATTGCTCCGGAATCAAACCATACATCAATTAAGGTGGGTTCACGGAACATTTTTTGTCCGTTCTTAGAAACCAAAATAATATTATCCATATAGGGTCTGTGCAAGTCAAACTGCTCATAATTTTCAGATGAAAAGTTGTCTTCTTTGTAATTCTCGAGAAGATTCTTTTCCATAAATCCAGCCTCAATAGCCTTATTGATTTCTTTTCTTAATTCTGAAACAGAACCGATACAAATCTGTTCCTTTTTGTCTTCTGTAGTCCAAATTGGTAATGGAGTTCCCCAGAATCTGGCACGGGAAAGGTTCCAGTCAACAAGATTTTCCAGCCATTTTCCAAATCGGCCACTTCCAGTTGCAGCTGGTTTCCAATTGATTGTGTTATTTAACTCAATCATCCTTTCTTTCATGGCAGTAGTTTTTACAAACCATGAATCAAGGGGATAATAAAGAACAGGTTTATCTGTCCTCCAGCAATGCGGATAATTATGAATATGCTTTTCAATCTTAAAGGCTTTGCCTTCATGCTTAAGTTGAACAGCTATATCAATATCAACATTTACATCAGAATCACTCAGAGATTCGTCGTATTCATTCTTAACATAACGACCACTGAAGCTTTGGTATGATGAAACATTTACATTGTTTTTAACAAATGCAGGGTCCAAATTTTCCAATTTGAAAAATCGCCCTTTTCGATCTACAAGAGGCTGGGTATTTCCTCCCTTATCAATCACATAAAGCGGGGAGATATTGTTTTCCTTTCCGGCACGATAATCATCAGCACCAAACGTAGGAGCAATATGTACAACACCGGTTCCATCTTCGGTGGTTACAAAATCACCCAGAATAACCCGAAATGCATTTTCTCCTGGATTGACCCAATCAATCAATTGCTCGTATGAAACCCCTTTGAGCTTTTTACCAGTATATTTTCCGATTATTTCATAAGGGATGTGCTTGTCTCCAGAGTTGAAGTCTTCAATTTTAAGATCCTTATCTTTTTCTGGAAAATAAACATTAAGTAAATCTTCTGCAAGAATAACAGTTATTGGTTCATGATTGTATGAGTTAAAAGTCTTAACTTTCACATACTCAATTTTTGAACCCACTGCCAAAGCTGTATTTGAGGGCAGTGTCCATGGGGTAGTCGTCCAGGCAAGAATATAAAGATCAGTATCCACATCTTTAAATAAAAAATCCGAAGTGGTATTCTTTATCACTTTAAATTGAGCGACAATGGTAGTATCTTTTACATCGCGATAACAACCAGGCTGATTTAGTTCATGAGTACTGAGTCCAGAACCAGCTGCCGGAGAGTATGGTTGAATAGTATAGTCTTTGTACAATAAACCTCTTGAAAAGAGTTCTTTCAATAACCACCAAACAGATTCAATATACCGATTATCATAAGTAACGTATGGATCATCCATGTTAACCCAGTATCCCATTTTTTTGGTAAGGTCTTCCCATAGATCAGTATACTTCATTACATCTTTGCGGCAAGCTTTATTATACTCTTCAACAGGTATTTTGGTCCCAATATCCTCTTTTGTAATTCCGAGCGATTTTTCAACACTTAGTTCTACTGGTAATCCGTGGGTGTCCCAGCCAGCTTTGCGCTCAACCAGATACCCTTCCATAGTTTTAAACCTGCAAAAAATATCTTTGATAGTACGGGCCATCACATGGTGGATCCCTGGCTTTCCATTCGCAGAAGGAGGACCTTCATAAAACACGAAATGTGTCGTTGTCTTTCCGACCATCCAAACTTTTTTGAAAAGTTTTATTCTTCTCCCAAATTTTCAGTACTTCCTTATTTATTTGAGAAAGATCAAATTCCTTATATTCCGGAAATTTTTTGCTCATATTAAATTCTGTTTCCTGCCTGTAAAAATCGCGGACACAAAGATAGACTTCTGATTGTTAAAATGCAATAGTTTAAAAGTTTACAATTAATTAGGAATTGTTACTTAGCAAATCCTAATTAAAAATTTACTGATTTATGAAATTTGGTTGTTGAAATAGATGAAAAGCAATTTCCAGGCTTAGGTAAATCTATTTTGAAAACTGTTGCTTCATATATTTGGCAATATATTTCCCAATGATATCAAATTCCAAATTGACGACAGTACCCTCCTTAATCTGATGGAAATTAGTTATTTCATAGGTGTAGGGTATTATTGCCACCTCAAATGAGTTATCTTTTGAGTTTACAACAGTGAGGCTCACGCCATTTACTGATACAGATCCTTTTTCAACCGTAATATAATCATCCTGTGCAGGTTGGTATTCAAATGTGTAATACCAGCTTCCATCAGCTTCTTTGACTTCTTTACACATTGCCGTCTGGTCAACATGTCCCTGCACCAAATGCCCGTCAAGTAAACTATCGATTTTCAGACTTCTCTCAAGGTTTATTTTGCTGCCAATTTCCAACAAACCAAGGTTCGACTTTTCAAGTGTCTCTTTTATGGCAGTTACGGTGTAGTTTGTATTTGTTTTTTTGACTACTGTCAGGCAAACTCCATTGTGTGAAATACTCTGGTCGATTTTTAGGTCATTTACAAAAGAACACTCTACAGATATATGCAGATTTCCTTTTTCATTTTCAAGTTTTACAACTTTTGCAGCCTCCTCAACAATTCCTGAGAACATATTTTGAAATATTTATAATTGAATTAATAAAGACTTATTCACTAATGACTTTAATTTCCTCAATACTATCGCCTTGCTCAATCATGTCAAGAACATCAAGTCCTTCCACAACTTTTCCAAATACTGTATGATTTCTATCCAGATGTTGGGTATTTTCCCTGCTATGGCATACAAAAAATTGGGATCCACCAGTATCTCTTCCTGCATGAGCCATTGAAAGTACCCCACGATCATGATATTGGTTATCACCATCCAATTCACACTTTATATTATATCCAGGCCCCCCAGCTCCGGTGCCATCTGGACATCCGCCTTGAATAACAAAATCAGGGATTACTCTATGCCAGGTAAGTCCATTGTAAAAACCTTCTTCTGATAACTTCACAAAGTTAGCTACAGTTCCAGGAGCATCTTTTTCATAAAAGTTGACCTCCATATCTCCCTTATTTGTCTTAATTATTGCTTTTTTCATTGTATTAAAAATATTAATTTATAAACAGAGCACAAAGCTAAGATTTTCCTTTTAATGATGGTAATTTTATCCTTTAATGCTGAAAAGTAGATTCATTTTTTGTAGGAGGCATCTTTTTCAAAATCTTTTTACATTTACGACAAATAGAATTTGTCTACAGATTGAAGCTTATGAGAGAAATTGATAAAAGAATAATTGATTTTATAAACGAGCATCATGTTTTAACTTTAGCAACCAGCTCACAAAATATTCCATGGTGTGCCAATTGTTTTTATGTTTACCATGAAGAAATCAATATGTTTGTTTTTACATCTGATATTGACACTAAGCATATTAAGGATACTTCTGAACAGGATTATGTTGCAGGTTCTATTGTTTTGGAAACAAATGTCATTGGAAAGATTCGTGGCTTACAATTTCAGGGTAAAATTTCCAGAGCTGAAAATAATTTGCTGAAAAAGGTAAAAAAAGCTTATCTGAAGCGATTTCCTGTTGCTATGTTGATGAAAACTACCCTTTGGGTCGTAGAGCCCACTTTGATGAAGTATACTGACAATAGAATGGGTTTTGGTAAGAAATTGATCTGGAAGAATTAGAATAAACTATATGATTTTTATAACAGGTGGCACAGGACTGGTTGGATCTCATTTGCTTTTTGAACTTGTATCACAGGGAAGGAAAGTGCGGGCACTGAGAAGGTCAAATAGTAATGTGGATGAGGTTCGTAAAGTATTTAAATATTATTCAAAGGATGCGGACCTGTTATTATCAAAGATCGAGTGGGTAGAGGCAGACATTCTTGATACTGAAAAGATTGAAGAATTTCTGGATGATGTGGATGAAGTGTATCATACTGCTGCTGTAGTGAGTTTTGATCCCAGGGACAGAGAAAGAATGATGAATGTAAATGTTGAAGGCACTTCGAAACTTGTTGATCTAATCCTGGAAAAGAAAATTCAAAAATTTTGCTTTGTAAGTTCAGTAGCTTCCATAGGCCCCATGAATGGTAATCAGCCAGCAGATGAATCGTCATTCTGGAAGCGGACAAGATCTACTTCATGGTATTCAAGGTCAAAATTTAAGTCTGAAATGGAAGTTTGGAGAGCAATGGCAGATGGTCTGAAGGCAGTCATTGTAAACCCTTCTATTATTCTGGGCCCGGGCCATTGGAAAAGAGGAAGCAGTCAAATGTTTGAAAAGATTTACAAGGGCCTTCCCTTTTATCCCAATGGATTAACTGGGTTTGTTGATGTTAACGATGTTGTTCGGGCAATGATAACCCTTATGGATGACAATAAATTTGGAGAGCGATATATTCTTTCATCAGAAAACCTGTTTTATAAGGATGTATTTTTTGAGATTGCAAGATGTTATAATAAAAAGCCACCAAAATTTGCTGCAAATCGAACCCTTACTTCAATTGCATGGAGAATGGATTGGTTAAGAAGAAGCGTAACCGGATTACCACCAATTATTACGAAAGAGACTGCCAGGTCAAGTCAAAATATCAAGTATTATTCAAATCAAAAGATACGTGAAACCCTTGATTTTGAGTTTACCCCGATTAATAAGACAATTGAGCGTATTTGTGAGATTTA
>CAVVRY010000019.1:0-769959 GCA_963750735.1 uncultured Bacteroidales bacterium | reverse complement strand
TCATGAGCAAGGAATTGATGGAAAAACTTACAGTAAACAATAAAAACGCTTTCCAGTCGAAAAGTCTTTCAATGACAGAAAAAACAAAATTGGTAAAGAAACATTTCAATATTGATTGACTATTTTCCCTGCATTTCTTTTTTACTTAATAAATCTCCTTGAGTCAGGTAAATCTGGGCCATATACCTGGTTATGTCCCGCCAATTTAATCAGAAAAATAAATCGTAACTTTTATCTATTACTTACGTAAACTAGAAGTTAATATATAAGTATATAGTAACTTATTTAGGTAGCACCTTAACTCTTATATGCATTAGCTCTATTATGATTTTAAACATGAGAAAAGAATTCCTGCTTTTATTATTGCTTGTTTTTAGTACTTCTTTGTTCGGGAGTAATTATTACATTTCCAACTCTGGAAGTGACAGCAATACAGGTACAAGTAAAACTGATGCCTGGGAAACATTGGACAAAGTAAACGCCTCAATGGCTTCCTTTAACCCCGGTGATAGCATACTTTTTAAAAGAGGAGATACATTTATTGGAACATTGACAATAACAAGTCTCTGGCAATTCAACTAACCCAATAGTTTTTGGTGCTTATGATTCAGGAGCAAAACCAATAATTAAGGCGTCAAGGCAAATCTCAAATGGACTACAGAATGGAAATGTATGGACTGCTGATTGTTCTGACTGCCCTGAAGATATTACAAACTTATTTATTAACAGCTAAATTCAGCCACTTGGAAGGTACCCTAACAATACGTATTTGACAATTTCCTCCGCTGAAGGAAGAAATGTAATTATTGATAATGACTTGAATTTCCCCAATGGTTATTGGAATAACGCAAGGCTGTTTAAAATCAGTCTCTTATATTATTGATGTAATTCATTTCTATCTCATATTGGAACCAGAATAACACTTAATGAGAATACAACCTATGGATTGCAGGAAGGTTATGGATATTTTTTCCAAAACCATATAAATACTCTTGATTTAAATGGAGAATGGGCTTTTGACAATCAGCAGAATAAGATTCATGTATATTCAACAACTAATCCTAAATGATCACAATTTGAAATAGCATTTTATCGATTATTGTATTTATTTCAAATTGGTAGCAATTACATTGATATTGAAAATCTGGAGCTAACTCATTCCAGGTCAATTCATGTTAATAATGAAAATCGCAACAAATTAATTTAAAAATAATAATATTTCATACAGTGGGGGAAATGGAATTGAGTTTACTAGCAGTCAGTATATTCTAAGTTTTGATAGCAATTTGATTATTAATACAAACAATAATGCATTTAAGGCAATTCGAATAACAATGGTAATTTTTCAAATAATATTATTAAAAATACAGGACTGATACCTGGCAGAGGGTACAGTGGAAATTACCATGGGCGTTTTTATAATTCAGGGCACAGTGTTTCTAATTAGAATACAATGAATTGATAGTGTAGGCTTTAATGGCATTGAATTTTTTCTATTCTGAAAACACAATTGTTAAAAATAATTTCGTTAATTACTCCTGCTTGATTTTAAATGATGGTGCCGGTATTTACACCTGGCAAATCAGGGACAGGAAATAAAATAATTGGCAATATTGTTTTTAATTCATTTGGAAATAGCTGATGGAATAAATAGGACTTGCATGAATCCTGCACATGGAATCTACTTGACGAACGTTGCCAATATATGTACATTGAAGATAACACTGTAGCTTTTACGAACATGGGGATATCATTACACTCACGGTAATGACTATAGAATAATAATAATACTTCTTCGATAATCAGTTTGGGAATATGAGTTTTCTGGATCAGGGCTCCAGAGTCTCGATCCGATTGATAAATTCGATGGTAAAGGATAACTATTTCTTTGCTACTGGGTAAATACAAACAATGGGTAATGTGTTTTGAAGATGTATAGTGGTAAATTAATTTTGAAAACAATGCATTTTGTGATCCATATGATATCGAATATTGTAAGAGAATTCATCGATGGCAAAGTAGGAATTTTTCTCGGTTGAACAATGGCAAAATAAGGGTCATCCTTCAGATAAACCTATTCCCTTAACGTTTGCCCAATCAGGATTAACTGATACAACTGGTTTTATTATTTTTGATTATAATCCATCAAAAACACCAAAAACAAGATCTTTATCAGGAACATATAGAGATCTTGGATAATAATCTGATTTCTGGAAGTATTGTAATTGCGACCTTATTCTTCAATAATTTTATTAAAGGAATTCCGAAGTATTTTAGGGGCAGAAACTACACCGAGTGGACCCCTTGAATTTTGTCAGGGTAGTGCAAAGCACAGCTATACTCAACAGTTGGAACACAGAGCCAATCATATGTCATGGCAAATTTCACCTGTAAGTGCAGGATCTGTTAATAGTTCAAATTTAAACTATTTCAATTGAATGGAATCCTTTATATTCAGGTACTGCAAGTATTTCCTATTATGGCCTCCGGTCCAAATAGTTTTAAAGCTCTTCCCCTCCTCTTCAAGTTAATATTTTACCAAAACCTCATCAACCTAAAATTCCAGATGGACCTGCAAGCCTCTTTCAAAATGCACCTCAATCAGATTATACAACTATAGAAATGGAAGATGCTACCTCTTATGATTGGAAAATTAATCCACCTGAAGCCGGAAGACTTTTTCCATTTGGGAATACATGTGGTGTTGAATGGAATGAGCCTTTTTTTGGAACAGCTTATGTTTCAGTAAGAGCTGAAAATGATTGTGGATTAGGAATATTTTCTGATTCACTTAAAAATACAAGTAAGGAAGCTGAATTAGCTTATGGGATTATTAATATTTTTACTCCAAATGGAGATGGTTTTAATGATTATTGGAGTATCCCTTTTATCCGGGATTTTCCTGATGCAACAGTTAAAATTTTTGACAGAAGTAACCGATTGTTAATTGAATACAATGGATTGGATAGTAGTTGGAATGGAACTGTTAATGGAGAATTGGTTCCAATGGGGAGCTATTTGTATGTAATCGATTTGAAAACTGGAAAACCTCCTATTAAGGGGTATGTTACTGTACTTCGATGAACAGTGAACAGTGAACAGTGAACAATAAACAGTGAACAGTGAACAAGAAACAGTAAACAAGAAACAGTGAACAAGAAACAGTGAACAATGAAACAGTGAACAATAAACAATGATACAAGTAAACAATATATCAGTGAACAATATGTAACAATTGATATGATGGAACAGTGATCATTTAACAAGAATGAATTAACAAAAAGACAACGAATTAATATATGGATTTTTTAGAAGAACCAACTATTGCTTATAATAAATTACTTGAAAATAATCTTTATAACAAAAGTTTCGAACTTGCAAAGATGATATTTTCTACTTGTCGCCAAATAATGAAGCAACACAATGAATACATAGTGACAAAACAATTAATTAAGTCCGGAACGTCTATAGGTGCTAATATTGCTGAGGCTAATGGTGGTATTTCCAAAAGCGATTTTAGCCATAAAATTTCAATTTCATATAAAGAGAGTCTTGAAACAAAATATTGGTTGGATCTTATGAGCGCTAGTAATTTGATGGATAATGAGATGTATCTAAAGTTATTCCAAAATACTGATGAGATATCCAGGATTTTATACTCAATTCTCAAGAAAACCAGAATAAACAAATAAGAAAAGTAAACACACCATATTTTTAAAGAATATATAACTGATAACTGATTACTGTTAATTGATAACTGATAACTGATAATTGATAATCCCGAAATACTTAAAATCTTCGATTTTATTAGCATTTCGAGGATCCTCGAAAAAGAAGCAAATTGAAAATTTGCAATTTTTCGGGACTGATAATTGATAATTGATTCAATGATAACTGGTAACTGATAACTGTTTAATGATAAAAGGAAAATATATAGTTCTTATTATAATGTCCCTGGCAGGAGGTATGGTAAATTCTGTTAATGCACAGGAAATTCCTATTTATTATCCGAGTCAGTATCTGAATAATCAATACCTGATCAATCCTGCTATAGCAGGAAGTAAGGATTATACGATTCTAAATCTTTCAGTAAGACAAAACACAGCAAAAATATCCGGTGCTCCAAAAACACAAATGCTCAGTGCCCAGGCTCGTTTGCGGAATTTCTTAAACCTGGGAAGCAAATCAATTAAAAAGGGAAGTCAGTTTTCAAATGTTGGATTGGGTGGATACCTGTTCAATGATGCATCGGGACCACTTAAAAAAATTGGATTTCAGTTTACCTATGCATATCATCTTCCTCTTAGTAGAAAATCTATTGAACATATTTCATTTGGTGTTTCATTCAATGGATTTACCTATTCAATAAATTATGGGGAATTGAATGTATTGAGAGATCCTTTAATTAACGAAGGAACCCAAAGAGCTTTCGTTCCTGATGCTAATTTTGGAGTATATTATTATGGAAAAAATCTTTTTGGAGGGATTTCTGCAGCTCAAATCTTTGAAACACCCATTAAATGGTCTAACGATAATTTTGAACAAGTACCAATTTCAAGAAGATATTTCCTTTTTGCTGGTACAAAATTTTTAATTTATGATGATATTATTGTTGAACCTTCCGTATTGTTCCAGGCTACAGATGAAACTATCTCTACTGTTTATAAGCAATTTGACATAAATTTAAAGCTATACTTTAATTCCATAATAGCAGGGCTTTCTTACAGAATGAATACAGGTTTTACAATCTGGGGGCAATACCAATATCGTAACTTTTTCTTTGGATTGTCTTATGAATACCCAACAAGTGAAATCATTAGTTATAATTATGGAACCATTGAAGTAGTGCTTAGGTATAAACCTTGGACAGGGTAAAAACAGGTTTGGGGATAGCAGATACTGGTAGAGTCCAATTTAGAAAACTTGAAATAAGTGGTAGATATAAGAAAATAATTAGAGTTATAGAGGAATTTTGGAAGAATGGAAAGGAAAAACATAAATAGAGGATTCACTCAATTGAGAGTTTGGAATGATGCTGTTGAACTTTATGTGCTTTCATGTAAACTTTTTACAAATTTCCAATATTCCAATTATCCTTGATATGTGGGAATACTTTATATAGTTATTTAAACGATATAAAATGAGAAATTCATTTCATTTATTTAATCAGAGAGAATCTTATAAGATATTTAATATTTTGTATTATTCTGATCATATTTGGTCAAGCTCCTTCTTCCTTCTCACAGTCAAAATCAACAGCTACTAAAGAGAAAATAATAAAAATCTGAGTTTTGTAAATGATTCGATCTTGATCAACAAGAATGTTCAGTTTTCAGCTGAACTTTTCAAGCTTGATCTGGAAGAACCAGCTGTTGGTGTTCAATTTTACAAAAATGGAATTATCTATCTGCTCGATACCAAGCGATTCTATAAAAAAATCAGGGCATCTTTTGGAGTTTTGGACACTTATCATTCTCAACTTAAAAACAATACTCTTGGAAGACCTTTCTATTTCACAAGTAAGTTTGCATTCCCCTATCCTACTGAATCAACCAGTTTTACATCTGATTATTCTAGAATGTACTTTACAAAAAGATCTGGTTTTTTGGACTCAAATTACGATAATATTAAAATATTTGAAGCAAAAGCCAATCCACCTATACTTGGCAAATCAGAGTATTCAGAAGATTTTATCGAATTGCCCTTTAATGGGGAAGATTACTCTTGTATCCAACCTTCAGTGTCCGGGGATGGAAAAATAATGATATTCGCTTCAGATATGCCTGGTGGGTATGGGAAATTCGATTTATATATTGTAAAAAATGAAAATGGTGTCTGGTCTGAACCAGTAAATTTAGGTAGCAGTATAAATACCCCGGGAAATGAAAATTTTCCATCCTTGATTGAACCTGGCATAATTTATTTTGCAAGTGATGGCCATATAGGATTTGGAGATTATGATATTTACTATTCTATATATAAGGATAAGAAATGGATAACTGCTACAAACCTTGGTGAACCTATCAATTCAACCGGGACAGATATTGCTTTTACAGTCAGCAAAGAAGACAATGGCCTTGCTTTATTCTCCTCAAACAGAAATTTATATAAGAAAAAATTCCAGGTGTTTTACGCTATCTTGAAAACAGGTAATCAATATTTAGTTGGTGACTACATATCTGAATCTGAGGATGCATTTAAGGAAATAATAGTAGAAAAACCAGTTAAAAAAGAAGTAGTTCAGGAAAAGGATAATGCAATTGTTCCAGTTAAGGAGGTTAAGGAAGTTCCAGAAGTTAAAGAGGATCTAATTGAATTTCGCATCCAGATCTCTTCCTCACAAAAATCATTGGCCAGTTCAACTGTAAAAGTCAATGGTGAAAATTATTCAGTTGGGGAGTATTTTTATAAAGGTGCGTATAGACAGACAGTAGGTAATTTTAATGATTTTGCACAGGCTACTGAGTTTCAGAGGAAATGCCGGGCCAGCGGCCATAATGGAGCCTTTGTGGTTGCTTTTAAAAATAATGAACGCACCCTGGATAAGAATGTTTTTGTTAAAAAGCCAGCCACAGCAAAACCAATTGTAACTGCTACTCCTACAAAGCAGGTTGCTCCAGAAAATAGACCTGCTCCCAAAACTATAGAGATTGATAACTCAATTAATTATAGAGTGCAGATCCTTTCATCAGGGAAATCAATGGGAACCTTTGATGTTACTATTGAAGGAAAGAAATACCCATGTTTTGAGTATTATTATATGGATTTATACAGGTATACGATCGGAAGATTCACTACTGCTAAAGAGGCTTTGAATCTGCATAGCAAATTGAAAAATACGAAATACAGCCAGGCATTTATAGTCAAATTTAGGGGAAATGAAAGACTAGTAAAATAAAATTGGATTGTTTTTTTCTTACCTCCAATTAAGAAAAACTTCAAAAGTAAAAACATTTATGTAAATATTTCGTATGTCTACTTATAAAGGCTATGCAAATTTTAATCATTTTGGCAAGCTTTTTATTACTTTTACCAGGTAAATTCTATGGATATTGAATCTAAAATAAACCCTTAAAAAAAATTAATATGAAAACATTTTTACTTACAAAGTACAACAAAACAACATTCACCTTCCTAGCTGCATTATTCATATTTAGCGGTATTGGCAAGGTCTATGCCCAGGGACCCAATAACTCCCTAACATTTGATGGAGTTGATGATATTGTTGTTTGTTCCATCCAGTTCTGGTGGGAGACCTAAACCCGGCTGATTCAATTACAGTGGAATGTTGGGTATATTTGAATGAAGCAACTTCTGCAACCCATCAGACCACATATTCTTTCAAAAACGGGTACATATGCTTTGATTCTTGAAGATAATGGTTATCCCAGATTTTTCATACACGATGGAATAGATTGGCAATTTACAGCCGGAACCACTTCTTTTCAGGCTAATAAATGGTACCATTTAGCCGGAACATATGACGGTAACTCTATTAAAATATTTGTAAATGGACAATTGGAAGGAACACCAAAGGAACTTATTGTGATATGGTTCAAAGTGATGCTGATTTTAATATTGGAAACCGATTTAATGATGAGGAGGCACTTAATGGCGTTCTGGATGAAGTCAAAGTATGGAATGCGACAAAATCGGAGCAGGAAATACAAGAATCAATGAATGCTGTGCTTGTTGGAGACGAAACTGAATTGGCAGGCTATTGGCAGTTTGATGAAACAACCGGTTCAACAGCTTCTGATTCTTCCCCGAATGGAAATGATGGAACACTTACAGATATGGCCACTGAAACTGCATGGTCAACTTCAACTGCACCAGTTGGTGATGCTTCCATTTTTTCAATTTCTGCCGATATTACTGAAACTACTGATTGTGAGGTTGATGTTATTATTCGGAACAGATGATGCTACCCCTGGGGATGGGTTTTCACTTACAGCCATTCAAGTGAATAGCCCACCCAATGATAATACCGGATTAACAAATATTGCTGACACCTATTGGGAAATTTGGTCAGAAAACCCATTGTTTGATGGTACCTTTGATGCTATGGTAAACTTCCATTATGACAATATCAGTGGTATAGATGATGAGACCCAATTGGAATTATTCAGGCGTGATATGGCTACTTCTTCAACCTGGGTTAAAGTGAATGGTTATACCATAGTTTCAGATGATGGAGGTTCTTCTACTACTACTGATGGTATAGGATATGTTGAAATTGCAATTTCACAGGATACCCTTGGAGGATTTAGTGGCCAATATATATTAAGTGGAAGTAATACATTGGATGTGGTTGAGTTTTCGGAGAATCTTGATTTGAAACTATATCCTAATCCAAATAGTGGATCCTTTAGCGTAGAGATGAATATTGAGGAAAGTCAAAATATAGAGATACAGGTTCTTTCAATTAATGGAAAAATTAGTTTGGAGTGAAAATTACAGAAACCAGGCAGGCAATAGATTATACCCGATAAATATTGAGGACCATGCAAAAGGTATTTATATACTAAAAGTATCTACCAAAAATGGCAATATGAACAAGAGATTCATACTTCAATAAAAGCTTTAGATATTCATACACAAAACAAATAGTTAGTTCTATTCTAAATTTATTTTAGGATTATGCCCTAATCCATTTTGGGCATGGTCCTTTTTCTTCTCCTTGAATTCCGATATGTAATGATTTCAGTTTATTCTGATCATTCGAGGATATTTGTTATTGTATTCTTTTGGCTCCTTTAATTTTGACTTTCGACAAATAGGAGTTGAAAATCTCCTTTCCTTGAGAAGACACCTCAAAAAAATAATGAGTTAGATTTTTCAGGAAAGCTAGAAATCGAGTTTTAAGAATTTCTTGCCAATATGGAAACTATAAGGACTACCAACTTATTCCATTATAATTATTTACCTCCATATTTTCTGTAATTCTTGCTAGGTCAATTATTATCTTGTCTTTATTTCCTTCAATAAGTTCATTAAAAAGGTCTTCCTTATAATGAAAAACTACAACATCAGAACTTTTATAAACAGCCAAAGCATCATCAGAAATTAAATTTGATAAATGTGGTATATGTTTATCAATAAATTCTTTATTTGTTCCACTAATATTGGATAATTTAACATTTTTGTCATATATATATACCTCATGCCCTTTGCCTAATAGCTTTTCTGCTAAATCTACTGTTGGACTATACCTCAAATCATCTGTTCCCTTTTTAAAACTAAGTCCAAATATTCCAATCTTGCGCTTTCCTGTTTTAACTATCATATCATAAGCTCTTTCTTTTTGATACTCATTTGTTAAAACAATTGCATCCAAGACATGGGTTTTTAAATAGGCATCATGTGCTATGGTTTGTAAACCCTTTAAGTCCTTTGGAAGACATGAGCCACCATAAGCAAAACCTGGCTTAAAATAATATGTTGAAATGTTTAAACGATCATCCATTCCAAAAACTCTCATTACCTCATGAGAATCAATATTTAAAGATTTACATATATTGCCAACTTCATTTGCGAAGCTTATTTTTAAAGCATGGAAGGAGTTATTGACATATTTTATTATCTTGGCCACACCAACAGATGTTTCAACAATTGGTGCATTAATTGGTTTGTAAATTTTTTTCATTATTTCAATAGCAATAGAGCTTTCACTTCCAATTACTGTAAGTGCAGGGTTAAAATAATCCTCCACCGCTGACCCCTCTCTTAAGAACTCAGGATTTGATACAATTGCAAAATCTTTATTTCTAGTTTTGCCTGTCATTTTTTCAATGATTTCAGCATATTTATGATTTGTCCCTGGAAATACAGTACTCCTAATAACAACAGTATGGAATTCTTTTTTTTTCCATCAGTGCATCAGATATTTGCCCTGGCTGTATTAAAAACATAATCCAGCTTTAGATGTCCATTTTCAGTTGAGGGAGTTCCAACACAGATAAAAGAAACATCACTTTCCAAAATCGATTGCTTGTAATCATCAGTAGCCGAGATCAATGCATCATCATACCCTCTTTGAATATATTTATCAATGTCCTTTTCAATAATTGTAGGTTTTCCTTTATTAATTAATTGAATTTTGGTGTCACTTATATCTACTCCTATTACTTTATGACCTAAATGAGAGAGGCAACCAAGACTTACACAGCCTACATATCCAAGTCCAAATATTGAAATTTTCATTTTAACAAAATTTTATTAATTAACATAAAAATCAATCTTTTCTAAGATCAATTTTGTTACATCTATCCAATCCTCTAAATAATAATAACCTAAATTCCTCCTGTTCAATTTGATTTGATTTCAAAATTAGCTCATCTAATATGAAATCATTAACTTTTTCAGGAAGGACCTTATGGAGAATACCTTTTGATATTAATACATTATTGGCGGGCATATCTCTATATCCACAATAGATACTAGGTACGCCAAGCATACCGCCTTCCCTTGCCATACTGTCACCCGAGGAAATAACTAATTTACTAAAATACATCAAGGAATAAATATCTCCAACGGGTTCGTTTAGGATTATCCAATGTTTAGGATACTTTAGCGCATTCTTTTTCTTCTCTAAGGATAACACAACAGGTAAATTTTTGGGGAATTTATTTGATATTGAAAGAATTATATCTTCCTCCTGCCCTAGGTAGTTACTTGTTTTAGTATCTACTTCTCTAATAAAAAAGTACTCCTTTTTAGCCAAATCAAATTTTTCAAGAACCGAAGAATTCGGTTCGAAATAAGATGGTGACAAATATGCCCATTCTTTTAATGCGTTAAAAGCCTCTGTATCTGGGAAATTGACATTAAATGATGGTAAATAAAGTTCGTTAGTTGAATACTTTGCAATCTGAAAAACAAATTTTCTCGGGTCATCAATAAAAGCAATATTTGGTACCCTATACAAGTTTAGCTGCCAGATTTGCCATATAATGGGCTGTGACAACAAAGTCATAATGATTTTTAATCATTAATCTTATCAGCGAAAATAGAGTGGGAATTATTATTAGAAAAAGCATTGAGAATTTGCCCTTATTATATTTATAATCCCCAAATACATTTAAATTATATCCCGGACAATCGTTCTTAATAACATCCACCAATTTACCTCTATTAACACAACATAAATCAACTTCATTTTTAGAAAGTTTGAGTATAACATTTTTAAAAAAGTTAAATTGTGGTGTATGATAAATATCAATTAAAATCTTCATTTAAATAAATTAAATAATGTATTAAGATGAAAATGCAACATACTAAGTGATCAATCTAAAACTTTTTTAAGGACAAAAAGACTCCAAAGAAAATTACCATTGTCTCTTTCTCCTCTTTGATTTTCTAAAATAAATCTGTTTAGAGATTTCTTGTCAAGAATATTACCCAATTCTTCCAATTCATTCAACTTTGCACGAAATGAATCTTTTTTAAACCACTCTCGCAAAGGAACTTCAAATCCTTTCTTAGGTGCATTTAAGATACTTTTAGGTAAATTTTTGCCAATCGTTCTTTTGAGAATACTCTTCCTTTCCCATCCCTGCATTTTTACATTCTTATCAACTTTCACCATATATTCAATCAACCTATGATCAAGAAATGGAACTCTTACTTCCAACCCATAAGCCATGCTCATGCGATCAACTTTTACAAGATAATCATTTGGCAAATCAAATTTAATGTTTAAATACATTACCCTGTAAAAATCATCTTTATAAGGAATATTTTTAACGATATCAGCAAAATAATCTTCAACATTTATTTTATTGGGAATTGTATTTGTGAGTTTTTTAAGCTGATTAAAATCCGTAAAGGATCGTTTGTGCAAAATTCTTTTATCGAAAGGCAGCTCAGATGAAAACAGTACATTCTCGATTTTATTAATTCTATATCTCAAATTTCCTCGAGTTTCTGGCTGTAAAAATTGAAGCAAACCTGAAAATGAATTCCTCATAAAACCTGGAAACTGCTGATATAAACTTGCAAATTTCATGCCCTGGTATATTGTATATCCAGACAGAGCCTCGTCCCCTCCATCTCCAGTTAAAACTACTTTTACTTTTTTGGATGCAAGTTTTGAAACCAAACCTGTTGCGATAGCGGAAGAATCTCCAAATGGCTCATCATAATGAAATACGATTTCTTTTAATGAGTTTTCAAAATTACCGGGAGCAACAGTCCCAAATGAATGATTGGTATTAAATTTTTCTGCAACCTCCGCGGCAAGGCTACTTTCATCATAGTCCCTTTCCTTATACCCAATTGTGAAAGTATTAACAGCCTCATTAATCTCTTTTGCCATTAAACTAACAATTGCTGACGAGTCCAAACCTCCACTAAGAAATGCACCCACGGGAACATCACTTCTCATTCTTAATTTTACTGAATTTTGCAGTAAATTTTCAAATTCCTCATATATTCTATTCTTATCCTTGAGCATTTTCTGTTCATCAATTTCAGGCAAATCCCAATAACTAAATTCCTGCATACCATTCAGGTTAGCAATGATATAATGACCTGGCTTTAGTTTCTTAATATTCCTAAAGAAAGTATAGGGGGCCGGTATAGAACTAAACACTAAATATATTTCCAACAATTCAATCATATAATCTTTTGGTACGCCATATTCTATGATAGATTTAATTTCTGAACCAAAAATTAAAGAATTATCCCATAAAGAATAATGTAATGGTTTTTCCCAAATTCTATCGCGGGATAAGAATAACTGCTTGTTCCTATTATCCCAGAGAGCAAAAGCCCACATGCCATTAAATTTAGATTGACAATATACTCCCCATTCCTCATATGATTTAATAACAACCTCTGTATCAGAAGTTGTAAAAAACTTATGACCTTTCTCTATCAACTCTTCTCTTAGCTCAACATAGTTGTATATCTCCCCATTCAATATAACAGATATACTTTTGTCTTGGTTATACATTGGTTGATCTCCAGTATTAAGATCAATGATTGATAATCGCCTATGCCCCATACCAATATTACCATTAAAATAAAATCCATCATCGTCAGGCCCTCTATGCCTGATAATGTCTGTCATCTTCTTAAGACGAAGTTGTTCAACTTTACGATTATTATCAAAATGATATACCCCTGTAATTCCACACATATTACTTAGTAATAACTTCCCTATAAATACTTATCAAGTTATTTGCAATTACATTTGATTCAAGAAACTCAATATTTTCTCTTCCTTTTGTTGACATATTAAATGCCATAGCTTTATCAATTTTATTGGCCACATCCACTGGATCATAGCTTGTAATAAAGCACCCTTCAGTATCCAAAATAACCTCTTTAACATCTCCAACATCAGTTGAAACAATTGGTACATTGCAAGCCATTGCTTCCTTTATTACATTAGGGGATCCCTCATTAAAAGAGGTTAGGACGAAGACATCACATGCATTTAAATACAAAGGGAATAGCTTGTTTTCAATAGGAAATGGATTTATAATCTCAAAATTTTCTGTTTTCAAGAAACTTGCGGCAGCACTTAATAACTTAAAGTTTTTCCCAATCTTCTCTGGATTTGCCAGAAAAAAGAATTAATTTTTTGTCTGTTGGTAATCCTAATTTTTTTCTGCATTCTATTTTATTCTGAGGGGAAAATCTCTTAAAATTAACCCCATTTGGGACTAGATAGGTCTTTTCTTTCCTCCGTATGTAACCTAGGATATTCTTGGACTTCACAATTATGCCACTTGCAAACGGCTGTATTAACTGGGTAAGAAGCATTTCAGGATAACTCCTAAGACAACGTCTGCCTTTTAGATTATATCGCCCATATGCATCAGAACCCATAACAGAAATAACAACTGGAATCTTTGATGCAGCAAGGATGCTCACCCAACCAACAAATGAAGCATAATGTGCATGAATAATATCAAATTTGTGTTTTTTTAGGTACTGTTTTAAAAATTTTATATTTTTAATATACCCAAAAAAGCCCTTCCCTTTAATAGTAAAATACTCGACAGAGTTTTCATGACTTCTTAATGACTCTCCCTGATTTAATACAAGAGGTTGAATCCCATGTTTAGAATTTCCACTACTTACAAAAAGAATTTTCATTTATTTAAAAAAAAGTTAAACGGCAATTTAAACAAAAATCTTAAAATGTCAGCTACATTATTAGCTTCTAGCTTTAAATAATTAATATACATAATAACTTTTTAAAAAGTTCTTGTGTCAACTTTGATTATTTAACAATTAAGTTCCTCATAAAGTTCTAATGTTGATGACACCATCGCCTCAATACTAAAGTTTTCTTGAATTCTTTTTCTGCCGAGACTGCCCATTTTATAACCTTCTGGAAATTATTAATCAAATATTCGATTGATTGAACGAGTTCATTCTGTGATCCAGCATCTATTATAATACCGTCTCATTATCAACCATAATTTCTTCTGTACCACCTCCTTTACTAGCAATTACCGGTTTACCCAATGCCATATATTCCATTATTGAATTAGAAATACCTTCTTTTGCTACGTTATTATTGGTAACTAGTACTCCAATATCAAAAATATTAACAATGGATTCAACATTTTCCTGCCTTCCTAAAAACAAGATATTATTTTTATACTCAGGCATAACTAATCCAATACAATGCTGTAAATCAGGACCATCACCAATTAAAATAAATGAAATATCATTTCGAGTATTTAAAATTTTCATAGCAGCATTTAAAAATAAATTATAATCCTTATTATAGTAAAAAGATCCCACCATTCCTATTACATATCTTGTCTTTATATGAAATTTATTTCTGATCTTTTCTTTTGGATCAAGATTGGTTATTCTAGAAAAATTAAATCCATTGTGAATAATTCTAGATTTCTTAGCAGATACATTATAGGCTTTAATTCCAGCATAAGAATTTGCCAATACATATTTAGAAATCTGTAAAATTATAATTTAGCCCTTACCCAATCCTTATTCCATGGCTTATAAAAGGCATTTGTGATCATTCCATTAATAAATATTATATTTAAAAGGCTAATTGCAGGTATAGCATATATTGAAGGCATTGAGCCCCAGCTATGAATAATATCGGGCTTAAACAATTTACAAAGTTTTATTATTTCTAAAACAAATTCAGGGTCCTTTTTAATTTTTCGCTTAAGTATCTTTACATCAACTTTTGATAAATTATATATTTCCTGGTATTGCAAAACATCCTTTAACAGAACCACCATAACTTCAATATAGCCAAGATCATTAAATGCTTTGATTAATTCTATCAACCTTCGCTCCTTCCCACCCCGCACCAGACTATCTATAATAAATATAACCTTAATGGTTTGCATAAATCTTTAAATTTTATCAGAAAAGAATTCAATTTTCTAATGATAACTAGAATAGTAACTTGATTTTTTTCTTTTTTATAAACTCCTTCCAATGGATGACAAAAGTTCTGAATTGGTATATGAAATTTGTAAAAGATGTTTAAAAATTCTGAAACTAAGTTATGATTTACCAAAGAAATATTGAGGAATTTTCAACAATCTCTCCCTGCCTTTCTTCCATGAAAAAACTACTTTTTCTCTTTTCCCATCGACACACGCAATCCACTCACCCACATCTAGCATATGAGGATCGATGTTATGCATTCCTGAAGAATTCCATCCATTTTCTCCTGCCTTAAGAATGGGACTTTCTGAAATTTCATGTTCCATATAATTCACTGTGGTCAAAATATCAATTTGAAAAACTCTAACTAAACTACCATAATCAGTTTCGCCATCCTGAGCATATCTGTAAATACAACCATTAAATTCTGTAATTCTACCACCAGGCCTGGCAGATCTCATATTAGACTTTACTATGGGGCTTTTGGATGTTCAACCCATAAACCTAAAATATCCTCCGCATAATATAGTGCAAGGTTATCATAATTCAGAAGTGCAAACATCCACCATTTTTGATTATGGTAAATAACAGATGCGTCAGCAAAATTGCCAATCATTAGCTTCTTTACAAATCTCCAATTATAAGGGAACTCAACTGATTCATAAAGTCGTATTGAATTATCGTTTCTGGTTTCAGGAATCATATAATAGGTTTTCTTATATCTAAAAACATATGGATATGATAGGTGAAATGATTCTTTGAGAACAATTTCCTTATAATCCCAGTCAATACAATCCTTACTGGTTGCAAGTCCTATAAATCCTTTTTGTGTTTTTGCATCAATTATTTCAAAAAACATAAACCAACTTTCATTATTGTGTACCATAAAAGGATCAGCAACAGATTCTGCTCTCATATCGGTAACATCTGATCCATAAAGAACTGGTCTATTCTTAATCTTTGGATGCTCACTTAATTCAATTGGATTTTTACCAATATAAATACCAATAGACCAAAAAACTTTTTTAGCAAAGCTTATCAAAATCCGTAAAATGATAATAACAAATGCAGCAATTAAAAAAACAATAACAGCTTTAATATCCATATAAATTCTAGACCTAAATATTTTTTAAAAACAACACAACTATATAAAACCAGCTAATCGAAGAATAATTATAAATGGAATTCTGTTCAAATCTCATGCATTACTTTGATTCCTGTTTGAGGCAATCTGTTAAGATATCGCAATGAGACTGACATCTTATGTGATTTAAATGATTCAATATTCTTCGTTTCTTAAAAAGGAACCGATTGAAGATATTCAGCTTTAATAACTTTCTACTAAATTTATTTAATCCTAGAAATGTAGATAAATAATAAACCTTGCGACTTCTCACAAATGAATTAAACTCATTCAATAATGTTTCGCTATCAACAATAATACCATTAAGCCGGGAAATATTTTCTGAAAATTCTAATAATTCTTCAGAGTGTAAAATATGAACACCTGGTATCTCCTTGCACTGTTTATAAGGAATCAAATAAATATGGTCCAAATTATTCTCTTTTATGAATAAAAAAACGGCAAATCCTATATGCCATGAATCATCTATGATTTTTTTTCGATCAAAAATAAAGTTTCCAATATTATAAATTATAGGAACTTCGTTATATATTTCATAACCTGTAAAAGCATGAGCATGATGGCCAACTATTACATCTGCTCCAATATCAGCAAAGTACCGGTAAACTTTTTTCATTCTTGGGCTAGGCAGATTATACCCTTCGTGCCCACCGTGAATAATCAGAATTAGAAAGTCGGATTTTTCTTTTGTCTTAATTATATTATAATAATTTCGCACTTCATCTAAAGGAGCAGCACCTGCCTCTTTATCTGATGCAATGGAAAACTCATGTTCTGTTATATTTAGAATAGCTATTTTAGAACCTTGACATTCAAAATAAAATGGTTTCTCTGCTTCATGAATTGATTTACCGGCACCTACATAATTTATCCCCTCCCTTTCTAATAATTCTATAGTGTCAATTAGGGCTTTTTTACCATGGTCCATTATATGGTTATTTGCCAGAGTTACTAATTTAAAACCTGCATATTTTAAGGCTTCCGCTGTTTCAATGGGGCCTTTTAATACTGGGCCCGCTTTAATAATTGGGTTGTTTTGATTTGTTAGTGGGCACTCAAGATTTGTAACACTTAATGCTGCTTCAGTAGAAAATTCCATGAAATCATTAAATATACTTTTAAAATCCAGAACATCTATTAACTCAGCAATACGTAATTTAGGACAAAAATCCCCAGTAATCAGAATACCAATATCATTACTTTTAATATTGTTACTTAGTTGTAAAACGTCTGTTGCAATTGAAATTTTCATTATTAATAATTAATCGAATAGTAATTCCAATAATTCTAAATATTATTAATGTCTATATCAGGTTGAATCAATTCAGGTACACTGAGATTGTCTAAAAGAATAAAATATTGAGGCCAGAAATTTCCAGCGTGCCATTTTAGATTGCTGTCCCAGTAACCCGGCCACTGCCTTTTCATTGGAAATATATGTGAGATTTCTGTAATTAGCGGTTCCTTATTTTCATCAAACAAAAAGTCATAGGCCATAGACTTAAATTTCAGCCTTTTAGAGACTTGAAAAGCTATTTGAATACAACGTATATCTATTTTAAATCTATCATGGTCTTGCAAGTTGCTTCCAGATGCCCTAAAATCATTCTTTCGGTTATATCTTAAAAAGGCATATGCTCTTTCACCTATCAGCATAACCCGAGTATCATAATCATTACCCGGCAAAAATTTTTGAAAAAAAACATAGTTCTTATGTCTCTCCCAAAGTTCCTGAACATCCTTTCCTTTAATTAGTCTATACCATTTTTGTACTACTTTATAAACCAAATCTTTAAAAGAAATATCCTTAAATTTATTTATGGAATAGAATGATATTAAGTTGGGATATACTCCTTTTCCAAACATCCGGTTAATTAATTTTTTAGCAAAAACTCTATTTTTCACTAACATTACACCTGCTGAGGATGCTCCAGCTTTAAGTTTAAATACTATAGGAAAACTAGCTGTTTCTAACCATTTAAAAGCTGATGGTTTATCCCAAAAAATATGACTTTCAATTACTGAAAATCCCTCTTGCTTTAACAAATAATACTCTTTTACCTTATCATCATAATGCCATGCTGATTCAACATTAGGGAAGCAATTGACAAACTGGTAATTCTGGATAATTGGTAAGATTGAATTTGCCAACTCCTTTAAATCAGTTTTAGTTGAATAAAGATAGATAAACAAATCAAGTTCCTTGATTTTATCCCAAAAATCATGTTCATTTATATCTAATCTTACATGGTCAATGTTATTATAATCTAAAATTTTCTCATAGATCCTAAGAGCTTCTGGAAAGTAACCTCCTACATGTCTATAAATTCCTACTTTCATATTAATTAAAGGTATATATTCTATATTATCCTAAATCCAGAATCGAATTAAAATGAATTGGATCCATAAGGTTAATAAGAATTCGTTTTATCTACATTAATCTATAATATGGTGTATTAATCACGTATTTGAAACAACTGCAAAAGCAAATAACCTATTCACAATTTATGATATCTTACAGATAAATTTTCATGAAAGCAATATCATATACTGAATGATTAATATTATATACGTTAGGGCAATATATTAGTTTCATGCAATTATTCATCCTAATTAAGAAAAAAAATTCTAACCATTTGTCATTCTTGAATTACTGAATGAATCTGAAATATTTCAAAAATCATTTATGAAATCAATTATTTTTTTAGTTTGTTCAATATTATTGAAAAATATTTTTGCTGTTTCCCTACCATTTTCACCTACTACTTTTGCTTTTTCAGGTGAAGATAGGACTTCACGTAATTTTTCCACTAAACTTTCAATACTGCCAGGATTTGCAAGATATGCATTTATTCTGTCCTTTAAATACAATGGAATTTCACCAACAAATGTCGTAACGACAGGATTTCCAGTAGCAAGATATTCCCCTAGTTTTGTTGGGAATCCATGCCTGGCTTGAATACTATCAGGTCGGGGAAGAACAAGAATTTCAGATTTTGAAATTTCTTCAGGTATCTCTTGGTTAGATAACTCACCGCGAAAAATTACTCGATCTGAAAGATTTAATTCGTCTACCCTTTTTTTATAGGCAAATAATTCATCTTCTTTTTTTGATTTTCCAATTAGAATTAACTTATAATCAGGAAATCCTTCTGAAATGACACCAAAGGATTCAATCAAGATATTAATTCCATCTTTACTGTCATTTAAAATACCACAATATAAAATTGTTTTTTCAGGCTTGGTATTTCTTTTAAAACGATCAAAATCTACAACCATTGGTACATGAAGAGTTGGTATTCCATAATAATGTTTCTTAAAATGCATCATCAGATTTTGTGTAATTAATAGGATACCATCAAATAATTTGTAATGAATTTTTAAGTAAGCATAGGCAGAAATGAAAGATTTTCTTTTAAGGCGGATTTCTGGGTGTTCTGTTTCTTCTTTGAGGATTTTAAATCCCTTAGTAATTGCTGAAAGTTTTAGAAGAAGAGCTGGAAAAGTATGGACAGAATAATAAATAACAACGGAACTTCTATCAATACGTTTAAAGCTAAAATAAAACAAGGAAAGAGACATTAGACAATTGTCTAATTTTCTATTCAGTAGGTATTTTGATTTAATTGTTGTATTTGACAAATAATTATATTCAATACCCATATAATTTCCTGAAGATTTTTCATTTCTTACATATGACGCAGATTCAGTTTTCCTAAAGCAAATAACTTTTGCTTTGCAATTATTATAGTTAAATCCTTTTGCATAAGATATCATTCTATTTGTTGGTGCAAACCCTACTGGAAAAGGTATATCTGTAATAATATAAATTTTATTTAACATGAAATAATTGTGAGAAAATGCATATGGATTAATACCTCATTAATGAATCAGAATTTAATACAAATAATTAAAAAAAACTTTATGTTTTATATTAACACCAAAAGAATAAATAGTTGGAAACTTCTTTTTAAAATGCTTCTTAGTAATGTATGCCCTAAGGTGATACCTCAATCTACTGATAATTGGTAATCGACTTCTCAAACCTCCTGTAATAACACCTATACAGGGATTACATACCCCACAGGGTTTACCATTTTTCCGTGGATTATGACAGAACCAGGTATCCATTAAATAATCAATGAATCCTTCTTCCCTGGCAATTCTTTGCATATCTAATTTTGTCAATTGAATAAGGGGGAACCTGAATCTATTAAATACTTCAAATACATCAGTACCTTTAAACTTTCTACTAATTTCATAATGATCTTCTTCGGATCCAATTCTATTCTTATCTACGTATTTAGCAATAATCTTAAATGCTCCAGTATCAAAATTTTCAATCGACAACTCAAAATCTGAAATATTTTCATCTTCTGCAAAAAAGGCTAACCATTCATATTGTCTTCCGAAAAATGAATTTTTATTAAGGTTCCTATAACTTTCAGAAATTCTCTCATTTGGTCTAATATCAAATAGATCTTTATACTTAACTGGAAGGAATAATTCAATGGCAAATGGAAAATCCCGAATAATCCTTTTCTTAATTTCCTTCATAGTCCAGAGTTCCATTTGGGTTGATAAACGATCTGAATCAATTATATAATAAGGCTGAACCTTTCTTTTTTTAACTAAAAGTAATTGTAATAATCTAAAAGTGGAATCCCAACCACCAGTCCATAAAAGATTTACAACGGTTTTACTATTTTCTTGCATAAGGTTTTGGATTTTGCCAAACGACTTATATTGGCACTTTAAATTAAATAAAATTATGCACCCACCCTTTTAGTTACTGAAAAAATATCGTATTTAATGTGTTGCATTTGTGAAAAAAGCCTCGGAAATTGTTTACTAAATTGCGATATACTAATAAAAAAGCGAAAATAATATCTAAAACGGCTACCTAAAGGCATGCGATACTCCATTCCAGTTGCCATAATTACTGTACATGGTTTGCAAACCCCACATGGCCTATTTTTAGAAAGAGGTTTGTGACAAAACCAGGAAATATTTAGAAGATTAATAAAATTATTTTCTTCTGCTATATTTCGCATTTTAACTTTACTTGAATGAAAAATAGGAAAATTAAAATACTTAAAAACTGTAAAAACATCCATTCCAAGAAATTTCTCATCTAATCTCAAAGGTGAAGCATTCTTTTCTTTGGAATGATTTAAAAAATCTTTTATTAATCTTGTTGGTCCTGTATCGCTCAAAACAACAGACAACTCAAGGTTTGAAAGGCCTTCCTGACAAGCAAATCTTGCCAGCCATTCATACTGAATTCCAATAGAAGTATTCTGATTTAATATTTCATAACTCTGAGTAATTTCCCTATTAGGATACAAATCATTTACATTATGTATAATAGTTGGAAATAAAAGATCATTAGAATCTGGGTAATATTTAGTTAGTAGTTTTTTAACCTCCTTCATAGTCCAAAGTTCCATTCTAACAGAAAGACGTTCAGAATCGATAATATAGTAAGGCTGTACATTCCTTTTCTCTATTAATAGTAGTTGTAGGAGTCTAAATGTTGAATCCCAACCTCCAGTCCACAAAAGATTCACAATCTTACCAGAGCTCTTCATTTATTAATTCTTACCATTATTTTTAATTCGCATAAAACTACAATACCAATAATGTCCTTTATTGAATCTAATAATTGTAAAATGCATACTTTGTTCAGTATTTTACGTATAAATTTACTAGCGGTTACAGAATTCTTATTAAGAATAATACACAGAATCTAATAATACAAATACATTTTAATAAAAATGGAAATTTAACAATATAGCTTATTTTGAATCGAAAAAGTCTTTTAGCATTATTGATTGGGATCTGTAATCAAATATAGCCAATGCTGTTCTTTTTCCCTCCTGGCCTATCTTATACGCTTCAGTCATGTTTTTTAAAACTAGCCTTAATTTAATTACAAGTTGTTCAATCTCTCCAGGTTTAATTATATATGCATTTAAACCATCTTTCAAATAACTTGATATTTCTCCGACATCGGTCACAATTACAGGGTTTCCAGTAGCTAAATATTCCCCAAGTTTTGTAGGGAACCCCCCTTCAGCCTGCTTACTATTTGGTCTCGCAAGCACTAATAATGAAGCACCACATAGGAATAATGGCACTTGTTCACGAGTCCTACCACCTAAAAGTTGTACTCGATCTGCAAGCCCTAATTTATCAGATAATCTTTTTAAATACTCTATTTCTTCTGGAAATTTTGTACTTCCTGCAATTTTCAAATTATAATCGGGAAATTCATCACATATTTGACCAAATGCCTTAATTAAAATATCCAAACCATCTTTTTTAATATTTAAACTCCCCACGTAACCTATATACTTTTCATCAGGATTTATTCTAAGGTTAAATCTATCAGCATCAACACTCATTGGGATTTTAATAATTTTACAATCTTTCCGGGTAAATCTGCTATAAAAGTTTATCAATGGTTCTGTCATGATTACCATCCCATCAAATAGTTTATAGCACCACGATATAATAAATACTTTGTAGAAAAGTACTTTTATTGGATTCTGATTCCTTATTATCTTTGGATATTCACTCCTTTCGTGAACATATCTAAACTTAAAAATTCTTGATAGAAAGAAAAAGAATAAATAATCAGTTATTTTTGTTGAATATAAATAGATAATATCCTTTCTATTTCCACTCCTTCTTTCTATAGCTTTATAAGAGTATACCTTCTCTTTCAGCCTTCGAATAACTTTCTGGAATGGATTTTGATTGATTTTTTCTAGCGAAAATATACTTTCAACTACAATACCATCATACATGATTTTTGTTTGATCAATCTTCTCAAAGTTATTATTGGATTGGATGAAAGAAGGCTTAATATTGAGTACTTCATAACTGAGCCCGACTAGGTTAACTGCCTTAACAATTGAAATGAATCTATTAAAAGGAGCTGTATTTGACACTCCACCTCTGCGAATAAAAATAATTTTCGGCATTTTTCTATCAAGCATTTTATCCCCCACCATTTATTACTTAACTTGCATTCCCTATAATTAATTTAAGAACTCTCCAGGAAGTATTTTTAATTTCATAATCTGCTGGAATTTGCTCATATATTTTCCTTGGTTATGCTCATCTACAACAATTTGAACTGAATCCATTACAACATTATAATCGAAACCTGATAAAATAATTGTCCCCGCATCCTGTGCCTCAGGACGTTCCATAGATTGACGTATAGAAATGGCAGGGAAAGAAAGAATGGCTGATTCTTCACTTATTGTACCACTGTCACTTATCGTACAAAGTGCATTCATTTGTAAATTCACATAGTCACTAAAACCAAAAGGTTTTAAGAATTGAATTCTTTTATCAACAGTCGCATTATCCAGCATATCTAACCTTTTCCTGGTTCGTGGATGCGTGGATACTATTACCGGAACATTATATTTCTGAGCAAGACCATTTAATACATTCAAAATCAATTTCAAATGTTTAGGATTATCAACATTCTCCTCCCTATGAGTAGAAACAATAAAATATTTCTTTTTTTCTAAATTCAATTTATCCAGAATATCAGAATTCTCAATTTTTGTCATATTGTCATTTAAAACCTCATTCATTGGAGAACCTGTTAGATATATTCTTCTATGCTGCAATCCCTCGCTTAAAAGATGTCTTCGTGCATGCTCTGTATAAACCAGGTTAAAATCGGCAACATGATCAATAATCCGCCTGTTGATTTCCTCTGGTACATTCATATCAAAACTCCTGTTTCCTGCTTCCATATGAAATATTGGAATTCGAAGGCGTTTTGCAATTATTCCAGCAATGGCACTATTTGTATCTCCAAGTAATAGAACAGCATCGGGTTTTTCTTTTATTAAGACTTCTTCACTTTTACTAATTGTTTCACCATAAACTTTTCCTACTGAGCTGGTATTTACCTCTAGAAAATAATCTGGCTTACGAAGCCCAAGATCAGAAAAGAAAATTTCATTTAACTCATAATCATAATTTTGACCAGTATGTATAAAAATCTGGTTCAGATACTTATCCAGAAGCTTTATTGTGGAACTCAATCGTATTATCTCTGGTCTTGTACCAACTATTGTGGCAACTTTTAATTGTGATTTTTCCATCGGTATTATTCTAAACATTTTCAAAATATGTATCTGGATCCAACTGATCAAATGGTTCATTTATCCAGAATAAAGTAATCAATTCATCTTTTCCAATATTTGTTATATTATGAGTATACCAGATGGGCATATCAACAAAGGAAGGGGAATCTCCATTTAGCTCATATTCAATAATCTCACTTGTTCCAACTTTTCGTAATTGAATTCTGGCTTTGCCACTAATTACTGCAAATCTCTCAGCTTTTCGAGTATGATAATGATTGCCTCTTGTAATTCCTGGTTTTGTTGTTGAATAAGAAAATTGACCGGGAGTATTGGCACGCATAATTTCAACAAAATCTCCCCTATCATCGCTGTGTTTTACATAATCAAATGGAAAATAGTTTTATCCATGTAACACCGGAAAGTATTAAACAAACTCAAGGACAAATGATTGTGTGATATCAGGCATAATGCCTTTCTCAAGATATTGTTGTTTAAATTGTTTTAATAGGTCTAAAATCTCACTTACCTTGCTTTCTGAAGTATGTGGAACAAGATATTTATTAATTCCCGTAACATTGGTTTTTACTATCTGTTTATAAAATTCTTCAGCCAACTCATTTATGTATATCAATTTAAGATCCCCATCTACATGTATTTCAGGAGTTTCACCATGAGTTAACTGGTAGACAAAATGTAGCAATAACTGAATTATAATATGGTTGCCCAAAAGGCCCAAATACATTTGGAATAATCATACCTGTAAAGTCTGCTTTATTCCTGATCGCCCATTCTTCAAATAATTTCCTGCCCTCAAGTTTAGACTTACCGTATAAGTTATCCCTTTCTTCCTGTGTGGACGAGGAAAAAATTACATGAGGTTTTGAATTCGTTTCCTCACAAGCATCAATCAATTGGTTAACTAAGGAAATATTTGTATTATATATTACATTTTGATCTTCATGACGATTCATTGCTGCAAGATGCACAATTACCTCACAATTAGAAACAAAGTTTTGTAATAGTATTTTTATCCTCGAAATACTCGTCTTTAAAAGGGATTCGCTCAATCTCATCTTTTAAACCCAGATAGTTGAATAAGTGGGTTCCCATAAACCCTGCCTGACCTGTAATTCCTACTTTAATCATACTTTTTGCCAGTTAAACCAATAATTCGCATCATACCTATAATCATCATCTTTAGATTCTTCAGTTGTTTTATCAGAATATACCAGAAGTTGAGAATCCTTTGTTGTAGCCTTAAAACCATTCGCATATCCTGGTGGGATATATAATACCTGACTGATTTCAGCTTCCAGGTTATATGTAATCACATCTAATTCCATTGATGGATTTGACCAATCATTTATTTTTACAAGATTCACTAAAAATTTTCCCTTCAAACAATAAAAATACTTAGATTCAAATTTATGTCCTTGCCATGCCCGCACTTCAGATGAATCGGTATGGGTTATAATGTAAAACCTCTTAATGTTATCAAATATAAAATCGTTAACAAATGAGATGACTCCACGTTTATCTCTATATATACCTCCTTTAATTAAATATGGATCACTCATTAAATTAATAGATTATATAAGCTATATCATTTGCCATATTATATAACAGCCATCCAAACTATGAGGCATAATTATAAAACATCTTTCCTTATGAATTCGAGCTGAAGCAATAATTGTTTCGTTCCTTCTACATCCAACCTCGTAGTATTATGTGAATGATAATCTTCATATTTTGAGACATCTTCTTCACCTTTTGAAAAATACTGTTCATAATTTAAATCTCGGGTATCAGCAGGAATTCTAAAATAGTTCTTAAGATCTTCAGCTTTGGTCATCTCTTCGCGATTCACCAATGTTTCATATAACTTTTCTCCATGCCTTGTTCCAATTACATTAATTGAGCTGTTGGAGTTATATAGTTCCTTTAGCGCCTGAGCCAATACCTCAATAGTAGCTGCTGGAGCTTTTTGTACAAACATATCACCAGGATTTGCATTTTGAAAAGCAAATAATACAAGGTCAACTGCTCCTTCAAGAGTCATCATAAAGCGTGTCATATTTGGATCAGTAATGGTAATTGGTTTTCCTGATTTTATTTGATCAACAAATAAGGGAATTACAGAACCTCTACTTGCCATTACATTGCCATATCTTGTTCCACATAATACGGGAGTTGTTACATTGCGGGATTTTGCAATCATAACCTTTTCCATCAATGCTTTAGAAAGGCCCATAGCATTAATTGGATAAACTGCCTTATCGGTACTTAATATAACAACATTCTTAGCTTCATGCTTTATAGCCGCCTCAATAACATTTTCTGCTCCTAAAACATTTGTTTTTACTGCCTCCACAGGGAAAAATTCACATGACGGAACCTGCTTTAATGCTGCAGCATGAAAAACCAGGTCAACACCCCGCATCACATTGTCAACTGAACGAAAATCTCTTACATCTCCAATATAAAATTTTACTTTTGGATTATTTATCCTTTTACGCAGGTCATCCTGTTTCTTTTCATCTCTGCTAAAGATCCTAATTTCCTTTAAATCAGAATCAACAAATCGGTTTAAAACTGCATTACCAAATGATCCTGTACCTCCTGTTATTAATAGTGTTTTATTTTTGAACATTTTTTTATTAATTTAAAATTCTTGAAAACAAATTTTTATGCAAATGATTTTATGAACTCTTCGGGGTTATGAAATTTCTTGAAATTCTTTTCAAGTTTTTCTTCGTCCCAGTCCCACCATCTTATTTCTTGTAATTTGTTGATTATATTCTCATCAAACCTCATTTTAATAATTTTGGCAGGAATACCTCCTACAATTGAATATGCTTTGACATCTTTTGTAACAACAGCTCGTGCTGCTATTATAGCACCATTTCCAATCGTAATTCCATTCATAATAACTGCACCATCACCAATCCACACATCATTTCCAATAATAATCTCGCCATATTCATCAAAATACATTTTTCTGAATAAGTCTTATAAACTTTATTTTTGAATAAAATGCTGGATGTGTTGATACCATATCAATAGAATGCTTCCCAAGCCAAAAATCACATCTGAGGCAATAGAGCAAAATTTACCAATATTTAGTATTTCTTATCTGTGGTATTTGCATTTATATATGTATGGTCTCCTAAAGTACTATTTTCGATTTTAACTTTGCTCCCTAAAGATACAAAATTGCCAACAGCAGAGTTGACTAGATTTTAGAATTAAGTCCAATCTTTAGACCATCTGCTCAGTACTTTCTTTTAAGCTTTATTTTCTTAATATTAGCAGCTAAATACCTAGGTGAAAAAAAAAGCTTTACAATTTTATTTATTCCAAATCCCATAAGCTTTGCCTTTTATTATTTTATTGTATTGAATAGGTGCTATAATTGGAGAATAAAAATTCGCTATTATAGATGCAATTACTACACTTTCTATCCCCCAATGAAATACTTTAATAAATAATATTGAGATAGGTATAAAAATAATGGCCCCAATTGTCAAAGACCACATTTGAACACGTAACTTTCCAATCCGTTAATGAACATATTAAATATAGCCCCAAAGTTAAATAGAGCAAAATAAACTACCATTAGTATTTTTAGTCTTTCTGAAATATATATTTCTTTCATTTCGTCCTTACCTATCCAAATATCAAAGAAATAATCCGAAACAAAATACAATCCCAAACCAACTAGCAATACCCCCCCCAAATTTTCATCAAGTTCTTTATTGTAGAATTAATCCAGGCAATATCCTTCTTCACCCAAGCTTCGGTATGAGCCGCCCAAAATGGCATCATTATGATTGAAAAGCCCATTCCAAGAATAGAAAAGTATTTTAAAGCAATATTATATGGAGTAACCTGAGCCGGACCAAAAAATTGAGATATTATAATATTACCAGAATGAAATAAGACCAATGCTGAAACCTGGATCACAAAAAACTTAACTCCCAGACTTAATAAATTTCTGGCATACATAAATTTTACTGATTTTATAGATGGGGCTATTGCCTTGTAATCATTACTATAAAAATAAAAACTAGCTACAATCATAACAAGTAAAGGGCTAATGCTAAGTGTAAGTCCCAGATAGATCAATGAACCAGAAGTAGTTTTAGTTAATATATAAATAACAATAAGGGCTATTAAATTACCTAAGGGGCCAAAAAGGTTATTAATTGCTGGCCTCTGATCAGCTATTAATACTATACCAATTAACTTAATAACAAACCGTAAAAAGAAAAACCCGAAGACAATAGCAGCCAATGCTGTAAGATCAGAAGCAAGATCTTTTTCTGTATTTAAGATTTTAGTCCAATCAATAAAATTATTGGCAATGAAAAATATAACAGCAACTACCCCGATTACAATTGATAAAATGGCATAAGTAGTACTTACATAAATTTTCCCTAAAGGGTAGTCATTTCTTGCCAATGCCTCTGCAAGCTTATTTTTCAATCCGCTACCTAGACCAACTTCAAAAAAGGTAAACCAGGTTAGAAAGGATGAAATGGTGATCCAAATACCATATCGGGTCTGATCAAGATAATCAAGAGTCATCGGAACCAACATAAAGCCAATAATAATACTTATTCCCTTAATAAAAAAAGAAGCTACTATATTCTTACCAGCCTTTTTAGTCCTACTATGCTTACCTGAAAAAGACCTTGTAATCTTAAGATATATTTTCTGAAATATATTGGTCATTAAAGTATTTGTTAAAAATAAAGGCAAACAATAGGCCATAATTAAATATTGAAAAATGCACTACCGTTAAATTGGTCACAAAAACGGTAATAAAAGCAAATAGGCTTCCATATAATGTGTTTCTCTTGAATCCATGTATAATTTTTTCAATAATTGAATTAAAAAATAAAAAAGGATAATTGTACCTATAATTCCATATTCATAGAGGTGTGATAAATAGCCAACGTGTATTTGCGAACTACGTCCCCCTATGGCTCTTAAAAGATCTTCTCCAACATGAATACCAGTACCAAAAATGGATTATTAGGAAAGAATTTAACAAACATTTCAATGGCCAAAATTCGAGTTGAAGCACTTTTACTAAGCAACCTATTCTCGATAAACTCATCAATGTTAAAACCAATATTCTGTAAAACAAACAGTACAACAATAGAAGCTAAAAGACTTAAAAATAAAATCCTAATAGAATTTTTAATTTTGAGCCCAGTCACCAATGGATATTGTAATAAAATAATAAAATAGTTTAAATATATAAATCTTGTCTTTGTGCCAAAAAAAACAACACCGGCCATAAAAAGCCACAATAGTCCAAATGATTTATTATTGGCATTATAATATCCTATTAGAACTGAAATTATCGGTATGAATGAATAACTTACCTCATTTGACCCAATATATCCAAAAATTGATTGTAAACGAATTTCATACTGACTTCTTGAAAAATAGTGAATTATTGTTTCATCTGGGGTTAAAAAGAAAGGATCAAAGAAAAGTTGAACCAAAGTAACTATAAAAGCAAAAATTATAGTGATTTTAAATATTACGATTACAAATTGTATATATTTTTTGTCAAATTTTGTATTCTTCTACAAGTATCAGAAAAAAGATAATATGAAACCACCTGAAGTGATAAATGTAGTTTATTATTTCAATTGAATTCAAGGAGGTTAATTCTCCATTAACCACATCCCACATAAAATAGTAAAAAGCTAATAGACCAAGGGGAAAAATATACTTATTGTAATTAAAGTTTACGCCAGAAAATAATAAAAGGAAATATAATAAAATAGCGACTGCTCCATAAAAAATTGTAAAACTAAATCCATCTATATATTCATATGTTATAAACTGAAACAATGGAAAAAAAGCAAGGGTAAGAAAATAATATCTCTTAATAGTATCCATTCTAAATAAATCCCCCTAAACAAATTGTATAAAAGATTACTTATGATAATATTGCTTATATCTTAATTCATTTTTAGCTAATGTTTCATCATTATAAACAAGAAATAAATTTTCAACTCCTTTTTTTCTAGATCCTGAATTGTTTCAATAAAATAATCCTTAATAGTAAAATTATGTCTTACAACTATAAGATTTATATCAGAATGTTTCATTAATACAAATGCATCTGGCAATAGGCCAACAGGAGCTGAATCAATAATTATGTAATCATATATACTCCTTAATTTTTTAATAATCAAATTGGTTTTATCAGAAGATATGAGTTCAAGAGAATTTGGAGGAACGACTCCGGCATGTATAAGATCCAGATTGTTTATAGGTGTTTTAATTATCAGATCCTCAATTTCTGACTTACCAATTAAATATGAACTTATACCAGGTACATTTTCTGTTCCAAATTCCTTAAAAAGTTCACTAGGTTTTCGCAAATCAAAACCGAGAACTATTGTTTTCTTATCATTAAAAGCAAAACTTGATGCAAGATTTAAACTAGTAAATGATTTTCCATCGTTCCCCATGGTTGAAGTAACCAGAATAACCGCATTTTCCTTTCCTTTGGTATAAAACTCAAGATTTGTTCTTAATGATCTATATGCATCAGATATTGGACTGGTTGGATCAGTAGCCAAAACAATGGAAGAACTATCGATATTATGGATTATTTTACCAACAATTGGAACATCAGTAATTTTTGTCACCTCTTTTTTATCAGATATTCTGTTATTTAAAGCTTTCTTTAATTGTAGAAATACAAATGGAATAAAGAATCCAGAAAAGAGTGCAAGAAGATAATTTCTCTTGTCCTTGGTGAAGTTTGTCCAATTAACTGTGCCGGCTCAATTATCTCACTATCAGGCAAATTTGAAGCCTTGGCTATTTGAGCCTCGGCCCTTTTTCTAAGTAAAAAAGTATAAATCTCATCATTGAGGTCAAATCTCCTTGTAATTTCAAGTAATTCCCTTTGAGTCTGAGGTAGTTTACCTTCCTCATACCTATATCGTGGCAATAGTTGAATTAATTTCATTTAATGAAGAATTGAGTACTATTGATAACAAACTTAATATTCTCAGAAATTGAATTTTTCAAATCTTCAATTTGTACTGTTAAGTGTTCTGTATCGTGGGTTTCTTTGTTGATTTCTGTCAATCAGGGTGTTTTTTTCAACATTTCTTTCGATAAGCTGCTGGATCATATTATTAAGCATGGATCATCTACTCCCATTGATGATGGAGCAAGTATGTTTGGAGAATCCTTACTTGCCTCAAAGTGATTTGAAAGCTCCTGGTAAAATCTCAATTCCTGTTGCTTTTCATTTTTCTGATTCTCAAGTTCTCTAATCTGCTGAGCCACCTGACTCGATTTTGCATCAATATCCATTACTTGATTCTTTCTTCTAAAACTTTGCAGTTCGCTTTCAGTCATACTTAATGAATCTGAAATATCAGAAATTTGCTTATCAATATATTCAATTGTTGAAATTGCCAGATAATTTTTCTTTGCCAGATCCTTCTGTAAATATTCACTCATAATTCCATTTACAAATTCAATAGATTTTCCTGTATTAGCTCCTTCAAATGAAATGTTTACAACTGTGCTTTTTCATCCGAAGGTAAAATTTCCAGGGCATTCTTAAAGCTACCTGCCAAACTTTTTATATTATTAAATGAGAAATACAGATCTTTATCCTTAAATTCATTATTATAACTTGATTTCAGAAATACCTTAAACGAATAATTTGGGCCTTTAACTTCTTCACCAAACTTAAATCTACCATTAATAAAAATATCTTTCTGATCATCTTCTTAATAAACCAATCTATCACTTGAATAATCATATACTTCAATATCTTCAGCTTTTACCATTAATGAATATTCTTCATTGCTAAGAATATCTATATTAAAATTTAAATTTACAGGTTGAAAATTACTTTGATCAATTACAACTTCATAGGGAGAATTTTTATAAATCTCTCTAAAAGAAATTTACCTAATCGTTTAAATCCTGCAAATCGATAAGGTAAATAATCAGCTTTTGAATAATAGGTTACATTAAATCCTAATGCTTTCACAACATTTTCAACAAGTGGTTGGGACTTTAAAACCATAATCTCATTCTGAATTTCTTTGCTTTGTGATGTCAACTCCAGACCTTCAATAAATTCTGACCGGTTTACTGCCCTTCTGCTGCTTCCACCTGAAATTAATAAGGATGAACTTACTTTATAAGCCGGAGGAGAAAATTTATTGATAATGAAACGCAAATCCAAGTGCAACTATTATAGAAAATGCAAAAAGATACCAATTCCTATAAAACTCTTTGAGCATTGCTCTTAAATCAATATATTCGTTTTCTTTATTATGTTTTTGATTGGTCATTATGTTAAATTTAAATCTTCTGCCTAAGGCTATTAATTGTTACCGTATAACTGCAAATATGTTAAAATTATCATAAGTGTAGAAAGTGCGGATAATAACACGCCAAAAGGAAATGCCTGCATCCCCCATCCTCGTTTCTTTCAAAGGTTCAACATAAATAACATCATCTGGCTGTACATAGAAATAATAAGATTCTATTAGAGATTCATTAGTTAAATCAATATAATTACGTGTTATAATATCATTCTCTTCTCTTAGCAACATAACTTTTTTACGGTTACCATAATATGAAATATCACCAGCATAACCAAAGGCCTGAAAAATATTAATCTGCTTTTCATCAAATGAGTACCTGCCTGGTTATTTACCTCCCCTAATACAGTTACATTCTTCAAAGTGAATTTAACTGTTACAGTTGGGTAACTTAAAAATCCAACCAAAGCCTTTTCCATGGCTTTTCCAGCCTCATCAAGAGTCAGGTTATGAAGTTTTATTTCTCCAATGTTGGGGTATCTGATAAATCCCTGTTCATTTACCGTATATGTTAGCAGCGTTATATCTGTATTTGCAAGATATGTATCATCCCGGCTTATTGATACATTATTATTTAAATCATCATCACTTTTAACCCGAATATACAATTCATCATCAGGTTGAATGGTTCTGGTAGATTTCAGATATGGTTGAAAATCGGGTTTTACAACTTTTCCATCCTGAGTTTGAACATAGACAGCCTGTTTATTTGAAACACAGGAATCAAAAACAAGGGTGATTAGAAGAACTGGTACAATTAAAAAATACCTCGAAATAGATTTATGGAAATCCGATAAATGATTCATATGTAATGGTTTACAAAATATTAAACATGTCCTCTTAAAAATAGTTGCTAATATACAAAATGTTAGATTATGAAATAATGGAATTTCATTGCAGGGAATCAGCCTGTATATTATAATTTCTTACGATAAACGAGTCACCTTTGTTACACCATTTATAACCAATATTTTCCTTATTACGCTATCCAGATCTTCTTTGCTCAAAAGCTTCAACTGAATTTCCCCTTCAAACCTTCCTTGATTGCTTGAGAAATTTATGGATTGCATAGTAATTCTAAGCTGATTTGCAATCAGTTCCGTAATTCTATTTACAATTCCAAAATCATCCTTTCCATTAACCTTAATAGTTGTAATAAACATATCAGACTTTACTGCTGAAGACCATTTTGTCTGGATAATCCTATAGGGATACTTTTCAAGCAGCTGTTCTGCGTTTGGACAATCCATCCGATGAACTTTTATCCCCTCATTTACTGTAACAAAACCAAAAATTCTATCTCCAATTGCCGGATTACAGCATTTAGCAAACTTATAATCAACACTGGCAATCCTGTTGTCAAGTTCGAGTAACTCATCGTATTCAGATGCTTTACCTGGAGGAGCCTCCACTGTTTTCGCACCAGTATTATTTGATTCTGGTGGAACATTTTTTTCTGTATCTTTCGTCAAAACCTCTTTAATTCCACTTAAACCAATTTTTTCCTGACTAATAAGATAATATAGATCTTGAGCATATTTCAAATCATATGCATTTAACAAAATCTTTACATTTAAATCGTTGTAGCCGATTTTCCAGTTCCTTAATCTTCGTTTTAAAATTTCTTTGCCTATATCCGCCTGTTTAGTTTTTTCCTCGTTAAGGGTTTGTTTTATTTTCGATTTTGCTTTTGAGGTAACCACAAACTTCAACCAGTCAGTTTTTGGTTTTTGATTCTTGGAAGTAGCAATCTCAACCAAATCTCCATTCTTCAGGATATGCCGAATAGATACATTTTTACTATTTACTTTTCCCCCTGTACATTTTGCTCCTACTTCAGAATGGATTTCAAAAGCGAAATCAAGAACTGATGCATTTTTCGGTAATCTTTTCAGATCACCTCTTGGAGTAAATACAAATATTTCATCAGAGTATAAATCTAGTTTTACCTGATCAACAAAATCCTTTGACTCCTGACCTGAAGACTCCAGAGTTTCACGCATGGTCTGAAGCCACTCATCAAGCAGTTTATCTGACTTTGCTCCTTTGTATTTCCAGTGTGCCGCAAATCCCTTTTCAGCAATTTCATTCATACGTTCAGTTCTGATCTGAACTTCAACCCATCTACCCTTTGGACTTGCTACAGTAGTATGCAGGGACTCATAACCATTGTTTTTCGGGATAGAAATCCAATCCCTAAGCCTCTCAGGATTAGGAGTATATAAATCTGTTACTATTGAGTAAACCTGCCAGCACAATGATCTCTCCTGTTCCGGTTTACTTTTGACAATTATTCGAATGGCAAAAAGGTCATATACCTCCTCAAAATCTACCTTCTGTTTCTGCATTTTTGACCAGATGGAGTGAACAGATTTTAACCTGCCTTTTATTTCGCAGCCAATTTTCTGCAATTCCAATTTCTCATTTATTGGCTTTACAAATTCACGTATAAATCGGTTCCTGGCTCTTGTTGTAGCTTTTAACTTCTCAGTAATTTCATTATAATGCTCAGTATCTAAAAATTTTAAAGAAAGGTCGTCAAGCTCTGATTTAATATTGTAGAGACCCAATCGATGTGCAAGTGGCGAATGAATGTATCTCGATTCTGTTGATATCTGAACCTGCGTTTCTTTATCAGCATTGTCAAGATTACGCATCATAACAATTCTCTCGGCAAATTTGATAAGTAATACCTGTACGTCACCAGCCAGATTTAATATTAGTTTACGGAAAGAATCAGCCTGTAACTCCGTTTTAGTAGTATCAATAGTTGAAAGTTTCGATAAACTTTTAAGCAACTCAGCAACATTAGATCCAAAAATTGTAATGATATCGGCTGGGGTTAAATCTGAATCTGAAACAACCTCAGTTAATAGAGCACCAACTATTGCATTTTTACCTAAGCCTAACTCACCAGCTATAACTCTGGCAATCATAATGGAGTAAACAACCACCGGTAGTCCGGTATTTTCCTCAATCCTTTTATCGCTTGATTGAATAACAATATTAAGTGCTTCCCTGATTATTTTCAGGTCATCTGCATTGATGTGTTTGCCGCAATCCCTTAATAAACCTCGATATTCTCTACGAATAGCTTTATCTCTTTCCTCACTCATAATTAAATCTAAATGGATGTTAAAGGGAATACAAAGATGATGTTTTTGAATTAGATACTATAATATTTTTAAATTAATAACGATAAAATATACTACTCTAATATATATCAATAAAGAAAGAAAAATCTTACTGATGCTTGAACAATTACCAAATAAGTTTAGTATTTACCCTGACTTAAAAACTTATATTTGTATGCGAAACATGAATCGCAATTCCTATGGTTCCAAATACTCCATTGGCAGAAAGAATGCGCCCCAAAAAGCTCAGTGATTACATTGGGCAGGAGCATCTTATTGGCGAAAAATCTATACTCAGAAACATAATTGAATCTGGTAATATTCCTTCATTTATTCTCTGGGGACCTCCAGGTGTTGGTAAAACAACACTTGCTAAAATCATTGCAAATGAGTTAAGTAGACCATTTTACAGTCTCAGTGCTGTTCACTCAGGTGTAAAAGATGTTCGAGAAACTATTGAAAAGGCAAAAAAACAGCAGTTTTTTGATAAGCCAAACCCAATCTTATTTATTGATGAAATTCACAGATTTAGTAAATCTCAGCAAGACTCTCTTCTAAGTGCAGTTGAACAGGGAATTATCACTTTAATAGGTGCTACTACTGAAAACCCTTCATTTGAAGTAATATCTCCATTGCTTTCACGATGTCAGGTTTATGTACTCAAATCATTAGAAAAAAACGATCTTGAGACTTTGATTGAAAAAGCGCTTAAAACTGATAATTATCTTAAGAAAATCCCTGCAGAAATTTCTGAAAATGAAGCTATTTTACGATACTCAGGTGGAGACGCCAGAAAATTATATAATATCCTTGAACTGGTTATTTATGCAGAATTTGATGCAGAAAAACCTAAAAAAAGAATCATCCTGAATAATGAACTGGTTAAATCGAGGATTCAGGAAAATATAGCCATTTATGACAAAAATGGCGAACAGCATTACGATATTATTTCAGCATTTATTAAATCGGTGAGGGGAAGTGATCCAAATGCAGCCGTATATTGGCTTGCCCGTATGGTAGAAGGAGGCGAAGATATTGAATTTATTGCCAGACGATTGGTTATTCTTGCAGCAGAAGATATAGGATTGGCTAATCCAAACGCCCTTTTGCTTGCAAACAATTGTTTTCAAGCTGTAAAACTTATCGGTTGGCCTGAATCAAGAATTGTTCTATCTGAAACAACAATATACCTTGCAACCTCTCCAAAAAGTAATTCTGCATATGAAGCCATTAATGCTGCACAAAACCTGGTTAGGAAAACAGGAGACCTCCCGGTTCCACTGCATATTAGAAATGCTCCAACCAAATTAATGAAAGACCTGGGCTATGGAAAAGAGTATAAATATGCTCATAGTTACTCTGATAACTTTACCGATCAGGAATTTTTACCTGAAAATATTATTGGAAGCACCTTATACACACCTGGGGATAATATTCAAGAAAATAAAGTTCGGGAATCATTGAAAAAGTTTTGGAAAAAGTATAAGTATTAAATAGTTTTTCAATTCCTGACTTAAAATTCCGAAGAATAGCAAACTTTTCGATATTTTTCTTCTCTTCCTCATTCATCCACCTTAAACAAACAATAAGCTCATTATCAAGCCTATATCCGTTTACAAACGAATACAAACGATTGTAAGTATTTATTAACCGAATAATCTGGACAGGTACGTTTTTCTTTGTACCGTAATGATCGAAGTATCGCATCAATATTTTGTTAAACTTAAATTTTATTATCATGAACAATTTGAAAAACAGAGTAAACTTGATTGGAAACCTTGGAATTGATCCAGAAGTTAAAGAGCTCGAAAGTGGCAAAAAACTAGCAAGAATTTCTCTCGCGACATCAGAAACTTATAAAAGTGGTGATGGTAAGCAGGTAAAAAACACCGAATGGCACAATTTGGTAGCATGGGGACCACGCGCTAACTTCGCAGAAAAATATCTAAAAAAAGGTAACGAAGTTGCCATTGAGGGTAAGTTAACCCATCGCTCATACGATGATGATAAGGGCAATAAAAGGTACGTAACTGAAATTGTAGTTAATGATATCTTAATGCTCCGAAGTAGTAAATAATTGCAATATTATGAATTAGGAAAAGTCTGCTATCAACTAGCAGGCTTTTTTTATTTAGATTATTTATAAATAATAAGTACATTTGTACCATCCAATTTTAAAAAATCTCTTGTTATGAACAATATGGATTGGGTAATAGAAGATAATTCCCTGAAAAAAGATTTTGAATTTTCCAATTCAAGCAAGGCAATGAAGTTCATCAATGATGCAACTTTTGTGGCCTCTGAAAACAGACAGAGCCCTGACATTCATATTAATGCTGAAAGATTTGTAAGTATTACAATCCCATTTAAAAATAACTCTTCCATTTCGGAGGATGAAATTCGTCTTGCCAATCTGATTAATAGAATTGGATAAAACATAGACTCAATTAACCTCCAAAGTAAATCCTTTCCCGGATTTTCATATTTTTATATAATTATTGAGTCTAAAATTCATGCAAATTCAGATACTCGAGTTCGTTCAGGGTGCCAGAAAAGCTCAAGGCTTAACTGTTATAATAGATGTTTTTCGTGCTTTCTCTCTGGAAGCATTTGTATTTAGTCAAGGTGCCCAAAAAATCATTCCAGTTGCAGATGTAAATGAAGCGTTTGTTTTAAAAAAAAGCAATACGGATTTCATTTTAATTGGTGAACGATTAGAAAAAATAGTACCTGGTTTCGATTTTGGAAACTCCCCTACCGCAATTAATAATTACGATTTTTCTAATAAAACCATTGTTCATACAACCAGCGCAGGTACATTGGGACTGGTAAATGCAATGAACGCATCTGAAATCATTACTGGAAGCTTTGTAAATGTTTCAGCCATCATCCAATATATCAAAGCTAAAAATCCAAAAATGGTTTCACTGGTTGCAATGGGCTTTAGGGCTGAATCGACTGCTGATGAAGACATTTTATGTGCTCATTACATTAAAAATGAGTTAGAAGAGAAGCCAAATAATTTTGAAGACATGGTTTCTAGGATTAAAAGAGGTACTGGGGCGAGATTTTTTGATCCCGCTAACAAGATGCACTCTCCCCCATCTGACTTTGACCTTTGTCTTGAAATCAACAAGTTTTCATTTGTAATTAAAGCAGAGAGGATAAACGAGCAATTTGAATTACGCAAAGTACCAATTAAATCAAAATAAAATGATTAGTATAACCTCACCTACCCTTTTACTGGACGAAAACAAATGCAGGAATAATATCAAGCGAATCTCTAAAAAATTAGAAAAAAATAATATTTCATTCAGACCACATTTTAAGACTCATCAATCCATAAAAGTTGGAGAGTGGTTTAAAGAGAAATCCATTGCTTCAATTACTGTATCTTCAGTAAAAATGGCTAAACATTTTGCCCAGGCAGGATGGATGGATATAACAATTGCTTTTCCTGTAAACATCCGTGAAATTGATGAAATTAACAAGCTGGGCAGAATGATAAAACTTGGAATATTGGTTTCCGATCCACAAACCGTATCCAGGATAATTACACTCGTAGATACTAAAATAAATGTTTGGATTGAAATTGATACTGGCGACCACCGATCTGGCTTTTCCCTTGATAACTTCGAAATAATTAAAGAGACAATAGAAATTTTAAATTCCTCAGATAATATAGATGTAAAAGGCTTTCTTTCCCACTCCGGAATTACTTACAGTACTTCTTCAACGAATGAAATTAAGAAGTTACACAATAACTCAATTGTAAAGCTAAATCAGTTAAGGGATTATTTAACGGTATTTTTTCCTGGTTTGCTAATTTCCTTTGGAGATACACCTTCTTTTTCAATAGTTAACAAATTTCAAAACTTTGATGAAGGAAGGCCAGGGAATTTTGTGTTTTATGATATGATGCAGTTTCATTTAGGAGCTTGTTCAATTGATGATATTGCTGTTGCAATGGTTTGTCCTGTAGTGGCAAAATATCAAGAAAGAGGTGAGATTATAATTTATGGGGGTGCTGTACACTTCTCTAAAGAGTATATAATAGATAAACAAAATAGAAAATCTTTTGGAAGAGTTGTCAAGCTAAATTCATCCGGCTGGGTTGATTCTGGTGATAAAAACTACCTGGCAGGATTGTCACAGGAACACGGAATTGTTAAATTAAATAATAAAATGATGAAGGAGGTGGAAGTAGGAGATTTGATTGGAATCCTTCCAATACATTCATGCCTAACCGCCAGTTGCATGAAAGGTTTTCTTACTCTTGATGGAAAATCTATTGATCATCTGGAAGGATTAAATAAATATTAGTAATCAATTCTGCACAAAAACCATCCTTAATCATTTGGACTTTACTACTATATTTGCAGATAATAATTTTTAAGAAACCATGAGTCTTGACAACCTGTTATTACTTGGAGATCCTGAGCTTTACTTGAAATCTGATCCGGTCAATTATAGTGAGGTGAAAGAACTCAAAGAAGTAGTAAAAGCACTTCATAAAACATTAATGGCATTTAGAGAGAAATACAACGCCGGACGTGCAATTGCAGCTCCTCAGATAGGGATAAAAAAGCGATTAATATATGTGCATGTAGAAAAACCTGTGGTTCTTATAAATCCGAGAATTCAAAACAAAAGTGAGTCAATGATTGAAGTTTGGGACGATTGCCTTTGCTTCCCTGAACTGTTGGTAAAAGTGAAAAGACATAAATCATGCACCGTTCAGTATTTTGATATGGAATTCAAAGAACATTCCTGGGATCTCGAGGGGGATTTGGCAGAACTATTACAACATGAATACGATCATTTGGATGGAATATTAGCAACTCAAAAAGCTATTGATTCTAAATCTTTTAAACATAGACCTAATATATATAAACGGCTTAAATAAGAGTGATGGATAAATTTATTGATAAAATAAAACAGCGATATAGCAAGAAAAGTAAATGGTCGATATTTTTTGATATAATCTTTTATATTTTCATAATTCTTTTGATTATTCCAGGCACCCGGACTGGGGTTGTTTCCTTGTTAAAAAGAGCTACACTTACTGCGCCATTAATAATAAATGCTCCATCGGATTCGGAAATTTCGGATGCTGATTTTCGTTGGCCTTTAAAAACTATGGATGGTGAATCTTTCTACCTCGAACAAGTTAGAGGCAAAGTGATTTTTCTTAATTTTTGGGCCACCTGGTGTCCCCCTTGCATTGCGGAGATGCCCAGTATTCAAAGATTATATGATGAATATAAAGATGAAATAAGTTTTGTTCTTGTAAGTGGAGAAGATCCAGAGACTATAAAAAGTTTTTTTGAAAAAAATGGATATACATTTCCTTCATATGTCCAATCATTTCAAGCACCTGACATTTTCGAATCTTCCTCAATCCCAACTTCATTTATTATATCACCTGAAGGAAAAGTGGTTATGAAAAAGAAGGGTGCAGCTAAATGGGACAGCAAAAAAATTAAAAAACTAATTAATAATTATATAGAATGATTTACAGTCACCTTATATTAGCTTTACCTCTTTTAAGCTTTTTTCGATAAGGTTCCAGGTCCATTCGATATCCATATCAAGACCCACAGAGAATCTTACCAATCCCTCAGAAAGTCCCATTTGTTTCTGTTCATCAATTGGGATTTCAGAAGATGTACTTGTACCAGAATTACTAAATAGAGTTCTGAAGTATCCCAGGCTAACAGCAAGATAACCAACACCTTTTTCTTGCATTGCAACCATAAAGTCATTCGCTTTATCAGTAGTTTCAAGATCTATAGCAATCATCCCTCCAAAACCATACTGGGAATTCATTATCAATTTCATTAATTGATGATCAGGATGATCAGGGAGTCCTGGATAAGTAATTTTAATGCCTGCTTCCTTAAATTTTTTGGCTAAAAAATCCGCATTTGCACTATGCTTTTGAAGTCTTAGATGTAAAGTATATAAATTCTTTAGAATAGATGACGATCGCATTGGATCAAGTACCGGGCCCAATAGCATTGCTGTTCCGGAGTTTACATCAATCAGAGAACTAATAAATTCATTTGTACTACAGATAGCGCCGGCAATGCAATCATTCTTGCCGTTAATAAACTTGGTCATACTATATACCACTATATCTGCTCCCAACAAGATAGGAGATATTATCATAGGAGTAAATGTATTATCGACCACCAATTTGATATTATTTTCTTTTGAAATCGTTGATAATGCTGGCAAATCAGAGATTTGGAGAAGAGGATTTGTCATGCTCTCTGTATAAATAAGCTTTGTATTGGGTTGAATAGCATTTTTAACCTCCTCTATATCAGTTATATTCACAAAGCTTACTTTGATTTTAAACTTACTGGGCAAATAGTTTTTGAAAAATGCATATGTTCCACCATAGGTGGTATTGCTTGAAACGATGTGGTCACCACAATTGCATAGCTGAAGAATAGTAGATGTAATGGCAGCCATTCCTGAGCCGGTAACCCAACCTGCTTCCGAACCCTCCATAGCAGCAAGGGCATCAGCTAGCCCGTGATTGGTTGGGTTCCAATGACGACTGTACAAGAAGCATCCCTCCGTTTTGCCCTCAAATGTATCGGTCATAACATCACCGCGTGAAAATGCAAAGGTGGCAGAATCAGAAATAGCCGGATTTACCCCATCATATGGGCTCAGATTCATAATTTTTTGAACTTCAACTGCAGGATCGAATTTCATAATTATTTAGTTTAGATTTTTCATAAAGCTACTAAAAAATATAAGATTAATCCAGAGAGATTTATCAGGTTTTAAATTGATTATTTAAGCCTAAGTAAATTATATTATTTAAAGCGCATTCATTCAAAAAAATCTAAAATAATTTCTAAAAAACCTCATTTGTAATATTATTTGATTTCTATTCAGATAAAACTATTATTTTTGGCCTTTCATACATTAAAACTAACATTATGTTAAGATCAATATTATTTTGGATTCTTGCAATTATCATAACAATTGGTTGCCTTTCCTATCAAGATAAAACAGGACCAACTTATCCATTAGAGGATAATATAGAAGTATTTGGGGGAAATATTCATTTTAAATTTCTTCGCAGTGAGACAATTGGAACTGATCTTCAAATCATGCTATTGGACCCGGTTCCTTCAGGAATTTCAGGTTATGTGAAATATCGTCGTTTCAAGTCTCATGATGAATGGTCTACAGTTCAGATGGAGTCTGGCACCTTTGAATTCAAGCGGAGATGGGAAGTACAAAGTGTGGATGGTCTTGGTGCAAAATTACCAAGTTTAAAGGAAAGAGCTGGAAAATATGAATTTTTTGTATTTATCACGAAAGAAGGTAGTGAACCCATTTCAGTCACCGGAGACAAGCCAATTTTTGCTCGTTATAAAGCTGCTGTTCCAGCCTGGGCACTGCTAGTGCATATTTTAATCATCTTTGTTTCAATGGCTATAGGGATACGAACAGTTTTGGAAGCAATTGTTAATGGGAAGTTTAAGTGGATGATATGGGCCAGTATTATTTCTCTGATATTGGGTGGTTTTGTTTTGGGACCAATAGTACAATGGTATGCATTTGGGGTTTGGTGGTCTGGTATTCCATTTGGACATGACTGGACAGACAACAAGGTTGTATTTCGAATTAATATTCTGGTTCATAGCAGCTTATATGAATAGAGGGAGCAGACGTAATCGCTGGTCAGTATATTTTGCTGGTGTTGCCACTCTCCTCGTATACTTTATCCCTCATAGTATTTTTGGTTCAGAGTATAACTACCAGACTGGAACTGGACATGGCACAGCTGGCTAGGAAATTATTACGGAAGATTTTAAATATCTGAATAAGAATGCCACCAAATAAGGTGGTATTTTTTTTATACTTAGATTATCCTAATAACCGAATTTGAATTAACTGCTGTATGTCAATTACAATATCTACATAAATTCATTTGGAAATATTTCTGTATTGATGACATCGGAAATGCCTCTAGGGATCTATGGAGATTTGGAGGAGTTGCCTCTCAGGTGATCCACAACAAAGGCCTGGATGAAAATGGAGTCTTACAAATTAATTTAGTGAAGGAGTTGACAAATTCAAAAACAAGGTTCTTTTTTTATGTGGTGAATGCAACACTCTTACAGGAGCTGAATACGAAAAAGATCATATGGAGTATTTTTCAAATGCTGAGCATATTGTAATTAAAGATGCTGGTCACACCCTTTTTGGAGAAAACCAGGAGAAAGTTTGAATGTATTTAGAAGATATTTTAAAGAAAATTAGAATTCCAGCACTTTTCCTGTTCCAATTTTTACATAATCCTCCTGATAAGCGTCTTCAAACCGTTTTATTTGCCTATCACCGGTACAATGAGTTGCACCACATTTTTTGACACCTAATTGATTAAAATCAGAAATAATATCATCAATGGCATTATCAGGTAATTGCATTAAGTGAAATCCTCCAAAAACTAAATAAACACTTTCCCCTGAAATTTCATTGGCTCGCTTTACAATATTTACAATGCCTGGATGGGAGCATCCTGTAACAACTACTGGACCTTTTTTCGTGTTTACAATTAATGATTGTTCATTTACCGGACCAGTTAGTTCACCTGTTGTCATTACATTTTCGCAGATCTTAACCGATTCCTTAACCAGAATTACTTCAGCATAAGCACTTTTTACTTTTTCAATAAAATCTGGGGGAAAAGAATTGAGCAGATATACAGGAACATTCTTTGTAGATTCTAAAATTGCAAAAAGTCCACCAGTATGATCCCAATGGTTATGAGAGATAACAATTATATCAATTTCTGATACATCTACATTAAGAGCTTCGATATTATGCAGCAGCACCTTACCATCACCACCTGTATCAAATAAAATAGTTTTATCACCTGTTTCGATTAAACAGGAAAAACCCCATTTTGCTTCAGTTCCCTCAGTATTTATATAATTATCATACAAAACAGTCATCTTGACTTTTTGTGGATTCCCTTTGTAATCAATATTTTCCATACTCATTATATTTCCTTTTTCAGCCGCCCATAAAGCATTGGAAGATATAAAAATAAGTAACGTAAGGATAAAACTATGTAAGACAATCTTTTTCATTTCCATATTATTTTAGTTATTTAATCATATTTAATTCAATATACTAAAAATTCAATCGTTCATAATTTTTTCAAATTTGAATGTATAAGTTTGTGTTCTTCCATTAGAAAAATCCCAAAGCACTTTTTCTATATTCCCAAAATCATCCATTGCAAAGGATATTTCAGCATTAAGTCCACTCTTACCTTCAAATATTCCTATCCTGATCTTCCCTTTAGAATCGTATGCATAATTTATTTTTCCGCTCAACCATGAATCGAAATTTTCATAAACTGCAGATTTCAGATCGCCCTTTTTATCGTATTCGTATACTTCCTTCCCAACTAATCCATCTGATCTATGCATTTTTCGTTCAATAAGTCTTCGATTTCCATCATAAATATAAGAAAAAGAGGCTTTCAGTCCGTTTGAATAATTTCTGAGAGATTTAGTAAGTATTCCAGCCTTATCATATTTATAGGTAGTAATTGTTTTAAGTCCATCAGACCTGGTGAATACTTTCTCCAATAACTTATTATTGGAATCATAAATAAATTCAGAGGGGCCACCTGATTCACCTGAATAATCATAAGACTCATAAGTTAATTTATATTTTCCTGCATTAGTTATATACACGTTCGATGATGTATAAAAACCAGGGGATATAAATGTTAACAATGAATATTTATAATTGAAAGTTTGGTTCCATTTACCTGGAAAATCCCAAAACTCACGAGTAATTAACCCGGAATCATTATAGGAATATGAAATCTCTCCTATTTGAATGCTGTCCCTAAAAATGATGGCACTATACTTCTGGTCTTCTAAATTATATTTATAAAAAATGGTTCCATAGAACCAACCATTCAATCCCTTGCAATATGCCTTTTTCAATTTCCTATCCTCATTATAGAAATAGTCCACCTGGCCCATGATTCCGTCAGAACGGGTAAAAAACTCCTTGGTCAAATTCCCAAGGCTATCATATATATATGTAGTAGTGGATGTTATGCTATCTGAAAATTCACGGTACTTGATTAAAATTCTACCATTTTTATCCAATGTATGGTAATTCAAAGAATTTCTGGTTCCATCCAATAATTCCCATTTAGCTTTCTGGTTTAAACCATTTTCATCATAGTAAAACTTAGTTATTCCTTTTTCCCCCGATGAATTCTCATAGTATAAGTTAACCAATTTTAACTCACTTTTTTGGTTTAAATTTCTTTTCCAAGAATTTGAATTAGAATCTTGAGAGTATAATTCGACAAGCAATGAAAGAAAAGCCAATAAAATAAGACCAGGAAATCTATTATTCATCTCACAATATTCTTACTACATTTTGTTTAAAAGCAACAAGCATACCATACGAATTAACTATCTCACTAAATGTATTTTATATATTGTAGTTAAGTTATTTTGGTGCTCTAATTCCGGACATAATGTGTTCGTAATTGAACAGGCTAATAAATAACTACTTAATATCTTTTAACAGTTCTGGAAATAAAATATGGAGTTAATAAATACACCTTGGTCTAATCATTTTCAATCAATATTTTATTCAGTATAATTGATAAAAAGCATTAATTTAGGATAATTTTTAAAAAAGATAACCAAGTAGATACAATCCAATGAAAAAAGAAAGAATCTCAAAAATTGAAGTTTTCAAAATCAATATCCCCTTAAAAAATCCTTTTTCAATTTCATTGGGGTCAATGGATACAGCTAAAAATGTTGTGGTTCAAATACATACTACATCAGGTTTGGTAGGTACAGGCGAATGTAGTCCAATTGTATATATTTTAGGGGAAACACAAGATTCATCTTTTGAAATTGCAAAATACCTATCTGAAGCGCTTCTTAGTAAGAATCCATTTGAAATTGAAAACAACTTATCCTTACTTGATAGTTTAGTACCAGGCAACAGTACCATTAAAAGTGCTTTCGATTTAGCTATGTATGACCTTTTGGGGAAACAGGCTGGTTTGCCCCTATACCAGCTCTTGGGAGGATCCAGCTCAAGGGAAATCATAACCGATATAACTGTAGTATTAGATTCGCCTGAGAAAATGGCAGAGAATGCGAAAAAATATCTGAAAGACGGGTTCCCAGTAATTAAAGTCAAATTGGGGACAAACTTAAAGGATGATGTTGCAAGAATTTATGCAATTAGAAAAGTCATTGGCGATGAATTACCATTGCGAATTGATGCGAACCAGGGCTGGGATAGAATTTCAGCAATTTCTATCCTGAAAGCTCTTGAGCCTTATAACATCGAATATTGTGAAGAACCCATTGCTAAATGGAACCTTCGGGATCTCAAAAAAGTTAAAGATGCTAGTCCAATACCCATAATGGCTGATGAATCGGTATCTGATCACCGTGATGCATTTAAACTTGCCAGTGCTGAAGCTTGTGATTTTTTCAATATAAAATTATCAAAAGCCGGTGGTATACACAATGCACTTAAAATCATTGCCATAGGCGAGTCAGCCGGGATAAAATCGCAGGTAGGTGGAATGCTTGAAAGCAGACATGCTTTGACTGCAATTACTCATTTGGTGGCAGCAAGAAACAATATCGCTTTTTGTGATTTAGATTCGTCAATCAGTTTTGCCATGGATCCGGTATTAGGCGGACTTAAATACAAGGGAAAAGGAAAATGGATACTCCCTGATAAACCGGGAATTGGTGCAGAATTTGATCCTGATTTCCTGGAAAAATCAAAAAAGGTAGAGATATCTTAATTGCGAATGCGTTCAAAAAAAAAGCTCCATACCAGGAGCTTTTTTAAAGAATTTTATTTTGATTAGACTTCATTTTCTGAGGCAGTGGTCCTCATTGACATGATATCCCTATCAAACATATACAAGTTATTTTCACCTACCAGATTCAATCTGTCAAGTATTGCCTGAACAGAGGCTTCCTCTTCAATTTGTTCGGCAACAAACCCTTGTAGCCAGTTCTGTGTAGTAAAATCCCTTTCATCTACACATAAAGCAACTATGTCATTAATTGAGGATGTAATAAACTGCTCATGACTCATTACATCATTAAATAGCTGGTTAATATTATTGTAATCTCCGGGAGGTTTTTTAAATCCCGGAACCAATGCTTTCCCACCACGATCATTTATAAAATGTATAAATTCGAGCATATGATTCTTTTCTTCATCAGCCTGAGCAAATAGCCATTCTGAAATTCCAGAATAGCCTTTGTTTTCAGCCCATGATGCCATAGCAAGATACAACAGGGAGGAATAACCTTCTTTTTCTACCTGAGCATTTAATAATTCTTCAACTTTTGTCGATAACATAACTTATTTAATTATTTATTAGACTTTAATTCAATCGATTGTATTTATATAAAATTTCCGGAACCTACATATTTGCAATAATTTCATCGCCAAACTCAGAACACTTCAACAAAGTAGCACCATCCATCTGCCTTTCAAAATCGTAAGTTACCCTCTTCTTTTCAATGGCTTTCTTAATGCCTTTTACAATCAGATCACCAGCTTCTTTCCAGCCCATATGATTAAACATCATTACTCCTGAAAGAATTACAGAACCAGGATTTACTTTATCAAGTCCAGCATATTTTGGAGCTGTACCATGAGTTGCTTCAAAAATGGCATGACCGGTCTCATAATTAATGTTTGCACCCGGGGCAATGCCAATTCCTCCTACTATTGCAGCAAGAGCATCTGAAATATAGTCACCATTGAGGTTCATAGTTGCGATAACTGCATATTCTTTTGGCCTGGTTAAAATTTGCTGTAGAAATGCATCAGCAATAACATCTTTAACTAAAAGTTTCCCACTTGCTAGAGCTTCGTCCTGAGCTTTGTTCGCTGCTTTTGTTCCCTCTTTTTCAGCAATACGATCATATTGTTGCCATGTAAATACTTTATCGCCAAATTCATTTTCAGCCAGATCATAGCCCCATTGCTTAAACTGACCTTCAGTAAATTTCATAATATTTCCCTTATGTACAAAGGTAACAGAGTCCCTACCCTCTTCAAGCGCATATTCTATAGCTGCTCTCACCAATCGTTCTGTACCTTCTTTTGAAATAGGTTTGATTCCTATAGATGTAGTTTCCGGGAATCGAATTTTTGTTACACCCATTTCGTTCAATAAGAACTCCTTTACTTTATTGTTCTCTTCGGTGCCGCTCATCCATTCAACACCAGCATAAATATCTTCTGAATTCTCGCGGAAAATTACCATATCGGTCGTAGAAGGATCTTTTACTGGGGAGGGAACCCCTTTATAATATCGAACCGGTCGGAGGCAAACGTACAAGTCCAGTATCTGACGCAATGCCACGTTAAGAGAGCGAATCCCCCCGCCTACTGGTGTTGTCAGTGGTCCTTTAATGGCTACAAGGTACTCCATAATAGTATCCAAAGTCTCCTGCGGTAACCATTCACCGGTCTTATTATAGGCCTTTTCGCCTGCAAAAACCTCTTTCCATATAATTTTTCTTTTTCCACCGTAGGCTTTTTCAACAGCTGCGTCAAAAACTCTTACTGATGCAGCCCAAATATCAGGTCCCGTACCATCTCCTTCAATAAAGGGGATTACAGGAAAATCTGGAACATTTAAAACGCCCTGGTTGATGGTAATTTTTTCTCCACTCATAATAATTTCTTTGGTTTGTTTGATTTTTTAAAATTGAGCTCAAAGGTAGTAAAATGGGGAAAGAATAACAAAAATAAATAGTCAGATATTGAGTGTTAAAACGAGAATTCCGGTATTACTCAAAATCAAGGCCAAGCTGCTGTTTTAAAATCTTTAGATTGGGGTTCTTTTCACTAAGAAATTTGAATTTCTCCTCATCGGTATAAGGTTTTTTATCACCTTCTTCCTCCTCTGCAATAACTGTTACAATGGAAATTTTATCATTTTTAAGTTTTTCTTTCAGAAATGTTGAAATTTCCATTTTCAAATACCTCTGAAAATCTTCCTCCTGATTTTTATTTTCCATTTTCACAACAACCTGAAAATTGTCCTCAAGTGTTGGAAGTTGAGTTTTAAGTGTAATAGCTAATCTTGGTTTCTCATTTTTAATTGAATCAGAGTAACCAAGCCAGTGTTCATGAAGCTCATTTTTAGAAAAGGGCGATTCTCTCATTTCAGGTTTTCCCACGGCTTTTTCATCCATAGAATCGGACTTTTTCCCAACCGTAAATGAACCTTTTAATCCGTCTTTTATTGAAGTTGTCTTGTGCTGGTATTTGGGCTTTATTTCATTTAATTTAGGTGTTTCAGTCTTGGGAGTTACTGCAGAGGGTGGAATATCTTCCTTCTTCTCAGTTTTAATTACTTCTTCGTTTTTAACTGCCTTTTCTTTTGTTTCCTGAATTATAATTGTTTTTGGTTTTACCTCCTCAGCTATATCAGCAGCTGTTAGCCGACATATCCTGATAAGAGTTAACTCTGTATGAAGTCTATGATTCTTATTTTGCCGAAACTGAATATCAGAAAGACTAAGAATTTCTAATGATCGAATTAAAAAATCTACTGTACAACTCTTTGATTGATCCAGGTACCTTTCACGAAAACTAGCACCAGCTTCAAGCAACTGGATAGTGACAGGATCTTTACATACGAGAATATCCCTAAGGTGACTACTTAACCCAACAACTAAATGATGAGGATCAAATCCCTTGGTCATAATTTCATCTAACATTAATAAGCTACTGGTGGTATCATTGGAAAGAAATGCATCAGTTAATTTGAAATAATAATCATAATCAAGAACGTTAAGGTTCTCAATAACGTTTTTATAGGTTATCTCATTTCCTGAAAAACTAACTATCTGGTCAAAAATTGACAGAGCATCCCGCATTGCACCATCCGCTTTTTGCGCAATAATGTGCATGGCATCCGCTTCTGCAACAACCCCTTCCTTTTCGGCCACAAACTGCAATCGATTTACAATATCATTTAGTTTTATCCTGTTAAAATCAAATATTTGACACCGGGAAAGAATAGTGGGAATTATTTTATGCTTTTCTGTAGTAGCAAGAATAAAAATTGCGTGTTTTGGTGGTTCCTCCAAAGTCTTTAAAAAGGCGTTAAAAGCCTGTGAGGATAACATATGTACCTCATCAATTATATATATGCTATATTTTCCAATCTGGGGTGGAATCCTTACCTGATCAATTAGGTTCCGAATATCATCAACAGAATTGTTAGAGGCAGCATCTAACTCATGTATGTTATATGACCGCGATTCATTAAAAGATTTACATGATTCACAAGTATCACAGGCCTCAATATTTTCGGTAATACTACTGCAATTGATAGTTTTAGCAAGTATTCTGGCACAGGTGGTTTTTCCTACACCTCTTGGACCACAAAATAAATACGCCTGGGCCAAATGATTTGACTTTATTGCATTCTTTAAGGTAGTTGTAACAACATCCTGTCCGACAACAGAATCAAAGGTTACCGGGCGATATTTTCTTGCTGATACAATAAAGTTTTCCATACAGTGATAGTTAAGGTATTATACACAGGAGGTTGATCAAGCATTCACCTGTTTTCAATCTTACAAATATACTTAAATCGACGATTGCACATGATACATTTTTAAATCAAGTAGAAATCAAGGAATAAATTATCTAAAGATTTTGCTTTTCTATAGAAAAATTCTAATTTTGCAGCCCAATTCGAATTTTAATTTTAAACTATTTTTAATTATGTTAAACCATTACGAAACCGTTTTCATTGCAACTCCCGTTTTGTCTGATACACAGATGAAGGAAGCGGTAAACAAATTCAAGAAGATCATCACCGATGGTGAAGGTGAGATTATTCATGAAGAAAATTGGGGTTTACGGAAACTGGCTTACCCCATCCAGAAGAAATCAACTGGTTTTTATTACCTGATTGAGTTCAAAACTGAAGGTGAATTGATATCTAAACTTGAAACTGAATATAGAAGGGATGAAAGAATTATCCGATTCCTTACATTCAGGATGGATAAATATGCTATTGCATATAGTGAGAAAAGAAGAAAGAAATTAAAGAACGAAAAACAAGTGGAGGAATAAGAAATGGCACAGAACAATTCAGAAATCAGATATCTTACACCAGTTACTGTTGATGTTAAGAAAAAGAAGTATTGCCGATTCAAAAAGAACAGAATCAAATATATCGATTATAAAGATCCTGAGTTCTTGAAAAAATTCCTTAATGAGCAAGGGAAGATACTTCCAAGACGAATTACAGGTACCTCATTAAAGTACCAGAGAAAAGTGGCCAGTTCTGTTAAAAGGGCTCGTCATTTGGCATTATTGCCCTATGTTACTGATATGTTTAAATAAAGAAGGGGAAAATCATGGAAATCATATTAAAAGAAGATATCTCAACACTGGGTTATAAAAACGATATCATTAACGTAAAAGATGGATACGGCCGGAATTACTTGATTCCAAAGGGTCTGGCTATTCAAGCCACTACTTCAGCAAAGAAGATTCATTCTGAGAATCAGAAACAAAGAGCACACAAGGAAGAAAAGATTAAGAATGAAGCTCTTGAATTAGCAGGGAAACTTGAAGGTCTTAGTCTTGAAATTGGTGCTAAAACAAGTAGCAAAGGAAAAATATTCGGTTCTGTAAACAATATTCAATTGGCTGAAGTTCTGCAAAAAGAAGGATTTGAGATTGACAGGAAGTTAATAAAGATTGTTGATGACCAGATTAAAAATGTTGGAACATACAAAGCAACTGTAAAACTCCATAAAGAAGTATCGGTTGACCTGGAATTTCAGGTCATCTCAGAATAGTTCTAAGAAATATAATGAAAAAAGCTCCATCTTGGAGCTTTTTTTGTTTTATATGGCTCCCTATTCTATCCTTTAACAGCAATAGTCTCTATTTCGATTTTTACGCCAAGAGGTAACTTTACCACCCCATATGCAGCCCTGGCAGGAGGATCTTCATTATAAAAATCACCATAGACTTCATTCATTGCCTGAAAATCGTTCATATCCTCAAGCAGGCAAGTCGATTTAACTACATCTCTTTTTCTATAGCCTGCAGCTGATAATATAATTTGAATATTTTTCAATACCTGGGCTGTCTGTTCCTTGATTCCTCCTTCCACTACTTTACCAGTTTCCGGATCCAGAGGTATTTGACCTGAAATAAATAGCATGCCTCCTGCTTCAACAGCCTGACTATATGGTCCGACAGCCTTAGGGGCTTTTGCTGTTTTAATTATTTTTTTCTTCATTGTATATTATTTATTAGGAATACTTACAGAATAAAAAACTAATGAACCAATGAAGTTACGAAAAATTAGAAATCCCTCCAATCTTTGCGCCTTTCATATTTTAAATCTTTCAGGAGAGACGCCTTTGCATTTATACCGAAAGTATAGCTTTGATGCCGGCCCATTGGTATCCACGAAAATCTCATTTCCCAACAATGTAAGTCCCTATAAATATTTAATGAAGTGTAGGAAAGTTGGTTGGCTTCAAAGTCCCAACCTGAACTTATACCAATCTTCCATTTAGGAGTTAAGCTTATATTTCCGTTAAAATTTAATGTTTGTGTAATGCTGGAACTTAATCCGGGCTTTGAATAATTGAAATTGTAGCGAAATGAAAGAGACCACGGAATATTAAAATCTACATACCCTGGGTATTTTGTCGAGCCCAATGGAATAATATCCTGCACCATCTGATTCTCCACATCCAGATCCATTGAAGGATCTGTGCCCATCATCCTGTTCTGATTATTCGATGGAGGGGCAGCACCAGCTCCCTGTTTAGATGTGATTGTAAAATCCACACCAAAACTAAAACGAGTTAATCGAGCTAACTTACCGGTTTCTGAAATGGCGAATTTATTTATTTTCCTTCCGTCCTCATTTAAAGCGTAAGGGTCAAATGCACCATTGAAATTTATTTTCACTTTTCGGTTGAAAACTGTTGTATAGCCAGAAAAATTAATGGGTGCCAGATTTAGAGAATCTGCAAAAATATTATAGTTAGTGCTAATAGTCAAATTATCAATAAGTTTAACCTTTTTGGTATCTCCAAGAGAATCCGATTCAGTCCGCACTTTCATTTCAACGTTATTATTTAAGGCAAATGTAATTGATCCCGATTGACCATTTAAAGAGGGTGTACCATATATATTGTTCTGAAAATAGGAATAAACCTGGGTTCTCCCAGTAGTATCAATCTGGACAGTATCATAATAGTTAGGAGAAAGATTTTTCATATTAGGTACATAGGATGCACCAATTGAGGGGGTCATTAAATGTCGGATGGCAACAACCTTTGAGTCTTGATTCTTAAACTGATACGTACCATAAATTTTTGGATTCAAATTTACAGATATGGATGGCAAATACGAATGTGCATATTGAAATCCATCAATAGTATCTGTAATTACTGTAGGTGTAACTTCACCAGTTTCAGGATCAACATAATCTGGCTCCCAATGTTTTCGGATAGATTCTGTGTACATAACCCCCTGGTATTGTATTCGTGGAGACACATTAAAATTTCTAAATGGTTTAAAGTTTGCCGATAAGGGTATTTGATGTTTGAATCCATTCTCCATATCATCCCATACTGCAGAGGTAAATAAAAGTGAATCGATTGTATTAATTCTGTTCTCCAGATTAGCCTTATAACTTAGTTCTATATTCTGATACCACTTTGAACTTCCTGGTGTTTTCGATAAGTTCCTGAAAGGATAAATCCGGTTCATATTAAAAGAAACTTTTGGTAAATTCAGGCTAACGGATTGATTCTGGCTATTCTGGCTATGATTCAAACTGGCACTTAAGTTAAAAGGTGTTCCTTCCCATCTTTTCGAGTATGAAATACTGGATTGCTTTGTATTCGTTAGATAATTATCTTCAGAATAACTATGGTTCTTATCAAAGGAAGAGGAACTCATATTAACTGAGGCTGAAAATGTACTTGACGGGGCTGATTTTGGATCAAGCCTATGTGACCAATTAATAGAATAATCAGATTTTCTTACATAATTACCTAGATCAAGATCACCAGCTACATTATTATAATATCTAAATGCGAGATTTCCACTGAATCTGTACCTCACTTTATAATTTGATCGAACACCAAACCCCCATGTTCCATTGGTAAAAACATCACCTGTAATTGCAAGGTCAAAATAATCACTCAAGGCAAAATAATAACCCCCATTTCGGAGAAAAAAGCCACGGTTTTTTTCTTCTCCCCATTCTGGTATCAATATCCCCGATGCTTTCGTTTGTTGATTTGGGAAAAACCCAAATGGTAAAACCAGGGGTAACGGAATGTCCTCCAAAACCATATAGGCAGGCCCTGATACAATTTTGTCATCAGGTATCACCTTAGCCTTTGTGAGGGCAAGATAAAAATGGGGATCAGGAGCTTCACAAGTTGTGTACTTGCCCTTCGATAAATTTATAGATCCATCAGCCAGCTTTTTTGTTTTTGCACTATGCAAATATCCCCCCTCCTGCTCAGAGATAATACCAGTAATTATCCCCTTCTTTGAACTAAAATTGTACGTAAGTGTAGATGATTCAAACGTTTCCTTGCCTTCAGTGAATTCTGGTTTACCTGCAATTGCACCGGTACTGTCAGGCATGCCTTCGGCAAACACCTCATTTTTTCCCAAATCCAAAACAATATAATCAGCTTTTAAAGTTATATCCTTATATTTTACTATGGCATCACCATACATAAATACTTTTTGATTGACTATATCAAATAGAATTGAATCCTGGGCATCATAATCCACCTCCGCATCCAATACTTCTTCAGATCTATCAGTGGTTGATACAGACTGAACCACAGTATCCTGCATTATGCTATCTCTCTTTATAGATAATGTATCAAGCTGTGCAACATTTTGTGCATAGCCCAATGAAGGAACAACCAGTATTAAAAGAAAAAAGAAGATCCAAATCAGTTCTTTTAATTGCTGATTGATTATACTATTTTTGTATGAAATTAGTTTATATAAGATAGCCTGATTTCAAGATTGAATAATATAATTTCTAAAGGTTCAAACGAATCTAACCACAAAAGATACTTTTAAATATGCATCGTCCGAAATTAATTGTTTTTTTACTACTGAAACGATTCATTTACTTAATAATTATTAAAATTTGCATCTTTTTGTTACCTCTGTCTTATGCAACTGCACAAAATCAATCTAACGAGTACAAAATCAAAAAGGTTGTTATTGATGCTGGACATGGTGGAAGAGATTCAGGGGCCCGGGGTAAAACGGCAATGGAAAAGGATATAGCTCTGGGAGTTGCTATAAAACTTGGAAATTATATAGAGGAAAAAATTGAGGGTGTTGAAGTAATCTACACCAGAAAAACTGATGTCCTTATACCTCTTTATAAAAGGGGTGATATCGCAAACAAAGCTGACGCTGATCTTTTCATTTCAATCCATGCAAATTCATTTCCAAATAACCCTAATGTTATGGGAGCCGAAACTTATGTAATGGGATTGCACACAAATGAAAGAAATTTTGAGGTGGCAAAAAAGGAAAACTCTGTAATTACTTTTGAGGAAGACTACAATTCAAATTACGAAGGTTTCGATCCAAATTCTGCTGAATCATATATTATATTTAACTTGATGCAAAACACTTTTCTTAATCAAAGTGCTGAATTTGCAGGAATGATCCAGGACCAGTTCAGAAATAAGGCAATGCGGAGAGATCGAGGAGTTCGACAGGCAGGGTTTGTTGTCCTCTGGCAAACTACAATGCCCAGTGTTTTAATTGAAACAGGCTACATTTCAAGTCCTAAAGAAGAAAAATTTCTTAGTTCAAAAAGTGGACAAGATTATCTGGCCTCAGCTATATTTCGAGCCTTCAGAGACTATAAGAAAAGAATTGAAAGCCGGAGTAACTTCACTCATATAGAACCTGAAGAAAGCACCTATTTTAAAGTTCAAATAGTATCATCAGTTAATCAAATCCCCTTGGAATCAGAGAGTTTTAAGAATTTTGATGATGTTGAGGAATTTCATGTGGGGAAATGGTACAAATATGCTGTTGGTAAATCACTCGATTATAACGATATTGTTAACTTAAGCAAAGAAATTAGAAAAAAGGTATCAGGAGCGTTTGTAATAGCAGTAAAAAATGGTGAAATTATTCCATTGAGTGAAGCTCTCAGAAATAATTGATTAAATTTACATATAATTTAATATTGTAGTAAAATATCATACTTTTACGCTTCGAAAAATAATACCCGCGAGAATGAAGATTAAGACTGAAGTAAAGATCGGCATTATAGCAGTTGTAACAATTGCCATTTTTGTTTGGGGTTATAACTTTTTGAAAGGAGTAAATATTGCAAAACCATCTCAAACCTATAATGTGGTTTATAATGATATAAATGGTTTAAAAAAATCTAATACTGTTACTCTTAACGGCTATAAGATTGGCCTAGTAAGTGACATTAGTTTAATGTCTGGTCGGTCAAAAAACCTTCTGGTCAAAATTCTCCTCAGTGAGGACTTTAAAATTCCTTTGAATTCTGAAGCTAGAATATACAGTGTAGATTTAATGGGTTCACAGGGTATAAAGCTTGTATTATCAAATGAGGCTGGAATGCATGAAGCTGGTGATACTTTGGTTGGAAGAGTAGAGGCTAGCTTATTGGATCTTGTTGGTGATGAACTTATGCCTGTTAAAGACAAGGTTGAAAAAGTTCTAATTTCAATTGATTCTGTAATGTCTGTTATAACATATACTTTTACACCTGAATTCTCTGAGAATATCAATGGTACTATGCACCATTTGAACCGCTCAGCAGAAGCGCTTGATACATTCTTTGCTGACGATAATAGTCAATTTAAGAAAATTGTCACCAATCTGGAAACACTTTCAGAGTCGTTGAAAAACAATACGGACGAGCTTAACACAATAATGGGAAATGTTGCAGCAATAACTGACTCAATTGCTGAAGTTGACATTAAAGAACTATTAACAAATCTTACATTAAGTGCAGAAAACCTTCAAATATTACTTGCCGGAATAAATAATGGGAATGGGACCATAGGAATGCTGGCAACCAATGATACACTTTATTACAACCTGGAAAACCTTACTAAAAGCCTTGATTTACTGCTTATTGATTTGAAAGAAAATCCCGGTAGTTATGTCCAGTTTTCCATGTTCGGTAAAAAAGATAAAAAGAAAAAGAGTGAATAAAATATCAGATTACTTTCAACAAGCATTTTCGTATTCTTATATTTCATTTTCTTAAAATGACCCTATTTTTCCTTAATTTTTATATTGCTTAAAATCATTCTAAAATGAGATTTTTGTTCGTTAATCTTAATTCTACTTTAACTAGAATTGGTCAATCCTCTCATTAACAATTTATTAACAAAACATTAATGCGAATATTACATAATGTATTAAAAATCAATCATATATACTTTAGAAAAAATATGTTTTATTTTTTTTACATTTATTTAAAAAAATAAAGGGCTGATTTTAAATCCAATATAACTTTTATTAATTTGTCAAGGGTTTTTGCATTTTTTTTTTACCTATTTTTTAACAAAATTCGCTGAGTCAAAATTAGAATAGTCGAAAAGTATATTACTACCTAAAATTAATGAGTAAAGATCATTTTGAAGTTTGGAAGAGGTGTCTGAAAATTATAAAGGATAATGTTCCTTCTATAAGTTATAGGACATGGTTTGAACCTATAGTACCAGTAAAACTAAAGGATAATATTCTTACCATACAGGTACCAAGTCCTTTTTTCTATGAATATCTTGAGGAACAATATATTGACATTTTAAAGAAAACACTAAGAAAAGAAATCGGGCAGGATGCAAAGCTTGAGTATAGTGTTGTTATGGAAAACAATCCTCATGCCCAATCGAAGCCATACACTGTTAAATTTCCAACCAAAAATCAATCATCATTAAAGAATAAACCTTTAACTCTACCCTTGGAAAACGAAGGAAGTTCAATTAAAAATCCTTTTATAATTCCTGGCATTAAAAAGATACATGTTAATCCACAATTAAATCCTGAATATTCTTTTACAAATTTCATCGAAGGTGAATGCAACAGGCTGGCCCGCTCAGCAGGTTTTGCTGTTGGAAATAAACCCGGTGGTACTGCTTTTAATCCGTTTTTGATTTATGGTGATTCCGGCCTTGGTAAAACGCACTTAGCACAGGCCATTGGAATACAGGTAAAGGAAACAAATCCTGAAAAAATAGTTCTGTATGTAACTGCTAATATTTTCCAAACTCAGTTTGTCGAATCTATTAGAAACAACTCAAAAAACGACTTCCTGCATTTTTATCAAATGATAGATGTGCTGATTATTGATGATGTCCAGGAGTTTGCTGGAAAAGAAAAAACTCAGGACACGTTTTTCCACATCTTTAATCATCTTCATCAGAACGGTAAGCAACTAATTTTAACTTCAGACAAACCACCTGTTGAACTTCAAGGTTTAGAACAACGACTGTTGTCGAGGTTTAAATGGGGCTTATCAGCAGACCTTCAATCACCTGATTTTGAGACACGTATTGCTATTTTAAAGAAAAAAGTCTACAACGATGGAATTGAGATTGATGATTCTGTTATAGAATACGTGGCCACCCATATTTCAACAAATGTCAGGGAGCTTGAAGGAGCCTTAATTTCATTGCTTGCTCAATCTACTTTAAATAAAAAGGAGATTACCATCGACCTGGCTAGACAAATGATTGATAAATTGGTTAAAAACTCCTATCACGAGATTTCAATTGAGTATATTCAAAAAATTGTATGTGAATACTACAACATACCACTTAACCTGATCCAAAGTAAAACCCGCAAGAGAGAAATTGTTCAGGCCAGGCAAATTGCCATGTTTTTCTCAAAAAGCCTTACAAAATCGTCACTTGCAACAATTGGTTCGAAAATTGGTGGAAAAGATCATGCAACTGTTCTACATGCATGTAAAACAGTAAATAATCTTATCGATACTGATAAAAGATTCAGGCTACAGATTGGCGAATTAGAAAAAAAGCTTAAAATCTAACCTTTTCCCACAATTTCTTACATTCGTATTTTCTACCTATTCTTTAGGAAGAAACTCTATTTCCATTTTAGGGTAGGTAAATGAATTAAATCCATTATTCTATTAAATATATTTAGAAATGAAATTTGAAGAAGTTTTATCCTCCATTCCGAATATAAGAAATCTGGAATCCAACAATTTTTTCCTTATCGCAGGTCCCTGTGCAGTTGAAAGCGAAGATAATTTGTATGCAAACTGCTGAAGAATTGGTCAGAATCACCAATAAATTCTCAATACCTTACATTTTCAAAGCCTCATATAAGAAAGCCAATCGTTCAAGGCTTGATTCCTTTACCGGAATTGGGGATGAAAAGGCATTAACAATACTATCAAAAGTAAAAAAATACTTTGATGTCCCTGTTCTAACCGATATTCACTCTGTGGATGAGGCGAATTTGGCCGCAGAATTTGTCGATGTTCTGCAAATACCTGCATTCTTATCCCGACAGACTGACCTATTAGTTGCAGCCGCTAAAACCAATAAGGTAATCAATATAAAGAAAGGACAGTTCCTTTCACCAGGAGCGATGAAATTTGCAGCTCAAAAGGTAATTGACTCAGGAAATGAAAAAATCATCCTTACTGATCGAGGAACCATGTTTGGATATTCCGACATAATTGTTGATTATCGTGGATTAATTGAAATGCAACAATTTGGTTTTCCAGTAGTTCTCGACATTACCCATTCCCTGCAACAGCCCAACCAGGCTTCAGGCATTACAGGTGGCAAACCTCAATTAATAGAAACTATCGCCAGAGCTGGCATAGCCGTTGGAGTTGATGGAATATTTGCTGAAACACACCCTGACCCATCAAGTGCTCTTTCAGATGGAGAAAACATGATACCTCTGAATGATTTTGAAAACCTGGTAAAGAATCTCGCTACCCTGAGGAATGCCATAAGCAGCTTATAGAGATTCTTTCAGTTAGCTATTGAAATTAACCATAAACTATTTTCGATTAAAGCAGTGTATATCTAATTGCTGAATATTAAATTACTGCTAAACAAATGTTTTTATTAAAGTTAAAAATTTACATTTTTTTTCTACATTTGGAGTCATATGATTTCAGATCATTTAACCATTAAAATTCAACAAATTTCAAATTAACTTTCAAACTATGAAAAAACTTTTTGCTACACTTACAGGACTCATTTTAATGTCTGTACTATTTTTTGCTCAAGGCCAGGACCTTGATAAAATTCTAAAAAATCATTTTGACGCTGTTGGACAGGATAAATTGGTAAAACTTAAAACTTTAAGCTTTTCAGGTAAAGTTATTCAAGGCGGAATGGAATTACCTTTCAATATGTATACGTCACGACCATTGAAATTCCGTATGGATATTACCGTTCAGGGACAAAAGATAGTTCAGGCTTTTGACGGCGAAATTGGATGGTACATAAATCCAATGATGGGAACAATGGACCCACAGGATATGAGTCCGGATCAAATTAAAGACATGAAGAAACAAGCCGATATGGATGGTGATTTTTACGAGTATGAAAAGAAAGGCTCAAAACTTGAACTGGTCGGGACTGAAGATTTTGAAGGTACTGAAGTTTATAAGCTAAAATTAACCGACAAAGAAAATGACATTACCTATTATTTTATGGACTCAGAAACCTTTGTAATTATAAAAACAACATCTAAAAGAATGATTCAGGGAACTGAAGTTGAATCAGAAAGCCTCTTAAGTAATTATCAAATGATTGACGGAATTGCATTCCCATTCAGTATTTCATCAGGCGCGAATGGTCAGACCATGGTTGAGATAGAAATGGACAATGTTGAGTTTGACGAAAAGTTGGAAGATGTTTTCTTTGCAAAGCCCCAAAATTAACAAATAACTCAAATTGCTGTATATTAGACTTTCCAGGGTACAATTCCCTGGATTTTCTATTTGAAATTTATTCTAAAATCATATAAATATTTTTAATTTATTCAGTTTTAAAATTAATACACTATGGGAATAATTAATCGAAAAGAACTTGTATTGAGAGTTAGTTTCCTGGTCCTGCTGATAGGACTTGTTCAGGTTAGTGATTTATTTGCTCAGAATAGCATTTCCCTTCAGCCATCTACTATAAGCGCTTATAAGGCAAGACATATTGGCCCAGCCACAATGAGTGGTAGAATTGCCGCATTAGATGCTGTGGATTCACGACCAGTACTCTTATATGTAGGTACTGCAGGAGGTGGAGTATGGAAAAGTACCAATGGGGGCGTTAAATTCAAACCTGTTTTTGACAAATACACCCAATCAATTGGAGCCATTAAAATAGACCAAAATCACCCTGATACCGTTTGGGTTGGCACTGGTGAACCCTGGCCGAGGAATAGTGTTTCTGTAGGTGATGGTGTATACAAAACTACTGATGGTGGTGATTCCTGGAAGAAAATGGGACTGGAAAATACAGAACGTATAGGAAGGATTGTCATTCACCCTAATCACCCTGATACTGTATATGTTGCTGCATTGGGGCATTTATGGAATGCAAATGAGGAAAGGGGTCTTTATAAGACAACTGATGGTGGAACATCCTGGGAAAGAATATTATATGTCGATGAAAATACTGGTTGCTCAGATATCTCCATAGATCCGGAAAATCCTGATAGTACTTTACGCTACCATGTGGGATTTCCGCAGGCAGCCCTGGACATTCAGATCAGGTGGTAAAGGTTCAGGATTGTTTAAGACTACAGATGGCGGTAAAACATGGGAAGAGCTAAGAAATGGCCTACCTAAAGGAATTTTGGGAAGAATTGCCGTTTCCGTTTCTCCAGTCACCCCAAACATGGTTTATGCAGTTGTTGAATCAGAAAAATCAGCATTATACCGGTCAGATGATTATGGACAAAGCTGGATGGAGGTAAACAATACTATTCCTGCCAAGGAACGTCCATTTTATTTTTCGAATATTATGGCTGATCCGGTTGATACAAACCGTGTCTATAAACCTAGCTTCGATCTTAATGTCAGTAAAAATGGCGGTAAAAACTTTAGCGTAGCCTATGTAGCTGGAGGAAAGGTTCACCCAGACATGCACGCACTATGGATAAGTAAAAGGGATAATAATTTACTTTACATGGGTTCAGATGGTGGAGTTTTTGTATCGCAAGATAAAGGCAGTAGCTGGAGTATTTTGAGAAATTTACCCGTTTCCCAATTCTATCATGTAAGTGTAGATATGGAAAAACCATACAATGTATATGGTGGATTGCAGGATAATGGCTCCTGGTATGGGCCTTCAGAAAAATCTGGAGGAATAACTAATTCTGATTGGAAAAGTGCCGGATTTGGAGATGGATTTTCGATGATCCCTGATAGAACTGATAATAATATTATTTACTGGCAGTTTCAGGGTGGAGAGTTTTTTAGATTTTATAAAAAATCAGAAGAAATTAAACTAATCAAACCGTTTCCTGATTCTGAAGCAGATGATTTGAGATACAATTGGAATGCTGCTATTGAATTGAGTCCCACCCGTGATGCGATGTATGTTGGTGCTCAGTATATATTCCAATCACTTGACAAAGGCGATAGCTGGAAGAGAATATCACCTGATCTTACAACCAATGACCCTGAAAAACAAAAACAATATGAAACGGGTGGCTTAACTCTTGATAACTCCTCAGCTGAAAACCATTGCTCAATTGTAACTATTTCAGAGTCTCCAAAAGATCCTAAAGTAATCTGGGTGGGTACCGATGACGGAAATCTTCAGGTAACAAAAGATGAGGGTAAAACCTGGACAAATGTTATCACTAACATTGATAGCTTACCACAAAATACTTGGTGTTCATATGTTTATACAAGCACATTTGATGCTGGGACAGCTTATGTTACATTTGATGGACATCGTAGTGGAGATAAAAAGCCTTACGTTTACAAAACAACAGATTATGGACAAAGCTGGAAAGCCCTGATTGATGATAATATTGAAGGCTATTGCCATACTATAGTTCAGGATATTGTAAACCCATCATTACTCTTTCTGGGTACTGAATTTGGTTTGTTTGCATCCTTTACTGATGGCTACTCATGGGTAAGGATGGAAGGTAATATTCCGAAAGTATCTGTTCGTGAAGTTGTAATCCATCCAAGAGAAAATGACCTTGTTCTAGGAACGCACGGGAGGGGCATTTTAATTGTTGATGATATTACCAGTTTACGTCAATTGACACCGGAAATACTTAACCAGGACGTGGCATTTCTTAAAACAAGCCCATCAATTATTGGTAATGTTCAAATAAGCGGCAGTTATAGTGGAGACGATGAATTTATTGGTAAAAATCCTCCTGATGCAGCTATGATTACTTATTATCTAAAGAAAAGGCATGTTTTTGGCAACATGCACATAGAAATTTTTGATGACAAAGGTAATTTTATGGTAAAATTGCCTGCTGGAAAAAGAAAAGGTTTAAACCGGGTGCCATGGACTTTAATGAAGAAACCACCAAAGGTTCCTTCCTCACCTTCCATGGCGCAGTTTGCTATGTTTGGCCCTTTTTATGATCCCGGCACTTATACAGTAAAACTTATTAAGGGGAAAGAAACATTTGAAGGGAATGTAACTCTTATACTTGATCCTGATTCTCCATATTCTAAAGAAGACAGGGAATTGAAACTTAAAACTGTGAACCTGGGGTATCGTTTACTTGAAGATTTGGCTTATGCTGATTCGAAAGCCACAGAAGTTGCCGCACAGGCAAGGGAATTGTCAAAATCAATAAGTGGTTCTTCCAAAAAGAAACTAGAGACACTTGCTAATGAATTAGATGGTTACCACAAGGAAATGGTGGAAACTAAAATGGGCGGTATTACCGGGGAAGAAAAGCTACGAGGAAAGATTTCCTTTCTCTATGCAACAACCATTCTTTATGGTGGACGCCCCACTGAGTCTCAGATTGATGGTTTAAATGCGCTTGAAAAAGAGGTTGTCAAATGGGAAAATAAAGTCAATGAAGTTCTTGATAACCAGCTTCCAAAACTGAATAAAACCATTACCAAACAAGGGAAAAAAGCTATAAGCGTAAAGACCCGGGAGGAATTCCAGGAGTCAAGTAATTAATTTGAATAAAATAATTCTAATTATGTTAAAATCTTCGATCATTATCAAAGTTGTTTTTGTTTTTCTGTTTATACCATTCTTGCTAAGCGGCCAGGAGATCCCAGCTTATTTCAGGGTGGCTTCCCTTACAGAATCAATGGATGATGTCACAGAAAAGATTAAATCTTCATTAGAGTCCAAGGGATTCAAAATCATTGGGGAGTATAACCCGGAAAATAAAGATGAATTAAAGGTGATAGTCTATACCCGGGACGATCTAAAAAAGATATGTTTTGGTGTTAAAGACCGTGGAGCTTTGGCTGCTGCACTTAAGATAGGACTCGTGAAAGCTGAATCTCAAATTGTAGTCAGTATGCTTAACCCGGTATACCTGTTTTATGGATATCTCAGAGAAAATATTCCTGATTATACAGACCTTCTTGATATTTCTGAAGAGGCCAGGAAAGCCATGCAATCTGTTGGAGCTGACTTTGAACCCTTTGCAGGATCAGTTAAGGAGAAGAAACTGGTTAAATATCAATATATGATTGGTATGCCAGGTTTTGACAAGCCAGTTGAGCTTAAAATGTTCAGTTCTTTTAATGAAGGATTGGAAATTATCCGTACAAGAATAGAAGAGGAAACTGGTAGCTGTATAAAAGTTTACGAAATGGTAGATGCAGATAAGCAAATTGCTGTCTATCGGAATAGGATTATATGATGCAGAAATAGGTGAACCAAAATTCCTCCCAATTATTGGTGAGGCAAATATTGCTGCCATGCCCTATGAGTTGATATTGCAAGGAAACAACGCTAGCATGTTGCATGGACGATTTAGAATTGCTATGCACTGGCCTGATCTCACAATGGGTACATTCACTAAAATAATGAAAACACCTGGTGAAATTGAGGACTTTATGAAAACTTTAACTGAATAGAGATTTCAAGTTATAGAAACACAAAAGGCCATCAGAGATGGCCTTTTGTGTTTTAACAGTAAACCTGTAAGCCGGATTCTGTCATTTGCAATGGCTATAATTAAATTTTCATTACAAATCATCTATCATTTATCTATGTTTGATATCACTATCAAACTATATCGACCTACCCCCCGGCAATAAAGCGAGTAGCTTTTACCTGATAAATCAGGATACCGGTATACATGGTCTTTCAGCCCATAAGTCGAACGGCTCCCAATGTCACCATCAGGACCGGTAGGCTCTTACCCCACCTTTTCACCCTTACTCCAAGCCAAGCCTGGGGCGGTAATTCTCTGCTCCGATACTATACCCTCACAGGTATCTTCCAGTTAAGAAGTATGTTACTCTATGCTGTCCGGACTTTCCTCCTTGCATCTGAATAATCAGATTAACACGGCGATAGAACAGTTTACTGTGGTACAAAAATAGCAAATTCTGCCCAAATGACTATCAATGAACCAAATAAACTACTGATAACTAAAATTATTGTTCAAAAAATAAGGAAAGTAAAACTGACCAAGATTGGAAAATAGCTAAAAAATATTTTAGCATCTAAGTCAATAGTGGTCCGCAGCTAGTCAGGGAGGAAATTAAATTAGATTGTCAACTGTTTTAACAAACTCACCAAGGTTAAAAGGTTTCCTAAAACTTTTTATAGCACCAAAATATTCCGCAATACTCAAATAGTCTTCAGGAACAGATCGTCCGCCACCTGAGACAACTATTATCTTAACCGAAGGATCTATTTTCTTGAGCTCCAGGATAGTTTCCATACCCTCTTTTTCCGGCATAATTATATCTGTTACTACCAGATTTACAGGTGCTTCCAAAAATTTCTCTATCCCTTTCACACCATCCTCAGCCTCTTCCACCTCGTACCCTGATTTTTTCAATTTGGAGCACAACATCCTTCTAAAATCCTGATCATCATCAATAATAAGGACTTTTTTCATTTGGTTTTTGCGTCTTTTAGTATATATATCTGCATACGTAATTGCCTGGTATTAGTTACAATATTGAAAATGTAAAATATGCATAAAAACAAGTGCAATCCTTGGTTTCAGAAATCATCCATCCTCTTCAATTAATTTGAGTTTTAGAGTATTAAAAATGAAACTCTTTTCTCAATGATTAATAAAGTCATCTATTAAGTATTACCAGTGTTGCTCCATAGCCATATTCTTTAAAAGAAGCATCCTGATATTTCAACCTTGGATACTTTTCATCCAAAATTTTCCTGATTTTATGTTTAAGCTTTCCGCCACCGGCCCCATGGATAAAAACTATTCTCTTTTGCTTATTACGGATTGCTGTTTCCAATGCAAAATCAAACCTTGACATTTGCATTTCCAATATTTCAAAAGGACTATAATCACTAATATTCTCAACGATCTCTTCAGCATGAAGATCAACTTCTTCAAGATTAGCAGGTACGTCTTCCTTTTTCCTTATGTTATCTGGATTTAAAGCGTCCTTACTGACTACCTCCTTAGCCAGGTATTTATGTTCAATTAGATTCTGCTTAAGAATTGGTAGTAAGATTGCTTTTTCCTCAAAATACTCACTTTCCTGAAATGAGCTGACTGATTCAATTTTATTTCTGCTCAAACTAAGTGTAGCATTAACTGGTTCAAGAGGCCTATAAATATCAGACTTGTAATAAATTAACTGGCATACTATTTTTAAATCATCAAAATCATTAAAAACAGGTAATTTCCCTAAAAAGATCTTCTCTTCAGAAAGAAGATCGTCATGTTGCCAGGAATTTAATCCATCAGTGGTTTCAATAGCCAGGTGAAATAGGATATTATAGGTACTTACATTTAACAAATAAGCATTTAATACATTTGATTCATCATTAGCCGTACTTACAATTGCAATATATATTTGATTATCAATTTCCAATCCTTTTTCTGGCAAACTCGATATTTCTTTTACTAGATTATCTTCTCTTTCATCTGAAACCTTTGAATCAATCTTCTTTTCAATAAGGTTTTTATTTTCTTTAAAACTACTGCCTTGATGAATTAACTCCCTGGTCATAAATGGAATATGGAATCCATCAGAAGATTCTACCATAACCATATTAGCATCAATTATCTCCACCACTGTCCCAGATCCTACTTCATTCAAAAACTTTACCTTATCACCCACATTAAATGTTTCCATCGCATATTATTAATTAAAATATCAAACTTACTTGCCACAATGAAATTACAAAAACCAATTCCATTTTTCACAGAACTGTAGACTTTTCTGATTATTTTTACAATCCATTCAAAAAAATGAGGTCACTGGTATAAATTTATTAGTATGACAGATCTTGAGAATATAAAAATATCAGACTACGTTTACAAGCTTCCTGTAAATAGAATCGCCAAACATCCCTTACCAACCCGAGATCATTCAAAATTGCTTATCTACAAAGATGGTGAGATTTCAGACACTGTTTTTAATAGAATTTCAAATTATCTACCTGAAAGCAGTTTGCTTGTATTTAACAACACCAGAGTAATTCATGCAAGACTCAAATTTACTAAGGAAACTGGTGCAAACATTGAAATATTTTGTCTTGAACCCGATGCTCCCTCCAGCTATGAATTATCATTGGCATCAAAGCATGAAACTAGCTGGGAATGCCTTGTTGGAAATCTTAAAAAATGGAAAACCGATGTCCTTAGCATGAATGTTACTGTAAATAATTTTTCATTTGTTCTAAAGGCTGAAAAAATAAAGCAGAAGAGCAAAAGTCAGCTTATAAAATTCTCATGGGATCGAGATGACATCTCCTTCTCAGAAATTATTGAAACTGTAGGTACCATACCAATTCCTCCATATCTAAATAGAGAGTCCGAAGTTTCAGACAATCTTAACTATCAAACAGTTTACGCTAAATATGATGGATCTGTGGCTGCACCAACCGCCGGATTACATTTTACCGATTCCATTCTTAATAATCTTAAAAAAAGAAGGATAGAAAAACTTGAATTGACCCTGCATGTTGGTGCTGGGACTTTCAAACCAGTTACTGATGACCTGATAAACACACATGAAATGCACCCCGAGCATTTTTATATGGATCGGAGTCAAATCATAAAACTCATTAATAATATTGAAGAAGTAATTGCTGTTGGGACAACCTCGGTGAGAACGCTGGAAAGTTTATACTGGCTTGGGTTAATGATCTCTGAAGGAAAGGTAAAATCATCCAAAGACTTTTTCATAGATCAATGGATTCCCTACAAGCTAAAACCAAAATTGAATGCTTTAGATTCATTAAATGGTATCCTGGAATTTATGGAGAAAAACAATATGGAGAAAATATATGGGATTACAAGGATAATTATTGTTCCGGGATATCGATTTAAAATTGTTAAGGGGATAATTACAAATTACCATATGCCAAGGAGCACACTGTTATTATTGGTGGCTGCCTTTATTGGAAAGGATTGGAGGAAAGTATACGATTATGCACTGAAAAATGATTTCAGGTTTTTAAGTTATGGCGATAGTTCACTTCTGCTGCCTTAGAGTCTTATTCCAGCTCAATCTTTTCCCATTCAAAATTACCATTCTTAAATGAACATAGCAGATATCCATGAGTTCCACTATCTAATGATTTTGGATACATTGATCCAACTGTGAAATGATGCATATCTGATATAGAATAATGCTCGAAACCATGGTAATGACCTGATATATATGCCAATACATCAGAATCCCTAAACATTGAAAGTAGTTTATACCTTTCCTCTGCTGAAGAAAGACGCCAAATAGAGGGCGATTTTCCATTGTATATAGGATAATGACTAACTACAATAGTTTTCTTTAAACTATTTTTCAATTCATTTTCCAACCAGTCCATTTGTTTTTTTCCAATTAGCCCGGAAGCAGTATCCAGGAAAATAATTTGCAGAAAGTTGGATAACTGTATTGAATAAACAGATGGTCCAAAGTATTGAAGCCATTTTTCCCAACTATCCTGCTGATAGAGATCATGGTTTCCTATGGTAACATAATAAGGGACACCTATTTGCCATAAATCCCTTTGACTGGTGCTGAATTCAAGTGTAAGACCATTTTCAGTAAGGTCTCCGGCAACAATACAGAAGTCAATATCATATTTCTCAACATCAGCTCTAATATGATCTAAAAAATTTAGGTTGTCCTCAGTGATATGTATATCTGAAAAAACAGCAAAAGTAAAATTGCCCGTATCAATTGATACGGCATCCGGAATCCTGTTTGTACTTGACAAACATTCGCTAACCCTTGATTCTACGCCCGGATGAAATACAAAAGCTGAAACATCCTTTTTGCAGGAGTTAAAGCAAAGGATCAGTAGAATATAAGTTAAAAATAAACGAATCATAACTAACTAAAACATAAACATTACCCCTGTTTCCAATTGAAACTCATTAACTGAAAGCACCATTCCTGAGATTCCTTTGATTGCTGTTGAAATATTTAATGGAATAACAATATTTTCTTTGATCTTAAATTGTTGCTCAAATTGAACAAAAACATGGTCTTTTGTTTGAATTCTCATGAAGTCATAGGTTCCTAATTTAAATGCAAGATTCCAATTATTATTTTCGTAAATCAACCATCGGAATTGGAAAATAAAATAACCCTCATCCATTTCATTACTCCAATCAAAAAATGAGTGATAGGCATTATCTTCCATATTAACAGATCGATATGCATACCCAATTCCCAATCTAATTTTTTTTGAGGGTAAGAAGAAAGCCAGTAAGGCAATTTGATTCTCTCCAATTTTATAATCCATGTATTCAAGGTGAGCCAATTCTGCACTAAAATAGAGCCATGGCAGAGGAATAGGAAGCTCTTCGGCAGCAAGATGTATTGATCCAAATCCGGATTGTTGATTTAAGTGAAATCGCAGACCTGCAGAGAATAAAAACTTATTAGAAACCTTAAACTTTGCAATATCCTGAATCGATAATCTGTTGGAAACACCATTTTCAAAGTTATAATGAAACCCTGGGTAGTTAATATACTCCACCTTCCTTTTCTCAACTGTTTGCCCTGAAACAGACAGAAATAATAACAAGCCCAATAGTATTGTAATTTGCTTTTTCAAAAAGGCATTTTTGAGTTTGTTAAACAAACAACCAGATCATAGCCAGTTAAAACTATTATCTGAAATATAAATATTTGTAAAAGAGTATTTACCCCTGTTTACTAAATACGGATTATCTATCTAGAAGTTATTTAAGATGAGTCTTTAACAATTTTACAAAATTATAAACATCCTCTTCTCTGGTGTCAAATGAAGTCATCCATCTAACTTCTGAGGTTTCCTCATTCCATACATAAAAGAAATATTCATTTTGCAAAATTGGTATCAAATCTTTGGGGATTAAAGCAAATACTCCATTAGATTCAACTTTCTGAGTAACTTTTATTTCTGATATTTCAGTTACCAGATTGGCTAAAAGACGGGCCATTTTATTTGCATGCAGTGCATTTTGTAACCACAGATCATTTGATAAATAGCTTTCGAATTGCGCTGAAATAAATCTCATTTTTGATGCGAGCTGCATTCCTTGCTTTCTAATGTATTTAAACTGCTCAGAATGTTTCTTATTAAAAAAAACTACTGCCTCTCCATACATCATTCCATTTTTTGTACCTCCAAATGAAAGTACATCAACCCCCACGTCCCCTGTAATTTCCTTAAATCCAACTCCAAGGCTGGCAGCAGCATTGGCTATTCTTGCCCCGTCCATATGAAGCAACATCCCATTTTTACGAGCAAGTTCTGAAATTGCCTTTATCTCATCCGGACGATAAACAGTGCCCATCTCAGTTGCCTGTGTAATTGATATTACTTTAGGTTGGGAGTGGTGTTCAAAGTCAAATCCATAAAGATGCTTCTCAATAAGAGCGGGAGTAAGTTTTCCATCTTCGGTAGAAACTGATAATAGTTTACAACCAGTAAATTTTTCAGGCGCGCCACATTCATCCTGATGGATGTGTGAAGTTTCTGCACATATTATAGAATTATATGATTGTGTAATTGCATCTAAACCAAGAACATTTGCCGCTGTACCAATAAAAACCAAATATATATCAACATCCTTACCAAATATTTCCTTTAATTTCCCAATTGCTGATTCGGTGTAGATATCGTCGCCATAACCAATAGTATGGCCAGAATTTACATTTTGCATTGCTTTCATGATCTCTTCATGAACAGTAGCATTGTTATCACTGGCAAAGCCTCTTGGATTTTTCATCTATAAGAACTTAATACTTAAACCTCTAATTCACTTTGAGATTGAGCTGATTCATGTCCCAACATCAATTTGGCAAATTGCCCCAAAATCAAAGAAAGAAAATTAAACAGATGTAAGGCAGGAAAAATCAAAATTATTCCAAGAATACTGCAGGCTAACGCCACCCATATATTAGTTACATAAAACAAACCCATATCAATATTGGCATAAGGAAAGGTGAATGGCATTGAGATTAGCCCTCCGACAATTGCAATTAACGTAACGGTAATTACAAATTGCATAATCCCAATAGGAAATTTCAAAAACAGAAATAGAAGACCCTTCCATGTAACGGGTTGCTTCAGGTGCATGACAAATTTACCCCAAAGTGATTTTTCTTCACCCTCAGTTCTTTTCATTGGAGGAATATTCACTCTGCAAAATAGGATAGCTAACTCTCTTTCAAAAACTGATAGATACCACCACGCTGCCATCATTAACAACAGGATGAGAATTCCAATCCAGATTATTATCAGGCTTAGCCCTAGTACGATACCAGTAAGTAATAAAACAAAATAAAATATGCCCAGAGGAAAGGAAATTAGATTGTACACAATATTCAACCAGGGCGCAGGTTTAACAATTATTCCAAAGAAATCCTTCATGATATAAAAGTTAATATAAATTTAATAACGTATAATTTGTTAATCAGAAAGTTAGAACTTCTCATCATATTTTGTCCAAAGAAAATCGCCCAATTGCCAGGCTTTCTCTACCACTTTATTTCCCCAATCTATAGAATATTTAGTTAAATATTTAATAGCTTCATCGGGTTTCTTTGGTTTATACATATCAAGTGCAGCCTTTTCAATTGCAGCTTGCTCATCAAATAACTCTTTCTGCCAAACGGACCATACTGTATCCACATCATGCCTCATATCTCCCCATCGTTGAGCCGCCAGAGTTCCCAACCGGTTAAAAGCCCACCAGGCTGACCCTGTTGTATATCCATCCCTCCCCGGAGTTTTATAAGATTCTGGCAAATCACCTATACCACAATAAACAGGTATATAAATTGAAGTTGCAACATTATCCATTGCAAGCCATACTACTCCACCTATAGGATCTGGAAGCCAGTCACGACATTGAATAATGGTAGCATACATGGTGTACCATCGGGCTATGGTTCGTTCACCTCTCCATCCCCAACCGCCATTTATGCGAAGCATTTTATTCATATCATAAGGCATATGCGGATTTGCCAATGGCGAAATAATTACTTTGCCATCCTCATCGGCAACTGTAAGGTCTTTAACCATATTAAAATCTGTACCTTCATAATAGTCCTTGAATATTTCAACCAGTTTGGTTTTTGTAACAGGCGTATCCGGTTTTACTGAAAAGGGATAATTCTCAGACCAGGGATCCAATTTTAGGGAAGGAGCCACCAGGTCAAAAACACGCCACTCTCTTCGCCTGGAAGCCAGGGAGTTTCTACTTCCAGGGGCATAAGCATAGCAAAACCTAAAAGGACCATCTCTTTCTTCATTCCACCAATCGTTTTCCTTGGCTACATGTAAAAATATTTTCAGAAGCCATAAAATAATCGGGTTTGCTAAGATCAATTTCTTTTATTGTACTAGCATTAGCATTGACCGATATATGATCGTCGGGAACTCTTTGAGCTACCCAAATAGCGCCCACCTTTCCCTTGCCCGGTCCAACAATCTCTAAATGCCAGACTTCATTCTTATCAGCAATGGTCAAAACTTCACCATAATCATTCCAGCCATATTTAGCCATAAGATCTCCAGCCATTTTGATTGCCTGTCTGGCTGAAGTACATCTCTGAACCATTAAAAGGCATAATCTCTGGCAATCGATTAATCCTGCATCAGATTGCAATTCATTACGACCCCCAAATGTTGATTCACCAATACCAAGTTGGTGTTCATTCATACTCGGATAGGCACTATTCAAATAAGCATATGTATACTCCACCTGAGGTATCTCACCTATTTTCACATGCTTGTATGCAGGCATTGCCTTAGAATCATCAGTCATTCTCTTGTACATTGGCACAACACTTCCTTTTTCATGCTTCTGTGCAGGGATGATATTCATCCATGATCTAGTACGGTGTGAATCGTCTGTATGAGAAGTATAAACAGATCCATCATCTGAAGCCTTCTTTCCCACAGTGATAGTTGTACAACCATCAGGAAATCCTCCTTCCCAGTCAGGCAAATCCTGGGATAATATGGTAAAAGAGGAAAATATAATAAATAAAACTCAGAAATAGATGGATAATTTTTGACTTCATAATTAAAAATTTATTGTGGTTGCGATATGAAACTCAACAAAATTAAAAGATTAAACTTTCTCTACAACTCAAATTGTATAAAATACAAATAGTACCTTACAGTAAAAGGTTGTTTCATGCACTTTCCTTAATCAAGCTTATCAAGTGCACTTAATACTACTTCCTCCAGATGAGTCAACTCTTCGATTCCTACTGAAAGTCGAATCATTCCGGGCAATGGGTACTTTTCACCCCAAACCGGTTCTACCGGTAACAATATGGTTTCTAAATCACCCAGGCTGGGGATAAGTTGGATATTCCTGGATACAGATTTTATAAACAAATCCCTTCTTTTACCTTTCTCAACGTCATCACTACCAGCAAGTTCAAAAGTTATCATCCCTCCAAAGGCGCTATTTGCAAACAGCTTTTTGGCTACCTCATATGTTTCGTGTGATTTCAATCCGGGATACATTGTCTTCTCAACAGCCGGATGATTATATAATTTCTCTGCAAGGTTACCCGCATTATCACACTGCCTTTTAAACCTGAGCTTAAAAGATCTAACTTGAGATTCCAGGCGATAGGCATCATCTGGCGATAACATATGCCCAACCAGTTTCCTATATTCGATGGCTAGCTTCAATAAGTTTTTATCGTTACCACAAATTACCCCGGCAGTAATATTCCCATGACCAGACAGATATTTAGTTGCACTGTGAATCACAATATCAGCACCTACTTTCAAAGGTTTGTACAAATATGGAGTTGAAAAAGTATTATCGATAATTACTTTAACATTCCTTTTCCTTGCCATATGTATGATTTCTTCTGCATCTGATACCATAAGCATAGGATTTGATACTATTTCAAAATACAATAGCTCCGGTTTAATTTCATCCAGCAGATTTTCAAGTTCAACTAAATTATAGGCTCCCTGAGTTGGATAAAACCTTCTGATATCAAGTCCTCTTCGTTCAATCAACACATGGTCAATAAAGGAATTCGTTCCACCATAGATCTCACTAAAAAAAAGCCATTTTCCTGTATTCTTACCTTTCTGAAAGATTGAAAGAGCTGTTTCTATTGCTGACATTCCAGATTGAGTGAGCAGAGCCCAATCAGCCTCCTCGAGTTCCATTACTTTTTGTTCAGCAGAGACAACAGTTGGGTTTCTATAGCGTGAATAAATATATTTTCCAGGATCCCTCTTGTGGTCCAATTCATCAGAAAAAATTTCTTTGGTATTTTTCGAGTCTTTCAAATCAAAACCCGCATCCCTATAAATTGGCGTTCTTTTACTATTTATCTCTTCCATGGTAGTGGTGCAAATTCATTTATACAATTTCTCTTTTTTTATCCTGGTTTTCAAGACTGGGTTCCATATATTTTTTATCAAACTCAATTTTAAATTCATTAAATTGCTCTCTTTGAGGGCTATCTATGTAACTATTCAAATAAAACTGCATTCTATCCAAAACTTCACCTAAATATAGAGGGAAGAACAAATATAGAATACTTACTGATGAAAATGTATATAAAATAACAGGCAATACTAACAAAAGGAATATTCTTACTGAGGCCATAAGCTTAGATGTGAAATTTTCTGATTTCCACCTTATAGCTGCTTTATAAATATACAATACAGTTTTTATTCCTATTACAAAAAATAAGGGAACGGGCTCTTGTAAAATTAGACTGATCCATAATAAACCTGATAAAAATGTGGAAGAACTATCAAATATAATTCCTCCATCCTGTTTAAAATATTTATAAACTCTATCCATTGCATACAGGCATAAACCTCCAAAAATCATGGCAATAAAACCAAGCCATTGACTTAAATTCACCAGAAAATAAAATAAGAATATACTTGAAAGAAAAGCTCCGTAAAAAAACACCTCCCTGCTCAACCAGGAAGTTTTAAGGTTCCTAAGTGCATATATGGCCCGGGATTTACGCCCTAAATGTAACGTGCTCAGAAACAATCCAATTACACCAATAAAACTGAATAACCAAGGATTAATAAATATGTAACCTGCCAATATACCGGCAAAAGTACCTACAAACAGAGGCACCAGTAATGTAAATACCAATAATGTCCATTCCCTTTTTAAGCTAATTTTGGAATCAGGAAAATCCAATTCGGAGGCAATGGATTTAATATTCTGTTTTGATACTGGCTGAGGTATTACCTCAGGACCTTTCCTGTTGCCAGATGAAATAAATCTTATCCTGGGCTGAATAAAAGATTTCGGAAAGCCTTGAGCTGACTTGGCCATGTGATCATCTTTGATTTCATCATAGCCCAGTGCTCCTGTAGGACAATTTCTTGAGCAAGCTGGTATTCCTCCTTCTATCAATCGATTGTTACAAAAAGTACACTTACTCACCAGTCCACTTATTTCATCATATTTGGGAGCATCATATGGGCATGCCCATGTACAGTATTTACACCCTATACAAACATCTTTGTTAAAAATAACAGCTCCTGTATATTGATCAAATGAATATGCATTTGCCGGGCAGGCTTCCAGACAAGCAGCTTCTTCACAGTGATTACATGCCAATGATAAGTTAAAAACAGGAAGTAATGGTAACGTATTTTTATTATAGGTATGAATATTTCGCCAATTTGAGAGTGGCTTATCTTCATTCTCTACAGAGCAAGCTACAACACAGGCGTGGCAACCAACACATTTGTTTATATCAAAAATAAATCCTTTCATTCATCTATTATATTTTCAATATATACCAGGTTGTCATGAAATGCAGTTCCATGACCTAAATCAGTTTCCCGAGGAGCAGTTAAAAGATTTCCTCCTCCCCCTTCTGAGCGCCACCATCCATTAGGGGTAGAAACACAGCCCCTTCTTATTCCAAAGTTGTAGTTCACTTTTATTATTAGCTCACCATACTTATTAAGAACTTTAACCATGCCTCCATTTTTAATATTTAATTCTGAAGCATCTTCAGGATTTATTTCAAGCAATGGTTCCGGCTCAAATTGTTTAATTACTTTCAAATTACCAAATTGTGAGTGAATCCTGTTCTTAGTATTCGGAGTTAAAAAGTAAAACTGAGGCCTAGCTTCTCCCGTTCCATCCTTAATATTCTCAAATGTTTCAATGTAATCAGGCAATTTATTTACGCCCCATTTTTCCTTAGCCTGTTCTGAAAACAGCTCAATCTTTCCGGAAGGAGTTTTAAACTTTAAGTCTGAAAATGCAATTTGCTCCAATCCAGGAGCGATAACCGGCCCTTTTTTGAGGACATCAAGACTCAATTTGGGAAATTTTTTAAGTTTATTTTGCAGCCAATTATCGATGGCATCATCAGAAGATTCCGGAAAATCTCTATCAATGATCTCACTATTGAAATTCATCTTCATTGCCAGCAGTCTGAAGATCTCAGTTTCTGGTTTCACTTCTCCAGGTGGATCAATTACCTTCTGCTTTAGTTGAACATAAGGATTCCAATATGATCCAATTATATCAGACTGCTCAAACATTGATTTTGCCGGGAGGATTAAATCAGCCTCCCGAGCTGTATCAGTCATAAATTGTTCAACCACAACTCTGAATTCAAGTTTATGAAAAGCCTTTAGAATTGTATTTGTATCAGGATTCTGAGTTAAGGGGTTTCCCCTTTCCACCCAGATCATTTTCAACTCCGGGTTTTTCTGCTCAAGCATATCACTTCCTAATTTTGCCTTGGAAATGGTCCTCCTAAATATACCATCTGATTTTTCAGGAGGATAATATGATTCAGGTTCCAAAACCGAATCAAATACGTAACTCTGGAGGTTTGCATAATGAAAACAAGCTCCAGGCTTTCCAATATTACCGGTTAATATCTGCAAACTAAGTAAAGCCCTAATTGACTGACCTCCATTGGTATACCTCTGCATGCCATACCCGGGTAAAATTGTCATAGGTTGAATACTTCCAATATATTCTGACAGTATTCTTAAATATTTGCTAGGAATTCCTGTTACTTTCTCCACAAATTCATCAGTATATCTACCTAACGATTTCTTAAATTCCTCATAACCCAAAACATGGTCATGAATAAAATCAGTGTCAATCTGATTATTTTCAATTAAGCTTTTTGCAATTCCAAGAGCAAGGCAGCCATCGGTGCCAGGCCGGAGTTGAAGAAGTAAACTTGCTTTCTCGGCAGTTGAAGTCCTACGTGGATCAATAACCACCAGCTTTGCTCCTTTTGCCAAGGCTTTTTCCAGGGGAATTGACTCTTGCACATTGGTATCAACAGCATTCTTACCCCACATAATAATCAGCTTAGCGTTTTCCAGATCCCATGGTACATTATGCTTATTTTCACCTAGAGTAAGCCGGACAGCTTCCAAACCTGCCGGCCAACATAAGTTTCCGTAGGTTGTAGTGGCTCCACCAAAATTCCGCCAGAAATTGGTCGATATCTCATTTAACAAGCCCGACATTCCACTTGATTCATAAAATAGTACTGATTGTGGCCCCAGCTCTTCCTTGAAAAAATTTAGTTTTTCGGTAATAAGAGTCAATGCTTCTTCCCAAGAAATGCGTTCAAACTTATTTTTAGTATTCCTTTTTAACGGGAAGAGAATACGGTCAGGAGAATAAACCCTTTCCTTGTATGAAAGTCCTTTCAAACATATGCCTTCAGGTGTGGCATGGTTTTCAGGGTGAGGTTCAAAATTTACTATTCTGCCATTTTCTACCTGAACTAAGAATGAACAGGTACTATAACAATTTCTTGGACATGCCGTTGAATAAATTTCCACTAAAATATTTTCATAAAATGGATATACAATTATTCATGGAATAAAATCAAGTGGTATAAAAATACATAATAAAACTTCTTCTCCAATTAGTATACTGTAATTCAACTTTTCAAAAATCAAGGATAATTTTTAAATTTATATATTTACTCCAAAATAAAATTTTCTTAATAATATTAAATTTAGTTCTATGTCTGATTCTATCGAAAAAGCTTGTTTAGTTTGTCAAAAGAGTGAAATGGAGATTCCATTGGTTCAATTTGATTACCAAAAAATTCCATTTTGGATTTGTCCACAACATATACCAGTTCTAATTCATGATCCTTCAAAATTAGTAGGAAAACTCCCAGGTGCTGAAAATCTTGATCCTGCATAAAAAATTTTCATTATTGTTCACATTCTTAACTTGAGATGAATCTTCATTTTTCGATTTATAAATGCTTAGTTTTATTCATACTCTCAATTTCTTTTTCTGAATCCTATGCCCAGGAATTAGAAAAGCAGAGACCTAAGGTAGGCCTTGTGCTCTCAGGGGGAGGTGCAAAGGGAATGGCTCATGTGGGTGTTCTAAAAGTATTGGAAGAAGTTGGAATGCCAATAGATTATATTGGAGGGACCAGCATGGGTAGCATTGTTGGTGGTTTTTATGCTGCAGGATACTCGGCCAATCAAATTGACAGCATTATTCATACAATTAATTGGGATTACCTGCTTTCAGATGGAATTACGCGCAGGGAGCTTTCTATAACTGAAAAATATGATAATGACCGATTTTTATTGTCTTTTCCCTTTAGCAAAAAAGGAATAAAGTTGCCGGAAGGAATTATAAGAGGACAACATATTGAAAGTGAATTCACAAAGCTGTGTACTCCTGTTTATAACATCACTGATTTTAACCAATTGCCGATACCTTTTCTATGTGTTGCGGTTGATATTGAGGCTGAAGATAAAGTAGTCTTTAAAGAAGGAAACCTTCCTAATGCAATGAGAGCTAGTATGTCCATCCCATCTGTTTTTGTACCAATGGAAATCGATGGACGTAAATATGTTGATGGAGGGATAATCGATAATTTCCCTGTTGGTGAAGTACGGAAAATGGGGGCCGATATCATAATTGGGGTTGATGTAGGACATGGATCACAGGAGAAAAAGGAATCCAATTTGATTACCACTCTGGGTGATATAATATTTTTGTACTCTGCGAAGATGATGGAGGAAAATAAGAAATCAGTAGATATTTATATTAATCCGGATTTGAAAGGTTTAGGAACTTCAAGTTTTTCAGATGGCGATTCACTGATCAGTTATGGGGAAAGTGCTGGTCGTGCAGTTTATTCTGAATTACAATCCCTGGCTGATTCATTGAATAATTTATCCAATACTAATTTCATTAGAAAACCTCAGCCCAAGGTTGATTCGATATTTATAAAAGCAATTCAAATTGAAGGCCTGGAAAACCGTTCTGAAGAATTTGCAACTGCAGATGTCCCTTTCTCTGTTCTTGAGTGGGTTACCCCCAAAGAAATTCAGGATGCGATTGAAGGGATTTATTCTTCTGGTTATTACAATAAGGTTACCTCAGAATTAATAAAAGAAGAGGATGGAAGCAGGTTAATAATTCATTTTAAGGAAAAAATTGGTGGACTCTTGCGCTTTGGTTTTTATTATGATAATGATTACAAGGCAACATTGTTCCTTAACTCTACCTTTTACAACTGGTTGATTAACGATACAAAATTGTCAATCACATTAGGTCTTGGAAGAAGCCCTAGTATCAATTTGCAGTATTTTATAGATAAGGGCCCTGTTCCCGCACCCGGATTTGAGGTTTCAAGTTCATGGGAAACTATTTATGGCTATTCCGATTCTACCCGGCAAAAAGTTCTTTCGGCGAATTATTCAATAACAAATGCCAATCTTTTTATACAATCAAATTTTTCAAGTTTTCTAACTTTTCGGCTTGGAGGGGAATGGACTCATGGTATACTGAAACCCAATGTTTCATTGATTGAATTTGGCAATATTACAGATAATTTCTGGGGATTATTTGGAAGCCTTTACTCTGATACCTACGACCAGCCATATTTTCCTAAGAGAGGTCAACAGGCTTATATTTCGGCAAAATTTGTATCAAATGTTGATCTTGAGCCTATAACAAGATTCAAGTTTAGATATCGGTTTGCTCAGAGATTAAGTGAAAAGTTTACGCTTATTCCATCCATCTATGGTGGTATTTCAATTGGAGATTCAATACCATTTCAATATTCTTTTCCGCTTGGAGGTCTTACAGAAATGGGGAAATTCGGACATATGCCTTTTGCAGGATATAAATATTTCGAGACCGGAAATGACAATGTAATGTTTGCCAGACTGGATTTGCAGTTCCAATTTTATAAAAATATGTATTTCATTTTTATGTGCAATGCTGGCTATCAGAGTGATGATTTCAATGATATTTTCAAACCAGAAGGTTTGATTTCAGGATTTGGTTTGACCTATGGCATCCAAACACCTATTGGACCAATAAAAGTATCAGTAATGAGATCTGGTGAACGAAAAGGATTGCTAGGGAATGTTCAGCTTGGTTATTGGTTTTAAATAAATTAACAATTATGAAAGCAAATAGAAGAGTGTTTTTAAAATCTGTAGGGCTATTGAGCAGTATTGGATTTTTGCCAGGAAGAATTGCATTTGCAGCACTTTTTAATCAGGATCAGGCTTGGAAAATGAAAGTTTTGCGCAACAATGTAGGAGTTTTTACTGAACGTGGTGGCACAATCGGATGGATGATTTCAAAGGATGGCATTGTAATTATCGATACTCAGTTTCCTGATCAAGCCAATCATTTAATTGAAGAAATTAAGCAACAATCTGATAAAGCTACTGATCTATTGATGAATACCCATCATCATGGCGATCATACTGCCGGGAACATCGCCTTTAAAGGATTCGCTAAAAAAATTGTTGCACACGAAAATTCTAAAAAGTTTCAGATGCTCACTGCCAAAAATAATGGCAATGAAGAAAATCAATTATATCCTGATACTACATTTAAAAATGACTGGTCTGATAAAGTCGGCGATGAAAGTATTAAGGCATATAACTTCGGTCCGGCCCATACCAGCGGAGACTCAGTGATACATTTTGAAAATGCAAATATTGCCCATATGGGCGATTTAATATTCAACAGGAGATTTCCATATATTGACACGGCTGCTGGATCTGACATTAATAACTGGATTTTAACTTTAGAGAAAGTCAGAGCCAAATTTGACAAGGAAACAATATTTATTTTTGGTCATTCGCTTGATCCTGATGCTATTACTGGTGATGCAGAGGATTTAAAAGCTATGGAGAACTACCTGTCTAAATTACTGGTTTATGTAGAAAAGAATATGAAAGCCGGTAAGTCACAGGAAGAGTTATTAAAAACTGAAAGCATTCCTGGAGCTGAAGAATGGAAAGGACAGGGAATTGGCTGGAGTATTAAAGCAGCCTGGACAGAACTAAACACAAAAAATATTTAATATGAATTGGGCTGATAAATTACCAATGCCTCTCACAATTTGTGATAATGAGGGAATAATCCTCTATATGAATCCTGCTTCAATTGAAAGCTTTAGTAAGGATGGTGGATCAAACCTAATTGGCACCAATCTACTTGACTGCCACCCTGAACCTTCAAAATCGCAGCTTAAAAAGATGTTAGATGAACAGACCGGGCATACCTATTCAGTTGAAAAGAATGGAAAGAAAAAAATTATTCACGAAGTTCCCTGGTATAAAGATGAAAAATTTGCAGGCCTAATGGAAATCTCCATTCAATTACCTGCAAATATGAAAGTCATTAAGAAATAGCCTGTATTTAGTCGGATTCAACCCAGGATACAATCTTCTCTGACATGGGTTTCTCCTTTGAGTAGGCAACATCAACAAGATTTCCTTCTTCATCTACCAGGTATTTCTGGAAGTTCCATTTGACTTTTGTATCCATTACGCCATTTAAATCTTTTGTAGTCAGCCATTTATATAATGGATGCATATCATCTCCCTTTACAGAAATTTTTGCCATCATTGGAAAAGTTACACCATAATTTTTAGTGCAAAATTCTCTTATTTCTTCGTTAGTACCAGGCTCCTGACTCATAAAGTTGTTAGCTGGAAATCCTATTACAACAAAGTTATCGCCACCAAATTCATCATATAATTTCTCAAGATCTTCGTATTGAGGTGTATAACCACATTTGGACGCAGTATTTACAACAAGTACCTTTTTCCCTTTTAAGGAAGATAGATCAAAGGTTTCCCCTTCGAGGGTTTCAACTTTGAAATCGTAAAATGATGTTTGTGCACTCATACCAATTGAAATTAATGTCAAAACAACTAAAGCAAAAAAAGTTTTCATATCATAAATTTTATTTGATTCTTTATTTTTTCTAAATATTATCCAAATATACGGTATTTAATTTAAATAGAATCATTCTAAATAGTTATTTTTTGTTCGATTCAATAATTTATAAAAAAAATTCACATAAATCGAGCATACAAGGGCAACAAAAAATAATATCATAGTCCATGTGTCCGTAATATTTTGGGAAACAGAAACTGAAAAGAAAGTTTCCAGAAGGTACTGAATATAGGAGTTTGGCAAATTTATTTTGCCTAATTCATATAAAATCTGGTAGTGCCAGTCGGTTAAAGGACAATAGCCAATCCCATAAAAAATGCCCAACAAAAACCAACTCAGACCAGTTAATAAAAGAGTTACAAGGTTTGCTTTTCGCAATGGTTTCCAAACCCATCCAAATAAGTTAAAAAGTATTAGAAATGAATGAAATACAAGGAAAAATATATGAAGTAATTCATACATGTAATTCTGAGAGTTTAAACTAATTTACCAATGCAGTACTATCTTCCCAATAGATTTCCTGCTTTCAAAAAAATCATGTGCCCGGGAGATTTCAGTTGCATCAAACTCTTTACCAACAAAAGGTTGAATCTCTTTTTTTACGGCTAAATCGACCACATTCTTTAATGTTCGCTGCAATATCTCAGGTCTATAATCAGCAATTTTTAGCATGTTAACTCCCAGTACACCTGAAGAATTGATTATTAAGTTAACCGGGTGAAGAAAGCCGAAATTTAACATCAATTTTATTCCGGTAATGAAATTATTTCTCCGGTTTAGCTGATCAGAGGCACCATATCCAACAATTCTACCTCCGATATTAAGAAGTTTCTTACCCATTTTAAACGATTTCCCTCCTACCGGATCAAAAATTACATCAGGTCTTTCATTTCCTAAAATTTCTGGGATTTCAGTTGAAAAATCCTTTTCCCTGTAATTTATAGTGTAATCTACACCCAATTCTTTCAAAAAAGCCAGTTTTTCATCTGATCCGGCAGTACCGATTATTCTACAAGCTCTTTTCTTTGCCAGTTGTATTAAGGCAATGCCCACACCTCCTGCAGCAGCATGAATTAAAACCAATTCTCCCTCCTGTATATTAGCCATATCATATGCAGCATAATATGCAGTACAATATTGGGTAGATAATGCTGTGGCTTTCCCATTATCCATTTCTTCAGGGATAACTGCAATCGCCCGTCTATCGGTCTTAGCAAATTCAGCATAGCCACCAAAACGAGTAAAAGCAACGACTTTCTGTCCAATTTTAAAATCTTTAACATCCTGCCCCAATTCAGAGATTTCACCTACTACCTCATAACCCAGCACTGCAGGTAATGGTGGAGCTGCTTTATATAATCCTCTTCGGGCCATTACATCAGCAAAGTTTAAACCAAAGGTTTTCGTCTTAATCAACACCTCTGAAGAACCAATTACTGGTTTATCAACCTCCGCAATTTTAAATGCCTCAAAAGAATCCCCATATTTTACTAACTGAATTGCTTTCATATTTTTTCATAAATAAAATAAAACTAAAGATTACTTTTTTCCTTTTTCAACCTGAATAATGAAAAGATGGTACTTACAAGTAACCAAAAGCTTAAGCATAAAACTATTATTGATAAAAGGACAAGAACTATGTCCTTGTCCTTTACAAATACCATAAGGTTATTTATCATCGCCCAAACTGTCATCAACAATACGAATACCATCGGAATAAAAGCAAAAAGAACATTTTTTTTCTTCTGGATAAGATAAACAGTGACAATCGCCAAAGCGAGGGCAGCGAGAAGTTGATTCAATGAACCGAATAAAGGCCATAGGGCCAGTGCCCCTTCAGCTGCAGGCTTTGAAAAGGCAAGTAATCCGGCAGCCAAAACAACAAAAAAAGTAGCTACGTAACGATTATTAAAAGGTTTGGCAGTTACACCTGCCTTATTTGTGAATATCTCCTGAAGCGATAAACGTTGAATCCTGGCTGCAGAATCAAGAGTAGTATTGGCAAAACTAACAATAAAAACAGCTATAATTGATTTACCCACTAAAGGTGAAATACCAAGTGAACTAAATAAATTAGCTGATCCTGTAACAAATGCTTCTAATTTAGCATTAAGACCTGATGCTGATGCCCAGGATGAGTAATGCTCACTAAACGCATCTGGATTATCCATTCCAAGTCCACCGGCGACAGCCATCAATACCAATACTGCAAGCAGACTTTCCAATAACATACCACCGTACCCTATGAAAAGAGTATCTGTTTCTTTATCTATCTGTTTTACAGTGGTTCCAGAGCTGGCCAATGAATGAAATCCTGAAATAGCGCCGCAGGCTATTGTTATAAATAGTAAGGGAGCCAAATTGGGAATATCGCTACCGGGAGCTGTTGCCGCCGGATTAATTGCAGGTGCAGTGATAACCGGATGCGCTACTGCCAGGCCAACAAATAAAAGGCTCATGGCCACCAATAGCTGGTGTGAATTAATATAATCTCGCGGTTGTAGTAGTTTTTGCACCGGGATGGTGGATGCGAAAAAGACATAAACCAGCAATATAAGTACCCATGAAGTAACTGAGGATCCAAACAAAGGCGGAATATGTATTGGTAGGTAAGTTCCAATGACAACTGTCACGTACATTAAAATTACAGCAATTATCGAATATATCAGGTCATTCTTTCCTTTCTGGATCTGAATGCCGAGCCAAATTGCAATTGGGATTTGCATCCATACAGGGAAAACTGCCTCAGGATATAGCTCAAACAAAAGGCCCACAATCATTGAAAAAACTGAAATAACAATGAAAAGCAAGAACTGCATAATGAACTGAAATGCATACCTGGTGGATGGGCTGATTATATCACCTGTTAATTCACCCATTGTCTTACCTTTATTTCTAGCAGAAATAACCAGGGTCGTAAAATCATGCATGGCTCCCATCAGGATGGAACCAAAAAACACCCAGATAAATGCCGGCAACCAACCCCAGATAATCCCAATGGCTGGTCCTACAATAGGGCCTAATCCAGCAATGGTAGTAAAATGATGGCCAAAAATTATGTGCTTCTTGGTTGGGACATAATCCACACCATCATTTAATTCATGCGAAGGCATCTGGTTCTCATCAGAAAGTTTAAAGATCTTTCTGGCAAGAAACTTACCATAGGTCTGGTATGCAATCAAATACCCGATTAAGGCTAGTAATGCAAGAAGAAAGGAATTCATAGTTTATACAAAATTCATACACCTCTGCAATGGTCTATTCTACTGCAATTGAGGATATTTCAATATCTGCGTCAAGAGGCAAACGGGCTACTTCTACCGCTACACGAGCAGGAAATTTACCATCAAAAAAACTGGCATATGTCTCATTCATAAGGCTATAGTTATTCAGATCTTTAAGATAAATAGTACATTTAACCAGGTTTGAATAATCCATTCCATTTTTTTTCAAAATTTTGCCAATATTTTGCATTACTACCCTGGTTGCTTTTTGAATATCATCCCTAACAAGTTCCCCGGTTTCAGAATCAATGGGGATTTGTCCGGCAAGATAAAGGGTGTTTCCAGCTTTAATAAATGGGCTGTAGGGTGCAATGGGCTTAGGGGTATCTTGCGTTTGTGCAAAAGTAAGCATGTACAAAGGCAATAAAATAATGATTAAAATAGTTTTATTCATGGCAGGAGAATTTAAAAGTTTATCCTCAAAAGTATAAAAAAGGCCGGAAAATTAAATTTCCCGGCCAGCATAACCATTAAACCCTATAAAAATGGTTACAACATATTCTATTCTCCTGCTATTTTTTCATACCACTTTTAATAAACTACTATAACGGGGCATCGGCTTCTACATGAATTGACAGTTCTTTTTTTACTGTATCAGCAGATAATTTATAGGTAAATTTCCCCTGACCCAAAGGCACTTCATAGGTATAGGCAACAGGAATAAATACATATTTTTCATTATCAATAAATAGTTCAATCTGTGCCTGGCGATAAGCTCTATCAAACCTCATATATACTGTACTTTGCCCAGGCAAAACAACACCATAATTTTGTATCCCTTCAGAAGTATTCACTTCAACATCAGTGTACGTAAATTCACTCATATTTGTTATTCTGAGATCTGTCGGTCCTAATTCACTTTTACACGATGATACTGAAACGAGCAAAAAAAAGGCAGCCAAAGCTGCCACTGAACTATATTTCATGACAGAATACTTCATATTTCAACTATTGAACTGGTCGGTACCCAGCCCTCTTTTCCATCACTTAATTTGATCCTTGTCCATTCCCCAACACTTTCCTTGACATTAACTTTTGTCCCCTCATGAATAAGAAACAGATCAGTTCCACTTTCATCGGGCGAGCTTTCAACTGTTATAGAAGGAGTTAAAATCAGGGCTGTGCCAGGATGCAAAACTCCTTTCCTATGGTTCATTGAAAACACAAACGATGATACCGTCAGGTACAATAGTAATACGTTAATCCAGAAAGAAAGTTTCTTAATTCCATAAGTTCTTGTATATAAATATACTAAAAGGAATAATAATAGTAATATGAATGAAACAATGCTTATAATGGCCCACGTATCACCTGAGAACATATTTACAAGTGATTTGTGCCATTGCAGAATAAAGAAATCAGGCACTGTTTCCATTTTGTCTACCACAAAACTACTGGCAATTTCAAGGTTGTAATTTATATCTTCATTCCTTGGATCAAGCAATTTAGCTCTTTCATAATTGAGAATTGCATAGGTAATTTTGTGAGATTTAAAATATGCATTGCCAAGGTTGAAATATAATTCTGGTGCTTCGTAACCCAGAGAAACAATATTTTCATAGGTGTTTATTGCATCTTCAAATCTATCCTCGGTATAATATTTATTTCCCAATTTAATAGAATCTTCAATATTTTGTCCCAGGGAAATAAAATGAGTGAAGAAGAACGCGAACAATATTACCAAACTTCTTATCATTTTTTACTTTATTTCTTGTTCCAGTTTTGTTATCATTTTTACTGCCTGATTGTATACATCATCCATGCCCCCTGAAACTGCACTGGGAGCATACTGCGCATATTCACATTGATCAAGGAGTTTTACAAAAGCTTCAATAGTTTCGACTTTGGTTCCTCTTTCCCTTAGTTTCACTGATACATTTTCTCGTGAAAGCGATGAAACAGGTATCCCAAGTTTATCACTCAAATACCCCCAAAGAGCTTTAAGAACCGCTTCATAGAATTTTTCCTCCTGACCAGATTTCATTTGACCTTCTGCCAATTTTAATCTTTTTCTTGCAAATTTATTGGCCTTCCTGTTCTTTAAAAGTTCAATGTTTGACTGCTCTTTTATTTTTTTCCGCCTAAAGAAATAAACCACAAGGAATATTAGTGCTGAAAATATAAAAATGGCAAAATACCACAACGATCCCCAGATAGTTTGCCCTATTTGAGTAAGCTTTACTGCCCCTGTGTGAATAAATCGTATATCTTTCCCAATAAACCGGATATCTTCCTTGGTTGGTGATGCTACTACTGTCGTCGATTCGTCATTCTCGCTTTTATTTACTTTTAAAACGAAATTCCCACTGCGCAAAGATTTGTATTGCCCAGAGGATGGATCAAAATACTGAAATTCAACAGGTGATATCCTATATTCACCTGCAAACCGGGGTATCATAAGGTATTCAAAGGTCCTGGTACCAGATGTCCCGGAAACGGAAGTCTTTAAATTTGAACTTGATTTAGGATCATATGTTTCAAAATCAAGTGGATAATCGATCTTAGGAGGACTTATAAGCTTTAGATTACCATTACCCGAAATAACAAATTTCAAAGTTACTGCCTCATTAACATTTACCTCTTCCTTATCTATTGAAGCACTAATTTTAAAGTTGCCAACAGCTCCATTGAATCCAGCAGGAGCACCAACTGGCAGTGGCTTCACTTTTATTTTAACCGGGGAGCTTTTAATTGGTTTACGAACTGTTTGGTATGAATCAAAGAAGTCATCGAAAAAACTCCTTGATTGTCGAGAAGCCTGCTGCTGAACTAAGCATTCAATTTCAACAGGATTGATAATCAGATCACCATTCATTTGTGGGTAAAGAACTACTTTCGAAATCACCCCTGTTCCATAAATCTGCCCGTCAATATTTTCTCTTTCCAAAGATTGCAGTGGCGGAGTCTCAATATCTTCTTTAAGGAATCCGTCAAACGTAGGAAATTTCACATCTTCAAAACCTGACAAGTTTACCCTTGAATATATCTTAATTGTTGCAGTAATATGATCTCCCTGAAATATTTCACGTTTATCTACCAGCAATCGAACAAATAAATCTTCACTGCTAATTCCAGGCTGATCTCCAGACGTTTGCCCCTCAGATGACTGAGAACCAGATCCCTGACTTCCTTTTACAACCTCAATACTTATTTCATTTGACTGAAAACTCTTTTTCCCAATTTTTACTGTAGCTGAAGGGATCTGAAATTTTCCTTCCTGAGTCGCCTGAAGAATATAGGTATATGTATATGAAACAGACCTTTCAAGTTTTCCATTTATTATTGATGTACTCTGGTTATATGAAGTACTGGGCCCCATTAGCACCTGGAAGGACGAAAGATCTGGCTGTAGAAATTGTTCGCCTTTATTATTTAAAGTGTAGGTAAGTCGAAATTGCTCCCCAATAGAAACCACCTTTGGTGCGGAAGCTGTAAATTGAGTATCCTGCCCATTTAGAATGACCGGAAATAAAATTGTTAATATAAAAAAGAGTGTTTTTCTCATTCCTTTTCTAAAACTTCAAACTACCAGTTGGTTGTTGTTTTAACTTTTGCTTTAACAGCTTTTGCCTTCTTAACTTTATCCTGAATCTCCTTTTCCTGGTTTTGAAGAGCCTGCAATATCCGAGCGGCATCTTCTTTAGAAATTTGATTTGGCTGCTGTTGTTGTTGCTGTTTATCCTGATTGTTCTTATTCTGGTCTTGATTCTGATCCTGCTTGTCTTTATTTCTTTATTATCTTTGTTTTCCTGGTCCTTGTTTTGTTGGTCTTGATTATCTTTATTCTCCTGATCTTTGTCTTTGTCTTTTTGTCTTTTCTTATCCTGGTCCTTGTTATCTTTATTTTGTTGCTGCTGCTCTTGTTGTTGCTCTTTCAGCTTGTCCTGTGCAAAAGCCAGATTATATTTTGTTTCCAGATCATTAGGATTGTTTCGTAAGGCATCTTTATATGCTTCAATACTTTCTTCGAGTTTATTTGATTGAAGCATAGAATTCCCAAGGTTATGGTACATAGCACCTTTAGCAGCTTTTTCTATATCACTTTCTGACAAATGCTCAAATTGTTTGGCAGCTTCATCATATTTTTCCTGCTTATATAGGGCATCTCCAACATTAAAAGAAGCTTTAAAAGGAGCTTTGGCTAATTCAACAGCTTTACGGTAAGATAATTCAGATTTTTCAAAATTTTCATTGGCGAACTCCTTATTCCCTTCACGGATATACTTTTTGTCGTTTTGTCCAAAAAGACTCACTCCAAAAATCAAAAATAAACCAACAAATAGTATGTTTCTGTATTTCATCTTTCTAGTTATTTTCCACTTTAAACAAACGAATATGTTTCAAACGTCTGTTTTTTCTATCCAGTATCAAAAATTCAATAATTATTAATAATAAAGCAAGAGCTGCAGGGTATTGAAACATATCCTGATATTCAGAGTATACCTTTGCTTCAATCTCCTTCTTTTCCAGCTGATTAATATCTTCAAACAAAGCGTTCAGTCCAAGACGTGTATTGTTTGCTCTGATATACTTGCCTCCTCCTTCAGTTGCTATCTGCTCAAGCATTTGTTCATTAAGTTTACTTATTACAATATTTCCATCTTTGTCCTTCAGGAAATCCTGTTGTCCTGATCCTCCAGACATAGGAACGGGGGAACCTTTTGCCAGCCCAACACCAATGGTATATGTTTTTATTCCTTTTTCAGCAGCCTCCCTGGCCAACGCAACAGCATCATCCTCATGATTTTCACCATCGGTAATGATAATCAAAACCCTGCTCATATCCTCCTGTGGTGTAAATGAACTCATAGCCAAATTAATAGCTGACCCTATAGCTGTACCCTGAACAGGAACAATTCCAGTAGATATTGATGATAGGAACATCTTAGCAGAGGCATAGTCATTTGTAATGGGTATCTGAGTATAGGCTTGTCCGGCAAAAACAATTAATCCAATACGGTCATTTACCAATCGCTCTACTAATTTTGAAATAGACTGTTTTGCCTTTTCCAGCCTATTTGGTTGAATATCCTGAGCCAACATTGAATTTGATACATCTAGAGCAATTATAATTTCAATCCCTTTTCGTTTCACCTCCTGCAGTTTTGTTCCAAATTGAGGGCGAGCAACAGCCAGGATTAAAAATATTAGAGCAGTCATTAAAAAAAGAAATTTGACAACAGGTCTTGAATAAGATAAATCTGGCATTAAATCCTTCAGAATATCGGGGTCACCAAACTGCTTTAATCGCCGCCTGGTTAGACCTCTGCCGATTCTAAAAATCAACAGCAGGAATGGTATCAATATTAAGAGATACAAATATTCTGGATTTGCAAACCTAAACATAAGTACTATCTTATTCTATATGTAATAAACATTTATCAAAATTTATTTTAGCTAAGGCAAAGACCTGAAAACTGTGGTTCTCAACAAACTTTCGCACAGTAAAAAAATCAGAGCAAATAGCCCAAACATTAAATATTCCTCTTCTCTTTTACTTATTTCTTTAACGTCTATCTTAGATTTTTCAAGCTGATCAATCTGCTCATATATTTCTTTCAATTTCTTATTATTTGTGGCCCTGAAATATCTTCCATCTGTCGCTTCAGCGACCTGCTGGAGGACCTCTTCATCAATTTTCACCTCCATATTCCGAAATTGGACTCCCATAGGTGTATTTACCGGATATGGAGCCATACCAATAGTCCCCACTCCTACTGTGTATACTCTGATGCCAAAGGTTTTTGCTATTTCTGCTGCTGTGAGGGGCGCTATTTCTCCTTTGTTATTAACTCCGTCGGTTAGTAAGATTATTACTTTACTGATTGCCTTACTGTCCTTCAATCGACTTACTGAAGTTGCAAGTCCGTTTCCAATTGCGGTTCCATCTTCAATCATACCGCTCTTAATATCCCTAAACATGTTTATCAGCACTGCATGATCACTGGTAAGAGGACATTGGGTAAAACTCTCCCCGCTAAATACTACAAGTCCAATCCGATCATCTGGTCTCCCTGAAATAAACTCTATAGCTACATTTTTTGAGGCATCTAGCCGATCGGGTTGAAAATCGCGAGCTAGCATACTACTCGATATATCCAGTGCAATTATAATGTCAATACCTTCCGTTGTAACATTTCGCCAGTGTTTTGTTGATTGAGGTCTTGCCAGGACAACAATAATGAGTGCTATAGCAAGCATTCTTAAGGCGAAAAGAATATGCCGAAGAAATAACCTTAAAGATTTACCTCCCTGCTGAAATCCTGCCAGGCTTGAAAACTGAAGACTTGGCTTAGATTCCCTTTCCTTAAAGATATACCATACCAATACTGGCAGCAATAAAAGCAGCAAGTACAATAATTTCGGCGATTGAAATACCAGATCTTTCATTTTAGTTCCTTGTTTTCAATCTTTATTGATTTTTCCTTACTTGTTTCATCATCAGAACTTTCTTCTGTATCTTTTTCTACTTCAAGCATTTCAACTGGCTTGGTCTCATTAATAAAAATATATGCATCCAGAATACAAGTTTCATTATCCTGTGGGAGTGGTTTTAATTTTGCAAACTTCACAAGGTCAGACAATAAAAGAGTATCCTTCAATTTTTTAAACAAACGATTATCGTTAAAACCTGATTGTTTTAACTCCTCCAGAATTTCCTCACTAGTATGCTCCATGGCATGTACATCAAATCTACCCTCCAAATATGACCGCAATATATCAGTAAGCCTGGTATAATAGTCTTTTAATTTGTTGTTTTGCCACAATTTATCTGCCTTTAACCTATCCAATTCTCTGAGCGCTAAAATATGAGGAGGTTCATCAGGCTTTTTCTTAACTATTCCTTTCCTCTTGTTTCGAAGATTTCTTATAAATCTGATCAAGAAGAATATTCCAGTTGCAAGCAATAGAAATGCCAATATATATGGCAAAACTTCTGCCAGAGTAATGGGCTCTCCATAAGGCAATTTAATATCGAAAATAGCCTGTGTGGTATCCAATGGCATCGTAAGAACCCTAAGATAAGCTGGATCAGTGAAAATGTCGATCTTATTACCTTCTTCGAGGATATTTAATTTTTGTGATGGGATCTCATGATACCCACTATCAAAGGATGTTATCAAATAGTCTTGCCGTACTTGAATGTAGTCATCCTGAATAACAGTGGTATCCCTTTCAATTGTACTAATGATCTCAATATGACCAGTAATTGTATCTGTAAAACTTGGAAATGAAACATTAATATTTAGAGGTTGTGCAACATCAATTCTATACAAAATCTGATCGCCAATAAGGATGGTATCACTCTCGAGTGCTGATCTGACCTGTACCTCCTGAGCAAGTGAAACCTGAAAAGTTGATAGTGCTATGATAGTTGCAAAAGAGAGATAATATTTTAATATTCTAGAGATCATCAAATACAAAATGGTTTTAAAAGTTTACCTGCTCTTAAATAACTTTACAATGGGTTTTACATAATCCTCTTCTGTACTTATAGAAACAGTATCCACACCGCTTTTCTTAAAAAGCTCATTTATGTATTTGTCCTGCTTAATCCACCAATTACTATAATTTCTACGTGCTGATTTCACCGATGTATCCACCCACATCTCCTTCCCTGATTCTGCGTCTTTAAATCGAATAAATCCAACAGGTGGAAGCTTTGTTTCTCGCTGATCATAAATCTTTAAAGCAACCACATCATGTTTATTATTGGCTATTTTAAGCGCGTCCTCGAAATCTGAACAAATAAAATCAGACAGGATAAAGGTTGTGCACCGCTTTTTTATTGCATTTGTCAGATAACGGAGTGGTTCTGTCAAATCAGTTTCAGCGCTTTCAGGTTCAAAATTTATTAGCTCCCTGATAATATGTAATATGTGTTTCTTCCCCTTTTTAGGTGGAATAAATTTCTCCACCTTATTACTAAAAAAGATAACTCCTATTTTATCACTATTATGTATAGCAGAAAAAGCAAGAACAGCGGATATTTCAGTAATCATATTTTTCTTAAGCATGTTCCGGGATCCAAATACACTGGAACCACTTACATCAACCAGCAACATAACCGTTAATTCCCGCTCCTCCTCAAAAACTTTAATATATGGATGACTATACCTGGCTGTTACATTCCAGTCAATGTTCCTAATATCATCACCATATTGATACTCTCTTACCTCACTAAATGCCATTCCCCTACCCTTAAAAGCACTGTGGTATTCACCAGCAAAGATATTCCTGGAGAGCCCCCTGGTCTTAATTTCAATAGTTCTGACTTTCTTTAGCAATTCAGTAGTTTCCATGTCTCTTCTTAAACTCTACAAAATCTTTTAACTCAATTATCTATTTGTTTTTTTGTAACCACCGTAAAGTACCAATCCTGTTTTTCCAGGTGTTTAGTCAATTGCCCATCACCATCATTAAACATCCACAATGTGTCATTTATTCGTAGATAATCTCTATCCAGCTGGTTAACAACCTTATCAAGAAGATTATAGCTATACATTTTCTTTACATATCGACATGTATTACTGTCTGACAAGAACATTAAAATTGTTTGGGTTCCCAGATAGTCTTCGTATTTTAAGTAGTTATATGATTTATTAACATTTGTAGTATTCAGGCTAAATTCAGGATAGTTCTCACTCATAATAGCTTGGATCGAATCTGAACGCATACCAATCACATCCTGCCCAATAACCATACAAGGAATGCAAAATGTTAAAAGAAATGCTATGATAGATATCCTGTTCATGCCTATACTTTATTCAAAAAGCGTTCCAGTTTATGGGACATCAATTGTATCCAGTATTTCGGAAATTATTTCTTCTGATGTAATATTCTCTGCTTCTGCTTCATAGGTAAGGCCAATTCGATGCCGCATAACGTCTCTACAAACTTGTCGAACGTCCTCTGGAACAACGTAACCTCTTCGTTTGATGAACGCAAAAGCTTTAGAAGCCAAAGCAAGATTTATGCTGGCACGTGGAGAACCGCCATATGAAATAAGGTTCTTAAATTTCTCCAGTCCATATTCTTCAGGATTCCTTGTAGAAAAGACAATATCCAAAATGTATCTCTCGATTTTCTCATCCATATAAACCTCACGTACGGTATTCCTGGCTTTGATAATATCTTTTGGGTCTAAAATTCGATTGGGAGATGGAAATGTCATCGCCAGATTCTCGCGTATTATCAACTTTTCCTCCTCTTTTGTTGGATAGTCAATTACCACTTTAAGCATAAACCTATCTATCTGGGCCTCAGGAAGCGGATATGTTCCCTCCTGTTCAATAGGGTTCTGAGTTGCAAGCACCAAGAATGGTTCTTGCAGTGGGTAGGTTTCTGTTCCTATGGTTACCTGACGTTCTTGCATTGCTTCAAGGAGAGCACTCTGAACTTTTGCAGGTGAACGATTTATTTCATCAGATAATATGAAGTTCGCAAAGATTGGTCCCTTTTTTACGATAAACTCTTCTTTCTTCTGGCTGTATACCAGGGTACCCAGTAGGTCTGCAGGTAATAGGTCAGGTGTAAACTGAATCCTGCTGAATTTGGCATCAATTGTATCAGCCAAGGTCTTAATAGCCAATGTTTTTGCAAGACCTGGTAATCCTTCAAGTAAGATATGGCCATTTGAAAGCAAACCAATTAGCAAACTATCTAAAAGGTGCTTCTGACCAATAATTACTTTATTCATCTCAAGATTCACCATATCAACAAATGAGCTTTCCTTTTCAATTCGCTCATTTAATTCTTTAATATCCACCTGATTAGTCATAATTTAATTAGTATTTATCATGGTTTTAAAACAATTTACAAAACTGCAAAAATTATTGCACATAACACATTGCAGTGTATCAATGTTCAATCAATAATAATTTTGATTGCAAATTTCAGATTTTTTTTAATTGTTTGCTGTTAAAAAATGTTAATAATATAAGTAAAAATGGACTTTTTCAAAATGAGGGTTATTTATGTTCTATTAAAAGCAAAGATTGAGAACCAGTAGAGATTACGGAAAATTATAATTTATAAAATGTTAGCTATTTTTTGATAATTTTACAATCTAAAGAATTTGCTTTGCTTTATCGATTTTTCATACAGCTCTCATTTAAAGGGACACATTATCATGGATGGCAAATCCAACCAAACGCCATTACTGTGCAGCAAACAATTACGGATGGATTATCAAAAATACTAAATGAGGAGATCCAGATAACTGGGGCAGGCAGAACTGATACAGGTGTTCATGCCAAATGTTTTTATGCACATTTTGATTCATCAATCGATCTATCTCAAAAAACTCAAAAACTGGCATATCAGCTTAATGGAATATTGCCTGACGATATTTCAGTTCAACAAATTTTTAAGGTGAAAGCTGATATACATGCGCGTTTTAGTGCCCTTTCCAGAACTTATAAGTACTTTATTTCAAAATATAAAGATCCATTTACTCAAGAATCTGAATACACCTATTTTGGTCCTCTGGAAATATCACAAATGGAAGAAGCTTCAAAAATACTTTTTGAATATAAAGACTTTACCAGCTTTAGTAGACTGCATACACAAACAGGAAACAATCTTTGTGATATTTTTGAAGCCTACTGGAAGGAAGATGGGGACAAGATTGTTTTTACTATAAAAGCCAATCGTTTTCTTCGCAATATGGTGAGAGCTATTGTTGGTACTCTGTTGCTGGTGGGATCAGGAAAAATTGATCCAATGGAAATGCATAAAATCATCAAAAAAGCTGACCGTTCAGCTGCAGGACCTTCAGCTCCAGCGCAGGGTTTGATACTTACCGATATTGAATATCCTGATGATTTCGCAGTGATGAGCTAGATTCTGGGGAATAATACTACGCAACCTTTTTTAGAAAAAAAACGTCTTTATTTAAACAAGCAATTGTTTACATTTCAGTTTATGTTCGCTTGATAATTTTCAATGTAAACTCATTGTTTATTTGAGAGCAAGATTATGGGATTTCAGGGTTAGTTAAGAAAAAAACTGCTACGGCAGTTTTTTTCCTTCTACCTCTTCATTCTAAGAGCTTACCAATAGTTTATGAATGCCCACCAACCATGATTCGCATCATTTTTATGTTCAAAATAAAGAACCTAACTAATTGTCAGTGCACTCCCAAGAACAATAATCAAGTTACTCCATGGCGATAAGCCTATATCCTTTTTAGAAAATTCATATTATTGACTTCTTCAGCCTATTAATTAAAAACTAGATATTTATCTAAAGAATATATGGATTAGTATCCTCTAATATTTAATTCGTCAAAAGCTGAAGCTTTGTATTATCAATAATTCTTAACATGCAGACAGAAAGCAATTCCTTATTGGTTAAACCTAAAATTGCAGAAAGCTCTAATGAGTGCAAGTTAAATTTTCTCAAAATGCGCAAAGTAAAAGCTTTGTGTGTTTAATTCTCTCGCCTGAGTGATTATTGGGTTTACAATATCAGGTAAGAGTAGAGCTGCTGAGTTCGTCAGGTTGTTACGGCAGCCTGGCGAATTCTTTTTTTACTGCTGAAAATAGAGGGATAAAGGATGAGAAATATATCAGATAAGATCACTTGCCTCAGGTGGCATCCAGTGTGCATCTTTACCTTCCCATTTTATATTACACCCAATAGGATTTGTAATTGGAGTTGAAATGTCGTTACCATCCAAAAGTTGCTGCAAAGTTAAATCAAGATTATTTATTGAGATTCTGGAAGCATCCCTTGGGCTATCAGTAGCTCTACCGGTATAAACTAGTTTACGTTCCTTATCAAAAATATAAAAATGAGGAGTTACTAATGCACCATAGTTTCTGGCTATATTCTGAGTTGTGTCATGCAAATATACCCATGGGAAATTATATTGTTCCATTCTTGAAACCATATGAGGGAAATCATCTACGGGATAGGTAGTAGGTGAGTTTGAATTTATTGCAATAAATCGTACACCCCTGGAAGTAAATTTTTCTGACTGTAAGGCGGGTAACTTCATCCGAACCAATAACGTAAGGGCAGTGATTACATGTAAAAAAAATTACCAGATAATCGTTTTCTTTAAAATCACCTAACATGTAATTTTTACCATCTGTAGCAGGAAGGTTAAAATCAGGTGCTTTTGATCCAATTTCCAATGTGTATGCCATAATGATAATAGATTTATAATTCGTGAAAAAATTAAGGGGAAGTGGTTTGAGCTTCATTGTTTAGAATTTGCTCAAGATTCTTTAGATCATTTAAAATGATATTATTAATAGCCGGTTTCTTCAAAAAAACCATAGATTTCCAAAATGCGTTATCACCAGTTATAACTGTATTCAGATTAATTTTGGTGGATTTATTTTCCTCAGTAAAAGACATATCTATTCGAACTTCCATATGGGGAGGAAATAATATCATTCCAAGCTCTTTGTAAAATTCAAAAGTGACCAACTCCTCCAGGAGGGTATACTTATTGTTATCATAGTTTACAGTCACTAAATACTTAGCTCCTATCCCATTCAGAAAACCGTTTACGGGTTCAATCTTCTCAAGGCCATCGATCCAGCTGTGCATTTTCCGTGGGTCAATAACGGTAAGAAAAACAACTTTAGGGGATTGACTAAACCGATACTCATGTTTTAATTCAGAGTTCTCTGAAAATGAGCCGAATAACACAAATGCTAAAATAACAATTCCTAAGGAGGCCAAAATGTACTTAAGTACTTTCATTTGCAGGAATATATTTTGGAGTTATGGTCTTCCCTTAGAAGGCCTAGGTACCTCAAGGAACTCCTTTAAATTAATGAAATTCTGATCAAAGTTATCCTTCAACCATGGCTTTAAAAATGGTGTAAGTGACTTCCAAAACAGATTGTTCCCTGATATCTTGTGTTTAATATTTAGTGATGTACCTTTATCAGTGGGATCAAATAGTATACTTGTTTTAACTGTAATGTGAGGAAAAGTCATTTTTAAGCCTAATTCTCTTTTCCACTCAAATACGGTAACCTCCTGAAGAACCTTCAATTCATGCCCACCGTAGTTGAAAGTTACAAGATATCTTGATCCAGGTCCATGAAGGAATCCATCCAATGCTTCCACCTTCTCAAAACCCACAAGCCACTCCTTCATCTTCATAGGATTCAACATGGCATAGTAAACCTTCTTTGCCGGTCTGTTTATAGTAATGTCTTGTTCTAATAGTATGGATTTTGAAAATATCCCAACCATCAGGAATACCAGAATTATTAATCCAGCCAACCCTCCTATATATCCTAACTTCCTCATGTTTTATAAAAAATGTTCTGATAGAAATATATCTTCCCTGCTAACCTAGGAAAGGTAAGCTACCAGAACAATTGACAAACATAATCTTAAATTAACAGACCTACAAATAAAATAAATTGTAAACCTGCGTATTAACTATTCCACAAAGACCATGCCTTATCTGCCTGCCCTACCAACATTTGGTAACCATTCAAAGTTAATGCTCCCATACTTTTACCTCTTTTTAAAAAAATAGTTTCATCTGGATTATAAACCAAATCAAACAAAAAATGATTTTTTGAGAGAAAATTATACGGAATATCTGGAAATGTATCAGCATTAGGATACATTCCGGTTGGTGTAGTATTAATTATTAAAAGATTATCTTGAATTATTGACTTGTTCAGGCTAGTGTAGGTAATACAGTTATCTTCTTTTATTTGTCTTGAAACTGTAGTAGTCTCTACGCCCATTTTATGAAGAACATATTTAACTGCCTTTGATGCACCACCACTGCCTAATACAAGAGATTTTTTGAATCTGTCATCCCAGAACTCAAGCAAAGAGGACTCAAAACCATCAATATCTGTATTAAAACCTATCAGATGTTTAGAGTCAGCCCTTTGTTCAATCTTTATGGTATTTACAGCACCAATTTCTCTGGCACTTTCTTCAATCTCATCGAGATACGTTAAAACAGATTCTTTGTAAGGGATCGTTACATTTAATCCTCTTAATTCAGTATTTTCATTCAGGATGCTTGGCAGATCCCCAATTTTCTCAATCGGGAAATTGCGATATTCAGTATTAACAATTCCTTCATGCAGAAACTTTTCTTTAAAATATTTTTCTGAGAAAGAATGTGTTAATGGAAATCCTATCAACCCGTATATTTTATTCATAGGTTATGAGCTTTTTTTAGAAGCAACCCATTCCAGCAATGAAATAGAAACTATTCCAAAAATCATCAATAAAACCGCAATTACAACCTCTCCATTTAAAGATTCTGGCACAAAACGTTCATAGCCTTGAATGACAAATGAACCATCAGGTTTGGTAACATAACCACCTGAAGCATTCAACTGAAATATTTCTCTTTTCCAAGGCCAGAGCATACCCAGAGAACCCAGAATAAAACCAGTAAGAAGTGCTAGAGTTTGCTCCCTGAATCTCTTAAAAATCCACGACAATAAATGCGAAAAGGCAATTAAACCAAATATAGCTCCAAGTCCTACAGGCAATAAAATCCTAAAATCAAAATTATTTACTGCTTCAATAAATACCAGTTGATAATTCCCCATTAGAATAAGAACAAATGAACCAGAAAGTCCAGGAATTATCATGCTGCACACAGCAACTATACCACAAATAAAAAGGTAGTATATGCCATCATTCTCTGAAGCAGGGGTCAAAAAAGAGATTGTTAATGCAATAGCTGTTCCAAAAAGAAAACTAAATCCTACTGAAAGATTCAATTTCTTTATTGTTTTGCCAACAAAATAAACTGATGCGACTATTAAGCCAAAGAAGAATGACCAAACGAAAACCGGATATTCCTTAAACAGAAATTCAAGTAATTTAGCAAATGTAAGAATGCTAACAAATACCCCTGCAAACACTGCAATAAGGAAATCAAGATTTATATAATTTGCAAACTCTTTAAATCTGCCCGAGAAAAAAAGCTTAACAGCCTTAATATCAATTGATTTTAGTGAATTTATTAATTTTTCAAATATACCTGTTATCAAAGCTATAGTTCCACCCGACACCCCGGGGATAACATTTGCTGCTCCTACACCAAGTCCTTTTAAAAACAGGTTAAAGTATTCTTTCATTCAAACTAATTTTGTCTTTCACTAATTGAGATGGAGAGATAATCATTAAATACTTCGAGGCTTAATAACATAAAATTTACTAGCGAATATACTTCTCAATCATTATTTTAACATTCTTCAAGGACAATATCCACTTGTGATCTTTTAAAATTTTCTCATGCAAATCATAGTCCACGGAAAATCCCTGTTCCAAATGATAAAGTCCCTCTTTTGAATAATTGTTTAATAAGTTATAAATTCCCAACCAGTAGTGTATTGATGGATTCTTTGGCAGGAAAGAGAAGGAACTGTTTAAGGTTTCAATTGCTTCAGGGATGTCATCCGTTTCAATCAAAAGTCTTGCAAGAAAGATCCAATAATTGGGTTCGAATGGATCATATTCCAGTGCTTTTCTAATTGCATCAATTGCATCGAGTTTATTTTCCTGTAATTCAAATGCCAGTGAGAGGGCATACCAAAACTCAGCATTTTCATTATCCTTTTCAATGGCTTTTTTGAAGTAGGATCGGCTTAATTTATAGTTCTTCTTCCTTAACTGAACCATTCCCATTCCAAATAAAATCTCAGGGGCTTCGGGATCTATTTTTTTTGCCTGCTCATACAAAAGTTCCGCTTTTTTGAGATCACCCATATTTTCATAGCAATCAGCAAGAGCTATAAAACCCTTAATATTATCATATTCTACCTCAAGGAATTCCTTATAAGATTCAATAGCCTCCGGATATTTCTGAAGGGAAACGAAAATATCTCCCCTGGTAAAAATTACCGAAGGGTTCATGTCATCAATAGCATAAGCAAAATCAATGGCTGATAAAGCTTCCTCAAAATTCTCCATTCTTGTATACACTGTACTTAGATTGAACCACGCCATAACTGAAAATGGTTCTTTTTCAAGGTATTTATTATACGCTACCTTTGCTTTTGCCAGCTGGCCAGATCTCTCATAGCAATAAGCGAGTTCATTCAAACATGAATGCCTGTAAGGATTAATTTTATAAGCTAACCGGAAGTATTTTACAGCCTCGCTATATTTTTCCAAATCCTGTAAGGCAAAACCTATTAAACTGGCAACCTCATCCTTCTCATCTGGATTTAAAGCAAGTGCTTTGTCGAACTTATGGATGGCTTCTTGAGTGAGACCTGCAATGCTCAATGCTGTTCCAAAAGTAATAAACACCTCATAATTTGATAATTCAACAGAGGATATCTTTTTAAGGATCTGCAATGATTCTTTGATGCGTCCTTTATCAATTAGTAATTGGGCCTCTTTATGCTGAATCGATATAGACCCAGGGTGTTGGCTTAAACCAAATTTTATAGCATCTGAGGCTTTCTTTAACCTATTGGTAGTAAGATAATAATCGATAATATCTTCGAATTCATTTACATCAAAATAGGTTTTGGCTCTTTCCCTCTGCATTTTCTCAAATCTAGCAATTGTATGACGAACCTCTCCCTCATAATAAAAAGTATCTTCCTCTGATCTCATATTTCATTTTAAAAACCGGCTGTAAAAGTAGGAATATTTTTATTGATACCACACATTTTTTCAGTTCCTTGCAAAGTCGCAGTTATAATGATGTTAATAAAATATAATTGGATTTTTATATTTACATTCAATTCAATTGCACCAACATATTGTATTTCAATATAATCAGAGTTAAAGTAATACTGAATAGGTTAAAACATGAAAAACAGACTGCCTTTAATTCCCCAAAGTTGAGCATCATCGGTACGATATGTAAGACGGTGAAATACCTGGATTCTGATTATCTTAAATATATTCTCAATTCCATAACTTACTTCAACAAAAGGTTTTCCCTGTTCAAAAACCTTATATGTTGTAAGTGGAACGCCATCTAATGTGGTTTTAGGCAGTATTCCCTGTGGGTTAGATTCAGGATCATAAAATCGGTTTTCCATACTCAATGAGCCATAAACCATATTTGTTGATGCAACAGCTCTTAGTTTAAGTTTTTTGATGAGTGGTATTTTCCCAAGAATAGATCCTTCAAAATTATAAAAGAACCTCAAGCTCACATTCTGATCAGAAACAAACTCGAGAAAATTCATCGTATTATATGACTTTTTTGAGTATATGAAGGTTTCATTACCAGGAAGCACCTGTAATATAGGGTAAGGTAATTGATTAAAAACTTTTGATGCTTCAATTTCATACCTGAACCTTCCCAAAGCAAATAATTTTACTTTTTGGCTAACTTTTAAGGAAAGTTTATGATAATTAAAATCACCACCAAGTAAACCCTTAATGCCCAATGTATACGCAAGGGTAAACATGGGTGACACCTGGCTTTCAATCCCAACTCTGGTATTGTTGCTTATTATAACCTTCTCTCTGGGGGCATATCTCGAAACAAATATTAATTCGGTTGAATTTATAGTTGAGCGTCTTGTGGTTTTAGTATCATCTTCGAAATATTCGAACACATAATTCCCCAGGGGTGAAAAATAGTCTTTTGAGAAAGAAATTTTTTGATTAAAACCAGGAAAGAGATCAGATTCAAACCAGAATCGAAAAAGTTTTATCTCCCGCATTTTATCAATTAGACCTAATTGAGTGGATAAAGCAAACATATTGTTTACTTCGTAAAACCGATCAACAACACCCAGACCTTCAACGTCATTTTTGTACATGAGACCCAACTTTGTCCAGTTCTTTCCTGGATAAAAATCTTTCGACAGTAGCACTATATTTAAATTTATTATCCTTCGTTCCATAGGCAACATAAGCTTGCAAAGTCCACTTTTTACTAAAATCAGAATTTGTCCTAAAGCCCATTCTAAAACGGTTTCCTTCAACGGCATTATTCCCATAAATCAGCAAGTAGGGTCCAATTTCAAAACCTCCTCCTCCTATCCGATAATATCCTGTTACAAGAGTTTCAATTATATCTACGTATGTCCGTACTCTAGGAAAGTTATTGATCGAGTCAATGCTATTGTAAATATTTTGATCAACCTGGCTCAGCTTTTCAGGTCTCTTTAGCTGCCAGTAATCCTGGTCATGATCTTTAGCATCATATTTATACTCAATTTTATCACTATAAAATTTCGGATCTTTTGGTTGATTTACTTTATAGTTTTCATTAGCCATGTATAAACTTGCAAGCATACCGAAAGCACTATCTGATGCCTGACTAAAGTCGATAAGAACCCTGGTCTTATTTGGCACCCAAATATTACTATCAATAGGATTAAGGTCCTGTTGGACTTTAAAGTTCTCTACAAGGTTTAAATCTGCATTTTTACCAATTTCAACAATAATTCTTTTTAAAGAAAATACTTCATCCTGGATCCAAATAACCCCTGTAAATACGACATCATTTGATCGCTTTGGTATCACCCGGATTTCAAAACAGAGTTTTTCATCTATAAAAACACTATCTGTCAGGTAAAATTTATAATAAGAAAAACTTCCTTTTGCTATAGGGGACATCACATTTTTATCCAATATCCTTACCCAGTTATTATTAAAATTGTAATCATGAAAACTGGTACCAACCACCTGTGCTACAAAGTCAGAAGTATGCTCAATTCCAACACCTTTGACGTTACTTCCTTTAATGACTTCCTTTTTCTTCTCGGGGCTTTTTAAATAGTATAGATCTGATACTGTCTCAGTGAACAATATAGGTAAAACAAGACTTCCATCTTCTCCGGCGGCAACCATCAAGCTGTCAAACAAAGGCTTGAACTGCTGCATTGATTTTCGTTGCTTAAAACCCTCACTGATATTATTCAAAGCTATTTCAGTTCTTGTATATGTTTCTGACTCATAGGCATCTAATTTGGTGATATTTAGATTTTCTTTATTCTTTATAGCTTCTCGAATAATTCTATGAGCAGGATTCTCTCCTGGTGTAACAAATATTTCCGGGATTGCAATTGTGGTGGGAGAAAGCTGAAATTCAAGTCTCTGATGATTTCGGGACAAAATATATTTAGCCTTACTTAAATACCCCAGACAGGAAACTTCAAGAGAGTCTCCGAAACCCGAAAACTGAAGAGTATATTTTCCATCAAAGTCGCTTATGGTTCCAATCGTAGTACCTGGAATATATATGTTTGCAAAAGGAATTGGTTCATTTGTAGATGCATCCGTAATTTTGCCTTCAATAGTCTTATTCTGCGATAATAGCTGCCCTGCTCCGCAAAAAACACATAATAACAAAACTATAATGACTCTGGTTATCCTTCGCATTAAAAAGAAACTAATTAAATGTTATGTAGGTAAATTTAGTAGGAATACAGTCCGACTAGCCAATAGAATTTCCTGTTTCAGCATACTCCTTCAAAATTCCGGATAGAAATTCTTGCAACTCATTAATTAATTTTGGATTATCAGGAATTTCTTCCTTCAGGTTTTGGAACAATACTTTAATTATACTGACATATTCCGTTCCCTTATTGTATTGCTTTGAATTCCATTCATCATTTACCTGTTCAATTATCTCCTTTAAGGAGTAGTACGCATCACTAAATTGAAGCAAATGCTTCGCAGCTTCAACACCAAATTGTGAAACCAATACTTTCCAGAGTGAAAATTCAGGATTATAATCACCAGTATTCCATTCAAAATCAGCAACTGTGGCGTACTTTATTTTATATATTTCAGATGAAGCTGAACCATTTACATACATATGTGGTCCATCAACCTGATTATGAAAGTCTTCAGGGACAATTACATCATATGGTTCAAAAAGATTGCATAATTTGATTTTTCCGGGATAATAGGCTGGATATCCACCATACTTACCTTCCAGCCCCCTGGCATATAAGGTATTGTCCCATATCATAGGTTTCTTTCCAATTAACTCAATATACCTGGCGAAATCCGCATGATCATAGCTCAAAGACCGAATAGTATTACCTGTCCAGATAAAGGCAATATTATCTGAAATAGTTGGCATCAAATCATTAAAGTATTGTTCAGCTTTCCCTCTGCTCCTGTCAATAAACTCATTGAGATACCAAGGAGGACAAAACTCAAAACGAACTGACCCATATTCTTTATTTATCCAAGCATTAAGCTCATTAATAAGAAATGAATGTGCATTCTGCAAATTTCCAAAGCGTTGTATATCATCATCCGCATACAGAGTATAATTTTTCCTATTGTAGCCAGCATGTGGAATAAAATCGTCAGTCATAAGCATAATAGTTTTTGCACCTGCGTCCAGACTTATTTTGTAAATATTCTTGAGTCTGGTTAGACTTTCACTACTGGCATGATAAAACTGTTTCTTCTGTTGATCAGAAATTGAATCTACATTCATTTCATAATCAAAATGATAATATGGATTTACCATTACAGCCAGATCTATTACTCCAGTTTCAAGACATTTTCTACCAATCTTTCTGACTCCATTTATATAAAGTTCATCGGGAGAATACCATTCTTTTCTTCCTCTGGTTTGCCCGTACCCAATATAGGCTTTATTGAATTTTAGCAATGTCATCCTCTCTATGGAATTCAGGTCATGTTTCATTTCCTCTTCATTCTGCCAGGAATCAAAAAGATAGGACCTGCCATGAAAATCAGGGTAATCAATAATAGTTGCAGTCTGCAGTTGGTTCTTTCCCTTATCAATTAGTTGAATCAATGTAGTGACTGCATAATAATCACCTACAGGTGATTTCCCGGCCATCAAAATAATATCATGACCTGTATTGAAATGCATAATTTTGTAGCCCTGGGATCTATCCTGAAGGTCAGCCAAATCAAAAGAATCTTTAAATCTGTCATACAAAGGTGTTTGACCCAGACTGAAAACAAGCCCCTGGAAGTCTTCAGGAATTTCTCCTGTCGAGTTTATTTCAACACCTGCTACTTCAGATCCCTGGTAATCCTCAATTTGCACTTTTTCAAGCTGCTTTTTCAATAAATGAGCTCCCAATAAAGTTTGCTTACCGGAAGCCGGAGGAATTAAAATAATCGGAGAGATAAAACCTGCCTGATTTTTATTAAATATTGGGATAAGTTCAGCAGGTGTTACTTCCTGAGGCATTGGTATCAACATCTGTGCCGGTGAGCAGAGTGAATCAAAATATGGTGTCATCCTTTCAAGCGCTGTAAAATTCCATTTAGAATATCTAAAATCGACTTCATCCACCCACATTGTTCCAGTTCCTTTCAGGCCCAAGAATATCCTAACATAGAAAGTACCATCAGGCAGATCACCTTCAGAAAACGGATAATTATATGTCCTACCGCGAACTTCACCCCAACCCAGAGAGTCTATATGCCAATAATTTGAAAATGAGTATCCTTTAAAACTGGCATCCAGCATGGATTTATTATAGGGATTAATCTGTTCACTTTCTATCTCAACTTTGTTTTTGTCATAAAATTGCAATTTTATATTTATTGCATCGTAAAGACGTGTACCTCGTCTTCCGGCATTTGGAGAAATATTCTCTAAACGAATATCATAAGTAAAAGAATAATTTCCTGGAATAACTCTGATAAAATCGCTAATTACTCCTTCTCCCAAATCATCAGTTTCATTTGAATGCTGGCGTGAAACTTTTATTGCATGCTGACCAACACTTGCATCATAAATTGAATAAATATCCAAAGAAGTATCTATCCATTCAACTGATCTGCCAATTCTTGCCCAACCCTTAATATTGGCTGATCGATCATCAGAATCTTTCAAAAAGTATTTTCCTTCTTCAAAGGAAGAATTAACTACCAGGTTCTCTTTGTTAAATTGATTGTTTCGAACCCGATATGGAACCGATTGGGTTTCAAATGCCGACCATTTTTTGGCCACATCCTCTATATATTCACTTCTCTGGCATCCAATAACTGAATAAAATACACCTATAATTAAAAAAACGTGGATGATTTTTAATGAATAGAATGTCTGTCTATAATTCATTTTCTAAAAATTAAATAATGAAATTTAATAAAAAAATGGAACCAGAAATTAAAAATATATGCCTAATCAACCTAAACCCAATACTACGACTTTATTATTTAATTCAAAAATAGGATTTAATTAGTATTCCTCAAAATTAGCCAAAAATACTAAAAGCCTAGTCTTGTGACAGTTAAGTCGTAATATACGATGTAAACTTAAAATTCGACAAAAAAAGTAAAGCTCGAAGCAACCATTTTGAATATTATTTCATCTATATGGTGAATGGTTTTCATACCCGTTTACCCTTCATAATAATCAACCCTAAGATTTAACACGGGGTTTACCAAACCAGGGATCAACCCTGGTTTTTTTTTGCTCTTTTTTTCAAGGTAATAATCCGTATCGTTGGAATTTACTGGAAAATAAATTATCTTAAGAACAAATTCTTTCAACATGACATCGGTGGTAAAATATTGTTGTTTGTTTTTGATATTAACTATTATCTCAATTCATCCCGGGAATGGACAATCCTATCATTTTAGGCATATAACTATCGAAGATGGATTATCTCAAAGCACTATAAACTGCATATTTCAGGATAAAAATGGATATATGTGGTTTGGTACTCAGGATGGATTAAATAAATATGACGGCTATGAATTTGAGGTGATCAGGAATGATCCGGGAGATACTAATTCAATTTCCCATAGTTGGATTTGGGATGTATTTGAAGACAGCCAATCAAACCTGTGGATTGCCACCTGGCAGGGTCTTAACAAATATGATCCTAAAGAAGTCAGTTTTACACGGTTTTTAGCTGATCCCAATAAGCCACAAAATATACAGGGGGAAAGACCAACCTCTATTTGTGAGGACAAGGACGGATATATATGGATAGGAACCTGGGGGGGGGGATTAAACCGTTACGACCCTAAAACAAATGCTTTTTTACATTTTCGATTTACAAGTTATAAGAATGGCATAGCAGATGATTTTGTTCGTAAAATTTATTTAGATAGCAAGGAAAATTTATGGATCGGCACCTGGAATGGGCTTTCTCGTATGTATAAAGATACTATTGGAGATTATAAAATAAATAATTACGTCAACGATCCTTCCAACCCGAATAGTTTAAGTTCAAATCAGATTACTTGCATAACAGAAGACAGCAATGGCAATATGTGGTTTGGTACCTACGGGGGAGGAATTAATAAATTAGATAGTAGAACAAATAGTTTTACGCGCTTTAAGCACAATACCAAAACACGAGATGGCTTAAGCAGCAACAACATCAGTTCAATTCTTGAGGACAGGAAGGGCAATTTATGGGTTGGTACAATATCGGAAGGACTCAACCTTTTTGATAGATCAAGTGAAACCTTTATTAAAGTATTACATAACCCGGACGATGCAACCAGTCTCAGCGGAAACTCTGTGTATTCAATTTATGAAGACAAATCTGGTCTTTTATGGTTTGGAGCTGGTGGTTTGAATATTTACAATCGGAATCAAAACCAGTTTAAGCATTATAATCACAATCCAAATAATCCTGAGAGTTTGAACAATAATAAAATAATAGCCTTCACAGAAGACGCTCATGGTGATATTTGGATAGGCACAGAGAACGGTGGGTTAAATCGATATGATATCAGGAGTAATATTTTTATTCCATTTACTTATGATCCAAACGATCCATTTTCATTGAGTAGTGATAATATTAGTTCATTAATTACTGATCCCAATGGAGATTTATGGATTGCAACGAGGGGTGGAGGTATTAATAAATATAACACAAAATCAGGTAATTTCCACCATCTTAGGGAGTCAGTTCTTCTACCTGAAACAGGGGGAATGAATTATATTAATGGAATAAGAATTGACACATCATGGAACATGTGGTTGGCAACTTATGATAGAGGCCTAATAAAATATAACATCAAAAACAACCATTATACAAAATTCATAAGTAACCCAAATGATACAACTAGCATTTCGGGGAACTATTTATTGCGTATTTTCTTAGATAGCAAGGAAAGGGTGTGGATTGGTTCCTGGGGTGGAGGATTAAGTTTGTATGATTCATCCAACAATAATTTTAGAAGATTTTTACATGATCCAAATTTGCCAGAATCAATTTGTGGCAATATAATACACTCCCTATATGAAACTGGAGACAGTACTTCCAAAACTTTGTGGGTTGGTACAAGTAGTGGATTGTCATATATGAATATTGGAGACTCGATTTCTGGTACTTTTAATCATCTGTTTATTAAAGATGGTCTCCCTAGCAATGTAATTTACGGAATATTGGAAGATAACTCAGGAAACCTCTGGATAAGTACAAACTATGGAATTTGTAAATTTAATCCAAAAGCAAGGACCTTCAAAAATTATGACTATAAAGATGGTTTGCAAAGCAATGAGTTTAATGCTGGGGCATATCTTAAATTAAAAAGTGGCGAACTTCTATTTGGTGGAATAAATGGATTCAATTCTTTTTTTCCAAACAGCATAAAAGAAAGTAATTTTGCTCCTGCAGTAGTTATAAAAACATTCAGTATTTTCGATGAAAAACAGAACTTAGCGTCACTTGTTGATTCCACACATGCTATAAAATTATCTTTCAGGGAGAATTTTTTTTCGTTTGAGTTTGCAGCTCTCGATTTCGCTCAACCCGCAAGTAATAAATACATGTATTTATTGGATGGTGTGGATAAAGAATGGATTGACGCCGGAACCCGAAGATATGCAAGCTATACAAATATTGATCCCGGAAATTATGTATTTAGAGTAAGAGGAACCAATAGTGATGGTGTTTGGAGCTTAAATGAGGCATCACTTCGAATTTTTATTGCCCCTCCCTACTGGCGAAAAATCTGGTTCCAGGTTTTAGTTATCGCAGCAATTGCTTTCATACTATATAATTTGCACAGGTATCGGATAAGAAGGTTGCTTGAAATTGAACGATTACGTATTCGTATTGCAAGTGATCTGCACGATGAAATAGGCTCCTCCCTCACAAGAATTGCTATACATTCTGAACAAATTCAGAACAGCCATGATGATAAAAGAATTATGTCATCATCAAAGAAAATTGGAACAATTAGCAGGGATGTAATTTCAACAATGAGCGATATAGTCTGGTCAATTGATGCCAGAAATGATTCAATGAATGATTTATTAGAAAGAATATATGATTTTACACTTAACACTCTTTCAGTTCAGGATGTAAAAGTCTCCTTTGTGCAGAAAGGACTTGATAAAAGCAAAAAAATAAAGATCAATTACCGTCAAAATATATATTATATCCTTAAGGAAGTCATAAACAACATTGTAAAACACTCATCAGCAACTGAAGTAAATATTTCTGTAGTGAATGATGAAAAGAATTTTATTATGCAAATCCATGATAATGGAAAAGGTTTTGACCCAACTCAGAAACAATCTGGAAATGGGTTGAAAAATATGCAGATGAGAGCTGAACGAATTGGTGGAAAACTTACTATTAGTACAAATAATGGCACACATATACAACTTATAATGAATAGGTTATAAAAATATCCCATATTCATGGTATTTCGCGACTAAATAAATTAACGTAACATGCAGGTATGATACATGTAGTTATAATTGAAGATGATCAGGTAATCCGTGAAGGGATTCAGGAATTCATTAACTTCCAATCTGACATGATTTGTGATTCGGCCAAAGAATCAGTTGAATCTTTCCTGGCAATATTAAACTCTGAGAACATTCCTGATGTAATACTAATGGATATTGGATTACCAGGTATGTCAGGTATAAGTGGAATTAAAATTTTAAAAGAAAAATATCCTCAGATCAATATCCTAATGTTTACTGTATACCATGATTCATATAAAATATTCCAATCTTTGTGCGCTGGCGCATCTGGGTATTTACTAAAAAATGTACCCTTCCCGGAAATTAAAAATGCCATTGAAATTGTTCACAATGGGGGCTCCTTAATGTCACCCCAGATAGCTCGAAAAGTAATTGATCATTTCCAGGACAATAAGAAAAAAACCACCCCATCTCCTCTCACTGAAAAGGAAAAAGAAATCGTTTTAGGCCTGGTAGACGGCTTAAGTTATAAAATGATTGCCCAGGAAGGCTTTATTTCTCTTGAAACAGTTCGTAGTCACATTAAAAATATCTACAAGAAGCTTCATGTTCATTGTAAGGCTGAGGTTATTAAAAAATCTTTGAGCGGAGAAATATAATAAATATCTAAGATGATTTATTAAGCCAGTCAGGCCATTTATCAAAAATCGAAGTCCGGATTTGATTCACCAATACTTTTAACGTTAGATTAAACGTCATTTGATATAATCGAAACATCCTAAGCCAACAAAATCATATTACTTCAAACTACTTTATAAATAAACCATGAATTTGGTATTTTCTATCCTATTAATATGTAATAACTTAGATCAGATTTGAATTACTCTGACATTATAGCCTTGAAAGAACTGTTTAATACCAATTATCAATCCATAAATTATAGAAATCAGGAAGGAATAAGACAGTAATGGATCCAACAAGAACAAAACTAACTAAGAATACTATTATGAAAACAAGTCGCCGGTTAATATTGTATATATTAATGACAGCTGGTTTGCTTTCTTCATGCAGCAAACAGGATAATAATGATGATAATCTAACCTCTACCACTACTTATAAAGATCTGGATGCCCTGTTTGAACGCATGGGTGAGCGCCAGAAATTATATGTAGATATTGCCCCGGTTGAATTACCCAATTATATTTACAATTTCCATATTTTCTCCACCGAACAATATTGAGGGATTTGAGCGTGTTGATAATCATGTTTTTCCGGGAATGAGTCTGATTATAACCAAAGAGAATGGAGATACTCTTTTAAAAAACAGGGACATCTATGCCGATCTTACAAGCGGTACAGATCATTCACCTTTATTGCTGACATCAGAAGTAACGGTAGCTTCTCCCATCCATTCAAACGGAAAATATACTTTAGTTATAACAATATGGGATAAAAAGGGAGATGGAGTTTTTAGCGCTGAACTGGATTTTGATGTTATTCCTAATGATAGGATTGAAATCGAGTCAAAGCAAGTTACATATAATGAGATCTATCTTTATTCACAACAAAAAAGCAAGGTCATTACTAATAATATTGCAGGTTTCAACGAGAATATCTATATAATGCTTGAAGGTCTTGAAGGATTTGAGAAGGAGGAGGATATGGTCAATATTGGACTTAGCATGTCGGTTATGGATGCGAATAACAACCTGATTGTAGATGAAGATGATCTGATGGATAACTCAGGATTCGATGACTCAGAATTTCACAACCAGCTTGCTCCCAATTTTATTCTATCCGGTTCTCAGGTTAGTAATCCGGTTAAATGTGAAATAATCATATGGGATAAGAGAGGAGCTGGGAGTATTAAGGTAACAACCCAATTAAATATTGAGTAAAGACAGTAAGTATCTATTGGTATAAATAAAATTTAGATCAATTGAATTCTTGCACTTCTATCTAAGTCACATCCAACTTAAATTTCTCCCATATCATTCCTGGTATGGGAGAAGATTATTGTTGCCATTCCACTAACTATTCAAAAGATTAATTCAGGTAATGAATATTTAAAATTTCCGAGTTTTAAATTCCAATAGTCAAGGAAATAAATTTAAATAAAATGATAAAAACCTGCTTGGCTGTCATATAGAATCAAATTCTTAGTTTTTGTATCAAAAAATTGATATCATATCCCATGAACATGGGATTTCATGAGTAATCTATAGCCTGTATCTTACATTGTATAATATGGTTTGGTAAATATTAAAATCAAGATTTATGAAACAAATTTTACTCATTTCAATTTTCTTTTCTTTCTCCCTAACTATTTCGCCAGTTCCAGGCGAAAATGATCAACAGCTTTTCTGGTAAAGAACGAACTTTATACTGTTTACTCTGATTTAGTAGCATTACCGGTATGAATTCGAAGAAGATGGCATGAAAGGCATTGTAATTGTTAACTCCCGAGGCCAATCAGACAGCTATCCTGGTGCCAGATAAAAAATTCGTTCACAGATCTACCTGCGATGGAATGATGAGTAGGATGAATGATCCTGTTCAATCATACGAAGTTTATAAGAAACATGGTGAAGAGAAAATTTTAGGAGAAGAAACCATTAATGGGTATTCATGCACTGCAAAAGAAATGTACCAGGGCGACACTAAGGTTTTTTCAGCCTGGTACTCAGAAAAACTGAATTTCCCGATTAAAATCGTGGCTCAATATGCCGAAAATACTTTTATGGAACTGAAAGACATTCAGAAATGGAAGGCTGATCCCTCATACTTTGAGATTCCAAAAAACTATACAGAAGTAGATGAGCAAATGAGACCTATAGTTCCGCAGCCTCCACCACCTGAATCATGGGAAACAACTGAGGTGAAGCATACCATATGAAGGCATTGTGAAACGGGGGATGAAAATTAAAATGACCATGTCAGAAACGGTATATTATAAACTGTTAACAGAAAATAAGGGGGATACACCAACTAAATTTACTTACCATTTGTTTGAAAATGGTGAAAAACTTCCATGGGATGCTGTGGGCAACGATGATCGTAGGACATTACGCCTGTATATGGAGGAGAAGAAAACGCAAACTATGGACTGGAAGAAAGGATGGGTTCTAGTGGTGGAAGTATATGAAGGCGTTTTAAATCTGAAAGTTTATCCGGAATAAGAATTAACTCAATTTAAAAAACAACTATGTTAAAATACAAGAATTGTTCTCTTTGAAAAGAACCTGAATATGGATATTCTGAGGAGACATTACAATATGAATTGCATATGATAAGAAGAAAAAAATAATCTAAATAAAATGAACCATGAAAACATCTACTCAATTAAACAAGTATCTTATTTTTATTTTTATTTTCCTACTATTTCTTCCATCAAAATGGACTTTCTCCCAGTGGAGTTCTGATCCACTGGAAAATACCCTGGTAACAAATGCTTTAAATGATCAGCGCGAAACCTACATAGTTTCCGATGGGGCAGGTGGTGCAATTATTGCCTGGCGGGATTATAGAAATAACTCATCGATTTTTGGAGGTGATATTTTTGCTCAACGCTTAAATACGGAAGGAGTCATCCAGTGGACAGAGAATGGAGCTGGAGTCAATAGTGTATCAACAAACAAAGGATATTTTAAACCAATTATGGTGGAGGATGGTAGTGGAGGTGGAATAATTGCCTGGGGCAGTAATCCACTTAATTTTTACAATTACGATATCTTTGCTCAGAAGGTGAGTTCTGAGGGCGAAAGAAGCTGGAGCTCCAGTGATGTAACGATTTCCGATGCTTCAGGAACAGAATCATTTCATAAAATTACAAGCGATGGCTCAGATGGAGCGATTATTACCTGGACCCACCTACCAGGCACTCCAGGGACGACTGATATTTATGCTCAGAGAGTTGATCCTTCAGGTATTGTAAAATGGACAAACAATGGTGTTCAAATTTGTATGGCAGTAGATATTCAATCTTACCCTGAACTTACTGGAGATGGCAATGGAGGGGCTATAATAACTTGGAGCGACTCAAGAACAGGTACTGGAACATCAGATATTTATGCGCAATTAGTCGATGCCGCAGGCGAGGTTCAATGGCAAGAAGATGGGGTTGCAATTTGTGATGATTCCCATTTTGAATATTTCCCAGTTATTATTTCAGACGGAAATGGAGGAGCTATAATTACCTGGGAGGATAACAGGTCTGGATCTACTGATATTTATGCTCAGAGGGTTAATGCTAATGGTGAGCCTCAATGGACAGCAAATGGGATACCAATTTGTTCGGCATCCGGGAACCAATTAATTCCTGATATTTCAAGTGATGGCGAAGGAGGTGCAATTATTGTCTGGCAAGATGAACGTGGTTCAAATATGGATATATATGGACAGAAAGTAAACAGCAATGGTGAGATTCAATGGACCTCCAATGGTATAGCAATTTCCAGTGCATCAGGAAACCAAAGTATACCTGAGGCAATAGAGGATGGTGTTGGTGGGATTATTGTTACATGGGCAGATTACAGAAGTGATACTGAAGGTGATATCTATGCTCAACGATTGAATGCAGCAGGTTTGTTTCAATGGGAAGAAAATGGCGCAGCAATTTGCACAGCTTCAGGAACTCAAATATATTCAGTTCTGGTCAGCGATGGTAATGAAGGGGCCATATTGGCCTGGGAAGATATGAGAAGTGGTTCAAATTATGATATTTATGCCCAAAGAATTGATAAAAATGGATTTTTGGGTATGATTAAGGATGAAGATAAGGATGGAATTTCTGACGAGGAAGAACAAGGTCCCGATGGAACTCAAGCCGACTTTGATGGTAATACTGATGGTATTGCTGATAATCAACAAGCCAATGTTGCATCCTTTTCAACCCATGATAAAGAACAATATGTTACACTGGTGGTACCCGATCCAGCAGTACTGGAAAATGTACAAGCAATCAATCACCCTGATCCAAATGCCACCGGTGCACCTGATGAAGGTAGTTACCCTTATGGGTTTTTTAGCTTTACAATAACCGGAATAACCTCAGGCAGCCAGACCACTGCTACATTATTGCTTCACAATGGACCTACTATAAGCAAGTATTACAAATATAGTCCTACTCCAACGCAAGAATTACATTGGTACGAATTCGACTATGATGGAGAAACTGGCGCTGTGATAAGTAATGATACAGTAATCCTTTATTTGAAGGATGGTGAAAGAGGTGATTATGATATCACTGCCAATGGAATCATTGTTGAACCAGGAGGCCCCATACAATCTGCAACTTCTATATTTCACCAGGATGAATTTAATATGGAGCTAGAACCTGTTTACCCCAATCCCTTTTATCAGGAAACTACCATTGCATTCACAATTCCTAAAACTACTGAAGTAAAAATAGAAATTTTTGATCTTACTGGAAAAATGTTGATGCAGATATTAAATAAAAAAATGCCGGCCGGCCGATATACTATAATATGGCCAACACCGGATATCCCTGAAGGATTATATTTACTAAAAATGACTACTAAATTTAAAACTTTATCACGAAAAATATTAAAGGTAAAATAGAATCAATTCAATCAAATAAAAATTAGTCTCCTTAAATTGGAGGCTATTTTTATTGTCATTTTTCTTCAATTGTATTTAACTTGAAATTATCACTTATTCGGGTCATTTTCTAACCGAAATAGAATCAAATTCTTAAGTTTGTTGATTGATCCATATCCCATGAACATGGGATTTCATTAAACTGTAGTACTCGGTATCTTACAATTGTATGGTAGTGATACAAAAAAACAGTTTAATAATGAAACAAATTTTACTCATTTCAATTTTCTTTTTTTTCTCCTTAAACCTATTTTGCCAGTTCCAGGCGAAAATGATCAACAGCTTTTCAGGTAAAGAACGACTTTATTCTGTTTACTCTGATTTAAATCATTACCGGTATGAATTCGAAGAAGATGGCATGAAAGGGATTGTAATTGTCACGCCTGATGCCAATCAGACTAATATTCTGATCCCAGATAAAAAATACGTTCACAGATCCACCTGCGATGGTATGATGAGCCGGATGAATGATCCTGTTCAATCATACGAAGTTTATAAGAAACATGGTGAAGAGAAAATTTTAGGAGAGGTAACCATTAATGGTTATACATGTACTGCCAAAGAAATGTACCAGGGTAATAATAAAGTATTTTCAGCCTGGTACTCAGAAAAACTGAATTTCCCGATTAAAATCGTAGCTCAATACGCCGAAAATACTTTTATGGAACTGAAAGACATTCAAAAATGGAAGGCTGATCCCTCCTATTTTGATATTCCCAAGGATTATACAGAAGTAGATGAGCAAATGAGACCTATAATTCCCGAGCCTCCACCACCTGAATCATGGGAAACAACTGAGGTGAAATTACCATATGAAGGCATTGTGAAACGGGGGATGAAAATAAAAATGACCATGCCAGAAACAGTATATTATAAACTGTTAACAGAAAACAAGGGGGATACACCAACAAAATTTACTTACCATCTGTATGAAAATGGTAAAAAACTTCCATGGGATGTTGTGGGCAACGATGATCGTAGAACATTACGCCTGTATATGGAGGAGAAAAAAACGCAAACCATGGACTGGAAAGAAGGATGGGTATTGGTGGTGGAAGTATATGAAGGCGTTTTAAATCTGAAAGTGTATCCGGAGTAAAAATAAGCCTAATTTAAAAACGATTAAGTTAAAAGACAATAATTATTCTCTTTGAAAAGAACCTGAATATGGATATTCTGAGGAGACATTACATTATGAATTGAAAATGACACGAAGAAAAAAATAATCTTTAAATACAATAGAGATGAAGCAAATTATTAAATTAAAAAGGAATCAAAGGAATTATCCCAAGTTACATAACAGGCTAACATTTTTATCCATTATAATTTGTACACTAATCTCAATCACAATTCCTGTAAAGGCACAATACAACCCCTTTACTCAAATTACAGATGATGATTTTCCCCAACATCGCCCCGTTATTGATGGTAATTTTGTTGTGTATGAGGACACAAGGGATCACGTTCATCACCTTTATCTATATGATATTGCAACAGGAATAGAAATTGTGCTCACATCTGAACCGTTAGTAGAATCTGTTGAAGCTGACATTTCGGGTGATAGAGTAGTGTGGATGGATAATCGAAACGGGAATTGGGATATATATACCTATCTGATTTCCAGGCCAGACCTGGGAGTATATCCTCTGATTGATTTCCAGGGAGACCAGACCAATCCTGCAATTCATGAAAACACAGTGGTATGGGAAGATTATCAGGAAGATGAGTTCAGAAAGAATATATTCATGTATGACTTGAGTACCGGAATAGTCACTCAAATAACAAATGATAACGATTTGCAGCAACATGAACCCGATGTGTATAAACATTTAATTGTTTGGGTTGATGAAAGAAATGGAAACCCGGATATCTATATGTATAACACCTATACCGGAGAAGAAACCCGGTTAACGGATGACCCTGCAGAACAAAGAAACCCCTCAATTCATGGAAGCAGAGTAATCTGGGAGGATAATCGCGATGGCAATTGGAATTTATATATGCACCACACAACTTTCATGCAGGGTACAGCTTTTGAAAATTTTGACTGGTTGATCCGTACTGCCGAGGTTTTCCCAGGCTGGAGCAATTATGATGAAGTAAAACCTTGCATTTGGGGCGATTTCATAATATTTCAGGATAATAGAAATGGTAACTGGGATTTGTACATGTATAGCTTTTTTAATGAAATTTATGGGAAAACTACCACTTTGGTTACTGAAGATTATGACCAACTATTTCCATGCATTTCAAATAACAAGATTGTCTGGCAAGATTTTAGAGACTGGGATGGAGTTTCAGACTATGCTGCTGATATCTGGCTATGGGAACGTCCTCCAGGGTTCTGATCTTGGGGTAAGTATAATTGATAGTCCTGACCCCATTGCAACAGGAAATGAATTAAGCTATGAAATATTTGTTAAAAATTTTGGCATCCAGGATGCAACAAATGTTGTATTAACAGACCTTATACCGGGAAATGTAGATTTCCTCAATGCATCAAGTGCAAAAGGCGGAAGTTGCAACCTGTCAGGAGATGAAATAATTTGCAATATCGGGGACCTGGCCAATGGAGAAACAGACACCATCACGATAGTCGTCAGACCAACTGCTGAGGGAATAATATCAAATACCGCAACGGTAGCTGCAACTGAAGATGACCTGGTAACAGAGAACAATTCAGCATCTGCAGAAACAACAGTGTTATGGAATATCCCTGATATCATAGGTTCCGGCCATCGTCCATCAATGGCAACTGATGCCAATGGGAAAGTGCATGTAAGTTATGTTTCCGATATCTGGATGAGGGCGAAGGAAAAACCTACTTTTTAATTACAGCCTAATAAGAACCGGAAGCTGGGTTTCTGAAACCCTTATTGAATCTTGATGACAATTGTCTATACATCCGTCACGCAATTTCAATCGATAACAATGGATATGTCCATATTGCCTATGGGGATGGAGATTATGGTGCTAGGAACTTGAAGTACATCACTAACAATTCCGGTGACTGGTCAACTCCTGGTTATTGTAGAACCAAATGCCCAGAGTTGTCTCTCTGTGTGCATTAAGACCGATTCAGAAAACAACATCCATATCAGCTATATGACATCACCCTGGCCACCTACTTCTCTCATATATCTGAAAAATACAACAGGATCGTGGTCATCTGAAGTGGTGACACAATGCTACCAATCGTCCTCCTTTGACCTGGATACCAGTGATTACGCTCACTTTAGCTATTATGATTTAGGTTTAGGAGGATTGATGTACAGAACAAATAGTCCCGATGGCATCTGGAAAGATGCAGTTGCTGTGGAAAGTAACTGGCAGGGCGGACAAATGGAATCGCTAATTACCGATATTGCATTAGACCTTGAATCGAAGCCCCACATAAGTTACGTTGGAGCTAAGGAATCCGTTTGGACTGAAGATACAAAATATGCCTATAAAACTGACGGGCAATGGTATGATACAATCATAGATAATGGAGAATCTGCCGGCAGTTTCAACTCTATTGCAACTGACATAAACAACAAAGCTCATCTGGCATATTATCATAGGTCCTCAGGTGAAATCAGGTATGCAACCAATTCGGAAGGGACCTGGGAAACACATATGCTGGGCAACAATGCAGGAGAGAGATGCGACATTAGTACAGATGCCCTGGGCTATGTTCATATTGTTTTTACAAAAGGAGATCTTTTGTACTATGTGTGCAACAAACCTCCTTCACCTGAACCGGAAATTTATGTTACACCAAAATCTATTGATTTTATTAGCAGAGAAGTTGGTGATACAACAGAGGCAAGAAAAGTAATTATCAAAAACAAAGGGGATGCAATTCTGCATATTAACAACATTTCCCTGGCATGGAATGATTCCATTCATTTTACCATAATAAACAATACCTGCAGCAACCTTAACCCATCTGATACATGTTCTGTAGATATTGTTTTTAACCCACAATCATTTGGAGATAAAAAAGCACTCTTATGGATTGACTCAAATGATCCGACAAATCCTACTGAATCTGTTATAATTGAAGGGGAAGGCATGGCTCCACAGGTATGGGATTACGGTTCGCTCACATTTGGGGATGTTTTAGTTGGTGACTCTGCTATAAGTGTTTACACTATTAAGAACAATGGCAATACAAATCTCCAGATACAAATGGTTGTAATACAGGAAGATGATGCGACTGATTTCTATTTATCAGGTCTTACTGATACACCCTTCAATATAGCTGAAAACGATTCTATAGTATTTAGCATTGTTTTTAAGCCAGGATCCTCAGGAGATAAAACCTCCAAGCTCAAAATATTCACTAGCGATCTTGATATAACCCGAATAATAACCGGTACCGGAACACGGCCTGTCTTTTCAATAGAAGGTATCATTCTAACTCCTGAAGGTGATACGGTTAGTGAAGGAACTATCTTTGTTCTGGAGCCAGATGAAAATAATAACCATATATCCATGTGGTGGAAACCTCTGGAGGGCTCAAGCTCATATACATTTGTTGATATTCCTCAGGGTACTGTAAGCCTTAGGTTCGATCCTGACCCCTCTCAATATCCAGGATATTTAATGACTTATCTGGGTAATAAACCTTTCTATTCGGAAGCCGACTTTTTCAACCTGGATAAAGACACATCCGGACTTGAAATTACTTTGATTCAGGCTCCTCCTCCTCCAAATGGAAATAGCGAAATTTCCGGGATATTTGTTGAAGAGGAAGGAACAAAGTCTGGAAATGTTATAACCTATGGCGAATATTTTGGTGATGGGACTCCGGTTACCGAGGTAAGTGTATACCTGGTAGATAATTCCGGGAATATCTTTGACTCCGATAAGACAAACATTTCAGGTGAATTTATTTTTGAAAACATTCCTGCAGGAACATATAAATTCGTAGCCGATTATGTAGGATTTTCAATGGATGATTCAAATGATAGTCTGGTAATTGGACAAGAAAATCAGAAATATAAAATAGCAGCCATTGCGAGCAACAAATTGATCACAATTGAAGTTGAAAATGTCACTGCAATATCTTCCCTTAACGAAAGTAGCAGAATTTATATTTATCCTAATCCAGCTAATGATCAAATCATCCTCCAATTTGAAGACACTTTCAAATCTGGCCACTATACTCTAAAAATAAATTCTATAAGTGGGTATTTAGTTAAAAGCTCAAAAATTGAGTCTAAAGCTTATGGCGAGGAAATTATTGTGCCAATAAATGATTTGCCACCTGGCCTATATATAATCACAATTACTGGAAATACCTCTATTTATAAGGCAAATTTTATCAAGGTCGAATAAACATTTAATTATCGCTTTTTCAGGTATAAAAAATAGTTTTCTGATGGTTGTGAAAGAACAAGTACCTCTTCCAAATAAGGACAGGCATGCAGTACAGGCATGTCTGTCTTCTTTATATTGCTATTTTTGGAGGCCAGAGTGAACTTTGCGAACTCAGGCTTAATTTTGTTCATAACTGACCTGTAATTTCTTTTTCAAATAATTTAATTTAAAAGGAACTATTTCCTGCCTTCTGAAAAGTTTTGTATGCTGTTCATATTGAGCTTATTATTGAACAATTTGCGAATAAAAATTATTATATAAAATAAAATAAAGAAAAGGAAAAAACATATTATTATTTTTTCATAATATTGTACTAGTTTTTAAATTAATACAACTAATTTGATGAATAAATATCTGTCAATAATAAATTATAAAACATTAATCTCTTTAATAATTGCTGTTATTACCCTAATTATAGCCAATGATTTAATCTTTCCTACAATATAGATCTAACACTACTAAGTATCGCTATAATTTTTCCATTAGTATTCAATATTGGAAGTTCATTTAAGCGTAGAGAGAAGGCTCTGGAGCATTTAAGCCAGTTTAGATCTGCTCTTAAAACGCTTAACTACTTTTTTATAAACACTCCTAAACTAACAGAAAATGACAAACAAGAAATATCAAATATTCTACTAGAAATTAGTGATGGCCTAATCGGTCATCTTGGTAATAATGATTATGATACTAAAGATCTTGATGGACGCGTACAAAAAGTTTTTGATTTTATTATTGTCAAAAACGAGTTAATTCCTGCAAGATATAAGGTTAAAATATTTCGTTTCTTGTTCGATTTGCATGAATCAATAGAAAATCTACTTGCCATTCATATCCATAGAACAGTTATAAGCCTTAAGGCATATTGTGAATATTCTATTTATATTTTCCCACTTATTTATACTCCCACCATAATCTATCATGTAGGCAATGAAACATCAATTTGGATATCTAGTTTTACTGTCTTATTTACCCAATTTATTTTAATCTCACTTTACAACATTCAGGATCATCTGGAATATCCTTTCGATAAGGTGGGATTGGATGATATCAAACTTAATACTTTTAAGTTTGATAGATAAAACTCAGAATAATTAAAGGTGTAGGGATAAATTCCGATTATAATACATGTTTGAAATTGATATATAATTTCACAAAGTCTATTTAAAATTACTGCCGGAACCGGTTACAGCTGATCATACAATACCATTTACATCTATTGGGCCTAATTACTGGACATTCTAATGGTTAGCGATTAATCCCGTTTTCTGGATAATAAAAAAATCAGAATATGGATAAAATTAAACCAGATGAATCCAAGTGTAAATTAGCAGGGTTGAATAAACTTACTATACTGGTTTTCTTTCTTGCTAACATCAAACCATTTTCATAAATAAAAACGGATTTGTACGAAATACTCATCCTTTTTTAATTAAAATTTCCATGTTATAATCAAAAAAACATCCAAAATTCATTAATTCAAATAAGAAAAAGTTGTAACTTATACAGCTATATAGAGTTATCATACAATTTTTGTTTTTATTAGCCAACAAGAAAATCTTAACATTATGAAAACTAAAAAGGTATTCATTTTCATCATTCTCCTTATAAGTTATTCTTTTTTCTTTCATGCTTGGTCCCAGGCACCGGATTCATTGTGGACAATTCACTTTGGAGAAGACGAATATAGCGAGGAAGCCAGGGCTGTAGTTGAAATATCAGATGGTTTTGTAATAGCCGGAAGTATTGATAAAAATACAACAAAGCAAACCGATATTTATTTGCTAAAAGTTGATCTTAGTGGCAACAAAGTATGGTCCAAAACATATGGAGGAGGTGCGAGAGATCAAGCCTATGATTTAAAGCAAACCAATGACGGGGGGTTTGTTGTATTGGGCACAGGCTGGGCCCAGGAGGAGATTGAAGAGAAAATCTGGCTACTTAAGATCGATTCAGAAGGGGATACATTGTGGACAAAACATTTTGGTGGATTAGGTAGTGAAACGGCATATTGTGTACAACAGACAACAGACAATGGATATATTATAACCGGAGTTTACCAACCTCCTGGGATAGGACCCGGATATGAATTGTATCTTATTAAAACAGATGAAAATGGTGATTTGAAGTGGGAAGAAACATATGGGGACACTTATCATAATTATGGCCATTCTGTTCAGCAAACAATAGATGGTGGGTATATAATTGCCGGACATACCTATAGGGACAATTCAGGAGATGATTGTGATATTTGGCTTGTTAAGGTTGATTCAGAGGGAGGTTTTACGTGGTCAGAAACCTATTCTTTTCCAAACAGGGATTATGGATATGTAGTCCTTGAAAGTCAAAATTACGACGGATATTATGTAATAGGCAGCACACAGAAACATGCGGTATTACCAACGGCTTATATTCTTAAAACTAATACGAAAGGGTTACTTGAATGGTGGCAATATTACGGAGGTCCCGGAACAGAATATGCCTACACTGCCTCTTTTGATTATGATGGGGATATACTTGTCTCTGGTTATTCCTATGAGGAAGGAATTATCGATGCACAGGTATTTCTAATGAAAGCAAGTGCAAATGATGGGGATCTTATCTGGTATAAAAATTTTGGATACCTGATAAATGAATATGTTTTTGACATGATTCCCACTTCAGATTATGCTTATGTTGTTGTAGGGAATACAAACTGGGTGGGAAATATGCCCGAAAAAATTATAATAATGAAATTTGGCGAATATGATTATGGTAGAATAAATATAGCCGAAACTGATATTGGGGCTCCCATTGATGATTTTCAGTCAGCCCAAGATACAATTATCGTCGATATTGAAGCAGATGTAATAGTAGGTGTATCTGTTTGGATTGATACAGTTTTACATGAATCAACCGGTGATTTAATCTTTACTCTCGCTCACAATGGATTATTGGATACAATTATTAATCGTGTAGGTGAAGATGGAAAGAACTTTCTTGAAACCAAACTTTACGATGCCTCTGATCTTGCATTGATAAAAGGTGTTGCTCCATTTTCACGAGGATACAAACCCCACAGTCCACTTGCTATTTTTTCAGGAATGGATCCGAATGGTATGTGGATATTGAAAATTGAAGATTTGGCATCAAATAAAAGCAGTTTAAGTACCACTGGCCAATTAAATGCCTGGGGTCTGGACTTAATCATTGATGGTGCCTCGGGTATAGAACAGATGCATATTGAGTCAGAAAAAGGATTTTCCCTTCACAACAATTTCCCAAATCCTTTTGGTGATCAAACAAAAATAGGTTTCACTATTTCAGAAACAGAAAAAGTTTTAATTGAAGTTTTCGATATAAAAGGTCAAAAAGTTTCTACCTTATTGAATAAAAAGATGCCAGCTGGATTACATGAAATAACCTGGCTGGCAAAAAACTATCCTGAAGGGGTCTATCTCCTCAAAATGACCATCGAAAACAATTCAGCTATTCAAAAAATGATAATTAGCCGTTAATTGAAGAGTAGCTTGTAATAGAATTATTAATAAAATTTATGAATATAACTTACAAGAAAAGAGTTTATATGATGCTTCTTGTCATAATCATAGTCACCAAAGGGCACTGTTCCAAAATCATATCTCAAATCAAGTTCGCTATGATCACCTAATTGAATACCAGCAAGGGGCGAGATGAATAAGTTTCCACTTTTAATATCTTCTAATTTTCCCTTGTTACCATCCTCATCTTTCCAGTTACCATACATTTTAATTGAAGGAATCAAAGCTAAACCTGCAAAAGCATTCTTTCCAAATACATCAAATCTATATGCAATCTCTGCAGGAATCTCAATATAGCCCCAATTAATTTTATATTTCTCTTCATAATATTGGCCTCCACCAATATCTTCCTTCCAATTTTCAAAAGTTCCTCCGAATTTTAATAACAAGCCAGCTCTTGTTAAAAAATTCTTATTAAATTCCTCATTAAGAATAAATTCTCTATAAGCTCCAGCAACAATTTCTACCCGAGGTGAAAAATTGTATTCCCAGTAAAAATCTGAATCCTTACCAGTTGCCCAACTCGGTCCAACAGAAACAGCTGGTTGCAATGATCTCAAAATTTCAGAGAATGATCCGCGTGGAATCTGCTCGAAATCTTCGCTAGATATGGTAGCAATAGAAGAGGGAGTGTCTTTAACTTTTTGACCATAGGCAAAGCCAATTGAAATTACCAGAATAAAAGCACATAAAAGTTTTTTCATTGTAGTTTAATTAATAATTAGAAATGTTCGTTAATAAGGTAGTATAAAAAATCTTGACCTAATATACATATTTTATGCATATAATCAATTACTTAGAAAAGAATATTTATTTATTTTTGATCAGGAGGAATAAAATACTGATCAATTAGAGCTAAACTTGAATCAATTGAGAAGAAAATATTTCTATTTGAATTAAAAGACTTAACCTATTTTAAAAAAAAGGTATCACAAAATGTAAGATAGGATTTTAATATTTCTGAGACGATTAATTTACTCCCTTTGTTGAAGCAGTCAAGGTATTCCTGAGAAGTGAAACAATAGTCATTGGACCTACACCACCCGGAACCGGAGTTATAAAACTACATTTCGGAGCTACTTCATCGAATTTAACATCACCAAGCAGCTTCCAGCCTGATTTAGTTTTATCAGATTTAACTCTGGTAATTCCAACATCAATAACTACAGCTCCCTCTTTCACCATCTCAGCTGTTAAAAACTCTGCTCTACCAAGAGCTGCTATAATTATATCGGCCTCAGCAGTCACCTCCTTTAAGTTTGGAGTTCTACTGTGGCATAAGGTAACAGTTGCATCTCCAAAATCGGCTTTTTGACTCAATAAAATGCTCATAGGTTTACCAACTATGTTGCTCCGACCAATTACTACACAGGATTTTCCCGATGTTTTAATATTATATCTTTTCAATAATTCCAAAATCCCTGCTGGTGTAGCAGAAACAAAGGCCGGGAGGCCAATAACCATTCTGCCTACACTTATCGGGTGAAAACCATCAACATCTTTCCCTGGCAAAATAGTTTCAATAACTTTTTGTTCATTAATATGAGCTGGAAGTGGCAACTGAACAATTATACCATCCACATCCTTGTTGTTGTTCAATTCTTCGACTTTTGCCAGCAAATCCACTTCAGTAACAGTATCCTCATAACGGACAACTGTAGAATTAAAACCAACAAACTGACAGGCTTTTTCCTTTCCTGTTACATAGGTCTCACTGGCACCATCATGGCCAACCAGAATTGCAGCAAGGTGGGGAGTTTTCCCCCCTTTACTCTTTACCAATTTTACTTCCTCTGCTATTTCTTCCTTTATGATTGCCGCTGTAGCTTTGCCATCGATTAATTGATACATATTGTGTTGGTTTTTTTATGCGAAATTTTTGAAATAATTATTTAAACATCATTTACTTAATTCTTTCTTCCGGCTTATTCTTACCTCCTCATTTTGGACATGTTGTTCATCATACTTGCCATATTTTTCTTACCCGACATCATCTTCATCATTTTCCTGGTTTCATCAAATTGCTTTATCAATTGATTTACTTCCTGGACACTGGTTCCACTACCCTGGGCAATTCTCTTCCTTCGTGACCCATTTAAAATTATTGGATTTGATCTTTCTTCAGGAGTCATTGATCGAATAATGGCCTCAATTCCTTTAAAGGCATCATCATCCATATCAATATTTTTCATGGCTTTTCCAAGACCCGGAACCATCGATGCCAGATCTTTTAGATTCCCCATTTTCTTTATTTGCTGAATCTGAGCAATAAAATCATCAAAATTGAATTGATTTTTGGCAATCTTTTTCTGCAGTTTACGGGCTGCTTCCTCATCAAATTGTTCCTGCGCTTTTTCAACCAATGAAACAATATCACCCATACCCAAAATTCGATCCGCCATCCGGCTTGGATGAAAAACATCAAGGGCGTCCATTTTTTCACCTGCACTAACAAATTTTATAGGTTTGTTAACCACTGAACGAATCGAAAGAGCTGCTCCACCGCGGGTGTCACCATCCAATTTGGTTAGTACAACACCTTCATAATCCAGTCTATCGTTAAATTCTTTAGCTGTATTTACAGCATCCTGACCGGTCATAGAATCTACAACAAAAAGAGTCTCATTCGGATTGATTTCTTTCTTAATGGCAGAAATCTCATCCATCATCTGCTCATCAATGGCGAGACGACCAGCAGTATCCACAATTACAGCATCAAATCCTTCCTTTTTAGCATGCTTAATTGCGTTTCGCGCTATTTTTACCGGATCTTTGCTATCTTCTTCAGTATATACAGGGATATTAGTCTGCTCTCCAAGTACCTTCAACTGTTCGATTGCAGCAGGACGGTAAACATCACCGGCAACCAATAATGGATTTTTGCTACGCTTTGTTTTTAAGAAATTAGCAAGTTTACCAGAAAAAGTTGTTTTACCTGAACCCTGTAAACCGGCTATTAGCAATACGGCCGGATTGGTTTTTATATCAATATCAACACTGTCGCCACCCATTAACTCAGCCAGCTCATCATGGACTATCTTTACCATCAACTCACCTGGCTTCACGGATGAAATAACATCCTGACCAATAGCTTTTTCTTTGATTCGATCAGTAAATGTTTTGGCTATTTTATAATTGACATCCGCATCTAACAATGCTCTCCGAACCTCTTTTAAAGTCTCAGCAATATTAATCTCTGTAATTCTTCCTTGACCTTTAAGAATCTTAAAAGAATTTTCTAATCTGTCACTTAAATTTTCGAACATAATAATCTCACTTTTTCTTGCGCACAAAAGTATAAAATTCTATACTAAATCTGTCTTTCGGTTTGGAAATGTATAAAGGAAATTTTGTAGGCACAATATGTTTATCGCTCTACATTCTTTCAGGAACCTCAATCCCTAATAATTCCATTCCGGATTTTATAATCCTTCCTGTCATTTCAGATAATTGAAGTCGAAATACTCTGGAACGCTCATCTTCCTCACGCAATATTGAAAAATCGTGGTAAAATTGATTGTACTCCTTAACAAGGTCATAAATATAATTTGCAATTAAAGCAGGACTATAAATCTTAGCTGCTTCATTTACAATTAATTTATATTGACGGATTAGTTTTATCAGTTCAATCTCTTTTTCAGAAAGATCAATTTCAGCGAATACCCCATCTTTCCATTCCATTAACCTTTCTTCGGCTTTCCTGAGTACTGATTTTATCCTTGCATATGTATATTGGATAAATGGCCCGGTATTACCATTAAAATCAACTGATTCCCTTGGATCAAAAGTCATATTTTTCTTAGGATCAACCTTTAGAATAAAGTATTTGAGTGCCCCTAGTCCAACTTTCTTATAAATGTCATTCTTTTCTTCTTTGGAATAACCATCCAACTTCCCCAGTTCATCTGACATATCTCTTGCAGTAACAATCATTTCATCAATAAGGTCATCGGCATCTACTACTTTTCCTTCCCTTGATTTCATTTTCCCTTCTGGCAATTCAACCATCCCATAAGAAAGGTGATATAAATGATCTGACCATTCATATCCCAATTTCTTCAGGATTAATTTCAACACCTGGAAATGATAATTTTGTTCATTCCCAACTACATAAACATGTTCCTTGAAATGGTAATCGTTGAACCTCTGAACAGCTGTTCCAAGATCCTGAGTCATATACACAGCTGTTCCATCTGACCGGAGAAGAAGTTTTTCATCAAGTCCCTCATCAGTAAGATCTGCCCAGATCGAACCATCCTCCTTCTTAAAAAGAACACCTTTTTTTAATCCATCCTCCACCAGGTCTCTCCCTAATTTAAAAGTTTCAGATTCATAATAAATAATATCAAAATCTACTCCAAGATTTTTGTATGTTGTGCTAAATCCTTCATAAACCCATCCATTCATCATCTTCCAGATATCCAAAACTTCCTCATTACCCTTTTCCCAATCTAATAACATTGCCTGAGCTTCTTTGATAAGAGGCGCATTCTTCTCAGCATTGTTTTTTTCTATTCCTTGTTTAACAAGATCATCTATCTGATTTCGATATTCCTTTTCGAATTTCACATAATATTTCCCTACCAGGTGATCACCTTTCATTGAAGAACTTACAGGAGTCTCACCCTGCCCCCACTTCTTCCATGCCAGCATCGATTTACAAATATGAATCCCTCTATCGTTAACAATATTTGTTTTAATAACCCTGCTCCCACTGGCTTCCAATATTTTTGAAACCGAATATCCTAAAAGGTTATTGCGGATGTGACCAAGATGCAGAGGCTTATTGGTGTTTGGGGAAGAGTACTCAACAAGGTAAGGCGAATTTTCAGTCTTAATCGAAATATGTCCAAATTCAGATTTCGTATAAATCCTTCTGAATATGGAAGTCCAGAAATCTTGTTTTAATTCAAGATTCAAAAATCCTTTCACCACATTAAAAGTATCTACTTCTTCTAAATGCTCAATTAGATACTTTCCGATCATATCTGCAGTTTCTTCAGGGCCTTTCTTTGACAAGCGCAACAATGGAAAAACTACTATTGTAAAATCCCCCTTGAATTCCTTCCTTGTATTCTGGATTTGAATAGAATTTCTTGCTGCTTCTGCCCCGAACAAACTCTTTATTGCTTCAATTATTTTGCCCTCAAGTACTACTTCAATTTCACTTTTCATTTCTTATGCTGCATATCAATATCCTAAACTCCAATAAATTTCAGGAGGCAAAGATAACATAGCTTATCCAAATTGTTTTAGTAAAGAGCTTGTAAATTGGAAAGAATAACAATTAGGAGTTAATCTTTGTCTGCAACACTACAATAATAACCTAGCTTATAGAGTTGAAACAGCCAAACTGAAGGAGACTTACCTGTTAGGTTGTTTTCCAGAATACGTCTGAATAGTTTAAATTTTAGTTTTATAATACCCAGGAGTCTAAATTCCTTAATAAAATTATAAGTTCTAAGCAAACTAACCTGCTTCTGGAAAGTTTTATTGAAATTCATTTCAACAAATAAATTACTCAAATTCTTTAGGCTGATCCTTGTCTTTTCCAGAAAGACATCATTTTCATCCAGACCGGTGTGAAGAAGTGGGTTGTCCATATGAACAATTGGAATATTCCTATTCAACAATTCGTAACCAAATAGAGTATCCTCGTGTCCATATTCCTTTATACTTTCGTTAAATTGGACTGATTGAAACGTTTCCTTCGAAATCAGGAAATTGAAGGTTGAAAAGGATGAATACGGATTTCTTTTTCTGGTTTCAGCAGGTTTTTCTTCCTTTTTTCTTCCATATTTCCATCGAAGTATTTGCTTAGGATTTTCAGGTACAAATTCCTGGTACAAAACTCCTCCAACCACCACTTCAGAATTACCAAGGAATGTAAGGTACTTCTTCAAATAATCTAAGTTGTCTAAAATGGCATCAGAGTCAATAAATAGTAGATAATTGTATTGAGCTTCCTTTGCAAGAATATTTCTTATTCTTGCTCTTCCCACCTGATTATCCATTCGAATCATTCTTACATCCTCTAGCTGTTCAACAAGTCTATTTGTCTCATAAACAGGCCTATCAGAAGCATCGTCACCAACAATAATTTCAGCAGCACAACCGTTTATTTTCAACTGTTCATTCAGCTGATGAACAAGTTTTGTTACGTTCTGATTGTAATTTGGTATTAAAATTGATAGCATATAAAATGACTATTCAGAATAAATGCAAGCAACTAGTGTTTTGATTGATAAAATAACAAACTATATTTGTCCTTTCCTAAAAATTAATAGATGAAAAAGTATATTTTACTCTTCCTGATGTTTATATTTTCACTTTCAGTCAAGAGTTTCTCACAGGGTCACAAAATTGATATAACAGTTAGTGGAACAGCTGATAGCACAATTTATTTTGCCTACTATTATGGGGATAAAAAATTTGTTTATGATACTTTAAAGGCAGATAAAAATGGAACAATATTTGTCCAGGGAGATGATAAACTACCCGGCGGTGTTTATCTGGTAGTTTTACCGGATTACAGATACTTTGAAATGCTCTTAAGCGATGATCAGGAATTTTCCGTAAAAACTAAAATTGGAGACTTGCTACCAAGCCTCTCCTTCACCGGCTCGGAGGAAAATTCGGCTTTCTTAGAATACCAGAGACTAAGCATTAAAATAAACGAAAACAATAAGGCACTCAAAGCACAACAAAAAGCCAACCTGACAAATTTAGATTCCCTCTTTATAATTCAGGATCAACTTGATGAAAACACTAAGATTATAGAAAATTATCTTAATAATTTAACAACCAAGTATAAAGGGAAATTTTTAGGTGACCTTTTGAATGCAATGGCTCCCCCTGATGATCCTGAAATTGTACTTCCTGAAGGGACACAAAACCCTGATTCTGTTAGAATAATGATTAACTATGGACATTTACGTGATCATTATTTTGATAAAATAAACTTTTCCAATAGCAACTTAATTCGCACACCTGTCCTTAAGAATAAACTGAACCAATATTTTAATCGTTTATTGGTACAAACGCCTGATTCTATAATACCCCAGATCGATATGGTTGTAAAAAAGGCAAAAGTGAACTCTGATATGTATCAATTTGTCGTGGTTTATGCTCTAAATAATTATTTGGATAATAAAATTATGGGATTGGATGAGGTCTTTGTTCACATTGCTGAAGAATATTACATTAAAGATGAAGCCCCCTGGGCCGATTCTACATTTATGGTTCGATTGACAGACAGGGTAATGAAAATCAAACCCAACCTGATTGGAAGGAAAGCACAGGATTTAAAAATGGAAACTATTAGTGGTGAGTGGATTTCACTTCACCAGGTCGACCGGAAATTTATTGTTATTTATTTCTGGGAGCCAAATTGCGGTTTTTGTAAAGAAGCCACACCTAAACTTTACGAAATTTATCAAAAATACCGGGATAAGGGGATGGAAGTAGTGGCTGTCTACACTCAACAGGATAAGGAAGAATGGGATAAATACATAAATGAAACCGGCTATGATTGGATCAATGCCTGGGATCCGAACCAGCAAACCTATTTCAGGTTTTATTATGATGTACACAGTACACCAACACTTTATTTATTGGACAGAGATAAAACCATTATTGCTAAGCGTATAGATATGGAGTCACTTGATCAGATGATGGGAAACCTATTAAATTAGCAGTTAAAAATACGGATTAGACTTTAAATTTTTTCCAACAATTCTTGGATCGAATGACATGTTTGGGGTTTGTCATCCTGGTATAGAATCCATGTATTTTCTTTTATTTCAATTGTAGCAACGGATGGTTCCTCAACCAGTTCAAAATTATTACGTTCAAGAGCTTTCTTAGTCCAATTAAATCGGTCCCCCTCACCTTTGATCCTAATTTTTTTGTCCGGTGCTAAAGGGTATACAAAATTCCCACTTTTTGCATCAAGGCTAATAGGTGAATCAGGAAAAAGCTGGTCAAACGCCCGGCTTAAAGCAAGGTCCTCCGGACAACCTTCCAGAACACCACTTTCGGTCATAACCCAAATTTTATCTACTTCGTGCAAAACCAGACCAAGATCATGTGTAGAAAAAATAATTGTTTTTCCCTGGTTGTGTGTTAGGGATTTTAAAAGATGTAATACATCATAACGATTTGGAAGATCTAGAAAAGCAGTTGGTTCGTCTAAAATCAATACTTGAGTGTCCTGAGCAATTGTCCGTGCAATCATAGCCCTTTGTCTTTCTCCATCTGATACTTCAGTAATGTTCTTTTGTTTTAGGTCATTTAATCCTACCATTTCAATTGCAGAATCAACAATTTCCTGATCCTGAATTGTCAATTTTCCTATCCAATTTGTATATGGATATCGACCCAGACTTACCAGATCTCTAACTTTTAAGTTACCTGTCCGAATTACTTCTGTTGAAACATAACCGACAAATTTTGAAAAATCATGCATAGAAAAATCCTGAATTCTCTTACCACGCATAAATATTTCACCAGAAAGACATGGATGCAGTTTTACAAGTGTTTTTAACAGAGTACTTTTACCTATCCCATTTTGTCCAATTAAAGCAATAAATTCACCCTCTTTAGCCGATAAAGATATATCTGACATGAGAGAAAGGGGCATTTTTTTTCCTCTGGAAAAGCCAATTTCCAGTCCCTTGAGTTCAATTATTTTATTTATTCCATTCAATTTAAAATATCAGGCTATTGAAGTAAATTTTTTCTTATTGTATATTATCCAGATAATTACTGGTATTCCAAGTAATGAGGTTACAGAATTTATTGGCAATACCTGATCGTAACCAGGTAACTTTGATATTAGATCGCTGACTAAAATAAAAATCGCACCAGTTAGCATAGAGCCAGGTATTAAAACCCTATGATCAGCAGTCTTGAACAAAAGTCGGGAAATATGCGGGACAACTATACCAATGAAACCGATTGGTCCACAAAATGCTGTTACACCGCCTGCAAGAATGCTTGTACTAATAAAAGCAATGCTTCTGGCAACTTTAGAATTAACACCAAGTGAATGTGCATATTCCTCCCCTAACAACATTGCATTTAAAACCTTTATTGATCCCAAGGAGATAATTATGCCAATTGATACAACCAGCACTAGGATTCCTAACTGGTCATGAGACACATTCCCGAGGCTTCCCATGGTCCATACAATAAATGATTTAAGCATAGATTCACTGCTAAAATATTGCAATATGGCTATTAAAGCTGTAGCAATACTTCCAAATAGTATCCCCAGAATAAGAATGGTCATAATATCGTTAATTCTGCTGGATATGGATAGAATTAATAGCAATATCAACCCGGCGCCAAATGTAGCTGCAATCACAAGTGCCCAATTACCTAATTGACTAAATCCGGTAACTCCAAATGCAGTAAGTCCCATAATCAAGATGGCAACTCCAAGGCTTGCACCGGAACTAATACCAAGCACATAAGGGCCAGCTAAAGGATTTCTAAATATTGTTTGCATTTGCAAGCCACTTATAGAAAGCGCTATTCCTGCCAGTATGGCTGTAATTGCCCTGGGAACCCGGAAATCAAGAATAATTACCTTCCACTCAGACTGTAGAATTTCCTGACCTGATAATAATTTAATAATTGCCTTAAATGGAATCTGAACTGAGCCAAGTAAAATATCCAGGCTAAAAAAAACAAGAACGAGTGAAACAAGAATTAGGAAAACCCAGTTTCGGGAAGAATTTGAATATACCTGGTCCTTTTCTTTCATCTTATTAATCAGCAAACTTTTTACAAAATTTCTTTATAATAGACCAACTCATGATCGGGCAATATTTCAGGATGAAATATCCGGATAAGGTCCTTAAGTACAATATCAGGATGAACAATTCCTGATTCCCAATAATCATTACCCCCTTGTTCATTCAACCTGGCATTATTGTTAAAAACCTTACCTTTTTGAAATGGCTGAAAATTTTTGAAACGGGAGTCAATATTTAGAATATCAGAAAGTTTATTAGTAGCACCTGGATTGATCCAATATTCGGCGTTTGCTGAATTAATATAAACAGCCTCCAGGTCCATAGGAATGGCTCGCTGTGAATTTAGATTATTCCAAAGATACGTTGCTCCTGCATGTTCTATGTAGTTAGCCATGGAAGTATTTCCTGGGGAAATATACCAAACATCTTTCCATGGAAGTCCTGTCATAACCACGGGATTATAACTAAGTGTACTGACTTTTTCCTGAAGCTTTCTATATTCATTGGCCACAGAATCATATAGTATTTTGGCTCTTTCCTCCATACCAAAAAAACTAGACATGAATTTTATCCATTCATATTTTCCGAGGGGCTCCTCCTCCAGATATTCTCCATTCATCACTACTGAAATATTTAACTCGTTCATTTTCTGAATAAATCCTGTCATCTCAGATTCTACGCCGTACAAAAAAATCAGATCTGGTCTTAGGGATATCAAAGTTTCATAATTTAGTTCCCGGCCATAACCAATATCGCGAATCTCACCTGAAGCTATTTTCCGACGAATCCTTTCATTGTATATCAAATCACTGCCTGAAATCCCAACAATCGTATTCTCCTTATCAATTGATTCAAGAAAAGCAATATGTGTAGTCGATGTGCAAACAATTCGTTTTACAGGAAGTTTAATAAAATTGGCATTCTCAATAAGTCGTTTAGGAATTAGCTTTTTATCTTTAGCGAGTATATATCGAAAATTTAACTCTTCTGCCCCCTGCCATGGATTATAAACATCAAGTATTGTATATTTTTCAGATTTCTGAATAGAAAAACCACGAGCAAGTTTGTTTTCGGGTTTTACAATTGATTCAGATAAGTTATTTACTTCAGTATCACCGCTGTCAGCTGGCTGAGTACAACTCAAAAAAAGGAGAATTAAAGAAAGTATTATTGATGCTATCTTGAAATTTACCGGCACAAAAAAAAATTTGATTTAATTTCATACCGGAATTTATGTTTAGTAAACTATAGATAATTTCTTATTGGCAATAAATCCCTCACCCTCAATATGTAAAAGGTATATACCCGATTTTATTCCGCTAAGAGAAAGGGATATGGACTCCATTCTGTCCTTAACAATTTTATCTATAAACAAACTGCCAGTTAATGAAAATACTTTTATTCGTATTTCTCCAAATTCATATTCAGGTAGGTCAATATAAACCAAATCTGTCGCAGGATTTGGCCTTAAAATTATTTCATCAGATAAATCATTAACAATCCCCGGATCTATTCCAAGTGTAGGTATTTCACCACATATAATGGCTTCAATTCCCAGGGCCGTGCGCATCGAATAAGGGAAGTTCGTATCAAAACGGGTCCATAAGTTTTTATAATAATAGGCACTACTGGTTCCTCCAATATCACCTCTCGGCTTCACCTGAAACAATGAAAACTGGTCAGTAATTGGTCCTTGCAATAAATTGTCATAATAAATTTCATAACCCAACCAGAAATTCCCTTCAAATTCAATAATTGTGTCGAAATCGATTTGGATATCTGTACTGTCCTTAAAATAACTTAGAGGCAAAGATTTGGTTAAAATAATGTCCTCTGGTTGAACAGCTCCAGTCCACACTTTAAATTGAACTGAATCGGTGGGAGAATCATAGATTACCCTGCCAATTTTAAATATGGCTCCAACAAGTTTATTGGGATTGGAATTTAAAAATTTCTCTGCATATTGAGTATATTTAAAGGAATTATGACCGGTCCAAATACCATCCTCCTCACTACCCGGGACAATCTCAAGAATTTCCAATATCTCAAAATCTTGCCAATTCCTTAATGTGTCGCAGGATTTAATTGCAGGTTCGTATGGATCAAATCCTTCAATAAATGCAGCTCCGGCGTCTATCGGATCCAACCATGTTTTTAACTGTTGATTTGCAGGGGCATATTTATCCCAAGAGCTAGTAAACTTTTGAAAATAATCATTCACAGAATTGCTACAATTGGCTTCACCCCCCGTTAAAGTACCAATCAATAAACCAAGATTGTCAAAAAGTGGTCCGCCAGACGATCCTGATTCTGTGGTTCCAACATCCCATTCCAGTATTTTCCAGAATGAATCCGCATCATAGCTCCCATAACTTCCTGTTACGGGAGAATTAAAATCCAGAGATATTTTTTTTACATCCCCACTCGGATGATGAATTGTGGTAGTTCGGCTGGGAACATTTGACAAAAGGCTCCATCCTGCATAATAAGGTTGATAATTAAAGGGAGGAACCTGGCTTAATTGCACCAGTGAGAAATCAAGTTTATCACTAACTGAGGCTTTTAAGGATGCTCCTGAAATAGCTTGATTTATAAACCCATCTGGTCCGTCACAATAAGGACTTTCATAGTTAAAGACAGCAACTGTCTGCGCGGCATCTATGGAGTCTTCAATGCAATGCCCGGCTGTAATCACATAGGGAATAGCATTCTTGCTGGTATTGTTAACAAGCACACCTGTACAGTATTCAACTCCATTTATCAAAAGACGTGTTACTGATTTCTTATGCTTCTGCCATTCTTCTCCTTCCTGACAATTTATATCTACATTGCAGGCACCAGAGGCCCCAAAATTCCCATCCTTAAGTTCAGATAGCTTAAAAATTCCAACGAAGTCATGGGCCACCTGGCCTATTGATAACAAACCAATATCTTCCATTTCAGCGGGAATAAAATATTCTACTATTATCTTGTCTCCAGGTATGGGTTGTGTTGCAAGAATTCCTGAAGATTTATTATTAAGGTGGGTAAATGAACCCAACACCCAATTTTTCTGAGGATCGTAAATAAAAACCTCAGCTCCTACAGGAATCTTAAATTGGTCAAAGATCAAATTTAAGGACAGGGCTCCTTCACTTTCAATTCCAACCCTCCAAATCCTATCTCCATTTTTAAGAAAATCCCACTTACCAGAATTAGAAGGATTTAAATCAACACCTATCGGGTATGCAAATTGAAATGGAGCATTTTTATCATCGGGTCGATATGTCTCAATATGCCTAAGTTCTTCCTTATCAACCGGAAGCATTTTTATAAACTCATTTTTCGGATAAGACATACCACTTGAACGAGGAGCGCCACCATAGCTCACTTGAGAAAAAGTTTTTTCTACACTAGAAACCATGCCTATGATTAGCAGTGATAGAATATATAGTTTGAAAACGCGAATAATTTCTAACATAATTTGTTCAAATTGAAAGCTCCAATATACAATTAATTAGGAATATGCCACAAAATAAATTGAGATGAAAACCTCCTGCAGGCTATTAAATTAGTTAAATGCAGCCCCATTTGGGCCAATCCCAACCCTAATGGAATCAATCATCGTGCCATCTTCTCGGTATCGAATTGCATAACCATCAGCATCAAATCCATTTCCTTTCAATGCATAGATTGTATTATCCTTCGGATCTACATCCAACCCGTAATATGTTCCCTCAATGAATACCTGCAGGGCTGGATTCAGATCATCAATTGAATGTTTATAAACTCCTTCAGCTTCCAAATAATATAAAGTGTTTCCGTCACTATTTATAGCCAATCGAATCGGATTAAAGGAATCACCTAAAGTACCAATCTCAATATCCTTTTTGATGCTAAAGTCACTGGCATTAATTTGGATGAGACGAGAAGCAGTTTCTCCAACTACATTCCAATCCTTATCATAGCTGACTTTCCCCTTGCACAGAACCCATACATCCCCATTCGCATCCATTACAAGGTCAGTTGGATTGTCACCTACAAGAATTGTTTTTATTACCATGTCTACCTTGGTACTGATAACAGAAACGGTTGAATCAGATACCCATCCACCACTGTTAGCAACATATACCATTTCACCAACTTGTAATATGTTTTCAGGACCATTGCCAACAATAATTTGCTTTACTATCTGGAAATTTTTCAGGTCAACAACTGAAACATTTCCTTTGAAAGCCCCATCAGTAAGATATCCTTTGGTTTCAGAAATTCCCAGAAAATACCTGGGATAATCAGTGCCCAAGATAGTGCCAAGAGACTCAAATGTTTTGAGATCTACTACTTCTACTTTTTGAGAATTATTTGCAACTATGAATCCCATGTTATTTGAAACTGAAAAGGATTGAATTACATCACCTGCTACTCTGTTATTAACCTGCTGAAAAAGGTTATATGTTGCAGTAGATTTAGAAGTATTAATATATGTTATGGAGCCGTTATTGTTTCCATATCCACCCTCATTAACTATGTATGCACCATGTAAAAATATAGGGTCAACTGGTTTTGTTTCTTCCTTATTACATGCTGCCAACAAAACAGCCAATCCAAAAAGTAATATCTGTTTATTCACATTAATTCAATTTATCTGATTTAAACATTTTATTATTTATGCCAATTACTAAACCAAGGTACCAGGCTCTACCAGGCATAGGATAGGATCTAATCATCTGGTATTCTTCGTTTAGAATATTGGTTACTCTAATCTGCACAAAAGATTCTGGCAATATCTTCCCAATACTGTACCCCAAAGTCAGATCAAGTATATTGAAAGGATCAAGAGCAAATACCGGATCATTGTTCTCAGTAGTATATCTCTCACCAAAATATTTATGCTGAATTGTTGCATATACATTTTGATATTCAATATAAAACGAATTCATTAAGATATTCTTTGGTACATATCTCAATTGTTTATTTAAAAGTTCTTGATTGGCTATTTCTTCAACAGTTGAGAATGTTAAGGAATAGTTTGAGGCAATGGTGAATGAAAGTTTCTCAGCTATAAAATGGAAGGAAGCACCAATCTCCAAACCTCTTGACCAAACTTTTTTGTAGTTAACCGGACTCCAATATCCATTTCCGGGAACCCATTGAATCCAATCATTTATCCAACCAGAAAATGCATCAAGTTCAAATTTTAGGGTGTTCTTGGTTTTTAACTGATTTAATATTTGAGTTCCACCACCTACATTCATACTCCATCCCGTTTCTGGCAGCAAATCAGGGTTCCCTCCTGGTTGCCAGTACTTGTCATTCAAACCGGGCAATCTAAACCTGTTTGAAATATTTGCTTTCACCCATGAATCCCATCTTATCGGAAGGTAATTAATCCCAAACGAGACCAATGGAGATGGAGTATTAAACGGATTGAAATTTTGCCTTACAGAACCAAGAAACCTAAACTGGTTGAGCCGATATTTGGCACTGGCAATAATATTCGCCCGATATTCATTTACAGGTTCATTATAATAGGAAATATTTGCGCCTATCAAAGTGAGATTGGCACCTACATCAATTGTTAAGTTTCGAAAATGAAAAAATCTGCTGTTAACATCGAAATACCCTTGTTGAGTTGAAATTTCTGAATCTATAACATATTCTCCGTTAATATCCGGCTTTTTGTCAACAAACCTGAGGTAATCAGAATTGTATCCCATTTTAAACTCAAGACTTGTCTTAAGAAACAGCTTCTTCCATTTGGCAAATACCTTTAAAGAGCTATCGGACTGAGACTGCAGACTCTCCCCGTAAGTTCCCATAGGAATTGGGATCTCTTTATTCTTAACTTGATACCAGACAGCTACCTCTAAATAATTATTGTGTGGAAGGTTGGCGCTAATTTTCTGGAACAAACCAAAGCTTTTCAATTTGTTATGTTCAGATATTTCAATAGGAGAATCCTGCTTTTCGTTGTCAGTAAAAGGAAAATCATTCTTTGCATTTTGACTTGAAAGACTCATATCATATCGAACTTTTCTCCCTCCTATTCCCATATCAATCCCACCTGAAATACTCCCAAAACTACCAGTCTCCAAACTCCCTTTCACCACAAATCGATCTGACCAGTCTACTTCATTGTTTAATTCTATAGAGCCGCCAAAAGTGCCACTACCATATAAGGATCCGGATGATCCGTAAACAAGTTGTATGTTGTTAAAAAAAGAGGTTGGAATTAGTGATAAATCTACTGTGCCGGTTGTAACGGAGTTTAACGGGAAACCATTCCACAAAACATTGGTATGAGACGAGGCAGTTCCGCGCAGGGAAATTGAACTTAGAGAACCCTTTCCGCCGTATCCATAGATATTAATTGCACCGGATTTAGAAATTAATTCATCCAAATTTGATGAAAAACTCCTGACTATTAAACCAGAATCAACCCTTAATACTTTTTGGTCTTCATTATAAAACAATGTTCTGGATTTTGTCACCTTAACCTCTGGAATAGATAAAGTATCCATTTCCATAGCTTTAGCTGAAAATAAGCCTGTACAGAGGACCAGGAAGCTTGTAATTGCGTATTTTAAGCAGATTTTCAAATTTGGTTAAATGTTTATCCCGAACAAATTAAGGCAATGGCAGGTCTTCTGACTTTCCTTATCTTGACCGCCTTCCCATCCGCCCTTTGCGGAAAGTGGCTGGTTGGATCAAGATTCTAACAGGATCACAGCAGCGGGTACTGTTCAGGAATTTTTACATTTGTAAATCACCTGATTCCCTTTTCACCAAACAGTTTGAATTTACTGTTTGACACCAATGCTTGTACAAAAATATAAATCTTTTTCTAATTTTAGGGATTAAATCTGAATCCTTTTCAGATTGTACTGAAATAATAATTAAGTGATTTAAAATACAATTGAAATAGAATTAGATGGATAGGGAAAAGGTAAGAATCAGAATTCTAAAACTTAAAAAAGAATTGGATGAACACAATCATAATTACTATGTTCTTTCTGATCCGAATATAAGTGATTTTGAATATGATATATTGTTGCAGGAGCTAACTGATCTTGAGAAAAAATATCCTGAATTTTCTGATCCAAATTCTCCCTCCCAGCGAGTTGGAAATGATATAAACAAGGCTTTTGTACAGGTGAAGCATAAGACTCCTATGCTTTCCCTTGGAAACACTTACTCCTTTGATGAATTAAAGGAATTCGACAAAAGAATAAAAAAAGATATTGATGAACCATTTGAATATGTTTGCGAATTAAAATATGATGGCACTGCCATTAGCATTACTTATGATAATGGCAGTTTAATACGAGCAGTTACACGAGGAGACGGTACTTATGGCGATGATGTAACCAACAATGTCAGAACCATTAAAAGCATTCCTTTATCTCTAAGGCCCGGCTCTTTTACAGGAAAATTTGAAATCAGGGGTGAAATATTAATGCCCATCAAAGGATTCAAAAAATTAAACGAAGGTAGGATTAAAAACGGCGAAATGCCATTTGCAAACCCCCGAAACTCTTCATCAGGAAGCTTAAAGATGTTGAATTCATCAGAGGTTGCAAAACGCCCTCTGGATTGTCTTTTCTATTCCATACTAAGCGAAAATCTGCCTTCACTGAGTCATTATGACAATCTTATGGCAGCCAAATCATGGGGGTTCAAGATTTCAGAAGAGATAGAAAAATATACTGATATTGAAGGAGTAAAGGAATATATTTCAAAATGGGATATAAAAAGGAAAGACCTGCCATTTGAAATAGATGGAGTGGTGATTAAAGTAAATTCATATGCCTTGCAGGAAAAACTAGGATTTACAGCAAAGTCACCCAGATGGGCCATCTCCTATAAATTTAAGGCTGAGCAGGTAATCACTGAATTACTTTCAATTAATTACCAGGTAGGGCGCACAGGGAGTATAACCCCCGTTGCAAATCTTAAACCCGTATTATTGGCGGGCACAACTGTTAAAAGAGCATCTCTGCATAATGCTGACCAAATTGAGTTGTTGGATATTAGAATTGGTGATTCGGTCTATTTGGAAAAAGGTGGGGAAATTATTCCAAAAATTGTGGGAGTTGACAAAAATAAACGTAAAACAGATTCTAAGTCGATTCGATTTATTGAAATTTGTCCGGCTTGCTCATCAAAACTTTCCAGGAAAGAAGGGGAAGCAAACCATTACTGTCCTAACGCTGAAGGTTGTCCTCCACAGATTAAAGGAAAGATAGAGCATTTTATCAGCAGAAAAGCAATGAATATAGATGGTTTAGGAGAAGAAACTATCGACCTATTGTTTAGGCAGGGTTTGGTCAGAAATTCGGCTGATTTATATACTCTTAAGGAACAAGATCTAATAAATCTGGAGAGGTTGGGAGAAAAATCAGCCAGGAATATCATTTATAGTATAAACCAGAGTAAAAAAATACCTTTTCCCAGAGTATTATATGCTTTGGGAATAAGGCATATTGGAGAAACAGTTGCCAAGAACTTAGCCTCAAGTTTTGGTTCAATTGAAAACCTAAAATCCAAAAGTGTTGAAGAACTTCTGGAAATTGATGAAATTGGTGAAAAAATCGCTGAGAGTATATACAACTATTTACATGATCAGCAGAACCTGGAGTATCTTGACAGATTAGAATCATTTGGCCTCAAGTTTAAATCTGGGGAATTAGTAACTAAAGGCTCAAAAATCCTGGAAGGTCTTTCATTTGTCATTTCCGGTACTTTCACTGAACACTCAAGAGACGAAATCAAAGATCTAATTGAACAAAATGGAGGTAAAAACCTGAGTGGAATTTCTTCTAAAACCAGTTATCTTGTGGCTGGAGATAAAATTGGTCCCAGTAAACTTGAAAAAGCAAAAAAACTAGCAATTGAGATAATCTCGGAAGGTAAATTATTAAAAATGATTGCAGGCGAAAAACCGAACTTCTGATGTAAATTTGCGTATAAAAAAGGGATCATGCCAATAAATTGAAAAAAACTATCAATTTATTTATCTTGCGCCATGGAAATTTTTTCAAAATTCAGAACCAATGCCGGCAAAGCTGTGCTTCGAAAATTGCAGTCTAAGCGGGTTAGGCGTAAAAAAGTCTTCAATTTCAAAACCGCTCAAAGAATCGGAATTGTGTTTGATGCCACAAATCCTAATCATTTTAATGCAGTATATGGTTTTTATAAAGAATTACTTGTTGAGCGAAAGGAAGTTTTTATGCTGGGTTTTGTAGATGGAACTGATATCCCAGAAAAATATTTGTTTAAGAAGAACCTATTTATTTTCACCAAAAAAGATGTAAACTGGGTTTACAAGCCAAAAAATACTGATGCTATTCGATTTATAAACAAGGAGTTTGACATTCTAATTGATTTAACGCTTGAGTATTATTTTGCACTCGATTTTATAATTTCTCTCTCACTTGCAAGGTTTAAGGTTGGACGTTATAACGAGGAACGAATGACCTATGATATGATGATCTATATGAAAGACGGATTAACAATCGAATATTTTGTAAACCAAATAAAGCATTACCTGGAGCGTATTAATCGACCAATGTTTGCTTACAGAAGCAATTAACTTATAATTTATGAATAAATTTTCAGGAACCGGTGTTGCCATCGTAACACCCTTTAGAACAGACACAAGCGTTGATTTTAAATCGCTTGGAAACCTTGTTGAGAATCTTATTTCAAAAGGAATTGATTACCTGGTTGTGTTGGGAACAACTGGCGAATCAGTTACCTTAAATAAAGCTGAAAAAAAAGCGGTTGTAAATTATGTAGTTGATATTAATTCAGGTAGAGTCCCAATTGTTGTTGGAATTGGAGGAAACAATACCGGTGAAATTTTAACACAAATAAAAAAGAGCCATTTTGATGGCATTGATGCAATCCTTTCTGTAGCACCATATTACAATAAACCAACACAAAAAGGTTTGTTTTTGCATTATGAAATGATTGCTGCCACATGTCCTGTACCTGTTATTCTTTACAATGTTCCAGGACGAACCGGAGTGAATATGACAGCTAAAACTACCCTTGAGCTTGCGACGAAATCAAAAAATATTGTGGCTATCAAGGAAGCCTCTGGAGATTTGGACCAAATTGTCCGAATTATGAAAAATAAACCAGATGGATTCCAGGTAATTTCTGGTGATGATAGTCTTACCATTCCTATTATTGCAGAGGGTGGTGTGGGAGTAATCTCTGTCCTTGCCAATGCTTTTCCGGCTGAAATTAGTAAACTAGTTTCTTCTGCTTTAAAGGGTAACTTTAAAGAGGCCTGTAATATCCATTTCAAATTTACTGAGCTCCTTGACCTTTTATTTATTGATGGAAATCCTGCAGGTATAAAAGCCATATTGCATCAGATGAAATATTTATCCAATTCCCTGCGACTTCCATTAACACCAGTCGAACAAGAAACCTACGATAAAATCTCAAAATTAATTCTCCACAGCTTAAATTAGTTTAACTTTCATCTTATCTTATTAAGCTGGCACATTCTGTATTGTTGGTTAGACACATTGCAATCAAGTTTTATTTTTTGATGTATGATACTATCTTAGGTCATTATAAATACTTACATTTTTATGGTGATTTTTAATTATTTTCGTGGTATCAGAACCACTTTTAAAATTTCCTCTTATGAGAATTAATTATCTCCCAAGTTTATTGATCATCTTCTTACTAGTATCCTGTTCCAAAAACAATGATGTAGATCTTATAAAATATGTGGATCCAAGTATTGGGTCTGTGCATGGCCGTTGGTTTTTTTATACGCCTGGAGCTTTGCCTTTTGGAATGGCAAAATTGGCTCCTCACACAAATGCTTACAACAGTATTGGAAGCTGGTTACCTTGTGGTTATGATTATCGGCATACTTCAATTGAGGGCTTTGGGCAATTTCATGAATTTCAGGTTGGAGGCTTAGTATTCATGCCAACTACTGGAAAACTTCAAACCACACCAGGAACTCTGGAAGATCCAGATATAGGTTATCGTTCCCGATTTGACAAGGAAAATGAATATGCTGAGCCAGGCTACTATTCAGTTATGCTTAAAGATTATAATATAAAAGCAGAATTAACTGCAACAAAAAGAGTTGGTTTTCAAAGATTTACTTTCCCTGAAACTGAAGAAGCTCACCTAATTATCGATATTGGACATAAACAGGGTGAAAGTAGTGATGTAACGGAAGCATACATTGAAAAAGTCTCAGAAAATGAGTTAGAGGGCTACATTATTACTTATCCTGAATATGTAAAGATTTGTGACCCAGGTAAAAGAGTAAAAATGTACTTTTTTATCAGATTAAGCAAAGTAGCAAGAGAAACCGGATCCTTCATTAATGACACTATTTATAAAGGACAAGTTTCTTCCAAAGGAATAAACAATGGTTTGTACCTGACTTTTGAAATGCAAAAGGATGAAATTCTGGAAATTCAAACAGGTCTGTCTTACACAAGTGTTGAAAATGCCAGATTAAATATGGATTCTGAAGCTACAGGGTTCAAATTTGATGAAGTGCATCAGTCAGCAAGAAAGGAGTGGAACTCCATGTTGAATAGAATTAAAGTGGAAGGTGGTCAGGAGGAGGATAAAACTAAGTTTTATACAGGTTTATACCATGCCTTGCTGGGAAGAGGCCTTTCAAGTGATGTAAATGGCATGTATCCGAAGAATGATGGGGGAATAGGGCAGATTCCGCTAAATGAGCAGGGCAAGCTAGAGTACAACCATTATAATACTGATGGCATTTGGGGTGGATTTTGGAATTTAGGTCAGGTTTGGGCATTGGCTTACCCTGATTATCTAAGTGAATATATGCAGTCGAATCTTGACTTTTACAGGGAGACCGGATGGCTACATGATGGTTTAGCTGCAGGTGCACATTCCAACGGAGTCCAAACCAATTATAACGGGCTAATGCTGGCTGCTACCTACAATTGCGGTATAAGGGATTTTGATATAGAAACTGCTTATGAAGCGGCAAGAAAGAACGAACTGGAATACAAGAACAGACCTTTTGGTTCGGGAAAATATGATCTATATTATTTCGTAAATCGTGGCTATATTCCCTCCTATGACACAACCATCTCAAATGGATGGATTTTTAATTTTGGTTCATCACATACACTTGAATTTTGTTTTAGTTCATATGCTGTAGCACAATTTGCAAAAGCCCTCGATAAAAAAGAGGATTATAAAAAGTTAATAAAACAGGCTCAGGCATACAAACTTCTTTTTGATGAGGAAACAAGATTTATCAGGCCAAGAAATTTGGATGGAAGTTTTGTTGATAATTTTGACCCATTGGAGCCCTGGAAAGGTTTTCAGGAAGGCAATGCTTTTCAGTACACCTGGTATATTCCTCACGACCCTGCCGGTATGATTGAACTTATTGGCCTCGAAAAATACAATGAACGCTTAGAGATGATGTTCACTGAAGCCCGTAAAAGTCTTTTTGGTGGAGGAGAAGAGATTCACAGCTTCTCAGGTCTTCAGAAATTGTATAATCATGGCAATCAACCATGCTTATTTAACTCTTTCCTCTTCAACTATTCAGGAAAGCCATGGTTGAGCCAGAAATGGAGCAGATTGATCTGCCAGGAGTTTTATGGCACTGAACCGCTTCATGGATATGGCTTTGGTCAGGATGAGGATCAGGGCCAACTTGGGGCCTGGTATGTATTGTCGGCAATTGGGTTATTCGATGTTGCTGGGCATGCTTCCTCAAATCCTTTTTTTCAATTGGGAAGCCCTCAATTTGACAGAATTAGCATTGCCTTAGATCCAGACTACTATGAAGGAAAAAAGCTTATTATCGAAACTGTAAATAATAGTCCAGAAAACCTATATATTCAATCTGCGAGTTTGAATGGCAAACCATTTGAAGAATCATGGATAAACCGCAACGTCTTAATGAAAGGAGCCAAGCTAAAACTTGAGATGGGCCCCAATCCAAATACAGAAAGGGGCATAGGACTAGTTCCTCCTTCAATGTCAAACGAAGAATAAGAAAATTTTATCTGCCCGCCGGAACCTGCCCTCCTCCAGGGGCTGCTCCTGCCCTGCCATGACACTGCTTATATTTTTTTCCACTACCACAGGGGCAGGGATCATTCCGCCCCACCTTTTTCTCAACACGAATAGGTTGAGCTTTTTGTGGCTCATCTTTTCCAGCACTTGAGGAGGAATCAGAATAAGATGGAGCCTCGGTTTTTGAAGTTCGTAAATTACTGGTATCCAGGCTCCTCCTCTCACGGGCCTCTCTTACCTCGCTGGCATCTGCTACAGGAATCTGCCCCTTCATTAGGGTAGCAATAACATCCTTATTGACCCTTGTGACCATACTTCTAAAAAGTTCAAATGATTCGAACTTATAGATTAACAAAGGATCCTTCTGTTCATAAGTGGCTGATTGTACTGATTGTTTCAATTCATCTAATTCTCTTAGATGCTCTTTCCATGCTTCATCTATAGTAGCCAGTATAACTGTTTTCTCATAAGATTTTACCAGCTCTTTTCCTTCCGATTTTGTTGCTTTTTCCAGATTTGTAATTACCTGAAATACTTTTGTACCATCGCTAATTGGCACAACAATATTTTCATACACATGCTTTTGTCTCTGGTATACATCTTTGATTACAGGATATGCCTGCTTGGAAATTACTTCCTCTTTGCGGACATAGGTTTCCAAAACCAGGGTGTTAATCAGCTCAACTACTTCTTTTGGGTCAGATTTAACGAATTCATCAGAACTAAACGGTGGTTCTACTGAGAAAGTCCTCAATAATTCAAAACTAAAATTCTCAAAATCACCTACACTATGATACTGATCGACAAGATTTTCAGAAACATCATACATCATATTGGCGATATCCACGCTAAGTCTTTCTCCAAATAGTGCATGTTTGCGTTTTTTATAAATCACCTCTCTCTGTGAGTTCATCACATCGTCATATTCAAGTAGCCGCTTTCTAATCCCAAAGTTATTCTCCTCAACTTTTTTCTGTGCTCTTTCAATTGATTTTGTGATCATCGAATGCTGAATCACTTCACCCTCCTGAAGTCCCATTCTATCCATCAAACCAGCTATTCGTTCTGTTCCAAACAAACGCATTAAGTCATCTTCAAGCGAAACAAAAAACTGAGAGGAACCAGGGTCTCCCTGTCGTCCTGCCCTACCTCTTAGCTGACGGTCTACTCTTCGTGATTCATGTCTTTCGGTACCTATTATAGCAAGCCCACCCGCTTCTATTACCTCTGGTGGAAGTTTAATATCAGTTCCCCTACCGGCCATATTAGTTGCAATTGTAACCTGACCTGGCTTTCCAGCCATAGCTACAATATCGGCCTCACGCTGGTGGAGTTTGGCATTTAAAACATTGTGCTTAATGCCTTTCATATTTAGCATTCTACTAAGAAGCTCTGAAATCTCCACTGAGGTAGTACCTACGAGAGATGGTCTACCTTCTTTTGAAAGCTTTACAATCTCATCAATAACAGAGTTATACTTTTCACGCTTGGTCTTATATACCAGGTCTTCCCTATCATCTCTAATTATCTGAACATTGGTAGGAATTACAACAACATCTAATTCATAAATATTCCAGAGTTCCCCAGCTTCCGTTTCTGCTGTTCCAGTCATCCCAGCCAGCTTATGATACATTCTGAAATAATTCTGCAATGTTATAGTAGCAAATGTTTGGGTGGCAGCTTCCACCTTAACATTCTCTTTTGCTTCAATAGCCTGGTGTAAACCATCGGAATACCTTCTTCCCTCCATGATTCTACCAGTCTGCTCATCCACAATTTTCACCTTATTATCCAGTAAAACATACTCAACATCTTTTTCAAAAAGAGTATAGGCTTTAAATAACTGGTTCATCGTGTGAACTCTTTCAGATTTTACAGCATAATCCTGTAATATTTTATCCTTTTCAATAAGTTTATCTTTATCATTAATGCTAGATTTCTCTAATTCAGCAATTTGTGCCCCTACATCGGGAAGAACAAAAAAACTTGAATCTTCTGCCGAAGTAGTGATCATATCCAATCCCTTTTCAGTGAGCTCAATTGAATTATGCTGTTCATCAATGATAAAATAAAGCTCATCCGTAACCTTATACATTTCCTTACTGTTGTTCTGCATGTAGAAGTTTTCGGTCTTATGCATTAGGGACTTATTTCCCTCTTCACTGAGGAACTTAATAAGAGGATTGTTTTTGGGAAGACCTTTGTGGGCTCTAAGTAGCAAAAGACCTCCTTCTTCAGTTTTGCCAGCTGTAATTGTCTTTTTAGCTTCGGCCAATATTTGAGTTACCAGCTTTCTTTGTGCACTTACAAGAGAAACAACTTTTGGCTTCAGTGCATCAAAGAATTGAGTGTCAGACTGGGATGTAGGTCCGGAAATTATAAGAGGTGTACGTGCATCATCAATAAGCACAGAGTCAACCTCATCAACAATCGAATAGTTATGCTTTCGCTGCACCAGATCATTTGGATTGATAGCCATATTATCACGTAAGTAATCAAAGCCAAATTCATTATTTGTTCCGAAAGTTATGTCAGCATTATAAGCTTTGCGTCTGTCAGCAGAATTAGGCTGATGATTATCGATACAATCCACTGTTAATCCATGAAACTGGTAAATTGGGCCCATCCATTCAGCATCACGTCGTGCTAAATAATCATTTACTGTGACAATATGCACACCTCGCCCTCCCAAAGCATTTAGAAAAACCGGGAGAGTAGCCACTAATGTTTTACCTTCTCCAGTTGCCATCTCAGCAATTTTACCCTCATGCAGGACAACTCCACCAATTAACTGAACATCATAATGCAACATATCCCACGTAATAGTAGTACCGCCGGCTGTCCAGGAATTTTTATAAATAGCATCTGAACCCTTGATTTCAACGAAATCTTTTTTGGCCGCCAGTTCCTTATCATAATCACTAGCTGTTACCACAACGGTTTCATTTTCCTTTAACCGTCGTGCTGTATCTTTTACTATGGCAAAAGCTTTAGGAAGAATTTCAGTTAAAACATTATCTAGTTTTTCATCAATCTCTTTTTCAAGTTTATCAATTACCAAATATGTTTTTTCCTTCTCATCAACACTTAACTCATCAGATTCAGCTTTTTCCTTCATTTCCTCCAGCTTTATCAGATCATCTTTTATCCGATCCTGGACTATACGTCTGAGTTCTGCAGAACTTTCACGCAATTCATCATTTGTTAGGGCGACGATATTTTCATATTCCTGCTTGACCTTTTCTACAGTGGGAGCAACTGCCCGAATATCTCTTTCAGACTTGTCACCAAATATTTTCTTTGTAAAACCTCGAATTAAACTCATTTCTTCACATTTTTATTTCAATTGGCAAAGGTACATTTTTTCGTGCGTTTTTAAGTCTGCATAAATTAATTTACAAATGTATGGCACGATTAATGTTGCTTTAAATTTCTTTAGAGATCATGAATATCTTTTAGGATGTGAATAAACAAAAAATAAACAGATGCTGAAATCTAATTATAATGCTGAACCATAACAATTAGGCAGCTGCAATAAAATCCAATCAATATTCTAATCTCTTTATATTATTAATTTTCCCTGGAAAATAAATATCTTTGTATTGGGTATATATAATTTGAATTTTATAAAGGGTGTAAACGGGTAACTCCCACTTAAAATTACATGATCAGATATTTTTTTAAGATATCGACTTTTGTCGTTTATTTCTTCATTATGGCTATTGGTAACAATGCTGTTGCCCAGCCTTGGTTGAAGAAACTAAACAAAGATGGAGTCAAGCTTGAAAATGAAGAAGATTTCAAGGAACTTCAGAAAGCATTCCAATCCTACTGGTCAGGCAAAAAAATTCTTAGGGGAAAAGGATACAAACCCTTCAGTAGATGGGAATGGATGATGCAGGCCAGGACATTTGAGGATATAAACCGGAATGAAATCTTGTGGAATTCTTATCTGGAGAAGTTAAAACCTCATGAAGATAATATTAACGGTGATTGGAAACTAATTGGTCCAAAAACACCTCCTACCAGCCTCTCATCTGGCAGGGTTGTGGGTACTGGTAGAATTGATTGTATTGAGTTTCATCCAACTGATTCCTTAACCTTTTATGTAGGATCCCCTTCAGGAGGCTTATGGAAAACTATTGATGGTGGCAGCTCCTGGGTTACACTCACTGATAATCTACCATCACTGGGTATTGCTGACATTGCTATTCACCCAGACCATCCTGATACTATTTTTATTGCCACCGGTGACAGGGATGCTGGTGAAGTATATTCTGCCGGTGTTTTAAAATCTATTAATGGAGGATTAGACTGGACCACAACTGGTTTGAGTTTTTCACAGAGTCAACAATTTGTTGTGAACAGACTGCTAATCAGACCTGATCAGCCTGATACCTTAATTGCCGGGACCAATAATGGTATATTTCTCATGTCAAATGGAGGAGCCTCCTCAAGTAAAATCAGAGATGGAAATTTTAAGGATCTTGAATTCCACCCTTCCAATCCAAAAGTAATTTATGCTGCAAGCTATAGTTTTGGTTATGCATCTGTTTTCAGATCAACCAATGGGGGTCTTCAGTTTACTGAGTCCTTCAATGGGATCGAAACTGTTGATATCAGGAGGATCGAACTTGCAGTGTCTCCTGCAGAACCAGATTGGGTTTTCGCACTGTGTGCGGAGAAGGAGGAAAGTGGATTCCATGGTTTATACAGGTCTATTAATTCTGGAGATAATTGGGCGAGTTTTGGCACCACATCAAAAAATTTATTGGGTACGAATCCTAATGGAAATGACGAAGGAGGACAGGGGTGGTATGATTTAGCGTTGGCAGTTTCACCGGTGAAAGGGACTGAAGTCTATGTGGGAGGTATTAATATCTGGAAATCTATATCGAGTGCAGGAGATTGGAGTTTAATTTCCTTTGGATATCCTGAATGGGGAACATCCAATGCTCCCTATGTGCATGTCGATCAACATATACTTGAGTTTCATCCATTAACGCGGGAACTATTTTCAGGTAATGATGGTGGTATTTATAAAACTGGAAATCAAGGTGTAAGCTGGAATGACCTCAGCGAAGGACTTGAAATTCTACAAATTTATCGTATTGGAGCTTCAGTTTCAGATGCTGGCTTAGTTCTCATGGGTAGTCAGGATAACTCCTCCATTCGCTTAAAAGATTCTGTTTTTAATGTAATTAAGGGTGGTGATGGCATGGAATGTATTGTGGATTATTCCAATCCTGATATAATGTATGCATCCAGCCAGAGGGGAAATATTGAAATTTCATTTAATGGTGGACAAAGTTTTGCTGGTATCGTTCCTAACAGTGAAGACGAAGGGGGATGGGTAACTCCATATATTATACATCCATTTGAACCCAATATTATTTTTGCGGGTTATTCTGATCTTTACAGAAGTAATAACCGGGGTAATTCCTGGTCAAACATTATGTCAGGTTTAACCGGTGGGAACAAAATAAATGCAATTGCTATTGCTTCATCCAACACTTCTTATATGTATGTAGCAACCCGATCTTTTATTTGGAGGACCACAAACAATGGGGAGTTATGGGAAAACATTAAAAATAATTTACCTCAGGGAATCATCACCTACATTGCTGTATCACAGTATGATCCAAGGAAAATCTGGGTTACACTTTCAAATTATTCCTCAAGTAAAGAGAGGAATAAAGTTTTTACCTCAAATGATGGTGGAACCAGCTGGATAAATTATTCAAAAGGATTACCAGACGTACCTGCCAACTGCATCGTCTTTGAAGAAAATAGCAATTCAGGATTGTATGTGGGTACAGACCTTGGTGTTTACTACCGGAATCGGGAAATGGATACATGGGTTGATTTTAGTAAGGATCTGCCAAATGTGATTGTAAATGAATTGGAGATATATTATCCGGATAATAAAATACGCGCTGCAACATATGGAAGAGGTCTTTGGGAGAGCAATTTATATTCTGAAGAGACCAGCCCATTGTTTGCAGAGTTCTCAACAGATAAATACAGTGTTTGCCCTGAAGGACAAATAAAACTAATAAATCATTCTTCCACTTCAGCCGATAGTATTGCATGGATTTTTGAATCAGATGCTACAGCCATATTTTCTGATAATAAAGACACAGCTTTTGTAAGTTTCGGAGAGGTAGGCGATAAGGACATCTCCCTGATTGCCTATAGAAATGGAGATTCAGACACATTAATTAGGGAAGGATATATTTCAGTTAATATGAACCTAGAAATTTCCGTGTTTTCTAGTGCAGGAGATTACTACTGGCGAGGCGACACTACATCATTATACGCTATTGGAGGAGTATCTTATGAGTGGTTCCCTGACATACACTTATCTTCTACCGTAGGGGAAGAAATTAAAGCTTATCCTGAAAATACAACCACATATTATGTGACAGGAACTGAAGGGCAGTGTATTGTCACTGATTCTATAAAGGTCGAAGTGTATCAAAACAATCTTGCCAGATATGCACTCCCCCTTGAGTTGGGTGAGAATGGGCCGTATGTGAATTTTGGTGCCAATATTGAAAATGGGGAACCCCATCCACCTCTTGAAGATTGTAATTCACAAACAGATTGGTGCGATGAATTTGGTGATGGATTAAACGTTTTGGCAAATTCAGTTTGGTTTACTTTCCAGGGAACATCTACAGGAACTATTTCAATTGACTCCAGAGGTTTCGATAACCAGATAGCAGTTTATGATTCTCCGCATCCTGACAGCCTGCTGGCCGGCATATTCACCCTTTTAGCAGCCAACGATGATTACAATGGATCAGATTTAAATTATTCTGCAGCAATTACTCACATTGAGAATCTTGAATTAGGGAAAACTTATTGGGTTCAAGTGGATGGATCAGGTGGAAATATTGAAGGTGAATTTTATTTATATCTTTCAAGCAATCCACTGGATATTCCGGAACTGGAAGCTCCTGCTGAATTAAATAGTTTCGTTATTTACCCCAACCCCAGCAATGGATCATTTTCTATTTTAGTTAACTCAAGTAAATATGAAGATGCCAGGATACAAGTATTTAATTTACAAGGAATAATGGTGTATTCTAAAAATATCAATCTATCTGGATTAAACCAGGAATTCCAAGTTTCTATTGCGAACAAAGTTGCCGGTCTTTATCTTGTTAAGCTTAGCTCCGAAAGCTGGAATGAAGTGCGTAAAATTTTAATTGAATAGATATCAACTTCTTAATCTTAAAATTCTATCTTTTCGCATATTTCCAACCTGATTATTCATGATTTAGTTCGTTTTTAATCACTTAATAGTATATTTATTTGCTAAATCAGCATTCTTTTAAATATTTTTACACTTGCAATGCAGCATTATTATATTCTCTGCGTCATTAAGATGAAAAATGGGTAATCAAGAAGAAGCCTATAAAAACCTGAATCAGGATGTGATTGATGGTTGTAAAAAAGGCGATCAGAAGGCTCAGTTCCAATTATACAAGCTTTATTACAGAAGCATGTATAACACAAGTCTCAGGATTGTAAATGATTACACAGAGGCTGAAGATATAATGCAAGAGTCGTTCCTTGCAGCATTTGAGAAGATAAATTCATATAGTGGGAAGGTAAGTTTTGGATCGTGGTTAAAGAAAATTGTTGTAAATAGGTCTCTTGACGCACTAAGAAAGAAAAGAATTGAAATTGTTGAACTAAGCGAACAGAGTACCCAGATTGAAGAAGAAAAAGAAATTAATGAAGTCGAAATACAATACGAGATTGAAAAGATAAAAGAAGCAATGGAAAATTTACCCGATGGATATAGAGTAGTTCTCTCATTGTACCTTTTTGAAGGTTATGACCACGATGAAATTGCTGAGATACTGGGTATTCATAGCTCAACATCGAGATCGCAATTTGCCAGAGCAAAACAAAGGCTTCTTAAAAACATTGAACAAGCATAATATGCTATTTAGATTAAAATGAAGGATTTAAAAACATATATAAGTAATAACAAGAATCAATTCGAAACTGAGCCCGAAGAAGGGCATTTCGAAAGATTCAAGGATTTGCTGAATCAACAAACAAAGGTTAGGAAGATTTCTATCCTTCCGGCACTACTTAAAGTTGCAGCAATTGTTGTTTTGGTTGTACTTTCATCCTTATGGACTTATGATAAGATTTTCAATAACCAGAGGGAAAGCGGACTATCTCTTGGAGATATCTCCCCAGAGTATCATGAGGTAGAAGAATTTTTCGTTCAGGAAGTAAGTTTCAAGTTCAATCAGATACAAAACTCTGAAGCTTTATCAGATAGTACCCAGAAGGTGATAGTAATGAGGGAGTTATCTGAAATGGACTCGATTTACAATACTATGAAGAAAGATCTTCAAACCAGTCCGAACGATGAGCGAGTGATAAATGCCATGATTGAACACTACCAGGTAAAATTGGAAGTTATGACAAATCTGCTTGAACAATTAAAGGAAATAAATATAAATAATAAACAGACAGGCCATGAAAACAATGAGATTTAGATTTTTAATTGTATCCCTACTAATCTTTAGTAGTGTTGCATATATTTATGCAGCTGAGATTACCAAATCTTTACACAAGGAATTTGATGTGAAAGATAATTCAGTTCTAGTTCTAATGAATAAATATGGAAAAGTTGACGTTCAGAACTGGACGAATAATCAGGTAGTAATTGATGTAAAAATACGCCTTGAACATCCTAATAAGGAAACTGCCCAGAAGCTCCTTGACTACTTAAACGTAGAGTTTTCTGAATCAGGGAATGAATTAAAGGCCATTACTACAATAAATGAACGGTTCTCAAAGGGTAACAAATGGGGAAACAATAAAGAGTTTAGTATTGATTATACAGTGAAAATGCCAAAAACACTTGATCTTAAACTTTCTAATAAATATGGCGATGCTTTTATAGATGAGTTGACAGGTTATGCCGAAATAGATATTAAATACGGTAATTTAAAGGCCAATAAAATCCTCAGAGACGATACAAAACCTTTATCAACTTTAATATTGGGTTATTCCAAAGGCGTTATAGAACAGGTAAACTGGATGAAAGTAGTAATGAAGTATTCAAAACTTGAGATTGAAACCAGCAGAGCTATGGTAATTGAGAGCAAATATTCAAAAGTTTATATCGATGAGGCCAGTTCCATTGTTTCCGAATCTAAGTATGATACATATAAGATTGGTAAAACTGAAAACTTTGTAATTACCGGATCATACTCAGGCTATACACTTGACTATGTGGGCAAAAAACTTTACCTTGAGACAAAATATACAGGAACAACTGTAGAGAAAATACCTACTACTTTTGAAGAGATTGATATTAAAAATGGCTATGGGGGAATAAAGCTTGGAATTGCTTCAGGGGCCTCTTATAATTTGAAAGGAGAATCAAGATATGCTGACATATCATTCCCTTCTGAAGGTAAAATGAACAGAATTCAGGGCAATACTTCCTCTTCTTATGAAGGTACGGTTGGTACTGAATCAGATCCAAAGGGTAAAATCACCATCACAACCAGTTATGGTAGTGTAAAACTTGACTACTAATACTAGCAACACACAAAATGATAGAAAAAAAGAGGCCAGGAGCCTCTTTTTTTGTTTCTAAATGTTTTTTGAGAATGATTTTGAACTGACTACAAACCAGGGATTTAAAAGATCCTGTTTATTGTAAATCATTTCTGAATTATCCGTTTTTAAGACAGATCCGCCGGACTCAGTTATAATCACGTGCCCAGCTGCAATATCCCACTCCATGGTAGGTCCCATCCTTGGATATATTTCTGCATTTCCTTCAGCAACAAGGCAAAGTTTCAATGAGCTTCCAGCAGCTACAGTAGATATTTTTCCAAACTTTTCCTCCAAATTATCAATGAATAGTTTTGTTTCGGGTGAGATATGTGAACGACTGGCGACGACTCTAACAACCTCATCAAATGAATTTTCAGGTAATTTAATTGAAGTCTGTTTCAGATCTTCAAAAGTAGTTTTAGTAGTAATTCCCTCGGGTTTAACAATTTTATATGAACCCATATCCTTTATTGCAAAATACAAGGTTTTAAATACAGGTAAGTATATTACCCCTAACACAGGTATTCCTCCTTCAATTAGTGCGATATTTACTGTAAATTCATCATTTCTTTTTATAAATTCTTTTGTTCCATCAAGAGGATCAACCAGCCAATATCTTTCCCAACTCTTTCTCTGTTCCCATGTTATTCCAGAGGATTCTTCACTTAAAACAGGAAGATTTGAACTTCTCAGTCCAGATACAATAATATCATGAGATTTTTTATCAGCCAGGGTAAGTGGTGACTGATCGTTCTTAAATTCAACCTGAAAATCAATCCCTGAATATACTTTTAAGATTTCATTTCCAGCTATAATTGATAATTCCACCGCTTGAACCAGCAAATGGGAATATGAAATTGTCGTGTCAGGCATTATTTTTAATTAAATATACATTAGCCACATAATGGTCACTGTTACAAACATGTATATAACTGTCAACGGAAACCCGAGCCGGAAAAAATCCTTAAATGAGTATCCGCCGGGTCCATATACCATAAGGTTAGTCTGATAGCCAATAGGGGTAATGAAATTAGCAGCAGCAGCATATGCTACAGTCAAGATAAAAGGTTTTGGATCAAGTCCCAGTTTTAAGGACATGCTTACAGCAATAGGGAAGATTATAGCAACAGCTGCCTTCCCAGTAATATATGCACCCAAGGTTGAAGTAATAATAAAAATCCCTAGGAGCAATCCGTATTTCCCCAGCGGGGTGAATATTGAGATAAAGAAATTTGCTAATAGTGGTGCTGCTCCTGATTTAATCATTGCAATCCCAAGAGCAAGTGACATTACTATTATTAAGCCCAGGTTATAATCAATACTTCGCGATAAATCTTTTGGATTTGTAAGCTTAAGGATAAAAGAGGTTAATAGAAGAGTTATTATCCCCATAAATAAAGTAATAACTTTAAATGCAGCTAAAACAATTGCCAATAATAAACCTCCAATAAGAATGGCAATTTTATAGGCTTCAATCTTGTCAAACTGCCTTATTTGTGAAATTAAGTAAAAGTCTTGTGTAAGTTTGATCCTGGATCGGAAATCCGAGCCGGCATATAACAATAAAACATCCCCGGCCTTTAATTCAACATCCCTAATTTTCCCTACGATACGTTCCTCATTTCGGTGAATTGAAATTACTGCGGCATCAAATCTTCTTCTAAAATTAATATCCTTCAGGCATTTACCAATGAAATATGAATTATGAGAAATAACTACTTCAACCACTTCTGTATGTTTCTGGCGATGAAGCATACCAACTGATGGAATAGTTAGACCCGAGCCAGAACCCATTAGATCAGCAATTGGAGACTTGTCTCCCGCAAAAACCAGCAGATCACCCTGTTCAATCAAAAGGTCGTTTGAAACAACAAATATTACTCTCGTTTGTCTGTGTATTTCAATTAGGTATAATCCATTCAGGTCACGCAAACCTGATTCTGCAATAGTTTTGCCGATTAAGTTGGAATTATTCTTAACCTGTGTTTCAACCAAAAATGTCCTCTCACCTCCTGGAATTTCTTTTGAGAAACTTTGATAATCGGGTAAAAGTTTATTTCCAAAGAAATAAATATAAAATATACCTATAAATATCATTGGGACACCCACATAAACAAAATCAAATATATTTAATTGCTTCAATCCTGGTATAATATCCTGGTCAACTACCAATCCGCTCACAATTAAGTTAGTGGAAGTCCCAATCAAAGTAGCACAACCACCCAAAATAGCTGCAAATGAGAGTGGCATTAATAGCTTTGATGCAGAAATTTTGTTTTTCTGAGACCAGGAATTAACATAAGGCATCATTATGGCGACCAGGGGAGTATTGTTAAGAAAGGCTGAAAATCCAGCTACTACAAACATCATCCTGCGTAAAAATTTCTTATAGGAATGTACTCCCGCGAAAATCTTTCCAAAAAGCATTTCTGTAATAGCCGTATTTCGTATTATATCCCCAACAAGTAAAAGCATAATTATTAGCATTACCTGTTCATTGGCAAAGCCACTGAGGATTTCTTTGGGGGTAAGAACTCCAAATATTCCTAGCACAACAATTCCAATAAGAAAAGTTAATGCTGGTCCGAAAAGCTCCCTGTACAATGATATCAGTATGAATATCACCACCAGGATAACCAAAATAAGATCTAGAGAAATTCCGGAAAATATCATAAATTGAAATGATCTATCACCCTACAGTGAAAATTCAAAATTATAAAATTATTAGACTTTTATTCTAATTGATAGCCTGTCACAATAATATCGTATCATTTTACACCGCAGAGGATCATTACAGTAATATTTCCCATGGATGTATAAAACCAATTAAGCTTTGCCCAGCCTGCTTTTAAAAGGAAGAAATGTCATAAAATCAGCATGATGAACAATATATGCTTCGGTTGATCTTTTTATCATATCCCCTTCTCCTGCATGTGCCGAAATGATATGGCAAACCGATGGAGGAAGTTTACATTCTTCAGCCAGCGAAACCCCAGAAAACGGGTGCCTGAGGTACTTTCCATATAAACCCTGAAATGTTTTACCATCTTTATCCTTTTCATATTCAAGGAGTTTACCAACGTCAGCAAGAATAGCACCCGAAATTAATACATCCATATCTACGGGTAGGTCATCTTTAAAGAATTCATTCATTTTCAGCCCGCTTTCCCTGGCAATATGCACTACAGCCCTTTTATGGGTCATAAAACTTACCTTTAAATCTGGACCAGCCAATAAAGTAAATGGTATAGTATTCAGATCGCTCGCTGACAATACACTCCTTTCAAGTGCTAGAGCCCATGTATTAGCTGTTTTTTCACGTAAATTAGTATCCTGAATCCATTCCAATTCAGGCCAAAGTTCATTTACTTCCCTTAACATAGCAAATAATTTATTTTCATTACTACAAATTCTGTATAATAGCATCTGCCATTTGCTTAGTTGTTGCAGCTCCTCTTTTTATTACATCAGGTGAGCCTTTCATCTTTTTCATATCATAAGTTTGGACATTTCCATCCAATATAACTTTAGCAACAGAAGCTCTGATTTGCTTTGCAATATCGTTTTCCTCAATAAAATCTAACATCATACAAGCAGATTCTATCATTGCTACCGGATTTACGATGGATTCAGTGTAATCAGCATACTTTGGAGCAGAGCCATGCGTAGGTTCAAATATACCTATTCCCTCATCATTGAATTGAGCACTGCATGCAAATCCAAGGCCACCAATTAAGCCTGCAAATCCATCTGAAACAATATCACCAAACATATTTCCGGCTACAATCACTCCATAGTCTTCCGGATTCTTGGTTAGCCACATCATCTGTGCGTCGATATTCGTGTTCCATAATTCAATTCCCTGGAAATCTTTAGCTTGAATTTCTTTAGCCAGTCGATACATCATTCCTGAAGTTTCCCTAATAACGTTAGGTTTCTCACATAATGTAACCGATTTGTAATTGTACTTTTTAGCATATTCAAAGGCTGCTCTAAGAATCCTTTCAGTAGCATTTCTTGTAAAAATTCTTGTAGAAACTGATATTTCATTTTTTGGAACATGTCCGAAATTCTTACTAAATTTTGGATGCGTTAAGAGTGCGTTATAAACATCAATAGGTGGGTCTGACCATTCTACACCACCATAGAGTCCTTCTGTATTTTGGCGGAAGATAACAACATCAACATAAGGCTCTTCAATTTCATCTCCAACACCTTTTCTAATAAAGTTTAAGGGATTACCCTTATAGGTTCTGCATGGACGAGTGCAAATATCCAACTTAAAATGTTGCCGAAGCCCTACTATTGGACTGGAATAAACAAGGTCCTTTTCTTGGAATTCTGGTAATAGTTCATTCAAAGCCTCTTCTTTAGGCTTTGATGTTATTGCACCAAACAAGGCAATTTTATGTTTCGAGATAAGATCTATCGTCCTGTTAGGTAAAGGATTACCCTCTTTACACCAAAATTCCCAGCCTATATCACCTTCGATATAATTTGCTGAAAAACCAGCAGCTTCCAGGACTCTAAGAGTCTCTTCTAAAACAACCCTGCCTATACCATCTCCAGGCATGGTTACGATAGTTCTTTTTGACATATTATTTGAAGTTTTTAAGATTTATCAAAGACATAAAAGTAATATAATTTCCTTATCTGAAAACAGTAAATTATCATGTTTAATATACATAGTTCTATTTGCTCTGTGTAAGTTTTTGTTAAATTTGCTGCCATCATACTTAAGGACAAAAAATGGACAATTTTAATATAGAGAATGATCATCCAATCTGGTCATATTTTTTGGAAATCTGCCAAATCCCCAGGCCTTCTGGAAAGGAAGAAATGATAATCGGTTACCTGATTGATTTTGCCAAAAGCAAAAATTTATATTACAGCCTGGATGAGGTGGGAAATCTTTTAGTAAGGAAACCAGCAACTACTGGAAAAGAGAAGCAAAAAACCGTCATTCTGCAAAGCCATGTTGACATGGTATGCGAAAAAAATATCGGAACTATTCATAATTTTGAAACCGATGCCATTGAACCCTTGATTCAAAATGGCTGGATTAAAGCCAAGGGCACTACTCTGGGAGCTGATGATTCCATAGGGGTTGCAGCCCAATTGGTTATTCTTGCCTCAACAGATATTGAACACGGGCCTATTGAATGTTTGTTCACGATTGATGAAGAAAGTGGCATGACTGGGGCCAAGGAAATACACCAGGGGTTTATGAAAGGGCAAATCCTCTTAAACCTTGATTCGGAAGATGAAGGAGAGTTGTTTATTGGTTGTGCTGGAGGAATCGATACTGTAGCAACTTATACATTTGAACCCAATGATACTCCAAAATCAACTACCGCATACAGGGTTTTAGTAAATGGCTTGGTTGGCGGGCATTCAGGGGATGAGATTCATAAAGGATTAGGAAACTCAATAAAAATCCTTAACAGGTTTTTATGGGAGGCCAATAAAAAATTCAACATCCATATCAGTTGTTTTAGTGGTGGTAATCTGAGAAATGCAATTCCCAGGGAATCCTGGGCGAACTTCGTTGTTTCGAATCATCAGGTTTCTGATCTGGAAAATTTCCATTCAGATTTTCATCGGCTTGTAAAAAATGAATTTGCCATTACAGAGCCGAACTTAGGTTTTAGTATTGAAAGATTCAGTCATCCAGAATCAGTATTGAATAAAGAGTTTAATGAGAAGTTGCTTAATTCAATTTATACCTGTCCTCATGGTGCTTTATCTATGAGCCAGGAAATCCCTGGATTAGTTGAAACTTCAACAAATCTTGCCTCTATTAAGTTTGAAGGAAATACAATAGAAATAACAACCAGTCAAAGAAGCTCAGTTGAAAGTGCTAAAAAAGATGTAGCTCAAATGGTTGAAAGTTGCTTTAATTTATCAGGTGCTAAAGTTGAACATTCTGGAGGATATCCCGGGTGGACTCCAAATACGAACTCAAGAATACTTGAAATTTCAGCTTCTGCATATAAAAGATTGTTTAAAACAGAACCAAAGGTTAAGGCAATTCATGCAGGTCTTGAGTGTGGATTATTTCTTGAAAAATATCCAAAGCTGGATATGATATCATTTGGACCCACAATCAGGGGTGCTCATTCTCCTGATGAGAAGTTAAATATTGAGAGCACATACAAATTCTGGGATCTTTTGGTGGAGATTCTGAAAAATATACCCTCCACTTAAAAATATATCCTGGCAATATTACTTAGTCTTCGAATGGAGCAAAATCTTCTTTGTTTACCCCACAAACCGGACAACTCCAATCCTCAGGTATATCTTCAAAAGCTGTTCCAGGCGCAATTCCTGAATCAGGGTCACCTAGCTCTGGTTCATAAATGTATCCACAAACCGTACATTGAAACTTTCTCATTTTGTTATTCCTATTTTTTTTAAGTTGGTTTATTTCTTAACTTTTCTGATTGTATCGAGTAAGGTGCCATCCACCCATTTTACAACCGAAACAATTTGATCTTCAAATTCAGCTTTCTCTGGCTTGCCACAAATCTTTTCTGCCAAATCTTTCAACTCCTGTATTGTTTTTAACGGGAGACCCGAATTTTTAACTGCCTTGAGAAGATCCTTTCTCCGCGGATTTATGGCTATTCCTCGTTCAGTGACAACTACATCTATAAGTTCACCTGGCCCACATAATGTTGTTACTTCATCAACAATTACAGGAATCCTATCTCTAAACAAAGGAACAGGCAGAATAACAGTTTTTGAAAACAAACAGTTTTGCCACCCTCCAATACCATGAAGCAAGTAACCATCAGAATGGGTTACCACATTGGCATTAAAATTCAAGTCGATCTCAGTTGCACCAAGTATTACAACATCGATCAAACCGGCAAAGTTACCCTTGCCATGGTAGTTATATGAGGTAAATGGGCTAGTCCAAACATGGGTCGGATTTTCTGCCATTGACCGTACTCCTTCAAGATCAAAAGTCTGTCCATCTAAAATATGCTCAATCAGACCTTCCTCAAGCATGGATACAAGGTATTTATTACTTCCACCACGAGCAAACCTGGCTTTTATACCTTTGCTAATCATTATTTTTCTAAAATAATCAGCAACTGCCAATGAAGTACCTCCTGCACCTGATTGAAACGAAAAACCATCTTTAATAATTCCCGCTGCATCACAGAATTTTGCGGTTAGTTCGGCCATATATAACCGATCAGGGCTCTTTGTAATCTGAGTGGTTCCTGAAATAATCTTTTCAGGTTCCCCAAGCTTATCTATCTCAACTGTAAAATCTACATAATTACCCTGAATTTGCCAGGGAATACAGGGGAAAGGAACCATATTATCAGTTACAACGATTACTTTTTCTGCAAATTGTGAGTCGGCAAGCGCAAAACCAAGTAAACCAGTAGCTGATGGCCCATAAAGCCCATTGGCATTGCCAAATGAATCTGCACAGGCAGCACCAATTATGGCTATATCAATTTTCACATCCCCATCCTGAACAGCCTGATATCTTCCTCCGTGTGACCGCAATACTCCAACCCCCTTCATTTTACCTTCAGATGTGAATCTTCCGAGTGGGCCGTTCATGCTGCCTTCTATATGATGAATAGTTCCATCTTCCAGATATTGAATTAAATGTTCATGACAAGGAAAAGATGCAGATGGAAACCAGATAAGGTTTCTTACACCCAATTCCTTTGCAATATCAAAAACTTGGTTGGCCAGTAAATCTCCATTTCTAAAATGATGATGTGAAGAAATACACATTCCATCTTTTAAACCTGCTTTTATCAATGCTTCTTTAAGGTTTGAAACTTGCTTATTTCCATCCGGAGGAAAATCAGAGCAAGAAGCTATTTTAGGAGCATACCTTCTTCCAGTTGGTTTGTATTTTCCCACTCCCTTAAAGGGTACCTGTTCTTTCCCATTCACTTCAAGAGGAACAAGTCTTCCTGCGGCATTTTCTATCATTTGAGACATATATTCTATTGGATTCTTAATAATTTATTATTCTTCGTAGTCCTTTCTCCAATCAGGTGAAACAATTCCCAGATCCACTGCAAGTTGAATCTTTTTCTGAGCCCTTTTTACAACCGGAGCATCAATCATTTTAGTACCGAGTGATACTACTCCTAATCCTTTTTCTCTGGCGATTTCATAAGCATGAACAATTTTCATTGCCTTTGATATTTCCTCCTCGGATGGCGAAAAACCCTCATGGATAATTTGAATCTGCCGTGGATGAATACAACCCATACCTTCAAATCCAAGAGATTTTGAGATACTTACAGCCTCCCTGAGACCTTCCTGGTTTCCAACATCCGAAAAGACTGAGTCAATTGGTTGGATACCTGCAGCTTTACAGGCATTCACTATTCGGGTGCGGGCATAAAATGATTCAGTACCTTCGGAAGTACGACCAACCCCTAAATCAGCAGTATAATCCTCAAGGCCTATGGCCATTGAGACTATTTTTGGTGATGATTTAGCAATATCAAAAGCATTTTCTACTCCCAAAGCACTTTCGATTATTGGCATTAGATATATAGGTTTGACAAGTTCCTTTTTCTTTCCTTCAAATATCCTTCCAATCTCTTTCTCAATCTGGTGGATCTGAACAGGCTCTTCACATTTTGGTACTAAAATCAAATTAACATTATGTGGCACGATAAATTTAAGATCACCAACACCAGCTGGAAGTTGGTTTATTCTAACCATCCTTTCCACACCCATGAAATCAATTTGTCGAAGCCCATTGCGAATAAGATATTGTGCTTCTCCTTTCTTTTCCGGGGAAACAGAATCTTCCAGATCTAGAATTACTCCATTGGGCTGGTGTATTCCTGCATTGAGCATCAAGCTTGGAGTATTTCCTGGTAAATATAATCTTGAAAAACGAAACCGGTCAGGACTGGTTTCATAATTATTTTCCTTAATAAATTCTGGCAAAAACTCTTTTTCGGAATGTTTCAACTTTTTAATTGCATATTCCATTCGGGCCGATATTACAAAAGGGAGTGCCCCAGAATCCTCCAATCCGACTTTTGCATCACTAATTTCAAAATAAATCAATATATCTTCCACCAGTTTCATGATAGAATTACCATACATTGATTTCACCTTCGATTGCAAATCAATAAGAATTCCACCAGAGGAAGTCAATTCTAAAGAAATACGACAATCTGATCGTATTCCAGGTCCGGCATTACCTACCACGACAGTTTTTCCCATATATACTAAATTGAATAAATACCAGTATAATTAAATAATCTCAACTAATAAATTTAAATGAATTACTTATTTATATTCTCGCAGAATTCCATAAGTACTCCAAAAGTTGATGCCGGATGCAAGAAGCCAATATCCAATCCTTCAGCACCCTTCCTCGATTCTTTATCAATCAATCGAACACCTTTCTCTTCCACATTTTTTAGCGACTCATTAATATCCTGTACTGAAAATGCTATATGATGGACTCCTTCTCCCCTTTTTTCAATAAATTTAGCGACCGGGCTATCCATATCAGTGGCCTCCAGAAGTTCTAATTTTGTCTGCCCTATTTTAAAAAATGCAGTTTTAACTTTTTGATCCTTGACCTCCTCAATTGAATAACAAGTTAAACCTAAAATCTCCTCATAGAAAGGTATTGCTTTGTCAAGACTTTTAACTGCTATCCCAATATGTTCAATATGTGTTAAATCCATTTTTATGAATTTCATTAAATGACAAATGTATCCAAATATACTAATTTGCTGTTATGATTTTTATCAATAAATAAGTATTTCAGACTCATCACAACTTTAGTTGGGTGGGCAGATAAATTTGTCATTTGAATATTGCTAAAAATATTTAAGCATCTGGGGCTCAATCTAGAATTTCTCTTTCGCTCATATAATTCATAAAAATTCAAATGGTAATTTTCATTGAGAATTAGCCCGAGTAAATGCAAATGGTGAGATATATCATCATATTCTGGAAATATATGTCACTTGTTTGCCTGTAGGAAAAGTATCTCTACCATCTACATTTACAGTCGATTGAATTATAATAACCTGACTTTTCCTAAGATTTTGAGTGTTCCACAGTACCTGATGAAGGTCATTTATCAGACTTCAATCACTATCTAAGACGAAATCTATGATGATGATTATCACTTATTTACAATATTTAAAATCATCCTTTAGCAAGTATCAATACCTTGTTTGGTGCAGTACTTTAGTTACAATTAAATCAAAGGCTGAATATTGTATGCCTATTAAAAAATCAATTGCAAGCAATTATACATTGTAATAAGCTCAAAAAATGATAAAAACTAAACAATGTAACATTTTTTTTATCTGTACTGGTGATTTAAATCACCTATATAAGGAAAGTGATGTTATTGTTCTAAGTGTATCTTTTTCAGGCTTTTTACGATACCAAATTAATTTTATACTTAACCAATACTGGTAACTATGAAGTAAGCAGCTCAATAATTTTTTAAACCCTAAATTAATAATTATGAAAGCAGATCATGTAAGAATTAGATTTACGAATGCCCTCACTGATAAAGAATTGAGCTTTCTGGAAGGAATGCTTGAAAAAGGAGGACCCGATGAGGAAGATTATGTAAGATTTGCAAATATGGTTGCTTCATTCAGTGAGGATGCCATAAATGACATGAGAAATGTCCTTCACCCACTTCTTAGAAATATAAATACTACCCAGGGTTATGCTTTTACCAAACCATTTGGCTACGCCGGGGATTTCTTAATGATAGAGAAAATCTATACAAAGAAAATTTCAACTGATCCTATGTATAAAAAATGGGATATTTGGTGGCAAAAATCCCATGCTGCAACCGCAGTTAGAAATAGAAAAGCATACTTCATCAATTTGATGAGTGAATTAGAAAAAAAATCAATACATGCGAAAAAGGTGCTAATTCTTGGTTCAGGCCCTGCAACGGATGTTAACGAATATTTAAGAAATAATCCAAACAGTAATATTAGTTTTGATCTGCTTGACTTAGATGAAAATGCAATTGCATATGCAAAAGGAAAAAACCACGAGTATTCTGAAAAACTAAACTTTTTCAGGATCAATGTATTAAGATTTAATACACATAAGCGCTACGATTTAATTTGGAGTGCCGGATTATTTGATTATTTCAAGGAAAAACACTTTATTTACCTATTGAAAAAATATTTGAAATTACTGAATGAATATGGTGAATTGGTAGTTGGAAACTTCTCTGATAGAAATCCGACCCGTATCTTACAGGAAGCCTTTTCTGCATGGCATTTAAACTATCGATCAGAGTATGAATTGCTGAAAATTGCCAGTGAATCGGGACTTAACCAGGGTGATGTGCGGATTGAGAAGGAGCCACTAGGTGTAAACCTTTTTATGCGTGTGAAACTAAAAGACAGAAATTCCGTTCAATCCAATAAGACAGTTCCTATTTTCAAAAAGTATTCAAATAATTGATATACTTGATAATACTCACCTCTAAGTGGGTTTATGAAATTGATTAGGTTAAATAACTTAAAGAAAGTATTTGGGTTTAGTTCGGCTTTAACCTCCACTGATGAGATGAGGTTGAAGCCGCTTACTATTTCATTTAGTCAAGATCAGGCACATCTTGAAAAAGAATTCCTTGAGGAATATGCGGTAAAATCTCAGGGTGCTTTTAGATTTGCGATGATTTTGGCTTTAATCTTCTATGATTTATTTGCAATTCTTGACAAAAGTACAGTCCCAGAAATTTATCAGCAAATTTGGTTTATCAGGTTTGGGATTGTAACTCCAGTATTAATAATAGGTTTTATATTTTCATTCAGTAAGCTTTTTCTTAAGTTTGGTCAGATAACCATTAGTACTGTATGGTTTATAACAGGAGGCGGTATCATTTACATGAATATAATCATGGCAGGTGAAGGGATTTACTCCTATTATGCTGGATTAATGCTCATTTTCTTTTTTGGGTATACATTTGTTCGTGCCAGATTTCTGAACTCTGTTTTAATAGGCTGGGTTTTATTCCTGGCGTATATACTTACATCATACTTATACACAGACTTATCAGCGAACCACCTTAAAATTACAGGAGCCTTCTTTTTGAGTGCGAATCTGATTGGTATGTTTATTAATTACACTCTCGAGGTTAATGCAAGAAGGGACTTTTTTATGAGGAAGTTGGTTGCTCTAGAGCAAGAAAAAGTTGTTGCAGCCAATGAGTCACTTGAAAAAAGAGTTATTGACCGGACAACGCAGCTTACAAAAACAAACCGGGAACTAAATAAGGAGATAAAAACTCGCATCCAGTATGAAGAAGAAAGGAATAAGCTTGAATCCCAATTGTTTCAGATGCAAAAAATGGAAACTATTGGCACACTTGCAGGTGGGATAGCCCATGATTTCAATAATATACTCACTCCTATTTTGGGTTACACTGAAATGGCCCTGGAAGAATTAGATGAGGAAAATACGCTCAGGTATGACGTAGAACAAATTCACAATGCTGCTCTGAGAGCTAAAGATCTTGTACAGCAAATACTCACATTTAGTCGCCAGGTTGATATAGATAAGAGACCGATATATATGGATAAGGTTATTCGCGAAGTTTTAAGCCTCATTAAGGCTTCTTTTCCGTCTAATATCGAAATAGTGCTTGACCTGGACCCAAATTGCGGAACTGTTATGGCTGATGCAACACAGATTCACCAGGTAATCATGAATCTCTGTACCAATGCATCCCACGCTATGAAAGAACTTGGAGGAACTTTAAAGGTGGACCTTTATACCATTAAGGCTGACAGGGAAACTGTAAGGAAAATACCTAAGCTCAAAATTGGAACGTATATCTGTATTTCAGTTAATGATTCCGGACATGGAATGGATAAACAGACTCTGGAAAGAATTTTTGAACCATTCTTTACAAAGAAGGAGGTTGGTTCTGGTTCAGGACTTGGTTTATCAGTTGTTCATGGTATAGTAAATAGTTTTGACGGTGCTATAACAGTAAACAGCGAACCTGGTAAAGGTGCAAATTTCAAAGTATATCTTCCTCAACACGGTGAAGGACTTGAAACCAGTGAAAAAGCCAACGGGAAAAATATTAAAGGAAAAGAACATATTCTTTTCATAGATGATGAGGAGGAGATTACCTTTATGGGTAAAAGAATGCTTGAAGGTCTTGGTTATACTGTGAATATCTTTACCAAAAGTATTGATGCATTAAAAGACTTTACTACAGATCCAGATAGATACGACCTGATTGTAACAGATCAGACTATGCCTTATATGTTGGGTACCGATCTGATTGACAAACTAAAAGAAATCAGACCTGATATTAAGGCAGTAATAATTACAGGTTTTGGAGATTCTATTACTGAAGAAGTAGCAAAGGATAAAGGAATTGATGCCATTGTTATAAAACCATTGATATTAAGCAAGTTTAGTACTTTAATTAGGAAGATTTTAGATAAAAAAGTAACAAAAAAGATACAATAATGCCAAGAATTCTTGTAATCGATGATGAGCAGTACATTCTGCTTATGCTTAAAAAAATGCTCGAAAGAGCAGGGTATGATGTAGATATTGCCATTAATGGCGAAGAAGGACTGAGATATTATCATAAGTATCCGGCGGATCTTATTATCACTGATATCGTCATGCCTGAGAAGGAGGGTCTTGAAACCATCAGGGAACTAAAGAGTCATAATCCAAATGTCAAAATTATTGCTATTTCTGGAGGCGGACGCGTTGATTCAAAAGAATATCTTGAATCAGCAAGACTTTTCGGTGCTACAAAAGTATTCAGTAAACCATTCAAACAAGGGGAAATTGTAGAGGCAGTTCAAGAACTACTTGAAGAAGCTGAAGTATAGCTTCTAACTTCTTAATTATGGTCTTTTATTAGACCTCTGAATACCTGAAGCAAGAGGTTTCGTGATCATTTACCATACCGGCAGCCTGCATATAAGCATAACAGGTGGTGGATCCAACAAAACTAAAACCTCGCTTTTTTAAATCTTTGCTCATTGCTTCAGATTCTGAAGAAGTGGCAGGTATTTCTGAGATGTCCTTCCAGGAATTTATAATAGTTTTTCCATTTACAAAAGACCAGATGTATTTATCAAAGGAACCGAATTCCTCCTGGACATCCATAAAACAACGGGCATTTCTTATTGTAGCATTAATTTTCAACTTATTACGTATAATTCCCTGGTCTGCAAGTAACTCCCTAAATTTTTTCTTCTCCATATTTTGAAATCAGTTCATAATTAAACCCATCAAATGCGGCTCTGAAATTTTCTCTCTTTTTAAGAATTGTCAACCAGCTTAAACCTGCCTGAAAGGTATCCAGTACAATAAACTCAAAGTGCTTTTTATCATCGTGAACAGGTACACCCCATTCTGCATCATGATACTCAACTTCCAGGGGATGCTTTGACCAGTTACAACGCTTAGTTTCCATTGTATAAGTATTTTATTGATCTTTCTGGTAATATATACAAAAGCTTACTGCCTCTGTCTCTTCTACCTTTTATTTCCTACCTTCTTCACAACAAATTCAATTCGCCGATTCATAGCTCTCCCTGTTTTGGTATCATTTGAATCAATGGGTTGTTCTTCACCAAGTCCTTTAAAGGATAAGCGATTATTATCAATTGCATGACTCCGTATGTAATCATACACTGCTTTGGCTCTATTCTCAGATAGCTTCTGGTTATAATCAGGTGTTCCTTTGTTATCGGTATGGCCCTGTATTTCTATTTCCAGGTCAATATTAATGTTTAAGAAATCTACCAATTTATCTAACTCAACAATACTTTCATTGAGCAGGGCATACGAATCATATTCAAAGAAGATATTCCTCAAAACTTCCTTCTCTCCCACCCGTATTCGTTGTAATGGAATATCCATCAAAAAAGGGTCTGCCAGTTCTTTCGATCCCTTTAAGGAGAAATTCTCAGAATAAAACAAATAACCTTCCTTAGAAACATTCAATGCATAGTTCTTATTTGTAGGTAAACTTACCAAAAATTCACCGTTCTTATCAGAGAAAGCCTCAACAGTTGTCTCCCTGCTATTTAGATCAATTAGATTAAACGTAGCATACAATGGTTTACCCGATTTTGAATCATACACATACCCCTTTAAATAGGATACAGGATTAGGTCTAATCTCACTGTATAGAATGAATTCAAATATGTCTTTACCTGCCGTATCTACAACAGCTGAAGAATAATACGCTTTACTCCCTTCAGCTGTAACAACCATACCTGATTCATCAGACCAGGTGTTTATTGGATAACCCAGGTTTTTCGGTTCAGACCAAATGCTATCTTCGCCAAACCTGGATACGAATAGATCATACCCCCCCATCCCGATCCATCCATCTGAAGAAAAATACAGAGTCTGATTATCCTTATGTATATAGGGAGACATTTCATTTTCTGGTGAGTTAATTTCTTTGCCCAGGTTTATTGGCTCTCCCCATGTGCCATTGTCATTAAGTGTACTTTTCCAGATATCCAGTTTTCCAATTCCACCTGGACGATTACTAACAAAATACAATGTTCTTCCATCTGAAGAAATGGAGGGCTGAGCTTCCCATGCACCTGAGTTTATTGGATTACCAATATTTTCAGGGAAAGACCAGGTGCCACCTAGTTTTGAAGAAACATAAATATCACATCTCCCAAATCCATCAGGACGGTTACAGGAAGTGTAATACATAAAGTGCCCATCTGCTGAAAGTGACTGTGCCCCTTCATTTCTATCTGTATTAATGGGTGGTCCTAATTCAATAGCTTTTAACCAATTTCCATTATCACTGGTGCTTACATAGAAATTTTCTGCTCTTTTCTCTTTTGAAGAATATCCCTGGGATGCTATAGGCTCCAACCGTGTAATTACTAAAGTTTGATTATCGGCAGTTATAGAGGGCCAATACTCATCGTATTGTGTATTTATCATAGGCCCAAGGTTTACAGGATTAAAATCAATTGGATTTTCAATAGCATTAAGAGAAAATTCACAGATTTTAATATTTTTTTTTGCCTTCTGATTCAAAGATTCTACACTCACATTTTTGGCAAGAAATTTCTGAAGGTATTCTTTTGCCTCACTATAATTACCTCTTAGCACCATCAAACGTCCAATATTGTAGTATGAACTCGGAAAAAAGTTATCGTCGATTCGAATTACATTTTTGTAAGATTCAATGGCTAGAGGATAATCTTTTAAGTCAGTATAAATCTCAGATTTCAACAAATATGCCTCAATAAATTCAGAATCTCCTTGAATTGCAGCATCCACTTCTTTCTTCGCACCTTCATAATCCATAAGTCTGTAATTACTTAAGGCCGAGTTATAATGGCTTATGGCCTTCTTTGAACTTGAATGTAATTGTGATAAGGCAGAAAAGTTAATAGAAATCATTAACATGATTGGCAGTACCAGATATTTGAAGGTGTACTTTATCATTTGATTTCAATTTTTCCTTAAAACAATTTTAAATAAATTTAAGGGATTCGCATAAACTTATGAGCTTGCAAGGAAATACTCCATTTTGGATTCGCTTTGACATAATCAACCAACTTAGGTAATATTTTATCATATTGACTCCATTCAGGTTGTAGAAATAGCTTACAATCTTCACCAATTTTCCTGGCATTAAATTCAGCCCATGAGAAATCCTTAACAGTTTGGATAATAACTTTTAATTCATCTGCCATACTATAATTTTCCTCAATCGGGGGATTATTCTCTTTTGGAGAAAGACAAATCCAATCCCAATTACCACTTTTGGGATATGCACCGGAGGTTTCCAAATAAGTTGTAAGCCCTTCCGACTTCATCATTTCACAAAACCTATCCAGATTATACGAAAGTGGCTCTCCTCCGGTTACAACAACTGAATCGGATTTAGATTCTAAAATATCTTCAAGAATTTTTCCAATATCAACTAACTTATGTAAACCTGGATTCCAGGAAAATTTCGTATCGCACCAGCTACACCCAATATCACATCCACCAATACGAACAAAGAACGCAGGTTTGCCGGTATGAAACCCTTCACCCTGTATGGTATAAAATGTTTCAACAATGGGTAATTTCTCTCCTTTTCGAAGGGATTCATACTCACTTGAAGCCTTATTTTTCATAGATTAAATTGTACATCAAAATTAATAATTTTAAAGTCGCAACAATGAGAAAATAATTTTGAACATAAATGATAGTCAATAAAGTAATCACTATTAATGCTTTTTCTATCTTTGAATAATTAAAAGATTTCATTTATTATTGTAATCTATTAGTAGAATAAAACAGAATTAGATAATCTAACAGTTTAATTACCAATGAAAAATAAATTTTATTTTTTGTCCCTGGTTTTTCTTATTTCAGTACTATTTGTATCAAATGCACAAAATCAGGTATCAAATGATCCGCTACCTCAAGATCAAAAAGTTATTACCGGTGAATTGAAAAACGGATTAAAGTATTACATCCGTCAGAATCAAAAACCAGAAAAAAGAGTTGAATTCCGATTGGTGATTAATGCAGGTTCTATTCTCGAGAATGAAGACCAAAGAGGACTTGCACACTTTGTGGAGCATATGGCTTTTAATGGGTCAAAGAACTTCACAAAGAATGACCTGGTAAGTTTTCTTGAAAAATCAGGCGTAAGTTTTGGTGCTGATCTCAATGCCTATACCAGCTTTGATGAGACTGTATACATGTTTCAAATGCCATCAGACAAAATAGGTTTAATGGACTCTTCCTTTATGGTTCTAGAGGATTGGGCTCACAATCTATTGTTCGAGGATGAAGAAATTGATAAGGAAAGAGGTGTTATTCATGAAGAATGGAGACTGGGCCTTGGAGCCCAGGACAGAATGCAGAAAAAATTCCTCCCCATCCTTTTAAAAGATTCTCATTACGCTGAAAGACTACCAATTGGTAAAATGAGTGTAATCGATTCGTGCGATTATGATGTTCTCAGGGATTTTTACCGCGATTGGTATCGTCCTGATTTGATGGCCGTAATTGTGGTTGGAGATATTGATCCGGTTTATGCCGAAAAAAAGATCAAAGAGCATTTCAAAAAAATAAAAGGGCCTAAAAATGAGCGTAAAAGACTCGAATACGATCTACCTGATAATGAATCTCCCCTTGTTGCGATTGCATCAGATATAGAAGCTACCTCAAATCTGGTTGGGATTTTATATAAGCATGACAAAAAGCCCCTAATATCAGCGGCTGATTATCGTCATTCTATATTGACCGATCTCTATTCCATGATGTTAAATTCCCGGTTTTTTGAAATTGGCCAAAAACCAGAATCACCTTTTTTGTATGCAAGTGCCTATTATGGAGAGTTCCTGGCAAAATCGAAAGATGCCTGGCAAACAATGGCTGTCCCTAAAGAAAACAAGAATGAACAGACATTATCATTGCTTATAAAAGAAAATGAACGTGTAAAAAAATTCGGATTTACGGAAGGGGAATTTGAAAGGCAAAAAGCTGAATTGATGAGTATGTATGAAATGGCATTGGAAGAGAAAGACAAAACTGAATCCAATAATTACGTTCAGGAGTATATAGCTCATTTTTTGTTTAAAGAGGCATTCCCAGGTATTGAATATGAGTATGATCTGGTTAAGAAATTTCTGGATGGAGTGAAATTGGAAGAAGTCAATGCTCTTGCCGAGGAGTTTGTTTCTGACAATAATCTTGTAGTACTTCTTACGGGACCAGAAAAGGAAGGAAATGTTATTCCTGAGGAAAAAGATCTACTTAAAACAATTGCTTTTGCTAAAAAATCAAGGCTAAAGCCTTATGTAGATAAAACCATCAGTGCAAACCTAATTGAGGAAGAACTCCCAGGTGGGAAAATTAAAACCACAACAATTAATGATGAGTTCGAGTATACTGAAATCCAATTGGATAATGGCATAACTGTCGTATTGAAATCTACTAATTTCAAAAATGATGAGATTTTAATGACTTCCTATAGTGAAGGTGGTACCTCTGTAGTATCAGATAGTGAATACTTTTCAGCCAGCCTTACATCTGCAATAATTTCTCAAAGTGGTGTGGGTCCATTTACCAATGTAGATTTAACTAAATACTTAACAGGAAAAGTAGTACAAGTTGCCCCTCAAATTTCTGAACTTACCCAAGGAGTATCAGGTTCTTCCAGTAAAAAGGATTTTGAAACAATGCTCCAGCTTACTTATCTCTATTTTACTCAGCCCAGGAAAGATCAGGAGGCTTTTGATGCTTTCAAATCAAAGCTTATTAACCAATTTAAGTTTTTATTGTCCAATCCGCAGGTTGTTTTTTATGACACCTTATATAAACTGGCTACCAGCAATGATCCAAGGACAATTGTAATACCCACCGAAGAAGAAATTAGCAATGTAAGTCTCGATAAAGTTTATGATTTTTATAAAGACCGTTTTTCTGATGCTGAGGGATTTAAATTTTTCTTTGTTGGAAACTTCAATATTGACAGCATTGCCCCACTTATAACGAAGTATCTTGGAAGTTTGCCAGCTACCAACAGGGTGGATAAATGGGAGAACGTAAATCCTGAATTTCCTGATGGTATAACAAAAGCTACTGTATCTAAAGGCACTGAACCAAAAAGTTCAGTAGCTATATTGCTTGATGATGATTTCGAATGGACAAGGAAAAACCGCATAGAGCTTTCTGTTCTTATGAAAATATTTGAAATCAGGCTTCGGGAAAGCATGCGGGAAGACCAGGGAGGTGTATATGGAGTAGGTGCAAATCTTAACATTTCAAAATATCCGGTGCCCGATTTTTCCATAACTATTAATTGGGGCTGTAGCCCTGAAAATGTAGATACACTTGTAAATACAGTATTTAAGGAGATGGTTAAACTCAAGTCAGAAGGCCCAGGTCAAGTTAATTTGCAAAAAGCGCAGGAAACTATGATCAGGGACATCGAATCAAATGTCCTAAAGAATTCTTATTGGCGAGCAGTGCTTAAAAATGCATATTACTACGATGAACGAATTTATTCAGCTGATGAACTGAAGGAATTAATTAAAAACACAAAGCTGGAAGATATCCAACTGGCTGCTAAGAATTATTTCGATTTGGAAAATTATTTGAAAGTTATCTTAATGCCGGAGGAAACAGAAGAGTAGGAAAATATTATCTTTCTCTTTCAGAAGTTTATCTTTGCTGGTAATCTTTTAACCTTAAACTAACTGATAATTATTCATTCCTTTCATCCAGGATAATTGATTGAGGGAAGGAGTATAATCGCTGCGGAAAAGATGGAGACCTTTCCGCTGATACTGCAATAGTACTATCTCCTAAAAAAAGAACTGCTTCTGTTTGAGCATCCCGAAAAGAGGGATACTCAATACGGGTAATATTACCGTCAAAAAAATTTGTTCCCTGGTAATCCTCAAAAACCCATAAGAAAGGATCAAAGTTTGAATATCCACAAAGGACCAGGACTTTTCCATCCTTACTTATATCTGCACCAGTAATTAGGCCATTCGCCTTAAAAGTATCCATGTACCTTGCCACGTATGATCCAGGTTCTTTTGGCAGACTATACATGTTAGTTTTATGTGTAAACCAATCTTTCGTAAAAAGGATCAGGCTATCACCGTAACTTATCATTGCTTCACAATCGAACCGGGTTCTTTTTTTTGTCCGCAAATACACTTTTTGATCAGGATAGGTAAAATTAATTGCATCAGATTTCGCCTCTTCTTTGCCTTTTTGAAGTGATTTTTTGTTTACCTTATAAACTTTTAAGTCCGTACGATTCCCTTTATTATTTCCAACATCAGCTATGTAAATATAGTCTTCATCAGATGCCAGTGCCTCCCAATCGTGATTTTTCGCCTTTTTTATGACTATCTGCCGTTTAATTTTTCCAGAAACTTTGTTCAGGCCATATAGAATATTTCCTCCCCCACTATCATTTATGGTCCAAATCAAATCATCATATTGAGCAAGACCTGATGTTTCTCTAACTTTTTTAGGCAATGATTCGATCAGGATTTCAGGTGTAAAAGTGATGGCATTGATATCCTCTTCAGAAGCCAGATTGCTATCAACATTACCAAGGTTTTGGCAGGAAATGAAAATTGAGAAAATGGGGATTAAATACAACACTTTTAAGGCGTATCTTCTAAAAATTAGTATATTAAAAATTGGTATAGAATTATTAGTTTTCCTGGAAGCCATAAAACTCCATTAACTTTAAAAAGATATCGGTATTCTCATATATCCCTGAGAATTCTTCAGCTCCCGGGCCAAAGGCATAAACAGGGATCAAAACACCTGTGTGACCAGTCGTTCCGTAGGTTGCATTAACTGTTCCTGCTTTGAAATCCCCACCAAGAATTGACATACCACCAGTCTCATGATCTCCTGTCACAACTACAAGGGTATTTCCATCTTTCTCTGCAAAATCAAGAGCCGTTTTTATGGCATTATCAAAGTCGATAACCTCTGAAACCACATAATCAGTATCGTTATTATGGCCACCCCAGTCGATCTGTGAACCTTCCACCATAAGAAAGAATCCTTTTACATTTTTACTAAGAATTTTTATGGAAGTAGCAGTAGCTTCCGGAAGCATATCTCCACGCCCTTCAAGGTATGGCGGGCAATGATCAGGGGCTGCAAATCCTGCCAACTTACCCCTTTTTACTTTTTTAATCTTTCCCATATCAAACAAGACTTTGTAGCCATTGTCCTTCAACTGATTAACCAGATTAATACTATCCTTTCTATTCATAAAGTGATTTGCACCACCTCCAATGAATACATCAATATCTGTTTTAAGAAAATCTGCAGCAATATCTTCATACAAACCTCTATTTTGAACATGTGATATAAAGGAAGCAGGAGTTGCATGGGTAATAGCACTTGTTGATATTAATCCTGTTGCATAATCATTTTTCTCAGCATACTCCAAAATAGAATGAACAACCGCACCTGCAGTGTCCAGACCAACTACTCCGTTATTTGTTTTTGTTCCGGTTGCCATTGCTGTACCACTTGCTGCTGAATCAGTAGTGTAATTATTGGCTGAATAGGTCTTTTGAGCACCCATATGGGTGATTCTTTCAATAGATAGCTTTCCATGATTGGCTGTCATACCTGCATATAAATGGGTTAGACCCATTCCATCTCCTATTAATAATATCACATTTTTCTTAGTTTTTCGTTTGTTTACTTCATCATCAGAAACAAATGATCCAAGAAAAATAATTGCAAAGGCAAAAGTTAGAAGAGTAAAAATTGTTCTTTTCATTTTATATTTAAATTAAGGATAGGCAAAAATAATACTTTAGCCTAAGGAATAATACTTCTTGCAAAGAATTAATTATAGATTGTTTCAAAATAGTATAAGCTAAAATTATACCAAACTAAAATAAAATCTTCACATTCAATCTAAAATTATGCTCAGCGGAAAAGTAATTGCAGGTCGTTTTCCATACCAACTTGCCTCAACTTTTCGGGTACAATGATCCAATTCATATTGCTTTCAGGGTTGACAACTTCCTTATTTTCAATCCATCGCATCATATAATACCTGAGATCTTTATCGGTTGAAAACACAATTCTTGATGATAATTCTTCTGGGGCTATTCCAGCACCTTTGGTTAAATGCCCACCTCCACCATTCCCGCGATAGGAATTTATGGCTACTTTATATATTAAATCCATATTAAATGGAGAACCATCCAACATCGAAATTATTTCAACCTTTTGGCCTTCTGGATTTTTCACATGTATTGTATATCGGATCCCTTCTGCAGAATCGAAGTTGTAATATGAGGTAAACAATCTGTAGGTAGGAGGTCGGTTATGTTTTATGTTTTCACCTTCATCATTGGTTTTAAATCGCAATAGATTATCAGAATTATTCTGCATTTGATTAAGCCATCCATTGTATGAATATTCGAGATAGTCCTTCACCTCCTTTCCACTTAGTTCCATTGTATAGAGGAAATTTTCATATCTATAAATCTGAAATAAGTCTTTCACAAACACCTCCCCTGAATCAATAATTGCATTCATTGAAAGAGGTGCACCAAAAGAAATATCGGCACCAGATATATCAAGTTGCACCTGATGTACCATATCCATAAAAGGACTGTCACCAAAAAGAGCCTCCTTTGAATACATTGACTTTGTAAAAGTGCCTATAGGGCGCGATACATATTCTTTAACCTGATTATAATATGGCTCAAACGATTCCAGGAAATTTTCATCAGGCAAGCCATCTGAAAGTGAAATTAACTTTCCACTGATCTTTTTATCGTATGCCTTTCGGTTCTTATTCCATTTCAGTTCCACGGTGGCCTCTGAAATCAACCGGGCACTGCTCTTTGGATCAAGAACAAGCACTTCCCTGTTATCAGGTCCAATTACAAATTCATTAAATTCATCATGATCATGACCAATAAAAACAATATCAAATCCTGAAACCTGTTCGGCAACCAATATTGAAGCATTTTCATTCTTATTGGTCTCTTTAGTTTTACCTCCATACGTAAAATCATGCCCGGCATGAAAAAGTCCAATTAAAATATCAGGCTTTTCATCTTGTTGAATTTTAGGAACCCAATATTTCGCAGATTCCACCATATCTTCAAACTCAATACCTTCCCACAGGTTTTCAGGCAACCAACCTGGAATTCCCGGAGTAATTAGTCCAAGAATTGCAATTTTCACCCCTTTTTTACGAATTATTGTGTAGGGTTTAAAATAGGGTTCATTCGTTTCAATATCTATGGCATTGGCTGCCAACCAGGGAAAACTAAACTCTTTTACCAACTTATCATAAACGTAATGGCCAGCCTCAATGTCGTGGTTGCCAATTGTAGCAGCATCATACTCCATAAAATTCATTACCTCACTGCATATATGTGGAAGATCCTGTTCTTCATAATTAGAAAAGTAAACCGTTGGCTGCCCCTGGAGTATGTCTCCATTGTCCAGCAAAATCACCTCCATCGATGGGTCATTGCGTAAGAAATTTACATAAGAATGCACATGTGCAAGGGAATGGTCTGCTTCCCTTCCACGTATAAAATCATATGGAAATATTGCACCATGTACATCTGTTGTCTCAATAATCTTCAAAACAACATCCTGCTTTCTCTGTATGAGGGAACAGGATGAAAAAATAAAAACGGCAAGTATTGAAAAGACAGTTAATTGAATGTATCTCAACATCCGAAATTTATATAAATCATTCATTTTTAAATAATTAAATAAGTTTACGGGTTCCAAAACCGCCTCCACCAGGTGTACAAATTACCAGCTTATCCCCTTCTTTAATCGAATATCCATCAATACTATCTAATGGAATTTTATTTCCTTCAAATGTAACAACAAATTGTTTTCCTTCCTTCCCATCCATACCTCCTTGTAATCCATATGGTTTAATCTTCCTATGTTGAGTTATCACTGAAAGCAAAACCGGGGCGAGAAAAGTTATTTCTCGTATGACACCATCACCTCCATTGTGATACCCTATACCTCCCGATTGCTTTCTTATTCGAAATGATTCTAGTCTGACTGGATACCTGTATTCCATAATTTCAGGATCTGTAATGCGTGTATTCGTCATATGATGATGAACAGCAGAAGCCCCATTAAAACTGGCACCGGCACCACATCCTCCACAAATTGTTTCATAATAGCTAAAATCATCATTACCAAACAAAACATTGTTCATTGTTCCCTGGCTACACGACAATATTTCAAAAGGTTTCAGCAAAGTATCTGTAAGCCTCTGACTCAATTCGACATTCCCTCCAACAATGGCAGGGCAGTTTTCAGGCTCATCTGTAAATATTGGATTTAACATCCCTTTAGGAATAATAATCTTAACCGGATCTAATATCCCATCATTTAATGGAATATTCTCATCGATTAGAATTCTCATAACATAAATAACCACACTATTTACAATAGCCTTTGTTGCATTCATATTTCCAGGATGAACATCTCCAGAGCCAGTAAAATCAATGGTGCATTCCCCATCTTTAACTTTAACAGACACTTTGAGTTTAGATCCATCATCCAGGATCTCTTCAGCTTTGTAGTTCCCATTTGAAATTTTAAGAAGAGTTTGATTCATTTTTTTTGAGGCATGGTTTTTAAGCAAATCCATATACTGGTTAACCAGGCTAAAACCATGAATTCTTACAAGCTCCAATAAATCCTTTTCACCTGTTCGGTTAGCAGCTAGGGCAGCATGCAAATCAGCCATATTTTCAACAATAGCTCGAGTTGGATAAGGTTGATTTGTGAGAATCTGGCGAATTATATCCCAATCTGTAATATTATTTTTCACAAGATAGGTTGGGGGAATGACCACCCCTTCCTCAGCCAATGAAGTCGCATCTGGAGGCATTGATGCTGGAGTTTTCCCACCTATTTCTGCATGATGAGCTCTATTAACTACAAATCCAACGAGATTGATATCTTTTGTGTATACAGGAGTAATCAGAGTGATATCAGGCAAGTGGGAGCCACCATACTTAGGATGATTTGTAATTAAAGTGTCTCCAGGCTCCATTTTAAATTCCTTCAATAATTCCCGAACACAAATCCCTAAGCCTCCTAAATGAACAGGAATATGGGGGGCATTTGCAACAAGTTCGCCACTACTGTTAAGAAGAGCACAGGAGAAATCATGCCTTTCTTTTATATTTACTGAAACTGAGGTTGCCTGAAGCATAGAGCCCATATTTTCAGCAATAGACATAAAACGATTTGTAAATAACTCAAGTTCAATTTCCTGATAATGAGATGCGGATTTCTCTCCAGGCTTATTTGTAATGTTCTCAACTCTTTTCATTACAGCAGTCCCATTCGAATCAATTATTAACTCCCAGCCCAATTCTACTATCCAGGTACTGAACTCATCTAATACCAAAGCAAAGCCTTTGATTACTGCCCCGGCTGATAGATTATTCCTATAGAAAACAGGAATGTTAATCCACTTACCATCTACATTTGATTTGGTAAAATCATCAGGATCAGGGTCATACCGAATTGATTCATCATTGGCTTTCTTTCCATTTTCAAGGAGAGTACCGGCTATGACTCGTATCGATTCAACTTCAATAATTTCCTTACCAGTCCAATATCCAAATAATTGCAGATACTTTTCTTTAAACGAGTTGTATAAATATTCCGGATTTTTAAAAGGAATATCCAGAGAAGAGTCTTGACCCTTTAAGCGTAGATATGCTATTCTCTGCTTTATATGTATTTGATCCTTACTTATTCCTTCCCCTATGATTTTTTCAACAAGCTCCTGTTCCAGAATCTCAAATAAGCTCCCAATCTTCTCTTTAATCCTGGCTAAAGGTTTCAAAACTTGCTTCTCTCCAATACGCTCAATGGAAGCTTTGCTAATTCCAAATGCACTTAATATTCCTGCATCCTGTGGCAATAATATTTCAGATATATTCAACAAATTAGCGATGGAAGCGGCATGCATCCCTCCTGCACCGCCAAATGCTACCAGGGCATAATTTGTCGGATCATATCCTTTGGATACAGATACCTTCCTAATGGCAGATGCCATTATTTCATTGGCAATTTCCAAAAATCCGACAAGTATATTTTCTCGATTTCTCTTTTCTTTACTCCTTTTTGAGATCGACTTTATCAATTCATCCAATTTCTTCTCAGCTTCACCGGGAAACACAGGTATCTCAAATTGATTAAGGTCCATTCTTCCAGAAAGAAGATTAACATCGGTAAGGGTTAATGGCCCTCCTGCTCCATAACAGGCAGGACCTGGAAATGCACCGGCACTCTCAGGACCAACACATAATTTAAAACCATCAAAATAACAGATTGAGCCACCACCTGCTGCCACAGTTTCAATTGCCAAAGATGGACTGTAAATATGAGCACCGCTAACCACCGTTTCAAATCGATAATCAAATTCTCCTCCGTACCTTGCAACATCTGTGCTGGTGCCACCCATGTCAAAAGAAATAATATTTTCATATCCTGCAGCACTACCAATAGATGCTGCCCCTACAACTCCCCCTGCAGGTCCGCTCAACAAACTATCTTTTGGCCAGTAGTGCTTATGTTGAACCAATCCACCAGAACTATTCATTACATACAATTTACTACCGGTGATTTTACTTGCAATATTTGAAAGGTAGGTGTGAATAATTGGTGATAAGTATGCATTTACAACTGTTGTTTCTGATCGAGGTATATATTTAATCAGGCCAGATAATTCAGTGGAAATACTTATAAATTGAAAGCCTGCTTCCTTCAGAAGGTCAGCCAGTAATCTTTCATGAATATTATTTCTATATGCATTTAATAAAGCGACTGCAGCAGAATCATACCCTTCTCTTTCTTTCAAATCTTTCAGTTCCCTTTTCAGCTTATTTAAATCGATTGATTTTAAAACATTCCCTGAGGAATCAATTCGCTCCCTAACTTCAATTACGGTTTTATATAATGGACCTTCTTTAATAACATTCCTCGCAAAAATATCGGATCTATTCTGATACTTGATTTCCAAGAGATCCTTAAATCCCTCGGTAACAAAAAATGCCACTTTGGAGCCTTTTTTTTCAAGAAGTGCATTGGTTCCTTTTGTGGAACCCAGTCGAATACCGTTAATTGGAATTTCTTCATTTAGAGGTGTTTGAGCAATCAAGCGGGCGCAAAGAACAGGTGCTTCCTCTCCAGAGGAAAGTTCGAAACCCATCTTTTCACCAAACAAATAATCAGGGATGGATTTTGTTAAAAAAATAATTTTTGTAAGTGGATTAAAACTTTTTACAATTAATTCATCATGGGTTACATTCAATAATTTAAACCTAAATCCTCCCAGAATGTCTTTTTTGAGTTTCCATTTTTCCTCAACTTTAAATGAACTTTTATCAATCCATTCTGTAATATTTCCTCGAATAGTGCCATTGCTAAGCACCTTTCTACGATAATATTTACCACTATTGTCAATAGCAATACAATCCGTAAATGTACCGCCAGTATCTATAAAAAGTTTATACATTTTCTCATCTTCTTACTCTTAACCTTTCTTCCGAATTTTAATAACATGAATCAAAATGCTTACCCAGATCAGAGTAGAAATAAAAAAGTTAATCCAAATTATATTATTGTTTATCAATTCGTTTAATGGTAAAAATGATTGAATTGCTTTAAAAATATTTAAAATTCCCAGTAAAAGAGTTATCCAAACAACCATCAGCAATAAACAGTTAGAAACCAAACCATTTAATTTCGATGCACCCATAATAATTGGATCATTAATAATTATAAGAAGGAAAATACTTATGAATGGAAGAATAAGTCCATTTAACGCCTGTGCTAAAATTATCACTGGAATTGGTTTAAAGCCAATCAGCCCGAATCCAACTCCAATAATTAAAACGCCACCCCAAATGGCTTTAAAATAGAGTGATTTCTCACCCCATTTTGACTTATTCTTATTATAAAACAGGCTTTTTGCAGTGAGTGCCGATGCAAGAGGCGCGGTTACTGCAGATGTAAAACCAGCTGCCAGCATCCCTATTCCAAATATCCAAACGGCAAATTTACCAAGTGTTAGATCTAAGGTATTGACGAGGCCCTCAAATGAAAAATTTCCTTCAACAAATGTACCTGAAATAAGAACGGCCATTGAAATAAGACCACCAAGTATAATTGCTATACTCAGTCCAAATCTCATTTCCTTTATTGATTGGCTCTTATCAGTAATTCCGGAACCAAGAAATAGATTATACGGTACTACTGTTGTCCCTATTAGACCCAGCACCAATATACCAGAAGTCTGGCTTCCTGGTAGCTGAGGAAGAAAACTACCTCGTAGCACTTCACCAACATCAGGTTTTAGTAAAATTGCGGTGGTAACAAAGGATGCACCCATTATCACAACGATATAACCCATTAATTGAGCAATATTTCGCAATGAAGGCATGTTTAGAGCAAAAAAAGCCAGCAATCCAATAATCAAAACCAGGAATATATTATTCCATGGAAGAAGAAATTGAATTCCGGCCACGGCTCCCATGATATTTCCTGTTTCATAGGCTGCTGATCCAATAATTATTGCACCAATAATGAGAACAAGAATGATATTTTTTGCTGGACTGTCCCTGTAGCGCTTGTAAATCGCTTCTCCCAAACTACTACCTGAATAAATTGTAATCCTTGCAACTGCTTCTTGTAAAACCAAACAGGCAATGGTAGAGAATACAAGCGCCCAAAGTAGGCTAAAACCAAATTCCGATCCAGCCTTTGAAGCAGTTGTAATGGTCCCCGGTCCGATAAATGCCGCTGATATAACAGACCAAAAGAGTATGTTTAATATCCTTTTCTTCATTCAGCAGCATTTCAGCTAAATAGATTTAAAAATCCATCAAAGGATTTTACATTTATTTCACCTATATGAATTATTCCTCTATTAAATTATACCCATCTTTTTTTCCTTTATCTACAGCTGGCAGCCCTTTATCCATCCATTCAGGTGCTGGTTTATCTTTCATATAATGATCGTAAAACTGCATCATCCGTATTACAAGATCTTTTGTATTTGGTCTTTTTGTAAGGTTGTGGGCCTCCTTATTATAGCTTAACATCCAGGCTGGCTTGTTTAATCTTCTGAGGGCCACAAAAAACTCTATACCCTGGTACCAGGGAACTGCACCATCTGCATCATTGTGCATAATAAGAAGAGGAGTATTTATCTTTGGAACAAAGAAAATAGGTGAATTCTCAATATATTGAATTGGTTTTTCCCAAAGAGTACCGCCAATCCTACTTTGTGTTTGTTCATACTGGAACATCCTACTCATTCCTGATCCCCAACGAATACCACCATATGCACTGGTCATATTACTAACAGGGGCTCCGGAAAAAGCACATGCATAAAGATCAGTTTGTGTCACAAGGTAAGCTATTTGATACCCTCCCCAACTCTGACCATTTAAACCAAGCTTATCTTTATTGATAAAATCATATCGATCAACCAAGGCCATTGTTCCGCTTACAATCGCATTGTATGCACTTTGACCAGGATATCCAACCCTGTAAGGTATATCCGGAACAAAAATCAAATATTCATTGCTAACACAATAGGACCTGTTTATTGTTGATCGGCTGGGCGCCGGAACCTGATGGCGATGAAGTCCGTCGGAACTTCTTTCATAAAAATAAACCAACATTGGATATTTTTTGTTTGGATCAAAATTTTCAGGTTTGTAGAGAAGACCCTGAAGCTTTTCATTATTGAATGATAACCATTCCACCAATTCCACTGTTCCCCAGTTATAATAACTCTGCTGTGGATTGGCTAAAGAGACTTGTTTTTCTCCCTTAAAAGAAAGGTCACTTACCCATAAATCATTGTATACCTCAAAGCTTCCTTTTCTCCAAATTAATTTATCCGCTTCTTTTGCTTTCATTGGAGGAGTAAAACTAAAATCAACCATAATGAACTTCTCAGGAGTTGATGATTTTTGTGCATTAACCTGATAAAAGCCTGCCTGCTTTGAATATATCTGGAAGGCACTGAGCATCAGATTCTCTTTTTTCCCAATAAAGTCAGCTTCTCTATCTAGTTTTACATAACGAAAACGGATATTATTCTCCCTACCATAGGCGGCTGTTAAATTAATTGGATCTTGTTTTCCTGAAGGATCCATCCTCCAGATGTCAAAATTGTCATAAAGTAGGATATATTCATCATCTTCCATCCAGCCTGCAAAGCCATATGGTCTGGGATCACTGGGAGAATCATGCAACTCATTATAAAAAGCAGACAGGAGTATTTCCTGTTAATGAAATAGATTTACCTGAACTTGTTGGCATTGAATACCAATTGCTATCCGCTACTTCGTACCAGATTAGATATTTACCATTTGGTGATAAAGATGTTCTGGAAGGCGCCTTCTTTAGAAGCATTCTCTTTTCACCTGTCAATAAATCAACCAAATAAATATCCTGATAACGATTTGCATCCCATGAGGTTTCTTTTCTGTATGGCAAACTACTTGATCCCAAAGCAAGATCTCCGTTTCCTTTTAGATTAGGCCTTACATTTGGAACTTTTTCTGTAGCCAATTGGATCATTTGATCAGCATCAGGGTAATATACAGCCAGATAATTTTTCTCTTTTTCCCTTTTCACATTCAGTTTCTGCATAGGTTGCAAAGTTGGATCCTGCCAGCTCCAAATATCAAGCTGATATTTTTCACTATCAAGTAATGTGTCTTCAGGCTCTTCAATTGGTTTAATAGCAGTTCCGAAAAATAGTCTTTCTCCATTTTCTGAAAACCTTACCTCACCATATTCACTAACACTCCATTCCTGAGGCATACTTTCATTTAGGGTATCAACAGCCAGAATAGCTTTTTCATTTTTTGCAGACCAGTGATATAAACCATATACCTTTACCTCCGCAGTATCACCACTATGTAGAAACCCTAATTGCGTCCCTTGTTCATCAGCTACTACCTTCTTTGCAATACCTTCCTGTCCAAATATTTCCTTAGTATCGGCTTTTTTCGTATTGAAAACAAAAGCTTTCGAGTAGTCGAGAGAATCTTTAACATGTTCAACAAATCCTACAATCTCCCCATTTTTTGACAACGAATAATCGGTAATATTTGAAAAAGTCTTTGAACTATTATCTAAGGGATTTAAAATAACCAAATCCGTTCCTTTTGCCTTTTTAATATTCTTAATTTCCTCTTTTAGCTTTTTGGCCTCTTCTTTTGCAGCCTTCTTTTCTTCTTCTGACAATTCCTCCTCTTCCTCCTTTTTTCCATCCTTTTTATCTTCAGGAATTATTTTTTCCCGATGATAGGCAAACCACTCTCCCCCTTTTTCAGGAACCTGGAATGATTTAACTTTTTCAATTTTTGAAAGAAAAGCGTTTTCCAGCATCCATATTCCCAAAGAGTCCTTTGGCATATCATCTTTTTTCTTTTTATCCTTCTTTGCCTGACGAGTAGTTAAGTATTGAGGCTTAATTTGAAATACCAAATATTCTGCTTCATAAGAAAACTTTGATTTGTAACCTCGTGGTATAGAATCCAGTTTCTTACTTTCAACATTATATATATACAGGTACCCATCACCTTGTTGAGGATTTATCTCATAACTCACCCATTTTCCATCATTTGAAATCTGATAATTTGCCAAACTCTTCCAGGAATCATATACCGAATGATCAAGAGCAGGTTTATTCCCTGATTGAGAGAAAGTTATTGGGATAAAAAGTAGCCAAAAAACAAAGAAATTTAAAAGTTTAGGTTTTTTCATTTTGTGTTGATTTGATTTTTAGATAACTATATGAATTAAGGTTTTAAAATGTCAACATTACAATTCTCTTAGTTCTTTAATAGAACAGGCTAAGATAAAAAATCAATTTTAACATTTTAACTTTTGCGAAAAAAAAGAAAACCCCACCGTAAGGTGAGGTTTCGATATTTTAGAAGTTTGAATTAAAACTCAAATACAAGTCCAACCGCAATTATTTCCTTAAACTGTACTCTTGGGCCTTCAGCATCAAGGTTTCCATCCCCTGTTGAATCATAAGCAAACATAATATCATCATCATATATAAGGTGTGTTTTAATACTCGCCCGAATCCAACTATTAACTTTCAGATCAAGTTCTACTCTCCAATCAACATCAATATTCTGTGGCTTATCAAGGTAATTAGAAAACAAATCCAGATAGGTTAAGAAAGTAACATTTTTAAATAATTCATGCTTGTAAAAAAACTTTACATAGGCTCCCATTTCATTCCTTAGCTTCTGACCCGGATCAAGTCCAAAAGATCCTGCGGCCGACAGTTGCTCATCAAGAACTATTACTGCCCTGTAAGTAATTGGAGAAAGAAAAATACTAAGATTCTCATTGGGAACGAAATCCATACCAGCTGAGAGATACAGATAAGCAGGCGCCATAAAATTCGAAATTTTCATGGATGAGTCATCCGTATCATAACCAGGTGCCATCTGGGTTTTAAATTCAAGTAAACCGGAATAGTACCAATTCTTACTTGCTTTATACCCATATTTTGAGGTCAGGCGCAATTTGTCATCCGTCTTGCTATAATCCTTCTTTAGCATTTGCCCACCATATCCCACTTCAAAAAGATTTGTCCAGCGACTGTTTTCCTGAATATAGTTCAGATACATAGTTAAAGTAATGATCCCCGTCATTGAATTATCACCACCTGCTGCCCAGTTTGTGAAGCCTGCTTGAGAAAAATCAAGATTAAATTTTCCTCCAAAATCCCAACCCATTATAGTATCAGTATTTTGTGTTCTCAGCTGGTCCACTGCTTCATCTAACTGTCCAAAAACAGATCCTGTAAGCAATAAACTAATTAAAACAATATGTATTTTTTTCACAATATTAAGATTTAAATTTAAAAACAAATCCTATTTATCAAGATGTATATCCATTTGCGGAAATGGTATGCTAAGTCCCTCTTTTTCAAAGGCCTCATATACATTCTCATTCATTTCAAAGAAAACCCCCCAAAAGTCCTCAGCATTTACCCAAACTCGTACAGTTAGATTCACTGAGCTATCGGCCAATTCTCCAAGTCCAATAAATGGTTTAGGATCTTTCAAAATCCTGCTGTCTGCATTTATTAAATTAAGTAATACCTTCCTGGCCTTCTCAACATTATCGCCATAAGCAATTCCAAAACTCCAGTCTACCCGGCGCGTAGGTTCCTGCGAAAAGTTTGTTAAAGAGCCTGTTGATAAGCCCCCATTGGGAATATAAATTACCTTGTTATCTGGTGTTTTCAGAATAGTATTAAATATTTGAATTTCAAAAACACTTCCCATATACCCCTGGGCTTCAATAAAATCACCAACCTTAAATGGCTTAAATAACAATATCATCACTCCACCTGCAAAATTTTGTAGAGTTCCAGAGAGGGCCATACCAACAGCCAATCCTACAGAAGCCAAAATTGCAATAAAGGATGTCATCTGAATTCCAACCATTCCCATTACACTTATTACAAGCATAACTTTTAAAAGTACAGATATCAAGGTCCTTACAAATGGTTCAAGAGAGGGATCAAAATCCTTTTTCTCCATCAGTCTCCTAACGGCCCTATTAATTAACTTTATTATCCAAAGCCCAACTAATAAAACCAAAATGGCTCCAACTAATTTGGGACCATATAATACCATCAAATCAATTAATTTATCAAGTATATCAGTTCCTTTATTAATGTTTTCTTCCATAATTTTTCATTAAAGGTTAATATTTTGAAAGCGCAAAAGTAAATGTTTGAACTTCTATATCAAATATTTGGTCTATAATTTTTGATAAACATTTTTTTAAGACATTCAGATTATACATTTTTACTGATAAATAATACATAATGAAAGTTACTTTTTTGCAATTATCCCCAATTTCAAGAATTAATTTATCTTTAAAGTTTGAAAAAATTATTATTCATGAATAACTTTTCCTCTCTTGCTGAACGGTTCTATTCTATTTATAACAATCCAAACTCCAAACCCGATATCTATTTTGCACCCGGTCGTGTAAATCTCATTGGTGAACATACTGATTACAATGGTGGTTATGTTTTTCCATGTGCTTTGAGTTATGGCACATATTTGCTTATAAGGCATACAGATGAGGATGTTATTCGGCTTTCTTCCACCAATATGGATTATTCAGCCAATATATCAATTGCCGATGTTAACCAAAAACATGGAAGTGAATGGGTAAATTACCCTCTGGGTGTTATTGACCAATTAATGAAATTGGGAGCTAAACCAACAGGTGCTGAGCTTCTTTTTTCAGGAAATATTCCCAATGGTGCTGGCTTATCCTCATCCGCATCGATTGAGGTAGTAACTGCTTATGCCCTTAACAATCTTTGGAATTTAAAGATTTCAAAAATTGACTTAATCAAGATTTCACAAAAAGCTGAAAATGAATTTGTGGGTATGAATTGTGGGATAATGGACCAGTTCGCGGTTGGAATGGGACAGGAAAGTTCTGCTCTTTTTTTAAATTGTGACACACTTGATTATGAAATTATACCTCTTGTTTTAAATAATTACAAAATTGTAATATCGAATACAAATAAAAGACGCGAACTGGCTGATTCAAAATACAATGAAAGAAGATCAGAATGTGAGAAGGCTGTTGAATTTCTAAATGAAAAGAAAAAAATTAGAAATCTAAGTGAGTTGAGTCTTGATGAATTTAATTCATACGAATCATCCATTCCCGATAAGGTAATCAGGTCGAGAGCAAAACATGTTATTTCTGAAAACGACCGGGTGTTAAAAGCAATACCAGCCTTAAAAAGTGGTGATTTGAAATTATTTGGTCAGCTCATGAATGCTTCACATGATTCATTAAAAAAAGATTATGAAGTAACTGGAATAGAGTTGGATACGCTTGCAGAAGAAGCGCAAAAATTGCCTGGTGTCATAGGCTCAAGGATGACAGGTGCAGGATTTGGAGGATGTACTGTCAGCCTGGTTGATCAGGATCTTGTTGAGAACTTTATTAATGACCTTGGTATTGTTTATAGTCAAAAGACTGGCTTGCAAGCAGATTTTTATGTTGCTGATGTTGGTGATGGTGTATGCCAGTTAAATTAATCTTACTTCCAATAAATAGATTTTTTTGATGAATGGCTCGATTTAGTCTTAAATTGTTATTTTTGAATTTCTTGTATTAATAATAAGACGATAAATTAATTAACTAACCCTAAAAAAATCTTTTATGGAAACTGGTTTTTCACTTGGATGGATAGATTGGACAACAATGCTGATCTATTTTGTTTTCGTTCTGGGTATCGGTTGGGCTTTGAAGCGCTATATGCATTCCTCGAAGGCCTTCCTGGAGGCTGGCAGATCATTGCCTGCATGGGTGACAGGGCTGGCATTTATTTCAGCTAATCTTGGTGCTCTTGAGGTGATTGGAATGGCTGCTTCTGGTGCCAAGTATGGAATGTCTACTGTGCATTTTTACTGGATTGGAGCAATTCCTGCAATGATTTTTCTGGCAATATTTATGATGCCATTTTATTATGGCTCCAAAGCCAGATCGGTGCCTGAATATTTAAAATTGAGGTTTAATGAAAAAACGCGAGGTTTTAATGCATTTGCTTTTGCCATAATGACCATTTTTGCCTCTGGAATTTCAATGTATGCATTGGCTTTATTGGCCGAAACCATAATACCTTTTCATTTTTCTACAAGTATTCTCGGATATGAATTCGGACCTTTTGATGTCTATTTAGTAATAGGCGCTTTGATAGTATTAGTTTATACATACCTTGGTGGTTTGACATCAGCTATTTATAATGAGGTACTCCAGTTTTTCCTTATTTTCATTGGATTCCTTCCACTTGTAATTATTGGATTGGTAAACATTGGAGGATGGCAAGGTTTAAAAGAAGGGCTGGAAGTAGTTTCAGTTAATAATGGCTATGAACCAGAAGCATGGCTCCATACATGGAAAGTTGCTGGTAATGCCGGTTCAAATCCAATGGGTGTGGGATGGTTCGGAATATTAATGGGACTCGGATTTGTTCTTTCATTCGGTTACTGGGGTACAAACTTCCTAGTTGTTCAAAGAGCTATGGCAGCAGGATCTATGAAAGCTGCACAAAAAACACCATTAATCGGTGCAATACCTAAAATGTTTCTACCTGCTCTGGTTATTTTACCAGGTATGATAGCTATAGCCCTCACTGCTGATCCAGACAGTGGGTTTGCCCTTACGCCAAAAGGAGAATCATACGATTACGACAAGGTTATCCCAATGCTCCTTGGTCATTACTATCCGATAGGAATTTTAGGATTGGGATTAACTGCACTTATTGCGAGTTTTATGTCAGGGATGGCTGGTAATGTTACCGCTTTTAATACGGTTTGGACCTATGATATTTATCAAAGCTACATCAAACCAGGTCAGTCAGATAAGCACTATTTGAAAGTAGGACAGCTAGCTACGATCTTTGGAGTAATTGTAAGTATACTTACAGCCTATGTCGCCCAGATGTTCAATAATGTTATGGATTTTCTGCAGTTAATATTTGCATTTATCAATGCTCCTTTGTTTGCAACCTTTATGCTTGGAATGTTCTGGAAAAGAACAACTGGAAATGCAGCATTTTATGGTCTTCTTTCAGGAACGTTAGCAGCAGCCATTCATCATGGACTTACACAACCTTTTGGTGAAACCATGTTAGTAAAAGGTGGCTGGTTGGGTTCAGTAATACATACATACCCAAGTGTAATGGCACAGAATTTCTGGACTGCTCTTTATGCATTTACAACTGCTTTAGTTATTACAATAATTCTGACATTTGTTACCAAACAGAAAAAGTCAGATGAAGAATTAACTGGCTTGGTTTATGCGCTAACTCCGCGCACTAAAGTTGAAAGCAAGAGTTTCTATGATTCACCTGTTTTCCTTGCAATTGTTGTTGGAGTTATTGCTCTTGTTCTTAGTTTATTATTCTGGTAAAAAAATATTAATTATGGGTTTAGATATTAAAATTCCAATTGGTTTAATGTTCGCAATACTAGGTGTTATGCTCACCATATTTGGTATTGCAACAGGTTCGGATGTAGAACTATATCAAAAATCATTAGGCATTAATATTAATCTTTGGACAGGCCTTTTTATGTTGTTTTTTGGGGTTATGATGCTTATATTATCAAAATTCACAAAGACCGAAAAGGAAGAAAAGGAATAGGTATTAGTGAGGTAAAACTTTTATTGGAAAGTAACTTTTTTCAATTAAGTTCATCTGTAGTAAGATTGGAATATTTGTTCAGGAATTGGCTTTGACTATTCTTTTCTGAATAAATATTCCATTCTTTATTTTCTCATGAACTTTTGAGTATATTCTTCATTTCCATCAAGAATTTGAATAATATATACTCCCTCTGACAACTCATAAGTGTCCAGAGTAATCCTGGCTTCATTTGTCTCCATTTCAGCTACAAGTCTTCCGGAAATATCAAGTATGCGAATAAATCTTTCTTTAGCAATCCCTTTAAAATCAATAATAATATAATCTGATGCTGGGTTTGGATAAAGTGTAAAAGGACTTACTTTTTCCTCCTTTGTATCTGCAATTCTATTAATAGAATTAACTTCCAGCAAGGACCAGCCATTTGGATCTATTGAAATACCGGTTACAATATCTGAAACTTTAATTTTAAATTCATTAAAATTTGCACTCTGAAAAACTCTAACAAGGGTATCCTTCTCCCCCATCTGCACTAATAACTCAATCGGCATTTTAAAAAAGGGAGTTAGCCCCGATGAACCTGTCTGTGATGATTCGATGACCAAAGTATCGCTATCTTGTCCCCAGGAAATGTTGAATGCGGGAAAGCCCTGACCGAAATACCATTGATCAAAAAAGGCAGTAAAATCCATTCCTGATTGATCCTCAATAACCTCTTTAAAATCCAATCCAATAGCCACAGAATCACTATATTTTCTTTGAAATTCCTTCAAAGTATTAAAGAATATGGTATCATTATTCAACTCAAATCTCAACATATGAATAATAACCGCACCCTTTTTATAAGATAAACGATAATCGAAAATTCGTCCAATATTACCTGCTTCCTCAAAAGGAATATATACTGAACCGTATGGTCTATCTTTAGCATAATTCTGAGCTGAAACCATCCAATCATCAGCACTTTCCTGAGATTTAAGCATCTGTAAAGCAAGATATTCAGTATAGGAAGCAAAACCCTCATTTATCCAGATATCCTGCCAGGTTCCACAGGTGACATTGTCACCAAACCATTGATGACCAAGTTCATGCGCAACTAAATAGTAAGAAAAAGAGGACAAGGTTGTCATTGTTTGATGCTCCATACCTCCCCCCATAGGTGCTACACAATGACCATATTTCTCACTTTCAAAGGGATACATTGAAAATAATTCAGAATACAATTCAATTAATTCTGCAGTTTCATTTATTTCACTCTTTTTTTGACTTAAATAGGCAGCATTATTGTATATGAAATTCTGGATTAGAATTGAATCATTTATACCTTCAGGATGGGCATATATGCTATAATCCATGTAATTAGCAACTGAAACAGAAATTAAATAATAGGCCGTGGGATAATATGTCTCCCAATTATACTTGAGTTTCTGCCCAGGCAATGTATCCACACTTGTAAGTATCCCATTTGAACCTGCCATCAATCCCTCCTTGGTTGAAACTGATACTTTAACAGAATCTGCTTTGTCCTGTAAATCCTGCTTGCATGCGAACCAGTCTTTGGCTGCAAATGGCTCAGAAAGTGTCCAGGTTACCTTTTCATTCCATTGTTGATCAATTTTATTTGTCATTCCTGAAAAGAAACCATCTTGAGGAACAAAGCCATGATAATAGACCTGAACATCCATAACAGTTGCTACCTCAGGGATACTTTGAAGAGGAATTTTAATAATATCATTTGCATGTGTATATGAGCTAAGGTTTGAGGCTACTCGAATGGAATCAATTGTCAGATGATTTGCCAATTCCAGATGAAATTCATTTAAACCTTCTGATACAATTTCAGAAATTATCCTAACATTCCCGGCAATATATGTATTTTGATTATCCACATAAATATCCAGAATATAGCTTTTAACATCGTACTTTGTTAATTCTTCAGTTGCCGAACTTTTTCTAACATTTTTTAATGCAGGTAAATACTTTTTAAATACTATTTCATCTAAATCTGCATTTCTCTGTGCTAGACCTGAAGAAATCACAATAAAACATAAAATGAAGGTGGTGTAAAGCAGTTTCATAGGCAATTTTAATATTACTTCAATAATATTCTGGTTAAATAAATCAAAAAATTAAAATATCGGTAAACCGCAAAAATATATCCCACAAAAATCATTCCGCTAAAGCCGGATTTAAACTGTATTTTAGTTTATTATCATTATCCCTGATTCTGGAATAAAATGAGTAGCCCCCAAAATTATTTTCAATTTTAAGCAACAATTCATTCCACCCTTTCTTTAAAGCCAACTCGATAGTGTCCTGATCTGGTTCTGAAACTCTTACATCAAGGAAACGATAAATCTCTTTGCCATTTAGAAACACTTTAGAACCGTCATCGGAACCAATAAAAAAGGGTACAGATATATCTTTCGGGGAGTACACATAGGTGAAAGCATAGGAGATTACAAATTCATATGGATCTACTTTATCCCAGAGGCTAAAATATCCACTGGGAGGCGTTTGGAATCTTTTCCAAATAATATCTTTACCATCAACACCTTTGTACACAGCATTCAGATCTACATGCTTTTCTGGTGGGTAAATTGAGTCAATACCATACCTCAATATATCAGAATCCCGTTTATTGATGAAAGGTCCAATTACCATCCATTCAGGAATATACTTTCTAACAGGTTTCAATATAAGAACATCCAGGCCAATCATATTCTCATTTTCACTGGAAAGAAATCTAAGTGTGATTTTTCCATTTTCAACTAAAAGGTTTCTTAATGCAATCTTACCACCAGGAAATATATGGTCGTTTAATCCATCAAACTCTTCCAATAATTGATCATTCTGATACACCTTAACTTTTCCATACTCAGGACCCTTTGTATAGTAAAGGTCAATATCATATAACTTCTCCTCCAATCCATCAATGTTCAGGTTTAATTCCTGGCCATAATCTAATTCGAAAAATAGTTGTTTTCCCCCGCTCCATTCAGGCCCAAAATCTGTCATATCCGTAATTTTATGGGGAAATTCACTATCGATTCCAGCATCCTCAGCTTCATATCCACCCGGAGGAATTATTACCCGTAAGGGTATTCTTAAAGAGGATTTCATAATGGGAGGAAAAGCCTTATGAGGCTCCTTTTGATACCAATATACTGTGCTACTAAAGTCTGCGTAAGATTCATTGGCATGACCATGCTCCATGGTAAATTTTACTGATTTTTTAAATGGAATGGGATCTGGCACGTGTAGACGATAAGCTGCAATTCTCCCCTCTTCCTGATCCTTTAAAATTAAACCATGGTAAGGTGAGGCGAATTCACCATCCTTAAAATACCATCCACTGGTAAAATAGTCTTCAGTACCTGTTCCATAAATAGAAGGCTCCATTTCTCCATCTACCCATATCATTTCATCTCCTTCAAGAAATCCTAAACTCCTGTTATAAGATTGCATACTCATATTTAAACCTACAATATGGCCCTCACCTTCAGCTTCAAGAATAGTATAATTTTCAGGATAATCGGTAAGAATATCCCTTTTCCAAAATGAATGAAAATATGCTGTTGATTTATTTAGGGGTTTTTCTAATTGATAGTAGTCTATATGGTAATAGAACGCATATATTTCCTGACCTGTTTCATTTACCACCTCGATTTTTGCAGCTTTATTGAATGGCATAGGAAAATAACAAAAATAACCACCACTGGTCATTCCCAGGTACTGTGAAAAGTAGTGTTTATATTCAAAACCTGTACCAAAAAAGTCTCCCACTGGAACTTCAACTGAAGGATTTTCTTCACCATCCCAATACATCCGCAATAAAATCCTCCTTAAAAAATGGGGATCACGCGAATCAATCGTTATCCATATACGGGCAATTAATCCTGGTCCATCTAAATCAGCAATAGTGGCAGTTTTTCCTACTGGAATATTTATTCTGTCATTGTTGGCCCCTGTAGTATCATAACTTGAAACCTGAATTAGTTTCCCGTTTTTGAGACCGGGTAAGCGCTCAGCATTAGTAAAGTTATTTAAGTCAGAATTACTGTGTGAACATCCCCAGAAAATCAAAATGAAGAGGAAAATAATAGTTCCCAATGTTGACTGAAAATTCTTTTTCATTGTTTAGAAAGATAAAATCTTAGGTATATCTTCAAATATATATATCAAAGTCCAATAATTAACTATTAAGTAGACAAATCTGATAGGCTAATTCTACTAATATGTTCTAAAAAATAGTCAGTAAATTCAACCATCACCGAGTTATCAATATTGTTTATATCTAAAAAAGTCATCCTTAATGATCAATTTTCTTCCCTCGCTTTTAAAAGTTTCACAATTATTATATGCAATAAGGTTAAATAAAAGAACTTCTCAAATAAGCATTAATTACATATGTTTATTTAATTTTACAAACTTATTTTCACTATAAACTGACTTTATAACCCAGATGGTCACTTTTCCCTTCTATAAGCAACTTGACGCCATGGATTGCGGACCTGCCTGCCTTCGCATGATCTCAAAGTATTATGGGAAAAGTTATAGTCTTCAATCTTTACGAGATCGCAGCTTTATTACTCGCCAGGGAGTTTCTCTGTTAGGTATTAGTGATGCTGCAGAATCAATTGGTCTTTCATCAATGGGAGTTCGTATTAGCTATGAGCAATTGAAGAAAGAAGCACCTTTGCCCTGTATTGTACATTGGAACCAAAATCATTTTGTAATAGTTTATAAGATTAAAAGGGACCAAATCTATGTTGCTGATCCTGCTATTGGAAAAATAAAGTATTCAAAAACAGATTTCTTAAAAAATTGGGCCAGTACAAAAAAGGAAAACGTAGATCAAGGGATGTGCCTACTTCTTAAACCTGGCAATGATTTCTATAGTACACCTGAAGAAACTCAAGACAAGGGCAGGTTTAGTTTTCTTTTTTCATATCTGCGCAATTACAAAAGATTTGTCACCCAGCTAATACTTGGATTACTCATAGTAAGTCTTATTCAGTTAATATTTCCTTTTCTTACTCAACAGGTAGTTGATTTTGGTATTAATAATCAAGACGTTGGTTTTATTTATCTAATTCTCATTGCACAATTTGTACTTTTTATAAGCAGGATGTCAGTGGATTTTATCAGAGGTTGGATATTGCTCCATCTTGGAACAAGAGTAAATATTTCCCTTATTTCTGATTTTCTTATTAAACTGATGAAACTTCCTATAAGTTTCTTCGATTCAAAAATGATAGGTGATCTTATGCAAAGGATTGGTGACCACAGACGAATAGAAATCTTTCTGACCTCCTCCACTCTGAATATCTTATTTTCATTCATTAACCTGATTGTTTTTGGAATTGTCCTTGCCATATATAGTCTGAAAATATTTTTGATTTTTATCATAGGAAGTTCCTTATATATCCTGTGGGTCCTTCTATTTTTAAAGAAAAGGCGGGAACTCGACCATCGCCGCTTTAAAACCCTTTCGGAAAACCAGAATAACTTGATTCAGTTATTTACAGGGATGCAGGAAATCAAGCTGAACAACATTGAGAAACAGAAGCGTTGGGAGTGGGAAACCATTCAGGCAAAACTATTCCAGGTAAATGTCAAATCACTTTCGCTAAACCAGTATCAGCAGGCAGGAGCAACATTTATTAATGAAACCAAAAATATACTAATAACGATTTTAACAGCTATAGCTGTAATAAATGGCAACATGACATTGGGTATGCTGGTTGCTGTACAATACATATTGGGGCAGTTAAATGCGCCACTGGATCAAATGATTGGTTTTCTTCATCGTACGCAGGATGCAAAAATAAGCCTGGAGCGAATGGCAGAAATTCATATAAAAAATGATGAGGAGCCAATAGGTGAAAGCAAGATTACTAATTTGCCACCAAATAGAAGCATTTACCTTAATCAACTCTCATTTCAATATGAGGGGCCTTATTCTCCACTGGTTCTTGATAACATTAATTTAGAAATTCCAGAATCTAAAGTAACTGCAATAGTTGGAATTAGCGGCAGTGGAAAAACCACACTTATTAAAATGCTTTTGGGATTTTTCTTACCTATTAAGGGTGAAATAAAAATTGGGGAACAGCATCTTCGGAATTTTAGTTTAAGTGCATGGCGGAAGCTCTGTGGGGTGGTTATGCAGGATGGTTTCATATTTTCTGATAGCATATCGAAAAACATTGCAATGGGTGATGAGTCTATTTCCATTGAAAAGCTATTAAATGCAACTAAGGTCGCTAATATTCAGGAATTTATTATGTCCTTACCCATGGGATTTGATACAAAGATTGGGTCAAATGGGTTGGGCCTTAGCCAGGGGCAAAAACAACGAATATTAATTGCCCGTGCAGTATATAAAAATCCTGAATATTTGTTTTTCGATGAAGCAACCAATGCTCTCGATGCCAATAATGAAATGCTTATTATGCATAACCTTGAGCAGTTTTTCAAAGGAAAAACTGTGGTGGTGGTTGCACATAGGTTAAGTACTGTAAAAAATGCAGATCAGATTATCGTTCTCGATAAGGGTCTGATAGCTGAAAAAGGCACACACGAAGAACTTACAAAACAAAAAGGAGTTTATTATCAACTTGTTAAGAACCAATTAGAGCTCGGTAGTTAATTATATAGTTTGAATGAATAGTGATTCTCAAAATATAAAGAAAGAAGTAAATCTTAACCTGAGAAATGAGGAAGTTCAGGAAATAATGGGATATGTACCTCGTTGGATTACCAGGTGGGGAATTACTTTGATAACTCTGATTATATTTGGTTTACTAATTGGAAGCTGGTTCTTTAAGTATCCCGATGTAATAAAATCCCCGCTCGTTATAACCACAGAAAATCCACCAGCTTCTGTTGTAGCAAAATCAACCGGCAAGATCAAAATCCTCTTTGTTGAGGATGAACAATTGGTTAAAAAAGACCAGCACCTTGCAGTAATAGAGAATCCTGCCAGTTATTATGACATTTTAAAGCTTCAAAAGAATCTTAATAAAATTAGTTCCTATATTTTAAATATTGATACACTGGGATTCATTGAGCCTAAAACTGCTTATAAGCTTGGAGAAATACAACAAACTTTTGCCATATTTTCAACCAATTACCTTGAATATCTGTCTTTTACGGAAATCAATTATCATTCTAACAAGGTCGAATCAGTAGAAGATGAATTAAAAAAATATAAGGTTTATTATAATCGATTATACAGGCAAAAAGAACTTCTAAATAATGAATTATTGCTGGCAGAAACACAATTCCAACGAGACACCAGTTTATATAGTGGGAAAGTAATAGCTCAGGCCGAGTTGGACAAATCAACATCCAACGTTCTGCAGAAAAAGCATGACTTTGAGCAAGCGAGAATTAATTTGGCGAAGGTAGATATTCAGATATCTGAATTAGAACAGGAAATTCAGGAGTACAAAATGGTTTATGCTGAAGAAAGAAAAAATCATGAACTCCATCTTGTTGAATCTTTCAACAATCTTTCTTCAGAAATTGCAACCTGGGAGCAAAAATATTTACTTAAAGCACCATCAAAAGGCTATGTAAGTTTCACTAAATTCTGGTCGGAAGATCAAAATGTGATAATCGATGAAAAAGTCTTTACAGTTGTGCCTGAGCAACCTGGAAATTTAGTAGCCAAAATGAATCTTTCTATTAGCAGATCCGGGAAGGTGAAGGAAGGACAGCGTGTAAATATTAAGATTGATAACTATCCTTATATGGAATATGGAATGTTAAAAGGTATTGTCAAGAATATATCAATGGTTCCTTCTGACGAATTCTATGTTGCAGAATTGGAACTTCCGGATAGCCTAACAACTCTATATAAACTAAATCTAGAATTCAATCAGGAAATGACAGGTATGGGTGAAATAATTACTGAAGACCGCAGGTTGTTATCCCGAATTATTGATCCGGTTAAATATATAATTGAAAGGAATTTAAAACAATAAACAATTATAATAATAGCTTAACTTCAAACCTTTTAAAAGAAAAATATTCTTTCGTGAAAAAACTAACCACTCAGGAAATACTGGATGGTATCCGCAGCAAAAAGAGTAATGTATTACAGCTAGTTTATAAAGAGAACTATCCTGTGGTTGAAAACTTTATTTTGCGAAACAGTGGTAAAAGTGTTGACGCAGAAGATATTTTTCAGGAGACTATTGTTATTATTTATAGGAGAATTATAAATGATAAAATTAAGCTTGATTGTAGTTTCAACACCTTTTTGTTTTCCATTACCAAAATTTTATGGCACGAAGAATTGCGAAGGAAAAAAAAATTAAATGAAAAACAGCTTATTGATGAGACAACCGGTCAGCTCGACGATAACCTTTTATCAATAATTGAGGATTTTAACAAACCCAAACTAGTTCAAAAGCACCTGCTGAAAATAAGCCCAAAATGCAGGAAGTTACTGATGTTATTTTATAGTAATGTTTCTCTCAAGGAAATAGCTAAAAAGCTTGGATTTACAAGCACAAATTATGTAAAGAAAAGGAAGGCGAATTGTAAAAAAATATTAATTGAATTAATAAAAAGTGATCCCAGCTATCAGGAAATTATGAACTCAGATTGATTTTTTATAATTCTTTCTTCTAAGCCAAATAAGTATCAAACTCACAACTAATAAGGAAGGTATTATCTTTCCTTGCCAAATTCCAGCATAAATCGCCGAATTATCTCCAAGGTTTATATACGGTGCCCAAAAATATGGATGAGATTTCAATAAAGTAGCTTCCTCAAGAAAATCCAGTTTTGCCTTCCTTAATGCCTTGCTTTTTGGATATCCTCTTTTAAGGTAGCGGTAGAACTTTCTCATTATTTTAGATCCGGATTTATCCTCCAATTCCCAAAGCGTCATCACAACACTTGGGGAACCAGCATACATAAAACCACGGGCAATGCTCATGATCCCCTCTCCACTTTGCAACTTCCCACTCCCACTGCTGCAAGAACTTAGAACAACAAATTTTGCGCTAAGTTGAAGATTGTAAAGTTCATTAATATTTAAAAACCCATCATTTAAACTATCATTGTCTCTGGTAAACGCCAACTTTGAATACATCGGAGCATTGTTATTAATTATGGTATGCATGGCCAAATGTAAGATGTCAAATTCAGAAGCAATTTCTTTAAATTTTGTTTCAGTTGCTTTTTCATCTACCATCACTTTTCCTCGGGTAACTTTAAGGATGGACTCAACTTCCTCCTTTGAAAAAGGCAATGGGTAGAGTTCTTCAACATCAGGTTGACGCAAATAACTTTGATCTTTCGTAGTATTTTTATGCGATTTATATTGTGGTGCAAAAGCAAGAAATTTCGTTCCGGCAGACCTCCTTTTTACTAAATCATTCAGCAAAAGAGTAGCCGAGTAGGAATAATGAATGGGATGAGACTTAATCAGGTATGACAACGATTGGTATTCATACCCCTGGTATTCAGGCACTTCAGTAATTAAAATTTCAAACGGCAGATAAGCCAACACACCATCAGGTATGATAATTAAATGCTTTTTGCTTAAACTTTCCCTGAAAGGATCAATTAACTGCCGGTACAAGCTGTTTGAAGAACTAACCATGCAGGCATACTCTTCTTCCATATTTCTTGAGAAATCACTATTCATAATGCAATTCTGAAGTTTGTATACATTCATTTCAAAATTACTGTCAATGTTTTTCCTTTTTACTAAAAATTCATCCTTCGTAATAAGGAATATTATCAATGAAGTATCTGAAATATTGTATTCAATGAGTGCCTCATTTCTTCCAAGAGACTCAGCCACCTCTGATGAACTAATAGTTTTTGTATCAAACTTAAGTGCGTGATATTCAGGATAACCTTTTTCAAATTCTCTGATTATGGAATCATAACGGTTTGATAAAGAGAAAATATAGTTCTGGTATACTTGCAATTTTTTTAAATCAGGGCTGTCAAGTTGCTTTTCATTGAAAAGGTAATCTTTATATATGCTGAGGTCATGCTTAACATCAGACTCCTCCTGCAACATTTCTAAAGGAATTCCACCAAACTCTTTTGCTTCTATGTTTCTTATTGTAGATAATAAAATGGCAGATTTGCTTTTTTCGCTGTAAACAAAAGCCTTTTCTTTGTATAGGTCAATGTTCGTTTTTTCATACAAATATATGCGGTCTCAATAATTTCATCATAGGTCTCTTTTTCATTCTTCGCCAGATATAACTTACTCTCCTCAGAAATATATTCAAGTCTTATTTTCTCAATAAACTCCTACAGCCACCTCAAGAGTAGAAAATGCCAATTTGAGTAGATCTGTATTTTCTCTACGTTTATGACACTCCAGAAGGAGAATTTCCGCTTTAGTTTTCAAGCTGGACAGCAATCTGAGATTTGAGAATGAGTTGCTGTTAATAGAAGGGTTTATTTTGAATATCAACATCATCGAAATCATCTACTGCAGCAATTAATGACTTTTGGATATACAATAGGGCAGAATCAGGCAAATTTAAATCTTTATATACTTCGGCAATATTATAAAAACACCGTGAAGTTCTTGGGTGCTTAATCCCAAAATGATTAATATTAATATCAAGTGCCTCAAAATAAAGTTCCAGGGCTTTATCATAGTTGGTATTCTCCGAATAAAACAACCCAAAGTTTAAATAAGCCGATGCAAGGTCTGGATAATGAGTATTGTGAAATTTAACTATATGATCAATCGCAAGTGAATAATAATCTTCAGCCAGATCATTGTTACCAAGTCTTTTATATGTATTAGCAATCTTAATATATGCTCTATCCAATTCTGCAGGTAGATTATCTTGTAAAAAGTTCAAATTCCGGGTAAACCAACTAAGGGCTAATTCTAAATTATCAGTTTCATAGTGAATAAGTCCAAGGTTATTATAGGCATATGACAGATAACTCAAGTACTTTTCTGGGTAACTTGATAGAATTTGAATGGCCTGTAAATAATAGTTTTCAGCAGTTTGATAATCTCTAATGTTATAACTAACATTATCCCTAAATTATTGTAAATAACACCCAACTCAACGTAATTCTCCCCGTAATAAATAGTATACATATTCTTTGAGAGGATTAGATATTCCTTAGCTTTTTCATATTGGCCTAATGTAATAAGGAAAGCTCCATATGTTGAGTATGTTTTAGCCAGCCTTGAATCATTCGCCCCAAAGACTCTTTCCCTTATTTCCAGGCTTTTAGTAAAATACAATTTTGCATTGCTAAGGTCCCCTTGCACATTATAAATAAATCCAAGGTTATTGTAGGCATATGAGAGTGAGAAATCAATAGCTTCCTTTTCTTTCCGTATTTGAGTTGATTCAAGATAGGCTACCTTAGCTTTATCATTATCACCCCTAATTATATAATAGTATCCTTTTCTGTTCAGGTAATTGGAATATAAAGTATCACTTTTGGAAATGTCGAATTTAAAGAAAGCATCTTCCGCATATTTTAAATATTCCTCAGCATTCTTAACTTTACCGAGGCCATACATAACTTTGGAGTGTTTTATCAAACAAGATGTATAGAGGTAATTCTCCTCTTCTTCCAAAAATAAAGTCTCGGCAACTTTAAATAAACTATCAGCTGCTTTAAAATTTGAAATATCCGATAATGAATCTGCTTTAAAATATAAACTTTTAGCCAAATACAGATTAAGGGAATCATGGTTGTTGTGCAAATGCAATTTGAATATATCCTGAATTAAAAATTATCAGGAGAAATATTGCAATATGGAATTTTGATCTTTTCAATTTAATAAATATAATCAATCCAAGGAAGTTTCATCATTATTGCATAAAATACATCTAACTGGTCAACATTCTTTGGTTAATTTATCTGTCCTCTAAAAATCACTTACACTTTTAAGACCCTCAGCCACTTATTAAAAACAAATCCCAGTTCATCCTTAATATAACTTTAATCACAATCGGAATTTAATCCAAAAAATACAAAATTGTGGCAACTAGTCAAAAATCATATCCTACTGATTCTTAGATATTATTATTTAGAATCAATAAATATAATACTTTTTATTAAAAAAAGTCCAAAATCTAGGGTAACCTTTTTGCCCTTTTTGACATTAAGGGATGAATTTCAAACCTACTATCTGAATCCATAAAATGAAAATATAAAATTATTGAACCAAACTAATTTAAAACTAAAAACTCTAACCATGAAAACAACAAGAATTGAAACAACCCATGAAAATGTAAATTTTGAAATTTTTAATAATAATGCACTTAGCAATGATGAGTTATTTGTAATTCGCGGAGGTGATGGTGAAGAAGAACCAGATCCACAAGTAATTATTACTCCTGAACTTTAATACCTGGTTCTAAGAATAAATTAAGAACTGATATAGTAAAAAATATAAAATCAAGGTCCTCTGAGATATTAGAATTACTTTAATCGGAGAATTAAATAATACCAGCTTTTGCATAATTTATTTAAGTTAGAGCTTATAATAAACTGGCCGGTCTTAGATCCTGTGCATTGATGCACAGGATCAGGGCTGGAAAGTAAATAAAATTAGGAATGCCGGAAAATGAAATAAACCGTATCCGGGTGAATTATATCCACATAATTCACTCAGGTATAATATATTATATTAATAAATTAAATACCACTATACCATGAAACCAAACACAAAGTACACAGAAATCATCGACAGGTACCTCGATGGAGAGTTGGCGGGTGATGAGCTCGCTGCATTGGAGAAACAGTTGAAAACCAATACTGAACTCCGGAATGAACTTGAATTGCAAAAAGAAATAAAAAATGCACTGGGAGAAACCGAGATTATTGGCCTCAGGGAACAGCTGAAGGAAATCAATCACTCTTACCATGCTGATAAGAAAGTAATTTCTTTTACCAGACGTCTGATTAATAGCAGAATCACCCAAATGGCCGCTGCCTCAGTAATCATTCTTCTCTCTATTACATTATTCACTGACATTCTGAAAAGTGAGTTTTCAACCAACGAAAAAATGTTTGAAAAATACTACGAAAAGTATGAACCTCTGAATTTTAGAGCGAGTGCAAGCCTGAATGATGAGATTTACCAGGATGCTGTGATAGCCTATAACAATGAAGAATATGAACAGGCACTCCATTTATTTGAAGAAGTACTTGAAGCTGATATGGGGCGCATGGAAGCCAACATTATGAGCGGTGTATCAAATATGGAATTAAGCAACTATCAAATGGCTAGTGGATCTTTCAATAAAGTAATCGACCATAAAGACAACCTATTTATTGAAGATGCTCAATGGTATCTGGGCTTTTGCTATCTGAAAACAGAAAACAAAAACAAGGCAATTGAACAATTTACAAAAATTGCTGAAAGTAGTTCATCCAGGAATAAAAAAGCCAGGAAAATACTTCGAAAAATTAAATAGAAGGAAAATTAGTATTTGAGAACTAATGTTGAAATTCTAACAATCATAAATAATGATGTTATGGAAGAAAAAACATCAAAAAAGGAATTGAAAAGAAGGGTTAAGCAGCTTGAATATGAATTAAGAGAAAAGGAGGGCGAGTTAGAAAGAATTATCTCCGTTTTTCTAAACCATATTCCGCATGAGATCCGAACACCTTTAAATGCTATCGTTGGATTTTCATATTTGCTATCTCAAAAGGAGTTATCACAGAAAAATGAAGAGGAATATATTAAAATTCTAAGCAATAATACTAAGGACCTAACAACACTGGTTGAGAACCTGGTGGATTTATCTCTTCTCAAATCAAATCAATTAAAAGTCAAAATAAAGAAATTTGCCTTGAATGATTTGATGGATGAACTCTATGCCGGGTTTTTAAAAGAAAAAGTTAATCTGGAAAAACATGGTATAGCATTATTGCAGAATGTTCCAATAGTAGACAATCCAATATACATTTATTCTGATCAAGCCCGGCTAAATCAAATATTTACAATTCTTATTAACAATGCTTTTCGATTTACCGAAAAAGGGATAATTGAATTTGGATTTAGTGAAGACAATGCAGATTCCATTACATTCTTCGTAAAGGATTCTGGTTGCGGGATAGCCAAGGAAGAGCGGGATTCTATCTTTAATTCATTCATTAAAAGGCCAGGTCCTCCATCAGAAGATAATAGAGGGCTGGGTTTAGGACTATCAGTTGCCCAGGGGATTTTAGAAGTACTGGGTGGAGAAATACAATTTGAATCTGAAAATGAAAAAGGTTGCCTTTTCTCCTTCGTAATTCCCAGACACAAGGAAATTACAAGAGATAAAATTTCGCTTAAAAAACCTAAAGTTAAGCCGGAAAAAATTGAAAGAAACGTTGGGCGTAATCTGGCAATATAAACAAAATAAAGTTAAGCTATGGTAAATTCCAATAACGAAAAACCAAGTCTACTGTATATAGATGATTCTCCTGAATTCCTGCTACTATTTAAGACAGTATTGAAGGATGATTATAATATAACCACAACGCCATCAGCCAAAGAGGGATTGGAGTATCTAAAGAACAATAAAACCAGAATTATCGTGGCTGATCAACGTATGCCTGAAATGACGGGAATTGACCTGCTTGATAAAGCAACAGTAGATTATCCTGACACACTTAGATTTATTATTAGTGGGTTCACTGATTTTCAATTGGTAGTTGATGGTGTAAACAATGGAAAAATCCATGGTTTTTTTAATAAACCAATTAATCCCGATGAAATAAGAATAGCCATTTCCAAAGCTTTGGAAATTCAAGATTTGAGGGAAAGAAATAGTCAAATAATGGAAGAATTGAAGAAAACCAATATTGGGCTTAATAATTCCAACAGGAACAAAACAATATTCCTCCAGATACTTAGTCGTCAACTAAGTAGGCCCATTAATAATATTAGTGGAACAATTCAGGCGTTGAAAGATAAAATAGAATCAAAGGAATTATTTTCCCTTGTAAATATTTTGGATAATAATCTGTCAAGTCTTAAAATCTCCTCATCACTTGCTCATCAAATTACGCTTTTTGAGATTCATGAGAATAAGGCAAATTTCACAATGTTGGATGCAAGAGAAATAGTTGAGTATTTAATCATTGAAAAAACTGAACAATTAAATAAGCGTAAAATCAAACTTAACCTGATTGAATCAGAAAAAAATCTAAAATTATATGGAGACTTTCAATTGGTAATAAATTCTCTTATGAATATGTTAGAAAATGCTATGGAGCATACTCCTGATAAGGGGCATATATCTATAAAAATTGGCAAAGAAGAAAATTCGACATATTTTAATATTACAGATGAGGGTCTCAACTACTCAGAGGAGGTATTAAGGAAAACAAAAGCTTTTTTTACAACTAACGAGGATTCACTAAATGCTGACATTAGCCTTGGACATATTCTTGTAAAACATATCCTTGATGCGCACGACGGAAAAGTCAGATGCGCATGTCAAAAAGATAGAATGTCAGTGAAGTTATTGTTTAAATCTGTCGGTAAAAAGAAAAGATTCCAAAATAAAAAGGTGAAAGTCCATCAATAGAGATTCGTCATGACTGAATCAATGCTCAATTCCCTGATGCGATTATTTGCCATAATTGCTAGCATTAACTATAATGTCATATCAACCTTATCCAGAAATTTCGTAGAATCATACCTTTCACAACAGTTTAGTCCCAGGCTTGCAGAGAAATTCTTAAAAGTTTTTGATGAAAATCTTGAAGAATTTAATACTACACCTTCAAAGCAAAATAGTAAAAGAACAGCTGCTCTATCTGTTAAGTTATTAACTATTTGTGAGAAGATAAACAAAGAGCTTCATGTTAAAAATAAATATTTAATACTATTTAGCCTAATTCAATTCACAAAGCACTTTGAGGCCTATACTTATTCGGAAGAAGGATTTACTCAAACCATAGCTGATACAGTTAAAACCATTGCAGATGGCTTATTGATTGACCAGGAAGACTTCATAAACTGCTGGTTTTTTATAACCGACCAATTTTTCAAGGTCCCAAGTAAAGACAAAGTCTTGATTGCAAGTGATTCTAGTTCCTTTAATTCTAAATCAATAAATCATTTACGTATTAAAAAGTTACATGGGCAGATTTTCTTTTTAAAAATCTCTCAGGCAGATATATTTATTTACTATTTTAAAGGAGAGGATAAACTTGAATCCAATAAAAAATATATTTATCCAAGAACCATATATATTTTACCAAAAGGGACTGCTATCAGGGGTAAGAAAATTCGGCCAATTTATTACAGTGATATTATTAAAGCCTTCCTTAAGAAAGAAAAATATAGCAAAATCTATTTTCAGGCCTTGGATATCGAATATAAATTCAGAAAAGATGCAATTGGTATCCAAAAATTTAGTTTTCCAGCTGAATCAGGTCAACTAGTTGGGATAATGGGAGGAAGTGGTACCGGTAAATCCACCCTGCTAAAAGTATTGAATGGTTCCTTAAAACCTACAAACGGGCAAGGTTTAATAAATGGATATAACATTCATGAAAATTCTGAGGCTATAGAGGGAGTTATGGGTTATGTTCCTCAGGATGATTTATTGATAGGAGAATTATCTGTTTATCAGAATCTTCTTTATAATGCGAAGTTATGTTTTGGGAATATGGAAGAAGAAAAAATCCAGAAACTCATTTCCAAAACACTAACAGATTTAGACCTTTTTCAGGTAAAAGATCTTCAAGTAGGAACACCCTTAAATAGGAATATTAGTGGTGGACAAAGAAAACGTCTGAATATAGCTCAGGAATTGATAAGGGAGCCCTACATTCTTTTTGTTGATGAACCAACTTCAGGATTGTCATCAACAGATTCTGAGAATGTTATGCAGCTATTAAAAGAGCAGACTTTGCACGGAAAACTAGTTTTGGTTATTATTCACCAACCATCGTCAGATCTTTTCAAGCTTTTCGATAAACTTCTGATCCTGGATAAAGGAGGCCATCCAGTATATTTTGGAAATCCTCCTGAAGCAATTACCTACTTAAAAGAAATTGCAACAAGAGTTGATGCGAGCGAAAGAATGTGTGAACTTTGCGGGAACATACACACAGACGACATACTGCAATTAATTGAATTGAAACAAGTTAACGAATTTGGCGAATACAACCAGGAAAGACAGATAACTCCAAAGGATTGGTATGAGTTGTATCAAAAAAACATTCAACCACAATTAAAGATTCATACAAAAGAAAGTAAGATTCCCAGAAATCTCTTCAACAAACCAGGGAAAATCAGTCAGTTTTTCACTTTTAGTACACGAAATTTTCTTTCTAAAATTGCCAATACTCAATACTTATTGTTGGCTTTTCTAGTCCCACCTGTTTTGGCATTAATACTTGGATATTTTACCAAGTATACAAGTGGAACAGACCTTAACCCAACTGAATATGTTTTCAGTAGAAATGTGAACCTGCCAGCATACATCTTTATGATGGTTATTGTTTCTCTGTTTATAGGAATGATTGTAAGCGCTGAAGAAATAATTAAAGACAGAAAGATTTTGGAACGGGAATCATTTCTAAATTTAAGCAGAACATCCTATTTGAATTCAAAGATTTTATTTTTATTTCTTCTCTCGGCTGTTCAAATGTTCGTATTCGTTGTTCTTGGAAATTATATATTACAGTTAAAAGGACTTAATTTAAGTTATTGGATGGTTTTATTTTCTACCGCCTGTTTGGCAGTAATGATAGGATTGATTATTTCAGCAAATTTAAAATCAGTAATAGCCATTTATATAAACATTCCTTTCATTCTAGTTCCATTTATACTTCTTTCAGGTGTAATTGTAAAATATGACAAACTCCACTACAATGTAAGCTCAAGTGAATATGTTCCATTTATTGGTGACATGATGCCCTCCCGCTGGGCATATGAAGCACTTATGGTAAATCAATATAAGAACAATAAATATGAAAAACACTTTTTTGAAACTGACAAAAAAATTGGAAATCTTCGGTATAAATTAGACTATCTTATCCCTGAATTATATAATAAATTAGGTGATGCCCAAAGATTTCTGAATGAAGGTGAAATAAAGGAAGCAGAGAACAGCCTTAAGATTCTTTCAAATGCTTTTGAAGACCTATCAAAAGAATTAAAACCCAGGAAGTCATTAACTTTCAAAGCAAATAGTTTTGGCAAGAATGAAATAAATAATACCACAAACTACCTGAACAGAATAAAGTTCTTTTTATCTAAAAAAATCAACTTATTAAATATTGATAAAGATGAGATGATCGAAGACTTAAAAGTGGATGGGGTAAGCTTGGAAGATATTGTTAAACTTAAACAGGAATATCACAACTCAACGGTGGCAGACTTAGTACTGAATACTAATGATTTACGTAAGATTAGTGAGGACAAGGATAAATTGATACAGCTTGCTGTTCCGATTTATAAAGAACCAACTTCCAGGAATGGACGTTCCCAATTTTTTTCAGGGGTTAAAAAACTTGGCAATGTGGAAATTGGCACTCTAACCTATAATCTTTTAACAATCTGGTTAATGGTAATCCTTTTATATTACATATTGGTAACTGATATCATTAAGAAAACAACAGATTCTATAAACAAAATAATACATAAACCCGTACAACAATAAACTGAATTAGAAATGAATACAGATTTATATTAATTCAAAATATTTAAAAATGAAATTCAAATTAGTATTACCATTCTTTACACTTCTTTTGTTAATAGGATTTTCAGCCTGCAACATGGATAAAACAAATACTGCGGACAACGAAAGAGAAAATACTTTAGAAGGGCAATCAGATGATTGGAAACCAGAAGTAATGGAAGATCTGCTATATCTTATTCCAACTCCGGGTGAAGTGATTGAACAGTTTTATGAGGTCAATATAAGTTATAAACCCAATATGGTGCATACTGTTGATGACATGGACCGATATATTGATTCAAAATCACAAGCTTTAAACTTAGGGGTATATGTTGCAGATTTGGCATACTCAGCCAGATTTGAAAGATTAGGAGAATGTATTGATTATTTGGAAGCCATTAAAACTCTTGGTATTGAGGTTGGGGTTTCATCAAAAGTATTCGAATCGCTTTTAGCCCGTGCAAATAACAATATAAATATTGTTGATTCATTGGTATATATATCTGATGAAGCATTTTTGCAATTGTTCAATTACCTTGAAGTAAGTAAAAAAGACAATATTTTGGCCATTGTAACAACCGGAGCTTATGTGGAATGTTTGTATCTTGTTTTACAGTCTGTGGAAGAGTACTCCGAAAATGATCCAATTATTCAACAGGTAAGTGAGTTAAAGTATCCATTTGATAACTTATTCTCGCGTTCAAGCATGTACGATGATGATCCTAACGTAAATAAAGTTATTAAGTATTTGTCCCTAATTAAAGAAACCTTTGACCAGTTGTCAGCTGAAGAGACTAGCATTGTGGTTTCAAAAACCAGTGAAAGTAAACTCTTTATATCAGGAGGAGAGGATATTAAGATTTCAGAAGAAGATTTCATTAATATGAAAAAAGAAATTACTGATATCAGAAATCAAATAACAGGTATTTGAATAGTATAATTATAAAATAGGAGAAAAATGAAATATATAAAAATTATCAGGCTCATACTTGTTGCTTTTATCATCACATCAATGAATGTGAATGGACAAGAGTGTGAAAATTTCCACAAATTAGGTGATTGCCAGCTAGATGTTGAAAAACCATTTGAGATTTTTGGTCAGTCAAGAAGTGATATAATTGGGGTTGGTTATACTTTAAAATATAACATAATATTTTACGGAAAGAAGGAGTACCTGGTATCGTTTTGTACAACAAAAGACTACTACCCAATTCATTTTAAACTGATAGATCCCATTTCGGAGGATATTTTATATGATAATGAAGATGATGACTACCTTGAATCTGTAGGTTTTGGCGTAGAAAAAACAAGACAGTTTACGATAGAAATGTCTATTCTCGGAGATGAGGCGACTGACCAGGAAATAGAAGATTATTTTACTTGTGTTGGCATGCTTATCCAGGGTAAGCCATTAAAATAGGTTTTTATGGATTAACTGAACTATCTATTGTGTAAACCTCAATAAGCAATTTAGCCATAATTGCATCCCATATATAATTTGAAGGGCAATTGAGTATTTCATTGTCCGGACTATAGGATTCCCAAAATCTATGATTGAGGGAGAGTTGTGTTTTTGCAGCAAGAATCATTTTGTCGGCCAGGGCTTTTGCAGTTTCATCAAAACCATAATTTATAAGTCCATCAAAAATCATGTAATTCCATAACAGCCACACTGGCCCATTCCATTTACAACAATAATCAACATTGGGATTATAATAAGGATCAGATGCGGAAAGGGTTGGAATTCCATATTTTCGCCAGAAGGTACTTGTATCAGTCAGGCTTTGTAACAATTTTCCCGCCGTTTCCTGAGAAACTGCTTCTGCCCAAAGGGGAAGAAATCCAATAATCTCGGGCCTTTTGAGGTTTCGTCCCATAAACTCAAATTCATGGTTTACCTTATCAACATGGAAGAAAAATTCTGATTTCTCATCCCACATAACTTCGTTTATCAGTTCAGATAGTCTGGTTGGCTTGCTTTTCCCATTCTTTTGCCTCATCATTTTTTTTAAGCTCTGCAGCCATTTTACTGAGTGATCTCATCTCTTTTACCAGCATTAAAGAAAGATCGAGACATTCCAGCTCATCTGAAATATCTTCCTTGTCAACATCCAGATACCGTTCTTTTGAAACCTGGAATATTACATTATACCAATCACGTACATTTTCAATTATGCCATAAGGGCCCCATTCAAACAATCCATCCTTATCTCTATCTCTGTTGTCTTTCAGCCAATTCACATAACTTCTTCCAGAACTATATGCATCTTCTAAAAAATCTAAATCATGGCTTACCTCAAATATTTCCCAGTTTATCCAACTATAGAAAGGTGCAGAAGTTGTTGCCATACCTTTGTGTGGATATGTTTGTGCTCCTCTTGGTCCATGACGGTAGGCAATTAGGCCATCTGCACCCTGCTGTTCCATAAAAACACGTTGAGAGTTTTGTGCTGATTCTGGATCCAAATAGGCATAGGCCATCATTGAAAGGGATTCATGTAATACCTGGTGCCCATGTCCCCAGCCCCATTTTGGTTCCCTTGAAAAAACATAATAATTATAACTTGTTTTTCCTGCAGGTGGCAACATACAAGACCTTACCAGATTTAAACTTCCTAAATAAACCAGCTTTTCATCCTCAGAATTGAATTGAATTTTTGGAATAGAATTAAACATTTGTACATTCTGGTTTACAAAGTGTTGTAAAGAAGTAGCTTGAAGTTGGTCAATCTGTGAATAAATGGATTGAATATCTTCATCTTGCCCCTGCCAGCCTCTATATATCTTAACTTCCTTCACTTCACCAGGCTCCAGGAGAAACCTACCCTGTATGGATACAAAGTTGACTTTTCCTGAGTCAAGCATATTCAGTGAATCAACTCGATTTTCATCATACCAATCGGTCTTAATTGTATCATAAAAGCCCTTCATATGACCTTGATAAGCTCCATAAGAATGTGGATGAAAATCAACCATAAATAAATCTCTAACATCCTCAATATAGGGTTCATTTTCATATAGATTGCTTATTAGTCTTTTTTTACTCTCCTCATGATGAGTTGTATAAGCATTCAAGGTTCCATCATACTTTACTACTTGCAAGTTTTCATTTTCCGATTCAAAAACCGGATATAAGTCTATCAGGTGAGAAATCGTATCACTATTTTCAATATGCAACCTGATAAGGGAAAGCGTAGAGCTATATACTAAAAAAGCCTCCTGAACATGAATATCTTTCATTGGCTGATATTCAACAATGGACATATCAGGAAAGGAAGCCTTTACAACCGGTCTTTCATAAAATTGATCTGTAGACATAATAGCAAGCTTATTGATCATCCAAATTGAAAAGATATTGCCTGCTTTCTCTGAAGAATAGGTCAATGCTTTACTTCCGGTGTAGTAATCCATAACATATGCCCTATCGCCATATAAGCGTGATCGCTCAGGTGAGGCGGCATAAGTGGTGTAAAGAGGATCGTTGTATTCTGCTTCAATTTGAAAATATGGATCAGAGACAATTAATTTTTGTCCTGATAAATTGAATGTCATCAGACTCAACAGGATAAGTATTTGTATTTCCCTCATTTTGAGTGAGTATGCCAGGCGGCTATTTCAACTGTATGTCTTGGATCTTCAGGTTGGTCATCAGAATAATCCTTTAGCTTGGATAAAAAATAAATCACAAAAAGCAGCAGAATCAGGATTAAAATGAAAAAGATATAATTAGCGTATTTGATAATTAAATTTCCTTTTCTACGCTCCGACCCCATTTTCTGGATTTCCCTTCTCTGAAAAAAAGTTAACAGCATAGTTTTTGAATATTTTAGACTGGTTTATCAACAATGTTTCCTTAAATGGCAGTGGAAACAGGAACGCATAAGGATTATTCTACATCAGCCACACACCTGAACCCAACTGTAGCATTTCGGTCAAATCCAGGCGTTACCAATAGAAGCATTTGTGTTCGATTGAGTTGCTGAGGACCACCTTTCACATACCATGAACTGGAAGTAGGGTTAAAATAGCTTCCTCCCCGAATTATAACAAATTTATAACTTCCATTAAAATATATATCGTTTGTTAATTGCCAAATATTTCCTACCATATCGCTTATTTCAAAAGGACTATTCCCTTTTGGAAAGGCATCTACAGGTGTGGCTTTTCCAAAAGCATTATTGCACCGCGTACCATGATACTCTTCCCCCCATGGCCATAATCTTCCATCTGTACCTTGAGCTGCATATTGCCATTCAATCTCAGTTGGCAATCTCTTTCCTACCCAATCAGCATATGCTTTTGCATCTTCAATATTGATATAAACAACCGGATAATTTTCCTGCCCCTGTGGATATATCCCATTTTCCCAGTGCTTCAAAAAGTTTACGGTATTTTGAGGTATGTAATGGGTTGCTTCCAGAAAGTCAAAAAAATCCTTGTTTGTAACAGGGTATTCATCCATGCAAAAACTATCAACCTTAACTGTCTGAGGAACTGAGTAATCAGGGTATGGAATGAATTGATCAGGATTGGACACTTCGAAATTAAAATTTGCTCCTGGTACAATCTTCATCCCAGACGGTGGATTTCTATATTTTTTTGTTTGTTGTACGCTGCTTATTAAATATGGTTTACCAGGTTCAACATTTACTACCCGCTCATCAAGAAGTTCATCATCATTAAAAAGCTGAACTACAAATTTGCCCTCATTCTTGTTAAATAATTCAGCAAGTTTTACCCTAAATTGATTCTCTGAATACTCCTTGGGTGTATTTTGATAAGAAGGATTTCCATTCCATATTTTAACAAGATTACCCTCGGATGTAATAATTTTTAATGAATCACCCTTCAATTCTAAATTCAATAAATTTGGTAAGCCAGCAATACAATCGAGGTTTCCTTCACGGTTTGTACCCAGCCATTTTTTGTTGAATTCACGAACATCAACCTGGATATAACTCTTTCCATCTATTTGAAAAGGATTTAGTTCTCTATGATGCCACAAGCTAACAAAATGAAAATCCTCGGAATTATTTACTTCAAACATAGGCTTGCTGGCACCCTCAGGATTCATACTCAAAACAGTATATATTGATTTATTTCCTTTCTTCCATTTATTTACATATATATTATCCTGCAAAGTCGGAACAAGAGGCACCCAATCCGTATTCAAGAATACTGTGGAGTTTTCCCGTAAAATTCTTGTTGTTTTCCCCAGATATAGGTACTCCTCCTCTAACCAATCGGGTCTACCCGGGTCAAAAGTATTAATCTCTGTTCCATAGCCATTGAAAAATGAAATGGCCAGATCCCGGTGAATCCTACCTCTGTTTAAAACACATACTCTAAAAATGGCAAAATCAGGTTTAATTAGTTTATTCAGGTTAAGGATAGGGGATCTTGATATTGCATTATGAACCCTTCCTGAAAGTATCCCGGGCATATCTTTAGTAATAGCCATTCCCTCAGAATACATTACAACTCCTTGCTTAACACTATCAGCAGCATTTTGCAACTTAAAACTTGAGCTACCTCTTGTATCTAATACAACCCCATCAGCATCAATATTTTTAATGAGAGAAGCCATAGACTTGTACGGATCCTGTTCGTCAGTACTTTGGTCCCAAGGATTGTAGGAAATAAAAAATCTTGTTCCATTGGCCTTGCAATATCCTGAGAGTTCCTTAAGTTTTGGTAGGCCATAAGGAAGATCTTCATATAGTTCCCACTGGTTCCTTTGATCAACTCCCAGCCTGGGCCATGTAGGCCAAATGCCATAAACATCATATCCACCAAATTTTTTCTGCCCCTCTTCCAGATAGGAATACAGGCTAAACTTCTTTGTATCTGAATTATAAAACTGTTGATCCCAGGCAAATTGCAATGTAATAATATACTTATTCTTTATCCAGTTCAGGTCTTCTCTATCATACAATGTGTAATCAAATTCCTCCAAATCGAACAAATACCTATCCTGAAACATCATTTTTAATCCTTCCTGCCATTGCCCGCTAAAAACATCAGCGTAAAAAGTGTACTCAACTTCTGAGTTAGGTGGAAGTATCGTTTTATACCTTTTTAAGTCAGCATTCTCTTTCCCTGTACGTCGACATATTGCAGCAACACTATAATTCTCATCCAACTGCTTTGCGCCATAACCCATCTCCCATGCATTGTCAGGAAGAATCACACTAATAGGATTTTTGTCTGGAATATATAGATTTGCCCTGGTCAACGCCCAGGGGCCTTCTGAAGTTAGATAAACATTATCATCAGTGGCCCCGAAAGGAACAACATTCTCTAAAATTAGAGTGTCAGGAGACCGGTTTCTAAGCTTAAGGATGCCTTTCCAGCCTTTTGCTCCATTTCCATAAGATTTCAGGCTGCCAGTTAATCCATTCGGAAACATTAACCTGATCTGGTCAGAGTCAAGTAATGCCTTTATATCCTTTGAACTAAAATACTGCCCATTAACTTCAACACTGAATAACGAACTTGGTGGAATGAATAAGATATCTTCACTAATGGACAATCTGATAGAACCCAGTTCCAATCCATTGGTAAACTTAAAACCAAAAGATTCAAGCGTTTGAGTTTTCCCTCCATAAATTACTCCCATCATAAATACTGAAGACAGGAATAATATTTGAAGATATCGAATCATTTAGTGAAGCAGAATTTTCTTATTTAACTGAAAACTTATAAATAGTAGTTTGAGTATATTCTTCCCCGGGCCTTAAAATTGAGTTTGGAAAATCGGGCTGATTCGGAGAGTCAGGATAATGCTGAGTTTCCAGGCAGAAGCCATATTGCTTGTTGTAAACTACTCCATCTTTACCTGTAAGAGTGCCATCTAAGAAATTTCCTGTATATAATTGAACACCCGGCTCGGTGGTCCAGACTTCCATTAACCGCCCAGATTCAGGTTCAACAACTTTGGCTACCAGGCTAAGCTCACTTCCTTCTTTATTAAGAGCATAACTATGATCATATCCACCGTCAGTTTGATCAATCCTGGCACCAATTGCTTCAAATTCACTAAAATCCATAGGAGTATTTTCACAATCACGGAGCTCACCGGTAGGAATAAGGCTTTCATTTACCACGACATATTTATCAGCATTCATCATTAGCTCGTGGCTTAAAACATCTCTTTCTCCACCTGTTAAATTGAAATATCCATGATATGTTAAATTAATTGGGCATGCCTTATCAATTGTTGCTTTATAACCTATCTTTAACTCATTATCATTTGTAAGTGTGTATGTAACGTTTACATCCAAATTACCTGGAAAACCTTCTTCCATATCGGGACTAAGATAATGAAGCTTTAAACCCACCTCATTATCGGTTTCAAAGGATTCAACATCCCAAACTTTTTTATCAAACCCAACAATTCCACCATGTAAATGGTTTTCACCATTGTTCTTAGCGAGGGTATACTTTTCACCATCAATCTCAAATTCACCCATTGCAATTCTATTTCCATATCGGCCAACTATGGCTCCAAAATATGGGTGTCCATTCAGATAGGATTGCAAATCATCAAATCCAAGAGTTATATTCTCAAAATCACCGTTTTTGTCAGGTACAACTATTGAAGTTACTATGCCACCATAATTGGTAATGTCAACCTTCATGCCATTTTTATTCTCAAACATAAAAAGCATAACTTCCTGTCCATCAACACTTCCAAATACTTTTGATTCAATTTTCATATTTTTTTCAGTTTTTGATTTTTCCTCATTGTCTTTTTTTGAGAAGAACATGATAACAATAAGCCCACAATAACTAAAGCAAAAAAGAAGGGAATTTTCACAATTGAGTTTGTTTTCATTTTATTGAATTTTAATTTGTTTTATTTTGTTTTTTCTACAAAAGCTATCTAATCATTTATACAAAGCCATTGTAGAGGTTATATAGAAAATTATATAACCCCTCCTCCAATATATAAACGAATTATTGCAACAATAAGAACAAATATATTTAAATTCTGTCCCTGTTTATATTTTGCTACAATGCCAATTGCCAGGCCAATTATAGCCAGGAATACGGAAATCCAATTTAACCAACCCAATAGAGGGAAAAAGCCTACAAGGCTAATTATTAAAGCAATAACCCCAATTAAAATAGAAAATAGATTCATCGATTTAGCAATCGTTATAAAAGTACGTATTTTAAAAGAATCTCAAAAACTTTGTTTCGAAGATTAACTAACATTTATAAGATATAGCGGAAAGCTAACTTGAATGGATAAAACAAAATTTGGATTGAATTCTTTTCAGGCTTTTCTCAGCATAAATCCAAAGGTGCTGCCTACTCCGTATGTGCTTCTTACATTAATTGGCTGTCTGTGTGCTTCAAGAATATGTTTAACAATTGAAAGTCCCAGGCCGGTTCCACCTGATTCAACGGATCTGGATTTATCAACCATATAAAATCGTTCAAACAACCTGGGCAGGTGCTTTTTTTCAATCCCAAGGCCATTGTCTGAAACTTCTATCAGAACATTGTCATGCATATCGTAACAACCTATACGTGTCTCCCCACCCCGTTTTCCATAGCGAATTGAATTTGACACCAGATTTATAAGAACCTGTTTGATCTTCTCTCTATCTGCATAAACCTCAAATCCAAGCTTGGAAGGATATTTAAACACTAACTGTATCCCTGAATTTTCAGCCATAATATTCATTGATTCAAATACATCTGAAGCTAAATCGCAGATGTTAAATCTTTCATATTCCAAATTAAAAGCATGGTTCTCAATGAGTGAAATAACCTCAAGGTCCTCAATTATTTTGGTAAGCCTGTCAACATTCCTACTTGCCCTTTGGAGATATTTCATATTAATTCTTTCATCTTTTAGTCCCCCTTCAATCAGGCTTTCAATATAGCCCTGAATATTGAATACTGGTGTCTTTAATTCATGAGAGACATTCCCAAGAAATTCCTTTCTATATTCCTCAAGCCTCTTTAGCTCATTAATTTCTTCACTTTTATTCTCAGTCCACGATAATACCTCCTTTTCTACATCATCAAGGGTAGCTTCTTTTAATTTACTTTTTACCAGATCCTGGCCTTTTACAGCTTTTTGATCAGTTATGGTTTTGTAAATGAGCTTAATTTTTCGATATAGAAACCTTTGAATAGCCTCATGAATAATAAAATATCCAGGGATGGAAGATGCAAAAACAATTAAAATAATAAGAAACAACTCCAAATCAGGTTTTAATGTAAGTTTTACAGCAATCAGCAATAGAAAAACAACTACTTCAAAAGAAATAATTGTAAGAATAGCTATTTGTTTGGGAGTTGGGTACTTAAACATTTAGAGTAATAAAATTAAATGCAAAAGTAACTAAATATAGGATTTATGGCGAGCCAATTAGTGCTTTAATAAGTGATTGGGAAAATATTTTGTAGCACTAGGGTTTATAATTTTTATAGGTATTAATAAAGGTTTTTAATTTGCTATAGATGTCAGTATAAGCTCTTCGACTTATCACCCAATATTCAAATTCCTCATCAGCAATATTGAAACTATACAAATTAATTGGATAGCTACTGGTAGAATTATACACATCGTTAGCCAGAGCTCTATTTTCTATACTTTCTTGTGCGTCATATGTTTTCCATAGAGCCCGTCCAAGATTTTCCCATTCTTCTTCAGTATAATCGTCGCCATAGGCTGATTTAACAATGCCCTCCCCAAAATGATTCTCAACTAATTTGAAATTCTCCACATCACTTTCGATGGTCATTTTGAAAATATCCTCAGCTGACAAATCGACCTTGCGCAGTAAAACCACAGAAGTATCAGGTGCAACAGTATATTTTGCATCAACAGCTTCAACAATTATTACAAAATCTTTATTAGAACTTAAACTACTTAACAAGCCAATACCTAATCTACGATTAACGAACTTACCAATATCCTCCTGCTGGGTTCTGGCAATAACTTCTGAATCCAGGCTTTGAGTTTGATCAAATTGTGAATAATAGGTAATTGCATCCGCATTTGTCTTTGATTCAACACTTAGAATGGTTTCCTGAATTAAGCTGTCCAACTTTGAGGCAGAAGTTTCATTGTCAACTAACAGATCGGTTTCTTTATTACAGGACACACCAAAAAGGCCTATTAATAAAAGTAAAACATATAGCTTGTACATAAATCTTCCTTTAAAAAACTTAAGTACTAACGATACATTTTGGTTTTTATTTCTTTTGTATCATTCCAAAATAATCAACCAGGAATTTACTTAGAAGATTTATAGTTCTATCCGGATTTCTGTTTGGTATGAAAATAAAGAAGCATGCCGGATAGACATGCTTCTTTTATTATCGAATAAAAATTATTTTAGTTTAAATAGTTTTCTTGTTTGAATAAATTCCCCTGCCGAAAACTTGCAAAAGTAAATTCCCTCAGATAATCCAGCTGCATCATAATCATAGCCATAGCTTCCCCTAACAAGCCGTTCTGACATCAATACTTCCACCAGGCGACCATGTAAATCATATATGCGGATTTCTACAAATGATTCCTCTGGTACTGAAAAGTTAAATCTGGTTGAAGCGGTAAAAGGATTCGGGAAATTCTGTTCCAGAGAGAATGAGCTTGGCGAATCGAAAAGCACCTCTTCCAATCCCAGTGTTGACTGAACATTTATTACTACCCAGGATGTATCAATACACCCCCGGACTGCTTCTGAATTATATAGATTAATGAGTCCATTCCTGAGAATCCATCTTCAGGTGTATAAAGGATGGTACTATCGCCACTAATTTCAGATGTTCCATGAACTGGTATACCTGAGTGGACTACGAAAAGAGAATCACCGTCAGGATCTATGTCATTTGACAAAACATTTATCTCAACAGCTGTATCCTGCCTTTCACTAATTGTATCTCTATTCGCCTGGGGTGGCTCAATGGAAAAAACTTCCAATCGTACGGCCGTATCAGAATATTGAACATCAAAATACCTGCAATTGCTAATTTCTATTCCATTTACCACATCGAAAGTATCTGTACGTGCAGTAAATTTCATTACATCGAATATATCTCCTTCATCAGGAATGTACCCATCCAACAATTGAATATTTAAGGTCCCCTTCAATAAAGCGTTGCCATCAATTTCTAAGCGGTCATATTGAGTATCAACTTCAAGGCCACCAATATCAATATTTAAAGATGACGTAGCTTCACTAGGGTAGTTTACTTTCAAATTTAAAACACCAACCGATTCCCCAGGAGAAACAGTACCTGCGTTAGTAATAGGAGAAATAAAAATCATTGGGCCTATTCCTGAAAGAGTACCTGATTCTTTATTTACAAATACATTTCCAGCCACGAATTCAGTAGAAAATAAACTTTTCTTATAATAAGAACCATAATTATAAAGATAATGATTCACCAATCCATTGGTTGTCTTTACAAATCTTGAAGAGCCTGAGGTTTCATCAATAAATAGTCCATAATTATTAAATTCTGGTGTTCTAGCCCACTGGTCGTATTTAAGCTCAATATCGCCACTTACCCATTTCATTGTTCCATAATTATCGAATTGACCATGTAAAGCTACAGGTCCATCTATAAGCACCGTGGCAGATTCATTAACTACAGTTTTTCCCAGGTCTAATCCAATATTTCCCCCACTAAACATTGCATACTTCTTTATAATAAGTGAGTCTTTAGAAAATATATATGAAGCCGTACTTGTTCCGTATAGGTTTAGGGAATCTAAATACACCGTTTTCCCTGTATTAAAAACCACAGCTGCTTTACTAGGGATGAGCCGTGATCCGAGATTTAATAGAGTGCATGTAGGTTCAAAAGTTACCTTACCCTCATAAAAACCAGTTTTTCCTGTTACATTATATATACCTTTGATATAAGAATTACCAAAATTAAAATTAGTTCTTGCATAAAAATTCACATCTCCTGCACCTTGCACAGGCCCTTCAAATGTTCTCGCAAACCATCCGATATTAAGAATACCTCCTTCATTAATTAAAAAGGATCCAGTATCAGGAGGTGGTAATCCAGCAGCCGGGTACAAAGCTAAAAGACCTGCCATGATATTTACTTCACCATAATTACTAAAATAAATAGAAATAGTTGTCATGCCCCCACCTTGTTTAATGTAATCCCCATTATTTGAGGAACTAACTAAATACCCTGTAGATTTACCAATCTTTGAATCTTCTTCAGTTTGATCATAAAAGGCTCCATTATTATCAAAGTAAACTTCGTAACTAAAGACCAGATCACCATTTAACCAATATATCTCACCATCATTTATCAAACATCGGCTCATTCTTAATGCCCCGTTAAAACTAGCTTTGGCAGTATTTGCAATGGTAAGGGTAGGTTTTAGATCACTTTGAACGGATAAGAATGAAATTTCTCCTCCCGTCCAGGATAATGAATCTGTAACAGTAATGTTGCTGTCTCCAGTGATTTTACCTGCACTAAAGTAAAGACCACTAATAGTAACGTGATCGGTAAGTGTTATGGTACCCAATTCCAACAATCGCCACATCACCTGCTCCGGGGACACCATTTGGGCTCCAGGTGGCTGGATTATTCCAATTTCCATTACCAAGCGATGTAGTAGGTAGTTTGTGCCGAAACGACCAGATTGAACCAAAAGAACAAAAAAAGAGCAAAAAAGGGTGTAAAGTTTAATTTCATATTCTATTCCTCCAAATTTTTATTGATACATATCTTAATACCTTTTATCTTAATACCATTTATCGGAAAAGGTAAACAGTTCAAAAAAAATTAGTCTATAATTATAGATGATTGGATTATCCCTTTAAAGGATAATTGATCCAAATCACTATATTTTAGAAAAAGAGAGATATGTCAGCTATTAAGTTGTTGGCAGCTAAGATATTTGGTTTCAACGTAGAAAATAATTCTCAATGAGTCAAAAAATTAAGATATAAACACCTCATTACATGCAACATATCTGAATATGATAAATTTATCATTAGAGGTATACATGAATTACTCATAAGCGTTTACATCTATAAATCAAAATATTAGATACAATACTAGAGCCCAATTTTATTTAGGAGGCTCCTATTTTGATTGATTCTTTATTAATGGAAGAAAGCACCTATTACAAGACTAATCAAGTAATTAGATTAACATATTTCGAAGTGGATGTTAAGTTTTATAAGTGAAGGACCATACCTAATTACTTCATACTGGATTTTAAATTCTCAGCACATCGAAATAAGTATTGAATTTGTTTAGATTCTTCATCAGAAAGGTAGAAGTCTTCATTGCCCTGGCTCAGGTACAACCTGATTCCCTTAATCTGTTTACTTGTCAGAGAAGTAATTAGTTGACTTTCCGTATTGGTAGAATCCTTAACCTGGGGGGAAATATTAGGGTTGTGAATATTTAAAAAATACTTTTCATCATCTGAATTGTATCTGCATCTGGCATTTTTCAACGGAAGAGTCTTTGAACAAAATTGAAATCTGCAATCCGTTTGATCCATCGGCAGGAGTATCGAGTTTTGGAGTAAAAACCCAGTAACACTCCTTATTTTTTGAAGATTCATTTAAAACCTGATTATTTGCACCAGGAATATTTTTCCCAAATAGAATGTATGTTGCTAACGCCTTTCCATCTTCTTTTTTAATAACAACATCATCCGAAAAATAATAAACCTGTTCCTCAAACTCATCCCCACCTTTATGGAAATATTTATTACAATCAGATTGCCCTGATACAACCAAGTGAACGCTTAATATAAGTACCGCTAATAAGAATGTTCTCACTGAAAATCAAATTAAAGATTCATTACAATATACTAATTTTTTGTGATGTAGCAGATAAAATAATTTGCTTTGTTTTAAAAAAGAATTACTTTTGACACAGACAAATAACAATGAATTACATTAAAACACATCATCATCGTCTTCATACTTGCAATCAGGCGAGCTGGAAATGATATATGTTAATTAAAAATATTTCAAACCCGTCTGGATAAATCAAGACGGGTTTTTTTTTACCCCTCGGTTTACTCAGAAATAAAAAAAGTCAAATGAGCAAAATAAAGATTGCCATTCAGAAAAGTGGCAGGTTACATGAAGATTCAATTAAGCTTTTAAAAGATTGTGGGATATCCATAGACAATGGAAAAGATCAACTTAAGGTATCAATTCCTAACTTTCCAATGGAGATTCTCTATTTGAGAAATTCAGATATACCTCAATATCTTGAGGATGGAATTGCTGATATTGCAATAGTTGGAGAAAATTTATTAATTGAGAAACAAAAAAAACATGAAATTGTTGAGAAACTTGGTTTTTCAAAATGCCGAGTTTCTCTCGCAATTCCAAAAGAGGTAGAAAAATATTCAATCGACTATTTTGAAGGCAAAAAAATCGCTACCTCCTACCCTAATACTCTTTCCGCTTTTTTATGGAAAAACCGGGTAAATGCAGAAATCCATGAAATATCAGGTTCCGTCGAAATTGCACCAAATATAGGATTAGCAGATGGGATTTGTGATATAGTCAGCTCTGGAAGTACTTTGTTTAAGAACGGATTAAAGGAGGTCCAGGTTATTCTAAAATCAGAGGCTGTACTGGCTAAATCATTAAAGTTAAGTAAGGAAAAGTTTGAGATTTTGGAAAAGCTTTTGTTTCGCATAAAATCAGTTCTAAGGGCAAAGAATTCAAAATATATACTAATGAATGTGCCTGATTCTAAGATTGAGCAGGTTGCAAAAATCCTCCCTGTTTTGAAAAGCCCTACAGTACTGCCGCTTGCAGAAAAAGGCTGGAGTTCCTTGCACTCAGTAATTGATGAAGAAAAATTCTGGAATGTTATTGATGAGTTAAAAAGTGCTGGTGCAGAAGGAATACTAATAGTACCAATTGATAAAATGGTTTTATAATGGAAAAATTAATATTTCCTTCAAGTGAAAAGTGGCAGAAGGCATGCCAGCGTCCAGAAATAGGGAAGAAAAAACTCAATAACATCGTTAATAGTGTTTTAAGAGAAGTGAAAGAAAATAGGGATAAAGCACTATTCCAGTATACTTTAGAATTTGATGGAATAAAACTTGATCAGCTGAAAGTTTCAGAGGAAGAAATTAAAACTGCAAACGATTCGATCTCCATAGGGTTAAAAAATGCAATTGAATTAGCAAAAAGAAATATTGAAAAGTTCCACAAATCACAAAGTCAAATTGAACCAGAGGTGGAGACCATTAAAGGAGTGAGATGCTGGAGAAAGAGTGTTCCGATTGATAAAGTTGGAATTTATATACCCGGCGGAACAGCACCACTTTTTTCAACCATCTTAATGCTTGGTATTCCAGCAACAATAGCCGGATGTAATGAAATAATCATGTGTTCCCCTCCTGGCAAAAATGGTAAAATACATCCTGCTATCTTATTTACTGCTAGCATTTTAGGCATCTCAAATATATACAAAGTAGGTGGAGCTCAGGCTATAGCAGCCATGGCTTATGGTACCGAAACAATTCCTCAGGTATATAAAATCTTTGGACCCGGAAATCAATATGTTACAAAAGCGAAAGAGCTTATACAGCAGGAAGGTGTTTCAATTGATATGCCTGCAGGGCCGAGTGAAGTATTAATTATTGCCGATCAAACAAGTAATCCTGCTTTTGTAGCTGCTGATTTATTATCTCAAGCAGAACATGGTGCTGACAGCCAGGTAATCCTTATATCTGACAATGAATCTGTTATAGATGCTACATTATTGGAATTGGATAAACAAATCAAAGTTTTACCAAGAAAGGAAATTGCAGAAGAAGCATTAAGAAACAGCAAAGCAATTGTATTAAAAAACAATATTGAATGCATTGAATTCAGTAATCAATATGCCCCTGAGCATTTGATAATTTCAACAGACAATGCATCAGAATATGTAAATTTGGTTAGCAATGCCGGCTCTGTATTTCTGGGGCATTACAGTTGTGAAAGTGCAGGAGATTATGCAAGTGGCACAAATCATACTTTACCAACAAATGGTTATGCAAAAAGCTACAGCGGTGTCTCTCTTGATAGCTTCGTAAAAAAAATAACTTTCCAGGAGTTGAATAAGGAGGGGATAAAAAATATTGGTGAAGCGATTGAGATCATGGCTGATGCTGAAGAATTATTTGCACACAAAAATGCTGTTACCATAAGATTAAATTCACTGAAATGATTGATCTGAAAAATTTAGTTAGACAAAATATTCTAACACTTAAGCCATATTCCTCTGCCCGGGATGAATTTACTGGTAAGAAAGGGATTTTCCTCGATGCCAATGAAAACCCATTCGGTGAATGGAATCGTTACCCTGATCCGCTTCAAAAAGAATTAAAGGAAAGATTGGCCAAATTAAAGAAAATGCCCTTTGAAAATATCTTTATAGGGAATGGAAGTGATGAAATTATTGATCTTGCATTCAGAATTTTCTGTAACCCGGGCAAAGATAAAGCATTGACTTTCACCCCTAGTTATGGTATGTATGATGTATCAGCAGCTACAAATGATATTGAGCTACTAAAAATCCCTTTAAAAGAGGATTTTCAATTAGATATGGAAAAATTTTCAAGCCATATTTCTGAAAGTAATTTAAAACTAATTATCCTATGCTCTCCCAACAATCCAACTGGCAATTCCATAGACAGAAGCGATATCGAACAAATCTTAATAAGCTTCAATGGAATTGTGCTTATTGATGAAGCATATATAGAATTCAGTAATAATTGAATCCTGGATTAAAACTCTAGAAAATTACCCCAATCTCATTGTCTGCCAAACCCTTAGCAAGGCATATAGCCTGGCTGCAGCAAGAGTAGGAGTAGCGTACGCAAACAGGGAGGTCATTCAATTTTTCAACAAGGTAAAACCTCCATATAACGTAAGTAAACTAAACCAACAAGCAGCAATTCAGGCACTAAATAACTCAATCGTTTTCGATAAAAACAAGGGAATAATTTTGATTGAAAAAGACAAATTAATAAATAACTTGAAGCAATTACAACTGGTTAATAAAGTATATCCATCAGATGCCAATTTTGTTTTAGTTGAAGTGCAAGATGCCGACAAAGTCTATAAAAAATTAATAAGTCAAAATATAATTGTAAGAAATCGAAGTAATGAAATCAGAAACTGCCTACGCATTACTGTTGGAGCTCCGGAAGAGAACACCATTCTAATAAATGCTTTGAAAAATATTAAAATATGAATAGAAAAAGTACTTTTTATTGACCGCGATGGAACCCTTGCAATTGAGCCACCTGTAGACTTCCAATTGGATAGTCTTGAAAAACTGCAATTTTACCCAGGTGTTTTCACTGGACTGTCGAAAATAGCCCGGGAACTTGATTATCTTCTGGTTATGGTTACAAATCAGGATGGCTTGGGGACGGAATCATTTCCGGAAAACACTTTTTGGCCAGCTCATAATAAAATAATCGAGGCATTAAAAGCTGAAGGTATTGAATTTTATGAGGTGTTGATTGATAAGAGTTTTCCAAAAGAGAATGCCCCAACTCGCAAGCCAAAAACAGGAATGTTAACAAAATATATTCATGGTCCATTCGATTTGGAAAATTCCTTTGTTATTGGCGACAGATCAACTGATATCGAATTGGCCAATAACCTGGGTTCAAAAGGAATATTCCTTGGAACTGAGCAGAATAATGAAGCTATTTTATCAACCAGTAGTTGGGAAGAAATTTACCGGTTTCTAAAAGCTAAGCCCCGTAAAGCATTCATTACACGATCGACAAATGAAACGAGAATAAGCATTGATCTTAACATAGATGGCTCTGGGAAGAGCACAATAAATACTGGATTGGGGTTTTTTGATCATATGCTGGAACAAATTGCCAGGCACGGAAATATCGATTTAGTAATAAACGCTAATGGAGATCTGAATGTTGATGAACATCACACAATTGAAGATGTGGCCATAGCTCTTGGTGAGGCATTCACGGAGGTATTAAGTAATAAAAAGGGAATAGAAAGATATGGATTCTTATTGCCAATGGATGATTGTTTAGCCCAGGTGGCTATTGACTTTGGAGGAAGACCGTGGTTGGTTTGGAATACTGATTTTAAACGTGAGAAAATTGGTGAAATGCCAACAGAGATGTTTATTCATTTCTTTAAATCTTTTAGTGACTCTGCCAGGTGCAATTTAAATATTAAAGCTGAAGGAGACAATGAGCACCACAAGATTGAAGCGATCTTTAAAGCGTTTGCAAAATCAGTAAGAATGGCCGTGGCCAGAACAAATGAAAATCTTATTCCTAGCACAAAAGGGATCTTATGATAGCCATTATAAAATACAACGCCGGTAATATACGGTCAGTTCAGAATGCTCTAAATCGTCTGGGATATGAGAGTAAAATTACCGATGATCAGAAGGAAATATTAGAAGCTGATAAGGTTATTTTCCCCGGTGTAGGAGAAGCAAGTTCAGCCATGAAATATTTAAAGGAAAGGAATCTGGACAAAACCATTCAACAGGTAACAAACCCTATATTAGGAATTTGTCTTGGTTTGCAACTAATGTGTGATCACAGTGAAGAAGCTAATACCAAATGCCTGGGTATTTTTAATGCTTCTGTAAAAAAATTTCCTCCCATTGATAAAGTTCCTCATATGGGTTGGAATGATTTTATGGAAGTAAAAGGGCAACTTTTTGACGGAATATCTATTGAGAATGATGTTTACTATGTGCATGCATATTATGCGGAACTAAATACCCATACTGTTGCCAAATGCAATTATATCTTGCCATTTAGTGCAGCATTAGAATACAAAAATTTTTATGCTACCCAATTTCACCCTGAAAAATCAGCTGAAGTAGGTGAAATCATATTGAAAAACTTTCTTGCCTTATGAGAATAATTCCAGCAATAGATATTATCGATGGTAAATGTGTCAGGTTAACCAGAGGAAATTACAATACGAAGAAAATTTATAATGAAAATCCTCTTGAAGTTGCTAAAGAATTTGAGGCAAACGGAATCAAGTATATACATCTTGTTGATCTGGATGGGGCAAAATCAAGTCACATAGTGAATTTTAATATACTTGAACAAATTGCTATAAATACCAATCTTAAAATCGATTTTGGTGGTGGAATAAAGTCATGATGAAGATTTGGAGATTGCCTTTGAGAAAGGTGCTTCACAGGTGACCGGGGGCAGTGTGGCAGCAAACAATCCTGAAACATTTTTAGGCTGGATTAATAAATATGGAAATTCAAAGATAATATTAGGAGCCGACTGCCATGACAGAAAAATTTCAACCAATGGCTGGCAAAATACTTCTGAACTGGATGTTGTTGATTTTATTAAAGAGTATGAAAAATCTGGTATTTCCTATGTTATTTGCACCGATATTGCTAAAGATGGAATGCTTCAGGGGACATCCGTTGAACTATATTCAGAAATACTTGCTGATAGTAATGTAAATTTAATTGCTAGTGGAGGCATTACATCACTAAATGACCTGGTAGAATTAAAAAAATTAGGATGTGAAGGTGCCATAATTGGAAAGGCAATCTACGAAGGAAAAATTTCACTAAAAGATCTTCGGGAGTTATGTTAAAAAAGAGAATCATTCCCTGTTTAGATATCCAGGATGGACGGACTGTAAAGGGAATAAATTTTGTCGGAATCAGAGATGCGGGTGATCCAGTCGAACTGGCCAAAAAATATGTGGAACAAGGTGCAGACGAATTGGTTTTTCTTGATATTACTGCTACTGTTGAAAAAAGGCAATTGCTTATAAATCTTGTAAAGAAAATAGCACATGAAATCAATATCCCATTTACTGTGGGTGGTGGAATTAATTCACTTGAGGATGTTTCCCAAATAATTAAAGCCGGAGCAGATAAGGTGAGTATTAATTCATCGGCTGTAAAAAATCCAGAACTGATATCTAAACTATCGTATGAATTTGGAAGTCAGTGTATTGTTGTTGCAATTGACACAAAACTCATCAACAACGAATGGATAGTATTTGTACATGGTGGAAGAACACCAACTCCATTATATACAATTGATTGGGCTAAAAAGATAGAAGAATCAGGGGCTGGGGAGATCTTGCTAACCTCAATGAATAATGATGGGACAAAAAAAGGATTCGCAATTGATTTGACAAAGCAGATTAGTTCTATGGTAAATATCCCGGTTATTGCATCTGGAGGTGCCGGTACTATGGAACACTTCAAAGAATTATTTGAAGAAACCGAGGCCAGTGCAGGTTTGGCTGCCAGTATTTTCCATTATGGAGAAATTCCTATTCCCACACTTAAACAATATTTAAAAACTGAAAAAATACCAATTCGATGAAAATAAATTTCTCAAAAAGCAATGGTCTGGTTCCAGTAATTATACAGAATGAGAGAACAATGCAAGTTCTCATGCTAGGATACATGAACAATGAAGCCTACAAGAAAACAGTTAAGGAAAGGAAGGTTACTTTTTATAGTAGAACTAAGAGTCGCTTGTGGACAAAAGGAGAATCCTCCGGAAATTACCTCCTGGTAAAAGATATTCAAATAGATTGTGACAGCGATACTTTACTGATTAAAGTCGATCCAAAGGGTCCTACCTGTCACACCGGGTCAACAAGTTGTTTCAAGGAAGAAACGGCTAAAGGTTTTATGTATGACCTTGAAAGGACCATCTCAAAACGCATTGACAATAATGCCATAAATTCCTATACCAACAAGCTTTTCCTAAAAGGTATTAATAAAGTCGCCCAAAAAGTGGGTGAAGAAGCTGTAGAATTGATAATTGAATCAAAAGACAATAATCCTGATCTTTTTAAAAATGAAGCAGCAGATTTATTGTACCATTTTCTAATACTGTTGAAAGCAAAAGGTTTTCAACTTAATGATATTGAGGAAGTACTAAAGGAAAGGGCTGGATAAAAAGTTAGGTGGAAAATTTCTGTCAATCTCTTTATAGAAGCAGGATCAAACTAACTTTTTGATATCTTCGTGTTTATTGCTTAAATATGCTAACTAACTTTTCTGAAAATTCTTAAACTTCATCCTCATGAAATATTCACTTTTTTTTGTATTAATTTTAATTTTCCTGGTTCCTGGATGTATAGATCATAATAAAGAATCTAATAATGAGACAACCCAAAATTTCAATTATTTGGATTTCTCAAATAGGGATGACCAATTTACTGGTGGAATTAAGATGATTCCCATCTCAACTTCAAAAGGAGAATTTAAGGTATGGACCAAAAGAGTAGGTAACAATCCCACCATGAAATTATTACTCCTTCATGGTGGTCCCGGTGCAACACATGAGGTATTTGAGTGTTTTGATGGATATTTCCCAGCGGAGGGAATTGAATACATTTATTACGATCAATTGGGATCATATTATAGTGACCAGCCCTCTGACACCAGTCTCTGGAATTTGGAAAGATATGTTGAGGAAGTTGAGCAGGTGCGCCAGGCATTGCAACTAAATAAAGATAATTTCTTCTTACTTGGGCAATCCTGGGGTGGCATTTTAGCCATGGAATATGCATTAAAATATCAGGAAAATCTCAAAGGATTGATAATCTCTAATATGATGTCAAGTGCCAATGAGTATAATAGCTATGCCCAGAAAGTATTGGGACCACAATTGGAACCTGATATATATGCTGAAATTGTGGAAATAGAAGCCAATAATGATTTTAGTAATCCTCGCTATATGGAGTTGTTAATGAATTATTATTATACTGAACATCTACTTCGAATGCCTGTTGAAGAATGGCCAGAAGCTGTTAACAGAGCTTTCAAACACATGAATCCTGAAGTGTATGTATATATGCAAGGACCTAGTGAATTTGGAATTAAGGGAGAAGCTACACTTAAATACTGGAACAGAAAAGCAGATTTGTCGAATATAACTGTACCTACTTTAGTAATTGGTGCCACCTATGATACTATGGATCCGGAACATATGGAATGGATGTCAAATGAGGTGCAAAATGGTAGGTTTTTATTGTGCCCAAATGGAAGTCATATTGCTCAGTATGACGATCAGAAAACCTATTTTGACGGATTGATCAGATTTATTAAGGATGTTGACAACAATAATATTAAATAGAGCTCGATTCAAAAAGTAGTCCTGGATTTGTATTACGCTTATCTAAAAACAAAAAATCCCTGATAAACAGAGGTTTAATTATACTTATTGTGATCCAGCCAGGAATAATTAAATGTATGAATTGTATCCGAAGGACTTTGAACTATTATTTGGCTTATCTGTTATATTAGTATACAAAGTAATAGGCATAATGAGATACAAAATCAGGATACTGGTAATTACATTTGGTATATTTCCTTTACATCTTTTACTGGCTCAGGAAATTAACCTTGCTGAACCTGTCCGATTTTTATCCCTAGGAGATTCTTATACTATTGGGGCGAGTGTTCCACCTTCCGAAAGATGGCCACAGCAGCTATATGATTCAATAACGAACCGGGGATATCAAACTGAATCACTTCGAATTATCGCACAAACCGGATGGCGGACAGGTAATTTAATTCAGGCCATAGAAAATGCCAACCTCACAACAAACTTTAACCTTGTATCAGTTTTAATAGGTGTGAATAATCAATATCAGGGACATTCCATTGATAATTATCAAGTTGAATTTGAAGATCTTATTAATACTGCAATTGAATTAGCAGGTGGGGAAAAAGATAGAGTGTTTGTACTGTCAATACCAGATTATGCTTATACACCATTTGGGGAGAACAATATATCAGAGATATCACAAGAGATTGATAAATTTAATGAAGCCAATAAATATATATCTGCAAAATACAATATAAGGTACTACGACATTACCAATATTTCCCGTCTCGGCCTGAGATTTCCTGATCTGGTTGCGGGCGATGGCTTACATCCGTCTGGAAAAATGTATTCAGAATGGGTAAATCTTATACTAAATGATATACCGATCAAAACATCTGATTCTGTTACCGGTATTAAACCAGGAGAAGAAAATGAAATAAGCGTTTACCCAAATCCTGCCTCAGATAGGCTATTCATAATGGTTAATAATTATGATTACTCAGGCTTATCAGTTCAATTGATAGACTTAACTGGTAAAATTATTGTGGATAAAAATTTCCATAATTCAAATTTCAGTTTAAACCTTGAAAATACTTCATCAGGTCTTTATTTACTAAAAATCGTATACAAAGAACATATTATTTTTAGGAAAATTTTAATACAGAACGATCCGGTAAACTATTGATAAAAAAAAGATTAATTGTTTAACCAGAAACAAAAATGCTTTAAAAAAATACTTTGCCCCAAAAAACACAAAACCTGATCGAACAATCCGACATACAAAACGAAACTATATATAAATAAAAAACCCCTGAAACGCCTATTATTAGTACGTTACAGAGGTTTTAAAAAGTGATCCAGCCAGGATTCGAACCTGGGACCTACAGTTTAGAAGACTGTTGCTCTATCCAACTGAGCTACTGGACCATAATATTTTTTTCAACTTTAAATTTAAGCTTTTTCCTTCCTATCCAATCCCGAAAATCTTGCCAGTTTCACTGGCTTAGATTTCGTGGATCCTCGATCTGGTATCGAAATCAAAGATTTCGACCATATCGGGACTGAGCTACTGGACCATAATATTTTTTTCAACTTTAAATTTAATCTTTTTCCTTCCTATCCAATCCCGATAATCTTGCCAGTTTCTCTGGCTTAGATTTCGTGGATCCTCGATCTGGTATCGAAATCAACGATTTCGACCATATCGGGACTGAGCTACTGGACCATAATATTTCTTTAACTTCAAATTTAATCCTTTCGCTTTCTATCCAATCCCGAAAATCTTGCCAGTTTCTCTGGCTTAGATTTCGTGGATCCTCGATCTGGTATCGAAATCAAAGATTTCGACCATATCGGGACTGAGCTACTGGACCATAATATTTTTTTCAACTTAAAATTTAAGCTTTTTCCCTCCAATCCAATACCCGATAATCTTGCCAGTTTCAGGGTGCAAATTTAACTATTTTATGGATTTCTAAAAATCTAATTTTCTCATTTAATAAAACAGGATTGGGATTAAGGTATTATACAATATGAAGCTAAACTTTTCTGGGTGAATAAGGTATTTGTTATTGGACAATATAATCGAAACATATTTTACATTCTTATATTCATGCTTTCTTTATTTGACTGGTGTTTACTACATTTACTGGCTGGAATAATATGTGCTGATGAAAAGACATGTTACCAAAAGAAATCATCTAAATTTTGAATATGGATGTAAAAATTGAAGAATCCTGGAAAAATGTGCTTCAGGATGAATTTAATAAGGAGTACTTTTCCAGTCTTGTAGAATTTGTTAAAGGTGAGTACCAAAAGCATACCATTTATCCTCCCGGAAACCTCATTTTTAATGCTTTTAATCATTGCCCATATGATACTTTAAAAGTTGTTATTATAGGACAAGATCCATACCACGGCCCGGGACAGGCTCATGGTTTGTGTTTTTCAGTAAAAGAAGGGATTGCATTCCCTCCCAGCTTAAAAAACATATTCAAAGAAATTCAAAATGATATAGGAGTTGATATGCCTAAAAGCGGGAATCTGGAACGTTGGGCTGATCAGGGAGTATTACTATTAAATGCCACCCTTACCGTTAAGGCACATCAGGCTGGTTCTCATCAGAATAAAGGATGGGAAAAATTTACTGACTCAGTCATTGAAATTATTGCAAACAAAAAATCCAATGTGGTCTTTATTTTATGGGGTGCATACGCACAGAGAAAAGCAGCCATTGTTAACAGAGAGAAACACCTGGTTTTGGAATCAGTTCATCCTTCTCCCCTTTCAGCCAGCAGAGGTTTTTTTGACAACAACCATTTTAGTAAATGTAATTCCTTTTTAGAGAAACATGGTCTGACTCCTGTTCAATGGTAAAAAACATTTAAACACCCTAACAAGAAACCAATGAAAAATCAATTCGGATATGCAATAGTCCTACTTATTTTTTTTAGCATTGCTTATTCCTGTCATTCGAAGAACCGTAATTCAGATACTGAGCCAATTGAAATTCCAGATTTAGACCAGAAAACAGCCTCGAATTTTGCACAAATTGCCCTTCATTGTATCCAAAGAGAATATCCGAACAAACTTTCACACGTGATGAATGACTCATCCGAGGTCTTATCACCTCAGGAGCTGCATCCAAGCTTTTATGGATGTTTTGACTGGCATTCATCAGTGCATGGGCACTGGATGCTGGTGCGACTTTTAAAGGTTTTCCCTGATTTACCAGAATCACGAGAAATAAGAATTGCTCTTAACCAAAACTTATCAGCCGAAAATATTGCCACTGAAGTGGAGTATTTACATCAACCAAGCCGGAAATCATTTGAAAGAACTTATGGTTGGTCATGGCTGCTAAAACTCAGCTCAGAACTTTATACATGGGACGATCCGGATGGAAATAAATGGTTGGAAAACCTGGAGCCACTGGCATTAGCTATTGAAGAGAGGTATATTGATTTTTTACCCAAACAAGATTTCCCTATTCGCCGAGGAGTGCACGCTAATACTGCATTTGGACTCTCCTTTGCTCTTGATTATGCCAGGATTGCTAATAAAAAAGAACTGGAGAACATGATCATATCAAGTTCAAAAAAATATTATCTAGGAGACAAAAATAGCCCTAGCCAGTGGGAACCTGACGGAGATGATTTTCTTTCACCCAGTCTTATGGAAGCAGACCTGATGAGTAGAATACTGGATTCCAATTCGTTTGAAAAATGGTTTAAAGCTTATTTTCCTGGTGCGCTTAAGGGGAGGCCAGAAAACCTCTTCACTCCTGCCCCAGTTTCGGATCGAAGTGATCCTAAGATTGTACATCTTGATGGACTTAACCTGAGCCGGGCCTGGTGTATGTTCAGGATATCAGATGCTTTACCAGAAAAAAACCTGGTTAAAAAAGTTCTATATGAATCTGGAATGCGTCATGCTGAAGCTACACTTCCTCACATTTCTTCAGGCAATTATGAAGGAGAGCACTGGCTGGCATCTTTTGCTGTGTACATGTTTTCGTGCATGGAATAGAAGACCGAATTGGTTTTAACCAGTAGCCTTAATCCAGTTCACCAGTCCTTTGCTTTCGATGATTTCCTGTAATTTATCAGGTAATGGTGCAGAAGTATACTTTTTATCGTTCAGCTGTATAATACCCGATTTAAAATCAATACTTAACTTATCTCCAGGTTTATAATCACTAACTACATCAGGCTGTACGATTAGCACCAAACCCTGGTTTATGGCAGACCGATAAAATATTCGATTTACTGACTTCACAAATATGGCTTGAATTCCTGCATATGCAAGACCAACAGAAGGATGTTCACGGGAACTGCCACATCCAAAATTCTCCCCTGCTACTATTATATCCCCTTCTTTTACACTTTTGGCAAAGTTTTCATCAAAGCCCGAGAAAAGGTGAGGTAAAATTGTCTCCGGTTCTGAACTAAGAATTGTATATGTAAGATTCCCGGCAAACATCTGATCGGTATTTAAATTATCCACATCGCTATAATTCCATACTCCTTCATTCCTGCGATTATCACCTTCCTCAATTATCAGCGTTGAACTTTGTTCAATAGCATGTGGATAAACTTCTCTGCCTTCCTTGGCATAAGGATTTGTTATTTCCCCCTCAATGGCTGAATAAGCAACTGTTGCCGGAGAAGCTAGATATATTTCTGCTTCTTTATTACCCATTCTACCCCTAAAATTCCTGTTTGAGGTAGAAATAACTTTATATCCATCAGCAGGAATTCCCTGGCCAGTGCCCAGGCAAGGTCCACAGGAAGGACTCAAAACATTGGCACCGGCTAACAATAGTTTTTTTAAGCTACCATTATCCATCGCCTCCATATAAACCTTCAAAGAAGCTGGAGTGATAAGGAGCTGAAAGCCCTCTTTAATCTTTTTGCCATCCAGTATTTCAGCAGCAACCATTAGATCTTCAAGTCTGCCATTTGTACAGGTACCAATAAGGCCCTGGTTCAAAACAGTTCCTGCAACTTCGGCTACTGATTTCACATTATCTACGTTGTGTGGTGCCGCTACCAGGGGAAAAACCTCCTCAAGTTTGATTTCTATTTCCTTTAAGATATTTTGCCCCTTCATCTGACCATATACCGTCGATATTCATTTTTGCCATAATATTCAGCCAAAATTCCATCCGGTGGAAATACTGCATTTTTGGCCCCCATTTCAGAAGCCAGGTTTGCCAGGGTCATCCTTTGTGAAATTGTAAGTGATTTAACCCCTTCCCCATGATATTCAATAGATAAATAGTTTGCTCCTGCTGACCCTATCATTCCAATAATCCAAAGAGATATGTCCTTTGCATAAACACCTTCGTTAAGCTTACCTTTTAATGTAATCTTCAAGGTATCAGGTACCCGAAACCAGGTTTCTCCTCTTTTCCATATACCAGCTGTTTCAGTTCGATCGATTCCTGCAGCCAGGGCATTAAAAGCACCTGCAGTACAGGTATGGCTATCGCTTCCAACAATTAGCATTCCAGGTTTTGCATGATGAGACATAATCTGGTGACAAATTCCTTTCCCTGCATCGTAAAACATTTTTATTCCTTTGTCCTTAACAATATCCCGAATTTCCTGATATTGTGATGCCACCTTAGCATTTGTTGGAGGTGCATTGTGATCAAGAACAATTAAAAGGCTTTCAGGGTTGACAATCTCATCGCCCCCCATTTTTTCAAAAGTTTTATAAATACTTGATGTATTATCGTGACTCAAAACAATATCTGGCTTTTGGAACACAATAGTTCCTGCTTTTGCTCCCAGAATTTTTTCAACAAATGTTCTTTTCTCCATTGATTCAAATGTTAACAATTATGTAGAATTAATAATCCTAAATTAATATCTGATTCTTCAAATATTATCCAATTGCCTTAAAAAAGTCCGTTGTTCTGGTAAATCTCCATCTGCACTTCAGAGAATGGCTCAACATGAATAAATTCTCCATTCCGTTTATTAGTAATTTTCCCAGACTTCAAATCAACCTGAATTATATCCCATTCCTTCAAATCCAGGGATTTCAAATCCGGATAGGAAATAATCGGAAAGGCAGCATTTATTGCATTTCTCTCATAAATAGCTCCAAAAGATTCTGCCAGGACTGCTTGAACACCCAGAGATTTAAAACAATCAACAGCCTGTTGCCGTGAACTTCCGCTCCCAAAATTTTTACCGGTAATAACAATATCACCAGGTATGGCTTTCGAGGCAAAATCAGTAAATCCCTCCAGATTGTCAAATGTATACTTTCCCATTTCTTCTGGATCAGTAATCGCAAGGTACCTGTTGTGATAAATCATATCTGTATCAACATTATCCTTATCAATCAGCCAGATCCTACCCTCCAATATTTGTGGTTTTTCAACGTGAGCGTCTTCTATGCTCTTTTCAGACTTAATATTTTTTTTCTCGGCCATTTTGAAGATCTCGGGTTCATCCGGAATCTCATTTTCCTCTGTTATATAACCTGCTATGGCCGATGCTGTAACAGTAGCCGGGGAACATAGGTAAACTTCCCCTTTTCCCTGCTTTCCCGGGAAGTTACGATTCCCGGTACTAACAGTAACCTCTCCAGGTCCATTCTGGCCCACCTGCCCTGCGGCACAACCAGCACATCCTGCATTGGAAACCATTGCTCCTGCATCTTTAAATATTTTTATCAATCCTTCCTCCAGGCATTGGTCCCAGACCTGGTTGGTAGAAGGTACAATCTTAAGAACAACACCGGGTGCAACCTTTCGTCCCTTGAGTATTCTTGCAACATTTCGCATATCCTGCATACGGCCATTTGTACAACTGCCAACAAATGCAGAATCAATTTTTATTTTTTTAACATCATCTATTGAAACAGTATCATGCGGTTTACCAGGCCTTGATACCATAGGAACAAAACCAGATACATCAAGATTATACTCCTGATGGTAGATTGCATCACTGTCTGCCTGAATAATTTTCAGGGATCTACCTGTTTTTAATTCACAATATTTAATTATTGATTCATTGGGAGTAAATAAAATTGTAATAGCTCCCATTTCAGTTGCCATCGATGAAATGGTAATCCTGTCATCAAAAGTCAGGTCATTAACGGCCTCACCATACATTTCCACAGCAAAACCCAATAATCTGTTCGCACCAAATTCAGATAAAAGATTTAAAACAATATCCTTTGCCGTAACGCCTTCAGGTATTTTCCCATTCAGGTTGATTTTTACTGATTTTGGAACCCGAAACCAAACATAGCCAGTATTCCAGGCTGAAGTAATATCCCTATCTCCCATCCCCTGCCCGAAAGCACCAATTGCACCTACAATGTTGGCATGGGAATCGGTGGAAATTACTGTTGAACCCGGATATATGAGTCCCTCTTCAATTAACAAATGTGTTCCTATTCCTTCATTAATATCATATACTTTTATTCCGTTCTCCCGTGCAAACACTCGGCAAACCTGTTGATTTCCAGCATATTTCTGATCTGAGCCAGTTGGGTTTGTATCAAATGTAAAGAAGGTTTTCGAAGGATCATCAATAGATAAATTATGGTCTCTTATATTCTTAACCACATTTGGTCCGCCAAAATCCCGGGCAACCCTGGTATCAATTTCCACATCAATTATATCACCCGGTTTTACAAAATCATTCTTTGAATGATTGGCAATTATTTTTTCAATTATAGTCATTCCCATTGTGAAAGAGAGTAAAATTTAGTTAACAAATGTAAAACATTTTTGGTTCCTAAATTAAATAATTCTAACAAATCCTTTACCATGCTTTTACAATAGCAAAAAGGCCTCCAGTATTACACTTAAAGACCTCTTTATCAAACACATAAATCTCTTTAAAATCACTTAATATTTTCAACAATAATTGCCGAAGCACCACCACCTCCATTACATAAGGTAGCTAAGCCATATTTGGCATTTTTTTGTTTCAATACATTCAGAAGTGTAACAATTATCCTGTTGCCGGAGGCCCCTATCGGATGGCCAAGAGAAACGCCTCCTCCATTCACATTTGTCTTGTCAATATCTATGTTTAATTCTTTCAAGGCTGCAATCACCACCACAGCAAAGGCCTCATTAATTTCAAAGTAATCAATGTCCTTAATAGTAAGACCTGATATTTCCAACGCCTTTTTTACTGCTTTTGAGGGAGAAGTAGTAAACCATTCAGGAGCCTGGGCTGCATCAGCATATGCTATTACTTTAGCCATAGGCTTCAACCCCAGTTCCTTGAGTTTTTTCCCACTCACCAAAACCATTGCTGAAGCGCCATCATTGATGGTAGATGCATTGGCAGCAGTCACTGTGCCATCCTTTTGGAAAACCGGTCGCAGTGATGGAACCTTATCGAAATTTGTCCGGGTATATTCTTCATCCTTTTCAATCACTATTGGGTCTCCCCTTCTCTGTGGAATTTCTACTGGAACAATTTCATTCTTAAACAAGCCCTTATCCGTAGCTTCTCCTGATCGAGTGTAAGATTTTATTGTAAAAGCATCCTGCTCTTCACGGGATATTTTCAATTCACTAGCACACAACTCTGCCGCATTACCCATATGATAATCATTATATACATCCCAGAGTCCATCATTAATCATCCCATCTATCATTTTACTATGGCCAAGCTTATTTCCCGTTCTGTACTTTTCAACATAGAAGGGGACGTTCGACATACTTTCCATACCCCCGCAGACCACAACATCGTTATCTCCTGCAATGATAGATTGTGTGCCAAACATAACAGTTTTCATTCCAGAAGCACAGACCTTATTCACAGTAGTACAGGGTACAGAATTAGGCAAACCCGCAAATAGTGCAGCCTGGCGTGCGGGTGCCTGACCCAAACCAGCTGACAAAACATTGCCCATAAAAACTTCATTTACATCATCGACCTGAATTCCGGCCTTTTCAACAGCAGCTTTTATCACCAAAGATCCAAGTTTTGTTGCCGATAAATCTGATAAACCTCCCAGGAAACTACCAATGGGGGTCCTTACTGCCGATACAATATATACCTCTTTTTTTTCCATAATAATTTTATAAATGAGAATTTAGCTAAGTAGAACTTTTCAATTTCCAATATATTAAATAGGATATTGTATTGAATTCTAAAGTTACGAAGATTAGCTGGAAAACAAAACTACAAATAACAAATTGGAAGTAAGAATGACTATAAAATAGAATAGATTAATCAAAATCAATGCTCATTCCATCGTAGGCAAGCAAAATATTTGCGGGAAGTTCTCTATTAACATCTTCATATTTGCCCATTTGATGACTAATATGAGTTAAAAATGTTTTTTGAGGTGAAATTTCCTTGGCCAGTTGTAATGCCTGAGCAAGGTTGAAATGGGTGACGTGCTCTTCTTTACGTAAAGCATTAATTATAAGTATTTTCGTGTCAGAAAATTTCCTTTTTTCACTATCAGAGATAAAACTTGCATCAGTAATATAAGTAAGATCACCTATTCTAAATCCAAGAATTGGCAGTGTATAGTGCATGGCCCGAATTGGTATAATTGGTAACCCTTGTATTTCAAATTCTTTCTCATCAATGGCATTGAGAATTATGCTTGGAACCCCAGGATACTTATCATCGTCAAAAGCATACATAAATTGATTTCTTACTTCCTCCAGTACACGTTTCTCTCCATAGACATCCATAGCGCGTTTTTGGATATAATTAAAAGCCCTAACATCATCAAGACCTGCAATATGATCCCGATGCTCATGAGTCAAAACAATCGCATCAAGTGAATCAACTTTCTCTCTTAACATCTGATATCTGAAGTCTGGACCTGCATCAATAACAAATGAAAGATTTTCATTTCGAATCAGTACCGATGATCTAAGACGCTTATCCTTTTGATCTTCAGACCTGCATACATAACATCGACAGCCAATAATCGGCACCCCCTGAGAGGTTCCTGTACCTAAAAAAGTTAAATTCAGCACTGCTTTTGATTTTGTGTCAGGTAAAAATACCTAAATTTACCGTATCGGAGGCCTACATTGCTTAATCAAAAAAGGTCAATTGATAGCATTTCATGATTTTTTTTAATTTAGATTGAATGAAACCAACTTTATACCTTATACCCACTACCCTGGGAACAGAAACAAATCCGGACCTGTTTCCGCCTATCAATCTTCAAATAATAAAATCATTGGATCATTTCATTGTTGAAAACATTCGGACAGCAAGACGCTTTTTAAGACCCCTGGGTTATGATAAAGACTTCAATCAAGTCAGGTTTTTCGAATTAAACAAACATACTTCCCGGTCAGACCTAGAAAGCTATATCCATCCACTTTTAAATGGAATCAATATGGGAATACTATCAGAGGCAGGTGCTCCGGCTATTGCTGACCCGGGTGCTGATATTGTAAGCCTGGCTCACAAAGAAAACATCCGTATTGTACCTTTAATTGGACCATCTTCAATACTTTTAGCTCTTATGGCATCAGGGTTAAATGGCCAGAATTTTGCTTTTAATGGGTATATCCCGGTAAAAAATCCAATGAGAAAAAAGGAAATCCTTGCACTTGAAGAAAAATCCAGGCGGGAAAACCAGAGTCAAATATTTATGGAAGCCCCCTATAGGAACCAAAAGCTATTGGAAGATATATTGAATAGCTGCCATGCTGAAACTCTTTTATGCATAGCAACAGATATCACAATGGATTCAGAGTTCATCCAGACAAAAAATATTAGCCAATGGAAAAAGAAAATCCCTGATATTCAAAAAAGGCCCACCATATTCATCCTCCAAAGTGCTTAAGAATTTATCTATATGGCAACATCGTAAAAAATGTATTTGAACTCCTTGTTAAGTTATTAACAGAATAAGAAAATTACTTTTTTCTCAAATCATTTATCATTTTTTTCTAAATTGCTGACCTTAATTTATTGTATAACCTAACAACAACCATTAAAATGACTTTAAAAAGATTGTCTTTCTATTCAATTTTGAGTTTACTGACTGTTTTTTCCTTGTCTGGCCAAAAACTTGATATGGAAAAGCTTAAAGATTTAAAATTCAGAAGTATTGGACCTGCCGGTATGAGTGGACGGGTCACCTCAATAGATGTTGTTCATGAGGACCCATCTATTATGTATGTAGGAACAGCATCAGGTGGTTTATGGAAATCAGAAAGTGGAGGATACGATTGGAAACCAATATTCGATAAAGAAAAAGTTTTATCAATTGGGGCTGTTGCCATCTATCAAAAATCACCTGACATTGTCTGGGCCGGCACTGGTGAGGGAAATCCAAGAAATAGTAATTCAGGTGGTTATGGCATATATAAAACCATGGATGGAGGAAAATCCTGGAAACTTATGGGCCTGGAAAAAACCAGACACATTCACAGAATAATTATTGATCCAAATAATAGTGATATTGTCTATGTTGGAGCCATAGGATCTCCCTGGGGTGCACAGGAAGATAGAGGTGTTTATAAAACCACAGATGGTGGTGAAACATGGGAGAAAATATTGTATACAAATGATTTATCTGGAGTTGGAGATATGGTTATGGACCCTTCCAATCCGAATAAAATATTTGTAAACATGTGGGAACACAAACGTTGGCCCTGGTTTTTTAATTCAGGCGGATCTGGATCAGGATTGTATGTAACCTTTGATGCAGGTAAGAACTGGAAAAAGCTTACTGAAAAAGAAGGTCTTCCCAAGGGAGATGTTGGCCGTATGGGATTAGCCATTGCCAGAAGCAATCCAAAAGTAGTTTATGCCTTAATTGAATCCAGTAAAAACGCTCTTTATCGTTCAGATGATGGTGGTTTTACCTGGAAGAAAGCTGGTGAAAAAAATATTGGAGATCGCCCATTCTATTATGCTGAAATTTATGTTGATCCTATGAATGAGAACAGGGTATATTCTTTATTCTCAAGGGTAAATATTAGTGAAGATGGAGGGAAAACTTTTACACAATTAATTGGAAACGGGATCCATCCTGATCATCATGCATGGTGGATTCATCCGAATAATCCAAAGTTTATGATGAACGGTAATGATGGTGGACTTGCTATCACTCTTGACCATGGTAAGACCTGGAGATTCGTTGAAAACTTGCCACTTGGACAATTTTATCATATTAGTGTCGACAACGAATTACCCTACAATGTTTATGGTGGTTTACAGGACAATGGCTCCTGGAGAGGACCAGCATATATTTGGCAATCAGGAGGTATTATAAATACTTACTGGGCAAGTTTATCGGGTGGAGATGGTTTTGATGTTTTACCAGATCCATCTAATCCAAGATACTGCTATTCGATGTCACAACAGGGCTATGTTGGCCGGGTAGATTTAGAGACTGGTTACAGCAAAAGCATTCGACCTGTCCATCCTGATGGATTAACATTAAGATTCAACTGGAATGCGGCTATAGCTGCTGATCCTTTCAATAAGGAAACTATTTATTTTGGCAGCCAATTTGTACATAAAAGTACAACTCGCGGAGATAGCTGGGAAATAATTTCACCTGATCTTACAACAAACGATACAACCAAACAGAAACAACTTGAAAGCGGAGGACTCACCTATGATGTTACCGGTGCAGAAAATTATACAACAATCCTTGCAATTTCTCCCAGCCCGTTGAAAGAAGGTTTGATATGGGTAGGCACTGATGACGGGAATATACAAATCACCGAGGATGGAGGTAAAAACTGGAAGAATGTAGCAAAAGGCATTAAAGATCTTCCTGAAGGCAGCTGGATTCCTCAGGTGCATCCTTCAAAATACAATGAGGGTGAAGCTTTCATTGTCGCCAATAATTATCGTCGACATGACTATACACCTTACTTATATCATACGAAGAATTATGGGAAATCATGGGAAAGACTTGTAGACGAGACTATGGTATTTGGTCATGTGCTTTCTTTTGTTCAGGATCCAATTGAACCCAATCTTATGTTCCTGGGAACAGAAACCGGGCTTTACGTAAGTATTGATGGTGCCAGGAATTGGACTTTGTGGGGCGATGATTACCCCAATGTTTCCACCATGGATATGGTAATTCATCCCCGGGAGCATGATCTGGTAATCGGAACATTTGGTCGCTCTGTCTGGATTCTAGATGATATTCGTCCATTGCGGGAAATGGCATCAAAAGGAGCAGATATTTTAGATAAAGATCTTCAGGTTTATACTCCTCCTGAGGCTTTTATAGTTAGCAGGAAAGGAGCTCCTGGTTATTATTCAGCTGGAAATGCCTACTATTCTGGAGAAAACCGCAGATCTGGTGCTATGATTACATTTTCTGTTAAAGAAGGAGAAAAGCAAAGTAATCAAGCCCCTAATGTGAATATGGGCAGAAGGTCAATGTATGGAGGCTTTGGCAATGGCCCAGTTGGTAATCCCAATGCCAAGAAAGCAAAAATCGAAATTATTGATGGTTCTGGTACTGTAATACGCACCTTAACAGTTGTTCCCAAAACAGGTATAAACAGAACCTACTGGGGATTGGACAAAAAGGGATTCCGCTGGCCGAATCAATCAGCACCTCGTCCCGGGTCACCTGAACGTGGAGGCGGAGGTTATGCTGTGCCTGGCACATATACGTTGAAATTCACCTATCAGGATGCTACTGACTCAACTTTGCTTACTGTTAAAAGTGATCCAAGACTGGAAATTGATGCCGATGCAATTCTTAAAAATCAGGAGATCCTAAAACCAATACTTAAAAAGGTTGATCTTTTAGCCAAGGCATATGACAGAATAAAGGAAAGTAAAGAGGCTATGGCCACAATAAAAAAGATTACTCCAAAGAAAAAAGATGATAAATTAAAGAACCTTAGAGATGTAACAAAAGAAGTTGAAGCGGCCATGAAAACAATGACTGCTGATATGCTTGAAAAAGAAAATGTGCAGGGCATATTCCGCAATCCCGATATTGTAACTACAAAAATCCGGGGGATTCGTTCAGCTATCTATAGTATGGAGCCTTTAAATGACACTGAGTTGTTGAGTCTAAAGCAAGCTGAGGAAGTAATTGACAATACTCTGGAAAAGGTAAATAAATTCTACGAAGAAGAATGGCCAAAATACAGGAAAGCTGTTGAAGATGCAGAAATAAGCCCATTTAAAGACTACAAACCATTGAAGTAAAAACTTAGTAGAAAAGCCGGATCTCTTGATTCGGCTTTTTTATTTCTTCTTTATCTGAATCAGTTCAATATCAAAAGTCAGATCTGTCTTTGGGGGAATTTTAGGCAAAAACCCATCCTTTCCGTAAGCCATTTTCCATGGGATAAAAAATCTTACCTTCTCCCCTTCTTTCATCAATGCAATACCTCTATTCCAGCCTTTGATTATTTGAGGATCTCCAAGCTTAAATGAAAATGGGACTCCAGCAGAAAAAGATGTGTCAAATATTTTTCCATCCGGCAAATAGCCAATGTAATTTACCCAAACAGAATCTCCTGATTCAGCCTGCAATGCATCCTTCTTTTTTACAAAAATATATTTGAGCTCATTTTTACCGGTAATTGTATCTTTTCCCTCAATATTGAATGGTAAAACAGGATTTGGATTTTCCAGTATGTCAATTACCTCAACAAGAAAAACCAGGTCGGCGTTAGGTGGTACATAGTTCCCATAGCCCTGCTCACCATACCCCATAGATGCAGGGATCTTAAATATGGCTTTAGAACCAACCGTAAGTTCCTGAAGGCCCTCATCCAGTCCTGGAATAAGTTTACCTATACCCACTACAACTGTAGCAGGTTTATTTTGCTTTATAGTGGAATAGAATTCCTTTCCCTCAGAAGTGGAACCTGCAAAATGGACCTTTATTAAATCTCCGACTTTAACAAGCTCCCCTATACCTTTATGCATACAGGCGATTTCAACACCTGAAGATTTACGGGTGAATTCGTAATCAGAAATGGCAGAGGGTTGATTTGTAATTACCTGGGAAAAAATCTGAACTGAACTAAATAGGATTAATGAAATAAGGAATACCCATATAATGAGTAGCTTTCTCATTATTTCTACATTCCAATATCAACTAGTTCTACATCAAAAACCAGGGTGGAGTATGGCGCAATAGAACCTTTTCCGGAAGAACCATAACCCAGCGTTGAGGGAATAATAAGTGTTGCTTTTCCTCCTTCTTTCATCAATGCAATGCCTTCATCCCAACCTGCAATAACATACCCTAATCCCAATGGAAAATCAAATGGTAACTTGCCTTCAGAGGAATCAAAAACAGAACCATTCAGAAGTTTTCCAGTATAATGAACATGTACTCGTTGCCCATATGTTGGAGCACTACCTGCACCAGCCAGTGTTTCAATATAATAAAGACCACTTGGTTGAGGTTCAGTGGTTATATTATTATCTATAAGATATGCTTCCAGTGCTTCGGCCTCCTGTCTTAATTTCTCAGCACTGCCGTCGTCCTTATTACATGAATTTGCAAGTATCACCAGGAAAACAAAAGAAAGTACTTTTGTAAAATTCAATAATTCTTTCATAAAAATCATAAAAATTGATTTATCTATTCACTCTTTTTAACTTCAACCAGTTCAACATAGATAAGGAGTGTTTCATAATTCTCAAAAGCTAAACTGGATGGAATAACCAAATTAGCGTCTCCACCAAATTTCATATATGAAACACCCTCATTTATCCCTGCAATCATTGTTGAATCACCCAGTTTAAACCTTAGTGGTTCATATGTAAATGAAGGATCCCATAAATTGTATTCTTTTGCCTTTTCTTCAATATTCGTATTTGATACATATCCCATTATATTACTTTGAATGAAATTAATACCAACTGTATCGCCAGCCACAGGCGTTAAACTATCTCCTTCTGTGATTTCAAGATAATAGAGGCCACTTGGCTTAGGATCCTCAGTAATACCATTTATATCCAAAAATTCAGCAATTCTTTTCATTTCTTCCAGTGCGGGATCGGTACCTTTTACACAAGAATTCCCAATCAATGCAAAAACTACCAGAATGATTAAAATTGAGTATGCAAATTTTACAATTTTCATATTTTCTAGTTTAATGTTGAACTCTTTATCTTCAAAAACTATACCAATTGTTTAATCTCTAATAAAAAGAAATCTGATTATAAATAACTCCCCTCAATTATTTAAGTTTTGAAAGAAGTCTTACATGGCAAATGATCACTGACCGGGCGGGTATCCGGCTTCCATCTCCTGTCAATCCATAAGCCATATTGGGTGGAAAAATAAACCTGGCTGAGTCACCAACCTGCATATGTACAATTCCCTCATCTAAGCCCCTTGTAATTTCGCCATAACCCAGTTTGAAGCTTCGTGGCTCTTTACCTGCAGTTGTTGTACACAAGGTTCCATCAAGTAAACTTTCAGAATAATCAATTGTAATTATATCTCCGTTAAATAATTTTCCACCATTGCCCCTTTCAACAATATAATACCAGAACCCGGTTGAATCTTCAGTCATCTCCCAATTCATTCGGTTGATATAGGATTGAATCAATTCTACATCCTTCTCAACCAAAAATTTATTGATTTCCATTAAAGACTGATCATCGATGGAACGAGTCTGTACTTTTTCTTCTTTTCCCCTACATGAAAAGATAACAAATATTGTTAATAATGAGTATTGGGATTAGTCTCTTCATCCTACTTTACTAAATGAGCGTATTCAGGTAGTATTGACTCAAATTTCTCAATTGTTTCAGACAAACTAAGCATGGATTCTCCACCAGCTGCATTTTTATGGCCACCTCCATTGAAATATTTTTTTGCCACCTCATTGGCCGGAAAATCGCCTTTAGACCGGAGTGATAACTTCACGTATCCCTTTTTTTCAAGAAAAAGGACAGTAAAGACAACTCCTTTTATACTGAGTGGAAAATTTACAAAACCTTCGGAATCACCAACAGAAAAATTATACATTTTCATCTCTTCCATGGTAAGGCTTATGTAGGCAGTTTTATATTCTGGAATCACCGTCATTTTTTTATCCAGGCTGAAACCCAATAATTTCATCCTGTCATCAGAGAAATTGTTATAAAGATTATCGTAGATTTTATCTTTATTGATGCCCGATTTTAGCAAGGCAGACACTGCCTCAAATGTGGAGGGACGCGAAGAATTGAAACTAAAACACCCTGTATCTGTCATTATCCCGGTAAATAAGCATTCACTTACATTGATATCTGATACCAACTCTTTATCAAGCGAGGAAAGAAGATGAAATACCAGTTCAGCTGTAGAACTTACACGAATATCTGATATTTCTATAGTACATTTCTCAACCGGATTGGGATGATGGTCTATCAGGATTTTGGTTGCCGTTTTATTCTTTGAAACGACCTCTCCCATTTTTCCAATTCTCTTCAATTCATTGAAATCGAGGAGAAAGAATGTATCAGCCTCCCCAATTAATCTGCTTGCTTTTTTCGATTTCCTATCAAAATCAACCACATCATCATCTCCAGGCAGCCAGTGAAGAAAATTGGGATAGGAGTTAGGAGTGATAACCTTTACGCTTTTACCTGAAAGTTTTAGAAAATGGTACAATCCAAGAGATGAACCTATGGCATCACCATCCGGGTTCATATGAGTAAGTATGACTATATTAGCTGCTGCTTCAATAGCATTCTTTGTATTTTCTAAAAGCTTATTTGAAATATACTCCACTATTCTTCCTGTTTATAATGTGGCACAAAGATAGAAAAATAGGGAGATATTGAGATTTATAAAAATCTTATTAAATGCAGGTATGTTTGCGGTATTTTTGTTAAAAAAACAGGCACTAAATCTAATAGTAAAGACTTAATGCCTGATGAAGAAGAACCTACTTTATTATTAACCAGTTACACCTATAATGGATTTGCGGTAACATGTACATCTTCTAAAAATTCGATACCAAAGTGAGCACCAACAACATCACAGTCTGCTTCAAATCTCACATCAAAAGGCTCTCCTGCGTCAAGCATCTTAACAAGCTTTGCATAGTTGCTATCACTATCAGTTAAATTATAAGTTGCGCCATATTCTATAGTCCAACTATTAATTTTAAAAACGGCTGTTTCAACACCATCTACAGTTACTACGATATTTCTTAACTCTGTCCCTGCCAAACCTCCGTCATTATCACAAACAAGCTTACAAGAGTTAATAGCGAATCTTTTAATTTCATTCCAGTATTCATAAACGTCAGGGTTACTTTTAGGACTTATTGACACCTCTTCGTCAATATGGCCAGCCACATCTAAAGATTTTAATTGTCCCTCCGCCTGCACAACAAGATCTAAATATCCACTTAGTTCAACATCAAATTCGTGATCGGCTAAGGACTTGATTTTTTCACAGCCTGTAAAGCTCACTCCCATAAACAGGAGAATTAATAGGGTACTCAGAATTTTTTTCATATCGATAAATTTTTGGTTATCGTACAATATACGAATTTTCAATATTTTAACCAATAAAATATCCATCCCATAAACATGGGATATTGGAAAAATTACACGAACGAACAAAAATTAATGATCAATGAATAGAAAACTTTACCATATAATTGATTGCCAGTACATAGAATTTCAAAATCCACATCTACACACCAAGAAAAAATGAAGCATCTATTTGTGGGAAATGGATAAAGAAAAGAATGGAAAATGAGGAAAGAAATTTTGATTTTCTATCTTTGAACTTTTAACTAAAACTAATACAATGTCAGGATCGATAAGCTTTACAATGATCAAACCCGATGCGGTTAAAAACAATTATATTGGCCAAATCATTACAGATATCAACAAAGGTGGGTTTGCTATAAAAGCCATGAAATTCACCCATTTAAACAAGGAGCTTGCCAGGGCCTTTTATGCTGTTCACAAAGAAAGACCTTTCTACAACGACCTGGTTGAATTTATGACCTCCGGACCTATTGTGGCTATGCTGCTTGAAAAGGAAAATGCGGTTGAAGACTTTCGTTTACTCATTGGAAGTACCGATCCTTCAAAAGCGGAGGAAGGAACAATCCGGAAGAAATATGCTGAATCAATGCAGAATAATGCAGTTCACGGCTCCGATAGTGATGAAAATGCCATTATTGAAAGTGATTTTTTCTTTTCAAAGTTTGAAAGATTTTAGAAGGACAATTTTTGTTCAATTGTAATACAGTTGTAGATCAATAGAAATTCAATTGTCATACAAATGCAATTCGATAGTCGGATAATGCTGATTGCGAGAACTTTGCAAGAATTACTTTAGAACAATTTCTGTGATTAGCTCCTCACCTGCTTTTTTGTTCAGGGCTTCTCTTAAAGATTCACGAAGCATCATAAGTTCATTTCTAACTACTGAGGATTTCAGATAGATAATCATTTTACCATTCTTGATCTCAATTTTTTTGGTCCGATTTGATACCATCTTGCCAACGATCTCTTCCCAACTCTCAATTAACTCAACCTCCTTCAGCTTAAGCTCCAGGCCCGTTTCTTGCAAATAGGAACGAATGACTTCCCCAATTGTATGCGTTTTACTTCTCCTCATTTAATAAATATCAGGAATTCTCAATTTCGGAAACCTCATGATTGATGCGAAAGACCTTATGATCGGTATTTAATTGCTGGAGGATCTCCTCAAGACGGGTTCTGTGCGTATCGGTTATGAAAATTTGTCCAAACTCCGGACCTGAAATAATTTGAATGATCTGCTTTACCCTGGAAGCATCAAATTTATCGAAAATATCATCCAGAAGAATTATGGGTTTCTTACCGGTTACCTGTTTCATAAAACTGAATTTTGCAAACTTCAAGGCTACCAGATATGTTTTTTGTTGTCCCTGTGAACCTCCTTTCTTAATTGGATGATTGTTCAACTCCAATTGTAGGTCATCTTTGTGAATACCCACTGTGGTATATTGAAGAATGCCATCCTTATCTAGGTTTTTCCTCAATAAATCACGGAAATCATTGTCATGAAGTTGTGATTTATAAGATAATCCTACTTTTTCTTTCCAGGAAGAGATGGTATTGTAATAGTCTTGAAACTTTGGCAATAAATTCGAAACAAACTCAATTCGTTTTTTATGAATTCTTTCACCAGGAGGAATTAATTGATCATTCCACAATTCGAGGTTTTCAGGTTGAAATCTACCATCCTTAAAAAATGATTTTAGAAGAATATTTCGCTGAAGAAGTGCCCTATTGTAGTTCATCAGGTCTTCAAGATACTTTCTATCATATTGTGAAATTACTGTATCCAGGAACTTGCGTCGAATTTCACTGCCATCCAATATCAGCGCTGAATCAGCAGGAGAGATCATTACCACCGGGATCAGGCCAATGTGGTCTGCCAGCTTTTTATAGTCCTTTTTGTTCCGGCTAAATTTTTTCTTTTTATTTTTCTGCACAGAACATGCAATAGTGTTGGTATTATCGTCGAAATTGAAAGCCCCCTTTACCATGAAAAAATCGGTAAAGTATTTAATATTCAGACTGTCGATAGATGTGAAATAACTTTTTGTAAGAGAAAGGTAATGTATAGCATCAAGCAAATTTGTCTTTCCCATTCCGTTATCGCCAACAAAACAATTAAGTTTTGCAGAAAACTCAAAATCGGCCTGATCGTAATTTTTAAAATTTACTAATGAAAGTTTTTCAAGATTCATATTCATATCTGTTTTTACCTTCTATACAAAAGTAAAAATTTAGATTGGTTCGACATACAATTCAAAAAAAACATTTTTATGGGCTTACATTTTTCAAATATGATTCAATTCGTCAGAAAATTTGAGGGATTTATTTTAAATTAGAAAACAAAAACCTACATTTGCGGAAATTTTGGACTTACATTAGAGAAACGTTAAAAAATGGCAAAGAAGAAAGTTGATGTTGCTGAGAAGAGAATTGAAGGTGTTGAACATGCTCTCAGTCGCACAGAAAGATATATTGAAGAGAATCAAAAAAGCTTAACCATTATTGTCCTGGCAATAACTGTAATTGTTGTTGGCTTTACATTGTATAAAAGATATATTGTTGGACCTAAGGAGGTTGAAGCTCAATCACAGATGTATATAGCTGAACAGTATTTTGAGGCTGATTCATTTAACCTTGCACTCTATGGTGACGGTAACAATATGGGATTTATTGAGATCATTGATGAGTATGGGATTACCAAATCCGCTAACCTCTCTAATTATTATGCTGGAGTTTCATTTTTACATCTTGGAGAATTTGAGGATGCCATTGACTATCTGAAAGATTTTGATTCAAAAGATGAAATGGTATCCAGCGTTGCAACAGGTGCAATTGGCGATGCATTTCTGGAACTGGGAAAGGAAAAGGATGCTCTTAGTATGTATCTTAAAGCAGCGAAACAGCAAAAAAATGATTTTACCTCCCCCATTTATTATATGAAAGCCGGTCAGCTCTATGAATACCGGAATGAATATAAAAAGGCTTTGGGTGTGTATGAAATTATCAAAAAGGATTTCCCCGAGAGCTCTGAGGCACAAGACATAGACAAATTCATTGCAAACGCCAAAATGCAAATTAAGGAGTAAGTTCTAACAGATCCCCGTCATGGGGATTTTTTTATCACTATTTTTAACTAAGATGGCAACAAACTTAAAAAATCTCTCATCCTATAATTCAGAGGATATTCCAAACGCCCGGCAAATGCGATTTGGTATTGTAGTGTCAGAATGGAATGAATCAATAACAAATGCCCTGCTTGAGGGAGCTGTAAATACACTGCATAAGCATGGAGTAATTGATGAGAATATTATTCTGCTGCATGTTCCAGGTAGTTTTGAACTAACCTTCGGATCAAGAGTTCTGGCCGAAAAGGAAGAACTGGATGCCGTTATATGCCTTGGATGCATCATCAGGGGAGAAACACCGCATTTTGATTATATAAGCCAGGGGGTCACTCATGGAATTACTGAGTTAAATCTCGATTACGAAATTCCTTTTGTATTTGGTGTACTTACTACTGACAACCAAGAGCAGGCTACTGACCGTGCTGGTGGAAAGCATGGAAACAAAGGAGATGAAGCAGCCATTACTGCCATTAAAATGGTCCACCTAAACAAACTTTAATTTCACTTAGAAATTAAAATTTGCAGGGTCTGGTCCGAATCGTTTGTTTTGATCTAACTTATCAATTTGATTTATCTCTCCATTACTCAACTTAAAATCGAATATTTCCGAGTTGGCTCTAATTCTCTCAGGCTTAACTGATTTGGGAATGGTAACCACACCCTTCTGTAAATCCCATCTTAAAACAACCTGCTCAGCGGTTTTTCCATACCTGGCAGCTATTTCATTCAAAACAGGAACCTCCCCTGCTTTTCCTTTCATAATTGGGCTCCAGGCTTCAGGTACAATTTCTTTCGATTTACAGTAATCGATGAGAGGCTGCTGCACGAGGTAGGGGTGAAACTCTATCTGGTTGACCATTGGAATAATTCTGCAGTCTTTGGTCAGATCATCAAGATGAGAAACCAGAAAATTGCTCACCCCAATAGATCTTACTTTCCCAGCATTGTATAAATCCTCAAAAGCATTCCAGGTTTCTAAATACAAACCTTTTACCGGCCAGTGAATTAAGTAAAGATCCAGGTAATCGAGCTTAAGTCTGTTTAAACTTTCTTCATAAGCTTTGAGTGTTTGCTTATAGCCCTGATCGGCATTCCACACTTTTGAAGTAACAAAAATATCTGAACGGGGCACTCCACAGCTTTCAATTGCAGCGCCCACACCTTTTTCATTTCCATATATCGAAGCTGTGTCAATACTTCTATATCCGACATCCAGAGCTGAATGTATTGCATTTACTACTTCTTCTCCATCTTTAGACTGAAAAACACCCAATCCCAGGACCGGCATTTCTACTCCATTGCGCAATTCTACTGCTGAATTAATACTTTTCATTTCAAATTTATTTATTAAAATATTCTCAAATATATGGTTTCATGTTGTTTCAAATGGTTTCATGTTGTTTCAAATGGTTTCATGTTGTTTCAAATAGTTTCAGGTTGTTTCAATTGGTTTCAAAAAGTCCCATATTGTTCAAATTATACTTACAATATAAACCAAGATTAATTGTTAAAATCCACATTTCCAATAACGTTAACATAACTATTCAATACAATTCGATGAATTCATAAGAGTTACCCACCCAGTTCATATACTTTATGAAATCATCAAATGAAACTACAATGGATGCACTGTTAATATTAGGGTGGAAACTTATCTTTTCGCTTTTCTTCAGGTTTTCATCCAGAAAAACATGGACGTGGTTCTCTGAATCGTTTATAAGGCCAAAAGGAGTCACAGAGCCGGGTGTTATGCCCAGGAATTTTGAAAGTCTCTGTTCTGATGCAAAACTAATTTTGCCCTGCTTCAGTCGGCTTTCAAGATCCTTTATTCTCAAGTTCTGGCTGTGCTCAAGAATTACCAGGTAATGTTTATTGCCCTTATGATTCCTGAAGAACAGGTTTTTACATTTGGTAGAATCCATCCCCTTCCAGTATTTAATTGCCTCTTCCACAGTAGGTACCGGAGGATGTTCGTAATATTCAAAATCAATATTCAGGGAATTAAAAACCTCATATAATTGTTTCTGGCCTCTCATTTCAAAATCAGTTTTTTATTAAACTATATCAAATTAAATAAAATATTAATTTGGTGCAACGAATTAACTTTTCAAACGTCTTATATTATGAATGACGGTTAAAAGACCAAACCTAGCAAACTAGTTTTAGAAACGCAAGCGGAAAAATTCATGAAAGTTAATCTTAAGGAAAATGAATTAGTTATTAAGGCTACTAACTCTATTCATTTAAACGATCAGGACAAAATAAACGGAAAGTTAATCCTTACAAATCAGCGGATTTACTTTAAAACTGTTACTGAAAAAGAAAATAAATTCAATCTTGAAATTTTATTCAACCAAATAAAAGAGATATTCTATTTTAAGAATGGAGTGTTCTCTCCAAAAGGAATCACTTTAAAGACCCACCAGGGTGGTGAATTACAATTTACCATGAAAGACCGTGATGCCTGGGGCATTATGATCAATAAAATGTATTAGTCTGGTCATCTTTTTTAGATCTATTTCATAATAAGATCTTGTATTTATATTTTCAGCATTACTCCCACCAAAACTTTCACTCGTACTTAAGCAGAAAAATAATTATACTTTGCAGTATCAAATCTTCCCTCTTTTAAATCTTCCAGGAATTATTACTTTTACTTATTGATAGACCAATAATTTAGGGATGCCAATTCTCTTTATACTAATAAAATAGCCAACATTATGCTTAGAAGTTATTTTATATCTGCCATCCGATCAATCTTCAGAAACAAACTATTCTCTATTATTAATATCCTTGGATTATCCATTGGCATTGCCTGTTCATTTTTGATTATACTTGACATTCAGGATGATCTTTCATATGATCAGTTTTTCGAGAACAAAAATGAAATATACCGGGTAGTTCTTGACCGGAAATACCCTGAGAATATGGTTTCCTATGCAATCATCCCATATTCTATTGGGGAAGCCATGGTTAATGATATTCCAGAAGTGGTTGATGTTACCAGGATAATGGGGGCTGGCGGAGAATTTATTATGAATTATGGCGAAAAATCATTTAAGGAAAGATATTTCTGTTTTGCCGATTCCAATTTCTTCAACATCTTCAGCATTCCACTTCTTTCAGGTGATCCTGAGAAGGTTTTGTCTATTCCAAACGGAATCCTGCTTTCAGAATCCACCGCAAAGAAGTATTTTGGGGATGAGGTAGCCATTGGTAAAAACCTTGAAGCACAGGGAAATGAACTTGTGGTAACCGGAGTATTCAAAGATATTCCCGACAACTCCCACATGAAATTTGACATCATCGCCAGCATAAAAGCAACCGGCCTTGATCAAGCTCCAAACTATACTTCCTTCTCAGTTTTTACTTACGTCAAGTTAAATAAAGACGCACTGGTAAAAACAGTTGAAAGCAAACTACCTGCTCTGGTTGAAAAGTATGCAGCAGGACAAATTGAGACTCGACTTGGAGTTAGTTTTGAAGAATATACAAATGCAGGTAACGGATACGATTATTATCTGCAACCACTTACTTCTATACACCTCACATCACATCTGGAGAATGAGATAAGACCCAACGCAAATAAGACATACGTTTTGATATTAGCAGGAATTGCCTTGTTTCTTGTAATTATTGCCAGTATCAATTTCATGAACCTATCCACTGCAAAATCTACTGAAAGGGCAAGGGAGGTTGGTCTTCGAAAGCTAGTTGGTTCAAGGAAATCACAGTTAATGATTCAGTTTCTTGTCGAATCTGTGGTTATAACTTTTATTAGTCTTCTATTGGCTGTGCTGCTTGTGGAGATTTTCCTGCCTCAATTTAATCAGCTGGCAGGGAAAACATTGCAAATAGAATACTTCAACAACTGGTTGATACTGCCGCTTTTATTGACATTGGGTATAATTATCGGTGTTCTGGCTGGTAGCTATCCTGCTTTTGTTCTATCATCATTTGTTCCTTCTCTGGTATTGAAAGGGAAATTTGCATCCACTGGCAAAGGGAGGTTCCTAAGAAATGCTCTGGTTGTATTTCAATTCTGGGTTTCAATTGTACTTATAGCGGTTACCCTTCTTATAATAAAACAGATGAACTATCTGAAGAATACAGATATGGGTTTTGATAAGGAAAATACCATACTAATTCAACGAGCTGGGAGCCTGCAGGGTCAACGGGATGCTTTTATAAGTGAACTTCTTAAGAATCCCGATATTATTTCAGTTGGGGGATCAAGCACCGAAATTAGTGGAGGTTATTATCCAGGTATATTTTTCCAGACAAAAGCAAAGAATTCCGAAGTAATTACTTCACGGGGAATGACCATAGACGAGACATTTTTGGAGACGATGAACCTGGAATTAATTGAGGGTAGAAGTTTCTCAAAGGAGTTTAATGATTCTCTTTCCCTGATTATAAATGAATCGGCTGTAAATGAATTTAAACTTGAGAAACCAATTGGTGCACAGCTTTATAATCCGGGAGATGGAGATGAACCAACACGTATGTTCACAGTTATTGGTATTGTGAAGGATTTCCACTACAACTCCTTGCATGATGATATCAAATCATTTGTACTGTGGAGCGACCAGGGTCCATTCCCGTTTATTGGGATAATTTCTGTAAAACTGAAAGAATCAAATACTGCCAATACTCTTGAACACATTGAAAAGAAATGGCTGGAGTTCGTTCCGGATCAACCTGTTTCGTACACTTATCTCGAAGAGAATATATACAATATGTATAAAAATGAACAAATCACCAGCAATATTTTTGGCATATTTTCTCTCCTCGCTATTTTAATTGCCTGTGTTGGTTTATTCGGACTTGCTGCCTATACTGCCACCAAAAGAATAAAGGAAATTGGAGTTAGAAAGGTAATGGGAGCTTCTGTTTCAAAAATAGTTGGTCTTCTCTCCTATGATTTCACGAAGTTGGTTCTTATAGCGTTTATACTTGCCATTCCTGCAGGATTTCTATTTATGAAAAAGTGGCTTTTGAACTTTGCTTATAAAACCGATATTTCTATTTGGATCTTCCTTCTTGCCGGAGGTATAGCTCTTTTTATTGCCTTGGTAACTATTAGTATACATTCTATTAGAGCTGCTAACTCCAACCCCGCCGATTCACTTCGTTACGAGTAGTTCTGGTACCGTCTACCCTTCGCTGCCTGCCGGTATTCTAAGGATTTTCCAACTCTTTTATTAACTAATTAATATAACCCAGAGTATTCACATAAGGAGTGCCTCTATTTATTACAGCAAAGATCCTAGCTAATAGCTTGTTTCTTATATTGTTTAGAACACACATTTTGTTTTTCCCTTCTGCTAATCTTCGCTCATAATATTGCTTCATCTCTGGATTACAAAGTATAGCAGTTGATGCACAGGAACTTAGCAATGATTTCATTTTCTTATTTGCTAAGTGACTAACCTTTGTTCGGCCTTTAATACTTATTCCTGACTGATGCGGAAATGGAGCTATTCCAGAGTAACATGCAAATTTTCTCCAATTCTCAAAACGAGTAAATCCATTGGTGAATGCAATCATAAACAAGGCTGTCTGTGGTCCGATCCCTTTGATACTTGTGATTAGTTCATATATCTTTTTCAGATGATCATCATTAGAGATATGATTGCTTAACTCTTGATTAAGGATGTCTATTTGCTTTTTAAGCTCAACAATCATTTTCTCCAATACCTTAAATAATACCAGATTATCATTTTTCCTAATAAACTGCTTATTCTCCTTTAAGGTGACTTCGTATCCTGCTTTTTGCTTGACCAGTCTTTCTCGCAAAGAAAGAAGACGCTTAATCTTTGTAATTTCGTTCGAAGGGAGCTCATATGGAGTTATCTCATCCTTCCTTCTATAGGCATACAAAGCAATTTTACCCGCATCAATTTGATCATCCTTGCCTCTTGCAATGCCCATAGACCGACGTAGCTCCAGTCCAGGTATCAAAATATACCTGAACTTATCTTCCGTCAGATACACGCTTAAACGATAAGAATACAAACCAGTGTGCTCAAAAGCAAACAAAACAGTATCCTTCTTAAGTTTGGTACTGGATAATACCCATTGAATTAATCGTTTATAACCAGATTGATTGTTCGCAAATTCGTTTATGAGATTTTTGCAGTGTAAGCGAACATCGATAGTGGATTTGCTCACATCGATTCCGATAGTTTCTTTAAAATTCATAACTTTACATTTAAGTTGCTTAAACTAAAACTTTTATTAGGCCTAAAAACCTAAAATTCTAAATGGTTCTTGGCAACAATGAGAAAGAATGGGGACTAATACCGACATTAGGTCTAAAAACCTGGCAGACAGGTTAGTTCACCCCATTCTTTCTTGTAAAAAACCAAATAAATAAATAAACTCCAAATCTAAAAGCAGGCAGGGAAGACTAGACTGAAATTAAAACACCTTGGTTCAATTAAAAACTCTAATTTTGCTAAAAATAAGGCTAAAGATTGAGAGAGTTTTATGTATATATTGTCAAATGTTCCGATGGGCTGTATTATACTGGAGTAACAAATGACCTTACCAGACGCATTCAGGAACATAATGCTGGATTGAATCCCAAATCCTTTACTTTTCGGCGAAGGCCGGTGGAACTTATGTTTTATGAAACCTTTACTGATCCGCTTAGTGCCTTTCAGGTGGAAAAACAAATAAAAGGATGGAGCAGGCGCAAAAAAGAAGCTTTGATAGATCGAGATTGGGAAAGGCTCGTCAAATTCGCAAAAAATAATCAAGGGAAATAGTATTAGAAATTGTGGATTCCGTCTACCTTTCGACTAATTGATGTCTTCGCCATCAAAGCTCAAGGTGACTACATTGCGACAGTCAGTCTGACCCCGTCGAAGACTAGACTGAGTTTTCAGGAGGTCATGTTTTTAGATAGTCTCAGGTTCAAGGTGACTACATTGCGACAGTCAGTCTGACCCCGGTCTGGAGGACTGTCGAAGACTAGACTGAATAATGTCAAAAAGTTATGAAAATTGCAATTATTGATACTGGTCCTGTTTGGAGGACTGTCCCTGCCTGCCGGCAGGCAGGGACGACTAGACTGAATAATGTCCTATAGTAATGGACATTCAATTTTCTGTTTCCGTCTACCTTTCGACTAATTGATGTCTTCGCCATCAAAGCTCAAGGTGACTACATTGCGACAGTCAGTCTGACCCCGGTCTGGAGGACTGTCGAAGACTAGACTGAATAATCTCATAAGGTAATGGAAATTGTAATTTTAGTATTGGTTCCGTCTATATTTCGACAGGCGTTCGACTGAGCTCACGCCGTAGTCTCAAGGTGACTACCTTACCCTGTGTTAAAAGCATAAAAAAACCGCTCCACATGGAACGGTTTTCTTAGTATTATAATAGTTAGCTATTACTTAGCCCACCAAAGTTGTGTACCTTGTTCGTCTGGTCCCTGGCGATCAATGGCTATTTGAAGATTGTCACCATTGGTACTGTAAGCCCCGCCGCCATACTTCAACCTTGAAGGAAAGGCACCATTCAAACCAGCATCTCCAAGACCGAAAATATCAAGGTCAGAAACTCCAGCAGCTAGTTCTGCAGGATAACCTGATTTCCGTACAATTGACCATGCTTCAAAACCATCGGTATAACAAGCAATCCAACGTTGAAGTGCAACGTTCTCCAGAGTAGCTGTTGTCATGTCAGCACCACTGGCCAGGTAGGTAGCAATGTCTCCATCACTTACACCCCAGAGTTTCATAGCTTCTGTTACTCCCATCTCGTACAATGACTGTGCATCCCCGCCCAAACCATTCAATGCAGCTTGAGCCTGCAGGAAATAAGATTCAGCCGCTGACATGATCAGTTCATCACGTACGGGCAGACCTTTATTCTTTTGCTGGATAACAGGCTCTGCAGGATCACTGAAAAACTCAGCTCTCGCATAGCCTTTAATCTGGCCATTCAACCGTGTAGGCTGTCCTATGTAATACATATCACCTGGTACAGTAAAAGTAGCAGTACTTAAATCTCCAGCCAGAGAAAATACAGTTGAAGTATCACCGCCTTGTAAATCAATAGCTTCATTGATAGCATGTGCAATGAAGCTTGTTCTTTTCTCAAAATTAGCATAACCCTCAGGATTATCCGCCTCAACTGGTCTGTTAAATGTTATGGTAGTACCTTCAGCCATTGTAGCATACTGCGAAAGGCGTGGATCATTATTTTTGAGCATATAATTGATCAAAGTCTGACCGACGCTCCACTTTGAACCCAATCCACCAAAGTTCCACCATACATCACCATAGGCGGATGCATTCCATTGTGAGATCTCAGAGTCCTTATCCAGCATAATATCATCACCGGCCTCAAGAAGCGGAGCTCCCAGAGCAGAGGTTATTGCACCAGCTGCAAAATCAGCACCTGTAGCACCGTATGCACGGGTGGCAATTCTAAGTTTCAGGGTATTTGCCAGTTTCTTCCACTTTTGTAGATCTCCATTGCAATAGAGGTCATTATCCCCAAGGTCTTCCACGCCATTACCAGTGGTTGTGTTGGCTCCAATAGTTGTCATTGCAGCATCGAGCTCAGCAATGATACCCGAATAAATCTCATATTGTGTATCAAATTTAGGCAGGTTAACATTAGGATCAGCTGCTTCAGTATAAGGTAATTCACCAAATACATCGGTAAACATCTGGAAGTATAATCCTTCCATGATCTGCCCAACGGCATACATCAGCGGATTCTCAAAATCCCCTTCAGGGCCAGTGAGTTTCATAAAGTTATCCAATTGACCTAAATAACCTTGCAGGAATCCCCAGGCAGCATCGGTATAAGAAGGACTGTATGTATAACCCAGTTCATCGCTCCACCATGATCCATGATGACCGAAAGTGAAGTGACCTGCATACCTGTCAACATGTATTAAATGCGCCCTCCAATATGGATAACGGTCGGGTGCATACAGTTTGTATTGCGGATTTGTAATAAAATACCGCGCACTGGCTTCATCCGAAGTAATAGCATTCGGATTCGTGTTAATCTCTACAAAATCTTTTGTACAGGAAAATAATCCGAATGCAAGAACTAAGCCTATAAATATAATTTTTATTGTTTTCATGATCTTATCTTTCTGTTTAGTTTAGAATCTTACATTTACGTTAAACCCGATACTCCGGGTAGTGGGCAGGTTGTACCACAGCACACCCTGTGAGAAGTTACTTGTACTGAACGATGATTCAGGATCAAAGTTGTCCATGGAGTTATACAGGAAGAAAAGATTTCTTCCTACCAACCCAAGAGTAAGGTCCTGAACAACATTTCCACCAAATTTAAATGTATACATCAAGGATAATTCCCTAAGCCTGATGCTTGTCTGATCATATATGTGGGTCTCAGCTATACCTGCCATTCCACCATGGTATTGTTGTCCGGTAATTTCCACCGTATTTGGTTCCCAAATTGGAGCTTCCACAGTACCTGTATTTACCACGGCATCCAATACACGTGATTCCCTGTCAACAGTATAATCTATAACGCCGCTACTCTGCAGTCCGGCATCTGAACCTGAATATAGCTGACCACCAAATCTACCGTCAATTAAGAAGTTCAATCTCAGGTCTCCAAATGTGAAACTATTATTTAATCCACCAATCCAATCAGGCTGGTAATTTCCCAACAATTTTTTATCAGAACTGGCCTGGGGTCTACCTGTAGCATCCACAATGTATCTACCATCATCTGTTTTATCCCAAACAGTTCCATAAATATCACCATAACCACCCTTAACAGTCGCTTCGACATACAAAATACCATTATTAGTAGATGTAAATGTGTATCCAGTGAGATCTTCAGTGAGTTCAACAAGTTCGTTTTTATTATGCCCCATATTCAGGGAGATATCCCAGCTAAAGTTACTGGTCTGTACCGGAGTACCTCCAAACATAAATTCAAAACCTTTATTTGTCACCTCACCAACATTGCTTCTAAAACTAGAATAACCAGTAGATGCTGAAACCGGTACATCCATAATAAGGTCTGTAGTTGAAATACTGTAGTAAGAGAGATCACCATAGAGCCTGCTGTTAAACATTCTGAATTCTGCGCCAAATTCCAATGAAGAAGTTCTCTCTGGTTTAAGATCAGGATTTAACCTGACACCTGGCCTGCTCAACACAGTTTTACCTAAATAGGAACCCTCTTTAGAGTTAATATTATAGGCTATATCCAGCTGGTAAGGCGATGTATCACTACCCACCTGTGCCCAGCTTCCTCTTACTTTAAGGTAATCCAGTACATTCCTGTTCGGATCAATAAACTCATTCAACAATACTGCTAAACTTACTGATGGATAGAAATATGACCAGTTTTGCTCAGGTAGAGTTGAGGACCAGTCGTTACGTCCTGTAAGATCCAGATAAATAAAATTGCGAAATGAAAATGATGCTGATCCATATATGGAGTGAATTTTCTTTTCACGCAATGGAGTATAACTTGGATTTACTTCGTCTGCACTTGAAGTGGTTGGTTTAGTAGGTATTCTAAAACGTGCACCACTTACACCCTGAGCTGTATAGGTATTGTGCATGGCATTCGCTCCCAAATTGGCAGTGAAATTAAAATCATCGCTTATAGGTTTCTTAAACATAAGAAGAATATCAGAATTGGTCTCCCTGATAGCATTCGTTGAATAATTGAAAAACCCTTCGGGATTATACCAGTGACCATATTGATCTATACGCTCAAAGCTCTGACTAACCTGGTCTACTCCTGTTCTAACAAATAAGGAGAACCAGTCGGTTATATCAAAATTCACCTTCACAAACCCCTGTATTCTGGTCCGATTGTCATCTAGCACATCATTGTATAAGGTCCAGTATGGGTTCTGTCCTAAAGTAGCATGAGAAACAGCGGCATAATTCACCGGGTTTTGATAATTCCTATAATCATCAATTGCAGCATTTCGTGGTATATCATATAGATATGACATGATACCCTGGGTTCCCTGTTCTGCCCTGTTATACGCTTCCTGCAAAAAATAAGTTACCTTGGAATCAACAGTTATGAATTTAGCCGGTTTTACAAGAGCACGAAGGCTAAAATTATTCCTCGTCAATCCTGTATTTTCCATAATACCCTGGTTTTGGGTATTGGTATAGGAAAAACGAACATTTGCAATATCTGTTCCTCCCTCAATTGCCACCGTATTAACTGCATTAAATCCAGTCTGGAAAAAATCCTTCACATTGTCTGGTTGAGCTGAATAAGGACGCATTACAGGATTTCCTGACCCAAGCGGATCTTCCACCCAGTACATCTGGCTTGATCCATCCATTTCACCACCCCAGGAACCACCATGAGTTTTCAGCTCTGTAAGATCTGAATAGGCATTCGGCATATTTCCGTCTGCACCCTGTCCATATTTATTCTGGTATGTTGGCAACAACAATGGGGAATCAAACATTACATTTGAAGTAAATGTCACACCCACACCTTTTTGTACGCTACCTTGTTTAGTAGTGATAAGGATCACCCCGTTGGCAGCTCTTGAACCATACATAGCAGCAGCATTTGGCCCTTTCAATACAGTAATAGATTCAACATCGTCAGGGTTGATATCGGAAATACCAGTACCACCATCCCTGCGTGAATATTCACCAGTTCCGCCACCATTGGCACCACCAAAACCCGAATTATCCATGGGTATACCATCAATTACGTACAATGGCTGGTTGTTACCTGAAAGTGAGTTGTTACCACGGATAATAACCCTGGTACCACCACCTGGTCCGGAGGTTGATTGGGTAATGTTTACACCAGATACCCTACCGGATAGTGAGTTTATTACATTGGTTTCCTTTGCAGTAGCAATGTCTTCGCTACCTACTTCAGAAACCGCGTATCCCAGGGATTTTCTTTCCCTTGAAATACCTAAAGAAGTTATAACTACCTCACCTAAAGCTGATGATTGCAATTCCAGAACCACGTCAACCGTGTTTAGTCCTACAATTGAAACCAGCGTAGTCCTCATTCCAACGAACGAATACTGTAGCTGAGTAGTAGAGGCTGGAACATTAAGAGTATACTTTCCAGAAACGTCTGTAATTGTACCCAGTTGGGTACCAGGAATCAGGACGTTTACTCCCGGAAGCTCCAAACCATCATCCGCAGAAGTAACTGTACCTGTAATAGTACGCTCCTGCGCAAAAACGCTGCCTACCATTGCAAAAATTAGCAAAAAGGCAACAAAATAACGCTTTTTCATAAAATGAAATTTAAGTTAATAATTAGGTTACAAGCTAATATTTAGTCGATTATGCATTCCTTCTTATGCTTACATAATCTAAATAAATATACAAAATAAAAACTAAGATATATAAATAGTTTGAAATTCTAAACTACTTATTTAAAAACAGGGTTAATTTCTAATAAAACTTGGTTAAAATAACTTATTTGCTTTTTACAAAATGATGATTTTTATCAGTCTGACAAAAAAAGCTAAATATTTATAATTCAAATTTTTACAAATAAATAAGTCAGATCAAGGGGTTTTTGATCAACGCAAGATACAGAATTATTACAACAATTTTAAAAAAAATTTGATATAAAGCCTTATTTAGAATGACAAAAATCAAGTATTACTTAAATTCCTGGGTCTACTATTATAAAGGTTGGAAAATCTGAATTAGTGGGTCTGACAAATAAATTGGCATACATTCAGGTTATGATTCAATTAGTGCTTCAATTTCAACCAACAGGTCAGATCTGCAAATATCAGCAACCAGATATTGAAAACATTTACTCTGGAAGTGCTTTTCACAGGTTCTTTTTACAATGTCAATGTCCTTCTTATGCTTCACATAGGCCCGTACATATGAGTATTCAAAGTCCTTAACAGGTGATACAGCGGAAAACTCAGATAAATTTTCAGGTTTAGTCAGATTTTTAATATTGTTGATGGTTGTTACAGTTTGCTTTTCTACATCAGTTGGATGTACAGTTTCTTCTCCAATTATTGAGGCGGTCCCTGATATATAAATTTTATATCCTTTATGCGTGAAAACTATTTTTCCACGCTCAAACTTCGGACACGACTTCTCATCCTCTACAAAAACACCACTCCCAACAAGAACTTTCTGCGAATATTTGTGGGCATCAATCTGACCGGGATTCATCAAAGGCGAAATTTGAATATCTGAGGAACCTGCCAGAGCTATAAAGTTTATAATTACTCCACCTTCATCACTGCCAATACCTGTTGCCGAAGGATATCCATTTTTAAAATTAGCCTTACCGTAATATTTCGATCGAACATCATTAAATATCTGGTAATGCTGTAAGTTTTGTTTCTTATCAGGGATATGTGTAATATTCTCAATATAATTCCATTGGCGCACAACGTCAGAAAAATCCATATTCTCGGAGACCAGTATTTTTTCCATTAAAGAAAATGCCGAATTGGAATTTTCATATACATCGCCCTTCAATATACCCGTTAAACCCAATGCATAAATTTCTTTGAAATCTTTGTGCTCAATTACAACATATGGTACATCCTCGATCTGCTTATAAATTACTTTACCGGATATATTATGCTCCAGAAAAACCTCAAGTCCCAAAAAATTCCCATTTTCCGGGGCCTGGGCAACGCAGGCAACAGCTGGGTATACATTCTTATATTGTGATTGAACAACAGAAAAAATGGTTTCCTTATACTCCCGGTATTGTGGATTGTCCTCAGCTCTGATAAAAAATGTTAATGCGACAATGCCAGATGAAGTTGTATCACCAGAAAGTTGTTTAAGCTGTTTAAAACAATTTAGAAGTTGATCATTAAAAGTATTACCTTCCTCAGGTAATATAAAATATACACTTGTTCTCAAATTATCTGGTTTAAGGGTATTCTTTTCTATATGAAGCGGCGAATTTACAAAAAAAATGGAATTATTACTTTGTAAATAGTGTGAGATTTGTTCCAATATTTTGAAATGAAATTCACATTGAATTAAATAAATAGAGCAGAAGCTTTTTTAAATTAGACAGATAATGGGTATTTTTATTCAATATAATTGCGGGATGATTTTAATTGAGATTTATGGTTTTCATAAAAAGATATGAAATGAAAAAATATAAACGACGTGATTTCATAGCACTAACTGCAGCAGGTATTGGGGCCGCTGCCCTGCCAGCTTGTAATTTAGAAAACGATAGTGAAAATATACATGAAGCTGACAATTCAAGCAAAGCTATTGCCGAAGATGAAATTGCGCTAAACAGGGAAATGCCCAGAAAGTTAGTCATGCAACTCCTTGATCAAAAAGTTAACAAATACATGGAAATTTCAAATAATTGTGCCCAGAGCACTTTCTTAGCACTTAAGGAGCAGTTTGGACTCGAGGATGGTGGAATAGTGAAAGCACTCACTGCTATGCCGGGCATTGCGGAAAGAGGAGAAACCTGTGGGACAGTCACCGGATCAATCATGGCTATAGGGCTGATATACGGACGTGGTGAAGACAGGCTGAACGATTTTAAGGCTTATCGCAATTCATTGATACCAGCTGGAAAATTCTGCAAACTTTTTGAGCAAGAATATGGAAGCACCATGTGCCATGAAATTCAGAAATCCACTTATGGCCGATGTTATCATTTGTCTGACCCCGATGAACTGGCAAAGTTCCAGGAAGCAGGTGCCACTGAAAAATGCAGTGCTGTAGTAAGAGCAGCCGTACATATCACTGCTGATATTATTTTGGATAATGAAATTGTATGATTTTTATAATTGAAGGATTTTTTAAAAATCTTTGTCTTAAATATTATTCCTATCTTTAATCCGTTGCACGACCGCAACACATTTTATCTTATCACTCTAATTTTCAAAGCATTATAATGCTTATTGTTTTGCTTTTTAAACTCAAATTTCGAAAGAATTAATTCAATTATGCAAGTAAGATTTCTTTTTATACTCCTTTTAGTATTCACAATCCTGCTTCAGAATTGTGGAGAGAAAGGAAGTACCAGCCAAAATAAAAAAAATGCAGAATCAGGTCAGAATGATTCTGAAAATATAATTACTACCAGGACTCTTGGACTGGCATATCTTGAAGAAAATAAACTGGATGAGGCAGAATCAGAGTTTTTAAAGCTAATAAAACTTGTTCCTGATGAGGCAATTGGATATGCAAATTTGGGCCTGGTTTATCTAAGAATGGGGAAATACCTTGAAGCAAAAGAACGATTAAAAAAAGGGATTGAATTAGACCCCGATGATCCGAATATTAGATTAAATCTGGCAAAAGTATATGAGTTGGATAAAGAACCTGGAAAAGCTATACAAGAGTTGGAAAAAGCAAATGAAATCGCCCCTGATCATGTTCAAACATTATTTGCACTTGCCGAAGCGTTTGGAAGCTCATCTGATAAGAATTCTATTCTCAAAAGAGAAGATTATTTAACAAAAATCGTAGAAATAGCTCCCGCCAACATTGTTCCCCGCTTAAACCTGATTGAAGCATTGCTCCGGACCGGAAATAACGATGAAGCACTGATGCATTTAGAAGAGATAAGAAGATTGTACCCTGAATTCTCAGAGGATGCTCTTGGTTATTATAATAAGGCCCTCGAATCTTTACAGGCTTCTAACAATGAGGAGGCATTGACTAATTTTCTCATATTCCACAACTTCCTAAAACTCACCAACCCATATCAATCGGGTGTTACCGAACTTAAAGGTTCAGGAGGCTCCTCTATGGGAGTTCCGGTATTTACATTTAATAAAACAGCAAAAATGTTTATCCCGGAAGGTGAATCAATTCTTGATGCCATACGATTTACTGATGTAACAGCTTCTGCCGGACTGGATTTGGGATTAAATTCCAATCCTGGCTCAACAGGAAATCAGGGTCCAGTTGCTCATCTGGCACTTGCAGATTTTGACCGCAACGGTGAAGATGATTTGTATTTGGGAAGTTATTCAGCAGAAGAATCAAAATACAAGCATTATTTATTTAAGAGTGATCTGGGAATGTTTTCCGATGTTTCCAGTGAAGTAGGCATAAAGCACTCCGGCAATGAAACTTTCGCCACTTTTGCTGATTATGATAACGATGGATTTCTTGACCTTTTTATTGTGAAGGAGGAATCAAACCTGCTGTATAAAAATGCCAGTGAAGGATTGTTCGAGGACATTACTGCTAAAGCTAAGCTGAAGGGATCTCCGGGTGGAAACATGGCTCTGTTTTTTGATATGGACCACGAAGGTGATTTGGATATATTCTTAGCCAAAGCAGGGGTCAATCAATTATTCAGAAATAATTCTGATGATACATTTACGGAACTTGCAATACAAAGCGGAATAACAGGCAAAGAAGCCAAAAGTCGAGATGCTTGTTTTGGAGATTTTGATGATGATGGGGATATTGATCTCTTTGTGGTACATGAGGATGCAAGCAATGTTTTGTACTCAAACCAGCGAGAAGGGAAATTTAAGGATATTACCTCCGATTGCGGATTGGAAAGCAATGGAAAATCCGGAGCCGTTACTGCAGGCGATTATAACAATGATGGCTTCCTGGATATTTTTATAACAGGCCTGGATGGTGGATCTCATCAATTGTATAAAAATAAGGGCAATGGAACCTTTGAGAAAGATAAGCAGGCAAGCAAATCATTTGAAGCTCTTAAAGATGTAATCGGCTACGATGCTACATTTTTTGATTTTGATAACGATGGTTACCTGGATATCCTGGTTGCGGGAGAGTCAACCCTCAAGGATGGAAGAGGTGTTTTTCTTTTTCATAATGATGGTCCAAGTGAGTTTAAAGATGTTAGTCATCTGTTGCCCGAGGATCTTATGGAAGGCCGACAATTTGCTGTGGCTGATTACAATAAAGATGGTGACCTCGATATTTTCATGGCTGGATTATCCGGAGGAGTTCGTTTACTCCGAAACGATGGAGGAAATACAAACCAGAGCATTAAGATACAACTGGTTGGAGTTAGATCAGGAAGTGGTAAAAACAATTATTATGGTATTGGCGCCAAGGTTGAAATTCGGGCCGACGACCTTTACCAGATGAAAGTGGTTACGGAACCCTCTATTCAGTTCGGGCTTGCCAATCGTGAAACTGCTGATGTGGTTCGAATCTTATGGACCAATGGAACTCCTCAGAACATATTCTCACCCCGAAGTGATCAGGATCTGATAGAAGAACAGCAATTGAAAGGTTCCTGTCCATTTCTTTATACCTGGAATGGAACCGAATATGTCTTTGTTAAGGATATCATGTGGCGCAGTGCACTCGGAATGCCTTTAGGGATAATGGGAGGAACAACTGAATATGCTTTTGCTGATGCTTCAAAAGAATATTTGAAAATACCTGGCGAATACTTGAAACCCAGAGATGGAAAGTACTCCTTACAGGTAACTGAAGAATTATGGGAAACGATCTATTTTGATGAGGCTGAGTTGGTAGTACTTGACCATCCCGATTCTATTGAGGTTTTCGTGGATGAAAAGTTTTCACCTCCCCCCTATCCTGAGTACCGGGTATATTCTGTATCTCAGAAACAATTTCCTGTTTCAGCAAAAGATGGTAAAGGAAATGACATGTTAGAATATATACTGGAAAAGGACAACAACTATATCAGTAACTTTATAAAATCTGAATATCAGGGCATTACGGATAAAAGGGAACTTATTCTTGATCCGGGAAGTCTTTCACAAACTCACAATTTGCAGCTGTTTATGAATGGCTGGATATTCCCAACCGATGCAAGTATCAACAAAGCCATTTCTCAATCTGAAAAAACAAAACTCATTCATCCATACTTGCAGGTAGTAAATAAAAAAGGTGAATGGGAAACTGTTATTGAAAACCTGGGTTTTCCTGAAGGGAAAAATAAAACTATAATTGCAGATTTATCGGGCAAATATTTATCAGACGATCATCGAATCCGGATCTGTACGAATATGGAAATCTACTGGGATTATGTTTTCTTTGCAGAAAGCCATTCTAAAGCTCCTTTGCAGACAACTCAGCTGGTTCCAGCTGAAGCAGATCACCATTACAGGGGATTCTCTCGGTTGTTCAGAAAAGGGGGACGCTACGGACCACACTGGTTTGATTATTCAACTGTTTCCACCGATCCAAAATGGCGGGATCTGACTGGGACATATACCCGTTTTGGTGATGTAAGTGAGCTCTTGTTGGATTCGGACAATAAGTATATTATCGCCAATGCCGGAGAAGAAACTACCATAGAATTTGATGCTACCAAAATCAACGATCTTCCTGAGGGTTGGAAAAGAGATTTCCTAATATATACTGTTGGCTGGGTAAAAGATGGTGACTTGAACACAGCCACAGGCCAGACTGTTGCTCCTCTACCCTTCCACAGCATGACAAAATATCCTTATGGAGAAAATGAAAGTTACCCTATGGATAAAGAGCATAAGGAGTATATGAAAAAATACAACACCAGGTTAGTTACCACGGATGAATATCTCCAGGCCTTGACCAAATCTAAATGATCAATTTTATCAACTGGAATTAAATTAAACACATTTTTTAGATTTGCCGCATGAATAAGGTCTATATTGTTTTTATAAGTATTATTTCATTCTCAGTTTTTCATGCTTGTACCACAGATGAAAATAAAGAACTTCAATTTACTGAGGTAACTGAAGAGGCCGGGATTGATTTCTTGTATAATTTTGGCGACTATACGTATGAAAACATTTTGGAAAGCAGTGGGTCAGGCATAACTGTTTTTGATTATGATGGCGATGGTGATATGGACCTGTATATGCTTAATGGAACCTATTTAAAAGGCATAAGTGATCCAGAGGGAGAAGTATTTCTTAACACACCAAATCAGCTTTATAGAAACAATGGAAATGGAACTTTCTCTGAAATTGCGAAGGAAGCAGGTGTTGATGACCGAAATTGGAGTATGGCTGCAGGAGCCATCGATTATGACAAGGATGGAGACGAAGATCTGTATTTGTTAAACTATGGTCCCAATGTATTTTATCAAAACAATGGTGATGGAACATTTAGCGATATTACAGATTCCCTGGGTCTCAAAGGACCTGAAAACCTGAATGAATTTACTAAATGGAGCGTGGGCGTAGCCTTTTGGGATTATAATTATGATGGAAGGCTGGATGCCATGGTTGGAAACTTCCTCGCATTTGATCCGGACTATGTTTCACCAACCACACCAGATATGATGCCTCACCCATCGGAATACAATGGCCAGGCCTCAATGCTATATGAACAGCAAGCCAATGGCAAATTTAAGGATGTGACTCAGGAAAATAATTTGTATTTCCCCGACTCAAAATGCATGGGACTGACCGTTTTTGACTATGATGATGACGGAGATCTGGATCTTTTTCAGGGAAATGATCATCAGTTGAATTTTCTTTTCAGAAATGATAATGGAAAGTATGTGGAAGTGGCTAAGGAAAGTGGTGTCGCAGCAAACAGTCGTGGAGAACCTACCGGATCTATGCATGGCTCCATTGGTGATATCGATGGTGATGGACTTATTGATTTGCTGGTCGTCGATCTCAAATATGGTGCCCTTTATCGAAATATGGGAAATGGACTTTTCGAGGATATTACAGAAAAAAGTGGATTAGCTGCAGAATTTAACAAGAAGGGCCAGTGGGCTGCTATGCTTTTCGACTATGATAATGATGGCGATCTGGATATATTCTCTGCCAATGGAACAGCTGAAGAATTGATACTTCAATATCCTTTGCTCCTCGAAAATGATGGAAAAGGAAACTTTACAAATGTTGGAGCTGAGCTGAGTCCATACTTTTCCAAAAAACGATCAGGTCGCGGTGCTGCTGTTTGGGATTATGATGATGATGGAGATATGGATATAATCGTTTCGCATATCGACCTAGAAGCTACCTCCTCACTGCTCAGAAACGACGGTGGAAATCAAAATCACTGGATAGGATTAAAACTAACTGGAAAAGACGGACCGGGAGCAGCCATCGGTGCTAAGCTAATCGTTCATTCCACTGGAAAGCAAAAAGTGTTTGTGAATCAGTGGTCAACCACCTACCTTTCGAATAATGATCCTCGGGTACACATTGGACTTGGGCAGTTGGAAAATATTGAAAAAATAGAAATTTTCTGGTCTGACCAGACCATGGATGTTTTAGACAATCCTGAAATTGATCAATACCATACTATTTTGCAGGGGATGGGTATCCGATAAAAACAGAAATTATTACTTTTGAAAACTTATAACAAAATTGAAGATAAATGAACAATCAATATGTAGAAAGAGTTGTAGATCTTACTGATCCGGCTAAAAATAATATTTACAATATGTCCCTGGAGGAAGCTATTGAAGCCGTCAGATCGGGAGATTCTCAGGCTGTTCGGAAAATTGACGGGCAGTTTGCCATCATAGCTGTGGAAGGAAAGAAAATTAAAATGGCAAGATCAATCGGACGGCCATTGCGGTTTTTTATCGCAAAACTTAAAGAAGGACCATGCTTGGTTCTGGCAGAACGAATTGATACAATATACAATTATCTAAAACAGGAAGGCCTGGATAATCAGTTTCATCCCTCATACACGAGAATGGCTCCGGCACATTATGTAACCACAATTGAATTGCTTGGTTGCCCTGACCCAAGTCCGGTTTACGATAGGTTTTTTACACCTGAGAGAAATAAATTTGAGAACAATAGCCTTGAGCAATTGGGAGAGAAATATATAGGCACCTTGTACGAAGAAATTAAAAAGTGGTTGACATTAAGGGCTAATAAAGGGCCTATAGGAATTACTTTCTCAGCCGGCGTGGATAGTGGATCGGTATTTTTACTTACTTATCATGCATTGAAAGAATTAGGTGAGAGTCCATCCAGGCTCAAAGCCTTCACGTTGAGTGTTGATGGCAAAGGAGAAGACCTTAAACAGGCCAGAGCTTTCCTTAAAGCACTCAATATGGAATTTTTTCTTGAACCCATTGAAATCAATTCTTCGGATCTGGATTGGAAAAAAACAATTAAAGTTGTTGAAGACTACAAACCTCTTGATATTCAGTCTGCTACAATGAACCTTGCCATTCTTGAAGGCATTCGTTCCAGGTACCCTGACTGGAAATATATAATTGATGGAGATGGTGGAGATGAAAACCTAAAGGACTATCCAATTGAAGAAAATCCTGAACTAACCATTCGAAGTGTCCTAAATAATCTAATGCTGTATCATGAAGGCTGGGGTGTTGGAAAAATGAAGCACTCATTAACCTATTCCGGAGGATTAAGTCGCGGGTATATGCGTACATACTCACCAACAGATATTTTGGGATTTGAAAGTTTTAGTCCCTACACGCTTGAGAATGTAATTGAAATTTCAGAAGGTATTCCATTTATCGAAATGACAGCATGGGATCATGAAAAACTCTATGAGCTTAAAGGGCAGGTAGTAGCTAGTGGAATAAAGTCTATCACTGGTTTGAATATGCCTGTTTACACAAAGAGACGGTTTCAGCATGGCGTTTCATCGCAGGATACCTTTAAAGCACATTTCCCTGAAAAAGAAATAGATTATAGAAGGGAGTTCCTGGCCATTTATGAGTAATTATCCTGATTTTCAGATTGACAGTCAATGGATTAAATCTAAAAGAGGGAAGAAAAACCCGGTTGATCCTTTTGTACCCTATGGCTTTTTTGTAGAAAAGGAGCGGACATTATCAGGAACAATCGATGAAGTTGCAACCATCCTTCTGGTAAATAAGGAATGTCCTTATAAATGCCTGATGTGTGATTTATGGAAAAATACAACAGATGAAACTATTCCTGAAGGTGCTCTTCCAGAGCAGATTAAATATGCTCTTTCAAAATTGCCCAAAACTGAACATATAAAATTGTATAATAGTGGCAGTTTTTTTGACCAGGCAGCTATACCTTTGGCTGATTATAAAGAAATTGCAAGACTTTTAGAAGGATTCAAGACTGTTGTAGTTGAAAGTCGACCTGAACTAATAAATGAGAATGCTCTCTTGTTTAATAAAATTTTAAAACCAGATTTGGAGATTGCCATTGGCCTTGAAACAATTCACCCGGAAGTTCTTCCACTACTTAACAAAAAAATGTCTCTTGATAATTTTGACAGCTCCATTCATTTCCTCAATAAAAGCGAAATTGCTTCCCGTGCATTTATTTTGCTTAGGCCTCCTTTTCTTTCAGAAGAGGAGGGAATACTATGGGCAAAGAAATCAATGGATTATGCATTCAAGGTGGGAGTTACCACATGTATAATAATTCCTGTTAGAATGGGAAATGGTGCAATGGATGAGTTGGAATCAAAAGGTTATTTTGAAGCGCCAGATATCAAGTCGATCGAAGAAGTGGTTGAATATGGTATCAGATTAAATAAAGGAAATGTATTCGCTGATCTCTGGGATATTGATCATTTTTCAAAATGTAACAAATGTCACAATGAGAGAAAGAATAGATTGAACTACATGAACTTATCACAGGTACTTTTGCCTACAGTCTCATGTTCCTGTGTAATTTAGACAAGTTTTTCAGCCTTTTGGTATAAATATTGCAATGAAAAAACAATATTAATTGCCCAATTTTAAAATTTAACTTCACCCACTGAAACTAGCATTGGTAAAAGGCTACAGTTAAAATAATGTCGACAAACATATGTTTGATTTTAAGATTTTTCTATTTTTGTTAGCTTAAAATTGACTTATACACATACTTAATTATTTGAAATGGTCAAAAATCCAGTTAGAATAAATTCATATTACAGTTTATCCAAAGTGCTTATTATATTGGCCGTAGTATTTTTAATCGCCTGTAACTCTAATAATAAACCTTCTTCCGAAACAAAAAAAGGGGTGGAATTATCTCTACCAGAAGCTACTGATGACTTCTTTCAGGAACTCATTGAATTCTCAGGAATTGATTTCACTCATACTATTGGAGATGATCATTTAAGTAACCTTGTTGAATCAGTAGGTGGAGGCGCAGTTTTTCTTGATTACGATCAGGATGGCTACCTGGACATCTATGTTAGCAACGGAAACTATACTGAGGGTCTCAGCTTAAATGAAGATCATGAGCCAAATACTAGCTCAAAAAATCAACTTTTCAGGAGTTTGCAGAATGGCACTTTTGAGGATGTAACGGATAAAGCCAAGGTGGGTGATAAAGGATATGGCATGGGAATTACTGTTGGAGATTACAACAATGATGGTTATCCCGATATTTATATTAGCAATCATGGCCCAAATGTCCTATACCTTAACAATGGCAAGGGTGCTTTTTCCAATGTAACGGATGAGGCAGGTGTTGGAGGAAATGATTGCAGTGTTGGTGCAGTTTGGTTTGATTATGATAATGATGGATTCCTTGATTTGTATGTCGGAAACTACATTGAATTCGATCCGGAATACAATTATTACTACGCACCTGATGGATTCCCCGGACCAATGGCATATGATGGTCAGCCTGATATATTATACCACAACAGAGGCGATGGAACCTTTGAGAATGTTACCCAAGAAATGGGTGTGTTTAACAGGGATGGAAGAGCAATGGGTGTTGGAGCAGCTGATTATGATAACGATGGGTTTGTTGATATTTTCATCTCCAATGACCATATGGTTAATTATCTCTACCACAATATTGAAGGTAAAAAATTCGAAGATCGTGGCATAATGTCTGGAGTTGCCTTTAACCAGGTAGGTGAAGCAACCATCAGTATGTCAGTTGATTTCGCAGATTACAACAGAGATGGATTAATGGACCTCTTTGTGTCTGATGATGTCTATTGCTCATTATACAAAAATGAGGGAAACGGAGTATTTAGTGAAATGTCATACAACTCAGGAATTGCTGTAGCCTGTGGGCAATTTGTAGGATGGGCATCTTCTTTCCTTGATTATGACAATGATGCTGATCTTGATTTATTTAAAGTAAATGGAGAATTAAAACATTTATACGGTCAGGAAGATCAGCTTTTTGAAAATGATGGAAATGGCAAGTTTACTGATGTATCAAAAGATCATGGAGCGTATTTCCATGAGGAACGTGTTGGCAGAGGAGCCTGCTTTGGTGATTTTGATAATGATGGTGACCTTGATGCTTATATTGTTAATCTAAATGATAGAGGAGCCTTACTGCGAAATAATAATGGTAATCAAAAAAACTGGATATCATTGAATCTCATCGGTGATACAAGCAACAAAGACGGAATTGGCGCACGTGTAACTATTGTATCTGGAGGTATCAAACAATATACCCAAAAGAAAAGTTCAAGTGGATATCTTTCACAGAACGATCCAAGATTGCATTTTGGCCTTGACGACAATGATACAGTTGAAAGTATTGAAGTCATATGGCCATCGGGAAAAGTGCAGGTATTGGAAAATATAAAAGCCGGGCAATTTCTAACTATAAAGGAATCTGAATCAACAACCCCATGAGTATTAGGAAAGTAATTTCTCTCGCTGTTTACCTGATTACATTGGGATTTATTGGTATAAATCTGGCCTCATGTGGGAAGAAAACAGGAGATGGCATGCTTGTATTTACGCGTGTTCCCGTTGAAAACTTCAATCTCAATGAAGCAAATATTGTACATTCATACCAGGGAGCCCAGATCGTTGCCATTAATCCTGATAAGCCTGTGGCGTCTGAAATAGTGCTTACATCAGATTTTTATTCTGCATGTTCACCAGATATTTCATACGATGCAAAAAAAATGCTTTTTATTGCCCAGGAGAATAAAAACGATAAATGGCAGGTTTGGGAAATGAACTTAAGTAAAGGATCGAGTAAAAAACTAACAAATTTCGAGAGTTCATGTTATGGCCCGGCCTATCTCCCCGGTGATCGTGTGGTTTTTAGTCAAGCAAATGCCAAATGTAGGTGATGGTTCAGTTCAGGCATTATTTACCATGAACCTGGATGGGTCAAACCTGAATCAGGTAACCTACCATCCGCATATCAACTATACTTCTACTGTTCTTCGTGATGGCAGGGTACTTATACAGTCCAAGCAAACCTATCCTTCAGAAGGAGAATCAATGTATCTGGCTATGAGACCTAATGGCACCAAAGCTGAATTGTTTTATAGGGGAAATGAATATATCAATCCTCAGGTACAAGAAACCGAAGATGGTTTTATTTTCTTTACAGAATGGAAAGCAGGAGAAAAGCAAAAGAGAGATATTGTATCAGTTCATCAAAACAGGCCTTTATATACCAGGATAAATTATACAGAAAATATACCTGGTGATTTTTACTCTGTTCTTCCTCTGGAAGCTGACAGGAAGCTTGTTTCCTATCATTCTTCTGATGCAGAAGCTGTAGGATTATACAATTTCTCATCTGGTGATAATTCACTGGTTAAACTATATAGTCATCCTGATTATCATATTTTTGAACCTATCCTCGCTAGAGCTTATAATAGGCCTCGGAACTTGCCGGATGAAGTTAATCCTGAAGAAACTACCGGCCTGTTGTTCTGCCAGGACATCAATGTAATTGCCCAGCAGTATGACAGTGTATCAACCAATTTAGCCAATGCAACAAAAGTAGAAGTTCTGGGAATTGAAAACAGCCTTGGTATTGTTCAGGTTGAAGAAGACGGTTCATTTTACCTGAAAATAATAGCTGATACACCTTTCAGGTTACAAACTCTTGATGATAATAACCAATTGGTCCAAGGACCATCCGCATGGTATTGGTTACGTCCATTTGAACGTAGGGGTTGTGTTGGATGTCATGAAGATCCTGAACTGGCACCTGAAAATTTTGTACCTTTGTCAGTGAAGAAAGCACCTGTATCAGTACCTGTTAGTAATGCTCCAACACCTTAATAATGTATTGTTGTTTTAGTTTTCGACAGAAATATGAAGATAAACGGTAAAATAATATTTGTTTTTGGATTGATTGTCGTATTGGGTCTGCTTAGCTTCCCCTTGCATAAGATTGCCCGCAATCATGTAAGTCATATAACTGCAACAGATGATCATCCAATCTATTGTGTCTCATGCCATTTATATAAAGAGAAAGATGGAATCTTTTCAGGTTTGGTAAATGAAGTGTACCTGTCTCCTTTTAATCTTGACATTTCATCAGATGGAACGAAGCTCTATGTTATCGCTCAGGAAGGTAACTCATTGCTAATTGTGGACACAGAGACCAACATGGTGACCGATAAAATTCCTGTTGGAGAAAGACCCCATAGCGTTTTGGTTAGCAAAGACGGACAAAAAGCATACGTAAGCAATCAATGGGCAGACAATATTTATGTGATTGATCTTTCAACTTCTGAAATAGTTGATACCTTAAAAACCGGAAGTGGACCGGCCGAAATAAAATTCAGTGCTGACGAGAAATTTCTTTACGTGGTGGACTCCTATTCCTCAGAGGTAAGTATAATTGACCTTCAGAGTAAATCTGAAATTAAACGAATGATGGCAGGAAACAATCCTGTTGGCGCAGCTTTTTCCCCTGATGGCAAGCTGGTTTATGTTTCAAGCAGAAGAACACTTCCTATACAACAAGGGACTCCTCCCCTGACAGAAATTACAGTTATTGACGCCGCAAAGCAGAGGGTCAAAGAAAGGAAGATATTTGAGAATGCATATCTCATGGAAAATGTAGTTTTCACACCATCCGGTGATCTTGCAATTGCTACACTTATACGGCCAAAGAACCTTATACCCTCTATTCAGGTTGAAAAGGGCTGGATGATGACAACTGGAATAGGCATAGTAGAACAGGGAGGCAAAGGCAGAATGATTCAACTATTAACCGATGAGCCAAATGCCTATTACTCTGATCCATTTGATATTGTGGTTACTCCCGATGGAAAGAAAGCTTTTATAAGTCATTCCGGTGTAGATCGTATTACAGCTCTTGATTTGGATGCTCTTCGAAATCTTCTCGCTGAGTCATCCCAGGAAAAGCTCGATATGTATTCTAACCATCTCGGTATAAGTAGTAAGTATGTCATTAATCGTATCCCAACCGGGGCCAATCCCAAAGGCCTGGTTCTTTCCCCTGATGGAAACTATCTTTATGTGGCTGAAAGACTTGAGGACAGAATTTCTGTTATTGATACAAGAAATATGGAAACTTTAAAAACCATTGAATTGGGAGGACCTTCCAGAATAACAGTATCTCGCCAGGGACGAAGACTTTTCAATAATGCGGGGCACACCTTTCAGAATCAATATGCATGTTATACGTGTCACCCTGACTCCCATGAGGATGGATTGGTTTATAATATGGCGGGAAAGGATATGGGAAGAAATTTAGCCAATACACAAACCCTTCGTGATATTGGAGATATCCCTCCATTTAAATGGAATGGGAAAAACTCTAGCGTATACAAACAGGATGGAATGCGTTTTTCAACAATATTAACCCGTACTGAAGCATTCAATTACGATGATCTGGATGCCCTGGTTGCCTATATTATGACAGGCATTGATAATCCTCCAAATTTGAGGTATAATCCATCAGGAGAACTAACGGCTTCGCAAAAGCGCGGTAAAGCAATTTTTTACCGGACACATTCAAACTTTGGAGAGGAAATTCCTGTTAAAGACAGGTGCGTAACCTGCCATCCTCCGCCCTATTTTACAAATATGGAAATGTTTGATGTTGGTACACTGGCAGATACCGATGACCCTATGTTATTTGACACTCCACAGCTAAACAACATATACGAATCAGCCCCATATCTGCATGATGGACGTGCTGCAACCCTGGAGGAAATATGGACAAAATTCAATGATAATGATGAGCATGGAGTTGCAAATGACATGCTCAAAGATCAATTAAATGACCTTGTAGAATACCTCAAATCCCTGCGGGATGCCAAATACTATGAAGATATAGTTGAACAGTACAAAAAAGATATTGAACCAATAGAAAAAACTGATATTAATCCTGAATAATTAATGATTATGAAAAGTAAATTCGAAGTGTTTTTTAAGGGATCAAAAGTGTTTCTAGCCTCTCTGGTTATTATTTCATTATCAGGCTTCAATACTATTACACCAGATCAATCATCAAAAGGTGACGACAACAAGAATACTTCATCAGGTTTTACTGAAAAAAAAGGATCAAACATTAATGAGGAAGCAGGTTCCATGCCCATTTATGGCAACTGGAAAACTTTCACCAAAAAAGATGGATTACCGGCTGATAAAGCATATTGTGTGCGTCATGACGGTGATCGTATTCTGGTTGGCACAAGTGCAGGACTCGCAGTTTACGAAAATGGCGAATGGAGAACCTATACAGTTGAAGATGGCCTTGCCCATCCTGGAGTGCTTTCTATCGATGTAAGTGAACTTACTGGAGATGTTTGGATTGGTACCCTTGGAGGACTAAACCGCTGGTCAGCAGGAAGGTTTGAGACTTTTACTCAGTTTAATAGTGGACTTGCCAATGATGTTATTTACTCAGTCGTTTGCCATGGAAAAGATGTATGGGTCGCAACAGGTGGTGGAGCAGGTCACTATGATACCTATTCCGGTGAATGGGGTATTTATACAGAAAGGAATGCCCCAATGCATGAGCCATGGACCTATGGAGTTTGTGCAGGCAACAACAAGGTATTTATTGCAGCCTGGGGTGGTGGTGTTATCGAGTACAATACAGAAACAGAAAGTTTCAGAGATTATGTCGATCCTGATGGAGAAATGGAAATAGATCTTTTTCCTGATGATGGAGTGGTTCACGATATTACAACCGGGGTTTCTTATGCAGATGACATCCTATGGGTGGGGACTTACTTTGGTTTAAGTCGTTACGATGGACTACATTGGAAAGGATACTTCGACCATGACAGCGGATTACGAAGTAATTTCATAAATTTCTTAAAAGCCGATGGCCCTGTGATCTGGTTGTGCACTGATAAGGGATTAAGCAGTTTTAATGGTGAGACATGGGTTTCTTACTACAGGAATGAAAACAATGAGCAGGGAAAAATCTCGATCCGGAATGGATCAGAAACAAAAGATTTTCCTGCCAATACTTCCATATCTCACAATTTTGTAATTGGTGTTGACTTTCAGGATGATGAAATCTGGCTTGCTACATCAAAAGGGGTATGTCGGGGAGAAAAAATAAAATAAATATGTAGTAATTTTTATAGTTAACAGAAGGAAAATATTCATTCATCAAATTAACTGAGTACTTAAAATAAAAATAGACCATATTATGAAACCAAAACTTCAAACATTATTTTTTTGTTTTTTGATAGTGTTCTCAGTAATGGAGGTAAAAGGTCAGGAAAAAAAGACAAATTACGGTAAAACGCCGGATGAAATGATTCCTTATGGAAGGTTTCAGAAAGCGTATAAGAATTTTTTCGATGAGCCACAGGAATTCACAGGTGCCGGACGAGAAAAAACTCCTCCAACTAATTTGACAGAAATTAAAATTGGATTTCTTGGCCCCCTGGAAGGATCGGTTATGGTACCCCAGGGTATCCAAATGTTGCAAGGTGCAACACTGGCTATGGAACAGGCAAATAAAAATGGTGGTTACAAAGGTATTCCCTTTACCATTAAACCTCACAATGATGTTGGACTATGGGGAGCAGCTGCCAACGAAGTGGTAAAAATGAATGACGAAAAAGTGTGGGCATTCTTGGGTTCTATTGATGATATCAACACCCACGTTGCTTTGAGAGTAGCACTTAAACTGGAACTGCCAATGATAAATACCGGAGATCCTGATCCAACTCTAACAGAAACCAGAATTCCTTGGTTGATAAGGGTTATTAGTGATGACAGGCAAAGTAGTTATGCGCTGGTAAATCATATTTATCGTCAGAAGGAACACTCAAGAGTTGCTGTATTGCGTGCTGATAACCGATATGGTCGGGTTGGTATTATGGAATTTAGGGATGCAGCACTTAGAATTGGTTATCCCCTTGTTCTAGAAGTACGTTTTGCCGATGGTGAAACAGATTTCACTTCACAGCTTGAAAGGATAAAAAACTCTTCCCCCGATGCAGTTGTTTTGTGGGGAAATGCAAAAGAAACAGGACTAATTGTGAAACAGATGCGTGAAATGGGAATAAACCAGCCCGTTTATGGCTCTGACCGAATAATGTCAGAAGAATTCCTTGAAATTGCTGGTGATCATGCAGAAGGTGTTGTTACTACTTGTCAATACAATCCAACATTAGATAACCCAAAGTTAAAGGCATTTCAAGAAGCCTATAAAAAAAGGTTTGGAATGGAATCGGATGTTTTTGCAGCTCATGCCTTTGATGGAATGAACATTCTAATTGATGTAATTCATATCGCCGGACTAAATCGAGCACTTATCCGTGATGTAATGACTGACCTTAAGACATTTCAAGGATATGAGGGCGTTACAGGTACAATAGTTCTGGATGCATCCTGGAATGATATTGGAACAATTTGGATTTCTAAGGTAAAAAATGGTAAATTTGAATTCTTTCCAGCTCCCCCATTGGTGCAGGAAACATCATTGAATACTGTGGACAGCAGTAGTTCGGAATAATAACTGGAAGATGAGTACACATATGGAAGACAGCAGACAACAAAATCCCGGTAATGCATCTGGTATGCTAAGTAAACGCCAGACAGGTGGAAAGGATACGGTTGTGAATGTTAAAGGCATAGGAATAGGAGGCGAAAAAATAGTAATAATTGCTGGTCCGTGCGCAGTTGAATCATGGGCTCAAATATCTGAAATTGCAAAACATGTTTCCTCAGCTGGTGCACATATTTTACGGGGAGGGGCCTTTAAACCCAGAACTTCTCCCTACAGTTTTCAAGGATTGGGAGAAGAAGGCCTAAAATACCTTTCACAAGCCAGAAAAGAATCAGGTCTACCTGTTGTAACTGAGGTTATGGACACCAGACAAATGGAGTTGGTCTGTGAATACACCGACATCGTTCAAATTGGGTCAAGAAACATGAACAACTTCCCACTTCTTAAAGAAGCTGGAAAATGCGGTAAACCTGTCCTGTTCAAACGTGGATTAATGGCAACTATTGAAGAGTATTTGATGGCTGCAGAATATATCTTAAGTGAGGGGAATGATCAGGTAATTTTGTGCGAAAGAGGAATTCGTACATTCGAAACCTCCACCAGGAATACGCTTGACCTGAGTGCAATACCTGTATTGAAACAAATAAGCCATTTACCTGTAATAGTTGATCCCAGTCATGGAACTGGCCACAGTTGGATCGTTCCTGCAATGGCAAAGGCTGCAGTAGCTGTTGGAGCCGATGGACTCATGATTGAAGTTCACCATAAACCGTTAGAAGCGCTAAGTGATGGATATCAATCTCTAAACCCTGATGATTTTAATGGTTTACTTAAGGATCTAGAGAAAGTTGCTCAAGCAGTAGGAAGAGAAATATATCATCCAAATCCAACTTTAGCCTGAGAATTTCCGAATCCCATAGGTAAAATACCCCTTTTGGAAGGATGATTTGATTTTGACTCAGTTAATCATTTCTGATTAAATCTTTTGCCAAATTGATTAATTACAAAGTAACCTTTCATTCATGCTCATTTTTTAGTAAAATTTATTATTCAGAAAGGAACCAATGATTCAATTTAGGCTAATATATCAGATTGGATTGGCTCTGATTCTCTCAATCGGCTCATTATTAACTCATCTACCAACTCATAAGCCATTATTATCCGGAAATGCACCACCTGTTAAGAGTGAAAAACCTGATAGTATCAGAATTGGTCTGCTAATTCCAAGCTGGGAAGCAACTTCTGCCAAAAATGCTTCTGAATTGGCCATTCACATTGCAAATGAGAAAGGTGGATATTCAGGAAAGCCCTTTGATCTGGTTGTTCGGTCAGTTGAAGGACCATGGGGAGCTGGTTCAAAGGAATCAGTTAGCCTGGTTTTTGATGATAATGTTGTTGCCATATTGGGTTCCCTGGATGGAAGAAATGCTCACCTGGCCGAACAGGTTGCAACCAAAGCCCATATTGTCTACTTATCTGCCTGGGCAAGTGACCCGACTCTATCCCAGGCTTTTGTTCCCTGGTATTTTCGATGTGTACCAAGCGACAGGCAACAGGCCAAAGCACTTGTCGAGGAAATCTATATAAGGAAAAAACTGAAAAGGATAGGTATCATATCAACAGATGATTATGATTCCAAATCAGGAGCATCGGCCTTTATGAAAATTACCGAATCAGAGAAAAAACCACGGCCCGATCAATTCTTATATTCATATTCTGAGGAAACAATAAAGGATTTTCTCAAGCAATTGGAAAGCAAAAATTTAGAAGGTCTCGTTTTCTTTGGCCAAGCCACTTCCTCACTTGAAATTATTAAGCAATTGCGAAAAAGTGCTATGAAACAGGCTGTTTATGGTTCCTTATCATTACTCAATAGTGAAAAATCAGCTTCTGAATTAGAGGGTGTAGTTATAATATCTCCGAATTTCTGGTCTACCAGCAAAGGAGAGAAGTTTATAAAGGATTATTATGAACGATTTGGAGATTCTCCTGATTTGGCTGCCGCCTATGCTTATGATGGAATTAATCTACTAATTGAATCCATAAGAGAAGTTGGTTTTGACAGGGAAAAAATTCAGGAATCTCTATCCCGGATAAATTTTAATGGCGTGACAGGAAATATATATTTCGATAAAATGGGAAACAGGATAAGTCCTGTTGAATTGGTAGAAATAAAAAACGGTAAGACAATTTCAATAAATGACTAATTAGTAAGCTCGCTTTTTTTATAATTCCAACCTTAGTTTTTATTACAAAATATTTCTCAATATAGCCTTACAATCAGCCCCTCTGAACGAGTAGATATATAATTTCATTCATGCCAATAGTGATTTCCTGTCAGTATTAGGAAAAATGCGGTAAGACTTTAATTTTAGCTATTAAATCGCTATTTTTAGTATCTCAATTTCATTGTCGTTACAACATTCTAAATAAACTAACTATCATGAATTCAAGGTACGGAATCCTTATTGCTTTTATCGTAATTTTCTTGTCGGGATGCTCCTTATCGGAATCAAAAAAAGAGTCCGGTCAGACTAAATCTCATTCAGGACAAAAAAAATCTGCCATTGCTAAAAATACGAAGTCAAAAATTGACTCTTTAACGAAAGCTGGGTTTGAAATTATCGACCTGCATGCCCATCTTAAAGGTGGACTTACAGTTGATGAGTTATTAAAACATTCGAAAAAAACAGGCATTAAATATGGTATTGCGGCCAATTGCGGGGTAGGTTTTCCAATACAGGATGATGCTTCCTTGAGCGAGTATTATCATTCACTTAAGGATTACCCTGTTTATGTTGCCATGCAGGCTGAAGGCAGGGAATGGGTAAACTTGTTTTCTCCTGATTCCATTGCTATGTTCGACTATGTTTTTACGGATGCAATGACTTTTACCGATCCTAATGGACAGAGAACGAGACTTTGGATGAAAGATGAAGTAAATATAATTGATCCTGAAGTATTTATGGAATTCTATGTGCAACAAATTGAGAAGATCATGAACAATGAAAAGGTAAACATTTATGTTAACCCTACCTTTTTACCTGAAGTAATCAGCGACCAATATGATGAACTTTGGACTGATGAACGAATTAAACGAGTGGCCAGAGCCCTTAAAAACAACGACATAGCCTGTGAGATAAATGCACGATACACAATACCATCAGCTCATTTCATTAAATTGGCTAAAGATGAAGGTGTAAAATTTACTATGGGAACCAACAATGGTGCAGCCGACCTAGGATATCTTGAATATAGCCTTGCAATGATAAATGAATGTGATCTTTCACCAGATGATTTTTGGAAACCCATAAAGAAATAGATTCCATTTTAAATAAATGTGATATATTAATCAAAATCTAAAATAGGAAGATTGTCAACATGAAAGTCTTTTATAGTTTCATACTTTTATTCTGCTTTGTATTTAGTTCTTCAAATTCTCATGCTCAAACCATCGGGATTTTTGAGGGAAATCTAGATATTGGAAATATCGACAGAAAAGGATCGGTTCAGTATGATGAAAAAAAACAGGAATATGTAATAGAGGCCTCCGGTGAGAATATGTGGTTCGATAAAGATGAATTTCATTATTTATGGAAGCATATGGAAGGTGATTTCATTTTAAGGGCACAAGTTGAATTTATTGGAGAGGGTGTTGATGGGCACAGAAAGATGGGCTGGATAATCAGGGAAAGCCTCGAGCCGAATTCTCCTCATGTAAATGCCTGTATTCATGGCGATGGACTTACATCACTCCAATTCCGTAAATATCAGGGAGATAATACAGAAGAAATTCAATCAAAAATAATTATGCCTGAGATCTTACAGCTCGAAAGAAGAGAAAATATCTATATTATGAGTGTAGCAAATTTTGACAATAAAGATTTTGAGACTGTACTAACTGAAATGGATCTTGGAAAAAAGGTTTATGTTGGGCTCTATGTTTGCTCCCACAACAAAGAGGTATCTGAGAAAGCCATCTTTCGGGATGTACAAATAATAATACCCGGCAATACAAAATATAAATAAAACCAATTTACTATGCGTCTCTATAAATCATTACCATTACTCTTATTGTTAATTTCCTACACTACCATTAGTGCTTATGCTCAAAATTGGGTTTTAGAATGGTCAGATGAATTTGACAGCACAGAAATTGATACAAGCAAATGGAGTTTTCAAATTGGAAATGGTGGCCCGGAACTGCCCGGATGGGGAAATAATGAATTGGAGTATTACACAGACAGGCCAGAGAATGCCAGGATAGAGGATAGCATTTTAATAATTGAAGCCCGTAAGGAGTTTTACAGTGGCTCTCAATATACCTCAGCCGGTTGCGTACATGGGGGAAAGTAGATTTCCAGTTCGGAAAAATAGTGGCTAGAATGAAATTACCCAAAGGCCAGGGAATATGGCCGGCATTCTGGATGCTCCCGGCAAAAGCCAGTTTTACATGGCCCACAGATGGTGAAATTGATATAATGGAGTTGGTTGGACATGAGCCAGATATAAGTTATGGCACCATTCATTACGGTCCTGTATGGCCAAATAATCAACATAAAGGTTGTCCGTATGTGTTATCAAGCGGAGACTTTAATGATGACTTTCATGAATTTTCAATTGAATGGAAAACTAATTCTATCAGATGGTTTATTGATGATAACTTTTTCTGTGCTATGACCCCAAGTAGCCTCACTCCATATACCTGGCCATTCAACAGTCATCCGTTTTATATACTTCTCAACCTGGCAGTAGGTGGAAATTGGCCTGGAAATCCTGATTCAACAACTGAATTTCCTCAAAAGCTCGAGGTTGATTATGTTAGATTTTACAAAGATGTTTCTACCAGTGTCCAAAATACTCTACCTGAACAAAATGGTTTTATAGTAAAAATATATCAGGATCTGGTAGCGCATAATTTTTCAATTGAATCAAATCTTAGAATTGAAAAAATTTCTATTATCGATATATATGGCAAAACTGTTAGGGAAGAATCGCCACATGCCACCAAGCATAGCATTAACACAGAAGGTTTGCCACGTGGGATCTATTTTCTAAGGGCAACACATAAGGGATCGACATGACATTCATAAAGTGGTACTTTAATATACTATATATCGTATTTAATTATCAAATTGATTTTTCACCTAACTTCAATTAATACTTATTACAATGCAAAAAATACTATTTCTCAGCTGTGTAATAACTGCTGTAATCCTATTTTCCTGTACTTCTGTGGATAACTCATCTGAAATAATGGTACAAAACCTTAATGAAAACTGGAAATTCAGACAGGTTGGAACAGAGGACTGGTTGTCAGCCGAGGTTCCTGGAACAGTGCATACTGACCTTATGAATAATAGTATTATAGAAGATCCATTCTATCGCCTTAATGAAAAAGAGGTACAATGGGTAGATAAAGAAGATTGGGAATACAGGACCAGCTTCACTCTGGATGAAGCATTCGCTAATATGGAAAGATTGGAAATTCTTTTTGAAGGGCTTGATACATATTGCGATGTGAGCCTAAATGGGGAACAGATTTTTTCCTCTAACAATATGTTCCGTGAATGGTTGGTTGATGTGAAAGATTATGCAAAGCAAGGAGAAAATGAATTAATTATTTATTTCCACTCCCCTACCCGCATTGGTCTAGAAAAATACGATGCACTGGATTATATAATTCCAGTATCTGATAATGACCAATCGCAGAACGGTGGCCTTGGTGACAAACAGGTAAGTGTTCACGTGCGGAAAGCAGGCTATCATTTTGGCTGGGATTGGGGACCACGATTGGTTACCAGTGGGATATGGAAACCTGTAACTCTGAGAGGTTGGAATGAAGCTATAATCAGAGATGTCTTCATCAAGCAAAAGAATGTGGAAAGTTCCATCGCTCTTTTTGATGCAAACCTGGAAATCGAATCCCAGGTACAAACAACAACAAAGCTTATATTCAGTATAGATGGACAAGAAGCATTCACTGAAGATGTTGATCTGGGAATTGGTATAAATGAATATTCTTTCCCCCTAGAAATTAAGAATCCCGAGTTATGGTGGCCCAATGGACTGGGTGATCAAAAAATGTATGAAATTGATGTTCAATTGAACCATAATAAGAAAATACTCTCTCAACGAACAGTTCATACCGGTATCCGAACGGTTGAAGTAATCCAGGAACCAGATAGTGTAGGAAAAAGTTTCTACTTCAAAGTGAATGGTCATCCAGTATTTATGAAAGGAGCCAACTATATTCCTCAGGATGTATTTTTAAACAGGGTAACTCCTGATAAATATGAGCATATCATTATGTCTGCAAAAAATACAAATATGAATATGATTCGTATTTGGGGAGGAGGAGTATATGAAAAAGATATTTTCTATGACTTATGTGATAAGCATGGCATTTTGGTCTGGCAGGATTTCATGTTTGCATGTGCCATGTTTCCAGGCGATAAGGACTTTCTTGACAATGTCAGGCACGAGGCTATTGACAATGTAAAAAGGTTGAGGAATCATCCAAGCATAGCTCTGTGGTGCGGGAACAATGAAAATTTATCTGCATGGAATTTTTGGGGCTGGAAACAGCGGGTTAAAAAAGAGCAAGGTGAAGAAGTCGCCAACATAATCTGGAAAGCCTATGATGACCTTTTTCACCACCTTTTGCCGGAAGTAGTTGAGAGATATGACAGCGATCGTCTTTACTGGTCCTCATCCCCAAGTGCTGGAACTGGAGAACCAGAGAACTGGGTAGCCGGTGATGTTCATTACTGGGGTGTATGGTGGGGAAAAGAACCATTTATTAATTACAGAACCCGAATCCCCAGATTTATGTCGGAATATGGATTTCAATCCTTTCCTGAGTTGAGTTCTGTGAATAAGTATGCTATTGAGGAAGATTGGGATATCTTTTCAGATGTAATGAAATCGCACCAGCGTTCGAGCATTGGAAACGGCACCATAGCAATTTACATGGACAGAAATTACAGGAAACCAAAGGATTTTCCCATGTTTTTATATGTTGGGCACCTTTTGCAGGCTGAGGGAATAAAAGTGGCCATGGAGGGCCATCGTAAGCATATGCCTTATTGCATGGGCTCATTATTCTGGCAGATTGATGATTGCTGGCCAGTAGCCTCGTGGTCAAGCATTGACTATTATGGTAAATGGAAGGCGCAGCATTATTTTGCTGAAAAAGCCTTCAGAGAAATACTGGTTTCACCTGAAACCGATGGAACAGAAACAAAGGTATTTGTTGTATCAGATAGATTGGCAGATTCTCAAGCAAATTTAAAGCTTGAAGTAATAGATTTTGATGGTAATGTTCTATGGGAAAAAGATAAAGAAATTACAGTAAAAGCTAATAGTAGTGAGGTTCATCTTAAGATATTAAATTCTGATTTGCTAGCAGGCAAACCCTCAAATTCTCTATTATTATCAACTAAATTGATCGGTGCAGATGATAAAATCATTTCTGAAAACATACTTTATTTTAATCCATTAAAGGAAATTGATTTACCCAGACCTGATATTAAAACCGTTATTGAAAAAACAAATGATGGATTTTCAATTGGCCTAAGCAGTGAGAAGCTGGTGAAAAATATTTTCCTGACTACTCCTGGCGTTGATGGATTTTTCAGTGATAATTATTTTGACATTTTACCGGGTCAGAAGGTTGAGGTTTCTTTTAAAACTAAGGAGCAGGTCACTGATTTTGAAGGTATCTTGCAATATGTAACCCTGGTTGATTCGTTTTAAAAAAATGTAACCACAAACTTATATATAAAATAATACTTAGCCTCTCGATGTGTTTGTCTTGCTCAATACCTTATTGAGGTCTACTTATTAAGAGTAAATGTTTTCACTGAATCCCTGTTTATTCCGGCAACAATAAGCGGAGTATCACCTTCGATGTAAAGTAATGATTGAACCATCCCCTGAAGCAATAAACCACTTTCAGAAGGCTGTTTTATATCGGCTAATGGTTTACCATCTTTACTCAGCAAGATAATTCCTTTATTGGCATCGTAAAAACCAGTACTTACATCATAAGTATAATCATTCCCTGCCAATAAAACATCGGGATAAGAGTCATTATTAAAATCCTCCACCAAAATTTTCTTAATAGGCGATAGCTGTGCAACCCTGGGCAATTTTTGCCAGACGAATGAACCCTCATCGTTCCATAAAATATGACTGGAGGTAGTATTGGTCTTAAAAGTGTAAACTACTCTTTCCATTGCTGCAGAATCCAGGATTTCTTTTAAAGGTGCATAACTAAATGACTTATAATTCTTGAATTTTCTTGTAAAATAGGGTGACTGACCATTTAATTCATCCAGATAATTGACTGGGTATTCGGTCATTACGTCATTTTTGTCTTTCCAGTAGCCAGTTGATAAAGGATCCAGTGACCCATTCATATCCAAATCAAGTGCATATACACGCAGAGGGTACTGATCACTCACATGAAATCGATTATTTTCACCAAGGTTACCTAAAACATAATCCTCATCTCCATCCTGGTCAAAATCTCCTGATGAAATTGAAAACCACATACCATGCATAGATTCAATCTCAGGTATTTCCTGACCTGTAAGGCTTTCTCCATTTTCATTTTTCAGAATGGCTATGGAATTCCATTCCCGTGAAATTAAAAGATCTTCCCAACCATCTCCATCGTAGTCACTCCAAACTGCGTCAGTTACCATTCCTAGGTTAAAATTCATTGAACTTTCTTGAGTGTATTGCCCATTATCATTTATCAACAACCATGAATCCTCAGCAAAGGGGAATTTACCAATTTTTATCCTGGCTCCCACAAAGAGATCCATATCTCCGTCGTGATCAAAATCGCAGGGTCTCACTACAGAGGCTGAAAATGAAGATATAGGAAGCTCCTTCCTTAAAAATGTGCCATTGGTATTTTCATACAAATAATGCTTATAGGCTTTTTCTTCACGGTTCTCATAACCACCTGCCAATGCTATTATATCATTGTCCCCATCCATATCTACATCAATTATAGAAAAGTCAGCTTCTGAAAAGTCCTTTTGGTCTGTCAGACCTCTTATTTCTTTTTCAGTAAAAACATCACCCTCCCGTAAATAAACTTTTGTTGGCAATGTATTTGTTGCCCCAATGATAATATCCTCAAAGCCATCACCATTGAGATCCCCTTTTTGCATTCTTGGGCCAATCTGGGAGAATTTGTGTGGCAAAATAGGTTGATAATAGAGGAAATCGCCGAAATCAGTTTGTTCATGCTTGTAATTTAATACACCTTCCGCCTCCGTAAAGAGTAATTTGGGGTATGAAGTAGCCTTAATTGAAGGATAAGAATCTTTTTCATCCATTTCAATTAACTGATTAGCCTGCATATTATTTAGACTGGAAACAAGACCACTGGCCGGCCAGGTTACCCGAATGGAATCAACTATAGTACTTTCCGATAGTCCAAAGTGAACAATAGGATCAACGGAAGAGATATACCCCCTGGAAAGGAAATTTTCTTTGAATTGATAACCCCCATCGCTCCACAATTCAACTTTTGCTCCAAAGGCATTGGTATTATTTTCTTTACCCTTTAGCTTTATTCTAATGAAGTTGCTTTTTTCACCAGACTGCTCAATTGTATTGTTTCTGTATACAAAGGCTTCGTCATCCAAATTATTGGTAACATAATCCAGGTCACCGTCGTTATCAAGGTCCACAAAGGCAGCTCCGTAGGAATAAGAAGATATTGTATCAAACCACTCATTGGATATTTTTGAAAATACTAGCTCACCTAAATTTTCATAGGCATGGTTAGGAGCTTTTACAGCCGGAGCCCTGCCCATTACATGCTGTGCTGATGCAATACTTCCAAAAACTTCAGCCTTGTAAAATGTCCAATCCTTATCTGTAAGGTCTTTCGGGTAACCATTGGCAACAATCAGGTCTTTGTCTCCATCATTATCATAATCTGCAAATAATGGTGACCAGCTCCATTCGGTCTGGTATATGCCCAAAATCTGACCCACCTCACTGTATGGCAACATCTCTCCATTTAAGAAACCATTGTGCATATGAAGCATATTTCTAAGAAATTGATGCTCGTAACCAAATTTAACATCATTCAATAAGAAGAAATAACTAAATCCATTTATGGTTTGCTTCTTCTTAAAATAGTATTCAGGCATCATATCAAGGGTGAACATATCCGGATTACCATCGTTATTGATATCAGCCATATCATTGCCCATGGAAGACTTGGTCTGGTAGGACATATATTTCGCTATTTCATTTTTAAAGGTACCGTCACCCTGATTAATGTATAATAGATCATTCGATATATAGTCGTTTGAAACATATACATCCGGGTATCCATCTTTATTCACATCGCCTAAGGCCAACCCGAGCCCAAAACCCTCATACACAATACCTGCCTCTACCGTTACATCGGTAAATGTACCATCGCCATTGTTTCTGTACAGGTTGTCATTGTTTATAGCACTGCCATCGGTTACTTTTATTCTATAAGTGGTAGAAATCCTTTCAGTAATGAAGTTATTAAGGAGGTAAAGGTCAAGGTCCCCATCCAGGTCATAATCAAAAAAAGCAGCATGAACAGAATAGCTATCATCTGCAACACCATAGCTTTCAGCCATTTCAATGAATGCTAGCTGCCCGTTTTCCTGAATCCCCTGGTTTATCCAGAACCTGTTTTTCCTTTTCTCATCTTCTCCATAGGCAGTACAGGCGAAATAAAGGTCTGTCCAACCGTCGCTGTTGATATCAACAATGGCAACACCACTATACCATTGCCCGTTGTCCAGTCCCGGAAAGCTAGAGGAGATATCTTTAAACTTGAAGTTTCCTTTATTAAGATAAACTTTTGTTGCCACCTGGTTCCCGGTAAAAACTACGTCCATCAAATTGTCGTTGTTGAGGTCAACAATCCCTACACCTGCGCCATTGTAGATGTACTCAAAGTTCATAACGTGAAGGCTATCGGTCTCGGTAATGTTATTTGCAAATTTTATTCCGGTATGCTTGGATTTCAGAAGCTCAAAGCGGGGTTTCTCGGAACAGGAAGAGAACAAAAACGAAATTATAATAATTAAATATATATAGTTCTTCATAGCAACAGTTTAACATATATTAGTAAGCTTCCAAAGAAACAAAAAAAAGAAATTGCCTCAAAAATTATACCTGATTTTAATATCTACAGGATAAGAAAACTAATGCATATAAATAATGAGCCTTATCCCTAAGTAGACAATCTTTTTATCTCTTAATATATCGTCCCTAAAGGGACTTGAGTTATTATTTTGTCTATTATGTTATAACTGTTTTGTCCCTACGGGACAGATCTTACTAATAATTAATAATTGCGTCAAGCATGGAACCTGGTTTCTACATATTCCATGGTTAATGTATATTGTCCCTCTGGGGACAATATATTTCTAAAAGAATAATTAACAAAGATTAGAGCCCTGTAGGGGCGATATGGTAATTCTATTATAATTGTTTTGTCCCTATCGGACAGATCTTACTAATAATTAATAATTGCGTCAAGAAGAACCTGGTTTCTATATATTTCAATTTAATATAGACATATTGTCCCTTTAGGGATAATATGCTTTTAGAATGAATAATTGGAATTTTAGAGCCCCATAGGGGCGATATGGTAATTCTATTATAATTGTTTTGTCCCTATCGGACAGATCTTACTAATAATTAATAATTGCGTCACGCGCAGAACCTGGTTTCTATATATTTCAATTTAATATAGACATATTGTCCCTTTAGGGATAATATGCTTTTAGAATGAATAATTGGAATTTTAGAGCCCCATAGGGGCGATATGGTAATTCTATTATAATTGTTTTGTCCCTATCGGACAGATCTTACTAATAATTAATAATTGCGTCAAGCATGGAATCTGGTTTCTATATATTCCATGGTTAATGTATATTGTCCCTCTGGGGACAATATATTTCTAAACGAATAATTAACAAAGATTAGAGCCCTGTAGGGGCGATATAGCTATTTTATATCTTTAAGGACATATTTCTCATCAAAAGGAACCTTATATTCTTTCAGGTACTTTAAATATTCTTCGTAAAATGTATTTACTCTGTGATGTTCCTTTTGATTTGCAATGTATTTTACAACATTATCAATTTGTGAGTGAGAATAGGAAAATGCACCATATCCTGCCTGCCACCTGAATTTAGCTTTTACAAACCCCTGTTGATTTATCCATTTTGAGGAAGAACCCTTTATGTCCTGCAATAGGTCGGGAATTAATTGGTGAGGTTTGTACCCAACAAATACATGGAGATGATTTGGAATACCATTTATGGCAATCAGTTTGTGACCATTATTCTGGACAATACCAGTTAGATATTTGTACAGGTCTTCCTCCCATGAACTATGTATTAAAGAGATTCTATCCTGAACTGCAAAAACAAATTGAAGATAAATCTGTGTGTATGTATTAGCCATGAAATTAATTAATATATCGTCCCTAAAGGGACTTGAGTTTTAACTTTGTCTTTTATGTTATAACTATTTTGTCCCTATGGGACAAATCTTTCTAATAATTACGTTACGCATGGAACTTGGTTTCAATATATTTCAATTTAATATAGACATATTGTCCCTTTAGGGATAATATGCTTTTAGAATGAATATTTGAAATATTATAAGCCTTGTAAGGGCGATATGGTAATTTCTCTTTATAAATATAAAACCTGGTTCTATTCAGAGTTGATTTTAATACCAATAGGATAAGAAAATTAATATAAAAATAATGAGCTTTATCCCTAAGCAGACATTCATTTTGCTCTTAATATGTCGTCCCTAAAGGGACTTGATTTATTATTTTGTCTATTCTGTTATAACTATTTTGTCCCTATGGGACAAATCTTTCTAATAATTACGTCAAGCATGGAACTTGGTTTCTATATATTTCAATTTAATATAGACATATTGTCCCTTTAGGGATAATATGCTTTTAGAATGAATAATTGGAATTTTAGAGCCCCATAGGGGCGATATGGTAATTCTATTATAATTGTTTTGTCCCTATCGGACAGATCTTACTAATAATTAATAATTGCGTCACGCGTGGAACCTGGTTTCTATATATTTCAATTTAATATAGGCATATTGTCCCTTTAGGGATAATATGCTTTTAGAATGAATATTTGAAATATTTTAAGCCCCGTAGGGGCGATATGGTAATTTCTCTTTATTAATATAAAACCTGGTTCTATTCAGACCTGTTTTGGACCAGATTGCCATTCGAGAGGTCTATTTGACGCTGTGGGATAGGATAGTTCACATCTTCCGGACCAATTGTTGTATTCCCATAATGAGATGATCCCCATTCCATTGTCTTTTCATAGTTTAGGATGCGGTTTAGCTCCGATTGAACTTCACCCCAGCGTTGCAGGTCATAGTATCGATGGCCCTCCAGGCCTAGCTCAAGCTTTCGTCTCAAATTTAATCGCCTTTTTTGCATAATCCTGGTCTGGAAATGAGGAATATGTTCCAATCACATAATTTGCAGCATCTGTTACCAGATCGAATTCTTTAACAAAGCCATCCGGGTTTGCTGCCCTGTTACGAACCGCATTGACCTCAGCTAGTCCCAAATCATCAATATTCAAATAGGCTTCACATTCCGCCTTTAGCAACAATACTTCCGCATAACGGATCATTCGGTAGCCATTGGCTGTCCACCCTGATGTCCAACTACCTACTTCAGTTAGGATGCCCTCCTGGGATTTTTTATATACCTGTTTCTTAGGGCTATATGGGCCAGCATAGGACTGGTCACGGATCCAGTCCTGACCTGTATGATCTCCCCAATCCAGGTATGGAATACCTCTCCTACCAACTGCCCAGTCCAAACGAGGGTCCAACTGTCCGGTATACTCAGTAAAAGGATCAGAAGGAACCAATCCCTGGTCATTCTTAACCTTTTCGCTGTTGTAGGTATCAAGAAAAGGTAGTCCATCCATATCTGTCCGAAATGAATTTACAAAATCCTGAGTTGGTTGAAAAAAGCTACAACATCCTCCAGGCGAACCGCCCCACTTGTATGGGAAATTCAAAACTTCACCATAGCCTCCATTCCAACCACCAGAGCCATCATTAACTGAATATTGCACTGTATAAATACTCTCTACTCCATTTCGATTTTCAGCATCAAAAATATCTCCATAATATGCTTCCAGGCTGGCTTTCTGACCTATTGGATTGGTCCCATTGGTTTCAACTTCTTTTAGCAATTCCAGGGCTGCCGCATAATCTCCATATATTTGCATATAAGCTTTTGCTAATAAAACCCGGGCTACCGACTTATTAAACCGACCGACCTGCCCCATATCATCTGGAAGTACAGTTCCTTCGGCCATATCATCAATAATTTGAGGCCTTATATCCTCTGTATTGGTTAATGTTGATTGGTTGGTATTCTCATCAACATATGGAACTCCGGTGTTGCTATCTCTATCTGCCCACATCCGCCAGGCTTCATAGTGAAAAAAACCACGCAATGTTTTTGCCTGCCTGACAAACCACTCCAAGTCTGTACCGGTAATTGTACCGGCCTCTACTGCCATTTCAGCTGTTCGAATAGTAGCATTGCATCTCGAAATTCCTTCATACGCAGATCTCCATTTGGTATTTAACCATGGATTTATGGCAGTTTCTGTAAACCTGGCTATGGGGTTAATATATGATGCATCGCCTGCATCAGTACCTTTGTTGGCCTCAAGGCCTCTTACACTGCTGTATAACCAACCGGAGGTGGCTGCTTCCCATCCAAATCCATCAGCTACTCCATCTACCAGGGAGTATGCTCCAATTAAAAGTCCATCCACTCCATCATAAGTAGCTAAAACATATTCATCCAAGGAGCCGTTGGGTGTAATATCCAAAAAGCTTTTCTTGCAGGCAAGCAATAATATAAATCCTACAATTATAACTGCGAGCAAATATTTTATAGAATTCATTAGAGTGTGAAAGTCAGATTCGGAGCAACTCCATTATTTCCATACTACTAATATAAAAAAAAGTAATCACAATTAAAATGTTCGAGCTTTCAGTCAAGTTTTCTGCCAGAGGCATTCCTTCAGAAGACATGCGTTAGACTAAACTCACTCGGGAAACACAGTTTAGTCTTCGACAGGCGTTCGACAGAGCTCACGCCGAAGGCTCAGACTGACTTTTGTATTGCAGCTATATTGAGACTTCGACAGGCGTTCGACAGAGCTCACGCCGAAGGCTCAGTCTGACTTTACCTTTGCAGTCATATTGAGCTCGTCGAAATATAGACGGCATCAATACACAGGACCTTCCCCATGCTAAGAATAATATTAATCTTTAATTTCTGAATACTCAGCAAAAAAAATAACTATTCGAGTTTTCAGTCTAGACTTCGACAGGCTCAGTCTGACTTTTGTATTGCAGCTATATTGGACTTGACAGGCGTTCGACAGAGCTCACGCCGAAGCTCAGTCTGACTGAAGCTATTTAAAAATAAAAAATAGCAAAAAAAAAGTGGGCTAAAAAAGCCCACTTTTTACAATATATAATAAATGTTTTACCTGTTCTGTACAATTTTTCCCGCAGCCAAATCAATCTGACGCTGAGGAATTGGGAAGTTTACATCTTCTGGTCCAACTGTGGCGTTACCATTGAGGTATAGAGCATGACCCCATTGCATTGTCTTTTCGTAATCAAGTACACGGTTAAGTTCAGTCTGAACATCACCCCAACGCTGCAGGTCATAATACCTGTGGCCTTCCATACCCAGTTCAAGCTTTCTTTCAAATTTGACAGCCTGTTGTGCAAAAGCCTGGCTTGGAAATGATGCATATGTACCAATCACATAGTTTGCAGCATTTGTTGTACCGTCAGCTTCTTTTACAAATCCATCCGGATTGGCTGCCCTATTCCGAACTGCGTTAACTTCACCCAGACCTAAATCGTCAGCTCCAAGAAAAGCCTCACATTCAGCTTTAAGCAAGAGAACGTCTGCGTAACGAATCAACCTGTATCCATTGGCTGTCCAACCTGATGTCCAGTTACCAACTTCCGTAAGTGTACCTTCCTGTGATAATTTATACACCTGCTTTTTAGGGCTGTAAGGACCACCATAAGATTGGTCACGAATCCAGTCCTGGCCGGTATGATCACCCCAATCCAGGTATGGAATACCTCTTCTACCAACAGCCCAATCCACGCGTGGATCTAACTGGCCGGTATATTCAGTGTAAGGATCATCAACAGCAATTCCCTGGTCATTCGTCACCATTTCATCATTATAGGTATCCAGGAAAGGTAATCCGCTGCCGTCGGTACGGAATGAATTCACAAAATCCTGAGTAGGACAGAAAAATCCACAGCATCCACCAGGTGAACCACCACCTTTGTAAGGGAAGTTCAATACTTCACCCCAGCCACCGTTCCAGGCACCTGAGCCATCGTTTACAGAATATTGCACTGTATATATCGCTTCCACTCCATTCCGGTTGCCGGCATCAAAGATGTCACCATAATAGGTTTCAAGGCCTACGGCTGTTCCCATAGGATTGGTTCCATTTTCAGCAGCTGCTAACAGATGGCAATGCACTTGTATAATCACCATTCATTTGCATGTAGGCTTTTGCTAATAATACCTGAGCAACTGTTTTGTTAAAACGTCCAATCTGACCCATATCGTTGGGAAGAAGTGTTCCTGCCTGAAGATCAGCTATAATTAATGATCTGATATCTTCAGTATTGGTAAGGGTCGTTTGATCAGTATCCTCTGCTACATAAGGCACACCGGTATTGGTGCTTCTGTTTGCCCACATTCTCCAGCCCTCAAAATGGTAGAAACCACGAAGCACCTTTGCCTGGTTTGAAAACGATTCTAATTCTTCCGCCGTAATTGCTCCTTTATCAAAGGCAGTTACTGCGGTACGAAGCGTAGAGTTGCAACGTGAAATTCCTTCATAAGCTACCTCTCCACTTTGAATTCAGGTATGGATTGGTAGCTGTTTCAGAAAATGACTGTATGGGATTGATATCCGGCTGGTCACCGGCATCTGTACCCTTAGTTGCCTCTATTCCACGAATACTACCATATACCCAGCCTGAAGTAGCTCCTTGCCATCCATCACCAAATCCTTCAGCCACTCCATCCACCATGGAGTAGGCTCCAATTAAAAGGCCATCGACTCCTGTATAGGTCGCCAATACAGATTCATCTAAAGATCCGTTTGGAGTAATCTCCAAAAAGCTTTCTTTACAGGAACTCAATATTACGAATCCTGCTATGAGAGCTATTGCTGATAAATAAATAATTTTTTTCATATCTGTTTTCATATTTTATTTATTCCAAAAATTAAAATCCAAAGCTTAATCCAAACAGAAACTGCTTCGTATTAGGAAGGTTACCTTCATCAACACCCTGGAAGGTGTCATTGAAACTAGCCAGTTCAGGATCCTCTCCAGAGTATTTTGTTACTGTGAACAGGTTCACACCCTGGACATAAATTCTCAGATTGTTGAATACATTACCCAGCATTTTCTTTGGGAAAGTATAACCTATCTGCAAACTCTTCAACCTGAAGTAGGAGCCATCTTCAATATAATAAGAGCTGGCTACTGTATTGGTCGAGAAGTTAGAAGTATTTGAAGCTTTTGGAACCGTAGCACCCATGTTATCAGGCCTCCAACTATTATTTAAGAGGTCTGTACTTTTCTGTCCCTGGAATGAAGGCCAGAAATCAAGCCACCACCTGTTGTAGTTGAATATCTCATTTCCCTGAGTACCGTAGAAAAATGCAGTCAGGTCAAATCCTTTATACCCGAGAACCAGGTTTATACCATAATTAAAATCAGCAATCGGGCTACCAATTACATCACGGTCATCAGGAGTAATTTCCTGGTTTCCATCACCATTTGGTGTTTCATCGATATTCGCATACCTGAAGAATCCGGGTTCTGCACCATCCTGAATAGGAGCTGAGGCAATTTCAGCTGCATCCTGGAATAAACCTTCTACTTTGTACCCGTAGAAAGCACCCATTGATCCTCCTTCAATATTCCTGTTGAAAGCACCAATCCTGGATCCACCTGAATCAAAATATGGATATCCATCGGCAATCTTCACAATGGTATTCTTAAAGGTAGTCATAGTACCCATAATTTCAAAGCTGAAACCGTTGTTCCAAATCTGGCGATAGACCACTGTTAGGTCAACACCAGTATTCTTCATTTCTCCTACGTTCACATAAGGAGCTGAAGCAGCACCTGCTGTTCCAACTATCTCAGGATTGTAAAGGAGATCTTGATTTACCTTGGAATACCAGTCAAAAATTACTTCAAATTTATTATCAAATAAAGTTAGATCAACACCAATGTTTGTTGTAACGTTTGTCTCCCACTGTGCAAGGGCGTTACCAATACGGGTAGGACGGAATCCCTGAAGAGAACTACTTGTAGTACCATTCAGGTCATAATATGAAGTACTTGGACTACCACCGTAGAGGTAAAACTGGTTGTCGGTTGATACAGGCAACTGGTTGCCCATGGTACCCCAACCACCCCTGATCTTAAGGTTGGAAATAAAGTTAATTCCCTGCATAAAACCTTCTTCACTTATCCTCCAACCAGCAGAGAAGGATGGGAATACACCATAACGTGTATCGGCTCCAAATACGGAAGAACCATCCCTACGTACTGTGGCACTTCCATAATATTTATTGCGATAGTTGTAATCGCCTCTAAAGAATTGTGAAACCAATGATCTTGGAGTCCAGTAATCTGAACCGGATGCTGTTTTGCTGGCTCCATTTGAAACTGTTCTATAGGAAAGTGCTTCAGAGAAATAATCTGCTGCGGTAGCAGTTACACTGCGGCCAATGCCGGTTTTTGTTGCTTCATAACCTGCAACAGCCAGTATATTGTGGTTTCCAAATGACCTGTTAAAGGTTAAAGTATTGGTCCAGTTCCAGGCTCCTCCATATCCTGAATTTTCATTGTATGAGGAAGTAGCTGTGTTCTCAGCACTCTCATAAGTTTTACCTGTCCAGCCGGTACCATACCAATTGTTAAAGGAACCTCCAAAACTAGATTTGAATATCAAACCGTCGATAATTTTCACATCGATAAATATATTACCCAATAGCCCAATGTCCTGCCAGCGATTATCTTTTGCTCTAGTCCGCTCAGCAACCCAGTTGTTTGCATTACCCAAACGTGGGGCAATACCCGTTCCACCCCAGTCACCTGGCTCGAAGTAATGAGTTACCCCCTGATAGGGATCAGTTGTCCATTTTACTGGAATTATCGGCTGCTGGCGATATACAGCCATCATCATTGCTCCACCTTCCTCACCGTTTGTTGTGGTACCAAAGTCAGAACGATGAACCAGGTTCATATTCTCACCAATGGTTACCCTGTCGCCAATTGTAAATTCAGAATTAAAACGGCCACTGAATCTTTTGTACCAGTTGTAAAGTGTGGTACCTCCCTGGTCAAAATATCCGAAACTTGCATAGTATTTTGAATTCTCATTTCCGCCGGATAATGAAAGGTCGTAGTTCTGGATCATGGCACTTTGGAAAGACTCGTCAAACCATTTGGTGTCCGCTGCCCAGGGTGGAAATGTCGGTGAACCTTGAGAAGATGGCCCATAAATAGGATGATCTTCAGATGTACCATCATTTGCATACACCAACCACTGCAGATCGGCATATTCCTGTGTGTTTAGTACATAATCAGGACCATTTCCAGGATTCTGAGTACCAACATACATATTAAAGTTCACATTAACGCCCTTGCCTTTACCCTTTTTGGTAGTAATAAGGACTACACCGTTGGAGGCCCTTGATCCGTATATAGAAGCGGCACCCGCATCTTTCAGTACAGACATGGACTCAACGTCGTCAGGATTAATTGTATTGATGTCACCGGTTGGAACACCATCTACAATATACAAAGGAGAGTTGTTCTGGAAAGAACCATACCCCCTGATCCGTACTTTCCCTGATTGCCCAGGCCTGGAGTCCGATGTTACAGTAACACCGGCCACGCGACCCTGGATCTGCTGTGTAACGTTTGATTGCGGCACTGCAGTCAGCTCTTCGGAGCCAATAACTCCCACAGACCCGGTAAGGTCTTTCTTAAGCTGGGTTGCATAGGCCGTAACCACCACCTCATCCAGATCGGTTACATCAAGTACCATGGTTACATTAATAATGGATTGGTTTCCAACCGTTATAGCCTGGGTACTAAAACCGATGGAGGAGAATACCAATACAGCATCAGGACCTGGAACAACAACAGAATAATCTCCATTGATGTCGGTCACTGCTCCCATTGTGGTTCCCTGGATAACAATGTTTACCCCGGGAAGAGTTTCATCCCCCTCAGAAGCAATTACCTTACCGGTAACTGTTCTTTCCTGAGAGAAAGCTACGCTAACTGCAAAGCTAAACAGGAGAAGAGTCAAAATACCACCTCTCCAAAATGTAGAATTTCGCATAATTAAGTTAATTTTAGGTAAAACAATAATAACTTATAAAAATTTAAATAATTAATGAATATAAAAAATGGATGTTTAGGTCATCCATATTGTAATCATTAATTCTATTGAAGTGTAATAATAGTAACAATTCGGTCAAAATACAATATACCTTAGGGTAACTTATACACATTGCATTGTTAAATTATCCAAAATAAGATGCGGAAATTTACAATTTCTTGCTAATTTATTAACAGTCCAATTATCAAAAATAAGGTGCAGAAATTTACAATTTCTTGCTAATTTATTAACAGTCTAATTACAAACAATTACTGTAAAATATTTATTTAATGGCGTTTATGAGAAAAAAAACAATCTTTAAAAACCTGTATACTTCGTATTGGTAAGTTGGCCGGAAAGCCCTAAATAAAAAGGTGTTTTACTAAAATTTATAATTGGTTTAAATAAGCATAAGGCTATTTTGGGGTAAAATTCACCAAATATGGGTTAAAATAGGATTGGAAAATTGGGGTAAATTAGGTGTTTCTGTTATCGTCTAAGTTTTCGACAGTCGCTTCAGACAGGGGTCAAACTGACTGAACTCATAGGCAAGTCCCAGACTGACTACTTAGTAATAATTAAACGCAAACTGATTAGACTAACCTATTTGCACAAAGGTATGGGGCTCTGCCACCAACAGGCAGGGACCTATTGAAGTCAAGACAACAATGCTCAGGGTAACTTCTTAGCCAAAATTTAATTAAATCGTCCAGTCTTCGACAGTCCTCAGACAGGGGTCAGACTGACTACTTCAATAAATTTAAATATCCCTGTCAGTCTGAGACTTGGCGCGAGCTCAGTCGTAGCCTGTCGAAGACTAGACAGTATTTTTAGACTAATTTCTCTTCATATCAACATACAGGGAATAACATACAGGAATTATTTCTTGTTAACAACAACCTCATCAACAAATAACCACGCATTTCCCCTGGAGGTAGGCAACCAGTCAGGAACAGTTCCATAACTATTTGCAATAACGCGCACGTAGCGCGCATCTATGTCCTTAAAAGTGTTCTCAAACTTCGCCCTGAATGGGCCGGGATCTCTCTTGGGCTTAGAATCAGAGAAAGAATAAATCTCGGTGAATTTTTTGCCATCGCTGGATACTTCAAAACGGACCTTGATTGGAAGAAAAATGTCCCTTTCAAGGTTCTGAAGGAATGTAACGGCCACCTGATTAATAGGCTGTTCTTTTTCCAAATCAATTGTAGCCACCAGGTCCCTGCCGGAATAACCCTGCCAGAGTCCATCCTGGTAAAACCGGGAAGCCACCTGGCCATCCGTAAGTCCTTTGCTTCCACCGGCACTATACCTGCTGCTATAGGCATTCTTTACTGATACTTTTTTACCCAGTGCATTGTGAATCACAATTGACTTTGTCAACCGACCTTCAGGATGATTACCAAAAAATAACCTGGCCCGCAAAAGAGAGGTTTTATTGACCTCAATCGGACCGGAATAGACTGGAGAGTCAAATATTGGTTCAATACCATCAAGGGAATAATGTATTATCCCATCACCATTTATATTTTTAAGGGTGAGTCGAATTACATCCTCATCTATTTCAGTCTCAGCAATTAAATCGGGAATTACTTCGAGCTTATCAAACCAGGCGGTCCCTGCGCTGGTTAACTCAAGGTATGGGTTAATTCTTGAAGAAGATGTTGATATATCACCAATATAAATAGACGCATTATATTTTTTCCATGAAGTCGTAAGTTCAAATTCCCTGTTGTGCAATCCTTTAAACCCCAATGCAAACACAGGTGTGGTATCAGGCAAAATCGACCTTTTTAACAGTCGCTTCAATACATTTTGTTCAAATGGTTCCCAATAGGGGTCTACTGGTCTTGCTTTTGCCCAGACAGAAACTGTATAGGAAGTGCCTCCCATGAGTGAAACTGGAAAAAAAGAAAGCCCAATTCCTTTGTTGTCTTCAGGTGTTACCAAACGTATGGAATGATCTTCTTCATAGGCTACCCTGGAGTCAAGGAAATAGGTGCTACCTCTGTCGCCCCGAACCCTGGCATAGGTACCTGAAGGAATACCCGGAGAGTAAATTTGCTCAAACCCTGGATTTATGGCCAGGTTTTCGGTGTGAAAATTCTCTTTTTCATCCTGTTCTGCAGGAAGATTTATTCTATAAACCCGAGTTCCAAATCCTTCAATAAAGTCATCAATTTTATTTGCCTTTATATCAAGCTGACGATTTTCAAACAAAACTTCCGCTTTGTTGGAATTATACGATTTTTTTAGGTCAATTTTGATTCGTCCTGGCTTGTTTTTTACATTTACTGCGATTATACTCAGCCTATCCTTATATTGCAAAGAAAGCAAACGAACATCATTTGAACTGCTTGAGATATTTTTCACAGGAGTTCCAAGGGTTAAGTCTGGAGTAAGCTCAGCCACTTCATGGGCCATATTTGAGCATTCATTCCATGCCACAACAGATTTTGGAAATCCATTCCTGCCATGGCGGACAAAATATTGAATACCTTTTGCGCCTTCAACCAGCGCCTGGTAGGTCATGGCTCTAATTTCTGCCCCTGTAGGCTCCCTGGTCCACCACTCGTTTCCACCAAAAGCCTGAGGCACTATCCACACAGGTTTTTCAAGATAAAATTCCTTTACAAGCCTTCGAGTTACCCAACTTAGTTCACTTACTGGTTTGGTGGGAACCGGATAAGGGTCGGCCATGACTATATCCATGGCTCCCTCATATTCCCTGGCCTTCGTGGGGGACATAAAAACTATAGACACCGGATGATAAGGATCAATGGCTTTAACAAGATTGTAGATCTCAACAAGCTGTTCAGACGGGACGCCATGTCCCACGGGCTCGTCGGAGATATACCACGCCAATAAGGCTGGATGATCCTTAAACTCATTGATTTCATTTATAAGCAGCTTTCTTTTTTCATCATCGCTTCTTCCGTCAGGCAACCTAAAGCCCACACCTCCCCCTCCTGAAACCCGTAACAGGTTGTAATGTACTTTCATCCCAAGGGCTGCGCAACGATCCATATAGTCTCTTCGATCGTTTAAAGTCTTTTGGGTGATCGTCTGATAAGGTGACATCATATTGAATCCCTTTACCACCTCTTCCTCAGCCAGAGTGGGCTGCACCGGGGAATAGCAATAAAAACCAAATGGAAAATAAGGCAGACCATCCACTATCAACCCTCCTGTTGATAAGTTAATCTTGACCTCATTGTATTTTGGTACCCGTTTAATTAATGATACCGTGTAGTCGATTATTTTTCCTGTCCCCTGCCCTATCTTACAAAGAAGTACATTCTTCCCTACAGGAAAATGAGTAATAGAAATGGGAATCTTATTCAATCCTGAGCTTGGAACCTGGAATCTACTACCCATTCTTCACCTCCGTTTTGAATTTGTAATTTATAAGAACTTGAAGTTTTTCCCGGGGGAATATAAAATAGAATATTGGCCTCTTCCTCATGTGTATAGTAATCCTGTTCCATTAAAACCCTGATTTCCTGGGCCTGAATGCCAGTAAAAACAGAAGAAAGTATTAGAATTAAAAATATTCTGATAAGATGCATTCCTTTTTTAGGATTACAATTAAAATGAGATTGGATCTTATTTAGCATACCAGAATCGTTCAATTTCTTCAAGCGATTTACCTCGTGTTTCAGGAACTTTTTTAACTGTAATCCAGATGGCAGGAGTACAAAGTAAGGCAAAAATCCAAAAAGTTCCTGAAGGCCCAAGATTTTCAAGGAGCCAGGGTACTGTTTGCCCAACAATTACATTTGCTGACCAGAGTGCAAAAGTAGCAAGAGCCATGGCCCTACCCCTTATTTTTGTTGGGAAAATTTCTGATAAAATAACCCAAACAACCGGACCGAATGAGAATGCAAAACAAGCAATAAATGCAACGATAAACACCAGAATCCATATACCCGACTCAATACCCATCTGAAACAATATTCCTACCACCAAAAGGGAAAGCGCTGCTCCGGAAACTCCGACAATCAAAAGTGGGCGTCTTCCAAACTTATCAATAGTAAAGATGGCGATAAAAGTAAATATTGTATTTACAAGGCCAATGGTTACCTGCCCTCCGAGGGCATCACCAAGAGTAAAACCTGCTTCGTTTAGAATCTCAGGACCATAGTATATAATTGCATTTATTCCGCTGAACTGGGACAATACTGCCAGAACAATTCCAATAATCATAGCTGGCCTTAGTTCCTTACCAAATAACTCACGGAAGGATCCTCCTTCCATATGGACCACCTGCTTAATTTCTTCGATTTCCTGGTTTGCTTCCTGTTCACTGACAATTCTTCTGAATGCTTTTAATGCTTTATCATTTGCATTCTGTTTTACCAGCCACCTGGGACTTTCAGGCACAAAAAGCAAGACTAAAAAGGAACAAACCAGCCGGAATCATTTCAGTACCGAACATACCACGCCAGACTTCTTTGACTATAAAGAAGTTTAAAAAACTCTCCGGGTCTGATAGAACTATAGTTTCTGAAAGTTGATGAAGCCAGGCATTTGAAAAATAGGCAATAAAATTCCCAATGTTATGGCCAATTGATATATGGCCACTAATCTTCCCCGTATTTTCGATGGAGAAAATTCAGAAATATAAAGCGGTGAAAGCACCGAAGCAACACCTACACCTAATCCGCCAACAATTCTGTATAAAATTAGAATCGTAAATGAGTTGGAAATCATGCATCCGAAAGCGGATAACATAAATAAAAATGCCGACAACATTAGTACCGGCTTCCTCCCATATTTATCACTTAGCTTTCCAGCAATGGAGGCCCCGATCAAACATCCTACCAGGGCTGAACTTACAAACCACCCCTGCCAAATACTGTCTAAACTGAACTGATCAGTAACATATCCAATAGTTCCGGATATTACAGCTGTATCGAAACCGAAAAGAAATCCTCCAAGGGCAGCCACGAAGGCAATAAAGAAAAGGTTTAATTTAAGTTTTGTTTTATTTTCCAGCATGCTTATCAGGGTTTAAATTTAGGAGTGGTTCTAACATTCCAATAACTTATTCAATAAAGTAATTAATTCTTCCATACCCGACCATCATTTCGAATATGCAAAGTTTCCCCTTTAATGCTGCCGGGTACACTTATTTCAAAATAGTTCTGAGTAGTTTCAATTTGTAAGGTCGATGTAAATGATTTTTTAAGATCATCCGAAACTCCTATCTCCTCCAAGGTACTGGCATAACGCCCATTATTACTATAATAGTTCTTCTGAGCATAATACAATTTTCGGAGTTTTAATTTGATTATTTCATCGGGATTTTCTTTGAAATTTTCAGTTCCATCACCCGAGATTATATCCGAAAACTGCACAAAGCCCCATAACTCAGGAATATGCATATTAATTACTCCCTGAGGAGACCATACCCAATTGTTTTCAGGAAATGGTTTTCCTGTTTTGGGATTTATTTTTTTCACATACTTCCCATTAACAACTTCGGTTTTCCATTGAACCCTTGAAAAGTCAATTCTCCATTGCTCCCCACTTTGAGGAGGCCTTGATTCCGGAGCACACTCCTTCAGAATTTTCCAGGGCATAGCGATTTCAAGCGTCCATTTTTCATCTTTATCAGATGGATCGTTAATGGTTCCATATACTTCAACCCCTACTTTCATGCCATTTATATTCCATCCATTTATGGCAGGACCACCATCCCTGTATGGTTTCAGAAGCAGCAGATCCCATTCAGTTCCAAAAGCATTCATTTCAAATTCATAATAGTTGTGCGTATCACCATCGGGATCAATAAATACCTCGAAATCATTATCATAGTATATTACGGTATCTCTTTGTCGCAGGTTAGCCCATACATGAGGTTCTTCCAATTCGGCAGAAATATACAGGTAGGTGTCGTCCCACAGAATTTTTGCCCTGGTTGTATATAGTGGCTTAGGTTTCTTATCACCTTCAATATCTTCAAAGTAATCGGTCCAGGGAGCTTTTTGCCATGAATCCTCATCCAAAATTCCATCTACCTTTATTGGCGAACCAGTTCTGTAACACACATAATTTCTGGGCATAACAGTTCTTTCAGACTGTGTCACATAAACCGACTGATCATCTTCATCATCCAATTGTTGGCCCGTACAAGCTGTGAAGGCTGAAAAAATAAGAAAAACATCAATTACTTTATTCATTATTAATAGTTTTGATTAACGAAACCCCCTTGTAATTGCTCCCAAAAGAGCATAATTATAATCCTGAGTCAGCTCCCAAACCATAATACCAGCAATTCCTTTTTCCCGAATATACTCTGTTTTATACTTTATTGAAACCTCATCGTCATACGTAATGAAAATCCTGTCATTTGCACTCCAGAGATATGGAGCCAATGCCTTGGAATCCCAGAATTTAATAAAATCGGGATCACTTATGTAACCTGTAGTAATTGCTTCAAAAGTAAGTGCCCCTGCTCCACCGGAATAAGACTGGTACAGTCCTTTATTTTGATTGCTCACTCCACTCCACCAGCGTCCGTAAAAAGCTGCCCCCAACATAATTTTCTCCGGAGGAACACCTGCCGATAAGTACAAATCGACTGAGGTAGAAGAACTAAATTTTGATCCCGGGTCATCATTAGAGGGATACAGATTTGTATGATGACCTGTTATGGAGCTCCATGATCCCTTATAATCATACATCATAACATTATAAAAATCCAGAACAGGAGTAACTTTATTCATTTCCATTAAGTCCATAGTCCAGGAAGCAGCACCAGATGCTATGGTTAGCAGATAAGGATTACTATCCAGGCGCATTTCTGAAGTACTCAAGCTATCTAATGAATACCTAACTTTATAAAGCAAATGTGTAAAGTTCTGTTTGTCCTCTGGACGACTATTGTCACCATAACCAGGAAATTCCCAATCCAGATCCACTCCATCAAGTCTATATTTCAACATGAAATCAATTACACTTTTTGAGAATATATTTCTAGAGTTTTCCGTCAGAGCAGCATCTGAAAATCCTCCTGTAAGAGTAGCTCCCCCAACCGATATAAGAACTTTCAAATCAGCGTTCTTACTTTTCAATCCAACAAGATCAACAAGTATAGCAGAGTCCTTTTCCTGGGTGGTAGTAATAACACCGTTTTTTACCTCAGCAAAAGCATAATTAATATGCGTTATATTCTGAGCAGGAATTTTTGTAAAATCAATATCCCTCCAGCCGGGTACATAGGTCACAACCTTAAAATCCCCATCAGGCAAGTCAGAAGGTTCAGGGCTCTCTTCCTTTTTACAAGATGTAACAATTAGAAAAGAAGTGACAAGAATATAAAGGATATTGAGTGTACGAATTCTGGTTCCGATTAGCATCATCTGGAAAATCCATCAATTTAAGCTTTCAAAGATATCAAATTGAGATGAAAGTTCTTTCCAAAGTGCCAAGAAACATCACAGATTTTGATAGGTGAGCAATCACCTAATTAGCAGAAAAACTATAGTGCAATAAATTATAACAAAATATTATTCAACTATTAATTCATCAATAAATAGCCAGGCTTTTTCCCCTGATCCTGCATGCCAGGAGGGAATTTCACCTACATTTTTTGCTTTTATTCTAATATAGCGGACCTTATCACCTTTGGTTTCAAAACTAAGTATACTGATTGAAGGACTTTCGTTCCGACTGATTGAGTCTGATCCAATGATATTTACTTCCGAGTATTCATTCCCATCAATAGAAAAGGATACTTCAACCTCTTCAGGTAGAAAAATCCAATTTCCAAAATCCTGCAAAAAGGCAAAAGAAACTTTCGAAACCTTCCGTAATCTTTTCAAATCAATTATCAGATCCAGGTCTTCCCCTTCGTATCCCTGCCAGTTTCCATCCTGAAAGTTATCACTTCCCAGGATTCCATTTACGAGAGCTTTTTGGCCTCCGGCAGTATATTTCTCGCTAAATGAAGTTTTTTGGACCAGGTCACAAGCAATAGCCATGTGTCTTTTATATTCAATGCTTGCAACATATAAGGATGGAACGTTCCCTTTGAAAGCCCTGGCCATTAACTTACCGGATTGTATTATCCTTATTGGATTTACATATATTCTAGATTTTAAAATCGGTTCTGGCCCTTTATAAGTATATCTTATTTGAAGGTCTGGATCTCTACATACCATTTCAAACTCAGAGTATCGTTCTGAAAACCCGTTCTGTTGAATGATGTCAACCTTCTCGGTTATGATTTGAAACTGATCGGTCCTGAAGGAGCTAGCGGGCAATCCTGCGCCATTAAATAGTGTGGCTTTGGGTGTATTCGAGAAAGCATATCTCACCGCATAAGGATTGATAACTTTTTTATTCCAGATAAAAACCGAATTTCCTTCTACTGAGGCCTCAGCCTTATAGAAAACCTGGTCTTTTCCAGCGATGATGAACCCGTTATCTTCAATATCTTTAAGGATTAACCCTGACTCAACATTATCAAAACTAAGCCTGATACCTTTAATCTCTTCCAAATAAGGAATCTCTTCAACCCGGCCTCTTGTAAAAACCGGGCCGGAATACTCAAGATTATTAAATCCATAAGTTTTTGCCAGTGCCTGCAATGCAAGACGCTTTCCAACATCCTGTTTATTGGAAGGATGAATATCAGAAAAGTCTCCTATATCAAGGGTCACTGCCATTCCTGTTCCAGGAACATCAAGAGTCCTAAGCTGAGCCTCACGTAAAAAGGCTCCTGCCATTGGTTCATTATATCTGTAAGGTGCAATCTGGACATAATAAAATGGGAAAATACCCAGGTTAAACTCCCTTCTCCAACTCCAGATCATCTCACTAAATAGATCTTTGTAATATTTTGCATCGTTTCTGTTGGCTTCACCCTGGTACCAGATTGCCCCTTTGATTTTATACTTTAGCAAAGGCTGAATCATTCCATTAAACAGACTACCGGGTTTATTCTGCGGACGATATTCTTTTTCAGGGTCAAAGTGATAAAATGCCAACTGTTCCGATGCTTCTATATCCCTGGCAGGTGTCCAGGCCTGTGCAGGCGTGCCCCCCCAACTAGAATTAATTAAGCCCACTGGCACATCCAGCTTTTTGACAAGCTCCCGGCCAAAGAAAAAGGCTACTGCGCTAAAGTCATCAACATTATCTAAAGTACACAGTTGCCAACTACCCGAACATGTATCCTGAGGAATATCACTAGCTTTTCTTGGCACTGTGAATAAACGAATGATAGAAGAATATTCATTGTCAATAAAATCCTGTTTGTCGGTTTTAAAAATATCAGCATCCCAACCACCTAATCTTTTAATTGAATATTCCATATTTGACTGTCCCGAACACAACCAAACTTCACCAAAGAGAACATTTTCCAGCTCTATTTTATTTCCTTTCCCTTTTATTGTGATTTCATGAGGTCCCCCAGCATTACCAGTAGTTATTGTGGTTCTCCAAACTCCACTACCATCAGTCGTAAGCTTAATTTTATCTTTCAACCAATCCACCTTAATTTTTATTTCCTCACCAGGTTCAGCCCAACCCCAAATAACAACCTCGGAGTTTTGTTGCAATACCATATTAGATTGAATCAATGCCGGCAGACGAACTTCAGCCTGGACATTGAAGGAGGAAATCAAAAATAACAGAAGCAGACCCGGAAACTTTATATATTTCATAATATCAACATAAATCAAATTCCACAAAGACATTAATACACCCTAAACCGGACTAATTTGACATAGAAGGGGGAAAGGCTTTAGCCTCACTCCATAATTCATAATTTGGCTGATCTCCCATGGTGATTTCCAGGGTGCCACCATCAAGAATTTCTGTATGGTAGATATAACTTCTTTCTAAGTCTTTACCATTTAGACTGGCTGATTGCACATATATATTCTGATCAGAATTATTCTGCACCACTACCTTAAATAATTTTCCACTTCCCGTATTAAAAGAAACCTCATCAAACAAGGGGCTACCTATCACATAAATTCCCTCAGAGGGATTCACAGGATAAAAGCCAAGTGAACTCATAATATACCATGCTGACATTTGCCCGCAATCTTCATTACCGCTTAAACCGTCCGGATTATTGTGATACATTTTCTTTCAAAATCTGCCTGACCATAGATTGTGTTTTCCATGGAACACCTGCATAATTATACAAATAGGCAATATGATGACTGGGTTCATTACCATGCGCGTACTGGCCTATTAATCCTGAAATATCTGCCGAAGAATTTTCACCTGTTACTGCTTCCTTCATTTCAAACAATGAATCCAATTTGGCAATGAAATTCTCTTTGCCACCCATCAGATTTATTAAACCATTAACATCATGTGGTACAAACCAGGTATATTGCCATGCATTGCCCTCGGTATATTCATCATCTCTGTGATTTGAATAAAGAGGATCAAAGGGAGTTTTCCATTCTTTATTTTCGAGTCTACCCCTCATAAATTTTGTACCTGGATCGAATTGATTTTTATAATTCGCAGCTCTATTTAAATATAATTCGTAATCATCCTGTTTTCCCATTTTCTTTGCCATAGCCGCAATACTCCAATCGTCGAAGGCATATTCGAGAGCTTTTGATACTGATTCATTCTCTTTTTCTGCCGGAATGAAACCAAGTTTACGATAAAAATGAAGTCCTCTGGAATTTTGCATGGATGACTTCTTCATGGCTTCAAATGCTTCATCAGCATCAAAACCTGTAAAGCCTTTTAAATATGCATCGGTTATAACAGGAATGGCATGATATCCAATCATTGTATTGGTTTCATTGCCCTCCAGCTCCCATACAGGTAAAAGACCTGATTCCCGATAAAAGGACAACATTGAATTTATTAATCCGGGTACTTCTTCAGGAAGTATTAAAGTAAAAAGTGGATGTGCTGCCCGAAATGTATCCCATAAAGAAAATACTGTAAAGCGTTTGTCGCCATTGGTACTATGTATCTTTCCATCAGGACCAGTGTATTCGTTGTTCAAATCAGAATATAGAGCTGGTGCCAATAATGAATGATACAAGGCTGTATAGAAAATTGTTTTCTGATCCTCATCCTGTGTCTTAATGCTTACTCTTGCCAATTGTTTTTCCCAAATTTCGGATGCTTCTTTGCGGACCTTATCAAAATCCCAATGGGGAATTTCCTCTTCGAGGCTTTTGATTGCTCCTTCAATGCTTGCTGATGACAAGCCAACCTTCAATAAAATCGTTTTTGGATCATCTTCTGAGAAACTAAATATAGCCTGTATTCCCTGACCTGAAACTTCGCTACTACTGCCTGCGATTCCTGAACTTACACCGGTAAATTCCTTAAATTCCTGGTTGAACCGTGCAGCAAAATAAATTATCTGGTCAGAAGCCCAACCTTTCGATCTTCTATACCCAGTAATCAACCCTTCATTCACATTTATATAGGTATCAATCGGCTTGTCCCAATTGATATTAAAACCCAGATCAAAAACGATTTCCCTGGGGCCTTCTCCTTCAAACTGGTACCTATGGAAGCCAGTCCTAAGTGAAGTTGTTAATTCCACCATTACCTTCGAATCATTCAAAAAAACAGAATAATATCCAGGCTCTGCAGATTCAGAATCATGTGAAAATCCAGACCAATAATTTTTCATGTATTTAGTGCCCCCCGCAAGAGTATCAGGATGAACTTTTCGGTTAACAGGAAGAACGGATATATCAGCCAGGTCACCGATACCAGTACCACTCAGGTGCAAATGACTAAAACCAGCAATTATGGAATCGCTAATGTGATAACCTGAGCACCAATCCCATCCCGATGTTCCATTATCAGGACTTAGCTGGACCATCCCAAAAGGCAAGGCTGCACCCGGATAGGTATGGCCGTGACCGCCAGTACCAATAAAGGGATTAACATATGTCACCAGCCTTTCATCTCCGGCATTCTCTGATTGACATGAGATGAAAGCAAAAAAGATAACTAGTATTAAAAACAGAGCAAGTCCTTTATTAAATTTCATACCAGAAATAGTTTCATTTAAAATATATTTAACAAGTTTTATTCTTCAAAAAGAAATATAAAACAATAATAATTTGGAGGCCACAATTTATAAAATTTCATCCGAACTGCTTCTTATTTTCTCTTAAATAAAAGATTCGCATAACTAAATTGCATTTTGCCATGATGGATTGGAAAGTTGGAATTTGGTGGTATTTGTTATTAAAATATGATATTTGTACTTTAGAGAAATTCTTATATGATTTACTCTTATAAATAGTTAGATTCTAAACACCTTATTCTCAGGAAAAAACCAACAATTTCTTTTTTTGAAAACGCTCCTATCAATACTATTGCTAATTTCTTTAACTGGTGTTATTTCCGCCCAGAAGGAAATAAATAGCGCCTTTAATAATCCAAGCATTTTTCAAGAATATGACTATGTTCTATTTAACAATCAAGTAAATGTAAAGTTTTGGGAGAAATAAAGCAGATTATACGGATGAATCATCAGTAGTTAAAAAGAAAAAATTCAAATCCTCAGGACCTAAGATGCGCAATTCTCAAAATCCAAGAATTAGCAAGCCAATTGGGATTAATGTCGTCTTTGCAGGACCTGTTTATATCGGGATATCAGGAAGTTATTTTATAAAATCAGATATCAACTTAAAAGCTGGAGGTGGCAAAACCGGGGCCTTTGCTGGCATGGAATACCATATAATGGGTTTTCGAAATAATGCATGGACACCTTATACAGGAATATTTGGAACCTATTCATTTGAGGGATATGCAGGAATATATATTCCGATGGGATTTCAGTTTCTTCATATAAAAGGCTTCTCATTTGGTTTTGAATTGGCTTTTTGGATGAGGGATTATTTAGATGGTACAAATGATCTCCAAAATATTCAGTTGGAATATTTAGGTTCAGGTTCTTTTAGATTTGGTTATTACTTTTAAACCTTCAGAAAGTGAATCGGCTTCTGATTAAATCTTTAAATAATAGACCATACCCCACTCAATCCAATCTGCAATACCCCCATTCATAGTTTTTAATGTAAGGTTAACATGCAAATTATCAACAATGCGTATTCTTCCTCCGGCCCTCATATACCATCCACCTCTTGCCGGCGATTCTTTGTAAATATAGGCGCCCAAATAATATATAAAGGCAAATCTTTCTATTAAATATTGAATTCCTATATGGGTGCCAAATGACATTTTTGAGAGTGTAGAAAATTCTTTTCCCTCCCAATCAGGATATGTTTCAACCAGGGAACCATCATAAAATGCATCCAATCCAACACCTGTTTTAATTTTTCGCGCTACCTGATACGCCCAGTCAATTGCAAATGTACTTGTAAAATATCGCATCCCTTCGGGTTCACCAAGTGGTCGTTCTGATTGCACAGTTCCAACAGCATACATAAACTGAAATTCACTATTGGTTTTAAACTCAGGCTTTTCTCTTTTTATGTAATCAGGACGTACAGTAGGTTTATAATCCGGGTCTTTTAGCTTTGTGTAGTTCTTAATTGGATTAAAATTATACTTCACACCAAGGTTAAGTCCCAGGGTATTAACTCCAGCTTGCGGAGTATATAATCTCCCACTTGAATAATGCGTGAGTCCATACCCAAGGCTTAAATCAATACGATCTGACACTTCGATAATAAAGTATGAAATTGGCATTGAAGTACATATTACCCTTAGAAGCTATAACATTTTGATAAGGGTTTTTTTCAGGATCATAAGGTTTAAGGTTAAAAGCCAGCCCAAAAGAACCATCAATATTGAAGGTAAATCTTCCAAATCGCACAGCTGGGGTTCCAAAGAAAAAAAATACTGCCATAGGTCTTCCAATGATAGATGCAGCTGCTGCCCCGCCCAGGTCGCCAAAATAAGTACCAAAACCATATTGAGGGTAATTGTGAAGTTGCTGCCACATTTGCCTGCCTGTTGTCTGGAATCCGTACCTCAATTCAAGAGCCTGGAAACCATTTGAAAAAACATCTTTCATATACTCAGAACGCGAAGGATTTACTCCATTGTGGTAAATTACCTGAATGTAATTGTAATATCCATAATCTTTGGTTTTACTGAAGTCTTGCGAATCAAATGAAGAAACTTCCTGACCATTCCCATGGTAGAATGTTAGCAATATAAATATGGTGGAAAGTAATATCCTCATTGAACTGGTTGCTTTATTCTTTCATTTATCTCGCATGAAAAAACCCGAGGTTTGGGCCGATATATGCTTCCCGTTGCCAGGTCTACTCCTAACCAAATCCCCCCTGTTCCAATATCTGCTATAGTATATAATGCATTTATTTTCCTGAGGATAAGGTATTTTTGTGACTTATATCCATCAGCCTTCAATTCCAAAATGCTTCCGTGTTGAATATTGCCTTTTTCTAAGACTATTTTTCCCGGTCCTTTACCAATATATGTGTTATCCAAATACAGTTTTGTATTTTCAGGACAGCTTTCCTTGACAATAAATGAGTTTTTCTTCCCACCCAAAATGGTGGCACAACTTTGAAAAATCACTGGAACCACGACCAGTAATACAATGATTACTATATTAATGTAATTCTTCTTCAAATCTTGAAAGTTAAAATCAGAAATGGCTTACGAAATTAAAAAAATATATGAATATGTGAATTACAATAGTAAAGAGAAGTTGTGTTATTTAGAATTTAAACTTTTCACTTTATTTCCTCCATTGTAATTGAAAGCCAATCTTGGTTTTAATAAAATCAGCATAGGTGAATTTATAGGCTTTAACTACTCCGCTGCTAAGAAATGTTCAGCAAAATGATATTTTATTCCAATCCTTTAGTAGAAAACCTCAGCCACATAATTGGAATTCTGGTCATTAATATTCAAACAAAAATTGCCTCATGGAAGGCACTTATAATACAATAAAAACAGCAAAATATAAACTTGAATTGAATTCTCATTTACTCCCCACCATTTCGTATACTACTTCCTTTTTACCGGCTTATAACCTTTTGACTTCGCTGCATCCTCAAGTCGTTGCTGCCATTTTGATTTCTTAACCGGTTTCTTTTTATTTGACTCAAGTTTTTGCAGCATATCCTCCTCATTAACAAATTGCTTTGTCACCATATTTTGAAGGAATGTTATGATGTTTGCAAGAAAATAATAATATGTAAGACCAGCCGAAAAGCTATTCAAAATCACCATGAACATTACCGGCATCATATACATCATCCCTTTCATACCTGGCATTTGTGCAGTTGATTGAGTAGGACTGTTGATTTTCATTGTAATGATTGTTGAAACGGTCATTAAAATGGTAAACAAACTAACATGATCGCCATACATTGGGATATCCCATGGTAAGGTTAAGATAGAGTCATATGTAGAAAGATCTTTTGCCCACAAGAAACTCTCCTGTCTTAATTCAATAGAGGTAGGAAAAAACCTGAACATGGCAAACAGAATAGGCATCTGAAGGACCATTGGCAAACAACCTCCAACAGGGCTAACACCTACCCGTTTATAAAGAGCCATAGTAGCCTGCTGCTTCTTCATGGCGTCTTCCTTTTTGGGGAATTTGGCATTTAACTCGTCAATTTGAGGTTTTAATACCCTCATTTTTGCCTGAGAAATATATGACTTATATGTAAGTGGAAATAAAGCCATTTTAATAATTATGGTCAACAATAAAATGATTATACCATAATTGCCCAAATACTTGCTCAGCCAGTGGAAAATATTTATAATCACATATTCATTTATCCAACGGATTATATTTCTACCTAAAAAGACCAGCTGATCCAGTTCCATATCATACTTTTTCAGGGTTTTTATATGATTAGGCCCCAGATAAAAGTGCATTTTAAAGGTCTCTTTATCTTCCTCATTTAAAGGGATGCTTAGCTTTGACTGGTAAAATCTTAAATACCGGCTGTCCTCAGGCATCTTTTCAGAACGAACCCAGGCATTTAGAAAAGGCTGATCATCGGCAATCAGAACAGAAGAAAAGAATTGGTCTTTATATGCTAGCCATTTTAACCGGGTAGTTACTTCCTGTTCTTCGACCTCTTTAGTAGATCTTTCTCTTGAGCCGTCAACTACATCCTGATAATATTTGTATTTAAATCCTGTATAATAATCTTCATTCTTTCGTCCTTTTTCCTGTTGAGGAAGATACATTTCCCATGATAACTCCAATGCATTTAAGTTTCGCGCAAATACATCCTTCATCCCCGTCAATGTCATATCCAGGTCAATCATATACTTATCCGGCTGCAAAGTATAAATGTAATCGATATATTTACCTTCACCTGCTTCAAGCCTCATAGTCAAACTAAGAGGTTTATCCTTGACAATTATGGCCTTTTCATTCGGTTTGAGGTGCAAAAAAGAGATCATTAGTTCTAATAGCATGATTGTCCTGGGTGAAGAACTGAATTCCAAAAATTGTGGAATCTCCGTCAAATAAAATTAATGGAAGTGTGTCATATGTATGATAATTCTTTAGCTCAGCTGAATATAAGCGCCCACCTTTGCTGGATATTTTCAACCGAACTAAATCATTTTCCATAGTAATAAATTGCTGTTCACCAATAGCTGCTTCTGCAAAAGAGCCATATTTTTCATTTATTACTTGAGGGTCCTGAACTAGCTCAACATTACTCGATTGAGTTTCTGACTGAATGTGTAGCATTCGGCTGATCATTTGATCTGTGAAGTATCTTCTTTCTGCAATGGCACACCCATTATACGGTTTATGTCATCAATCTGCCCTTTTGGATATGCTTCTTTTGGTTTATAGGATGCGGCTTTCCGATATGCCAGAATTGCTCCATCATAGTCCTCCGCAAGATACAAAGAATCAGCCTTTTCGACTTCCTTTGTATACGCCTTATCCATTTTGGAATTATTGTAGTAGCTATACCCAATAAATATTACTCCAATCAACAATATCCCAATAATCGTATTTCTATCCATATAAAAAAATGCAAATTTACTACTATATTATTACTGCATGGAAGCTTTTACAAATCCCAAAAACAATGGATGTGGATTAATAACTGTGCTTCTGTATTCAGGATGAAACTGTACTCCAACATACCATTTATGATCTGGAATTTCCATGATCTCAGCCAGGCCGGAATCAGGATTTATTCCAATTGCTTTCATTCCTGCTTCTTCAAAATCTTTTAGATATTTATTATTAAACTCATACCTGTGTCGATGTCTTTCATTGGTTTTTGTCTTACCGTAGGCATGAAATGCATTACTTGTTCTTTTAATATTACATGGGTAGGCACCCAGCCTCATGGTTCCTCCTTTTTCGGTAAGACCTTTTTGTTCTTCCATGAGATCAATTACAGGATAAGGAGTGCGTTCATTCATTTCCGTTGAATCTGCATTTTTAAGATTAAGGACATTTCTTGCAAACTCAATTACTGAACACTGCATTCCCAGGCAAATTCCAAGATATGGTATATTGTTCTCCCTGGCATATTTAGCTGCAAAAATCTTTCCTTCTATTCCTCGGTTACCAAACCCCGGAGCGACCAGAATACCCTGTAAACCTCCAAGTATTTCACTCATACTTTCCTCATTGATCGACTCAGAGTGAATATATTGAAGGTCTACCCTGACTCCGTTAACGGCTCCAGCATGAACAAAAGATTCAGCAATTGATTTATAAGCATCCTGCAACTCAACATATTTCCCAACAAGCCCAATCTTAATGGTTCTTTTTGGATCCTTAATCTTTGAAACGAATTTCCGCCAGGGTTTAAGTTCCGGATTCTTACCAAGCTCTAATCCTAGTTTCACCAAAGCAACCTTATCCAGTTTTTCCTGTTGCATCAGCAGGGGAACTTCATAAATGGTTGATACATTTACTGATTCTATTACTGCAGAGGTTTCAACATTACAAAATAGGGCCACTTTGGCTTTGATTTCATCGTTCAAATTTCTATCAGAACGCAGTACGAGAATATCAGGCTGAATACCAGTTTCCTGTAAGATCTTAACTGAATGTTGGGTAGGTTTGGTTTTCAACTCCCCAGTAGCTGCCAGGTACGGAACCAGCGTTAAGTGCACGAAAAGTGTATTCTGGTGTCCCAACTCCCATTTTAATTGACGAACAGATTCAATATATGGCAAAGACTCAATGTCACCAACAGTTCCACCAATTTCCGTAATTACTATATCATATTTGTTTTTTTGGTTAACATATTTAATTCGCCTCTTAATTTCATCGGTAATATGAGGAATAATCTGAACTGTTTTACCCAAATAATCCCCGGCTCTTTCTTTATTTATAACAGTTTGATACACTTTGCCTGTAGTAACATTGTTTGCTTTGGAAGTTGGAGCGTTCAGAAATCGTTCATAATGACCCAAATCAAGGTCTGTTTCAGCACCATCTTCAGTCACATAACACTCACCATGTTCGTATGGATTAAGTGTACCCGGATCAACATTAATATATGGATCGAGTTTTGAAATTGTGACATTATAACCTCTTGCCTGCAAGAGTTTTGCTAAAGAAGATGAAATTATTCCCTTTCCAAGCGAAGATGTTACTCCACCAGTAACAAAGATGTATTTAGTAGATCGCAAAATTAGTAACTGTTAAAAGGTTTATTTAGAATATTATTAAAAATCAGGGTACAAAGCTACTCTAAAACAGCTAAATGAACTATAGATTATCAATCAATTTTATTTTTTCCTGCAAATTTTTGAGGTTTGCCTTTGCCTGGTCAATTTTCTTACTTATATCCTCTTTCATAGAGTTTGCACCTTCAGAATCTGCAAAGAAACCAATATTATTTTCCCAGAGAACAATATCACTTTCAAGTTTTTTTACCCTGGTAATGTATTTTTCTCGGTCACTGTATAACTTCCCTCTGGCATTGGGATTTGATTCTATTTCCTCTAGCTTATTCTTAAATCTTAGCAGGTTTTTGCGTGAGTCATCAATATTAAGTCTATCGAAGAAGGCATCTACGGCTTTGCGATATTGTTGCATAATCGCTTCTTTTTTCTTCAGTGGAACATATCCAATCTCTGCCCATTGTCTTTGAAAATCTTTCAGTTTTTCAAAGTTCTTCTCCATGCTTTCAGTATAAGAATATCTTTCAATTTGCTCAATCAGGTCTGTTTTCAGCTTTAAATTCTCATCATAAGTCTGATCTATATTTGCATAAAATTCAGATTTTCGGTTAAAAAATGTATCACAGGCAGCACGAAACCTCTTCCATATTTTATCAGAGACTTTCCTGGGAACCGGACCAATTTCTTTCCATTTCTTTTGCAATGCAATTAAGTCCTGAGTAGACTTTTTCCATTCCTGGCTATCTTTTAAAGCCTCAGCCTGGATACAAAGATCCGTTTTCAACTGTAGATTGTTCTGCTGTAACTCCTTATTCTCTGAATAAAAATCTCTTTTCTGATTAAAAAAATCATCACAGGCTTTACGGAAACGCTCATATATAGCAGTATTGTACTTTTTAGGAGCAAAACCAATTGTTTTCCACGTTTTTTGCAAGCTGATTATATCGCGTGAGTATTTCTCCCAATCTTTGTGTGCCTTCAAATCCATCCTCAGAATATCCTCTACTTTCTCGCACAATTCAGTCTTTGCATCCAGGTTTTTTCGCAACCCTGATTTTAGATCTTCAAAATGCTTTTGATGTTTTTTATTAATTTTGGAGGTTGCTAAACGGAACCTTTCCCATAGTTCATCTTTTGATTCTGGTGGAACAGGACCTATTTCTCTCCATTGCTCATGAAACTTTTGTAATGTTCTAAAAGCACCCACAACATCACCTTCAAGCATCAGACCTTCTGCCTTTTCACACAGGGCAATTTTCAACTCTAGGTTTTTCTTAAGATCAAGATCCCGAAGCTCTTTATTAATTTTTATATAATCGTAAAACTTCTCAACGTGGTAATGGTAGTTCTCCCATAGATCTTTTAATTTTGATTGTGGGACCAGGCCAGCTGAACGCCAACGATTCTGCAAATCACGGAACTCATGAAATGTTTTATTGATTGATTCTTCCTTATTGATCAAGCCTTTTATGCCCTCAATAATTCTAAATTTCTCCTCCAGATTAGCGTGTTTAGAAAGCTCAAGCTGCTGAATGTATTGATGTCTCTTCCGCTTATATTGAGAAAAAATATCTTTAAGTTTTTCTTCCCTGGCATCCACTCCCGGATCAAAATCTTCAATTTTTCCACCTTCATTTATAAAATCCGCCTTTTTCTTATCAACTTCCACCTTAAGCTTTTTATAGAAATTGGTTTTTATCAGGTCCAGATCTTTCTTAATTTCATTTACTTGTCTGTCTGATACGAGAATTGTTAAAGTGTTAAGAAGGTCATCAATCGAAAAACTAGAGTAATCAACTGATTTAATATCATTTGCATCAGTTTTTATTTCTTCCTTTTTTTCTTCTGATCCAACATTCTCTTCTTCTGAAATTGCTTTTGGGGATTTATCTTCTTTAACTATATCCTTAACAGGCTCATCCAAATCCCTTGACTCCTCACTTTCAGAGGATAATAATTCAGATTTCTCATTTTTAGTTTCTGCAGCAGTTTCGGAGAGTGTATTTTCAACCACTTTACTTTCTTCAATTTCAGTTAAAGCACCTGAATTATCGACCTCTGCATTTTCATGGTTAGTGGATTCAGCCGATCCAACATTGGGAATCTCTTTGGTTAAATTTATTGTTTCAGGTTTACTAGCGGATGTTGTGTCTTCTGCTTCAATTCCAATAGTATCTTCCTCTTTTACTTCGCCTTTATTTTCCTTATCAATTGTTGTTTTCTTTTCGATTGCTTCCTGATTTTCATTAGTTTCCTCCGGAAGGCCATTCTTAACTTCATTCGTTTCCATCACAAAAATTTTTTATCCTGTTTCCAGAACAGGTAGTAAGAGCATATAGATTACATTTTTCCTTAGGGTACGAAAATATACATTTCACCTATAAATCTCAAAGAATTTCAAGATTAATTGGATGCTACGCATTATGTGGATTAACAGGGAATTAAAAAACCTGCTTACATTCCAAAATAAATCCCAATTATCCCGACTATCAGGCCCACTATAATATTTATTATTTTCATATACAGAAAGCTCCTTTTTGATTCAGCAAGCAAAGGTAAACTTCCATGTCCATCCTGTACAATTGAGTTTGCGAGTAAGATACTGAAGGGAATTGTTCCAGCCATAAAAAGGGAGATAAAGACCATGTGGGGACCTGATTCAGGAATTAGACCGACAAGCAATGCCACGACTAAAATCAAATAAATATTGTGCTCTATCCAGCTTTGCACATCAATTTGATCTTCAAGCAAATGAATAACCAATATTGCTCCAAAACTCCAAAGGAATATTTTGAGAAAATGCTTTTTAATAATATGTTCCCAAATATGATCCTCAAGGAAATGTTCTGGGACTGTTAACACAATAAATAAAGTGACAATAGACCCACCAAATAATATGGTACTAATCCAATTCCATTCTTCAGGTCCTATTTCTCCAAATGCAATAAAAATTAAGAGTATGGAAATCCCAATTATGAATAAAGCCCGGATTGATGAAATATTTCTTAACTGTGGTAGGATCATCTCCTTTTGAAAACAGGTTAACTTATGGTCACCTGAGTGAAGATGTAAATCATGATCAAGACTAAAGGGCTGATAATCCGCAATTTTTGGAAATAAATTCAGAACCAGACCGGTAAGAATTGCTAATCCAAAAATAATTAGGGTTAACCAGATGAATGTGTCAGGCATCATGGCAAGCATTAAAAAAGCCTCATCACCTGAACTTGCAATCATAACAGCAACCAATGAAGCAAAATTCATGATTCTGTGCGAATACAATGAAACTACTGTAAAAGTTCCAAGGCAGCCTGGGACTATTCCCAAAACTGATGCCACAACCACCTGCATCCATCTGGAGGTCTTAAGGCCTTTGCTCCATTTCCCCCGGGTTTGAACGTTCAGGTATTCAATAATAAGCATAACTACCAGAACAAAACTGGTAATCATTAATGCATGTCGCAAGGATTCGGAAATAACGTGCATTATAAGAAATGATCTTTTGTGAATTAGGTAGTGCAAAAGTAATAAAAAGCGTTCTAGTAACAGATAGTATTTTTAAAAACAAGTATTTTTTTGTCTCATTCTTGTCTCATAAACCAACAGATGTTCCTTAATTTGAGGTTGTGACAATCATAGATTCCACCCCATTATCATAAAAAATATGATTTTTTTCATATTTTATTTTGCAATCAAAAAATTAGCACTATTTTTACACGCTGAAAATTTAGAATAATGAAATTTTTATCACTTATCCTTTCTATTATTTTATTACTTGCTATTTGCAGGTGATAACGGGAAAGATATGCGATAATACAACATATAGCTTCCCAGATCGGGAAGCTTTTTTTTTATATTAAAAAATATGCAAGCTTATAAAATTGCACTACGCAGTTCAACTACCACCCAGGGAAGGAATATGGCTGGGGCGAGAAGTCTATGGAGGGCTAATGGCATGCAGGAAAAGCATTTCGAAAGACCTGTTATTGCTGTAGTAAACTCATTCTCCCAGTTTGTTCCCGGGCATGCACATTTACATGAAGTAGGCCAGCTAGTTAAAAAACGTATTGAGGCACAAGGCTGTTTTGCTGCTGAATTTAATACCATTGCCATTGATGATGGAATTGCAATGGGCCATGATGGGATGCTATATTCCCTGCCTTCAAGGGATATAATTGCTGATAGTATTGAATATGTCTGCAATGCCCACAAGGTAGATGCAATGATTTGCATTAGCAACTGCGACAAAATTACTCCAGGCATGATGATGGCCGGGATGCGATTAAATATCCCAACCATTTATGTTTCCGGTGGCCCAATGGAAGCTGGTGTACTAGATAAAAAACAACTTGATCTGGTTGACGCAATGGTACTCGCAGCCGATGATTCTGTGAGTGATGAATATTTGTATCAGATAGAAAAAGAAGCCTGTCCAACCTGCGGTTCATGCTCGGGTATGTTTACCGCAAATTCAATGAATTGTCTGAATGAGGCAATAGGCCTTGCATTGCCAGGTAATGGAACAATTGTAGCAACTCATAAAAACAGATTAGACCTATTTGAACAGGCCGCTTCATTGATCGTTGAGATTACGGACAGTTATTATATAAATGGAGACACATCTGTTCTGCCAAGATCTATTGCAACAAGGGCAGCCTTTTTGAATGCCATGTCACTTGATATAGCAATGGGAGGATCAACCAATACTGTTCTCCATCTTCTTGCTATTGCACATGAAGCAGAGGTCGACTTTACTATGGAGGATATTGATGCCTTATCAAGAAAGATTCCAACACTCTGCAAAGTTGCTCCCAGTTCTGATTATCACGTTCAGGATGTTAACCGGGCAGGTGGAATATTATCAATTTTAGGTGAATTAGAAAAGGCTGGTTTAATTGATACTTCAGTAAAGCGAGTTGACTTTCCATCCTTAAAAGAGGCTATTGAGGCGTTTGATTTATCGCGAGATACAGTTACAAAAAAAGCCAGAGAAATTTTTTCCAGTGCCCCAGGATGGTTTAAAAACCTTGAGATGGGTTCTCAGAAAAATAAATACAAGGACCTTGACCTTGATAGGGAAAAAGGATGTATAAGAAACCTGGAAAATGCATATAATAAAGATGGTGGGCTGGCTGTTCTTTATGGAAATATTGCTCGCAATGGTTCCATAGTGAAAACGGCTGGTGTTGATCCCTCAGTATTTAATTTTACCGGAAAGGCTAAAATCTATGAATCCCAGGAGTCTTCAGTTGAAGGAATTTTAAATGGTGATGTAAAAGAAGGTGATGTAATAATTATTAGATATGAGGGTCCGAAAGGAGGACCAGGTATGCAGGAAATGCTTTACCCAACTTCCTACTTAAAATCAAAAGGATTAGACAAAAAATGTGCATTAATTACAGATGGTAGATTTTCTGGTGGAACCTCTGGTCTTTCAATTGGTCATGTTTCTCCTGAAGCAGCAGCAGGAGGAGAAATTGCCTTAGTTAAAGACGAAGATTTGATCGAAATTAATCTCGCTGAGCGAAAGATAAACGTATTGCTCACTTCTGATGAGTTAGCAGACCGCAAGCAAAAAGAAGAACAAAAAAAAGAAAAAAGCTATTTACCTGCAAACAGAGATAGGAAAATATCTAGTGCACTTCAGGCTTATGCACAACTAGTAAGTTCTGCAGATATCGGTGCCATCAGAGTATTAAAGTAATATAAATCAGGTAATTGTCAAGATCGATAAAAAATTAGAACAATCCAAAAAGAGGATGAAATGGTCAAAAAAAGTGAAACAATAAAAATTAACGGAGCAAAAGCTGTAATTCAATCGCTTCTGGAAGAAGGTGTTAATACAATATTTGGATATCCTGGAGGTGCTATTATGCCCATATATGACGAATTATATGGAGTCGAAGATCGTTTAACCCATATTTTAGTTAGACATGAACAGGGGGGTGCACATGCCGCTCAAGCCTATGCTCAGGTAACTGGTAAGACTGGTGTTTGCTTTGCTACATCGGGACCGGGAGCCACTAATCTGGTAACAGGTATTGCAAATGCTAACCTTGATTCTATACCAGTGGTTTTCATTACCGCCCAGGTTGTATCAAGCCTGATTGGATCAGACGCATTTCAGGAAACTGATATTCTTGGTATATCAATGCCTGTTACAAAATGGAATTACCAAATTACTAAGGGTGAAGAAATACCTGAAATTCTGGCTAAAGCTTTTTTTATTGCAAACTCCGGGCGTCCGGGTCCTGTATTAATAGATATTACAAAGGATGCCCAACTTCATGAGATTGATTTTAAATATGAGAAGTGTACCAAGCTAAGAAGTTATAATCCTAATATCCCGATTAATATTGATGATATTGAATCAGCTGCTATACTAATAAACCATGCAAGGAAACCACTTATCCTGGCGGGGCACGGCATATTGCTTTCCAAAGCTGAAAAGGAGTTTTTGACTTTTGCTGAAAAAACCGGGATCCCGGTGGCATCCACTTTGCTTGGTCTTTCTGCTTTTCCTACTGCACATCCACAGTATGTTGGATATCTGGGAATGCATGGGAATTATGCTCCGAATCTTAAAACCAATGAGGCGGATTTAATCATTGCCATTGGAATGCGTTTTGATGATAGGGTTACTGGGAATCTAAAGAAATACGCAAAAACGGCAAGTATCATTCATATTGAAATTGATGCTGCTGAAATAAATAAAAACGTATCTGTTGATGTTGAAGTTCATTCTGATGCAAAGCTAGCTCTCGAGGCATTGACACCTCTGGTAAAAAAGAACTCATTCCCTGAATGGCTTGGAGAGTTTCATAAATGCTATGAGGCTGAAAGAGCAAAAGTTATTGAAAATGAGTGTTTCCCCAAAAATGGTAAAATCAAAATGGGAGAAGTGGTAAATATGATATCGGAAAAAACAGATGGAGAAGCTATAATCGTTACTGATGTGGGTCAGCATCAAATGGCATCTGCAAGGTATTATAAATTCAAAAATCCGAATAGTTTTATTACTTCAGGTGGAATGGGAACAATGGGTTTTGGCCTTCCTGCAGCAGTAGGAGCACAACTTGGCAAACCTGATATTCAAGTAATTACCTTTATTGGTGATGGTGGATTTCAAATGACTATGCAGGAAATGGGTACTATTTTGCAATATAAACTACCTGTAAAAATTGTAATCCTTAACAACAACTTCCTGGGAATGGTTCGGCAATGGCAGGACATGTTCTTTGATAAACGATATGCATCTACAGAGCTGGTAAATCCAGATTTCGTAAAAATTGCAGGCGGCTTCGATATTCCTGCAAAAAGAGTTTCCGAAAGAAAGGATCTGGACAAAGCTGTTAATGAAATGCTATCTTCTGAAAGACCATTCCTTCTTGAAGTGATGGTGGAAAAAGAAGGCAATATTTTCCCAATGATAGAACCGGGAGCCTCAGTTTCTGAGATAAAACTGAGCTAATTCAAAAAATTTAAAATTAAAAAAAAGTAATATGAACGTCTTAAACAAAGAGTATACGGTATCCCTTTTTACAGAAAATCATATTGGATTACTTAACCAGATTACTATCATATTTACAAGGAGACAAATAAACATCGAAAGCATAACAGCTTCTGAATCTGCTGTTAAAGGAATCCACAAACTTACTATTGTTGTTAATACAACGTCTGAATTAATGGAGAAAGTTGCAAAACAACTGGAAAAACTTGTTGATGTATTAAAAGTCTTTGTGCACCTAACTGATGAGATAATCTATCAGGAGATTGCTTTGTATAAGGTTAAGACAGTTGAATTAATGCACAGTAATAAAATTGAAACCATTGTTCGATCCAGCAATGCAAGGTTTCTTGAGATTACACCTGAATATGCAGTTATTGAAAAAACCGGACATAAAGAGGAAACTACCGACTTACTAAAAAAACTAGATCCATTTGGAGTTCTTCAATTTGTTCGGTCTGGAAGGGTGGCAATAACCAAACAGTTTAAAGAGCTAACATCATATCTAAAAGAAATGGATGCAGCCAATGGCTTAAAAATTAGGGCTAAAAAATAAAATTATAATAACGAAAAGATAAACATTAGAAATCATGGCAAGAATTAATTTTGGCGGAGTAGAAGAAAACGTAGTTACAAGGGAAGAATTCCCATTATCGAAAGCAAGGGAAATCTTAAAAGACGAAGTGATTTGTGTTATTGGGTATGGTGTTCAGGGGCCGGCACAATCACTAAACATGAAAGACAATGGATTTAAGGTGATTATTGGCCAATCTCCTGATTTTAAAGAAGATTGGGAAAGGGCCGTTAACGATGGCTGGATACCTGGAGAGTCCTTGTTCCCAATTGAGGAGGCTGCAAAAAGAGCCACCATAATTCAGTATTTGGTATCAGATGCAGCTCAGAGAGCAGTATGGCCAACTTTAAAGGAGTGCTTAAACGAAGGTGATGCCTTATACTTTTCTCATGGATTCTCAGTAACCTTTAACGAGCAAACAGGAGTAATACCACCTGAGAATGTTGATGTAATACTGGTTGCACCAAAAGGATCAGGAACCAGTGTACGCCGTAATTTTCTTGCAGGAACTGGCATTAACTCAAGTTTTGCTGTTTACCAGGACTTTACAGGTAGAGCCGAAGAAAGAACCCTGGCTGTAGGTATTGCAATTGGATCAGGTTATCTATTTCCTACAACCTTTCAGAACGAGGTGTATAGTGACCTTACTGGTGAAAGAGGTGTTCTAATGGGAGCTATAGCCGGTATTATGGAAGCTCAATATAAAGTATTGCGTAAAAATGGTCATAGCCCTAGTGAAGCATTCAATGAAACAGTTGAAGAATTAACTCAAAGTTTAATTCGCCTTGTAGATGAAAACGGAATGGACTGGATGTATGCAAATTGCAGTGCAACAGCTCAAAGAGGAGCTTTAGATTGGAGACATAAATTCAGGGAAGCTGTTATCCCTGTTTTTAACGATCTATATGCTAGTGTTAAATCAGGCCAGGAAACCAGAGTAGTTTTAGATAGAACTAGTAGTGTGAACTACAGAGAAGAACTGGAGGCAGAACTCAAAGAAATGAGAGAATCAGAATTATGGCAAACTGGGGAGCAGGTAAGAAAACTAAGACCTCAGAATTAGCCCGTTTTGAATCAACAAATTTCACCTGACTATCATTAATTAAATTTCAAAATATAACATCATAAAACATATGGACGAACAAGTTTTTATTTTCGACACTACACTTAGAGATGGGGAACAGGTTCCTGGATGTCAACTTAATACAGTTGAGAAAATAGAGGTAGCCAAGAATCTTGAAGCTCTTGGAGTGGATATTATTGAGGCAGGTTTCCCAATTTCAAGTCCAGGTGATTTTTCATCTGTGGTTGAAATGTCAAAAGTTGTCAGAAAGCCTGTTATCTGTGCTCTGACCAGAGCGGTTGAGCAAGATATAGATGTAGCGGCTGAGTCACTTAAGTATGCTGAAAGAAAACGGATACACACTGGAATTGGCACCTCTTATTTTCATATCAACTACAAATTAAATTCAACTCAGGATGAAATCCTGGATAGGGCGAAAGCAGCTGTTAAGTATGCCAAAAAATATGTTGAAGATGTTGAATTTTATGCTGAGGATGCCGGAAGAACTGAAAATGAATACCTTGCCCGAGTAGTGGAAGGTGTAATTGCAGCCGGTGCAACTGTTGTTAATATTCCAGATACTACAGGTTATTGTTTACCGGATGAGTACGGGGCAAAAATCAAATATCTGGTTGAAAATGTAAAGAATATTGACAAAGCCATTATCTCCACCCACTGTCACAATGATCTCGGAATGGCCACAGCAAATACATTAATGGGTATTACTAACGGTGCTCGTCAGGTTGAAGTAACCATAAATGGAATAGGCGAAAGAGCTGGGAATACCTCGCTTGAAGAGGTAGTTATGACACTAAAAAGCCACAAAGACCTGCCCTATTTTACTGGAATAGATTCGAAGAAAATTCATAAATCCAGTCGACTCGTATCAACGCTTATGCGTATGCCTGTTCAGCCCAATAAAGCAATAGTTGGACGAAATGCCTTTGCACACTCATCTGGGATTCACCAGGATGGGGTTCTTAAAAAGAGAGAAAATTATGAAATTATTGATCCAACTGATGTTGGAATTAAGGAATCCTCAATAGTTCTAACAGCAAGGAGTGGAAGAGCAGCTTTAAAGCACCGACTGGAAATTCTTGGGTACATTTTTACCAAAGAAGAAATTGGAAAAATATATCATGAATTTCTGATTCTTGCCGATAAGAAAAAGGATATTAAAGATGAAGATTTAAAAATTCTTGTAGGAAAGGCCAAAAAGGAAGAAAAACCGCTTAAATTAGACCTTCTACAGGTGGTTTGTGGAAAATCCACGGTGCCCATGGCAACAGTCAGACTCAACATCAACGGAGAAATATTATCAGCAACAGCTTCCGGGAATGGACCAATAGACGCTGCGTTTTCAGCTGTAAAACAGCTTGTTAAGCGGAAAGTCAAATTAGAAGAATTCCTAATTCAGGCGATTACCAGGGGGAGTGATGATCTGGGGAAAGTCCATATACAAATTGAAAACCGGGGAACATTATACTACGGTTTTTCAGCCAATACTGATATTATTACAGCATCAGTTGAAGCCTTTGTAGATGCAATTTCTAAATGCTGCAATTTTAAAGTAAATTAAAGAGTTAACTAGCATTCATTAATTAATAAATACATTGAAAGCAAAAACACTTTTCGATAAAATCTGGGATTCTCATGTTGTGTCTACAATTGATCAGGGTCCAAGTGTACTTTATATTGATCAGCACCTTATTCATGAGGTAACCAGTCCTCAGGCTTTTGCAGGTATTGAGAGCAGAGGTCTACAGGTTTTCAGACCTGAGCGTACGCTGGCCACTGCAGATCATAATATTCCTACAAAGGATCAACATCTTCCAATAGGTGATGAGATTTCCAGATTTCAGGTTCAGAAACTAACTGATAATTGTAAAAATCATAATATTTCTCTTTTTGGTTTGAATCACAAATACAATGGCATTGTCCATGTAATTGGTCCGGAACTGGGAATTACACAGCCTGGAATGACTATTGTTTGTGGTGATAGCCATACTTCTACACATGGAGCATTTGGAAGTATAGCATTTGGAATAGGAACAAGTGAAGTTGAAATGGTTTTGGCCAGCCAATGTGTTCTGCAACCGAAACCAAAAAAGATGCGGATAAGCATTGATGGTGAATTGGGTAAGGGAGTTAGCTCTAAAGATATTATTCTGTATATCATTTCTAAAATATCTACAAGTGGAGGAACAGGGTATTTTATCGAGTTTGCCGGTTCAGCCATTAGAAACTTAAGCATGGAAGCCCGAATGACCATTTGCAATATGAGTATTGAAATGGGAGCACGTGGAGGATTAATTGCACCTGATGAAGTGACATTCAACTATATCAAGGGCAGAAAATTTGCACCTGTAGGGAAAAGATTGGGATAAGGCACTTGCCTACTGGAAATCATTAACCACCGATCAAGATGCTGTCTTTGACAAAGAACTCAAGTACAATGCTGAAGATATCGGTCCTATGATAACATATGGCACCAATCCTGGAATGGGAATAGCTATAGATGAGAAAATTCCAATGGTAGATGATATTGAAGAAAGCAATAAAGATTCATTTGTAAAATCTCTGAATTACATGGGATTTAAACCCGGATTACCCATTGCGGGTCAACCTGTTGATTATGTTTTTGTTGGGAGTTGTACAAACGGTAGGATTGAAGACATTCGGACCTTTGCGTCTATTGTTAAAGGAAAAAAGAAAGCAGACAATATTACTGCATGGATAGTTCCTGGTTCAAAACAAGTTGAAGCTCAGGCGAAAGAAGAAAGATTGGATGTAATTTTAAAGGAGGCGGGATTTGAGTTGCGTCAACCGGGATGTTCAGCATGTCTGGCTATGAATGATGATAAAATTCCGAAAGGTAAATACTCAGTGTCCACCTCCAATAGAAATTTTGAAGGAAGGCAGGGGCCTGGAGCCAGGACTTTACTTGCCAGCCCCCTTACTGCAGCTGCTGCGGCAATTACTGGTCGAATAACAGATCCAAGGAAATTGTAAGAATTAATTAAAAAAACGAAAGTAACATTTTGTAATATGCCAATTGAAAAATTTAATACTCTTGAATCAAGGTGTGTACCTCTACCAGTTGAAAATGTTGATACTGATCAAATTATTCCGGCCCGATTTTTAAAAGCAACCACACGAGATGGATTTGGAGAAAATCTATTTAGGGATTGGAGATATGGTGGTCAGAATCAAAAAATTGAGGATTTTGTTTTGAACAAATCAGAATATTCTGGTGAAATATTGGTTGCAGGTAAGAATTTTGGTAGTGGATCGAGTCGTGAACATGCCGCATGGGCCATTTATGATTACGGATTTAAGGTGGTAGTCTCCAGTTTTTTTGCTGATATTTTTAAAAACAACGCTTTGAATAATGGTTTGTTACCCGTTCAGGTTTCAGAGGAATTTCTGAAGGTTTTATTTATCTATATTCAAACAAATCCTGCAACTCAGGTTACAGTTGACCTCCCTGCGCAGGAAATAAGTATTCCAGGTAAAGATATTTCTGAAAAATTTGACATAAATCAATATAAAAAAGATTGCTTGCTAAACGGATTTGATGATATTGATTATCTGATCAATTTGAAGGATGAAATTGTAGCTTTTGAGAAAAACCGATCAAACTAGTAATGAAAATTGAAATAATGGATACCACCCTTCGGGATGGTGAACAAACACATGGAGTATCTTATACTCCTCTTGAAAAATTGCATCTGGCCTCTCTCCTACTGAGGGAAGTTGGTGTAGACAGAATTGAAGTGGCTTCGGCAAGAGTATCAGAAGGTGAATTCGAAGCTGCCACTAAAATTATTGAATGGGCCAGAACTAACGGTTTTCATGAAAAGGTGGAGGTGTTGGGTTTTGTTGATGGGGATATTTCACTGAACTGGATTGAGAAGGCTGGCGGAAAAGTTGTAAACCTGCTAACCAAGGGTTCGCTTAAACATGTAAAAGGACAACTAAAAAAAACACCGGAAGAACATGTGGCTGATATCATAAAGGTGGTACGTTTGGCTGAATCAAAAGGAATTAATGTAAACATTTATCTTGAAGATTGGTCGAATGGGATGATACATTCTGAAGATTATGTATATTTTATGATAGACTTACTTCAGAATGAAAACATCAAACGATTTATGCTCCCAGATACCTTGGGGATTTTGAACCAGGATCAAAGTTTTGAGTTTTGTAATAAAATGATTACAAAATATCCCAATTTATGGTTTGACTTTCATGCACACAACGATTATGACCTGGCAGTAGCAAATGTTTTCTCGGCAATAAAAGCCGGAATAAAGGGAATACATACAACCGTTAACGGGCTGGGTGAAAGAGCCGGGAATGCTCCCCTGTCTAGTGTAGTTGGAGTAATTAATGACCAATTGAATGAGTCAACCAATGTTGATGAATCAAAAATAAACAAAGTAAGTACTCTGGTCGAAAACTTCTCAGGTATTCGTATTCCTGTAAATAAACCAATAATTGGTGCGAATGTATTTACTCAAACCTCAGGTATTCATGCAGATGGTGATAGCAAAGAAGAGTTATATTTTAATACTTTAATGCCTGAACGTTTTGGAAGAAAGAGAAAATATTCATTGGGAAAACTTTCAGGTAAAGCAAATATTGTAAAAAATTTAGAAGAATTAGGGATCAACCTCGGACCTGAATCTCTGAAAAAAGTGACCCAACGGGTCATTGAACTTGGTGATAAGAAAGAAAATGTCACTACAGAAGACTTACCCTATATAATTTCAGATGTTCTTGAAAACGGGAATAAAAAGAAAAATATAATAATTAAAAATTACTCCTTATCACTTTCCAGTGGGATGAAGCCAATTGCCAGTGTTCAGATTCAAATAGATGAAAAAACATACGAGGAAACTTCACTTGGCGATGGTCAATACAATGCTTTTACTGAAGCTGTGTGGAAAATCTATTCTTCATTGAAAAAAGAAAGACCAGTCCTTAAGGATTATAAGGTAACAATTCCTCCAGGAGGTAAGACTGACGCTCTTGTTGATACAAAAATCACCTGGCAATACAAAGGTCAGGAGTATGTAACAAGAGGATTGGATGCCGACCAGACTGAAGCAGCCATAAAAGCCACTGAGAAAATACTCAACCTGGTGGATAATTTATAACAACAATAAAGAGTAAAAATAAATGAACCTGAAAATAGCAGTTTTACCTGGAGATGGAATAGGCCCTGAAATAATTGAAGAGGCTAAGAAAGTTGTACTTGCAATAGCTGAAAAATTCAATCACAACATCCAATTTACATTTGGATTGGTTGGTGCTACTGCCATTGATGAAGTCGGAGATCCATTTCCGCAAGAAACCTTTGAGCTTTGTAAATCCTCTGATGCAGTATTATTTGGTGCAATTGGTGATCCGAAATACGATAACGACCCTAAGGCAAAAGTCCGTCCCGAGCAGGGTTTACTGGCCATGCGGAAAAAATTAGGCCTTTATGCAAATGTGAGGCCAGTAACCACATTCAAATCCCTAATTGGCAAATCACCCATTCGGCAGGACCTTGTTCAAGACGTTGATATTGTTGTTATTAGAGAACTTACTGGAGGGATTTATTTCGGAGAGAAAGGCCGTTTAGATGACGGTAATACGGCCTTCGACACAAATTTGTATACCAGGGCGGAAATTGACAGAATTGTAAGGCTGGCGTGTGACTATGCTATGAAACGAAAGAAGAAAATCACTATAGTAGATAAAGCCAATGTATTGGAAACCTCAAGGCTATGGAGGGAAACTGCCCAGGAAATTGTTAAGGAATATCCTGAACTACAAACAGAATATATGTTTGTTGATAATGCAGCCATGCAGCTAATTCAATGGCCTGGAAATTTTGATGTGCTGGTAACTGAAAATATGTTTGGAGATATACTTACCGATGAAGCAAGTGTGATTACAGGCTCTCTTGGATTATTACCATCTGCTTCTATCGGGTCTTCCACATCTGTATTTGAACCTATTCATGGGTCATATCCACAAGCTACCGGAAAAAATATTGCCAACCCTCTTGGAACAATTTTATCTGCTGCCATGATGTTTGATTATGCCTTTAATTTAAAGGATGAAGCCAGAGCTATTGAAATTGCTGTTGAAAAATCAATGGAAGAGAATTTTGTAACGGAGGACCTTTCTAAATCTGATGCTAAAAAAACTTCAGAAGTTGGTGACTGGATAGTCTCATACATAAAGAGTAATTAGAAAAGGTGCGATTTGATCAAATTTTTATAAATAAGATAGACTTATATAATTTGGGATATATTCCTGTGGACGCAATGTGCATCACTAAATACAGAAAGCAATAATACCTTATTTCTTTCCTTTCGATTTAATATACTCTGCTATTTCTCCATGTCCATTTTGTAGAGCAAAAGATTCAGCCGTATCTCCATCAATATCTTTAAGTGATGCATCTGCTCCATTTTCCAATAATATTTTCACAACCTCAAGGTGACCCTCAGCAGCTGCATGCATCAATGGAGTAAAATACTCCTCTTTATCAACAGCATTGGGGTCCGACTTCATCTCAATGAGGAGTTTCACAGTTTCAGGGAATGGCCCGGTTGCTGCATACATAAGTGCAGTGCGGCCGGCATAATCAATGGCTGTTGTACTGGCTCCCAAATCAAGTAAGATTCTGGCTATATCAGTGTGCCCATTAAAAGCTGCATACATGAGAGCTGTATGTCCATCCACATCAACAGCATCGAAATCAACACCTTCACGTAGCAATGACTTTACTAATTCAGTACTCCCTGCAAGAGCAGCTTCGTGCAATGCTTTTACTTTTTCAGGATCATCAATATTTGTTTTTGGCTTAACAGATTCCACCACTTTTTCTTCATTCTTATTATTTTCATTCCTCTGAGAGCAAGCAGGTAAAGAAAGCAATAGAAAGAATATTATTATTCCTGATAATTGCATTGAACAAAATTTAAATTTCTTCATACTATTTATTGTTTTTAAGGGAATCAAACCATTCTGTCATTCTTGTAATTGCAATAAGACTGGCTTCCCCATGTTTTAGGCCATCAATTGTAACTAATGAAATATCTGTTCCTCCTTGGGTTTTCAGATTGTCAACAGCTGTGAGTGAATTCTGGTAGGGTACAATCTCATCTGCATTGCTATGATAAAATCGAATGGGTGTAAGAGGTGTCCAATCCAATAATGTATTTTCTTTAACAGCATTTACAAATTCAGTTTCCGATCCATCATTATAACCATTTAAAAAGCTTTCTTTAAAGAGAAGGGAGATTTTATCAGGAAGACTATTGTTAATTTCACCGGGAGAATTAGTTCCATCAAATAAATTGTCCATCATATCAGCATAAGGAGCAAGAAAAAACTCATCTATTCTATTCCAATTGTATATATCATTATATGCCGTTACCATATATGCCATAAAACTTGGTTCTGGATAATCAGGTAGATTAATAAAATACTTTACAGTTTCATGCAGATCGTAAGGTCCTGCCTGAGGAGCATTGGCTACTAGATTAAATTCAAATGAGAATTGCTTTTCAATTTCTTTTTGCACTGCCAGTGTTGCATAGCCTCCTTCAGAATATCCGCCCAGATAAAGATCCCAGTTCAGAGTTAATCCCATTTTGAGCGCAATAAGATACCCCTGCAGTTAACATATCAATAGATGCTTCAGCATAGGAATTGGCATAAAGGTAAGGGTGCAAAATATCTGAATCTCCAAGCCCAAGGTAATCGGGCTCAAAGGTTATAAAACCAATGGAGGCCATTATCATCCCTGCAAAACCTTCTCCGGTAGCCAGAGGTCCAGCTGAGGCAACATCAGATCTCTTGGTCTCAGTTCCATGATGAAAGCAAATACTGGGCAAATCATCTACCTGCTTAGGAACCATTAAAGCTCCCGATGCCTGAACCACATTTCCTGAGGGATCCGTTGTATAATAAACGATTTTAACAACTTCAACAGCATATTTAAGTTCAAGATTAAAATCTGCACTAACTGCATTTAAGATAGTCTGAATAGTTGCCGCTGAATAAGTACCGATTGAAGTAGCATGAATCAGATCTCCAGATTCATTGGTTTCAATTGGTGGATCGTTGTCCTTCTGACAAGCCACAGGTAAAAGGGCAAGCAAAACCAAAGTAAATAACACCCAGTTCTTACCAAATATGAAATATTTTATCTTCATTTAAATTAACTCTTCAATTAAGAAATAGCTGACAAAGATAGTTTATTCTTAAGAATAAGAAGTTTGCAAATTCCTTTAATACTCTTTCATTTGCAGCTCCTTTTCCTGATCTATCACTCTCAAATACAATCCCCAATTGGCACCTAAATTCTCAACCTTTACTAAAATTTCATTCCACCCCTTTTTAAACTTAACAGTTATCATGTCCTGATCAGGGAAAGCAGCTCTTCCGGCATGCACATTATATACAACTTCACTATTTACCCACATTTTAGCACCATCATTGCTCCCTAATGTAACAGTATACTCACCTCCCTTCGGGGCATAAACTTCGGTGTAGGCATAGGCTATTCCCTCCAATTCCGGGGCAACATCCTCGTACCTGTTATTGAAAACAGAAATGAAGTTTAATTGACCGGTTTCACCCGTTTTTTCAGTGGTCCAATGAACTTCTTTTCCTCCTTGTCCTACATAATTATCTTTCAACTCAATTGATTCTTCGGGAGCATACTTTTCATCCAGACCTTCACCGTAAGTCAATGGCCCCAATACCTGCCAGCTTCTAATAAATCCGTGACTAGTATTGTGGATTTTCCACCAATCATTTAATTTACCAGGTTTCTGGAGAACTTCAATATTTTTATATGATTCCTTATCTTCCAATTTAAATATCCTGCTTGCATTATTTCGCAAGATCAAATTTGCGATATGGATGGCTTCAGATTCTGTAAGATATCCGGATCTGACTTTTTCAATTAAAACATTTGATACTATCTGGCGGGCCATCACAGAATGAGCATAAACTGCTTCAACCAGACTATAATCTCCTCCAAAAGCCATTATCTTATTTGCTGGAACAGTTTCTATCCATTCATGTAGATATCTTTCGCTGTATGAAGGTGAAATTACATAGGTCCAGCACATATCAATAAAGACATTTGGAAAATTCTTGGCCAGTGCACCCAATTCTCCACCGTAAGGATATCCACCATGGAAAAGGATGAATTCCACTTCCGGATATTCCATAAACAGGTTGGTGAGATGGGTGGGCTTTGAATTTGTAAGTGTGTTTCCATTACCGGCCAAGAGCCCTGTATGTATCTGGAAAGGCAAATCAAATTCATCTGTTAAATCTAGCACGCGATGCATCATGTAATCCTGTAAAGACTTAATTTCCAGAGACCCTACCGGTTCTTCGTCTAAAATGTTATTAAAAATAGCTCTGGCAATATCTTCTGAAACGTTTTCGTAGAATAGTATTCGTTTGTAGGCAAGACCAGATTTAACACCAACCATTCCATACTCTATTCCTTCCTCAAAAGCTTTTTGTAAGGCTTTCAAATAATCTTCCAATGAATGAATTTCTATATTTTGCTGCTCACCCAAAACATTTATTTCTGAATATGATGAAACCTGGATATAATCATCAAATCTTTCAACATGGCGGTAAAAATTAGAATCAAGTTTTCTATGTCCCATGTCCTGAATGGAAAGTTCTATTCTTGCCCTGTCTTTTAGCACATATTTATACCATCCAGATTTACTGGAATCTTTTATTTTCTGAGTGAGAATTGGATAAGTATCCTTACTAATATCCTTGACATCAAACAATTCCCTTGCGGCAATAAGAGGAACCCGTCCATACCCTGTACTTCTTATTGATTCATAAAAGAATGACAACAATTCCCACCTGTCTTCATCTGGAAACTTCTGCTGATATATAGCATCAATGAGTCCCTGCTGGTTGCTCGCCGAAATCAAGTCCTCTTTGGCATAATGCGTAAACAGGTAAGAAAAGTCTATATCCTGGCCTATTCTTATCCTGTCCTCCTCCAGAATTAAGTGCTCATGTGTATCAATTATCCAGATGCTGTCGACTTCTGAACGAATTCTTTCCTCATACCCTTGTTCAGGTATATCCGTAATTCTTACCTGACTATTAACATTTGTGGTGAAAACAATCAGGGTAATAAAATATAATAAGGTTTTCATTTTTTTAAGATTATATTTCAGGTATCAATATCTTATTACTGTGTCTATTTTGCTTAGATAAGTTTGAGACTAAAAATAATCATTCTCCAAACTATTTCAGTTTTAATTCACATCTAATTAATCATTTAAATTTTCCACTTGTACCCTAAAGTTCGAAAACATTTAGAAATTTTGTTAATAATTATGCTGAAAGAGCAAATATTTAATGGCAATTTTCGACTATGTATTAGTAAATTTGAATAAAATATATTCCTGTTATGGAGAAAAGTACTTCTATCCCGAAAATAACACTTCTGCTTTTTTTTCTTTTTATAATATCTTTTAGCTATACCAAAGCTCAGGAAAAGACCATAGATCCGGCTCTTAACAAAAAAGAAGATAATTACCTGAACAGACAGGCAGAAGCATTTTTATACGAAATAACTAAAACTCTGGATGAATATCCACCCCAGTTTCCCAGGCAAGATGAAAGGTTCCAGGCCCTCCTATTGCTTGATGCAGTATTGCATGACGTCTATGCAGCTCATCGCCCACCTATCCAGCAATTTTACCAAAACAGGATTGCAAATGCACTCAAAGAGATTGAGAATGCAAGGATTGAAGAGGGTGCCCGGATCTGGAAACTATACAATATGGGCTTTATAGTAAAAACGAAAACAACTACTCTGGCTTTTGATCTTGTAAGTGGTGAATCAGCAGGCTCACAAGGTTTTACTATTCCTTCTAAAATTATGGAAGGATTTATAAATCAGTGCGATGCGCTTTTCATTAGTCATCGTCACCGTGATCATGCAGATGAGTGGATTGCTCAAGAATTCATAGATAAGGGAAAGCCGGTAGTCGCACCTCCTCAGGTATGGAAAGACAGGACCATTCAAAAATCTATCACACATTTAAAGAGAGAATCACATACAAAACAAGAACTTTCTATAAAAGACGGATTAATTAAACTAGAATTGGTTATTTACCCGGGCCATCAGATGAGCAGTCATGAAAATAATGTTAGTCTTGTATTTACTCCAGAAAATATTTCGATATGTCATATGGGAGATCAAATAAATGAAGGAGATTTTATGGTTGATTATGAATGGATTGATCATGTATCAGAAATGCATGAAGTGGATGTATTAATGCCCCCTTCATGGACGAACGAAATATTTCGAATTGTTAAAGGAATCAATCCAGCGCTTGTAATCCCGGGACATGAAAACGAATTGGGACATAGTATTGATGACAGGGTTCCTTTCTGGGATGATTCGGAATATCTAGAATTAACTTATCCCGAACTAAAAAAATCAGAATATCCCTTAATCCTAATGACCTGGGGAGAATCGTATCATTATTTACCTGTAAAATAAAGAACTATGTTTTTGAAGAAATTATTATTATTCGCTATATCCATCACTGTTATTCATAATGCATATTCAATAGCAAATTCTGGTGAAAAGGATTTCATGCAGAATGAAATATTTCCCCTCGTTTCTGAGCATACACATGGATCAACCATTGTAGAATTGCAGAATGGTGATTTGTTGGCAGCCTGGTTCCAGGGTTCGGGGGAGCGATGGGCCGATGATGTTAGAATAATGGGAGCTCGTTTAGTTAAAGGGAATAAAGATTGGAGTAAACCATTCATAATGGCTGATGTTCCTGATTTTCCGGATGTAAATCCAATTTTATTTCTGGACCCCAATGATCAATTGTGGTTGGTTTGGTATACAGTTATTGCCAACCAGTGGTCCACTTCCCTCCCAACCTATCGGCTTAGCAAGAACTATATGCAAAAAGAAGGAGCACCGGAATGGCACTGGCAGCAAACTATTTTTGTAAAACCCGGCGACAAGGCTGAAAGAGGAATCTTACCCAACGATAAATTTGTCTTATCGATTGAAAAACAAGTAGATGCCTATGGAAAATATCTTGCAAGTACAATGGGTGAAAACGAACAATTACAAAAGCAATGGGAATGGTGGAAAGAAGAAATGATGAGAAAGGCTCGGGGTGAGGATATGTTGAGGAAAGGAAATTATATAAATGAAAATGGAGAAAGAATTGATGCTGAACTTGGGTACCCCTATTTTCGAAGAATGGGTTGGCAAACGAAAAATAAGGCAATCTTTATTGACAATAACCGGATGATATTACCACTGTATTCTGATGGTTTTAGTTTTTCGCTTATGGCCATTACAGACGATTTTGGTATGCACTGGCAGTTTTCCCAACCTCTAGTAGCTCCAGGAAATATTCAACCATCTATTGCTGTTAAAAATGACGGAACTCTTGTTGCCTATATGCGGGATAATGGCCCTCCGCCAAAACGTTTGATGGTAAGTGAGTCAAAAGACAGAGGAATTACATGGAATATGGTAAGAGATTCACAGCTTCCAAATGAGGGCTCGGGAGCGGATGTAGTTACTCTAAAAAACGGACATTGGGTACTTGCCTATAACGATACTGAGAATGGCCGACATAGCCTGGCAGTATCCATATCAACCGATGAGGGTAAAACATGGTCATATACCCGACATCTTGAACTTGATAATCGATCCAAGGATGCTACGCAAAGCTCCTACCCATCGATTATAGAGGGTGAAAATGGGATAATTCATGTAATATACAGTTACCATCGTAGAGATACCAATGGAAAACCTAACGAAACCATTAAATACGCTAGAATTAGTGAAGAGTGGATTATGAAAGGTGATGGTTGATAATAATAATCGGATACCTATATCCCCAGGCGCCTAGTATTTACCAGCTTCTTTTATCATTTCAATAACTTTCATATTGGCTATAGCATCTTCCAGGGAAGTAGGAACCGGAGAGTTATTACGAATGGCCAACGATAATAAATCACCCTGAATTGTGTATTGATCGCACAGTTCAAATTCAATCTCTTCTTTCTTTGAACCTCTATATAAATATATTTTTGCAGGAGTATCAGGCTGTGGATTGAATGGAACTTCGATTTCAATTTTCCCATCAGTCCCAAATACCTGAACACTCTGATTGTCCTCCATTAGTGTAGACGAAAAAAAAGTGGAAGTACCTTTATCAAATACAAGAATCGCGGTGGCCAAAGTATCCGTTTCGAAATCAGGATGGTAGTCTATCTTAGAAAAAACTTTTTTAGGTTCGCCATTAAAAAGAAAACGTGAAAGTGAAATAGGGTAACAACCAATATCCATCAAACTGCCACCTCCATATTCTTTCTTGTTCACAATGCTATCAGGATTGTCTTCAAAAAATGAAAAGGAAGATTGTATTGTTTTTAATTCTCCTATTTCCCCATTCTCTACCAACTCTTTTGTCTTTATCCACTGTGGATGATGACGATACATAAAAGCCTCCATAATTTTAAGCTCAGGATATTTGAACGATTCCTCCAGGAGCTTCTGACCTTCATGGCTACTAAGTCCAATTGGTTTTTCAACCAATACATGTTTACCAGCCCTTAATGCCTTTATTGACCAGGAGACATGCATATGATTCGGAACTGGAATATATACTGCTTCTACTTCCTTATCCATAAGCAATTCATCATAAGAACCGTATGCATTTGGAATATTGTATTTTGAGGCTACTTGTTGGGCTTTGCCAAGGTCCCTGGAGGCAATAGCATGCACCTTACTATATTTCCCATTTATTAATGCTGGTATTACTGCTTCCGTAGCAATGTTTGCTGTACTTAAAATTCCCCAATTCACTTTTTCCATAACCCAAATTATTTGATTACAAAATATTACAATGCTGTTAATTGCAGCATCATACGTTTCATCATCTCAAAACTATAGGGGCCCATATTGGGGCCAAACCAGGACATCAGTCTCGATTCATATTCATTAAGATGATAGTATCTTCCTGGGATTATATAGCCAACATAACCACCATTAAAACTTGTTACCAGAGCTTTATATCCCTCTGAATGCATTGCATTCTTAAACTCAATGGCAAATTCGCCACTAAAATCACTGGGACTGGTAGCCCAGATCAAATCACCTATCCTGGCGACCTGAACATATACCTCACCAATATCAGGAAATAATCTTTCTCCGAGGCCTGGATTTAACCGGATCCCATCTGATACTCTAATATGAAACTCAGGGAGATCCATTTTCAGACTTAAAAAAGAAAGGCCTATGCTATCGTTCATTTCAATTGATTCTGAATATTTGATAACACTATCAGCAAGTGCATTCCCTATGTAAGCAGGTTTATCAAATTTCTCACCTTGTGAAACTGCACTATGGCTACCGACGCTTCCGGCAATAAACACAGCCATATCCATCCCATTTTCTTCCATTTTTCTCTGCCAGAAACCTGGATAATCAGCACTAAATTCCATGTTCCATCCACCAAGCATAGTTGCATGTGCATCAAAAGAACCAATAATAGCTTTTTTGCCTCCAATTTGCTGAGCCTTTATCATAATGAACTCTGGATTCTTTTCCCCCAGTTCGCCAACCAAACGGTTGCGAATCAGATCAGGTGCATCAAAACTACCAACACCAATTTCCCCAATGGTAAGATCTTCAACTGCAAGTTTAATGGCTGTTGTAAACTGCTGTATTAACCAATTTACCACTTCAGGATTTGGATCACCTGCAAACTCCTTGCCTACATATCCATTAGACCAGGCTCCAACACTTGAATGAGTATGCGTTGCAGAAAAAAAGATTTGATTGCGATTTAAGCCTGTTTTTTCTTCTACCAGATGACTTACACCACTACTTAAATTTGGAGGTATTATTAACATATCTGATCCCACCAAAACCAATATTTTTCCATTAACCTCCACAGCTACAGCCTTAACGAATAAACTATCGTGAACACCCTCAACAAAATTACCTTTGCGACTTCCAAATCCAGCCAACGGAACATTTTCAAAAAGTCCCAATTCCGGATTGCTTTCAGGTAAACCAAAACCAGGTGTAATAGATGCTTTTCCAAAACCAACCTGAATTTTACCTTCCGCAAGAGTTAACTGCTTTGAAATACTATCAAGTCGTGATTTGCTTTTCATGTAATAATCACTCTCAAAATAGGGAGTATAATCTACTCTTTGCAGCGCCAGGATTATAATTACTATTATCAATCCTATAAATACTCCAATTATTTTTAAAAAAGTTCTCATAATTTTCTTATTTCAATGTATAAACTGAGAGGTTGATAAAAAATGGATTTTGCCAAATATATTTATTTCATATTACAAATGCATAAGTACCTTCAGATAATAAAATTCAATTTTCATTTCCAGACCTCTTCAGTCCAATCAATTCAAAAGGGATACGGTGAAATCCTTTTGGGTAAAGATTATTCAACTCCTTCAGTTGGATAGCATTATTACTGTCAATTGTATAGAAAGATGCATTTAAGTTAACCTTGTTATCGTGGAAATATACAATACTATCGTTCATACCATTAAGCAAATTTATCCACTCTCCTCCGGTCTGAATATTTCTAACAATTTTGTTTCCTTTAGGCAATACAGGGAAATCCTCCAACAAATATGAAAGTTCAGGATATTTGGTCTTGTAAGGATCCTTTTCTGGTTGAACTGCCTCGAGACGATCAAAAAGGGTATTATTGCTACCATCAAAATAATACTTTGCCCAGCCCAACCCTCTGGCATCTAAATGCAAGGCTGGATTGCCGTCAATAATTATATTGTTCTCGACTATATTATCCCTTCCTCCACCAATCATAATGCTTCGGCCAGCCTTGTAGAATATGTTTCCAAAAATGGTAGTACCACTTGCCCAGTCGTCAAGATAAATTCCCATTACATCAATGAAACCACTATGACCTGTAACCCCTCTCAAATGATGAAAATAGTTGTATCGGATCAGGCTACCACGCTGTGTCCAGTCCCGACCAATATAGAATGCCCCGGCATCTCCTGTTTCCATACAAACATGATGAACCTCATTTAATTCAAGGATATGATCATTGCCCCAGAAGAAAACCGCCGTATGTGGCAGGTCGTGAATAAGATTATGAGCAACTATATTACCCACTCCATACATAAAAATCCCTGCCCTATAGGTTCGAACCCAACGAGAGCAATCATAAATGTTATTGTTTCTAGCATAATTCTTCGCTGGAGTTAAGGTTTTCCTGTCGCCACCGCCGAGAATTATTCCTCCCTCTCCAGTTGAGTATATTTCACAGCCATCAATACCATTTTCTGTTCCTGCATTACCATTGTACAAGGTGTTATCGTAAAGCAATTGACCAAGATTTCCCTCCATCCTTCCAACACTTATGGCTACAGTTCCTATATTTCTTAATACACAATCCTTAATTACATTTTTTGCCCCTCCAATGATCTCGACACCGGCACCACAGGAATATTCAAGTATCAGGTTTTCAATAGAAATGTTGTTTGTATTATCCAGTTGAATTAATGGTTCTTGCAAAAGTGATACGAATATTTTTGCATTAGCAGGATCAGAAGGAGGCCAGAAATATAATATCCCGGTTTTTCGATCAAGGTACCATTCACCTGGAGCATCCAATTCTTCCAGAACATTTAATGCATAAAAACGTTTTCCGCTTGTAAACGCGTAATTGCTATAAGGAGGTTCTGTCAGAATTTCACTCTCAATGGTGTCGATAACAGCCACCTTTACATAAGAGTCTGACCAGTCCCATTTCCAATATCCATGGAGCCATAAATCCTCCTCGAGTAACCATCTCGCTGGCTGATTCCCCGAATAGATAAATCCTTTTCCTTCAAGGGATTCAGGTACTCCTTCAATAATTGCCCAGTCATCATTTGGCCAACGGGCAAGTACCATCGGCTTTTCATTGAAATACAATTCAAGACCTGAAGGCTGAATAGCCCTTCCAAATCCTCTTGCTGTTAGTTCTCCATAATCTTCTATCCCGGCGGATTTCAAATCAAATTGCAAAATTTGATCATGATATTTCGAATTAATTCTATGGTAGCCTAAAGATTCCTTGTTTAAAGGTTCAAATCCCGATATTTGCTTACCTCCGATTAAGTGTACTTCCTCTCCGGGGTATGAGGAAATTATTAGTTCAACATCTATCACCAATATCCTCCGTGTTAAGGACAAATGACTTCTCAAATTGGTAATAGCCCTCCCGGAGAATTATTCTAACAGTTTTCTTTCGAGTGTCTTTTAAAGCAACTTTTGCCTGCTCAAGGCTAGCGAAAGGACTGCTTTTTGTACCATCGCCCTGATCACTCCCCTCAGTTGAAATGTAAAATATCTCCTCTGAAGAACAACTGTACAAAACCAGCCCAAAACAAAAAAGAATAATGTTTCGCAGTTTTATCATATTATAATGCCTATCAGAAATTTAAAAAAAAAACGATTCCCAGCTATCTATCCATACTCCTATCTGACATTTCAAACTCCAGTGTGCCGCCCTTTTGAATTTCATCATAGCTAATAAAGGGCCGGTCGATGACAGCACCATTAAGCTTTACCGATTCAATATATATGTTTTCTTCCGATACATTAATTGCTTTAACTGTAAATATCTTTTCATTTGGAAGGAGGAATGTAACCTCTTCGAATTGTGGACTTCCAAAATAGTACTTGTTATCGATAGGATTTACAGGATAAAAGCCAACCGAACTAAAAACATACCATGCAGACATCTGACCGCAATCTTCATTTCCACATAAGCCATTTGGAGCATTAAAATAGAGTGAATCGATGATTTTATTTGTGTAATACTGTGTTTTTCCGGGCTTATTGATAAAATCATATAGATAAGCGGCATGATGACTGGGCTCATTACCATGTGCATATTGCCCTATCTGTCCTGTAACATCCTCTGTATCCTTACCCAGTAATTCCGTTGTTTGTTCAAAGAGAGAATCAAGCATCATTTCAAAATCACCCTCCCCTCCCATCAATTCTATCAGTCCTGCCATATCATGGGGAACAAAAAATGAATACTGCCAGGTATTTCCCTCAACAGTATGCACATTTCCATACTGGGCAAAACGAGGATGAAAATCCGGATCCCAGTTTCCATCACTCATCTTACCACGCATGAGTTTATATTCTGAATCGAAAAGATTTTTATAATAGCCTGCTCTATCTATATACTTATCGTAATCATCTGATTTACCCAAATATTTTGCCACCTGGGCAATACACCAGTCATCATAAGCATATTCAAGGGTTTTGGAAACCGTACCGTGGTGATCTTTATCGGTTGGAACATAATGATACTCTCTATAAAAACCCAATCCTTTCCGGTCAGTTTGGGAAGCTGCAATCATAGCTTCATATAATAATTCTGTATCATAGGTCCCAATATTCTTAAATATAGCATCCGCAATTACCGGAATAGAATGATATCCAATCATTGAGCCACCTTCATTACCGGCGATTTCCCAATAAGGAAGTGAACCTGTCTGCTTATATTGCGAAACCATGGAATGAATAATATTCTGATATAATTTCGGTTGCATTATAACCAGCAATGGTTTCAATGCCCTGAAAGTATCCCACAATGAAAGTATTGTATAATGAGTGTAGCCCTCTGCTTTCTCATTTTCATGAAGATAATTTTTGTAATATCCATCAACATCTGAAAATCGAAATGGAGCAATATAACTATGATACAAAGCAGTATAAAAGGTAGTTTTCTTTTCTTCATTTTCTGATTGGATCCTTATTTTCCCCAACTCATCATTCCATTTATCCCGTGTACTTTGGTGCATTTCATCAAAATCCCAATCATAATGATCTGCTGTTGCCAGATTTGCCATAGCTCCTTCTTCGCTTGCAGAGGAAATTGCTACCTTAACCAGTAAATATTCATTTTCACTATTATTGAAAGTAAATACTCCGGCAAGTTTCTCACCTTTTGCTTTATTGTCATCAATTGTTTGATCTAGATTAAAAAAACTTAGCGCCTCAATAGGGCGAGAAAATTCCATTGCAAAATAGACTCTTTGAACATTGGCCCAACCACTTGAATGACGGTAACCTGTAACAAGGTTCTCTGATCTTTTATTAATATAAGTATCTACAGGTCTGTCGCGGTTTATATGAAAGCCAAGATTAAGGACCAGATGCTGTTCTGATGAGGAATTATTAAATTTATACCGATGCATCCCTACAAACTCACTGGTTGTCAATTCCACTTCTATATTATCATCCAATAATTTTACATAGTAATACCCTGGAGAAGCTCCTTCCTGATCGTGTGAAAACGCTGAACGATATTTTAACAAATAATTCCTGGTAAATTGAGCTGGTTCCCCATTTGTATTCAAGAATCCGTTGGGATCAAAACCATTTTCTTTACAAAATTCATTTATAAAATTATCTTCCTGGGTGAAAAACTTCTCATCAATTTCCTTGTTTGTGGGCATTAGTGAAATGTCTGCAAGGTCACCAACCCCTGTTCCGCTTAAATGTGTGTGTGTAAATCCTACAATAAAGCTATCCTGATAGGAATAGCCTGAACAATATTCCCAGTTCTGCCCTCCATTGTCAGGACTGAGCTGAATCATGCCAAATGGATAAGTTGCACCTGGAAATGTATTTCCATGCCCCAGGCCAATCTTTCCACCTGTACCAATAAAGGGATCTACATAACTTGAATAATCAGTTTCAGATTGGTTGCTACAAGAAAAAGCAACTACAATTAAAACCAATCCAATAATAAATCTAATATTGTTCATTTTCATTGAATTTCAGCAAATTATAATGCCAGATTGAAAAAATTTCAAATAATTTTTATCTATTCACCGGGTGTGGATGCCATTTCAAATCTCAAAACTCCTCCACCGGCAATTTCATTGTGCTTTATCCATGTACGATCGAGCAATTTGCCATTCAACCATACTTTGGTCACATAAAGATTATTCGGAGAAAAGTTCTTTGCTTCAATTTTCAATTTTTCTCCTTTCAAATTAATCTCAGCACTTTCAAATAAAGGAGCTCCCAATTGATAGATATCGGAACCAGCAATTGGATAAAATCCAAGAGAACTAAATATATACCAGGCTGATAAAGTCCCCGCATCATCATTTCCATCCAGTCCTTCATAACTGGTACTATATTTGTTTTCAAGAATCCATCGTACCCATTTCTGAGTTAGATCAGGTCTTCCAGCCTCGTTAAACAAATATGCTGCATGAATATCGGGTTCATTTCCATGCCAGTAATAAGGTCCAGGATTCACAGTTGCCATTTTGGGGTTAGAATTTTCAAAGAAAGTATTGAGTTCCTCAACAAAATTCTCTTGACTGCCAAAAAGTGAGATTAACCCTTGAGGATCAAAGGGAACAGCCCATCTCCATTGCAAAGCAGATCCTTCTGTATAATCATTTGTATACTTCTCTTTAAAGTCCAGATAAGTGAGCAGAGTGGGTTTAAATTCCTCAACAAAGGACCCATCAGCATTCCTGGGATGAAAATATTGTGATTCAGGATTCCATGTATTTTTATAGAACTGTGAATGTTCACTAAATAACCTGGCATCATTTTCATTTTCTAAGTCTTTTGCAAGATTGGCAATTGCAAAATCCGCCCAGGCATATTCCAGGGTTTTTGAAACAGATTCATCCATTTCATCTGCTGCACAATACTTATATTTCAGATATGATTCAATCCCTCTTCGTCCACGAAAAGCAGCATCTTTTGGGGTCGGACCCAAAGCAGTTTTTTTCATGGCCTCAAAGGCATACTCCACATCAAAACCATTTATACCCTTTAGCCAGGCATCAGAAATCGTAATATCTGCAGGTGTACCCAGCATTGAACCGGTATACCCATATCCCGATGGCCATGCTGGCAGCCATCCTCCCTGTTTGGCCATTTCAACAAGGGAAATCATCATATCACGTTGATCATCCGGAGCTATAATATTGTACAATGGATGAACCGTGCGAAAAGTATCCCACAAAGATAAGTCAGTAAAATACTTGAAATCATAAGCGTAATGAACCCTTTTATCAAAGCCCATATATGCCCCATTTACATCAGAAAAAATAGTTGGCATTTGAAAAACCCGGTAAAGTGCAGTATAGAATATTTCGCGCTGATCTTTTGATGCACCTAAAAGCCTAACCACCGATAATCTCTCTTCCCATTTCTCCTGGGCCTCGTATAAAACTTCATCAAAATTATGAAAAGCTACTTCAGTTTCAAGGTTTTCACGAGCATTTTCGATGCTTACATGAGACACTGCAAGCTCCAGGTTTATAATAGTTTTATCCTCTAAAGAAGAAAAGCCCAGATCAATGCCGATATTATTTCCTCTGAGTGAATCTAACCCATGAAAGATCTCCCCTTCCTGCCAAATACCGGAATTTTCAAATTTATGATTGAACCTGGCGACAAAATATACTTTAACACCTCCAAATCTACCTGCGAACGAACCAAAAGTATGAGTACTCCCTTCTATTTCATATTTCCCGGGTAAAATCCTCACAAATCCTTCACCACTCCTGCGATTACCAATTGTATTGCATATATTGATTAAAATATGTGGTTCTTTGCTTCCTGAAAACGTATATCTGTGCAGGCCCACTCTGTTCGTTGTTGTAAGTTCAACAAATACGCTATCATCAGGTAGTTTAACACCATAATAACCAGGGAATGCGGTTTCTTGTCGATGAGAATAGCGAGAATATTTTCCATTTCTATAGACTTCCCGTGTTACAGGTCCTTTAGCGGGCGTAACCAAAAAATGCCCACCATCTGTAGCTCCAGTACCACCAAGCCGAGTATGGCTGAAACCAATTATTTTATCATCGCCATAAAAATACCCTGATGTACTCTTGCCCCTCTTATAATGCGTTAGCGAAGCAGTTTCAGGACTCAAGCGAACAACACCAAAAGGCATTGATGGACCCGGATAATTATAGGCACATGTCAAATAAAAACTACCGGTTCCAATGAAAGGATTTACCTCGTTTATCAATTCATATGCTGCATTTTTTGCCTCAGGAATATATTCCTGCTTCGCATTTACAAAAATTTTATACCTCACTCTATATGCACCAGCCAGTATTGCTGACACAAGAATTCCTATTCCAAGTAATTTTAAGAATAGTAATGATATATATTTTAAAGCTCTGATCATATATTTACTAATAGAAGGATAATAACATTCGTGATATTTTACAATCTACAATTCTCATAAAAAATCATCGAAGCCAAACATAAATTAGAATTGTGATTAGGGATAAAACAAATAATTGCAATCTCCAATCAGTGATTCCTGAAAACTTCTCAACTTTTTTTGAGAAATTGATTGTGGTTTTTTCAAGTTTTGCCGGATCAGTTTTGGGTGTATAAGCAGATACTATAAATAAAACTATTGTAATAAGTATGGTTGCCCATAGTCCACGGTATCCAAAATTCAAAGTAAGCTTATAATGAAGGAATGGAAATATTTTCTCCCCGGCTTCAGGACCGATGAATTGATCAACAACAAATATTGTTGCTAATATTACGCCCATAACGACAGACACTGTGGCTGCCTTGAGCGTAACCTTCTTGCTAATAATCCCAAAGAATATGGCTGGAAATACCGGTAATACCAGGTAGGCTGAAATGGTCTGTAAATACTTATACAAACCTTCTTCATTTTTGTAAACCAGATACGCTGCACCAATACCAAGGAAAGTGACAAGCATGATCACAATTCTCCCAACGAAGACCTGTTTCTTCTCAGATATGGACGGATTGTGTTCAACAACAAAATCACGAACAACAAGAGTAGAAACTGAGTTCAATACGGCTATTAAAGAGGTAATTAACGCAGCCATTAGTGAGGCCAATACCAATCCTCTTAGCCCGGTAGGCAACAAATTATTTAGCAAAATAATAAAAGTTTGTTTACTCTCCTCCCCTTCTAATCCCGGATACAAAGCGAAGGCAATAACACCAGGAAGTGCAAAAATAAAAACCGGTAATAATTTTAAAAAAGTAGCAAACATTGCTCCCCATCTTGCCTGTTTAAGATTTGAAGCTGCCAATACACGCTGAACATTTACCTGGTCTATACCCCAGTAGAAAATTCCGGCATAAAATGCGGTGGCCAGTATTCCCCAAAAAGGATAAACCGGATCATCATAAGGTTTAGCAATACTCATAGCTTCAGGAACTTTTTCCATAAGGCCACTCCAACCACCTACTTTGTCAAGCCCGATAAACAACATTATACTTGCCCCTATAATCATAATGGTAGCCTGTATTGTATCGGTGTATGCTACTGCTGTGAAGCCTCCTATCATGGTGAATAGTGCTACAATAATACCTATATATAAGACTGTAGTCATCACATTCCATCCCATTAAACTATTGAGTACAAGAGCACCGGCAAATAATGTAAAGGCCAGCTTTGTCATGACGCTTATGACCAACATCAGGCCTGAAAAAAATGTCCGGGCCCTCCTGTTATATCTTATCTCCAGGAATTCAGGTATGGTAAAAATTTTATTTTTGAGATAATGTGGAAATAAGATTGCGCAGGCAAAACCCAGGGTAATAGCTGTTGTGAGCTCAACCGATCCTGCAGAAAGACCATAACGATATGAGTCCCCGGAAAGGCCAACCAGGTGCTCTGCACCAATATTTGTTGCAAATAATGAGGCTCCTATTACAGGCCAGGTGATTTTGCGACCTCCCAAAAAAAAGTTTGAGCTATTCTCGCCTGATTTTGCCCGATAGGCCATGTACAATCCTATCGACAAGCTCCCAAGAAGTACTACAATTCCGACTATCCAATCTAATCCTGTGAGTGAGATATCCAAAATTTTAAATTTAGTTTTGAGAAAAAATCTATTCCAAAAAATAAAAGCAGCCCTCAAAAGGCATTAAGCAATTATTCTGAAGGCAAAGTATCCGATATTTTCCTCAAACGGTTAATGCTTTGAACCATGGCCCGTACCGTATGGTAATTAATCTTCCAGGAGTGACTCATATGAGTCCATATTGGTTCTCCTTTCCTTGTTAATAAAGGATACCATTCTCCTACCTTTTTATTAATTACCTTATCAAATACAAACCGATGAATATTCTTATAAGCATCCAAATATTTTTCTTCACCAAAAATTAACCAGGCGTCCAGGGCACCAATCATAACTTCAGCCTGCTGCCAAAACTCTTTTTCCTTGTCGTAGACACCTCCTGAGTGAGGTCCTTCTACATAGACTCCGCCATAAGTAAAATCTATTCCGTTTTTAATAGTATGACTAAATATCTTGTCAAAAATCTCCTTATAATCATCCACACTTTCCCCAATAATATTGAGGGCATGTATCAATAGCCAGGCAAACTCGGCGTTATGACCATAGCAGGTATTGTCGGTTGCATTATTTTTCTCACCCTCTTCAGTATATCTATCCCACCCCCAGATAATGTCAAATTTTATCTGCGGAGCAATGTCCCAATTCGCATAAAATTGAGGAATCCCTGTTTTATACTTAGGGTGCATCATCTTAGTCAGTAACAATTCTATATCTTCCTGCAACTTTCTACTATGAAGCTCTTTTTGACTGCATTCGAAAAGAGTTGTAAATGCCTCCATAAGGTGCATATGAACATCCAGTGTTTTGCGGTCACCACCAGCAGATCCCGGTGCACAAAGCGTCCAATCTCTCTCAAACATTTCAAAATAGCCGCCAAAATGGGTATCTGTACAATGAATTTGAATCAGGTCAAATATTTTTTCGGCATATTGAATCCCTCTTTCATCACCCGTTGCTAATGTATACTCGGCCAAACAATAAATAGCAAAACTATGTCCGTATAAAATCTTTTTATCAATTATAACATTACCTGCCCTATCAAGCATCCAGAAAAAACCACCATGCTCATTATCCCACATCTTATCAAGCATGAAGTCCACTCCCCATTTTGCCAGTTCCGCCAATTCACCTGAACCATAGCCGGCGCGATGTGCAGAGGATAGTGTATACACTGATCTGGCCTGAGCAATCAATGATTTTTCATCTTCACCCGTGTCTATTCCATCCTGGTCAAAATGGGTAATAAATCCACCATTCTTGCTATCTTTCATTCGATTTGACCAAAAAGGCAGAAGTTCATTTACCAAATGATTTTCTGCCTCAACTATTAAACCTTTAATTTCTTCTTTTTTCAAAATTTGTGCTTCTATTCGTTTAAAGACAAGAATTTTTCACACTTCAATGATATTAACAATTTAATCCTCGTGCCTATGTATTTCTAACAGATATTGATTAAATTTTAATTATGATTAGGAAATAATGTATTTGAATAGCAAGTGATTCAAGTAAAGAGAATTGAATTATTAAATTTAATCATTTTGCTGCCTCTGCTTTTGCATTATTAATAATCAATTCAATATCAACTGAAGCACCTCCATTTCTTTTGCTTTCATCAGCAGCTTCCATGAATGCAAATATTTCCAGTGTTTCTTCTTGAGAAACAGGCGATATACCAGTACTAAAAAATTCACAAACTTTTTCCAACAAAGGGCCATAACCCTGATATTCTCCCAGGACGGAAATCCCTTTTTCGCCATATACTGTTCCCCCATAACTTCCCTTGCCTTCCCTGATACCCCTGTAGGATCCTATTCTATCATTCTCCCAGACTCCAACTACCAGGTCAGTGTTTTCTGTAAATGTTCGCTTAACACTCTTGCATCCGGTGCCCATAATGGTATAAAGGATCTCTACTCCATGAACACCATACCAGAAGAGATCGGGGTGGTGCTCCTCCAGGTGTGCAGGACTATAGGTTTCTGCCCCGATGACCTTTCCTACCTGGCCCTCTTCAATTTCTTTAGCACCAGCTATGTAACGAAGAGAAGAAGCTGAAAATACTGGAACTTTATAATGATTTGCGGCATCAAATATTTTATATGCATCGGTCAGGGTTCCTGCAAGTGGCTTATCGATAAAAAGAGGTTTCCCAGCTTTTAATACTGGTAATGACTGTTCCAGATGCCTGTTGCCATCAATGCACGTCAGCAATACGACATCCACTTTCTTCAGCATCTGATCAATTGAATCCACTATTTCAACACCCTGATTTTTCACCAATTCAGTAAACTCAGGAATTCGATTCTTCCAGACTTCAATGTTCTCAGTACCATTAGGATAGGCAGCCACTACCTTGTAACCAAGATACTTGTCACCAGCCAAAGGATCATTTAGTGCTCTTGCAAAAGCAATACTATGGCCTGTATCCAGTCCTATCATTCCAACTCTTTTGCCCTTAATTACATCTGGCATTCCAGTCATACTGAATGCTTTTCCTGCCAATCCCATCCCCAGGCTGGCTATAGCGGACTTCTTAATAAAGTTCCTACGACTCTTTTTTATCATCAGCTATTGATATTACTTTAAATATTTTGCCGGAAACTTCCATGGAGCCCGATATTCAGGAATCGCCATTTTTGCAGCCTCCTTGTCGCCTATAATTGCTTCTTTTTCAGGATCAAATTTAATTGACCGACCTAATTTCATAGACAAAACACTTAGTTCAATTGGGGCATCTACCTTTATATGATATTCAGGATTACAAGACGGTTGTTTTCGTGATTTAATGGATTCTACCCATTCCAGTTCATGACCAGGTGATGGAGGAATAGTCTCAGGAGGCGTTTCCATGCCTTTCATTCTATCTCCTTCCGGTAAAACCTCATGTGTTGAATAGTCAGTGTACAAAGTCCCATTTACACCATGAAAGTAAATCCCCAGGCGTCGCCTGCTTTCCTGACCACGCAGAAAATCAAATCCATAACTGTTTGTTGAAGACATCATCCAGGTCAATGTAAGATTTGGATATCTCCATATTACTTCATGATTATCATATGCATCACCATCGTCTTTAATAATATACTTGCCTCCGGAAGCACTTATTTCAGTAGGGTAACCCAGCTCAAGGGCCCATATTGGAAGATCAGTAATATGGGGTGCCATACCAGGTGTCCACCCTCCACTAAAGTCCATCCAAAAACAGTGATAGAAGGCATCTTTCACCAAATTTGGATTATAATCCTGCATTGGTGAAGGTCCTACCCACATGTCCCAATCCATTCCTTTTGGAAAATTCATAGAATTATTTCCAGAGCCAATTCCATTTGGGGCTTCATTCATAACAAAGAATGTTCTAACAGTAGCTATATCTCCCAAATTCCCCGATCTTACCAGTTCAACCATCCGCCTGTAATGATCACTTGCATGTATTTGGGTACCAATCTGACACATTACCCCAAATTTCCTAACTGCATTTCTCACTGCCAAACCTTCACCAAAATGCATGGTCATTGGTTTCTGGAGATAAATATCCAGGCCTGCCTCAGCTGCTTCCACAGCTTGTAAAGTATGCCAATGGGCCGGTGTAGCAATAATTACAGCATCAAGTCCATTGTGCTGAAGCAAATCTCGGTAATCAGTGTATCCTTTACATGTTTCTTTATACTTTTCAACTACCGGATCCAATCTTTCCTTCCAAACATCACAGGCTGCTGCAACCACCACATCGGGATGTGACAGCACAAGCATCAAGATTTGATTTGCCCAATCCGCCACATCCTATCAGGCCAATATTTATTTTATCATTTGGAGTTGCAAAACCATTTGCCCTTATCACTGAAGATTTTATAATAATTGGTGCCCCAACAGCAGCTACTGAGGTTGTTTTAACAAACTTCCTCCTTGAAAATTCGGATCTCTTTTTTTCGTCTTTCATCTTATAATATTTAGATAATTTGAATTCTAATTCTAATTGAAGAATTGAGGGAATTTACCTCTAAGCTTCATTAAGCATACTATTCAAAAGTAATTAGTGGCGAATCCTCATGATGATAAACATCCCATCTCATTTTTGAAACATCTAAATCAGGTTTTCCTCCAGCATGAATTATCAACCTGAAACGCAATACCAATGGTTCCTGCGTACTAAGGGAATATCGAGTACCAGGGGTTGGAAATGTAGGCTGTACCCAGGCAAGATCAGGGTATTCAGCCCATGCTCCAGGATATTCAGGATTTTGCTTATGTTGCAAAACCATCAAGCCTGATTTATCTTCATTTCCTTCAAAAATACCATTAAAGTCAGACCATGCCCGTTGCGGATCTTCACTGTCCTCATCTGTAAAGTATGAAATTTCCTGATCTTCAGGGGTCATCATCCGCAAGTTTAAACCACCATAGCTATCGGTGTTTCGGGTAGCAATACTTACACTATCTTTTAAGGCATCTAACTTAATGGTTAGATCAATAATTCTTTCTTTTGATGAGGCCCTATACACTCTGATAATAGCATTCTCACGCACAATAGGTATTGTATCTTCCCACATCCACAAATTTTCGGCTTCTATCTGAGTAAAAACTGATCCATTTACAAACTTAATATTACCCGTTGGTCTGGCGAAAATTCTTTGCAAAGCATATATATCTCCCGTTTCTGATCCAAATTCTACTTCAGGCCATGCCCAGAAAATTGCTCGATGATGTGGATGTCCTCCATCGGGCCAATCCCTTGTTAACATTTCGCCATTTAAACCATATAGGGGATGTATATAATCACTGCGTGGAACAGCATATATACTTGCAGTAATAAAGGTATCTTTTTCAGTTCTTGAATGTTGTTCAAGTTTTTCGTTCTCAAGCCTTATAACATCTTTTTCATAAACTGTTTGATAGTTATATTGCAAAATCCTTTTTCCTTCCTCCTCTACCATTACCTGACCACTTTCAGGTCCAGTGTAGCAGTCATAGAGTTTGCAGACTCATCATTCTTCACAAATTCCAATTTCCCATCAATCTGATTTCCAAAAGGTGAAAGCATTACAATCCGGCATAATCCATCCTTATCTCTTCCTTCAAATTGAACTGGAATCAAATTTACATTTCCTTTCTTTTCATTGGGATCATTTATTCCAAGGCTACCTTTTTCAGCCAAAAGCATTTGTTTATCATTCAACTTTACCTTTAGTAAAACCGGTGCAAATGTTTCAGCAGTCAGTCTATTTTCATTTTTTGAAGAAATATTATTTTGCTTAGAAGTACAAGCAAAAAATACCAACACAATGGTAAAAAATAGAGAAAGTTTAAGGGCTGTTTTCATTCAATTTATAATTCATTCATAAAAAGATGTATTAAAAGTAACCATTTTAGTTAACATAGAAATAAAATATAATCCAGTTGGGTCATTGGCAATATAATTTAATCATTGGTGAATTTATTACTTGCTTTATTCCTTTAAATTCAATTATTTAGACCAGAATTTAATTCATGAATTTTCAAATCACAAGCTAATGTTAATCTACCAGGAATGTCAACCAAAGCATAGTAAATTTAAAATTACGAGTCATTTACCAATCAATTATTGCTTCAGACTTGTACCGTCAATATTAGGCATACTTTTAATTTCTCTTGTCTTTTATTTAGTTGTAAGCAAGTCCATTCACCAGCATCAATTGATCTCAAAGAAAACTGGAAATTCTCACCAGATGAAAATAATTTAGGGATCTCCGAGAAATGGTATTCTATTGAATATGATGATTCCCAATGGGCTTTGATTAATGCAGGTAAGCGATGGGAGGACCAGGGTTATGCTGATCTGGACTCTTATGGCTGGTACAGGAAAGATATTGAAATTCCAAGATCCTGGAAAGGAAAGAAGATATGGCTAAAATTTGGCGGAGTAAACGACGCATATGAGGTATTTATCAATGGAGAGAGTGTTGGTTTTTTTGGGGAAGCTAATATTAGCTATGCCAGTAAGCCATCTTTTACTGAAATATCCAAATATTTGAATTTTGGAGAAAGCAATAAGATTGCTCTTCAGGTTAATGATTGGGGAAACAGTGGTGGATTGTGGCGTCTACCGGTGATATTAACCACAGATAAAAATGAAACTGAAAATATCCTTGGACCCATATCAAAAACCCAATTCACACCTGAGGATTTGGGATATGAACTCTACTGGGAAGATCAATTTGATGGCACCGAATTGGATCCGGAAAAATGGGCTGTGAGGGGAGTCGGACCTCGTGCTGCAGGCTTTATAAGCACTGAAGCTGTAAAAATAAATGATGGGGTCCTGGAATTGCTGGCTTTTGAGAGAAATGATTCAGTCTTTGTTGGAGCCATAGGTACGCAGGGCAGGTTTATGACAAAATACGGATACTTCGAATGCCGGGCACAACTCAATAAATCATCGGGAAATTGGTCGGCTTTTTGGATTCAGTCGACAGATATTGCCAAGGGAGAGGATCCTGCAACTCATGGTGTAGAAATAGATATCATGGAATACTTTAAAAAAAGTGGTGAAGATATCGTTTCACACAATATACACTGGGCTTACGGTCCAAATCAGCAAACTGTTGGAGCTCTGGAAAGTAAGCGTGAGGGTGTTGGTGAAGGCTTTCATACTTTTGCAGTTGAATGGACACCTGAAAAATACACTTTTTTTGTTGATGGATTTAAGTATCATGAGCTAACCCTCGCTATATCGCACATTGAAGAATACATCATCCTTAGCATGGAACTCCCGGCCAATTTAGAGGATTTGGAAAATTCTAAATTTCCAGACGTTTTTAAAGTAGATTATGTAAAAGTGTACAAGAAGAAATAGCTCATTTTAATTTACCGATATTATGTAAAGAATAATTGCAATTGCATTCATAATTTTCTTTATCATCGTAAATATTGTTATTTTTAATCGGTACTAATGCTAACAACAGTAATCGTTGCACAAGCCTATAATTTTTTCAGATAGTGGCTTAAAAATGGCTTTATAAGGGCGTTGTATTTTTTAACAGCTTAATAATTGATGGTTTTTTGAGGGTCTAAAAAACCATGTATTTGATACATATAGCTTCTTTTTTTCAATAATGGACAAGGCAAGTGCTTTTACATCACTTGTTACAACCTTACTTGTAAATTTCAGGTATTTCTTCAAGTTATAGGCAATTGCAGAGAGGTGCATTACTTTATTGGCTCCGTTAATCCCTATGGTATTGATTTTTCGAAGCCCCATAAATTGGGTAAGGGTACCAAATACCGGCTCCACAGTACTCTGCCGTTTGGATTTCATATACCTACCTCGCACGCTCTTTACTCTTTTGTTGTTGCGTTCGTACTCTTCTCGATAATAGGTTACTGAAAACTTCTTCTCTTGAGCCGTTTTGCCTAAACATTGTCTTTTTATGGGACAAGCTTTACAAATTTTTGATGAAATTCTATATTCCTTTTTCTTGGTCTGGGTTCTAGAATCGTGAAATACTTTTTTAAATGGAACTTCTTTGCCTTGTGGACACTGATAATAATCCCCCTCTTTATGATAAATAAAACCATCAGGGCTGCCCTTATAAGTGCCATGGGGCGGTATGTAACTTGTTAATCCCTCTTTTTCTAAAAATGCATAATTCTCCCCATCACTATAGCCTGTGTCGGCAACTAAATTTTGCCATATAAATCCTTCTGTGCTTAAGCGTTTCTTTAAACGAGGTGTTATATCTTGTAAGCATTAACTGTCTTTCTTATCGGCCGTGTATGCCTGAATGTCTGTGATCACATGATGCCCTGTATCTACACTGAGTTGACTCATGTAATTTAACTTCCTTGCTTTGCCTGGTTTAACACTAATCTTTGCATCGGGATCTGTTGGACTGTAATGGGTCTTATTTGAGGTATATTTACTTCCCTTATTGCCTGCTCCCGGTCTTTGGTCTTGGTCTTTTGACCATTTCTTATTCCTGCTTTTTATTGCTTGTAATTCGCTCTGACTTGCTGTAATTGCTTGCTGCTCTTTTGATGCCTTATTAGTCTTGGATTTTCGTATTGGTTTGTCCTCTTTATCCATAGCACTGATATGGCGAATGCTTTTTAAATGTGATTCTAAATCCTCTTTTGGAACTTTGAGCTCTAAACTATCCATAGAAGCATTCGCCTTGACTGGGGCTGAATCAATCGCTTGGGTATGGCCACTGACCATACCCTTTTCAACACACATACTTAGTACCCTTGTAAAAACTTGTTCAAATACCGTATCTGGGTATAATTGCCGGGTACGACTGATCGTAGAATGCCATGGCAATTCTTCATCTATATCATAACCTAAAAAATACAGAATATCCAACCGCATACTGCTATGGACTATCAAATCTCTGTCACTGATGATGTTTTCTAAATAACCAACCAAACACAGTTTAAAGAAAACTACCGGGTCTATGCTTTTCTGACCACTTGCTCCATAATACTTTTTGGTTAATGGATACAAAAAGTCTAAATTCAAAACTTCCTTTAATCTGCGATAAAAATTTCGCTTTGGGACTCGCTCACTTAGTTGAAATTGGGCGAATAATTTCTCTTGGTAATCTTTCCTGCCTTGCATACAACAAGATACCAATTTTAATTTATATTTTATGCTTATTTTGAGTAACTTGTGCAACAGACACAACATATATCGTTAATAAATCCGATGGTATCTTTTTGTAAATCTCAGGAATTACTCACCATACAAGACGAGCGTGGCCTTTAAATTCATTGAACAAATTAAAAAAAATATCAAAACAAATAATTTGTTGGGTATAAGAATCGGGATAAATCTTTAAGATAAAATAATTACAGGTTTAAACTTTCAAATAAAAATCATGAAAAAGAATCCCCGTCCAATTCAAAAGGAATCAATTACTGAGAGCGAAAAATGCAAATCCGAAACCTCAATGAATCGAAGGAAGTTCATCGGAGGAATTACATCTGCTGCTGTTGGATTAACAATTGTTCCGGCACATGTTTTAGGAGGTAAGAACCACATTGCTCCAAACGACAAAGTTAATGTAGCCTACATCGGACTTGGCACCCAGGGGCTTAGAGAACTACCTGATTTATTAAAAATTCCTGAAGTACAGGTTACGGCCATATGTGATCCTCAGAAAAAGGCCATCGGTTATTTTGATTGGAGCCCAAAAGGGCTGTTAAATAGCATGCGAGAAACCATTGGTGATCCCAATTGGGTAACCGGTGGTGACAATACCATTCCAGGTGGACTTGATAATGGTAAACAAATCGTTGACGGGTATTATGCAAATTCCAATCCCCAAAGCAAATACAAAGGCTGTAAAGCATATGCTGATTTTCGCGAACTTTTTGCCAGGGAAAAAGATATTGATGCAGTAAAAGTAATGACACCAGATCACCTTCATGGAGTAATTGCCTCGGCTGCTCTAAAACGTGGAATAGCTATTAGTATGCACAAGCCTCTTGCCAATCGTTTGGTAGAAGGAAAGAAAGTAATTGATCTGGCTCAAAAGACTGATATAGTTACTCATTTGATTCCCTGGGATTCGAATGGATCAATGGATCAGATTATGATGTGGATCAACAATGGAACAATTGGAGAACTAAAAGAGGTTCACAATTGGTCGTTCAGGCCGGTATGGCCGCAATATGCCCAGATTCCGACCGATGAGCCAAAACTTCCTGAAGGATTTGACTGGGATTTATGGCTTGGGCCAGAGGCTAAACGCCCCTACCATCCGAATTACACCAATATGGTTTTCCGTGGATGGTATGATTTTGGTGGCGGTTCCATGGCTGATATGGGACATTATAGCCTATGGACTGTTTTTGAAGCCCTGCAGCTTGAAAAACCAACTATTATTGAACCAAATCTTAATCATGTTTGTGGAATCAGAAACAATCTTACTGCATATAAGATTAACAACGATTTCTCATTTCCATATGCAAGTTCCGTAAGATTTAAATATCCTGCTAAAGGGAATCGCAATGCTGTAGATTTAATCTGGTATGATGGTGGTATGAGACCTCCCGTACCCGATGAATTCTACAAAAAAGATATTGATTTTCCAGCTGAAGGAATGATGTTTGTTGGGGACAAGGGTATAATAATGACCTCTGGATTTAGAGTTGAGGATCCTTACATTTTATCGGGGGATATAAAAATGGCTGAAGAAGTTTCAGCGGCAGCAGGGGCTACTGAAGTCAAAGGAGTTAAGCGTTTTATTGATGGTGTAAAAAACAACAGTCAAATTGAAGGCAGCTTCCGCCAGGCATGGAATATTACCGAAGCTGTAAACCTGTACTGCGGTTGCATTACGTGCCCGGAAAACACTCAAATACGACGCTGATAACATCAAAATTACCAATGATTCAAAAGCCAATATATACCTCGATCGTGAATATCGAAAAGGCTGGAGCCTAGAGGATATGTAGAACATTAGCTGTAATTATGATTTTTTAAAAAGTATAATAATTTTAATAGCATCCCAAATAATAAAGGAATGAAAACAACAAGACGTAACTTTATAAAAAAAAGCAGTTTAGCTCTTGGATCAGCAGCATTACTAGGTCCTCAAAGCTTTGGTATGGGAATAAAAGGAAATACAGTAAAATCATTTGGATTTCAGGTATGGACAATCAGAGAAAAGCTTTTCGCAGATTTTGCAGGAACCATAAAAATGATGGCCGGTTACGGATATAAAGAAGTTGAGATGTGTTCTCCGCTTGGATATTCAAATGCAGGCTTTGCACCATTGAATAAAATGAGTGGCACTGAAATGCGAAAAATAATTGAAGGTGAAGGATTAATTTGCAGAAGCTCACATTACAATATGGATGAATTGCAGGATAGTCTTGACAATAGAATTGAGTGGTCACATCAAATGGGCATTACTCAGATGATACTAGCAAGTTTTTGGTTGCCTAAAGATGCAACTTCCATTGATGACTACAGAAGAGCCGCAGATGGGCTAAATAAAATTGCGGAAAAAACAAAAGCAGCTGGCATTCAAATGGGATTTCATAACCACCATATGGAATTTGAAAAAAGAGGTAATGAATTAATTTATGATGCATTGCTGGATGAATTAGATCCTGATTTAGTAAAAATGCAATTCCAGGTAGCTGTAATAAATATTGGTTACAAGGCTGCAGATTATTTCCGTAAATATCCTGGGCGATTTATTTCAGCTCACCTGGCTGATTGGTCTAAAGAAAAAGATAGTCAGGTTCCTATTGGACAGGGAATAGTTGATTGGAAAGACTTTTTTAAAGCTGCCAAAATAGGTGGTGTGAAGAATTTTTACGTTGAAATGGCACCCGATACATTTGAAGAAAGTGCTAAATATTTATCTAGCATATAATAATAGCCGACGAAATAAGTACTGATATTAACTTTAAAATATCCGAAGAATATTTACGTAAGGTAAAATCCATTAGAAAAAACCAACAGCATACTGATTACATTTAATTCATTCTACCTTATTCCAGTGAACTTAGTAACTGATATTCAGAAATTTGAATATTCTTTTGTATCTCTGAAAGCATTGCCATACCAACTATTAAAGGTGTATGTTTAAAGCCCTGCTCATAAGTTAATCCGGTCAATAAATCAAAATTAAGTAAGGTCCGTAGGGTTTCTTTTTGATATTCGTTGTTTGCCATTTCAAGGACAATATCATTGTATTTTGCAAACTTCTCTTCTAATTTAACAGCATTATCGTCTTTTAGCATAGACTTTCTAAAAGCATTTGCATTATCCTTAAATCTTATGGCTCCATTTTCATCAACGTTTCCGTAATTTTCCAGGTCAGTTTTAATTGTTTCAATATGTTTATCTAAACTGAAAGCCAATTCCTGTAGTTTATTGATCTCAGGTTGTACTTCAGACCAGGACTCTTTCATTTTTAGAACCATTGTTAAAGAATCATTCTTTTGTGCAAATTTTTTGGTTACATAGATAGCTTCATTGTTAATAGTTTCGTAGTTGTCAATAGTTTCTTTAGAAACTCGAGTAGCTGACACCATAAAAATAACGCCAAAACCAATTAGTACTATCAATAAAACATATCCAAATTTTGCTTTTGTTTCACTTGCTTTTTTATATGCATTAACAAGATACAAGGGAAGAAATAACAAAACGAGTAAAAATTGTCCAATAAGTAACGCGATTGCGGCACCTGGCCAATGCTGCACCTTGAAAAGAACACCAATCATTAAAAATGAAAGAGTTAAATAACCAGTAAGAGAAAGTAAAATATTCTTTTTTTCGCCTTGCTCTTTATACGAAGTATAAAAAAACAAGGGGAAAAATCCCATAATAGTAATTGCAGTTCCTAATAACAAAATGACACCTGCCAAGGGCAGATGAAACATTTTTAATATTGAACCTGTCCATAAAAATAGTGCACCAAAGCTGCCTAATACGACCATTGATTTTTTCATGTTCTGAAATTTTAAATTGGTTGATAATAAAGTTTGATGTTGAATATTTATAAATGTTGAACTATCAATTGTGGCCATTAATTTATTATAAGCGGTTTCGAAGGTAATGCCACTATTGATTTCTGCTTCAATGGAACAACAGATATGGTCAACCATTTCGTCCAAAAGAACATCCATGGTTATTCCTTTTGCCTGAACATCCTTATATATAAAATCGACGTTTTCTATGGTTATTGAGTTCATGCAAATGATTGATTCGGATTTGGATTCAGAATGTAATTCATCACTTTTACAAATTCTATATATTCATCGAGTTTACTACTTGCCCAACTTTTACCACTTTTTGTGAGGATATAGTATATACGAACTCTTTTTCCAATACTAATTTTTTCTGTATGAACATAACCTTCGGTTTCCAGTTTATGAAGTACCGGATACAATGCCCCAAAAGTTAGTTTTATCCTGCCTTTTGAAAGTTCTTCAACCTTTTGAGTAATCTCATATCCATACATTCTTTGATTCTCAGTTAATAATTTAAGAACAATTGTCTTTAAAGTTCCTTTTAATAAATCATTTGAAATCATAACAGCTATTTTTTTAAAATGTAATTACTTTACAAATATATATAAGATATTTATATATAACATATTTATATATAAGTTTATTTTATATTAAAGAAATAATTTTGATCAGAAACAACCACAATATTAAATTGATTTATTCTTCTATCTTTTTCTTTTAAATATGCTTATCTTTAATAGCTTCTAATGCAAATAAAATATACCTAGAATATACCCAATGGAGGCTGTTATGAACCTTGTTTTTTTCTCCATTTATACAGAATTTTATATACATAATTCAATTACTAAAAATATTATATGAAAAAGTTAATACTTCTCCTTATTTTGATTTTGCCCGGCTGGTTGTTTTCGCAACAAGTTGCAGATACTACTTATAACCCTTTTATTCAAAGCCCTGTATATAAGGCAGGAAAAGGGTCATTAGTGTTTATTGATGAAGGACACCATAACTTCCATACAAAGAATGGGAGATATAAAGCCTTTCTCAAATCTTTTAGAAGAGATGGATACATGCAATGGAATATAAAGGTGAATTTACGAAGAAAGGAATTGTCCAAAGGAAAAATTTTGGTGATATCAAATGCATTAAACGAGATTAATGTGGAGGATTGGTATTTACCTAATCCTTCGGCTTTTACAAAATCTGAAATAGAAGTAGTAAGGAAATGGGTTTATAATGGCGGAAGTTTATTCTTAATTGCCGATCATATGCCAATGGCTGGAGCAGCAAAAGATCTGGCTGCAGAGTTTGGATTTGAATTTACAAATGGATTTGTATTTGATACGATTAACAGGGGACCTGCATTTTTTAGTTTAGAGGATAGAATCCCTTGTTGAAAGTATCATTACAAAAGGAAGAAACACATCTGAAAGTGTTGAGCAAATTGCATCTTTTACAGGGCAAGCATTTAAAATACCTGATGATGCTACCCCTATCTTGATCTTTAATGAAAATTATGTGAATTTATTGCCCGATACTGCCTGGGTATTTAATGCTGAAACCACCAAATTTAGTGTGAATGGGTGGTCACAGGGAGCCTTTAAAAATTATGGAAAAGGAAAAGTTGTTGCATTTGGGGAAGCAGCTATGTTTACTGCACAATTAGCAGGTCCGCAAAAAAAAAAACGGGAATGAATAACGAAATTGCACCTAAAAATTTCCAATTGTTGCTTAACATAATTCACTGGTTGGATGGGAAAATAGAGTAGCATAAGAACTTCAAATAACAATAAAATAAAAGCCATTTAAAAAGGCTATTTATTCAAGCGTCCACTCAAACAATGCGGATCTAGGTTTTTCTATCAACCAATTGGCCAGCGATTGTTTTTTTGTTATCCAACAATAAAGTATAATCATTGGTGAATATATTGGTTGTTTGAAATCTTAATTTTGAATTACTTAGTCCTGAACTTAATTCTAGTCATTATTAGTATGTTTTAAAGTAATACTGTTTCACAGACAGGCAATACTACTCTCTAATTATAAAGCCATTACGAGTGAAGGAATGTAAATCTCAGAATAAATGAAAAGCAGACCTGCATTATACATTTTTTTAATTTCTTTCTTAGCCTTTAGCACCATCACTTTTTGCTCAAAATTCCAAGGAATATTTTCCGGAACCCAAAAATGGCACAACCTATGTTATTGCTCACCGTGGTGTTCACATTGGGATTCCCGAAAATTCGTTACCTGCCTATAAAAAAGCAATAGATCTGGATTGCGATTTTGTTGAAATTGATGTTCGCAGAACAAAAGACGGGCAAATTGTGAGTATTCATAATTCAACAATTGATAAATATGTAAAAGGAACTACAGGAAAAGTGCGTGACTTTACTCTTGAAGAATTAAAGAGCCTGGATATTGGAGAACGAATTGGACCAGAATGGAAAAATACGCGAATTCCTACATTCGAAGAAATTCTGAAATTGTGCCAGGGAAAAATAGGGATATATCTTGATCTGAAAGAACCTATCGTTCCTGAACTAATCGAAATTATTAAAGAATACAAAATGGAAAGGAATATTGTATGGTGTATTCCTGCTTCCCGAATGGATGCAATCAAACAGGTTGAAAACCTTTGCAATAGTTGCATAGTTATGCCAGATCCTGGCGATGAAAAAAATGTTCTGCCAGTAATCGAAAAGATTCATCCATTGGTGATTGCACCTGTTATGGATGATTTTAGTGAGACCTACGTAAAAACTTGTCATGCCAAAGATGTTAAAGTCTTTGTTGATGAAGACAAGGGTACTGAAGAGGAATGGGATTGGATTCTGAACCTGGGTACAGATGGTATTCAAACAGATAATCCGGAAGAATTAATTAAATTTATTAAGAAAAGAAGCAAATAAAATATTACCCAAATAACAATGTCTCTATTAAATAGTTGCAATAGAACAATCTCAATTTTTATTTGCTCACTCCTTATTAGTGCGTTGTTTATTTCCTGTTCGGAAAATAAAGACTACACTCACTTAGTTGATCCCTTTATTGGAACCGGGGGTCATGGACATACCTTCCCGGGAGCCACTTTACCTTTTGGAATGGTACAATTAAGTCCGGATACCCGATGGGAAAACTGGGATGGTTCATCAGGTTACCATTATTCTGACAAAACTATTATGGGATTCAGCCATACTCATCTCAGTGGCACAGGGGCACCGGAATATTGTGATATCCTTTTGATGCCAACTACAGGAAGGCTACAGATCTTACCCGGAGATGAAAATAATTCAAAAACCGGGTATCGTTCTTCTTTTACACATGAGAACGAATCAGCCTCACCTGGCTATTATAGTGTTCTATTGGATGACTATGGTGTTCTGGCTGAATTAACAGCAACCATACGGTCCGGGTTTCATAAATATACTTTCCCAAAAACCGATAGTGCACATATAATTATTGACCTCAAAAATCGGGACCATGTACTTGAATCAAATATTGAGATTATTAGTGATACAGAGATTCAGGGCTTTCGTAAATCAAGACGCTGGGCCAAAGAACAATTTGTTTACTTCTATGCTGAATTCTCAAAACCCTTCAAATCTTATGGAATTGCATTGAATGATACATTGATTCAGGGAATTAGTAAAGCAGACGGAAAGAGTATCAGAGCATTTGTCAACTTCACCACAGATAAAAATGAACAAATCCTTGTTAAAGTAGGAATTTCAGCCGTGAGCATTGAAGGCGCAAGAAAAAACCTTGAGGCTGAGAATAAATCCTGGGATTTTGAAAAAGTGAGGAATTCAGCAAGGGAGAATTGGAATAAATTTCTTTCAAAAATTGAAGTCGAAGGAGGAACCGACCGGGAACAGAGGATTTTTTATACCAGTTTGTACCATTTGGCTATTGCACCCAATATATTTATGGATGTGGACGGGAAATATAGGGGTGTTGATCACAGCATTCATATGGCTGAGGGATTTAAGAATTATACTGTTTTTTCCCTATGGGATACATTTCGTGCTGCCATGCCTCTTTATACAATTATAGACCAAGAAAGATATTCTGATTATATAAAAACTTTTTTGGAAATGTATCGCATAGGAGGCAGGCTACCTCAATGGGAACTAGCTGGCAATTATACCGGTGTCATGATTGGATACCATACACATTCAGCAATTTTAGATGCCTATGTAAAAGGGCTTCGGGATTTTGATCACGAACTGGCCTTCGAAGCAATGAAAAAAAGGGTTGAAAACATCCCTTACTACAAAGATCTCGGATTTATTCCGGCTGATAAAGTTGGTGGTTCTGTTTCTATGGTTATGGAATATTCCTACAACGACTGGAGTGTATCTCAAATGGCCAAATTTCTAAACAAGGATATTGATTACCATGATTATCAACAACGTGCTCGGTTTTATCAGAACATGTTCGATCCTTCCACTGGTTTTATGCGTCCAAAAAATCTCGATGGATCATGGATTACACCATTTGATCCCACCGAAGGAAGTGACCATTTTGTTGAAGGAAACTCATTCCAATATAGTTTATTTGCTCCTCATGACATAAATGGCTTAATTGACCTGATTGGGGGTGACCAGGAGTTTATTGATTGGATGGACAACTTGTTTACAACCGAATCTCAGCATGATGAAAAAGCTATAGATGCCACTGGGTTAATTGGACAATATGCGCATGGCAATGAGCCCAGCCATCACATGGCTTATCTATATAATTATGCCGGTGCTCCCTGGAAAACTCAAGCTATGGTGAGAACGATACTGGATACCATGTATGATGATAAGCCCGATGGATTGAGTGGAAACGAAGATTGTGGCCAGATGTCGGCCTGGTATATCTTCAGTGCAATGGGATTTTATCCTGTTTGTCCGGGTGAACCTAACTATATTATAGGAAGTCCTCTTTTTGATAAAGGTAACCATCCACCTTGAAAATGGTAATGATTTCACTATTCAAAGTAATAATGTATCAAGTGAGAATAAATATATTCAATCGGTAAGTCTGAACGGAGAAGAATATTCAAAATCGTGGTTTAGGCATGAAGATATTATGAATGGTTCTGAACTGGTATTTGAGATGGGCCCGCTACCCAATAAAAATTGGGGTGAAATAAAGGATTCAAGGCCATCATCCGGCAATTTTGAATCAGCAAGCCCATTGCCTTTTTCAGTTACCGAAGATGAATTTTTCCTGAATACTGGCATAGTTTCTTTAAAATGCAGTGATGAAAATGTTAAAATTCATTACACCCTGGATGGAAGCCGGCCAACTGAAGAATCTTTACTCTATACAAAACCAATAGAATTGACGAATTCGACCACTATAAAATTTACTACTTTTAAGGAAGGTTTGTCGCCGAGCCTTCCGGTTTCAGTGAAATTATCAAAGCTTGAATTCGAATCTTTCAAAAACTATGAAGGAACAATGGATTTTGATAAAGGTCTGAAATATAAATATTACCATGCTCATGTGATGGAGGAACATGATCTCGATAAACTTACACCTATTGAAACTGGCATTATCCCTAATCTTACAATCGAGAACCGACAGCGTGAAGATTATTTCGGATATATTTATTCAGGTTTTCTTGATATCCCTAAAGGATGGAATTTATACCTTTTATGCCCGAACGAATGATGGAATGACACTTTATATTGATGGTGAGCCATTCTTAAGAGGAGGTGAAAAAACTGTTGCTCTGAAACAAGGAAAATATAAGGTCGACCAAAAATATTTCCAACTGGGAGCAAGGAAATTTAATATTGTTGGATGGATAGGTCCAGGAATTGAAAAGCAGGAAATTCCGGCAAGTGCTTTTTATCACAAAAAGAATAAATAAAGCATATGAAAAACTTAATATTTGGTATTGGCTTATCATTGTTGTTTACAAATATTTCCGGACAGGAAGGAACTGTTAGTGAATTTATATTTCCATTTCAGGAGCAACATGTGCACTCAAGCAGTATCGTTGAATTACCAAATGGAGATATCCTGGCCTGTTGGTTCCAGGGAAGTGGGGAAAGAACTGCAAATGATGTTTTAATCAATGGTTCAAGACTAAAGAAAGGTGAAACGAAATGGAGCGAGCCATTCCTTATGGCCGATACTCCCGGACAGCCTGATTGTAATCCCTTATTGTTCTTAAACAATGAAGGAAAATTATTTTTGGTGTGGATTGCTGTGAGAGCCAACAGATGGGAAACCTCTATTCTAAAAGTTAAAACTACGAAAGACTATTACAATGAGATTGCACCCGTTTGGAATTGGCAGGATATCATTTTATTGAAACCGGGTGAGGAATTTGAAAAAAGGGTAAAAGAGCAATTTGAAGAATATGGCAGGCAGGATTTAGCCTGGGCGGAATATGCCTTACCCTATGAGGATATGCTCATTGAAGCATCAAAAGATCCCGGCAAACGGGAAACCGGATGGATGACAAGAACCCATCCTATCATTCTGGAGGATGGAAAAATTCTTTTACCTCTTTACTCTGATGGATTTAATTTTGGATTGATCGCAATTTCAGACGACGATGGAAAAACCTGGAAACCCAGTCTTCCAATTGTGGGCCGTGGTCTGAACCAACCAAGTTTAATTGTAAGAACCGATGGAACAATTGATGCTTATATGCGTGACGATGGAGATGAACCGGGCAGAATAATGATCAGCCATTCAAATGACAATGCCTATTCCTGGACATATGCAAAAAAATCAGACATTCCCAATCCAGGGGCCAGCATTGAGATAATCAAACTATTAAGTGGGAATTGGCTATTGGTATATAACGATGTTGATGATGGTAGATACAGCATAGCATCTGCTATTTCAGATGATGAGGGCAAGACATGGAAATGGAAGAAGAAATTAGAAAATCAGCCTGGCGGTAGTTTCTCTTACCCTTCTGTTATACAAACAAATGACGGGAAAATCCATATTAGTTATACCTACCGGATAGCAGATGATAAAAAAACGATTAAACATGTCTCATTTGAGGAAAAATGGGTCAAAAGCTAGATGAGATATTTAATTCAAAATAAAGCTCTAATTTTATTAACCATTATTGCTGTTGGTTTCTGCTTACAAAACAGGAAATTCTCAAGACAAATGCAAAGAAATAAGCCTGAGTCTTGACCCTGGAACAAACAATCCAAGAAACAGTGAGGGTGATTTTATTCAGTTAAAAGATGGAAGTATTCTATTCATATATACTCATTTCACAAGTGGTTCCGGCGACCATGCCAGTGCCTATTTAGCAGGAAGATACTCACGCAACAACGGGAAAACCTGGTCATCTGAGGATGTAGTGATTCTTCCAAATGAAGGTTCAATGAATGTAATGTCAGTCTCATTACTGAGATTGCAAAACGGAAATATTGCCCTGTTCTATTTAAGGAAGAATTCAGAGACTGACTGTATCCCCTATTTGCGAACTTCTTCGGATGAAGCAAAAACATGGACTGAACCTATTCGATGTATTGATTCAGATGGCTATTTTGTTGTTAATAATGACAGAATTGTACAATTGCAAAATGGCAGGTTGCTTTTACCAGCCTCACTTCATGGAACCACCAAAACCGGATTAGATTCCAGGGGGAAAATTTATTGTTATTTTTCTGATGATAATGGACAAACATGGAATAAATCACAACAAATTCCCAATCCTGAAAATGTTGTACTGCAGGAACCCGGTATAGTAGAATTGAAAGACAAATCCATTATGCTTTTTTGCAGAACTGATTCAGGTGTACAATTCATCTCATACTCCAACAACGAAGGTCTTTCATGGTCACCCGCGGAACCAGGGAATATAAAATCCCCTCTTTCTCCAGCCTCCATTGAGAGGATTCCTTCAACAGGAGATTTGCTTCTTGTCTGGAATAACAACTTCAAACCGGTTGGAGATGGGAAAAAACGTTCACCTTTCAATCTGGCAATATCCATGGATGATGGAAAATCCTGGATAAAAACCAAAACTATTGAAAGTGATTCAATGGGCTGGTATTGCTATACTGCTATTGAATTTGTTGGTAACCACATTTTGCTGGGACATTGCGCAGGAGATAGAAGAGTTACAAATGGATTGGCTACCACACATATTACCCGCTTGAGTTTGGATTGGATTTACGAAGAAAATGACAATTGTATTGATTTGGGACCTGTAGACATTGAAACAAATTATCCGCATCCGGAAACAAATCCATATTCTGAACTCATGTTAGAAGGCAGCTGGGTACCCGATGATCCGCATAAAATCGACTTCAATAATCTACCGCATATTTCAGAGCGAGCATAGGATTATAAGTCATGTGGTGGAAACAGGCGGAGTTAATCAACATAATTATCTGACACATTTTAATGGCCTATACTGGGCTATGTGGAGTGATGGGCCCGGTGTTGAAGACAGGGTGGGTCAGAGGGTGGCATTTGCAACGAGTAAAGATGGATTGAACTGGAGCAAACCTAAATACATAACGCCATTTCCTCCAAACTCCGGCACTGATTCACCTGTGTACAATACACGGTCAAAAAAAGGACATCGCTATATTTCACGTGGCTTCTGGAAACGAGACAAAGAATTACTTGCACTGGTATCTCTGGATGAGGCAGATAATTTTTTTGGACCAGATCTTGAGCTCAGAGCCTTTCGCCTCGATCCTAAAAATAATACCTGGACAGATATTGGTCAGGTATATGATAATGCTATAAATAATTTCCCGCCAAAACTATTGCCCAATGGAGAATGGATGATGTCACGAAGGACATTTGACCGAAATGTATTTATGCTAACGGGTGGTATTGAAAGTTTCAACCATTGGGATGCCCATTCGGTAGTGAACTATGGCAATCCTGACCTGAAAGCAGAGGAACCCTACTGGTGGGTTTTGCCAGATGAAAATTTATTGGCATTGTTTCGTGATAATGCCGGAAGCGGTTTTCTTTATAGGGCATTCTCTACAGATCTTGGTCGTTCCTGGACAAAACCAGTGCAGACAAATTTCCCAGATGCCAGATCTAAATTTAATGGTCTTCGGTTAAGTGACGGCCGGTATATTCTTGTTTCCAATCCAAATCCAAAAAAGCGTGATCCTCTTACACTATCAATTAGTGAGGATGGATTGGTTTTTAATAAAATGTGGTATTTGGTTGGTGGTCGGTGGGTTGATTATCCTCATGTAATTGAATACAATGGTTATTTATTAATTGCATTTTCTGGCCATAAACAATCTGTAGAGGTATTAAAAATCAAGGTTTCAGAATTAAACAAAATAGAAATGCCCATCAGTCATTTAATTAAAGTGGATGAAAATCAATTTCCTGAACAGTAGATTAATACTCAAACTATGAGATGCTAAAACAATTAAAAAGATTCGGTAATAAAATTACCTCAGCCAATTTCAGGTTGTATTATTTTTTCGCAACCATCATTTTTATATTCCCCAATACTGGGGCATTTGGACAGGCTAGTATTGAAGTTCTTTCCGAGGATAGATTTGAAATAATAATTGAAGATGATGAAAACTCACCAATTACCATATTACAGGTGACAGATTTACACCTTGGAGGAACCAATGATGAAAAATGGAAGAAAGACCTGATTACTTTTCGCCGGATAAGAAAGCTAGTTGAAACTTATGACCCGAGTATGATTGCTATCACAGGAGATTTATTTACGGGTGAAAAACCATTTGGAGCATTACTGGCCGCATATGCCATGAACTTTTTCGATAGCTTTGATCGTCCCTGGCTATATGTTTTTGGCAATCATGACCCGGAAGGAGGTTTTGGAAGATCGGATATAGCAGAAGTATTTTCTGAATCGAAATGGGCAATACTTGGAAATCATAGTGTTAATAGTAACTGGAAAATAAAATATGACTATTTAGTAGATATAAAGTATAAAGGAGAAAATAACCCCGCATGGCAAATTTATGCGTTTGATTCTGGCTCTGAGAAAGGGTATAAATCAATTAAGGAGGATCAACTAGACTGGTATCGCAAATTGTCATCCAGTACAGAAGAAAAATACAATCAGAAAATTCGGGCCATTTCAATTTTTCATATTCCATTGATTGAATATCAATATCTTCAAGATGATAAGTCAATTAAAAAATACGGGGAATGCAAGGAAAAGGTATATTATGAGGAGGATGACGGAACAGTTTACAAAACATTTCTTGAGGTTGGCAATATTGAGGCTACTTTTTGCGGACATGATCACTACAATAATTACTGGGGTAGAATACAAAGGAGGAATCACTCTGGCTTATGGATATATTAGTGGCGAATCGACGAATTATGCATGGCCTCCCGGAGGAAAATTAATAACATTACCCTGCAACAAGGGGGAAATTCTTATTCAAAATGTTGTCCCGATACTAGAAGATTAATTCAAAATACCATATAATTATGAAATCATTACTAATAATCATTTTACTATTCCTTCTATCAACGGCTGATAATGAAGTTGACATAAAAAACACTTTAGTTTCAGGTAACTATAAGCTTCCTAACTCAATTGAACCACTGGATTTTGATGATTACTTAATATTTAAGACCAATGCAAGTGAGCACATACCTATTTCAGATGAAACATTTACAGAACATGTGAGAGTTGAACTTAGTCAAACTGAAGAAACAAATCTATCAGCAAAATTCAATTCAAATTCAGAAAAATTAGAAAAATCCGAATTCGCTAAAACTTTAGGAATACCTGTTACTTCAATACTAGTTAGAAATAATAAAACCTTGATAGGTACCATCCAAGGTCTTTACATTTACGAAAGCTACCTCCGAAAAAATTTCCAAACATGAATCTTATGGAATTGATGGGCCTCTATCCACTCGTATTAGTTGTATGGATATGGATAGCAAAGGAGCAGTTTGGATTGGAACACCTATTGGATTGAGTGCTTTACAACCGGATGGATCCTGGTCATCAATTCAGGGTACTGAAGGCTTGCCGGTTGAAGAAATTACTGCTTTGAAAATAGATAATAAGGATAGGATATGGATAGGTACAACTCAGGGAGCCATTTTATACAAACCATATGAAGAAGGAAGGCAGTGGTTCTACCGTGCTGGAAAAAGATACCTTATAAATGATGTTATTAAGGATATTGAATTAACAGATGGGGCTATGCCTGTATATTTTCAAACTGAGGATGGTATAAGCAAAATTGAAAAAGTAAGCAGAACCCTGGATGATAAAGCAGATATTATAGAAACCAGGCTGAATGGATGGCATAGAAGAATGGGGATGGTTGCAGGATGCCAATTGAATGATGCGGAAAAACCTTCTGCCTTTACCATAAAAGACAGTGACAATGATGGTCTCTGGACATCTTACCATGTGGTTGCTATGTCATTGGCTTATGCCTCAACCGGAAACGAAACATATAAAAACTCGGCCAGAGAAAGCATGAATGCATTAATTATGCTTCAAAATGCATCCGGTATTCCGGGACTCGTTGCCAGAAGCGTTGTTCCAGCAAGTGAGAGGGATCAAAAAAGTGAGCAATGGAGAATGGCTCCGGGCGATTCACTTCTTTGGAAAAGTGATACCTCAAGTGATGAGATTGATGGACATTTCTTTGGTTTCTATGCATACTGGGAACATATTGCCAGGTACAATGAAAATGAAGCCAAAAAAATTAAAAAGCAGGTTAGCACCTTAATTGATTACATTGTTGATAACAATTACCAGTTGATAGATTGGGATGGGGAAAGAACAAGATGGGGGTTCTGGAACCCGGAGCTGTTAAATGATGACGGTCAGCACTATTTGGAAAATGGATTAAATTCGGCTCAGATCCTTTCCTTTTTAAAAGTGTCCTATTACATTACAGGCAACAAAAAATATAAAAAGCATTATGACAAATTAATTACTGATCATGGTTACCTTGCAAATGTATTGCTTGAAAAGAAAGCTTTTCCTGATATGGATAATCACTCAGATAATCAGCTGGGTTTTGTAGCACTTTATCCTCTTTTACAGCTTGAACATGATCCCAAAGCTCGTGATGCCCTGCAAAGAGCCGTAAGGCGACATTATCGCATCTTAGGCAGAGACGGATCTGCATTCTTCTACTTTGCAGCAGCTACCATTGATCCTGATTATGTTGATATTAAAGCTGCTGTAGAGAATCTTAGACAAATTCCAACAGACAGAAGACAGTGGAAAATGACAAACAGCAATAGAAAAGATATTACTTTAAATCCATATAAAGATCGATTCAACAAAACACAATTATTATATGTTTTGCCCGCTGATGAAAGGAACTTTGACCGATGGAATAAAAATCCTTATTATCCTGACAGTGGTAATGGAGGACAATTTGAAGATGATGGAGGTTCCTGGCTTCTGGCTTATTGGATGGGAAGATATCATGGCTTTATTAGCCAATAAAAAAAACACAAATTAATTATCTTACATTTTTAATCAATTCATAATCAATGAGTAAAAACAAAGCACAAATAAAGCAAATAGCAAGTTATCTCAAGCTTTTATTAATAATATTACTGGTTTCCTGTTCAAGACCGGAATCAACTGATAAAGTCGATAAAATTCTTGAAAAATTCCATGATGCAAATTCCGAATATGTAATGGTAGCAGCTCACAGGGCAGCCCACAATGGATTCCCTGAAAATTCATTACCGGCAATAAAAAATGCAATTGATCTGGGTGTTGATATTGTGGAACTCGATGTTAAAACCACAAAAGATGGAATACCTGTTTTGATGCACGATGGCACCATCGACAGAACTACAAATGGTTCAGGAGAGCTGGAAGAATTCACCTTACTTGAGCTTAAATCATTTAGATTAAAGAAACGAGATGGAACTTTAACTGAGGAAAAGATCCCAACCTTTGAGGAGGCTCTTAAATTGATTTATGGAAATATTATGGTTGATGTGGATCTTAAAACAGGAATGGTGGTACCTATAGTCGATGTAGTGATGAAAACCAATACCCAAAAACAGGTTTTTTATTTTGACAGCGATTATGATGCATTAAAAGAAATCAAGGAGCTTGATGAAAGTTCCCTGATTATGCCACGTGCCTATTCATATGAAATGGCTGATTCTGCATTGAGAACATTTAATCCTGAGGTGGTTCACATTGATCCCTCCTTTTATACACCTGAAGTAACCCAGTTAATACGGAATCAGAATGCAAGGATCTGGATAAATGCCCTGGGGGAATCCGATGAAATGATACGGAGAGGCAACATAGAGGAAGCAATGAATAGTATACTTTTATATAAGGCCAATATTATACAAACAGATGAACCCGAATTAATTTTAAAATATTTGCGGATAAATAAATTGCACGATTAATGAATCATTCAGAAACAACCAGACATACAACCCTGCAAAGAATCGTTTGGAAAACACTTTCCTGGGTATTGATGGCAGGGATTTCAATTCTTTATAGTTGTAGCCTAAGCCCATCAACCATTTCTAATCTTGATTATGTCGACCCACATATTGGTGGTATGGGGCACCTCCTCCACCCCACCCGCCCGAACGTGCAACTTCCAAATCAGATGATTCGAATGCACCCGATTCGCAACGATTATCTTGACGACCAGATTAGTTTTTTTCCTCTGAGCATGATCTCACATAGAAATGGGGAACTCTTTGGCATACTACCATATACCTGTTCTGTAAACGAGGAGGATTGGAAAGAAAAGCAAACCTATGATCATGACCTTGAGCTAGTACGACCAAATTATTATAGAACCTATTTGATTGACTCAGATATTCAAACAGAATTTGTTCCCGGAAAAAAAACAGGGTTTTTTAAATTTAAATTTCCGGAAGGAAAAGCCAAATTAGTAAAACTGCAAATTAACCAGGAAGGAGAATGGCAGATCGAATCGGGAAACATTATTGAGGGAGAGGAAGAATTTGAAGGTATGAAAGCATATGTGTATGGAGAATTCAATATCCCTGGCATAGCTTCTTTAAATCATCAATTGAATAATGACCCAAGAAAAAAAGGCAAGATTGAACCTGTGTGCCTTATTGAGTTTGAGGTAAAGGAAGAAGTAACAGTAGAATTTAAATATGGTATTTCATTCATAAGTATAGAGCAGGCGAAAGCAAACCTGGCTGATGAAATCCCTGAATGGGACTTTAGGACATTAAAAGAAAATGGTGAGAAAGCATGGAATAAAAAGCTTAACCGTATTCAGGTAAAAGGAGGTACAGAAGCTCAGAGAAGAACTTTATATACATCACTTTACCGCTGCTACGAGCGGATGATAGATATAAATGAGGATGGAAAATATTATAGTTCCTATGACCACAAAGTTCATACAAGCCCACGGAAATTTTATGTTGATGACTGGGTGTGGGATACCTATCTGGCCCATCATCCACTGAGAATGTTGCTGGATCCTGAAGATGAAGCCGATATGCTCCAGTCATATGTTAACATGTACACTCAGTCAGGCTGGATGCCACAGTTCCCTTTGCTTCATATGGACAATCCTGCAATGCACGGATTTCACTCCTCAATCGTCTTTCTTGATGCCTGGAGAAAAGGTATCCGGGATTTTGATGTGGAAAAGGCATTCGAAGGAATGAAAAAGAATGCAATCGAAGGCACTATGTTGCCCTGGCGGAATGGTCCGAAAACAGCATTGGATGATTTCTATAGAGAAAATGGATATTTTCCTGCACTCGCACCGGGAGAAAAAGAAACATTTAATGAAGTTCATGGTTTTGAAAAACGTCAAAGTGTAGCCATTACGCTCGCTCACAGTTACGATGACTGGGCAGTAGCAGAATTAGGGAAAGAGTTGGGCAAAATGGATGATTATAATTATTTCATTGAGGAGGCGGAAAATTATAGAAACTTATACAGGCCTGATAAAAAATTATTCTGGCCCAAAAATAATGAGGGAGAATGGATCGACATTGATCCAAAGTTTGACGGGGGACCTGGTGGACGCGATTATTACGATGAAAACAATGGCTATACCTATGCCTGGCAAGCACAACATGATATTCATGGCTTGATTGACCTGATGGGTGGATCCAAAGAATTCACAAAAAATCTTGATCAGTTGTTTCGGGAAGATCTGGGCAGAAGAAAATACCAGTTCTGGGCGAAATTCCCCGATGCTACCGGCCTTGTAGGTCAGTTTTCCATGGGAAATGAACCCAGTTTCCATATTCCTTATTTATATAATTATGCAGGTGAACCCTGGAAAACACAGAAAAGGATCCGATTTTTGCTTGATGTTTGGTTTCAGGATAATATTTTTGGAATACCTGGAGATGAAGATGGTGGTGGCATGACAGCTTTTGTTGTTTTCTCCTCATTGGGATTTTATCCGGTAACCCCGGGACTTCCTGTTTACAACATTGGAAGCCCATTATTTGAGGAAGTTAAGATTCAACTCGACAATGGCAAAACATTTACCATTTTAGCAAATAATTGCTCCAAGGTGAATAAGTACATTCAATCTGCAAAGCTCAATGGTGTTGACCTGGATCAGCCGTGGTTTACTCACGATGATATCTTAAACGGAAGTAAACTTGAGTTGGAAATGGGCCCCTATCCCAACAAGCTATGGGGAAGCTCTGCCATATCTGCTCCTCCATCATCAATTGTATCAAAATAACATATAAAACCTTTACAATGGCTACAAAAGAAAAACTCACTTTAATCTATCTACAAGGCAAAAATTACCTACTCATTTTAATTGCCATCATTCTATTCGCAGCTTGCGATGAAGAAAAGCATCCTGTCGATTATGTGGATCCATTTATTGGCACTGATTTCTTTGCACATATGTATCCTGGACCGGGATTGCCATTCGGCATGGTTCATCTTAGTCCCGACACATATAATAAAGGATGGACATACGCGGGAGGTTATCAATATGGAGATAATTCCATTATGGGTTTTAGCCACACTCACTATAGTGGAACAGGAATGGCTTCCAAAGGAGATATTTTGATTATGCCAACGGTAAATCAAAAACTTCAGATTACGCCTGGTTCAAGAGAAAATCCGGATGAGGGATATCGTTCAAGGTTTGATCATTCCGATGAAACCGCTTCTCCGGGCTATTATTCTGTTCTATCTTAAGGATTATGATGTCAAAGCAGAGTTAACTGTTACAAAAAGGACAGGCATGCATAAATACACCTTTCCTGAATCAGAAGATGCCCACATTTTGATTGACCTTGGTTACATTATTGGTTCTGCTCCCAAAGAAAAGTCACATCTTGAGTTTAAGAATAATAATACAATCCTGGGGTATAAAATAGCACAGGAAGCCACTGTATATTTTGTCGCTGAATTCAGCAAACCATTTGATGCATATGGAACCTGGGATGGAAACTATAAAACCCCCGAATCCAGCGCATCGGTTTTTCCATATAAGTCAGCTGAATCTGGCAGTAGCATAGGAGCTTTTGTGAACTACAGAACTTATGAAAACGAAGTTGTATATGTTAAAATTGGAATATCCTATACAAGCATTGAAGGTGCCAGAAAAAATCTAGAAGCAGAAATTCCTGATTGGGACTTCACAAGAGTTAGGAACGAGGCAAAAAAGACATGGAACACAGAACTCAAAAAACTGGAAGTTAAAGGCCAGGATGAAGATCAAAAACAGATTTTCTATACGGCTGTATACCATTCATTATTAGCACAGGGAATATCCAATGATGTGGATGGTAAATATTTTGGCATGGACGGTAAAATTCACATTGCTGAGGATTATGATTTCTTTCCATCTTTCTTATGTTGGGACACCTATCGATCAGAACATCCCTTATTGACTTTGATGGAGCCCGATCATATAAACGATATGATAAAATCAATTGTCGCCAAAACTAAAAATTATGGTTGGCTTCCGGCTCAGCATCATAGAAATGTTTTTGGACAGGGAATGGTTGGCGATCACTTAGTTCCCATAATTACAGATGCTTACATGAAAGGATTCCGTGATTATGATGTTGATTTCATTTACGAAGCGATGTTGGAAAAAGCTACAAAGGAGCCCCCTCCACCTCAAGATCCTTCCGAGGGAAGGTCTGGTTTAAAATACTATCTGGAGCTGGGATATGTACCGGTTGATAAGGTAACGGAATCTGTACCGAATACACTTGAGCTGGCATACAATGACTGGTGTATAGCCCAAATGGCAAAAGAACTGGGCAAAACTGAAGATTATAGTACCTTTTTAAAAAGAGCTGAATATTATAAAAATCTCTTTGACAAAAGCACAAATTTTATGAGACCTAAAAAACAGGATGGCAACTGGTTAGAAGCTTGCAACGGAGCACCTGCAGAAATAATAAAAAATGGTGACCATTCCTACTATAGCTGTTTCGATCCTCTTTTGGTGGGCAGAAGACCCAATCGTCATTATACTGAATCAAATGCCTGGCAATATATATGGTCGGTTCAGCATGATGCAAATGGATTAATTGATCTTTTTGGAAGTAATGAAGGCAATTTCATTCACAAACTCGATTCTCTATTTGCAATAAGTCCTGAAATTAGTCCACCCAAGTATGTTGGAGTTGTAGGCACAATTGGACAATATGTTCATGGAAACCAACCCTCCCATCATGTAGGATATCTGTACAATTATGCAGGAGAACCATGGAAAACCCAGGAAAAAGTTCGGCAGGTAATGGAAAATCTCTACCGAACCGGTCCGGGAGGAATTTGTGGAAATGAAGACATGGGATCCCTTTCATCATGGTATGTTTTGAGTGCCATGGGTATATACCCGGTAAGTCCAGGTCAAAATATATACATAATCGGTTCACCACTCTTTGATGAAGTGCGTCTTGAACTCAATGCACCTTATGAGAAAGGTGAATTTATTGTTAGGGCAAACAATAATTCTAAGGAAAATAAATACATACAATCTGCGACCTTAAATGGGAAACCATTAAATAAAACATGGATTTCTCATTCTGATATTGTAAATGGTGGAATTATTGTCTTTGAAATGGGATCTGAACCCAATACATCCTGGGGCAGCAAACCGGAAGATTTACCACCATCAATGACACGTTAAAAAATAATGCAAATTGAATAAAATAGCTGAAGCACAGTATTTTTTATTTTAATTTATTTGTAATAGAGTTCAAAGAGTATTCAAATTATACTAAATTATTTCTTGAAAGTCCATATATTAACAGTATCCAGGTACAACTATAATTAACTATAAAGGAGACTACATATGCTTGCTGGAATAGATTACTTCATTGTGATAGCTTACATTGTCGGTATTTTAATGTTGGGTTATTATTTCAAAAGATTTGTTGGAAGTTCAGAAGATTATTTCCTTGGAGGTAAAAGTCTACCATTCTGGGCTATTGGTATGTCAATTGTGGTTTCGGATATTGGTGCGATGGACTTTGTGGGTGTATCCGGCCAGGCCTATCGATATGGAATTTCTGTCGGGAATTTCGATTGGATTGGATCTGTGCCTGCTATGTTACTAGCAGCATTTATATTTATACCGTATTTCTGGAGAGGTGGTATGTATACTATCCCGGAATATTTAGGAAGAAGGTATAATTCCACAGTCCGAACCATTGCTTCACTTACCTGGATCATTTTCTTTGCGGTTGATTTAGGTGTTCTTTTTTGGGCGAGTGCAGTTCTATTAAATGTATTGATGGGTTGGCCTGTTTGGGTTTCCATATTAATAACTGCTGGAGTAGTAGGTATATACACTTACTTCGGAGGTATCACTGCAGTAGTAATGACGGATGTTGTTCAACTGGTTATCATGTTTGTAGGTGGTTTTACGCTGGTTTTCCTGGCCTTCCATGCAGTTGGTGGATGGGATGAAATGGTTACTAAAATAACTTCTATGGGCCCGGAATACGATCAACATTTTGATTTAATCCAGCCCTCTACAACAAAAACACCTTTCCCCTGGACAGGAATCTTATTCGGACTTACTTTTGTGATGGCGAATGCATATATGATTGGTAACCAGGCAATTGTTCAACGATGCTTAACAGCAAAAAATGAATGGCATGCAAAAGCCAGTATGATATTCGGATCGGGTTTAAAAATGTTGATCCCTATTCTTGTATTGTTTCCCGGCATGCTTGCAATTATTCAACATCCCGGGTTGGCTGATGGTGACCAGGCTTTGCCCATGATGATTAAAAGCATTCTTCCACCTGGCCTTATTGGACTTATGTTTTCAGCATTCTTTGCAGGATTGATGTCTAGTGTTGATTCATTGTTAAACTCAACTGCGACTCTTTTTACAAAGGATATCTATGAGCCCTATATTAAAAAAGGTGCTGATGATAAGCACTATTTGCGTGTGGGTAAAATAACTACACTGGTTTTATTGCTTGTTGGTGTTGCGACTTCTCCAATTAGTAGTAGATACCCGGGTATCTATGTTGCTATACAAACATTCCTATCTTATTTTCAGGGCCCCTTGTTTGCCATTTTGTTATTGGGTATTTTCTCAAAAAGGACAACTCAATGGGGTGGTTTGGCCGGGCTGATAATTGGCATTGGATTCGCTATAATCTTAAATACTTTTAAGGCTAGTTTCTTTACAATTGAAGATCCTTTCCTCTATGTATCCTGGTGGTCATTTGTGGTTGGTTTTGTTGTTACTGTGGTTGTAAGCTTTTTCACTTCACCGCACTCAGAAAGCCATCTGGATGGATTGATCTACAAACTGGCATTAAAAAAAACAAATAGTAATTAATTGATATAACTTTAATCTATTGGAGGTAAAAGATGCTTAACTTTAATTTTCTTGCAGACGTTTCAACTGAAACGGCCAGATGGGTTTTTTTAATTTTATTCATTTTGATTGCGATATTAGTACTTCTACTTCCTAATGATTATGTCTTTGAGGGAGTTGAAAAGAAAGACAGACATTGGTATACCAATCTGAAATTATGGGCCATTGGTGTATTGTCTTTATTATTCATTACATATTCCATTTTCTAACCTTTATTTGAAAAATATGGATACAATAGAAAACCGCGGTAAGCTTAAAACGGCTCAAATAAATTATGCTCTTGGATTGTTTATATTATTTTTTGGGGTAATAGTCATATTCGCCATGATATTTACAGACACTTTTGTACAAAAAATGACAGACCTCGCTGCAGGTCTGGTTTTAAGTCTGATAGGGGGTGGCATGATGCTAAAATCAAGAAGTACGATAAAAAGGCTTAATTTGAAAGATTAGGGTTTGATCATTTCTTCATAAATCTGATACGCAAAGTTTCACTTTGCTCATATAATTCATGTAAATAATGCACACCGAATTTAACTTAAAACTTTCTGATAACTGGAGACTGCAGTCCTCTGAAAAGATTACCGCTGCAGGCACAGATATTTCTACATAAAATAGGCATCTCAAAAAATTGGTATCCGACAAATGTTCCCTCCACTGTCTTAGCAACCCTGGTGCAGAATAAAGTTTATAAAGATCCATATTTCGGAAAGAATATGGAAAGCATCCCAGTTGAATCCTTCAAGGTTCCATGGTGGTATTGTACCGGGTTCAATCTTTCTGATGAACAAGCGGGTAAAACCTGTGTATTGTGTTTCGAAGGAATTAATTATAAGGCAAATGTATGGTTAAATGGCCACCCTATTGCAAATTCTGACCAGATTAACGGAGCATTTAGGCGTACTAAATTCAATATCTCTGACAAAGTATCCTCAGGAGAAAATGTCCTTGCCATTGAGGTTATACCACCCAAACCTGGTGATTTTTCAATAGGATACGTTGACTGGAATATATACCCTCCGGATAATAATATGGGCATTTTCAGGGATGTTAGTATTCGCTTTAATGAAGGTGTATCAATCAACAATTCTTTCGTTGAAACAAAGTTGGATCTGGAAACTCTTAAGAATGCTGAACTAAAAATTAGTGCTGAGCTACGAAATCACACAAGCAACTCTTTATCAGGAACATTGAAGTGCAAATATGGCTCAATTTCTCTAAAGAAAACTGTCTCAATTCCCGGTAATAAAATATGTGAGGAAGTATTCACAGTTGAAGAATACGCGGAATTGAAAATTTCAGATCCTGAATTGTGGTGGCCAAATAATATGGGAGATCCTATTTTACATGAACTAGAGCTATCTTTTGAAATAGATGATAAAATCTCAGATTTTCAGACCCTGACCTTTGGGATTCGTGATGTACAGGATTACATGAACAAAGATGGTCATCGCGGGTTTATAATTAATGGGAAAAAAACATTGATAAAAGGTGCCGGGTGGACTGACGATCTGTTATTGCAGGACACCGATGAATATTTAGAAAACCAGATTGCCTATGTAAAGCATATGAATCTGAATTGCATTCGACTGGAAGGATTTTGGGGCAAGGACCATAAGCTATATGATCTGTGCGATCAAAATGGAATTTTAATAATGGCAGGTTGGAGTTGTCACTGGGAGCACGAACAATATCTCGGTAAACCAATTGACCCAAGATATGGCGGAATTGTTGAACCAGACGAGATTGAATTGATGGCACAGGCCTGGGAAGACCAAATAACCTGGCTAAGGCAGCATCCCAGCATTTTTGTATGGAGTGTTGGCAGTGATATGTTACCTCATCCTGACCTGGAAAAAAAATACATTAAAACATTTAAAAAGTATGATACTACCCGTCCATATGTAAATTCTACAGGAGGTGTTGGAAGTGACCAGGGAGTAATAACTGAATATGAAATTGTAAGTGAAATAAGTGGCTCATCTGGCATGAAGATGCTGGGCCCCTATGCCTATACTCCTCCTATTTACTGGTATACCAATAAACATTTGGGCGGAGCTTATGGTTTCAATACGGAAACCTGTCCGGGTGCTAATATTCCTCCTCTGGAAAGTATAAAGAAAATGATTCCGAAAGAGCATTTATGGCCAGTAGATGATGTCTGGGAATATCATTGTGGTTTGAATGATTTTAAAACTCTTGACCGGATAATAAAAGCCATTGAAGAAAGGTATGGGCCTCCAAATGGTGTGGATGATTTTACATATAAAGCCCAGGTGTTAAATTATGAGCTTATGCGACCCATGTTTGAGGCTTTCCAGGTAAATAAGTCAATTGCTACTGGCATTATTCAGTGGATGCTTAACTCACCATGGCCTAGTATGTACTGGCAGTTATACGATACATTTTTGATGCCTAACGGAGCTTTTTATGCGGCTCGAAAAGCATGTGAGCCACAACATCTTTTATATAACTATGGAAGCAACTCCATTGACTTCGTAAATGATCTTTTCTCCCCTGTTTCCGGATATAAAGCGCTCATAAGGATATATGACATCAACTCAAAGGAGGTTTTTAACAAAATCCTTGAAGTAAAATGCGAGGCAGAAACAACAGCTCTTATCCTCCAACTTCCTGACTTCAAAGATATTTCAACCACTTATTTCCTTGATCTTAGGTTAATCGACCAGGATAACAACCAAGTTGGAAATAACTTTTATTGGCTATCTGCAAAAAACGATGTTCTGGATTATGAATACGAGTTTGAAGATTGGCCATTTTATACGCCAACCAAGGAATATGCAGATTATAAGCAACTGAACAAACTGGAATCAGTTGGTTTACATACAAAATATGATATTGTAGAATCTAAGGATAACCTGGATGTAAGAATTGACATTAATAATCCCGGAAACAAAATTGCTTTTTTTATCGACATGAATATATCAGGTGAGAAAAGTGGCAATACTATTGTTCCGGTATTCTGGGAGGATAACTATTTCAGCCTGCTTCCTGGTGAGACAAAAAAGATTAACGTATCCATTCCAAAGAAATATTTAAAAGAGGATAAACCTGTTTTAAAAGTAAGAGGATGGAACATAGAACAAAATGAAATTAAATTGAGTTAAAAATGACACAATTAGCAATTAATGGTGGAACACCTGTCAGAAATGCAAAATTAAATCCCTGGCCGGCATGGCCTGTTTGGGATAAGAAAGAAGAATCTGCACTTTTAGAGGTTTTAAATTCAGGCGTTTGGTCCTATAACGGACCCAAAGAGGTTGAGTTTAATAAAATGTTTGCCGAATATACAGGCGTAAAATATGCTATTTCAGCAGCCAATGGAACCATCACACTTCAGCTTGCATTGGAAGCATTGGGAATTGGATATGGTGATGAGGTAATCCTTCCGGGTCTAACCTGGCAGGCAACAGCAGCAACAATTATTGATGTCAATGCAACCCCTATTCTTGTTGATGTTTGCGAAGATACCTGGTGCATTGACCCAAAAGAAATTGAAAAGGCCATAACTCCAAGAACGAAAGCAATAGTTCCAGTGCATCTTTATGGTGGTTTCGCTGATATGGATGCAATTTTAGAAATTGCTAAAAAGCACAACTTATTTGTTCTTGAGGATTGTGCCCACAAACATGGAGGCGAATGGAATGGCAAGAAAGCTGGGTCTATTGGGGATATCGGAAGCTTCAGTTTCCAGTTATCAAAGCATTTAACGGCCGGAGAAGGTGGAGTTATGACTACAAACAACCCGATTCTGGCAGAAAAATTAGATGCTTTAAGGAATTGTGGAAGAAGACCGGAAGGAAATGAATACAGCGATACCGATAAAGGTGCCGGAGTATATAGTGACGATGGCAACTTCATTCAATCGGGTAACTATAGAATTACTGAGTTTCAAGCAGCCATCCTCGTGGAAGGATTAAAAAGATTGCCCGAGCAGAATGAAAACCGCGATAAGAACGGCATGTATTTAAATTCTTTGTTGGCAGCCATGCCTGGAGTTAAACCAATGAGACGGGATAAAAGGGAGACCAAAGAAGCTTATTTCAATTTTGCCTTCAGATATATTAAAGATGAATTCAAGGGGCTACCAATTGAAAAATTCAGAAAAGCCCTCGATAGCGAAATTGGTATTGGTGTAGATAGTAGTTATGAGCCATTAAATAATTGCTCTCTGTATGTTCCTTTATTGAAACCGGCACGTTATAAATTAAATGACCAATATTGGAATGAAATCAACCCTTCAAGATTTAATCTACCCAGTATGTGAAAGAATATATTCTGACGAATCTGTTTGTATCCACCATAAAGTATTAATGGGAAGCACAGCAGACATGGATGAAATAGCCATGGCTATTGAGAAAATATATAATAATGTTGATGAACTTCTTTAAAAAAAACGTCGAATAAAACATCATGAGTAAAATTAAAATAGCAATTATTGGTACCGGTTACATTGCTGATTACCATGCACGTGGATTGCAGTCTATACCTGAAGTTGAAATTGCATTTTCTGTCGACACCCAGTTGGAAGCAGCCGAAAAGTTTGCTGCCAGGTATAATATTAAAGAGGTGGTTACCGATCCAATGAGCATAGTTCAGAGGGAAGATCTGGATGCTGTTGTTATTGGTATCCCAAATAAATTTCACGCACCGTATGCTCTAGAATTCATGAAGAATGGAAAGGATGTCTTTCTTGAGAAACCAATGGCAATGAATTCAGCGGAAGGAAAAGAACTCGAAAGAGCAATAAATAGTACAAACCAACTGTTAATGGTTGGTCATATGTGGCGGTTCGATGCTGAAGTTAACTTTATAAAAAAGGTGGTTGATTCTGGAAAACTGGGTAAGATCATTAAAACAAAAGGATACGGTATCCACGAGAACTGGGGTCCATCTGGCTGGTTTACAAAGAAAGAGTTGGCTGGTGGAGGTGCCCTTGCGGATATGGGCGTGCATGCCATTGATACAATTCGCTATATTTTAGGGGATCCAAAACCAGTTGAAGTATATGCCAAAATCGGAACATATTTTGGCGATTATGATGTCGACGATTCAGGAATTATAATGATAACCTGGGATAATGGCACAACCTCAATTATTGAGAGTGGATGGATGCATCCCCATATGGATATGCCTGAAGCAGGTACACAGATCTATGGAACCGAAGGTTATGGAACAGTACTCCCAACTTCTTTAAAATTCAAAATAGAAGATTTTCCTGGAACCTTCAATGCTCCAATGCCTGAGAAGACAGAGCATTGCGACCAATCGATTTATACAAAACAGATGGAGCACTTTATTGAATGTATAAAAAACAGAAAAACTCCATCACCGGGTTTCAATGAAGGACAAGCCGTTTTAAATATTGTTGATGCTGCCTACCTTTCCTCAATAGAAGGAAGAGTTGTCAAATTATAGTGTAAGGATTCTCCCGCAAAAAAGTTTTGCCTATTTAGAAACTTAACTCTTTTCAATACACTAAATAAGTAAATAACATCTACTTATGTAAATAATTAATTTTTATTAAATATTAACGTAAACTTAATATTTATTAACTTTTTCTCTCGAAAGGTTAACTTTCCATATACTGCAGGGTTAAAATACCATATATATCTATTAATAAAAATGAAGTATTAAATCTAAATTTTACATTTATTTGTATAGCTAAAAATTGTTTTTACGATTAACATTTCGTAATTTAATAGTTCGAAAACCCGAATTTTTAACCAAAACCTATGTTTATGAAAAAAAAGATCCTTCCTATGCTTCTTTTGTTTGCATTGTTCTCTTTGAGTGCATATGCACAAAGGACAGTTACCGGTACCGTTAAAGACGACATCGGAGAGCTATTACCAGGAGTTAGTGTGGTAATAGTAGGTACATCACAGGGTAGTATTACCGACGCTGTTGGTAATTTCACCATTAATGTACCCGGCAATGAAACTGTATTGAGGTTCTCCTTCGTTGGGATGGAGGCTCAGGAAATTACAGTTGGCAATCAGTCTGTTATAAGTGTTGTTATGACATCATCATCTGTTGGTATGGATGAAGTGGTTGTTACTGCACTTGGTATTTCAAGGGAGACTAAATCTCTTGGATATAATGTGGGGAAAGTTGATGGCGAGAACTTACAGAAGTAGCTCAAACCAACGTAATGAATTCATTGGCAGGACGAGTTTCAGGTGTGGCCATTAATTCAACCGGTGGTGAAGGTTCCTCAGTAAGTATGGTAATACGTGGAGCCACATCCCTTACAAGTGATAACCAGCCACTATTTGTTGTTGATGGAATACCAATGTCTAACACCCTCAACAACGTTACAGAAATGGCGAGGGACACAAAAGTTGACTACGGAAATGCCATCTCTGACATTAACCCTGAGGATATCGAAAGTATTTCTGTTCTTAAAGGACCAAGTGCTGCAGCACTCTACGGTTCTAGAGCTGGTAATGGTGTTGTGCTTATTACAACAAAATCCGGAAGGAAAAGTGAAGGTATAGGAGTTACAATTACCTCAAACACTGTGATAGAAAACCCATATAAATATGTTGAGAAACATAATTTATTTGCCAATGGTAGAAGGCCATATACACAAGACAACCGTCCAAACAATGGTCTCCCATACTATTCAGTTCCTGCAGGCGATTCATACTGGGTAGGTCCTGAACTGGATAAAGGTATGATGGCTTATCAGTGGCCATTTTTCGATGCAAACGGTGACCTCGTGGCAACTGAGCTAACATCTCATCCGGATAATGCTAAGAACTTCTTTCAAACCGGCTACACTACCACAAATGGGGTATCCTTAACCAGTTCAACTGAAAAGCTTAACTACAGGTTATCCTATAATAATATGCAAAATAAGGGTGTAATTCCAAATAGCGACTTACACAGAAACTCTTTAAGCTTAAATTCTACGGTTAATTTGTTAAAAAACCTTTCAGTTTCGACAAGCATTAACATCTCTAATTCAGGTGCTGATAACCGCCCTGTCGGAAACCGTGGCGCAAACCCCATGCAGGCATTATATGAAACCAACTCACATCTGGATATTCTTTCAATGAAAGATTACTGGGTGCCAGGACAAGAGGGAATTCAGCAACGAGCACCTTACAATCTAGTTGTTAATCCTGACGGTACTTATGATGCAGATGACATGACAAATAATCCTTACTTCCTCGCTAACGAGGTAAACAATCCGTTCACCAGAAAAAGGGTATATGGAAATGCAAGGATTGACTGGGAAATCATTCAGGGTCTTTCAATTATGGCCAGGTATAATCATGATCAGTACAATGAAACCCGCGAAACAAAAATTGCTCCAAGTTATTCTGGTGAACCAAATGGTTTCTATGGTATAACTGAACTTTCCAGAAGAGAAACAAATGCTGATTTCTTATTATCATACGATAAGGCTTTTGAGAATTTTAACCTAACTGCATCCTTTGGTGGTAATTACAGGTACAACTACAATGCAAGACTTCTTACACAGGCGAAAAACAGAGGAACAGGTTTAATAATTCCAAATGTCTATACTATAAGCAATGTTGCCCCTGATAACCTAACCTATGCATCAGGGTACAGTGAGAAAGCAGTTTATAGTTTATACGGTTTAGTATCCCTTGGATACAGAAATATGGTATATCTTGATCTTACTGGAAGAAACGATTGGTCAAGTACTTTACCTGCCGAAAATCGTTCTTATTTCTATCCTTCCGCATCATTAAGTGTTTTGCTTAATAATGTATTCGATATGGGTTCAAGTGTTTCTTTGTTTAAAATCAGGGGAGGCTGGGCAAAAGTAGGTAACGATACCGATCCTTATAGTTTATTGGCTACCATGTCCAAACAAGCTGACTGGGGGAACCTAATGCGTCTTTCAACATCAGGTACCCTATTACTTCCAGATCTGAAACCTGAAATGCAAACATCCTGGGAAATCGGAACCGACCTTGCTTTCTTTAATAATAGATTAAGGGCCGATTTCACCTATTACCAGGCACAAAATGAAAACCAGATCTTAAATATTGGACTTCCACCTTCCTCCGGATTTTCTTCAAAACAAATTAATGCCGGTTTATTAGAAAGTACAGGTATTGAATTTTCCGTTGGAGGTGCACCAGTTAGAACAAGTGATTGGAACTGGGACGTAAACCTTGTTGTTTCTAAAAATAAAACCATCGTTAAAGAACTCTCAGAGGGTTTTGATTATATCCAGCTCTGGGGCGATGCCAAGGGTGGTGCTTATTCTTGGGTAGGCGATGAAATCGGACAAATGATCGACCGTGCGCTGGTTCGTGTTGAAGATCCAAATTCTCCATACTATGGATGGCCCATTATTGATGATGAAGGATGGGAAGATAGTGACAATACATTACAGGTGGATGGAAAAAGGGTTGCTCCTGTAATTGGTAATTTCAACCCCAAAGTTATCCTTGGGTTACAAACAGCAGTGTCATACAAGCGATTCACCCTAAGTGCCAGTTTAGACTGGAGGATTGGTGGACAATTTGTTTCACAAACATTGCGTTATGGCGAATCTGATCTACATACTAAAAGATGGTTGGATAAGGTTCATGATTTAAGCAACATCAGTGATGTACCTGCTTATCTAAAAGAAAATTCAGACCAGTATCTATCACCTGACGGAGAATTCTTCGTATTGGTAGGTGGCCCCAGTGCAGAATATGGTGGTATGGAGTTTACTGAAGATGGAATTACACTTAACGACGGTGTATTTATGCCAGGTGTGGAAGGTTATTATGATGAAAACGATAATTTCATAATGACCCGTGAGAATCTTGGTGATGCAAATACTCCATTGATCAGGTATCAGGACTACTATGGATGGAGCTACACTCGTTGTGCCACTTTTGATGCCGACTTTATCAAACTTAGAGAGATAGCGGTGACTTATCAGCTTCCTGCAATTAAGGGAATTCAGAATTTTTCAGTATCCCTCTATAGCAAGAATATTATTCTATGGACCAAGGCAGGAATTGGCATCGATCCTGAAATGGCATTTCAGCCAGAGGGTGGTACACAAACCAGCGGTATTCAGTTTAAGCAGGGTATTGAAAGATTTAATGTTGCCCCATGGACCATACCAATTGGTATTAAGTTAAATATAAGTTTCTAATGTTAAAATTATAAACCAAATAATCATGAAATTAATGAAAATATTATATAGATTAATTCTGGTTTTAGTTCTGGTATCGGCTGTATCCTGTGAAAGCAACTTACCGAGCTAAATGTTAACCCATTAGGGGTTGACCCGGAAACTGTACAGCCTAACCTTATGGTTCCAACTGTTATTACAGCTACTGCTTTACCATATCTTAAAGAAAATTATGATGGTGGTACTGCTGGTGTAATGCAATATGTTCAGAAAAGTGGCTGGGGTAGTGATTTGAACAAATTTGAATGGAATAGTGAATCAGGTTGGGATGGTTACTATGGTACTCTGAGAAATTTAAAACATCTTGCAGAGAGATCACAAACTGAAGGAATGGAGTTTCAGGAAGGCCTCGCTATTGTATTAAGTGCTTTTAATTTTGCTATTATTGCTGACGCCTGGGGAGATGCTCCTTATACTGCAGCTCTGAATGGAGATGAAGGTTCCCAGGAATATTTGTTCCCAGTATTTGACCCCCAGGAGACAATCTACAGAGGAATTATAGAGCAACTAAAAACTGCCAATACCCTCTTGTCAAAATCAGCAGGTGAATATAAAGGGATTGATCCAGCTGTAGATCTTATTTATAATGGAGATCCAACTATGTGGAGAAAGATGGCCAACTCATTAATGTTGAGATACTACATGCGAGTTTCCTCCAAGCTTCCTGATTATGCAAAAAGCGGAATTGAAGAAATAATTTCTAATTCAGGAACCTATCCAATCTTCACTTCGGAGGATGATGATGCTACTATGGAATATCAAGGAACATATAGCGGTGACGCCTGGCCAAATGCAGTAGCTTTTGATGCTTCAGAGAGTAATTTTAACAGGGTACAACTTTGTGCCGGTTTCAGAGATGTATTGTTGGAGCTAAATGACCCAAGAATTGGTGTTTGGTTTAATAAGCCTGTTATCCCAATTGAAATTTCTATGGCACAATCTCCTAATGCTGACATAATTGTGGATGGAATAAGGTATATACATCCTGACTCAATGGCGGTAAGAAATTGGGTGGCATATGATAAGGATACCTGGCCTGCAGAAATTTCAGCTGGAAATGTTTTGGTGGATACAAATGTTTATATGGGCTTACCCATCGCCTCCTCCACTGGTGATGGATCCGGTTGGAATCTGAATCCTAATGTAATACAGGGTGGTCCAAATGTACATAATTCTCAATTGGCTGATATGTATAAAGAGTCAAAGGGCGATATGTTATTAGCGAGGCTAATTTCCTATTCTGAAGTATGTTTTATTCTTGCTGAAGCAGCCCAAAAAGGCTGGTCAGTAGGTGGAACACAGCAAGCATGGTATGAAAATGGGGTTAATGCCTCATTCAATACCTGGGGAGTTGGTGACGATGCTTCTGCATATCTTGCAGAACCAGGTGTTGCTTATGATGGTTCATTGGAACAAATCATGGAACAGAAATGGATTGCAAACTGGACAGTTGCTCATGAATCATGGTGTGACTGGAGAAGAACCGGCTTGCCAATTCTAACATTTGGTCCAATTGCAACACGTGATGCTATGCCTTTACGTGCAATGTATGGAAATAATGAGAAAAACAGAAATAATATTAACTATCAAAATGCTGTAGAAAATCTCGAAGAAACAGCATTTACAGCAAATGATGGAAAAGATAGCGCATGGTCAAAATTGTGGCTATTACAAGGAACTGGTAATCCTTACTAGTAAGTGTTTTTTTTCATAGTAGTAAATAAGCCATAATTTTATTATGGCTTATTTATTTTTATGACTAGTTTTAAAGTGAACTTGGCAGTATTTAATAAACTTGTAAATTCAGGTTAATAAATCATTACTTGATGGACTATAAAGGAAAATATGAGATCTTTGATACTCAGAAAATTAACACATATCCCCTTTCAGAAAGAAACAACAAGGTAAAACTTAATGACCTTATTGAAATAGGAAATATTGATATAGCAGAGATTGATGTCCCTTCAGAAACTAAAGATGCTGTAGAAATTCTTGCACGAGAAATAATTTCTGCAAGGAAAAAAAACTTGCCTGTGGTTCTGTTTAGTGGTGCACATCTGGTAAAAAATGGCCTCAGCAAATTAATTGGTGATTTGGTAGACAGAAATCTTGTTACAATGATATCGGGTAATGCTGCTACTTCTATCCATGATTTTGAGTTAGGACTGATTGGTGAGACGAGTGAATACGTACCTCAGGCACTTGAAAAGGGAGAATTTGGAATGGCATTTGAATTTAATTATTTAAACGCTGCTCTTATCCACGGAAATAAAAATAAACTTGGCTATGGAGAATCTATTGGAAAACTAATTCTGGACAATTCTTTTAGGGAGGAGGTAGAGAAAATTCTGAAACTGGAAATTGGGACCATAAAATTCAAATATCCCGAGCTATGCCTGCAGGCGAAATGTTATGAAAAGAATGTTCCATTTACTGTACATGCAGGAATCGGAACCGATGTAATCGATCAACATCCTTATTTTGATGGACGCGCTAAGGGAGGATGTTCAGGAAGAGATTTCTTGATTTATGCAAACGAAATTTCCAGGTTTACCAGTGGAGGTGTTTTACTAAATGTGGGGAGTGCAGTTACCGGACCAGAAGTATTCCTGAAAGCAGCATCAATGGCGGGAAATATTGGACATACTCCGAAGAGTATTGTTACAGCAAATTTTGACCTCCGTCCATATAATTCTGATCACATCACAAACGAAAAAGAAGTAGGATATTATTATCGCGATCAGAAAAGCATTGTTACCAGGGTTCCTGATGCCTATGGAGGGAAAGGATACTATATTGGTGGAAATCAAAAACAAACTATTCCTTTATTATACAAAAGCTTAGTAGAACTGATTTAGGCTGGGCTTTATACTTGAATTTAGATATCTATCAACAATTACCAAAATGGATGCAAAGAGGATTAATGAAATATTAGAAAAAATTAATAGTACCAAAGTAGCAGTATACGGGGATTTTTGTCTCGATGCATACTGGTTAATGGACCCTGATGGTTCCGAAGTGTCTGTTGAAACAGGCTTGCAAGCTGAAGCAATAGCAAGTCATTCATACTCACCTGGTGGTGCAGGAAACATAGTTGCAAACCTGGCCGCATTAAATCCTGCTGAAATAAAAGTTGTTGGTGTACTTGGAGACGATATACATGGGAGAGAATTAAATGCCCAGATGAAGGCGATGGGAGTCGATACATCCTCTTTAACAATTCAAAAAGAAAATTTCGATACCTACACCTATACAAAAAAGTATTATGGTGAAAAAGAAGATCCTAGAATCGATTTTGGTTTAAAGAATAACAGAAGCCTGGAAACCGATGCAGTAATAATTAAAAACCTGCAGTTTGTCCTTGAAAATTTCGATGCCCTTATTTTTAATCAGCAGGTACCGGGAAGTATTACAAATCATAACTTCATTGAGGAAGCGAACAAACTATTTGATAAGTATAATGATAAAATTGTTGTGCTGGACTCACGGCATTTTAATGCTCAATTCAGGAATGTGTATCGCAAAGCAAATGAAATTGAAACAGCGGTTCTAAACAACCTTGATAAGAAGCCGGGTGACTTCATTTCATTAAGCGATGCCAAAGATTATGGAATGAATGTATTTAACCAGTATCACAAACCAATTTTTGTAACTTGCGGATCACGTGGTATAATCACTATCGACTCCTCGGGAGTTCATGAAACCCCGGGAGTTCAGCTGCTTAAAAAACTCGATACAGTAGGTGCAGGAGACACAACCATAAGTGCATTAACTTTGTGTCTGGCCGCTGGAATTCAACCATATGAGGCAGCTACTTTTGCCAATTTTGCAGCTGCAGTAACAGTCCAGAAATTATATACAACAGGAACTGCCTCAGGTGAAGAAATAATTAAATTGGCAGGCAATACCGATTTTAATTATAATCCTGAATTGGCATCTGACTATCGGCAGGCAAAGCTTCTTCCAGATACTGAAATAGAGATCTGCTATGAAAACATTCTAAGCCGGGTTGGGAAAACAAAACATGTTTTATTTGATCATGACGGAACCATCAGTACCCTTAGACAGGGTTGGGAGCAGATTATGGAGCCGGTAATGATTAAAGCAATTCTGGGTGATTACTATGACAAAGTGGACAAAGTAGTATTTGAGGAAGTTCGCAAACAAGTTCTTGAGTATATTGATATGTCGACTGGTATTCAGACAATTGTGCAAATGGAAGGTCTGGTTAATATGGTGGATGAATTTAATTTTGTACCAAAGGATAAAATTCTTGACAAGTTTGGATATAAAGAGATTTACAATATTGCTTTAATGGAACAGGTAAATAAGAGGTTGGAAAATCTAAACTCAGGCCAATTATCAATTGAGGATTTTACAATGAAAGGATCGGTAAGGTTTTTAACGTTGTTGAAAGAAAAAGGAGTAAAATTATACCTCGCCAGCGGAACAGATATTGAGGATGTTGTAAATGAAGCTACAAAATTAGGTTATGCAGAATTATTTGATGGTGAAATTCATGGCTCTGTTGGTGATATAGAAAAATACTCAAAGAAAATAGTCATTGATAAAATCATCTCAGATAATTCCCTTCAGGGTGAAGAGCTTGTTGTTTTTGGTGACGGGCCTGTAGAAATAAAAGAATGTGTTAAATTTGATGGAATTGCTTTTGGGATTGCTAGTGATGAAATTCGAAGGTATGATTTAAATCCGGAAAAGCGATCAAGGCTCATCCGGTCAGGAGCTCATTTTATAATACCAGACTTTTCACAACCTGATGAATTGCTCAGTATATTGTTCAAATAAATAACTAATTCACCCTAAATGTTTTTATGACAAATTCAAACCAACTTAGAAAATACTTTCTTGGATTCAATATTGGTGGCACGAAATGCAGTGTGGTATTGGGTGATGAGAATTTTACTATTTACGAAAAAATAGAATTCCCCACTCATACCGAAAGAGGATATAAGAAAATCTTAGATGAATTTAAAGTACACAGCTATGCTTTGTTCGAGAAATATGAAAAGGAAAAGCTTCAAAAAATTGGAATAAGCTGTGGTGGGCCTTTGGATTCAAAAAAAGGTATAATTTACTCCCCACCAAACCTTCCAGGTTGGGATGCAGTTCCCATTGTTGATATTTTTAAAGAGGAGTTTGATGTACCTGTTGAAGTTCAAAACGATGCAAATGCAAGTGCACTTGCTGAATGGTTGATGGGAGCCGGGAGCGATACTGAAAATATGGTATTCCTTACATTCGGTACCGGAATGGGAGCAGGTTTGATTCTGAATGGTCATTTATATACCGGAACAAATGACCTGGGAGGAGAAGTAGGGCACATACGATTGGCAGAAGATGGTCCGGTTGGATTTGGTAAAGCAGGCTCATTTGAAGGCTTTTGCAGTGGAGGTGGTATCGCAAAACTAGCTAAAGACGTTGCCCTCAAGAATTTCAAAAATGGAAAGCCGGTAGGGTTTTGTAATTCAATAGATGAACTAGAATCCATTACAGCAAAGTCCGTGTTTCAGGCTGCTCATGCTGGTGATGAAACAGCAATGGGCATAGTTGAAACTACAGCTAGTTACCTGGGTAAAGCACTGGCAATACTGATCGATATTCTTAACCCTGAAAAGATAGTTATAGGAAGCATTTATGCCCGGAATGAAGAACTTTTCAAACCTTTTGTTGAAAAAATACTCAATCAGGAAGCAATTCCTGAAGCAAAGCAAGTTTGCAAAATCGTACCGGCCTTATTAGGAGAAAAAATAGGCGACTATGCGGCACTATGTGTTGCAATGCAATCATAATTAAATTAACTATTCACCTATGAAAGGAACTGAAATTATTGATGACTTATTTGAGAAATATCCTGCTCTCGAAACATGCAGGAATGATATTATCGGTGCCATAGATGAAATAACAAGTTGTTACAGTAATAAAGGAAAGCTATTGCTCTGTGGAAATGGAGGAAGCTGTGCCGATGCAGATCATATTGTGGGTGAGTTGATGAAAAGTTTTGAAAAAAAACGACCAATAAATCCTAAACTTGAGAAAAGCTTAAATGCAACTGAAAGGGGAAAGTATATAGGTAGGAAATTGCAGAATGCATTGCCGGCTATCTCACTAAATGCCCACTCCGCCTTATATTCAGCAATTTCGAATGACATAGATCCCAACCTGGTTTTTGCTCAACAAATTGTTGGCTATGGTAATCCTGGTGATGTTTTAATTGCAATTAGTACATCAGGTAATTCGCAGAATGTTGTTGATGCCGCCATAACTGCAAAAGCTATGGGACTAAAAGTTATTGGATTAACAGGGGAATCAGGTGGAAAGATAAAAGAGTTATGTGATATTACGATTCGTGTCCCTGCGTTGAGTATTCCTGAGATTCAGGAATTTCATCTACCTGTATATCATACTATATGTAAATACATTGAAAATAAGTTTTTTTAGTTTTTGCGTTCATAACAGGTTAACATTACATTTGAATCAATCATCTCAATAAAATCCTGTGAACAAAAATCAACAAATAATTTTATAGGAGAAACTGCCATGAAAACAATTAAATATTTGAACATCTTAGCCTTAACAATTCTGGTCCTTACACAATGTCAGGTAGAACAAAGCCCTTCAGATGAATTATCAACTCGAAAAGTTGGTCCCCAACCTGACGGTAGTATTCTGGTTCCAACGAATCAATTGTTGCGCCCTGCCGGATTTCAAATCACCTTTCCAGGCAGACCAGTAGACCTTGCATTGAGTCCTGACGGCAAGTGGTTGGCAGTTTTAAATAAAAGCTCACTTGATCTGATTCGGGTTCTTGATCGTACCATAATGCAAACTTTGCCAATACAGGGTGGAGCCTCATTTAAAGGAGTCTCTTTTTCTGAGGATGGAACCTTGATTTATGCAAGCCAGGCCAGAAACAAGATTTTCGTAGCTAAGAAAGATGCTAACAATGTATTGCAATGGATTGATCCTATTGAGTTTCCTAGGCCCGAAATTGGCGGTCATCCAGTACCAGGAGGATTTATTTTAAATGAAAAAAGCGAAGAATTATATGTTCCGCTGAGTAGAAGTAATTCCCTGGCTATCTATAATTTTAAAAATGGATCAATCCGGGAAATTCCAGTTGGTGTTTCACCTTATGAAGTTCTACTGGCCACTTCAGAAAAAGCCTATGTAAGCAATTGGGGAGGCAGGCAGCCTGAACAGGGAGAAGATACTTATAAAACATCTGGCAGTGAGGTATTGATTGATCCAGAAACAGGTATAGCAAATAACGGATCGGTTTCAGTAGTAGATTTAAATTCTGGTAAACAAATTAATAATATTGAGGTGGGCCTGCATCCGGGTGCAATGGTTTTAAATAAAGAAAAAAGCCGGTTGTATGTAGCATGTGCCAATAGTGATTTAATTTCTGTTATTGATACTGAAACCGATGCTGTTGTTGAGGAAATCTCTGTTCGAATGGAAAAAGATCTTCCATTTGGAAGTGCTCCAAATGCCCTGGCTATTTCAAATGATGGAAAACATCTCTTTGTAGCAAATGGCACTGATAATGCTATTTGCGTTATCCAGCTTAATAGCAACAAAAAAATTGCAGGATTTATACCAACTGGTTGGTATCCAGGTGCAGTTATTTTAGATGCTCAAGAGGATTTTATTTTTATAGCAAACACCAAAGGAATTGGTTCAAGAAACCTCAGGGCCGACAGGCCCGGTTACAATACCCACAACCATATGGGTAGCATTTCCATCCTCCCTCTTCCTGACAACAATGAACTAGTTTCCATGACAGAAACTGTTAAAGAAAATAATTATTTTTCGAGGATGATGAAACAAATAGCCCAGGAAAACAATCAAAACGATCAGGTACCTGTTCCCCAATTTCCGGGGCAGAAGTCTCATTTCAAGCATGTGATCTATATTATCAAAGAGAATCGGACTTACGATCAGGTATTTGGTGACTTACCGCAGGGAAACGGAGACACTTCTCTGGTTCATTTTGGAAGAGAGGTCACTCCAAATCACCATGCCCTTGCCGAAGAGTTTGTATTAATGGATAATTATTATTGTAGCGGGGTGTTAAGTGCCGATGGTCACCAGTGGACTGATGAAGCCTATGTTACGGACTATATTGAAAAGTTTTTCGGCGATTTTCCACGAAGTTATCCCTATGACGGAGATGATCCTCTGGCTTATTCTCCAACCGGTTTTATCTGGGACAATGTACTTCAGCATGGATTAACATTTAGAAATTATGGTGAGTTTGTAAGTGCCGTTATTGAACCCAGGAGTGCTACTTTTGCTGAAATATATGAGGATTATATTAGTGGATCGAACCAGATTAAAATCAGGGCAAAATCAAATTTACCACAAATGGAACCTTATACCTGCCCAACTTTTATTGGTTTTCCTGAAAAGGTATCAGATATATACCGTGCAGGAGAATTTTTAAAAGAACTGAAAGAATTTGAAGAAAATGACAATTTCCCAAATTTTATCATTATGCTGCTTCCAAATGATCATACTTCTGGCACTAAACCTGGTTTACCTACACCTAGGGCAGCTGTAGCTGATAATGATCTGGCAGTTGGTCGGATCGTAGAAGCTATTTCAAACAGTAAATTCTGGGAGGAAACATGCATTCTTATTACAGAAGACGATCCACAGGCTGGACTCGATCATGTAGATGGACACCGAACCGTTGGGCTGGTCATTAGTCCTTATACAAAACGTGGGAAAGTTGTCTCTACCAACTATTCCCAGATAAATATGTTTCGAACAATTGAAAATATATTGGGAATTCCTCCGTTAAATCAATTTGATCTTGCTGCAGAACCAATGGTTGATTGTTTTACAAATAAACCAGATTTCACACCCTATAAAGCATTGCCAAACAATATACCCCTGGATGAAGTAAATCCAGAGCTTACAAGTTTATCAGGCGACGCTTTATTCTGGGCGCAAAAATCAATGGAACAGAATCTGGATGAGCTTGATCGAATTGATGAAGATACATTTAATCGTATCATATGGCATTCTGTTAAAGGCTATGATGTACCTTATCCAATTTTAAAACAGGATATTTATTAAGACCATAATTAAATTAAATTAAATTAAATTAAATTAAATAACAATAGAACATAAAAATAAATTGATTTGAAAAGTATAAAGAAATTTAAGAAGTGGGCTTTAAGAATAAGTGCCACAATTTTGGGGATTTTTCTTTTGTTATCTGTTTGGATTTTTTGGAATCTGAGAGACCGGCATCTTGGCTATAATCTCGACATTGCAATAGATGGATCAGAAGTTCCCGGTTTAATTAAAGTCGGTTTTGCTGCCCTTCCAATTACTCCAAATGTTGTAGATACATGGAATGACAAGAATGGAGATTCGAAATATAAAGAACAGGATGGTGACAGCTATAACGATAACAACAACAATGGCAAATTCGATGCCTATTGGATTGCCGGATTCAGCAATAAAAGAGCTGCAAATGGTATCCATGATGATGTTTGGACCAGAGTAGTTGTAATTGATGATGGAAAAAGCCGTGTTGCTATGGTTTCCCTGGACGCAATTGGATTTCGCCATGATGAGGTGGTTGAAATCAGGAAGAATCTTCCTGCAGAATTAAAAGTGGATTATACATCTATTTCAAGCACACACACACATGAAAGCAATGACCTCATTGGTATTTGGGGAGAAACTCCTTTTAAAAATGGAATCGATAGTGAAAATATGACTTATGTGAAAAGTCAGACTATTGCTGCCATTGAAAAAGCAGTAAATAATTTGCGCCCTGCAAAACTGGTTTTTGCAAATGATTTAACAAATGCTGAAAGCCTTCTTATGGACACCCGTAAGCCTATTGTTACAGACCCTGGTTTACGATTGATGCAAGCAATCGATTTGGAAACAGGTTCTACTCTGGGTACTCTTGTGGCCTGGGCTGACCATCCTGAAACCGTTTGGTCCGATAATTTGTATATAAGCTCAGATTTCCCCCATTACGTTCGTGAATATATCGAAAATGGAGTTTATGATGGTGATTCCCTCGTAAAACCTGGAATTGGCGGTACAACTGTTTATGTAAATGGTGCCATTGGAGGATTGATGACTACACACCCCAGGATGGGAGTTAGTGATCCTTTTTCTGACACAATATATCATGCACCTACTTTTGAAAAAGCAAAAGCCCAGGGTCAGCATTTGGCCTTGCTATCGCTCAATGCACTTGAGAACCCCGACACAATTATTGAAAAGGCCAGTCTTTCAATCAGAGCCAAAACAATTAACCTCCCGCTTAAGAATTCAATGTTTAGATTAGCCGCAATTTTGGGTGTGCTTGATTTTGGCATGACCGGATGGTTTAAAACCCGGTCTGAGGTTTCTGCATTTACCCTTGGACCAGCCAGTTTTTTAATGGTTCCAGGTGAAATTTATCCTGAAATTGTGAATGGAGGTGTTGAAGCCCCGGATGAACAAGATTTTAAGACTGTGGTCCTGGAAACTCCTCCTTTAAGGGAAATGATGCCAGGTGAATTTAAGTTTATTATAGGACTGGCAAATGATGAAATAGGATATATTTTACCAAAAAGTCAATGGGATGTTGAAGCTCCTTTTGCTTTTGATGAAAAAGATGCACCCTATGGTGAAGAAAATTCACTTGGGCCTGAAACTGCTCCAATTTTGCATTCAGAATACAAACAAATTTTAAAAGAATTAGCCCGATAGTATAAATGCTAATTATTTTAGGATAAATCTGAAATATTGAATTTTTGAAAGCCGCCAACATAGCCTAAAACATTTTCTATCTAATCACGTAAATAGTATACTAAGCTCACAAAAACATTGATTTTACTTTCAAAGACATCACTTGAGCATCACAGCTTAAAGGAAAACCGATATTGGGCAATTGCACTCCTTGTAATTTTTCTATTTGCAGGTTTCGAAAACATTGTATCCGGACAAGATTCAGATTTCATGACCTGGACAAGTATCAAAATACAAACAAAAATTGTTTCTAAGCTTAGCTTTGATCTGAAACAGGAGTTTCGTTTAGAAAATAATTCAACTCAATGGGATGAAATATTTACCAATCTGAATTTAGCTTATTCTCCATTTAAGTTTTTTGAGGTTGCAGGAAGCTGGAGATTTATACAACATCGAAAAAAAAATGGAGATTGGATTCCATTGAACCGATTTCATTTTGACTTAAAATTTGATGTGGATATAAAGAGATTCAACCCAGAATATCGATTCAGGTTTGTGCGTTACCCAAGCTTTTCTAATGACACAAAAATTGAGGTCTCAATACTCCGACATAGGTTAGAGTTAAATTATGATATTAGAAATTCAAAACTTGACCCTTATGTTTCTATTGAACTATTCCATGCTATTGAAGATGATGGTAAGAGTGAAATTATGGGAGTAAGATATAGAATTGGGGCTGATTATAGGATAAATAAGTTTCACAGGGTGGGTGCATCCTTCCGGTATGATCAGGAGTATAATGCTAAAAATCCTGAAACACACTATATCCTTGGATTGGATTATAGATGGATTCTTAAGTTTAAAAAGAAAAAAAACAAAGAATTGGAGAGTTCTTAATAAACAACTCTAATATTTAACCAGCTTTCCGGTTTTAATTTTTTTCCCATCCAGAGTTAATGTATATACATACACACCTGGCAAAACCTCTTGTCCTGTTTGGTCGATTCCATTCCAGCTTACATGATGATCGCCTGAAACCATATTTTCATTAATCTCAGCCCAGACTATTTGTCCGGTAAGATTGTAAACCGAAACTTTTAACGCTCCGGGTTGAGTTAAGGAAAATCTAAACATGGCGAAATCCGAAAAAGGATTTGGATATACCTGTATTGCCTGAACTCCAATTTCCTCTACTGATACCAGCTCATTCCATTGAGTATCCATCCATGTAAGTCGGTCAATAATCCAATTATTCATCCAGGATACTTCATCATCATAAGTTAACCCTATGTAATAATTTGGCCAAACATAATTCCCAAGTACATTCCACTTTTGAAAATTTCGTTCCTGAGATTCATTTAAATAGGTACTAATTGAATAAATGGAGTTAGTTATGGCCTGATTACTTAAAAATCCCTGGCGCAATTCAAGCCAACGATTCTGAAGACTCCGTCTAAATTCCAGGTCCTCCATTAATCTTTTCCACCAAAAAATCTTACTATTCCAATCGTCCCCTTCATACACATAAGTATACATCCATCCCTCATCATCCCAGGCATTGTCATCGCCATAGTTAACATTTCCATAGCACAAATTGAAGTCCCATACCGGTCCCATTCTTATCTTTCCCCCATCGCTATCTTTAGCCTTATGCAAAAATGTACTAAACCTGTACCCATCAATATTTTTTGCTATCTCATTAATGATAAGAAAATCGATAAAAGTTCCAACATCGATATATTTTGTATATCCGTCCTGTGGGTGGTTAAATTCAGGCTTTGCAAGGTTCGATTCAAAATTATACATATAGCCTATTATGTATGATTTCTGTTGTGTCAAAATATCTGCATATTCCGGATAGTTATAGATAAAGGTAGTCTTTTTAGCACCCGGGTATCTGGGCCATGGTTCGGAAAGCCAACCTTCTTCGCCATCCGGTTTATCAACTTTAACTATATATCCACCTGTAACCTCATCACCACTTATATCATCAACAGTTAATTTTGCAATATCAACACGGTTTTTATCTCTCTTTATTCTTTCGGTTAAAACATATATGCCATGATATTCACCATTGATAAACAATTCACAATATCGGGTTCTCGGTCCATAATGACCCATGTCATTCCACCATTGATAGCTTAGTACATTTCTCATCAATGATTTGTCACTATATGGAGCGTAAAGGATCCAGTCATTTTCTTCAGGCATACCAATCAATGGCACATTCAAGTTCTCACCAGACTCATCCTGAGTTTCTATACTATAGGACTTCTTAGGGAACATCTGGGAAGAGGAACCTCTAATCTCTATACTTATTCTCCCATCAAAATCATTATAAGGATCAGTCAGTTTATTTGCTCCTGAAGGGTTATTAATTATACCCATGTGTGCGACTATTCTCGGTTCATCTGGTATAGAGTATCCATATGTGTCGATATAAACCAGGGGCAAATTAGATGAGGTGAATATTTTTGGGACAGTAAACCAGTCAGGAACTTCGCCATAGGTAATTGATTCATCCCCTATCCCAACACTCAGAAATGGTATTGAAGTTAAATCAGATGAGGTTGGTCCATAGTTGTGCACTTGTATTGCAAGAATATTTTCTCCTTCTAATAAGAAATCGGCGAAATCTTTTTTATCAAGGAAGAAGCCTTCAGGGTCCCCACCAAGATACATCTTAGCCTCAGAATAGGTTGTTGCTGAAGTATTATACAATGGATGATCACCTACCTGACCAATATTTGACCTTGCAATCTCATGATCATTTAAAAATGCTACAAAGGCATCATCATAATCCATGTGGAAAAGTATTGCCTTAATTTTCGATGTATCAGATATTGTAAACAACCTTCTCTGATATATTGATAGTGCTGGTGCTATTGTAGTACTGTCATCATCATCTCCATACCCAATTCCCCCTCTGCCCTCCAGCCAGGATGAATCATCAAATGTAAGGGTTCGCCAGTAATAATTCGGCTCTGAATTACCAATAAAATACCTCCAGTTATCATTGGAATAAACTACTGTTTCCCAATGATTAACTTCTTCAATCTGCGACCAGACTATCTTTGTTTCAAAAAACAAAAGAATGGCAGTAAAAATGAAGGCAAATACAAAAACTTTTTTCCGGATCATTACGTAATATATTGTAACATCAATTGATATTTCCTCAATTGATGATTTTCAATCAGCAGTAAATGAGATTTCAGAGGTAGAATGCTTTAGGTTATGACAAAAATATAAAATCCTTCGAAACCTGCATCATAAAAAGTTTGTAGAAACTGTATAAATAGATACCATGTTTGAGGCAAAAAAGTTACATTTACCTGCTGTACAGCTACTATCTACGTACCTATTCGTTTATCACAGTATTTAATTGAGTTGCTATGAAATTTAACAATCCTAAAACTTTAGCAGAATTATCAACAATCCTTGAATTAGAGTTTTTTGGAGACCCAAATTTTGAAATTTGCGGTCTAAATGAAATTCACATGGTTGAGAAGGGTGATTTAACCTTTGTTGATCATCCAAAATATTACGACAAGGCTTTGAAATCAGCAGCAACTGCAATAATAATAAACAAGGAAATAGAATGTCCTCCGGGAAAGGCCTTAATTATTTCCAAAGATCCATTTGCTGATTATATGAAACTTGTCAGGAAATTCAGGCCTTTTATGCCTGTGAGCAAAATGATTAGTGATACTGCCACTATTGGAGAGGGCACACAAATTCAACCTGGTGTTTTTATTGGTGAAGACGTTAAAATTGGAAAAAATTGCCTGATACATGCTAATGTTACGATTTATGATCATACCATTATCGGTGATAATGTTATAATTCATTCCGGATCTGTGATAGGTGCTGACGCATTTTATTTTCAAAAAAGAGAGAAAGAAACACTTAAGTTCGAATCCTGTGGTCGGGTTATTCTTAAGGATTATGTTGAAATAGGTGCACTGTGCACCATCGACAGGGGTGTATCAGGAGATACGGTTATTGATGAGTATACCAAGTTTGATAATCACATTCAAATAGGCCACGATACATATGTTGGAAAACGCTGTTTATTTGCATCAGCTGTGCTGGTAGCAGGTGTTACAAAAATCGAAGACGATGTGATTTTGTGGGGTCAGGTTGTTATTAATAAGGATATTGTTATTGGTAAGGGAGCAGTTGTTCTGGCTGTATCAGCTGTTGACAAATCACTTGAAGGCAATAAAACATATTTTGGTGCTCCGGCTGAAATAGCATCAAAAAAATGGAGAGAAATGGCTATGCTCAGAAAATTACCAGAAATGTATCAGAAACTGAAATAAGGATGTATCTGTTACTAATTTAGTGTCTTAAATAACTTTTGAATCACCTTATTTATCCTTTTCTCCATCTTCTTATCATTATCAGTTAAAACTTCAGACACTATAGCCTGATTAACCAATTCATTATCAGCCATATTAACGAAATCAATTTTCAGAGTTCCCTCCTCATAGGTTCCAATTTGTATTTCTTCAACTTGCCAATGGTAGTTGCGTTGACCCATATAGTGCATATCATGGATATTTGTTTCTCTGGTCTGAACTTTCTCCTGAACAGAAATACCAAGGTTTAATAATAGTTGAGGATTATCTGATAATTTAATTCCGGCTTCCTCCATTTGGATTTTAATGGCGGTCTTAACTCTTTCCATCCCCCTTTCGGCATTGGGATAACTGTTAAGAAATTCCTCATCATCCGCGGTGAATCCGAATGTTTTATATTCATTCAGTTTGAAGGAACTATTAGTTACATCCTGTGCACTTGAAAAGCCAACAAATGTTACAATTAAAGCAATAATAGAAAATGTCCTCATGGTGCAAGTATTTTAATTAGCTAAAGTTACAATACTAAAATATTCGCTTTATCACAAAGATACTAATTGTACTGCGCTCACTGAATTGAAACTTATGAAAATCTATGATTTTTAATCTATCCAGTATTAAGAAAAAGTTAATAATACTACTTTTGCACTCATCGATTCAACATGAGTCAATATTCAGGAAATATCAATAAACTTTATCTCATTAAGGTGGCAAAGTGGTTTATGCTCACTATGCCAATTTTAATGTTATTTTATTATGATCTTGGATTTACTGCCGAAGAATCCTTCCAATTAAAAGCGTTTTACAGTATTGCCATAGTAATTTTCGAAATTCCATCTGGTTACGCTGCTGATGTTTTAGGCAGAAAAAAAACACTCATTATTGGGAGTATCTTAGGGACAGCAGGATTTGCAATCTATTCATTATCATCCGGGTTCATTGCCTTTTTGATTGCAGAAATAATCCTGGGAATTGGACAAAGTTTTATTTCCGGTGCCGATTCGGCACTAATGTATGACAGTCTTAAAGCTGATGGCAGGGCCAATGAATATGTTAAATATGAAGGCCGGAATTTCTCAGTTGGTAATTTTTCAGAAGCCATTGCAGGTTTCCTTGGGGGAGCATTGGCTGAAATTAGCCTTCGCCTACCATTTATTTTTCAAACAGGTGTTGCTCTTATTGCAGTACCAGCTGCATTTATGCTTATTGAGCCTAAGCTGTCTTCAGGGCACAGGAAGATTAGGTTTTTGGACATTCTAAAAATTGTAAAATATGCATTGATATCAAACAAGAGCCTTCGATGGAATATAATATATTCTTCAATTATTGGCAGTGCCACACTTACAATGGCATGGATTTATCCACTTTTTTTAAAAGGGCTCAATTTTAGCGAAATAAAAATTGGTGCATCCAGTACTATTTTAAATCTTGTGGTTGGTCTTACCACACTTTTTGCTTATAGAATAGAACGTAAGTTAAAACCAAAAGCTACTGTTTGGTTTACAACTATCTTAATTTCAGGAGGATTCATTTTAACAGGCTGGCTAAATTCGTATATGGCCTTGGGCGTATTGGTAATATTTTATTTCTCAAGGGGCATTGCCTCACCGGTATTAAAAGATTATATAAACAGAATTACTTCTTCGGACATAAGAGCAACTGTATTATCAATAAGAAGCTTGATAATCAGGGCCTTCTTTTCAATTATTGGACCTTTCTTCGGATATTTAACTGACCATTTTTCCCTACAGCAAGCCTTTATCCTTATAGGAATCGTTTTTATGATTGCTACCGGTTCAAGTATCTTCCTATTCTTAAGATCACTAGATAAAAATACAGAACCGCCAATAGAATAATTATAATAGTTGGGTTCTAAGGTGTTTTGTCGATTTTGATTCCAGCTGCAGAAAGCATAGCAAAATAATTCTCATATGGAACGAAATGAGCAATGCTATTCCCTGAACCTAGGGCATATCCTCCCCTATCCTTTGATAGTTTTAATAATTTTGAAGATCTATCAAAAATTTCATCCTTAGTACTTCTAACAAGAAAATCCATGTCAATGCCACCCAGTATTGCAATGCGATCTCCCCATTTTTCATACGCTTCCTCAACAGGAATAATTTCATCTTCAAAGGAATGTTTACCATCATATTTCATATCCTCAATAACATCCTCCATAACTTCCTCAAGGTTCCCACAGGAATGTAATATGGCGGGTTTTCCACTTTTATGAATTGTTTCCACAATTTTTTTATGCCAGGGGAAAACATAATCTCTCATCATATCTGGAGGCAACATTGTTTGTGTTTTATAGCCCCAGTCATCATTACTAATTAAGGCGCCAACTGAATCATATTTTGAACAAATCTCATAATATCTTACCAGTCTTGAACCAACCTCATTAAAAATATACTTTGTTAGCACAGGGTCCTCAAGCGCTAATACACAAAGGTTTTCGAATCCAACCAATTCCATTACATTCTCCAACACACCACCAGGGCCACACGCAATTAGTTTCATACCGGGATCAAGAAACTCCTTTAACTCATCGAAAAAATTATAATCTCCAGCTTCGGGATCAGGCCACTTATAATCCATGAATTCCTGGTGGTTGGTTATTACATAGCCAGCATTTAAAGACTTCGATTCAATTGTTTCCACCTCTCCCTTGACAAAGGCGAAAGTATTGGTATAACTGGCAGGTACAGTTGCGTAATCGTAACCTGCATTCTGACAGGCCTTTATAACAATTTTAAGTTTTTCAATTGGAGAATGAGTTTCCAAAATTCTTTCCTCTGCGAGGAAATTATATAATTTTTCGTTCAGAAAGAACTCAAAAACAGCAGGTTCTTTTTGAGAGATATGCTTGAATACGTTTAGAAAGTTATCAAAATCCGGTCTCATGGAATAGTTAATATTACTCAACTATTAATACATATCAACTTATGTGTTGGAAAATTTAGTTCTCAAAGTTTGGGGTAAATCATTTATTATCATATGTCATGCCAGGCCAATCATCTGTGCGAAATGGGTTTGTAGGAAGCCCCTCAAAGTTATACAGATTGGCCTGGTCGGGGTTATCTGCCCAACCATATCTAACTGCAACCGGGTTTGGAACTTTATCTGAGTAGATTTTAACCATATTCTGATCTACAATCTGTGCTTTTGCCCAATAGAATTTTTTATTTTTTCCTGCAATTGTAAAGCCCTTTACATACCCATACTTATCTTTTGTCATCAAACCTTCTCCTACATTGCTAAATTCGACATATACTTCGCCATTTTCAATTTTCATTGATTTATAGCGAGGACCAGAATAAACCAGGTCATTTTTACTGTATTCCATATGCAATCCAGCCAGAGCCAATCTACGACCTACCTCCTGCTTGTTGCGAGGATGAATATCATTGGCTTCCCCAATATCAATTGCTGATGCCATACCTGTTTTTGGCAGAACGAGAGCCATATCCTGTGCTTCCCTCAATTCAGCCCAATCACTTGGCCCTGGCTGATCAACAGGAGCCTTAAAATTAGCCAGTTGAACCCACAAAAATGGAAAGTCACCTATCCCCCACTTATTTCTCCAATCATTTATAAGCCGTTTAAACAAATCGCGATACTGATATGCACGCATAGTATTTGATTCTCCCTGATACCAGATCGCCCCCTTAATAGGGAAATTAATGAGTGGAGCAATCATCCCATTATATAATAAGGTAGGTTTACTATTCGGACCAAATTGACTATTCGGATTGCCAGATTTTGACTTCATTCCAATTTTATATTTCCATAAACCAGCAATAGATATGATATCTGACACCCCTGTTTTGATAAACATTTGCTCGGTATCACCAAATAATCCTCCTCCACCCTGATAATCCTCAACCCTAATGACCACAACATTTTCACCTGTTTTTAAAATTCCTTCCGGGATTTCATACTTCCTTTTTTCATCATACTTGTTATAGGTTTCCCCTATTTTGATACCATTTACCCAAGTAATATCTGAATCATCTATGGGTCCAAGTGAAATCATTGCTGCGTTTTCTGCCTGATCCTTTGTAAGGCTAATAACCTTTTTGAACCATACAACTCCATCCAGGTTCTTAAGATCCTTGATTTCTGAAGATTCCCAGGTCTGTGGCAAACGAATCTCATGCCATGAGGGATCTCCAATATCCGGATTGGACCAAACATAGTTCCCATTTTCAATTCCCGCATCCTCGGATTTAAAACTTTTCAACCATGCATCAGCATTTTGCTGACCATTATTCATTTCTTTCTCTAAATCAATACTTCCTACCTCCTGGGCAATTTTCTCAAATGTTGGCTCCCCAGCCAATCCCTCTTTACTTATCCATGTTTCAACTACAGTACCGCCCCAGTTTGAACCTATTAAACCAATAGGAACATCCGTTTCTTTAAACAATTCCCTACCAAAGAAATATCCCACTGCTGAAAATCCTTCAACCGATTCCGGAGAACATTCTTTCCAGGAGGTCTCAGATATATCATCCATAGGAAGCGTTGATATTTTTTTCTCTACCTGTAATAATCTTATCTCAGGATAATTCGCAAATTTTATTTCCTCCTCAGCATTATTTGAATTTGATACTGACCACTCCATATTTGATTGGCCTGAGCATACCCAAATATCTCCAATAAGAATATTCGTTAGGGTAATTGTATTTTCTCCTTCTACAATTAATTCATACGGACCTCCGGCCTTCATTTCTGGCAACTCAATATTCCAATCCCCATTCTTATCAGCTTTGGTTTTATAAGTAGAGCTATTAAATTGAATTTCAATTCGCTCGTTTTTTTCAGCCCAACCCCAGATATTAATTGGAATTTCACGTTGGAACATCATATTGTTAGAAAATAATTCTGGTAAGCTAACCTGCGAAAAAGCAGGGTAAATAACTAACATTAAGCAAATAATAAATGTTGTCTTAATACTTTTGGATGTTTTCATGAAAGTTATTTTTAATTCTCGAATAAAAATAGTGCATTTTACAAACTAAAAGGAAATAGCTTCGATATTTTTTTAGGAACTATGAAAAACTTTTGGATAATTTTTAAGATCAAGATCATTAACTCAATAATTGATTAGCTTAATTAGAGAATACAATTCAGACCAAATTGAAAGTGTTTTCCAATATATTGAAAGATCATAAGAAACAATTTATGTACTTTTGATGGTACCATATAATTAATTGTAATTTTCAAGAATTAGAAGATAATCATGGCCTACAAAACAACAATCATATTACATAGTAATGATGGTGACAATCAATCAAATGATGATTTTATTAAAACCATTCAATCGATAGCTTTACAAATAAACCGTGATTTTGATGTCACTATTTTAGGAGAGTATAGTAATTCGGTAAAAGATATTCTGGAAGATAAATCCATAAATGTCCGAGGAATAGAAACTGGAAATAAGTCTTATCCACAAATATTGAATGAAGCTACACAAGGTTCAAATTCAGATTTCTTCCTCTACATTGATAATCAAACCAATCCGATTGAACTGAGAAAGGCAGCTTTGGAGGCGTTTCTGATTTCTGCAGAGAGAAATCCGGAAACTGGACTTTTTTACACAGATTATGATCTGAAAGATGAAAAAGGCACAAAAGAAATTAAACTTCTTTTCCACCATATTGGAAGGGTAAGAGATAATCAGGATTATGGTAAAGTTTTCTTTTTGAAGAAGGAAGCACTTGAAAAGATTTCTTTTTTTGACGAATCATTAAAATATAATACCCTATATGACTTGCGACTGAAAATATCAGAACATTATAAGCTTACCAGAATCTCAAACAAATACAATGGTTCATATTACACAATATATGCCTCAGGAACGAAAGCGAATGTTTTTGATTATTTACTTGCTGGAAAAGAAGTTCAACTTGAAGCAGAGAATATAGTTACAAATCATTTGAAACGAATTGGTGCGTTTCTGTCACCTGAACAATTTTATGCCACAAAAACACAATTTAAGGATATTTCCGAAATAAAAGCATCCGTAATTATCCCGGTTGGATTTAGACCTGAATTTATTGGAACTGCCATTGAAAGTATTCAGGCCCAGACAGTCCAGAATATTGAAGCCATTATAGTTGTAAATGGAGGGAATGAAGATCCTACAATTCCTGTCGTAAGGAGATATATGTTAGGAGGAGATCTCTACGATCAGGATAAACCCAATATTAGACTAATTGTTGTCGACATAAACAGTATTGGGTTCTGTTTAAACCTTGGAGCAAATGATGCTAAAGGGAAGTATTATGTTCAGCTTGATTCAGATGATCGCTTGAAACCCGATGCAGTGGAAAAAATAATAGATTGCTTTAACTCCTCAGAAAATATTGGAATGGTAATAGGATCGTATGAGGTTTGGGAGAAAAATGAGGACGGCACTCTGACTAGAATGGAAGAGATCCCCGTTGTTACTCATGATGAATGGACAGATGAAAACGGAAGGAATAATCTACTGCGCATTAATGGAGCAGGTGCCCCCAGGTCAATACCCATTCATATAATAAAAGAAATGGGATATTTTGGAATAAATGATGATGCATTTGCACGTAACTATGGTGAGGATTATGAAATGGTAAACAAAATTGCTGAATATTATAAAATTGGAAGGGTATATGATCCTATCTATGAGGTAATCCGCCATTCAGGTGGTACCGACCATGCCATAAACCAGGATGTAATTGACAGAAATGATGAAGCCAAAGATGATATGCGCAAAGAAATCATTGTGAGGCGCATTAAAAAGAACTCATGATGCCATAATTCAGGCTTATTACCAATTTGTAATTTGTAATTTGCCATTTTAAATCAAAAAATAAACTCAAAGAAATTTATTGTGGATAATATCATACTTATTGGAATCGATGGCGGGGCTAGCAAAGTAAGTGGCTGGATTATTGAGTACTCGAAAGAAAACAAGCTTTTCCATATCTCTGATGTAAATGTACAGAAAAAATACTCTGAGTATTCTGAATATAATCCTGCTTATGTTCCAGTTGAAATCACTACCCAACTTTCAGAAATGAATACTGGTGTTAATCGAACAGAAGGAGAAATTAAACAAGGAACAGTTTATATGAATGCAGTATCAGATGTTATTATTGAATTGCTTAATGAATATTCAGAAAAAAAAGCCCTCGTTGGAATAGGCATGCCGGGTCTAAAAACTAAAGATAAACGAGGACTTGTTGCAGTTGCCAATGGTCCTAGAATGCCTGAGTATTCAAAATTTATTGAATCCAGACTCAAAGACAAAAATTTAACTCTTTTATCTCCAATCGCTCATTTAGGTAGTGATGCTGACTATTGTGGTATGGGTGAGGAATATTCCGAAGATGGTTTGTTTAAGGATGTTAAAAATGCCTATTACCTTGGTGGTGGAACTGGAGTAGCAGATGCAATAAAATTGAACGGTTTTTTGTTACCCTTTGATAATGCAAAAGAATGGATTGCAAAAGCATGGGAAATGAAATCTGATAAAAATCTTTCACTGGAAAGGTATGCTTCGGCAAGTGGAATTCAATCAATTTATAGCATGTATAGCAAGCAGCCTGTTGAGGAGCTAAACGAGAGGCAAATATACCCACCTCAGATACTTGAAATGGCTCTGCAAAACAACAAGGACGCTTTGTCTACTATTAACGACATAAGTTTCTACATTGCAAAACTTCTATTTGAACGAATAACAACTATCTATTCTGGTTGGTCTGGACTGTTTTCTTTTGTAAATCCTTCAAAGAAAATCGAAAAAAGGGAACATGATTACAAAGGTGTTTTACTTGAACGAATTATCATAGGACAGCGCCTTGGTGATCTACTTCATGATTCAAAAAACACTCCGCTTCTATGGAACCAGATAGTTTCAAACTTAACCGATTTCTTTAATAATGTTCGGGATAAGAAACTTGTTAACCATTACATTTCAAATGGCCGATTTAAATCAGAACTAATTGCCATTTCCAAATTGAGAGAAGCACCTGCAATTGGAGCAGGTGTAGATGCTTTTCTAAATTACAAAAATCTATAATATATGCTGGAACCAGGTATCATCCCGGAAAAAGAACCTATACTGAGAGTTGGCATTATATTGCCTGAAGATAAACAACAAAAAATAACATTGGCTTTTGAGGATACAACCATTGTCTCCCTGGTTATCAATAATGATGTGGAGATTCCCGTTAGTGACAGAAATATGGAGATCTCTGTTGTTGATGGCAAACTAAGAATGTTAAATATTGATTTTCAGGAATCAATTACATCTATGAAGCTAATCCAGGAGGATTCGTATTCCTCCATCGATGCATTTCCTATAATTGCAGGCAGAGGATTTCATTGGGCTAAGAATATACATGTAAAGCTTCCTTACAATATAGAGTTGTCTGTAGTTGATGATTCGTTATTGTTGATTAATGAGTTACCAATCGAAACTTACCTAGCATGCGTTGCAACATCTGAAATGGGAGCTAAATGCCCGGAATCATTTATTGAAGCGCAGACTATTGTTGCAAGGTCTTGGATGCTGGCTAATGTGGAACAGAAACACATTAACTTTGGGTTTGATGTTTGTAACGATGATTGTTGTCAGAGATACCAGGGAATAAACAACCTTACTGAAAACTCAAAAGAAGGAGCTATTAGAACAAAAGGTCAGGTTTTGATGTTTGACAACAAGATTTGTGATGCTCGATACTCGAAATCTTGTGGCGGAATAATGGAGAAATTTGAAAATCTTTGGGAGGATACACCTCTTCCCTATATGCAAAATAAATCAGATGGTAAAGAAGATTTCATGGTAGATCTCGCTATTGAAACAGAGATGAAAAATTGGGTAGAATCAATTCCAGAAGCATTTTGCAGTCCACATTTTATACCAGAAAATAGTTTAAAGAAGTATCTTGGTAATGTGGACGAAGAAGGACAATATTTCAGATGGATAGTGATAACTACTCAAAATGAGCTGACAGATAATATCAATGATAAATTAAACCTTGATGTTAAAAGCATTGTTTCACTTAAGCCCTTAAAAAGAGCTGGAAGTGGCCGCTTGCTTGAACTGGAAATAAAATATATTAACACTTCAGGGAATCAAAAAATTACAATCATTTACAAAGATTACGAAATACGAAGGGTTCTTCATAAAATGTTTTTGTATAGTTCTGGTGTCATTATAGATGAGGTATTTTCAGAAGAGTCTGATTTTCCTGTAGAATTTATTTTCCGGGGGGCTGGCTGGGGTCATGGTGCCGGTTTATGTCAGATTGGTGGTCTGGGTATGTCTTTACATGGCTATAAGACGAAAGATATTTTATATCATTATTATCCGGGTTCAGAATTAAAAAATATATACTCTTGATTCATAGTTTTTTCAAGTTGAAAGATAAATCATCATTTTATGAGTTCAATAAAAAATAACAATCGTTCGCCCTGGTGGTGGATACCCTCCCTTTATTTTGCTGAAGGAATTCCCTATATAATTGTAATGTTCGTAGCCTCTGACATGTACAAAACCCTGGGCATTTCTAATTCAACTCTTGCTTTTTGGACAAGTATTTTGTATTTGCCATGGGTCGTAAAACCGCTCTGGAGTCCATTTGTGGATATTTACTCAACCAAACGAAAGTGGATTATATGGACACAGCTTGGATTGGCTTTTGCATTTATTGGAGTCGCTTTAGTTCTTCACCTACCTTGGTGGTTTCCTCTTACTTTGATGTTCTTATGGGTAATGGCTTTTACTTCATCGACACATGACATTGCCGCAGATGGATTTTATATGCTTGCATTAGATGAACACAATCAGGCATTTTTTACCGGAATTCGGAGTACTTTTTACAGGCTAGCTATGATTGCAGGCTTAGGTCTGCTTGTGATCATAACAGGTTTAATACTTGACAACACTGGATTGGAAACGGTAGAGGTTGATGTACAGGCTGTACCGGAGGATCAGATATCTGACTCTTTTAACAAACAGGATATCAATTACGAGGTGGAAGAAGGAACACCAAAAATTCTCGTATTTCCTAAAAAAATCGAAGTACCTCTCTTCAACCAATCATCAGAACATCCAATTGATTCCACTGTACTTTTCTTTGTATTATCTGCACCTCCGGAAGATGATAAAGACATTAAAATGACATTTGGTCATAAAAAAGGGAATCAGGATATCTACCTGGCCAGCAGTGGTGTGCTTGAATTCAATAAGGATAATTGGAATGTTCCTCAACAAGCAATTATTAAAGTTAAACACAACCTGAAAGAGAGTACCAGCGCACGCTTTGATGCAAAAGCCGGGGACGTTCCATTTAGTTGGTCTGTATCTATTGGATTTCTTGGAATTCTGTTTTTACTATTTGCTGCTTACCATAAATTTATCCTTCCTTCACCCGTGGGAGATAGGAAAGAAAATAAAAAACAGAAGGGTTCTTATTTAGATGTATTTGCCACCTTCTTTAAAAAAGAGGGCATTGTTGCTTCAGTAGCGTTTATGCTACTGTATCGCTTTTCAGAATCACAACTAACAAAAATGGCATCTCCCTTCTTACTCGACACGCGAGAAAGTGGTGGATTGGCATTATCTCTCACAGAGAAGGGATTTGCCTACGGTACAGTAGGACTTGTTGCATTAATGATTGGTGGGATCCTGGGAGGAATTGTAGCCTCAAAACATGGTCTTAAAAAGTGGATCTGGTGGATGGCTGTGGCTATTAATCTTCCAAACCTTGTGTATATCTATCTGTCATATGCATTACCCAGCAATCTTGTAATTGTTAATGCCTGTATTGCTGTTGAGCAATTTGGTTATGGTTTTGGCTTTACAGGATATATGCTGTATATGCTGTATATAGCAGGTCAGGGTGAATATAAAACAGCACATTTTGCCATAACTACTGGATTTATGGCTCTTGGAATGATGATTCCTGGTATGATTAGTGGTGCCATTCAGGAGTTTCTTGGCTACCAGCACTTTTTCATTTATGTAATCTTATGCACTATTCCAAGTTTTATAGCTCTGTGGTTCATTAAAATTGATCCGGGTTTTGGTTTGAAAAAAAGTGATAAATAAACCGTGTAAAATGAAAAGTAAAATATTCATCGCAACAACTTTATGTCTGCTATTGGCAATAAGTACTTTTGCACAACAAAAAGTACAAACCGGACTTGAAGTATTAATATCTCAGAAATTCCATATCCTTGAGGGAAAAAGGGTTGGATTAATCACCAATCAAACCGGTGTTAATTCAGAACTTAAATCAACTGCAGATATCTTTTTTGAAGCCCCTGAAGTAAATCTGGTGGCTATGTATGGACCAGAGCACGGTGTTCGTGGTGATTATTCTGCAGGGGAATATGTTAACTTCTATGTTGATGAATTAACAGGATTACCTGTTTATTCTTTATATGGAAAAACCCGGAAACCTTCTGCAGAAATGCTAAAGGGAATTGATGTACTAGTATATGATATTCAGGATAACGGCTGCCGGTCATACACTTATATTAGTACAATGGGGTATGCCATGGAAGCTGCTGCTGAAAATGATATTGAATTTATTGTACTTGATCGGCCAAATCCACTGGGAGGAATTAAGATTGAAGGACCACTGGTGGAAGAAGGTTATTTCTCAATGGTAAGTGCATTTCCAATCCCTTATGTTTATGGCCTTACATGTGGAGAGCTTTCAAATTTGATAAACAGTGAAAAATACCTGAAATCAGAAAAAAAATGTAAGCTAAAGGTTGTTCCATTGAAAGGTTGGAAGAGAGAAATGAAGTTTGAGGATACCGGTTTAGATTGGGTTCTCTCCTCCCCTCATGTTCCTCATGCTGGAACTGCAAAATACTATGTTGCTACAGGTGTTATGGGTGAATTGCAGGTTTTTACTGAGGGAGTTGGCTATACTCTTCCATTCCAGTTATATGGTGCAGAATGGATAGATCCTCAAAAATTGGCAGACGAAATGAATGCACTTAAACTTGAAGGAGTGATATTTCGCCCCATCACTTTTAAACCATATTATGGCAGATTGGCAAAAAAAGAAATAAAAGGAGTTCAGATTCATATTCACGATGCGGATAAATTTAATCTTATGGGCTTACAATTTATGTTTATGGATGTACATCACAAGTTATATCCCGATAAGGATGTCCATTCACTCTCGAAGAATCGGCACAACATGTTTGATAAGGTTACCGGCTCCTCAAAAATAAGGGAAGCCTTCTTTAAAAATTACAAATATTCTGATATTGAGGATCTATTAAACAAGGATGTAGAAAGTTTTAGGCAACTATCAGAGAAATACTATTTATATAAATAAAATATAGGTTCATGTCTTTCTATCGAAAGTTAAAATTCATCTTAGTTTTAATAGGGCTTGCTTGCCTTTCATTATCTATCTCGGCTCAATCACCAAAACAAAATAGACTATCAAAAAAGGTAGACAAAAAACTAGGAAATGCTAGCTTAGTATTTGAGGAATGGCAACATTTAGGTAGTATTAATATTGATTCCATCTCAATTTTGGAAAATCAGAAGTTAATCCAATTGTTTTTAAGTACTCCAGCCTCCTATATTCCCATTAGGGAAGACAATCTTCAAATATTCAAAAATGAAATTAAGAGTCAGTTGGGGAAAAAGTTTGAAAAATACAGCATTCAACTAATCGCAGATGGGCATCAGTTTGAAGCTCTTATACCAAATTATTACAGATCTAACATTAATATTGATTCCGATAGGATTTCCCCAGATCCGAACAAAACTGTACCATTAATAAGGAAAATCGATTCCAACAGCTCCTTGTATGGTCTGAACGAAAACCATATAGCCTTATGGCACAGCCATGGAAAATATTACGATGCAAAGCTGGATAGGTGGGAATGGCAACGTGCCCGACTTCATACTACCGTTGAGGATATCTTTCCCTTAACATTTGTTCTGCCATACCTTGCTCCTATGCTAGAAAATGCAGGAGCTACTGTTTTTCTGCCTCGTGAAAGAGATATTCAGAGAAATGAAGTTATTGTTGACAATAATGGATCAACATCCGGTTCTGAGATTCTAATATCAGGATTGAAACCCGATACAATCACGACTAGCGGCTTTGCAATAAAAGATACTTTAAAATCTGTTGAAAATCCATTCTTATTAGGTAGTTACCTTGAATTTAAATCGAACTCAAATGACTCAAGCTTTGTTCAATACATCCCTGACATACCTGCGACGGGATATTATGCCGTCTATATAAGTTACTCTCAAAACAAGAAGAATATTGCTGATGCTCACTATTCTGTTATCCATTCAGGAGGAAAAACAGATTATTTAATTAACCAGCAAATGGGAGGAAGTACATGGATATATCTGGGTACATTTCATTTCAACGAAGGAAAAAACTCTAATTTAGGGTCTGTACAAGTATTTTCGAAAAGTCAGCAAACAGGAACAATAAGTACTGATGCCATCAGGTTTGGGGGAGGAATGGGAAATGTTGCCAGAAGACCTACTGATGAACTAGTTGGTAATCAATGGTCTCTTAAAGAAAATAGCAGTGGCAGCACTTCAGGAAATATCAAAATTGACCCCAATCAATTCTCATGGAAGCAAAGTAGCGTGCCCAGATATATGGAAGCAGCCCGATATTATCTTCAATATGCGGGCATGCCCGATTCTCTGGTGTATAGTCTGAACGATGGAAAAAATGATTATAATGATGATTACCAATCGCGTGGAGAGTGGGTGAATTACCTGATGGGCAACCCTAACGGGCCCTCCGGACATAGAGATGTTTCCGGACTAAATATCCCTATTGACCTCTCCCTGGCTTTTCACACCGATGCTGGTGTTACATCAAGTGATTCCATAATTGGGACCCTTGGTATTTATAGTTCAGTTAGAGATGGTGGTATTTTTCCAAATGGGCAATCAAAAATGGCCAGTCGTGATCTGACAGATATTATTCAGACCCAGATTGTGAGTGATATACGATCATCTGTCAATCGAAACTGGACAAGACGTGGTTTGTGGAACAAGCAATACTCAGAAGCATACCGCGCTAATGTTCCAACTATGCTGCTTGAGCTTTTGTCTCATCAGAATCTTGCTGATATGAAATTTGGCCTTGATCCTCGCTTTAAATTTATTGTAAGCCGGTCTATTTACAAGGGCATACTAAGATTTCTGTCTTTCCAGGAGGATCGAAAATATGTAGTAAGTCCTTTACCAGTTGATCACTTCTCAATCACTTATATTGATGATTTGAAAATTCGTTTAACCTGGAAGCCTGTAAGCGATCCTCTTGAACCAACTGCTATCCCAAGAAAGTATAAAGTTTATAGACGTATTCATGATGCCGGATTCGACAATGGTATTGTTGTAAATGATACCACTCTTGAAGTTGAATTGGAAGTTTTTGGGCAAATTGAAAGTTTTAAGGTTGCAGCCATAAATGAGGGAGGAGAAAGTTTCGCAAGTGAAATACTATCAGTTGGGATTCATGAAAAAAACAAACAACCTGCCCTGGTTGTTAATGCTTTCAATCGAATCTGTGGCCCGGCAATATATGATAATGGGAAAGTTGCTGGGATAATTCCATGGAAAGATCAGGGTGTGCCAGACAAGTATGAATTAGGATTCACAGGGAATCCTTATGATTTTGACCGTAGTTCCCTCTGGTTGGATGATGACAGTCCGGGTTGGGGCGCATCTTACGGGAATTCAGAAGGCAAAATAATTCAAGGTAATAGTTTTGATTTTAGCTATATACATGGAGAAGCAATCCTGGCTTCCGGTCACTCTTTTGTCTCAGTTAGCGATGAAGCTTTCAGTTCAGATGTTTTTGATCTTAAGCCTTATAATTTCATTGATATAATATACGGTGAGGAAAAAAGCACTGAGAATTTGCTGGATCCAGAAAAAGTGGATTACAAAGTATTCACTAATGAAATGCAACAAAAAATTACGGAATTTGCTAATTCTGGAGGGAAATTGTTGATTTCCGGAGCCTATATAGCTTCTGATTTTATAGAAAATAAAGATACTATTGTTAAAAAATTCGCTGAGAATATTTTACACTATTCATGGAGGACCAATTATGCTGTTAGAACTGGCAATGTATATTCAACAGATTTCGTTCACCCAGAAATGAGAACTACATTCACTTTCAATACAGATTACCACTCTAAACTCTATACTGTGGAAGCACCAGATGCACTGGAGCCATCGGGTCAGGGAGCTAGGGTTGCGTTACGATATACTGAATCAAATGCCAGTGCAGGAGTTTTATTTAAAGGAAATTATAAATCACTTGTGCTCGGATTTCCATTTGAGACTATAATTGAAAGAGATAATCGAATTCAATTCATGCAACAAATAATCCAGCTTTTCGACAATTAGGCAAAATTATTAGATAAATACACTTCAATTATTTCAAAACACCTGGAAATCATTCGTCAATGATTTGAGTCAATTGGTGGATAATTAATTTGATTAATTCACCAAATTCAATATCTTTATAACAACCAAATAATGACTAAAAACATATACTTTAAAGGATATTAGACTGCGATATCATAGAAAAAACAACTTACTTTCTTTATCTACTTAATTCTAATTTTAACTTATAAGCCATGAAAAAATTAATTATTCTTGTCTTTGTTGCCTTACTTTCGATACCTTGTTTTTCGCAAGATGCTGGAGATCTTGAGAACCAATTTTATTTTAGGTTTGGATATTCGAACCCAAGCTGGAAATACTATGGATTTGACGGTAAAGAAGATTTTTCTGATGAAGTTAGACGGTTTGGTGGAGTCTTTGAACTTGGAAGTATATTCTACATTAATCGGTTGAAAATCGCCGACGGTTTACGTTTGGGAATAAATGCAGATTACCTTTCGATAAGTGCCCATGCATTTGACGTGACAGATAATTTAAACTTATATAATGTTTTTATAGGTTCAAAAGTTGGAGTAGTCTTATCATATAACCCTGTTGGGAAATTGGTGCTAGATGCTGTGGCAAAAGTGAACCCAATTTGGGGGGCAGGTACTGGTTTAGATGATGGGGATATGGATCAAGAAACGGATGTGTTTATGGATTTCATGGGAATAAAATATTCTTTGGGTGTAAATGTTAGGTGGTCTATTCTCATCTTCGGATTTGAGTATAATCCAGGTTCTCTAAAACTTCAAAATGATTCAGGCTCAGGTGATTATCTCGGAAATGCAAATGATGATAGCGATAAAACACCCATGTCTGCCATGAATTTTACATTCGGATTTAGCTTCTAAAAAAAATAAAAATAAAGTTTCTGAATAATGAAAAAGCCGGCTTTCGCCGGCTTTTGTGCCCAGGACTGGAATCGAACCAGCACGACCAAAACGGCCACTAGGCCCTCAACCTAGCGCGTCTACCAATTCCGCCACCTGGGCAAATATCATATTAACAACTCTTTAAGAACGAGCCTAGAAATAAATCAATATCCCTATTTTTTAATTTCGGTGGCGGAATTGAACCCGGCAATCCCGGCTCCTCTTTAAAATTATCCACCGGATCATTTCTTAACTCTCAGCCCTGCCACCTGGGCAAATATCATATTAACAACTCTTTAAGAACGAGCCTAGAAATAAATCAATATCCATATTTTTTAATTTCGGTGGCGGAATTGACTCTCCGACAACCTGGCACTTTACTAAAATTGTCCACCGGATCATTTCTTAACTCTCGGCCCTGCCACCTGGGCAAATATCATATTAACAACTCTTTAAGAACGAAGCCAGAAATAAATCAATATACCATATTTTTTAATTTCGGTGGCGAAATTGACTTCCCACAACCTGTCACTTCACTAAAATTGTCCACCAGATCAATTTCTTAACTCTCAGTCCTGCCACCTGGACTAATATCATATTTAAATCATTAAGAACGAATTTTAAAGAAAGAAATCTAGATATCTAGTTCTTAATACCGGTGGCGAAATTGACCCGACTACCTTCTTCTAAAATTGTCCACCGGATCAATTTCTTAACATCTCAGCCCTGCCACCTGGGCTAATACTTTTTAATATTAAGAACGTTTTTGTGCCGGAATTACAACCCTGCAATCCTGACACTTAATTAAAAATGCCCACTTGACAATTTTTACTTCTGTGCCCAGAACGGAATCGAATGCCGAGAACAACAAATCTTCGATTTGTCTTGGTTTCGAGCATCCTCGAACTGGTCACAAAATCAAAGATTTTGACCATTTCGGGACCTGCACGTACTAATACACAATATTACAATGAACAATTTTTACTTCTGTGCCCAGAACAGGAATCGAATGCCGAAAACAACAAATCTTCGATTTGCCTTGATTTCGAGCATCCTCGAATTGGTCACAAAATCAAAGATTTTGACCATTTCGGGACCTGCACGCATTTATACACAATATATTACAATGAACAATTATTACTTCTGTGCCCAGAACAGGAATCGAACCTGCACGTACTTGCGTACACTAGTCCCTGAAACTAGCGCGTCTACCAATTCCGCCATCTGGGCAATAACTATATATAAATCAGAACGTCGATGGCGGAATTGACCTTCCCTGCAACCTGGCTGCTCCTTAAAATTTTTAACACAATTTCTTAACAGTCGCCCCTGCCATCTGGGCAATAACTATATATAAATCAGAACGTCGATGGCGGAATTGACCTTCCCTGCAACCTGGCTGCTCCTTAAAATTGTTTAACACAATTTCTTAACAGTCGCCCCTGCCATCTGGGCAATATATAAAATATTATATCAAAGATCCTTAAAAAAACCCTGCCTTGAAAGGGGCTTGCAAAAATAAGAAAAAAATCAAATTGATATATAATTTTAAACTAATTTTAAATTTCTTATTTTTAAGATTTTAAATTGAACACACAAACATATTAAAATGGCTAACAAGTTACTCTCACTCCTGTGTATTATTCTGATTTCTGGAACTTTTTCATGCATATTTGATAAAGCAGAAGAAGATAAATCAAAAGAATCCAGTATAGAGGTATTAGAATTTAGTAAAACAAATTTTGAAAAGAAATTTGGTGATTGTTCAAATCCTGATTCGCTATGTTATGAATTAAATATTCAAAATATTGAAGTAAAAGGCGGACCAGTTGAGGTACGGAATTCGATTAATAATGAATTAAATTCATACCTTATTACTACGTTAGGTGGCTTTCTATCAGATGATGCTCAGTCATATCAAGATCTTAAACAATGCGTTGATGCTTTGGTACAGGATTATAAAAAAATATCTGTTGATTTTGAGGATTTTAACCAGGATTGGAACATTAGTATAGATACTGAATTAAAAAACAAAGATGATGAAATCATTTCCATTCTAAGTTCTGTTGAAAGCTATTTAGGTGGGGCACATGGAAATCACTGGAATGATTTTCTGAATTTCGATGCCAGAAATGGAAAAATGATTACATGGAAAGATTTAATTACTGATGAAATCAGATTTACTAAAATAGCAGAAGCTGATTTCCGACTAGAAAGGAAGCTTCCAACTAATGCAGATCTTGAGCGAGAAGGGTATTTTTTCGATGAAGGAGTATTTAAACTACCTGAGAATATCGGTTTCTCTGAGCAAGGAGTCATTTTAATCTATAATCCCTACGAAGTGGCACCCTATTCAATGGGATCAATTGAATTTATTATTCCCTGGGAAGAAATTAGAAGTATTACCACGAAACAATAGATAGCCTTCCTCGATTATTTAGATTTTTCAGAAGCAATCCTTCCCCTAGGCACCATTCTTAAACTGCGATCACGCTTTGTTGATTTACTTTTTAAAGTTTCATAATAATCAACCCATGCAAGAAAGTAATTTACTTCACCGGCTAAAAGAATTTCTGTTTCAATGAACCCAATGTCTTCGTCAGCAAGAGTATAATTATCATGATTGGCTTCCCAAACATCAACATAATACCTCTTTGATTCCAGGTTTGAAAAAACAACTATCCCATCCTGATCAGTAAAACCTTCTACCAGCATATTTGTCTCATCTAGCCAATCCTGGTAAGTCGGATACAATATTACACTTGCATCTTCAATTGGATATTCGTCATAATACTCTAAGACCTCAATTTCAAGAGTAGTAGGAAAGATTACAGTTATATCTTGATAAGCTTTGTCGGAATAGCTTTTTGATGAAGCTATTAGTTCAACTGAATAAACACCCGGAGTATTCCATGAATGAACCGGATTCGTAGCATTTGAAAAAGTCCCATCACCAAAATTCCAATCAAAGTATTTAGCATCTAAGGAATTATTGGTAAAATAAACATCCTCACCAACATAAACTTCTATTTCTGAGGTGAAGAAAGATGCTGATGGCTGCCTTTCACAAGATGTAAGTATTATAAGAGCTAATATTACTAAGTATAAATTTTTCATAATTAAAGATTTAGATTCTCTACTACATCTAATGCAAAGTTGGTGCCAAAGTTCAATATGAATTAGTTACAAAACAACAACTTCATTAATATTAAACGCAATAGCATTATAAAAGTTTAAATATTATTATCTTTGCACTTCATTTTTTTGAGGCATTCTGAACAAATGATAAAAATAAAATTTCCAGATAACAATATAAAAGAGTTTCCTTCCGGGATTACCGGACGTGAAATTGCACAAAGCATACATCCGAGATTGGCCAAAGAAGCATTATCGGTTAGTGTAAATGGAGATTTATGGGATATGATGAGGCCTTTAGAATCAGATGCAGCAATAGAATTCCATAAATGGGATGATGCTAAAGGCAAGCATGCCTTCTGGCATTCTTCAGCGCACCTGATGGCTGAGGCTATTGAATCACTGTTTCCTGGTACAAAATTTGGTATAGGTCCTGCTATAGACCATGGTTTTTATTATGATGTGGATACAGGGGAAGATGTTGTTATAACGGAAAGTGATCTTCCAAATATTGAGGCAAAAATGCAGGAACTGGCAAGGCAGAAAAATGCTTATGCAAGAAAGGAAATCTCGAAAAAAGATGCATTGAATTATTTCAATGAAAAAGAAGATGAATACAAAATAGAGCTGATTCAGGATTTAGAAGATGGTAGCATTTCATTTTATAGCCAGGGGAACTTTACAGATCTTTGTCGTGGGCCACACCTCCCAAATACCGAATCAATTAAAGCCATAAAGTTATTAAGTATCGCGGGTGCCTATTGGAGAGGAGATGAAAAAAGAAAGCAGTTAACCCGAGTATATGGAATTACCTTTCCGAAAAAAACCATGTTAGATGAATACCTGGTTTTACTCGAGGAAGCAAAGAAAAGGGATCATCGGAAAATTGGTAAAGATCTACAGCTTTTTACATTTAGTCAAAAGGTAGGTCAGGGTCTTCCGTTGTGGTTGCCAAAAGGTGCTCAATTGAGAGAACGATTGGAGAACTTCCTTAAAAAGGTTCAAAAAGATTATGGCTATGAGCCTGTAATTACACCGCATATTGGACAAAAAGAGCTTTATGTTACATCAGGGCATTATGAAAAATATGGAAAGGACTCATTTCAGCCAATAAAAACACCTTCCGAGAATGAGGAATTTCTCTTGAAACCTATGAATTGCCCACATCACTGTGAGATTTACAAATCAGGCAGGAAAACATTTAGGGACCTTCCTATTCGTTTGGCCGAATTTGGCACAGTTTACAGATATGAGCAAAGTGGTGAATTACATGGACTTACAAGAGTTAGAGGTTTTACACAGGATGATGCTCACATATTTTGCAGGCCTGATCAATTAAAGGAAGAATTTATTAAAGTCATCGATATTGTATTTTTGATATTCAGGACCTTGAACTTTAGTGATTTCACTACCCAGATTTCATTGAGAGATCCTGAAGATAAGGAGAAATACATTGGTAGTGATGACAATTGGGATAAAGCAGAGACCGCAATTATTGAAGCCTGTGAAGAAAAAGGTCTGAAAACCACAATAGAATATGGTGAGGCCGCTTTTTATGGTCCAAAACTCGACTTCATGGTAAATGATGCTTTGGGTCGACAGTGGCAACTGGGTACTATTCAGGTTGATTACAATTTACCAGAAAGATTTGACCTTGAATATATTGGTTCAGATGATAAGCGCCATAGGCCCGTTATGATACACCGGGCACCATTTGGTTCGCTTGAACGCTTTGTCGCCGTAATGATTGAACATACAGCCGGAAAATTTCCACTTTGGCTAACCCCAGATCAGGTTGTTGTTCTACCTATCAGTGAAAAGTATGTAGATTATGCAAAAAAAGTTTTAAGTTTTCTAAATAATTCCGATATTCGCACTCTGATTGATGACAGGGACGAGAAGGTAGGTAAAAAGATAAGGGATAATGAGTTAAAGAAAATTCCATACCTCCTAATTGTAGGTGAAAAAGAAGCAGAAAGCCAAACTGTATCGGTTCGAAAGCAGGGAGAAGGAGATCAGGGCAGTATGTCATTAGAAAATTTTGCTAGTTTTATTCTTAAGGAAGTTGAGCGACAAACTCAATAAGAGACAAATAAATTATTAACTAATATAGGAGGATTTAAAAATAGCTATCAGGCATAGAAAAAAGTTCGAGAGTAAGCCGAAATTTCGGATTAACGAACAGATTAGGGTTCCAGCCATAAGGCTTGTTGGAGACAATATTAAAGAACCAAAAGTAATCTCAACCAGGGAAGCACTGCAAATGGCAGATGAAATGGAACTTGATTTGGTGGAAATATCACCAAAGGCAGATCCCCCGGTTTGTAAGATTATTGATTATCAGAAGTTTCTTTATCAGCAAAAAAAGAAACAGAAGGAAATTAAGGCAAAAACTATTAAAGTTGTAGTAAAAGAAATCAGGTTTGGACCAAATACTGATGAGCACGATTACAATTTTAAATTAAGACATGCACAAAAATTCCTTGAAGATGGAGCAAAAGTGAAAGCCTTTGTATTTTTTAAGGGTAGATCAATTCTATTTAAAGAACAAGGAGAAATACTCCTTTTAAGATTTGCACAAGATCTTGAAGAAATTGGAAAGGTAGAGAGTTTACCGAAGCTTGAAGGAAAAAGAATGATACTATTTATTAGTCCTAAGGGAATAAAGAAGAAAAGTAAAAAACCATTATAAATCAATATAATTAGTATGCCAAAGATGAAAACGAATCCCGGAGCTAAAAAAAGATTTAAGCTAACCGGGACAGGGAAAATTAAAAGGAAACATGCTTATATGAGTCATATTCTGACTAAAAAAGCTACTAAAAGAAAAAGAAATCTATCTTATTTTGGTGAAGTTCATAAAGCCGATACTAATAATATCAAGCTTTTACTTGCTATGAAATAAGAAGAACTTTAATTAATCGAATGTTTAAACAGAGTGAATTAGCCGAAAGAGTTTGTTAATAAAACAGACCGCTAACCATTCAAAAAGGTAAAAAATTATGCCAAGATCAGTAAATACGGTAGCATCTAAAAGAAGAAGAAAAAAAGTTCTTAAACAAACAAAAGGTTATTTTGGTCGCCGGAAAAATGTATACACAGTCGCTGTAAATGCTCTTGAAAAAGGACTTCAGTATGCGTATCGTGACAGGAAAACCAAAAAAAGGAATTTCAGAGCGTTATGGATTCAGAGAATCAATGCTGGCGTTAGAAAATATGACATGTCATATTCAGAGTTTATTGGTAAACTCAAACAAAACAATATTGAATTAAGCCGGAAAACTTTAGCCGACCTGGCTATGAATCATCCCGATGCTTTTGAAGCTGTGGTGAATAAGGTTAAGTAATTCTACTATATTAGTATTCTGAGGGAGGCAAATGCTTCCCTTTTTTTATCTTTAAAAAGTCAATATCAAACAAAACTTAGCAAAAAAATACACTGATAATGAAAGTTGCTTTAATAGGGTACGGACGAATGGGTCATGAGATTGAAAATATTGCCTTAAAAAGGGGACATGAAATCTCAAAAATTTTTGATGAACACAATCAAAATGAATTTACTCCACAAGAATTGATGGATTCAGATGTTGCTATTGAGTTTACAGTACCTTTATCAGCCTATTCAAATATTATGCAATGTTTTAAGGCCAATATTCCGGTAGTTTCTGGAACTACTGGCTGGCTTTCTGATTTTGACAAGATAGAAAAGGAGTGCCTTACTAATAACCAGACATTTTTCTATGCACCAAATTATAGTTTAGGTGTAAATGTTTTTTTCAACTTGAATAAATACCTGGCAAAATGGATGAATAAACTCCATGATTATAATGTAACAATGGAGGAAATTCATCACATCCAAAAAAAAGATTCCCCAAGTGGAACTGCCATTGCCCTGGCAGACGATTTAATTGAAATTCATGAAAATAAAAACAAATGGGTAGTTGATCCCTCCGAAATAATTAATGTTGATGAAATTCCTATCATTAGTCATCGTGAAGACCAAGTTCCCGGGACGCATAAAATTCATTGGGAGTCAGAAGAGGATAGCATAGAAATTGTTCATACTGCAAAAAACAGGAAAGGATTTGCTCTGGGTGCTGTGCTAGCAGCAGAATTTATTGTGGATAAAAAGGGCGTATATAATATGGGTGATCTACTTGGGTCATAAAGTATTAATAAATGTTAAAAAAAGAGTATTTAAGCAATAATATCAGTATGCAAAACATTACATTTGCGACGGATTGTATCAAACGCAACAATTAAACAAATGGAAATTTTAAGAAATAAGTACTTCAAATTTGCAATAGCTGCTTTGGCATATACCCTATGGGTAATCTGGGTTGGAAAGTTCTGGCTGCTTATAGGTCTCGCTATAATTTTTGACATTTATGTAACTAAAAAAGTCAATTGGGCTTTCTGGAAAAAGAGAAATGAAAAAAACAGCACATTTGTTGAATGGCTTGATGCACTTATTTTTGCCGTTATAGCCGTCACTTTCATAAATATCTTCTTCTTTCAAAACTTCAAAATCCCAACCGGGTCAATGGAGAAGTCATTGCTTATCGGTGATCATTTATTTGTAAGTAAAGTGGCATATGGCCCCAGGATACCAAATACACCTATTTCATTTCCGTTTACTCAACATACTTTACCAATTATAAAAACAAAATCATTTGTTGAATGGGTAAAATGGCCGTATAAAAGGCTGAAGGGTACAACTTCAATCAAAAATGATGACATTGTTGTTTTCAATTTCCCTGCTGGTGATACAGTTGTTCTTCAGCAATCAACCAGAAGTTACTATAGTGTAATACGTGAAATGGCTGAAGAATTTAAAAATAGAGACATACGTTTGAATCGCGAATTAAAAACAGACCCCGAATATTATGCGGAAGGCAGGCAGCAAGTGCGTACTATGTATGACATTGTGGAGAGACCCGTTGATAAAAGAGATAATTATATAAAGCGCTGTGTTGCAAAATATGGAGATACACTTAAAATTATTGAGGGGCAGATTTTTGTAAATGGAATTGCACAGCAAGAGGAATCAGGAAGACAATACAGATACTTTGTTTATACGGATGGTGCACGGTTAAATCCAAAAACACTTGAGAAGATGGGTATTTATAAAAGTGATGTGTATACTGTTGGACTCTCGCAATATGTAATGACCCTTACTGATGGTATGGTGAAGAAGATTTCCGGTTTCAAGAATGTTCAAAATATTGAAAAGATTATAAGACCTGTAGAGTATTCATACAGTGTTTTTCCTCATGATGAAAGATACGCATGGAATGAAGATAATTTTGGACCATTGTGGATACCTAAAAAAGGAGTAACTATTAAATTAGATACCTCAAATATCTCGAAATACAAACGAATTATTGAGGCTTATGAGGGGAATACTCTTACTGTGAAAGATGGCAAAATCATAGTAAACGATAAAGAAGTGAATGAGTACACCTTTAAAATGAATTATTACTGGATGATGGGAGATAACAGGCATGACTCAGCTGATTCCCGGTTTTGGGGATTTGTTCCAGAAGATCACATAGTTGGAAAACCAAAATATGTGTGGTTGTCCCTCGATAAAGAAAAGAAATTCTTAAGCAAGATAAGGTTTAAAAGGATGTTCATGAAGATTCAGTAATCCCTTTACCTTTTTTGCATTAATTCAGCAGTTATTCTTTCTTATTACATCTTTCAAAAAATCATGGAATTTTCTTAAAAAGGAAAATCCTCTTCACTGGTTGGCATAACAATTTCCTCCTCTTTGGGTTTTTCAGCCAATTTATGCTCATAATTACCATTTATGAAAATAGCTTTATAAGGAGTGGTCGGACAGGCAAATTCGCATGCTCCACATCCAATACAAATCTTATCTTCCACCTCTGGAATTACCAATCCTTTTTCTTCATAAGGAACCATTTTTACAGCCTTTGTTGGACAGTGTTCCGAGCAAGCTCCACAATCAGTTTTGTCGGTATGGACGATGCAATTTTCTTTTATGAATTTTGCAATCCCCAGTTGTGTTAGTTTCTTCGTTTCAATTTCAACAGGCAAAAGAGCACCTGTAGGGCAAACATCTAAACAACGAGTACACTCAAAGTTACAAAAGCCTATCCAATAATCCATCCGTGGTTGCATGAGGCCAACCAGGCCATACTCTAGAAAGGCAGGTTGCAACACATCATTGGGACAGGCATTCACACATAAATTACAAGCTGTACACCTATTGTTATATAATTCTATACTGGTTCCACCGGGTGGACATACCGGAAACTCCCTGGCCTCCTTTATCTCTGTTGGTTTTGCGTTTTTTGGAATAACTTTACTAATTGTATCCTGGTTCTGAGTCTGAGTCTGAGTCTGAGCCTTAGCCTGATCCTGCGCTCTGCTAATCCCCATCATTCCGAATGTAAAGGCTATAGTCCCGAATACAAATTTTCTTTTTCCAATATCTGTTTTACCGATATCATCAATCTTAATTTCTTCCACCTTTAAAGGAGCAGTTTTTCGTGCAGAATAAAGCACAGAATTTGAAGAACAAACTGTAAGGCAATTAAAACAGGATATACACCTGCTAACATCAAGTTTTTGATCCTTTGTACTTAGGCAGGAAGCTTTACATACCATACCACACAAACCGCAGGAAGTACATGTACTATGATCAATCCTAATGCGGAAAAGTGAAAATTTTGAAAGAAATCCCAGGAAAGTACCAACCGGACAAATAGTATTGCAAAATAGCCTCCCATGTATAGCTGACATCCAAACTACAACTCCCAGAATAATAAATTGTAATAGAAATATTATTGCAGGGATTAGTTTTATTTCAACCGGAAATAAGGTATAGATTTTCACCTTTCCTAATATGGCGGCTAAAAGGTTATTTACTAAAATTATTACTGGTTTAACAAAAAAAGTAAATATTCTACCAAAATTACTATAGGGATCAAGCAGGTTAATAAAAGTGATAATGCCAAAAATGAAGGCTAGGACAGATAAAATCAGTAGTCCATATCGCAATTTGTTATGGGGTTCTGAAAATTTAAAATAGCGTTTCCTTTTTTTCTTAAATTTTTTCGAAAACCAAATAATAATATCCTGAAAAATGCCAAGAGGACAAACAGATGAGCAGTAAACCCTCCCAAATAAAAGAGTAAGAACAATTACAACCAGGAAACCAACTGCACTGATTGAAAGGACATTAATAAACTTCAGAATAGAGGGGATAAATTGCAACCAGGTAATTCCATTAATAATATCCTCTGGAATTATCCTTCTGAAATCTAAGAAAATAAATGAAAAGGCAATAAAAAAGATCAAAGATATTACAATCCTTATCTTCCTTAATATGGAGGTGCTCACTATAGCTATACTTTTATTCTTTTAATTGAAAGCTGACTTAGATCCATAGTACCCAGATTCATTTCATCAGCAATGCGAATAAAAGGCACAGTTTCTGGTTCCATTCCAAAAAGTTTTGCTGCAGCTGCATCAATAGCAACCATATCAGTACTAACCAGTTGAGATTTCATATTGAGAACATCAGCTTTCGAAACTCCTTGTGGGCCGTTTTTCATCATAGCATTATAAGCATCAATAATATTTAAATCAGGCTTACGCTGATAAGAGGCAAAGTCAGCAATACACTGATGAAGGTCATTCTTATGCCAGTATCTCCTATCCCATACCACTCCCATCAGGTTCTTCATTGCAAGGCTAAGCTTTGTGGAGGAATGATTCTTTAACACCGGAACATTAATATACACATCAGACTCAAGAATCAGTTCGTGCACCTTTGCGGTTAGTAGCTTCTTTCCTCCAGGTATTGAAACCTCCTGATAATAGTTTTCTGTATTTCCAGGTACCATTTTTCCACCTGCATCTTTTACATATTTTTCAATTCCACTGGTTTTATAACATTTTGTCCAATTATCACAGGTATGATCAAAAACGTAAACATCTTTGGCGCCTGCATCAAAACAATGTTTTATAATCTGCTTAATAAGTATTGGGTTAGTATTTGCAGCCCTTTCAGGAAGCCTGTCCCATCCTATATTGGGTTTTACTACAACAGTCTGGTTTTTTCCAACAAACTGACCCATTCCACCCATAGCTTTAATGGCTAAATCAAACATCACATCCGGTTCGCCACCCTTAACGGCTACCAGGTCAAATGCATCCGGTACTGGAGAATTTGCTGCCCAGATATTATTCATTCCACTCATACCCAAAGCAGCTCCTGTAACGACCCCGGCACTAATTGACTTCCTTACAAACTCTCTACGTTTCATAGTTTTGATATTTAATTTTCTATATATGCCGAAAAATACATTATTTATCCCAAATTTATAAGTATTTGATTAATTCTTTGAAGTATTTAAAAATATTCTAAATTAATTATTATCTCACAACTCTCTGCTTATTAGTCATTTTGATTATCTCCTCTGGTAAAATCAAGCAAAAATTGATTTCTAATAATCTAAAAAAACTATCTTTATTGACCAAAATAATATGAATGATGAGTGATTCCAATATAGCCATTTATTACAATTGTTTTTCAGGTATAAGTGGTGACATGAACTTGGCAGCAATGATAGACCTGGGTGTTCCCAATGACCATTTAAAGGCTGAGCTACGTAAGCTCAATTTGGAAGGTTATGAGTTAAAAATTTCCCGAGAATCAAGGAATGGTATATTCGGAACACGGGTTGATGTTGAATTAACAAAAGACGAACATCATCACAGGCATTTAACTGATGTTAATCATATTATTGATTCAAGTTCATTACCGCAAAAAACCAAAGATATAAGTAAAAAAATATTTCATAAAATAGCAGTTGCAGAAGGAAAAATCCACGAAATGCCCATTGAAAAGGTTCACTTTCATGAGGTGGGTGCTATTGATTCGATTGTTGATATCGTTGGTGCTGCTATATGTTACACCTACTTAAAGCCTTCAAGGGTTTACTGTGGTACAATTGAATTGGGTGGAGGAATGGTAAAAAGTGAACATGGTATTATACCTGTTCCTGCTCCAGCTACTGCTGAGATACTTAAAGATATTCCAACTCATCTCGGTGGTGCAGAATTTGAGACCACTACTCCAACAGGAGCAGCAATTCTTGCAACCTTAGTTGACGAATTTGCTGATAACATCAATATTACTGCACGAAAAACAGGGTATGGTGTTGGCCATAAAATTTCAAAAGTTCCAAACCTACTGAGGGTGTTTCAGGGAGAAGTTCAGGGAATCAATGATTCAGATTTTCAAAAACAAACTGCATGGCTTATTGAATGCAATATTGATGATATGAATCCTGAATGGTATGATTTGATTATGGAAAAACTTTTCCAGGCTGGTGCTCATGATGTTTTCTTGACAAATATTCTCATGAAAAAGACCAGGCCAGGGGTTAAATTAACTGTATTATGTGATAAGGACCATTTAAATGAATTAAAGAATATACTTCTTACTGAAACTACCAGCCTGGGCCTGAGGACTTTCCCGGTTGAAAAAACTATGCTTGATAGAAAAGCATGGAAACTGCAAACTAAATATGGCGATGTCAGAATAAAAACTTCCTATGTTAATGGTAAAATAATCAGGGAAAAGCCCGAATACGATGATTGTAAAAAGATATCGATTGAATCTGGTGAGCCGATTTCTCAAATAGTGTTGGAAATTGAAGCAGCTTTGAATAAGGAGGTTAAAAATGATTGAGCATCCAAAATTTGAAAAATTAGTTAAATATCTTGAGGCCCTTGACTCTGCTATTATTGCCTATTCTGGTGGTACAGACAGTACTTTCTTATTAGCTGCTGCTCAAATTGCACTAAAAGAGAAGTTTTTGGCTATTACCATCGATACTCCCTATATTGCACGCTGGGAAATAGAAGAAGCCGTAGAAATTTGCGAGACACTTGGGGTAAAGCATAGAATAATCCAATCGGAAATTATCAATTCTATAAAAAACAACCCTAAAGACAGGTGTTATTTATGTAAAAAGCATCTTTTTACTGGTTTGCTCGAGGAGGCTAGAAAAGAAAACATACAATATGTTCTTGATGGAACGAATCTTGACGATATTGGAGATTATCGGCCAGGAAGAAGAGCATTAAAGGAGCTTGAAATAAAAAGTCCACTTTTAGAAACCGGAATTGGAAAGAGCCTAATACGAGAGTTTTCCAGGCAACTTAATCTTAAAACATGGGATAAACCAGCCTATGCATGTTTGTTAACACGCATCCCCTATGATACTCAAATTGAGGATGATGAACTGCAAAGAATTGAGCAATCTGAAGCGTTCTTAATGAAAAAAGGATTCAGGGCAGTTAGAGTAAGAAGTCATGGAAGTATTGCCAGAATCGAAATACCAAAGGAACAACTTCCTGATCTTCTCAGGCTGAATGAATACAATGAAGTAAGTGATATGTTAAAGAAATTTGGCTATCAATTTGTTTCAATAGATATGGAGGGTTACAGAATGGGAAGTTATCTGGTAAAAGAAAAGGGTTAATTTTCATATTTAAATTTGGTTTTAGAGTTAAAAGTATACATATGACAAATCAAGAGATAAAATTCGTTCTCGAAAAGGTAAAAAAGCAGGAGATCAGCCCTGAGGAGGCACTTTCTGAATTGAAAGACTTTTCTTTTCAGGAACTTGAATATGCCAAGATAGATTTCCACCGGGAATTACGGACCGGATATCCTGAAATAATTTATTGTCAGGGAAAAACTATTGAACAAATAAGAGGCATCATTACTGCTATGCTCGAAAAAGACGTGGACATAATGGCTACACGGGCTGTTCCTGAAGTTTTTGAAGCAATTAAAGATCTTCACCCAGATACTTTGTATCATAAGGAAGCCCGGATTATAAGCATTAAAAGAAAAAAACTGACTATACCTAAAACTTCTATTTGTGTAATTACCGCTGGAACATCTGATATTCCTGTCGCTTCAGAGGCTGCAGTAACTGCAGAATTCCTTGGCAATAAGGTCGAGAAAATTTTCGATGTAGGCGTTGCAGGAATCCATCGACTAATGAATAAACTCGATATGATAAAGCGATCAAGGGTAGTAATTGTAGTTGCGGGCATGGAAGGTGCTCTTGCAAGTATTGTTGGTGGATTAATTGACAAACCAATAATTGCAGTCCCAACAAGTGTTGGCTATGGTGCTAATTTCCAGGGAGTATCCGCCTTGTTGGCAATGCTCACAAGCTGTGCCGGAGGAGTAACGGTAGTAAACATCGATAATGGTTTTGGCGCAGGATATTTTGCCAGCATGATCAACAAATTATAACAATAGTCTATTGACATTCAATGGATAGAAAAATCCTTCTTTCCTCAGCCTACTTTGGAACAATTCAATATTTCACAAAATTCCTATTGACAGGAACAATTGAAATTGAATATCACGAAAATTTCATCAAACAAACGTACAGGAATCGTTGTACTATTGCTGGAGCCAATGGACCATTAAGTCTAACTGTGCCGGTATTAAGAGGAAGTTTCCATAAAACTTCAATAAACGAGTTGAAAATCGATTACAATAAAAGATGGCAGGATGTTCATTGGAGAGCTATTGAATCAGGATATCGATCAGCACCTTTTTTTGATTTCTATGAAGAAGAAATCAAACCATTCTTTGCAAAAAAAACAAAATTCCTTATAGATTTTAATAATGAACTCACAAATGCAATTCTTAAAATCTTAAGTATAGATACGCCTATTGTTAATACAGAGACCTATAATCGAATAGATAAGATGGATAATGTAATTGATTATCGAGAATCAATACGTCCAAAAAGAAATATTCCTGACAAAGATTTCCAGTCCTACCCCTATCATCAGGTTTTTGAGGAAAAACTTGGGTTCATTGAAAATTTGAGCATACTCGACCTTATATTTAACTCAGGCCCTGAGGCTATTGATATTCTTAATAAGAGCATTATCAAGTAATTATGAGTTAACTTATTCCCTACCCCAAGTTATTTTAATCGACAAAATATCCTGCTTCATCCCATAATACTAGTTATTTATCAAATATTTACGTGTTTATTTATTTGGTTTTATTAAACTTAGGTTGAGTTTACACGTATATTATCTTACCTAAAAACCAGGAATCATGAAAACAATGTACTTAAAACTTGCTTTCTTCTTAATGATCCTTGCCGCATTTTCATCCTGCGAAACAGAAACAACAGTCCCGGCTGAGAATGAATTATTAGACACAGAATTAATTAATATTCTCGACTTTGTTACCACAATGAGCGATGTTGATTATTCTGATATCACTTTTTGTGGAACTCCTCAGAGCTTTGAATTATGGTATACAGCCCCTGATTCATATGGTGATGTGATTGTTTATAACAATGCTGAACATTTGCATATTATCTATAGATTAAATCGAGAATATGCGGATGCAGGATGGAGTATTCTAACAGCTTATTTATATCTTGGTGATTATGAAGGCTTACCTTACCTTGAAACTGGAGGTATTGACTGGTATGGTGAAGGTATAAGTCTGATACATTTTGAAGAATCTCCTACTTCAATTAAAATAACTCTTCCTTTGAGCGAAGTAAATAACTGCAATGGAATTGCTACCAAGCTTAAATTAAACAATCCCGATCCGGATGGGAGAACGGTTTATCCAAGAGCATTTTTAAATATTGAAGGAAATTTAAACTATCCATGGCTTGAAAACTACGAATATTGTATTCAGGCATGTGATTAATATTATGCTGGAAGCAACTTTAAAATAAACTATCAGCAGTTTAAAGAATTTAGGAGGGACCTTGGTCCCTCCTTTTTTTGTCCCTCTTAGTACATTCTATATATAAATTTAATCAATCGAATTTTATATTTCATGTAAGATTTCATTTCATTCATCAAAGATTAAGGGTTCCGGATTCAGATTCTGAATAAACTTACAAACAGAAGCAAAAACCAAAGGAATAAGTTTTAATTAAAATTGAATATTATGAAAACACTTTTATTAAAATTGGGTGTGGCATTCATGATCATCGCATTTATTTCATGTGAGAATGATTCGCCTGAAAAAGAAAAGAAGGAGCTTGATGATAAGGAGATCCTTGACAACATAACAGATCCGGCTGATACTACAAAGCAGGATACTACTACAACCTACAATGAATATTGTGGTACCGTTCATTCATTTGAGTTAAGGTACTATTCATCCACACTATATGGTACAGTTGAAATGTATAATAATGAAGATTCATTATTTATTGTATATACAGTAGCCGATGATCTGGCTGAGGCAGATTGGGGTATACATTCAACATACCTTTTCCTGGGCGATTACAATGATTTACCCAAACTTGAAAATGGTAGCGTTGATTGGTACAATGAGGCAATTACAATGGAAATATATGATGGAAATTTGCCTGTTATTGTAAAAGCTTTTGCCTTGAATGAGCTTAGCGATTGTTTTGGGTTTGCCACAAAGGTAAAGCTTAATAATCCTGATCCGAATGGTTCGAACATAAGTCCGCGAGCATTTATCAATGTAGACGGAGTACTTGAATATCCCTGGATGCAAAATTATGAGTACTGCGTCCAGTCATGCAGCTCCGATTAGGAGCAGAATATGGGGCATTTAAATATATCCCTATAGAAGGAGGGATCCAGGTTTCTGGCAACCGCATTGCATAATGAGGTTTGTATAATGCCCAACTAGACTTAATAGATTCACGTTAAAGAGAGGGGTCCACTCGATTCCTCTCTTTTTCAATTCTCACCACTTTTCTTCATATATTCTTATCACCAAATCTCATCCTTTAATCAAATCAATTGCTTAATTCGTCAATAATTAAGGGTATTGGCCTGGTTAATTGGATATACTTGAAGCAGAAAAAACAACAACAATTATTAATCTCAATCATTAACAATCATGAAAACAAAAATCTTTACAATTGGAATTTTAATCACTTTTTTTGCTTTTGTTTCCTGTGAGAAGGAGGATACAAAAATAACCAAAGCTGAATTGGAATTAAATGACAAGACCGAATTAAATGATGAAGTCGTATTAAAATCACTTAAATCATCCTCAAGGAAAAAAAGAAAGCTAGAACCTTTTCAAACTATACTTCAGACAAGCTGTGGAGAGGTGCATACCTTTGAATTATGGTATTATCAGGATTTTGCCTATGGAGCAGTAACTGTGTCAAATGATGCGGAATTCTTGTATATTCAATATGACTTAAATGAAGATATGATTGAAAAAGGATGGGGTTTCGATGCTACCTACCTATTTATTGGGGATTATAACAATCTTGAATACTTGGAAAATGGTATTAACATTAACTGGCATGCTGGAAACGTTGTAACTAAAACATACGAAGACAAACCTGTTTCAGTATCAAGGATCCTAGAATTAAAAAATCTTCCTGAATGTTTTGGAATTGCAACCAAAGTTAGGGTCAGCAATTCAGATGGAGGAAAGGCCTATCCAAGGGCATTCTTAAATATAGAGAATGAATATAAGTATCCATGGCTGGAAGGCTACGAATACTGCGTACAGAATTGTTGTGGTGATTCACCTGGAACAGGAACACAGGGTTATTGGCGAAATCATTCCAGTGCATGGCCTGTGGATGTAATTACCATAGGAGGAATAACATATAGTAAGAAGGAAGCTATTGACCTTATGGATGCACCTGGAAAAGGTGACAAAACCTATAATATGTTTGAACAATTAGTATCTGCAAAACTAAATGTAATGATCGGAAATTGTTCAATCTGTATTGATGGAATAATTGCAAATGCTGACACGTGGATGGCTGAAAACAAAATTGGAAGTGGAGTAGAGGCTAATTCTGACATTTGGCAGGAGGCAGCAGGATATTGGCATACTATGTTGGATGACTATAATAACGGTAAACTATGCGCTCCGCATAGGGATTAATAATTTGTTTTTTTTCGAAAAGGAAAGAGGGATCAAATTGATCCCTCTTTTTTTTTATTATATGTTGATCTGACTAGAACTTGTATCCTAATGTAGCCAGAACAGAGTTCTTATTAAAATCATTTACAACCGGTTGGGTATTAGGATACATATAGTATTGCTCTCTATGGCCAGCATATGCATAAGCCAGATCAAAGAAAAATTGCTTTTGCTTAAAACCGATGCCCCCTGAAAAACCCAGATAGTCTGCATCTTTATTAGCTTCCGTTTCAGCATAAGGACTGGCATAATATGCAGCACCGGCACGCAGAGAGAATGCCTGAACTCTAAACTCAACACCTGCCCTCAAATTTAGAACATCTCTATAAGCTTCGGTTATATTCTGATTTTCATCCATGAAGTCATATCCATCACTTCCATTACGAAGTCTCATGCTAGAATAATTAACATATTCAAAATCGACATCAATTAAGGCTAATTTAAATATCTGAAATCCGATATTACCTATTGCCTTAAAAGGGGTAGATAAAGCATAACGATAATTTGACTCGGGTGATGCTGATTCATATTCACTTACTCCATCAACTGGAGTATCAAAACCTGACACCATGTAGGTGGAATAAGTTTCACTTAACTTGTACTTATAAGGAAAATGAACTGCTCCACCGATTCTAAGAAATTGAATTGGTTTCAAAAGAAAACCAAGCTTAAAGCCTACAGCTGAGCCCCTGGTATATAAAAGTTCATTAAAAGTGAAATAATCAAATTCTTCTATAGAACCATCAGGATCATACTCATCATGGTTCATTTCCTGACGGTAATTGAGATAATGAATTCCCAGGGTACCTCCCAGATAAAAAATATTGCTTAAATTCATTCCAAGGCTAATTACATATTCTCCTGCACCTCCGGTGGAGGAAATTGTACGCTGTTGAACCTGCCCATAAGTTGAATTTGGATTATCACCCCACAAGGAATATACAGTTTCATAGTTAAGAGGCTGACCTCTAACAGTATCTATCATATAAACATCCCATGCAATCCCTTCCTCAAAGGGATACAAATCATTATAACTCGTACCATCAGCATTGCCTGCAAAATAATCAAGCAAGGAATTTGAATTGTTAACTCCCTGCATCACAATATTTTGCGAAAAATTATTTTCCCGATTGTATCCACCACCAAAATTAACAGAAACTAAACCCTTGTCCTTTCCTGTAAGATAAGAATATACAAATCCTGCGTTACCCAGAAAAAAATTCGAAGCATTTTCCTCTGATGTGTTACCCAGGTATTGAGAAGTAACAGAATTCCAGTTCATAGCTGGAGTAAAAGTGAATTCGGATGATCGATATACACCAATTCCGGCCGGATTAATACTCAAAGTTGAAAAGTCACCTCCAAATGCCCCAAAGGCCCCACTCATTCCCATTGCTCGTGCTGTACCGCCTGGAAAAACTTGTGAATACCTCAACGCATCAGTTTCATTCTGAGCATTGCTAATAAGCAAGCTTAGAAAAAATGATATAGAAAGTATATATAACCTTTTCATTGTGTTTAAAGATTAAGTTAACATTATTCTGAATAGACTAACAGGCAGTCTGTTACAATAAATAAGGATTTTTGTTTATCTTCTTCTTCCACCAGAGCTAGATGAACCGGATGAACGTGAAGTTCCAGAAGATCCTGAAGACCTTGATCCTGAACTTGAGGATGAAGGAGTATAACTTCGTCCTGAGCTACTACTACTTCTACTTGGACTGCTATAGCTCCTACCCGAAGAGCTGGGAGTATAACTTCTAGTTGTGCTCCTGGTATTTGTTCTTGAAGGAGAAGAAAAACTAGATCTGCTATTCGTTGAAGGCACATAACCTTGACGAGTAACAGAAGAAGGTCTTGTAGTAGTTACTGATCTTTTATTTGTAGAGCTATTGTAACTAGGTTTCGTTGTTGTTTTTGGAGTTGAATACCTAGGTATATATCTCTTTTGAGTAGTATTTCCCTGCTGAACTGCGTTTCTATTAGTACTTGTCTGTGCAGATTGAGTAGTTTTAGCAGGAATTCTTTTTGCAGAACTCTGTGGGGTTCGATTTGCTGTACTATTCGCAGAACGATTTTGAGCCTGTGCATAATTATTATTTCTGCTTGGAAGTGTCCTGGTGGTTCTTATATCAGTAGCCGAAACACTTCTGCTTTCAATATTGCGCCTGTTTCCTGGTGCAGCTGAAGTAGATACAGTATTTGACTTAAGTCTGGTATTTTCCGCTGATGCAGTAGCTCCCCTTCTCCTGGTAGCCGTATTATTATAGAGGCTAGCTGATTTTGTTCCTCCCGTTCCATATGTCATTTCTCTTCCAGTAGAATAAGATCTTCTATGTGTTGAAGTATAACCTGATCCACCATCACTTATGTAAACTGGTCCTCCACCATATCCATAGTAAGGATAGCATGGGTAATAACAGCCTCCACCATAATAGGGTGGATAATATGAGTAATATGGGTAACCAGGATAATAACCGCCACCGTATCCGTATCCGTAACCAAAACCGAATCCAAACCCAAAACCCATCCCCATACTAAGAGAAAAGGATGGACCATATGACCATGGATTATAGTATGGAGAATAGTATCCAAGTCCAACAGATGGGCCATAGAATCGATTTAATCTTGAAGAATAGCTAACATTATCGCTGTAGTAATTATCATAATAATTATTCACTACCAGCTCCTTATCACCATTTTCATATTCAAAAGTTTCAAGTTCAAGGGTATCTCCATTTAAAACTCCACTAACTGTGCCACCTGGTTCTGTGTAGGTAGCACTCTCAAACCCTTGACTCGAGGGAACAGCCTCTGCAACTGCATAGGTGGCTACATTACCACTATTCTTTGCAGCCCTTTTTTCGTCCTTAGGAGAATAGTAGACATCATCAGCGAGATAAGAACTTGAGGAACAAGATCCTAACACTATTACAATGCCTAATAATATGGTAAATTTTATTTTCATAATTGTTCCTCCCGACAATTTAGTGTGTTTAACAATATTTAAACAAATTTCATACCAAAGTGTAAGAATAATAAAAAATCAATTAAAAATAGTTGCAGGTTATTAACATTTACATGTAAAAATAAAAAAAAATAAACAATGCAATCCTCTTTGAAAAAATTATTTTGTCTCCCACGATTATTTAACTACACTCTAAATTAAATCATCGATAGATTCAATTCTCTTTATTAGAGGCTCAAAAAAAAGCAGGGAAATTATCCCTGCTTAGTAAATTGGTATCAGAAATTATCTTCTTTTCCTGGCTTGATCGTTCTTTGCATTGCTTGAGTTTGTATTATTACTACGGCTAAAACCAGGAGATTGTGATTTTGATTTATTCTGAACACTTACATTAGATCGTGCCTTGCTGGTTGAACCTGAATGGGTCCTGCTTACCTGAGGCGAAGCACTTCTATTTGTACTTGTTGACCTGGCCTTTACCACATTCCGACTTTGGTTATTGACTTTCACGGGACTGCTGTAGGACTTGGCACCTTGTTTCGATTCGCCAACTCTATTAAATGATTTGTTTGTTACTGAACGATAATTTGAATTTCTCGATGAACCATTATAAGATATGGCTTTATTGTTTGATTGATTTGGTCTAACTATTCTATTATTTGTGTTTATTGATCTGTTAGTACTACTTCCTACATTTTTAACCGGAGCTTTTCTAATGGAATTATTCCCTTTGTTTCCATTGTTATTCCGATTTATTGGTTTGTTTACTTTGCTTTTCGATCCTCTCGAGTTATTATTGTTTACGTTAATATTATTTATATGTGTTTTATTATTGTTTTGGTTTCCTCTAACTCTTGAGTTGTTATTATTAACTGTAATATTATTTATATGAGTCTTGCTACTGTTAACTACTTTACCAGTTTGATTATTAGAATTACTGGTTCTATTGTATCTGTTAGAACTGCTATAACTTGAACCAGAATAATTATTTCTGTTTGAATAGTTACTGTATCTGTTCGACTGGTAATAAGATCTACTTGAGTAATAAGGTACAGGATATCTGTTAGAACTCCAGTAATTGTAATGAACCGGTCTAGGATAGTATCCGTAATAATAGCTGCTATAAACATTTCTGGAATAGTAATTTACAGAGTTCCATGTCCGATAATACGGTCTATAATAAGGAGTACCATAAAAAATTCCGACATACATACCACCCCAGAATGGTTGGCTGTACATACTCCACCCAAAGTAAGCAGACTCATATGAAAAATAGTAGGAATCTGTGAAACATGATCCATAATAATTTACATTAACATAAGGACCATGAAACCTCTTTATTCTGGATGAATACTGAAAATCGTACATATTATTGTTATAATGATTGTTTACAACGACTTTCTTTTTGTGTCCGTATCCATTATATCCATCGGTATATTGGTTTGTGATTATTTCAGATGGAGATGAAAATGTAGCCTGCACCATAAAAATCATGATTGCTGCTATTGCTGATATTTTAAATTTTGTTTTCATGACACCCTCCTTTTGTTGTTAATTTTTATTTATTTTGCAACTCGTTTGTTGACTTTGATCAATTAAAGTTCAAAATTCATACCAAAAATTAAAATGGCAAAAGTTTTAACCAGCAGAAAAGAGGATTACGCACAGTGGTACAATGACTTAGTAATTAAGGCAGACTTGGCTGAAAATTCTGCTGTAAGAGGTTGTATGGTAATCAAACCATATGGTTATGCAATCTGGGAGAAGATGCAGGCACAGCTTGACAAGATGTTCAAAGATACTGGTCATAGCAATGCTTATTTTCCTTTATTCATACCAAAATCCTTTTTTAGCAAAGAAGCTAGTCACGTAGAAGGATTTGCCAAAGAATGTGCTGTTGTTACTCATTACAGATTAAAAAATGATCCAAATGGTAAAGGTGTTATTGTTGATCCGGATGCTAAGTTAGAGGAAGAATTGATCATTCGACCAACTTCAGAAACAATAATATGGAATACCTATAAAAACTGGATTCAATCATATCGCGATCTTCCAATTTTGATTAATCAGTGGGCAAATGTTGTTCGATGGGAAATGCGAACTCGTTTATTTCTTAGAACTACTGAATTCCTATGGCAGGAGGGTCATACAGCCCATGCTACCAAAAAAGAAGCTGTAGAAGAAACAATAAAGATTGTTGATCTGTATGCCCGTTTTGCCGAAGAATTTATGGCTATTCCTGTTATTAAAGGTACCAAAACTGAAACGGAAAGGTTTGCTGGGGCGCTTGAAACATACTCCATTGAAGCGTTAATGCAAGATGGTAAAGCACTTCAGTCTGGCACTTCCCATTTCCTCGGACAGAATTTTGCAAAAGCATTTGATGTTAAGTTTCTCGACAAAACAGGAAAACTTGATCTTGTTTGGGCTACTTCATGGGGAGTGTCTACAAGGCTTATGGGTGCATTAATAATGGCTCATTCTGATGACAATGGTCTGATTTTACCGCCAAAACTTGCTCCTATTCAGGTAGTAATTGTTCCGATCTATAAGGGATCAGAGCAATTGAATGAACTTGGGGAAGTAGCCTTAAAAATAAAAAAAGAACTGGAAGACAAATATATAAGTGTAAAATATGACGATCGTGACACCCATAAACCAGGCTGGAAGTTTGCTGAATATGAATTAAAAGGTGTTCCAATCAGATTAGCCATCGGCCCAAGAGACATCGAAAATGGCACAATTGAAATTGCCCGGCGTGACACACTTGAAAAGAAAACTGTTTCTCAAACTGAAGTAGTGGGTATGATTGAGGATTTATTGAAAGAAATGCAGCAAAACATATATAATAAGGCGTTCAACTTCAGAACCGAGAACTCGCATAAAGTTGATACCTGGGAGGATTTCAAAGAAATCATTAATGGTACCGGGGGATTTGTTTATGCTCATTGGGATGGCACACAGGAAACAGAACAAAAGATAAAGGAGGAGACTAAGGCAACCATCCGCTGTATTCCTTTAGATTCAAAAGAAGAGCCAGGTAAGTGTGTATTTTCGGGAAACCCTTCAAGCAGAAGAGTATTATTCGCAAAAGCATATTAAAGGCCTCTAAAGTTCCTTTTCGTTTTGCTCCCTTAAGTTGTTGAGTACAGGATTTACTCTTGAAGTTTAAATTCATGCAAAAACTTTGCTAAATTTACATTTTCAACAACTTATCTAATTCAAATATATGACTGCCACTAAAGAGGAAAGCAAGATTATCGAGGCTCTGTCTTTGAAATCCGGTGTTAAACAATTGGTATATGCTAATACCATAGCTGCTTTTAATACACTTAAGGAAATTCTGGTGAATATTACCAATGATTTCAATGACCAGTTATCTAACACAAATGAAAGGGTAAGCCTCGAATTTTCGGATAAAGGAGTTTTTGTTGCACAGATAAGAGTAGCAGGTGATATTCTTATTTTTAGTATGCATTCAAATATATTTGAATTCGACAGAGAAAATAAAGTCTGGGAATCTCCTTACCTTAAAGAAGACCCACTTAATTCTTATTGTGGTATAATAAATATTTACAATTTCCTCGATGATTCTTTTCGTTATCAGAGATTGGATGACCTCGGGTATTTAATTGCAAGGATATTTATAAATAGGAATAATCATATTTTCGTAGAGGGAAAGAGACAGACAGGCTACCAATACAAAACATTTGGAAAGACAAAGATTACTAAATCTATTTTGAGAAAAATAATATCAAGAGCAATGGGTTATGCCCTGGCTTTTGACCTACTCGTGCCTCCCTATGAAAATGTTAAGATAGCAACAGTCCGCCAGCTTTCTGAAAAAATGAATATTTCACAGCTTAAGACCGGAAAAAGGCTTGGTTTTCAGTTTAATTCAGATGATATTTCGGAAGATGGAGGTTAAACAGTTTTATTTTCAGTATTTAAATTTGAGATTAATCACTTCGCTAATAACATAATTTACAATCATTCAAACAATTAGAAACAATGAAAAAGAAATATTCATGGATATTCCTGGTAGTGTTTACAATCCTTCTATCTGCTTGCCAGATAGAACCTAAAGTTGATGAAAGTCCTTCTGACTTAAAAGCCAAAGTGAATGAATTTACACCGGTTGAACTAAATTCTGATCTATTAAATAATCTTTCAGATAATCAAAAGCAGTTATTGTCTTATTTGATTGATGCTGCAGCCCAGGTTGACGAAATATTCTGGGAGCAATCATTTGGCAATAAAGAAAGTCTTATGAACTCCGTTAGTGATGATTCTGAAAAGATGTTTCTTGAAATTAATTATGGTCCTTGGGAGAGGTTAAATGGCAATGAACCATTTCTAAGTGATTTTGGTCCCAAACCTCCAGGTGCCCAATTCTATCCTTCAGATATGACAAAAGAAGAATTTGACAACTTTGGCGATGAAAATAAATCGGATTTGTACACTGTAATTCGTCGCGATGAAAATGGTAATTTAATTACTATTCCTTACAATGTTCAATATGCTGAAAAAGTTTCTCAAATCTCTGAACTTCTAATAAAAGCTTCAGAATTGGCAGAAGATCCTGGTTTTAAAAAATACCTTGAATTGAGATCCGAAGCAATTCTTACCGATGATTATTTATCATCAGACCTTGCCTGGATGGACATGAAAACCAATGATATTGATGTTGTAATTGGCCCAATTGAAAATTATGAAGATGGTCTATATGGATATAAAACAGCTTATGAATGTTATGTTTTACTTAAGGATAAAGAGTGGAGTGATAAACTTGACAGGTTTGCCTCATTGCTCCCTAAATTGCAATTGGCCTTGCCAGTACCCGAACTTTACAAACAGGAAGTTCCTGGAAGTGATTCTGATTTAGGAGCTTATGATGCAATATTTTATGCTGGGGATTGTAATGCCGGCAGTAAAACAATTGCAATTAATCTTCCAAATGACGAGAGAGTACATATTGAAAAAGGAAGTCGAAAATTGCAGTTAAAAAACTCGATGAAATATAAATTTGAAAAGATTTTAGTACCGATTAGCGAGATTATGATAGCAGAAGACCAAAGACAGCACGTTAAATTTGATGCATTTTTCGAGAATACTATGTTTCATGAAGTTGCTCACGGTCTTGGCATTAAAAATACCATAAACAATAAAGGAGTTGTGCGTACTGCCCTTAAAGAGCAATATAGTGCATTAGAAGAAGGGAAAGCTGATATTCTGGGTCTGTTTCTGGTAACTCAACTTGCAGATATGGGTGAGTTAGGAGAAAAAGACTTAATGGATAATTACGTTACATTCATGACCAGTATTTTCAGATCTGTTCGATTTGGAGTTGCAAGTTCACACGGTAAAGCCAATATGGTAAGATTTTATTATTTCCAGGAAAAAGGAGCTTTTACTAAAGACAAGGAGTTCGGAACTTACAGGGTAGATTTTGAAAAAATGAAGTTAGCCATGAATGATCTTGCTAATGAAATAATTATAATCCAGGGAAATGGAAATTATGATGAAGCTAAAAAGATGATTGAAGAAAAAGGATATATCAGGGCTGATCTGGAGAAAGATTTGGATCGAATCTCGAATGCAGGAATCCCAAGAGATATAAGATTTTCACAGGGGAAAGAAATTGTTGGATTATAAGGAAATTAACGTTGGAACAAAGGCCCGGATTAAAATAACTCCGGGTTTTTTGTCCATTCTCAATTTATCAGAAGTATGAACACTTTTAAATTTTAGTATAAATTTGTTAATCACAAGCGTTTAATATATATTTAATGTAAAGTACTTTAGGCTATTTGTCTAAAATGACACAATATATTGACATATACCGGAGATCAGCTTTTAGATTAATCTTCGGATTAATTATATTTCTAAACCTGACAGGAATATCCTATAGCAATAACTCTGTGGGTTTCAACCTGTATAACGATACAATCCTACTTCGCACTGGAGAGTTTATAATTTATGATGATTCAGCTTATTATGCTAACAAAGACACACTTATAATAGTACCCGCCAATACTCCTTACACTACTACATATGAACAAAATCTGAAGGCAAAAAGTGTTTATGACTCTCTCTATCTTTGGGCTGAGAAAAGGCCATTTATTAATAATCTGTTACATATGTTGGTAATGCAAAACTCATCAAATGAAACACAAGAAGGTGACAATGAAAAAAGTGAATCACGATTTGTCGAATACTCTGGTAAGACAATAAGAAATATTCGGCTGGCAAAGGCTGATCCATTCGGGCCTGGAATTAATGACACGGTATTCCGGGAATCAACCTCCTTGGAAACCTTCTTAAACAAATCACATTCAAAGACAAGAGATAAAGTCATTATCAACAACCTCCTGATAAAAAAAGGAGATGTGCTAGATCCGTATGAAATTTCTGACAATGAAAGAATTTTAAGAGATTTACCCTTTATACAGGATGCCAGAATACTGATCGTCCCCATTTCATCCTACGAGGTTGATATTCTTGTCCTTACAAAAGATCAATATTCATTTGGATTTGGTTTTTACCCAACCCATATTCAAGCTGGGGTTTTCGATGTTTATGATCAAAATTTATTTGGAATAGGACATAGAATTCAAGCTCAGGTTTTTTATGATTTCCAAGAATCTCCCAGTTGGGGATATGGAGCTAATTACTCATCTCAAAACTTATTTGGTTCCTTTATTAAGGCCCAAATAAATTACCTAAACGCCTTTCATTCTGAACAGATAGGAATTCAAGCAGAGCATAAGTTTGTTTCCCCTAAAATAAAATACTCCTATGGGTTTTCTAATAGCGTTACCTATACGAATGATAAATTTGATACTTTATTGTATGAGCCTCCGGTTAATGTTAACCCCGATTCTACTTATCGTTTACGCTATGTTTATCAGGATTACTGGTTTGGAAGAGCTTTTAAGCTTGCTGGGGAAAGAGACCGATTAATTTTTTCCGGGAGATTTATTAATAACCATGTTCATGATCGGCCTGATATAACAAACAATGAATACCATTACCTTCAAAAGTACGAGCTTTATCTAGGTAGTATTGCCTTTTCAAGGGAGAACTTTTATAAAATGCACTTGATATATAATTTTGGCAAAACTGAGGATATCCCTTATGGGGCATTATTTGAGATCACAGGTGGCTGGGAGAACAACGAGTTTTATGATAGGTATTACAGTAGTTTAAGCCTTTCTCATGGGAAAATTTATCCCCGATTAGGTTATTTGTATCTTAAAGCATCAATTGGGGGTTTACTTGGACATGATACCTTTGAAAGAGGCCTGTTCCAGGCAAAAGTTAACTACTTCTCGCATTTAATCGCGGCCAACCGATTTAAAATCAGACAATTCGTTAATTTCGATTACACCAATGGAATCAGGCGCTACAGTGATGAAAATATATATATCCGAAACAACAATGGCATCAGAGGATTATGGTCTTATGGGGTTAGAGGTACTCAGCGTTTGTTTGTTAACCTTGAAACAGTATTCTTTTCTCCATATTACCTCGCAGGTTTCAGGTTTACATTCTACACTTTTGCTGATGTTGGTTTAATTGGCGAATCAAATAATGACTTCTTTCATAATCCAATTCATACAGGGGTTGGTATTGGAGTTAGGATCAGGAATGAAAATCTTTCGTTTAAAACTCTGCAAATCCGTTTGGCTATTTACCCAACTCTTTCTGCAGATTTTACAAAACGAGTATTATTAGATGTTTCTGGAGAAAGATATTACCGCCCGGAAGGCTTCAATGTTAACCGCCCGGAGATTCTTGAATTTAAATAAAAGTAGTTACAGCGATTTTACTGAAGAAATATCTTATTTGGACATTTTTCATTAAAAATAGATTCAAATTCACTATTTTTGCAGCAAATAAATAAATTATAAACGATAAATAAACATTTACTATTATGGCTGTATTAGTTGGTAAAAAAGCTCCATCCTTTAAAGCTCCTGCTGTAGTTAACGGAGGGGAAATGGTTGAAGGGTTTTCATTGGATCAATATCTGGGAAAGAAATATGTGATATTCTATTTCTATCCGGCTGATTTTACATTTGTTTGTCCAACAGAAATTCTTGCTTTTGAAAATAAGAAAGAGGATTTTGAAAAAAGAAATGTTGCAGTAGTTGGCTGTTCAGTTGATTCTCAGTTTAGTCATTGGAAATGGCTTCAAACCGAATTAAATGATGGTGGTATAAAAGGAGTTAAATATCCATTGGTTGCAGACCAGGCACAAACCATAGCCGAAAACTATGATGTTCTTGCCGGGGAGTACGATTATGATGATAATGGGAAGATTAGCTTCGATGGTACTCCTATGGCTTATAGGGGCTTATTCCTAATTGATAAGGAAGGTCTTGTTCGTCATCAGGTTGTAAATGACATGCCACTTGGAAGAAGTGTTGAGGAAGTCTTAAGAATGGTAGACGCTCTTCAGTATTTTGAAAAGTATGGTGAAGTTTGCCCGGCTGACTGGCATCCAGGTGAAAGTGCGATGAAAGCTACCCAGGAAGGTGTTGCTGAGTACCTCGCTTCAAAATAAGATTATAGATCCCAATACTAATAGGTTGTTCCCATTGGAGCAACCTTTTTTGTTTCCTACCTCCTCACTTTAAAAAACATTTGTACCTCACAGACTTTTTTAATCTTCAACTATCTGATATCTTTGAAGTTCATAATTATAACTCTGACTCCATTAAGTCAATTGCCATAAAATGCTTGAACAATTTGCAAAGTTTATTTCGGATTATGATATTTTTCATGAAAATGAAAAGATTCTGTTGGCCGTAAGTGGAGGGATTGATTCAATGGTCATGACGGATTTATTCTCTAAAGCCGAATTAAATTTTGGAATAGCACATTGTAATTTTCAGTTGAGAGATAAGGAATCAATAAGGGATGAGAATTTTGTTAAAGAATATGCTTTAAAAAATAAAATTTCATTTCACCACAGAAGGTTTAATACTGAGGAATTTTCCATTAAAAATAAGATTTCTATCCAGATGGCGGCCAGAGATCTGCGGTATAAGTGGTTTGACGAAATCCGTAATGAACATAACTATGATTTAATTGCCCTGGCTCATAACCAGGATGATGTAATTGAAACTTTTATGATAAACCTTGCAAGGGGAACTGGCATTAGAGGACTTACAGGGATTAAGACTAAAAGTGGGAATCTTATCAGACCTATGCTTTTTGCCAGCCGATTGGAGATTGAAAATTATCAAAAGGAAAATAACATCCAATTTGTTGAGGATTCAAGCAATGCAATGATTAAATATAAGCGAAATCGAATTCGACATAAACTTATTCCTGAATTTGAAAATTTAAATCCAAGTTTTAAGAAAAATATATTAGAAACTATTCATAACCTGAGAAAAACGAGTGATCTGCTTTTTGATCAGGTTTCTAATTCCAAGCAGCACATAATTAGCAATGAGGGTGAAAATATTTTAATAAATATTCAGAAATTAGATCAACATGGACATATTCAAACCCTCTTATATGAAATTTTAACGCAATATGGATTTCCTCACCAAATAATCCCTAATATTATTGACTCATTGAATTCACATTCAGGGAAACTTTTTTATTCGTCTACTCACAGGCTTGTTAAGGATAGAGAGAACCTGGTTATTAGTCAGATTAAAGATGAAGATAATATTGAATACAATATCGATTCAAAAGCACAAACATTAGAATTTCCAATCAAATTATCATTCCGGAAATTATCCTACAATAGTCAATTTATAATTCCATCCTCCAATAAAATTGCCACGGTAGATATGAACATTCTAAAGTTCCCACTAAGGCTAAGAAAATGGAAAGAGGGAGATCAATTTAAACCTCTTGGGATGAAACACACTAAAAAGTTAAGTGATTTTTTTATTGACAAGAAGCTTTCCATAGTAGAAAAAGAAAATATTTGGCTCCTTATTTCCAATGATGATATTGTCTGGGTTATTGGTCAAAGAATTGATGATCGATTTAAAATATCAGAAAACACCAAAAATCTTTTTCAGATTGAAATAATCTGAATTTTATTTGATAAAATTGACCTTCTGTTTTTTTTTAAGGCATCCCAATATTCTTGCGAATCTCTGAAAAGAACTCATGAATTCCTGCTGTATCCCTACCATCAATCATTTGAATTAGTTTGTTCAGCTTTTCCTGAATGTTCTCAATCTGACTTGTGGTATAGGGGTTTAAAAGTATTTCGGAAAGAAGGTAATTATCCTCAGATAGCAGCCCCCTTGAAATATTTAAATGTTTCTTAAAAGTTGTACCTGGAACTTCTAATTCTTTCATACATGATCCAAAAACCAGGGATGAAGCAAATGGAATAGAAAGAGAATAAGCTATAGTTTCATCGTGCTTTTCAAAACTATACTCAAAGATATTTATGCTAAAAGAGCTATAAAACTTTCTAAAAAAGGCCTTACCCTCTTCATCTGATTCTTCAATTATAATAGCATTTTGATTCTCAAGTTCTTTCACATTCCCAAAAGTTGGACCAAACATAGGGTGGGTTGATACAAACCTCCGGTTAGAATTCAGGTAATAGTTTTTGAGGCCATTTTTCACCGAAGCTATATCAGATATAATGCAATTTTCAGGAATAAAGGGAAGAACTTCCTTAAATACTTTGATAGTATGTTGAAGATCAACTGAATTAATCAATAATTCAGGCTGAAACTCTTCAAATTCCTTGTAATCCAAAAATCTTTGGGTTTTAAAAATATAGCGTAATTTTTCTCTAACAGGGTCATATATCCCAACCTCATGTTCTAAACAAAGTGACTCAGCTAGCCATGCTCCCATTTTCCCTGCACCAAGAATTAAAATCTTCATATTAGCTTTTGAATAATTGCTTTTTTACTACTATATCTGGCTTTTCCTTAGAAGTATAAAATCTGCCAGGGCTAAAGCTGTTACTGATTCAACAACTACCGGAACTCTCAATGCAATGCAAAGATCATGTCTTCCTTTTACTTCTAATTCCGCAATCTGACCCGATTCCATATTCATGGTTTTTTGCTTCTTAGCTGTGCTGGAAGTAGGTTTAACAGCAACTCTAAAAACCAGTTCGTTGCCATTGGTCAAACCACCATTAATGCCACCTGCATAATTAGAAGCTGTTGTGCCATTTTTATCAATAAAAGCATCATTATGCTTGCTACCCTGCATCCGGGAAGCTTCAAATCCTGATCCGAATTCAATTCCCTTTATTGCAGGAATTGAAAATACAAGATGACTGATAACGGCTTCAACTGAATCAAAAAACGGTTCACCCAGGCCAATAGGTAACCCCTTTACAACACACTCGACAATTCCTCCAATAGAATCATTATTTATAACTGCTTCTTCAATAGCCTTTTCAATATCAATCAAACCTCCAGCTTCGATTAATTTTGCTTCAATATTCATTTCGCCAACCACCTTTTTTGCTATAACACCTGCTGCTACTAATCCTAGTGTAAGCCTGCCAGAAAAATGCCCTCCCCCCCGGTAATCACTAAAGCCATTGTACTTTTTATCTGAAACAAAGTCTGCATGACCAGGCCTTGGGATTTTTACGAACTGAGAATAGTCTTTTGATTTTGTATTGGTATTTCGAAATAGAATTGTCAATGGAGCCCCGGTGGTCTTGTCGTTAAAGACTCCGCTAATTATCTCTGGTATGTCAGGTTCAGTGCGTGGTGTAGTACCTTTTGCACCGCTACGTCTTCGACTTAAGTCGTCCTCAAAATCAGAAGGAATAAGGTCAATACCTGGGGGACAGCCGTCTACTACAACTCCGACAGATAATCCATGTGATTCACCAAAAATAGATACCCTGAAAATGCGTCCATAGTTATTCATTTACAATTCCTCCAATTTTTATAAGATCATCAAAAAAACCAGGCCATGATTTTGCAACACTCTCTGCTTTTTCAATAATTATGGGGACTTTCGCCCCGATAGCAGTAATTGCAGCTGCCATAGCGATTCTGTGATCACCATGTGAATATACATCACCACTCCTAATCTTGCCACCAGTTATAAATATTTCATCCTCTTCTATATCTACCTTAATACCGAGTTTAGCAAATTCCTGCTGAAGTGTTTTAGCCCGATTGCTTTCCTTTGCAAATAATCTTTTGGCACCAGTTAACCTACTTTTGCCCTTACAAAATGAAGCAAGTGCAACCAGGGGTGGTGCCAGATCAGGACAATGGATTATATCCATGGAGAATGATTTCAAGTTTCCTTGAGAAACTTTAACTGAATTGTTGTTAATCTCCAATTTCGCTCCTGCCATTCTAAGAGCTTCTAAGACTTTTATATCTGCCTGATTTGAGCTGGTATCAAGATTTGTAACTAAAAGTTCCCCTCCAATTGCTCCGGCCACCAATAAAAAAGCGGCTCCACTCCAATCTCCCTCAATGATATACTCACGGGGCTTATAAGATTGGTTGCCTTCGATAAAGAATTCATCATAATCAGCGTGTTCCACAGTTACCCCAAAATCTTTCATAAGCCTAATTGTCATATCGATATAAGGCTTACTTTTTAAATTATGTATCGAGATTTTTGAATTAGCACCAACAAGTGGCAGACTCATCAATAAACCAGTTAAGAATTGTGAAGACAGGGAGCCATCGACCTTTGTTTCGCCTCCCTTCATAGGCCCTTTAACCCTAATTGGTAAATAACCATTGGTTGTTTCTATTCCAACTCCCAATTCCTTTAATGGATTAACTAACATATTAACCGGACGGCTAATTAGTGAACCTGTACCCTCCAATAATATTTCCTCATTATGCAAGGCTGCTACAGCAGCAAACATCCTTATAGACAAACCTGATTCCTGGCAATTAAGAGATTTCTTTCTAATTTCACTACCTCCATGTATAACAACGCCCTCTCTATTTGTCTCAATAGCTGCCCCTAAGCCCCTTGCGACTTCCATAGCTGCCAGTGCATCATCACAGTATGATGGGTTCCGCAACAAGCTTGTTCCCTTGGCTAGTAAGCCTGCAACAACACCACGAATCATCATACTCTTCGATGGAGGAGCAATTATTGATCCGCTTACTTGAGATCCTGTTACTCGTTTACTTATAACCCTGGTTGTCATTTAGAAAATAAATTAGCCCATTTATTTTAAACTGATTGTATCAACCCATTCAATAAAATACTCTTCCAGTTTACTAAAATTAGTTTGCCAGTCAATGGCTTTTCCAATGCCATTTATCAAAATAAATTGTATACTATCCCCTTTTCTTTTCTTATCAGATTGAAGAGCTTTTAAAATGCGATCTCGATCTAATTCTAAATCAGCAATTAAACCTGTTGAGAGTATTATTTTATTTACTTGTTCAGCCTCAATTTTTGATAAAAATCCTTCTTTTTCAGATATATATACTGCCAAAAGCATTCCAAAAGCAATAGCCTCTCCATGGGTAAGACCATGCGTTTTTTCAATGGCATGTCCAAAGGTATGGCCAAAATTCAGAATTCTTCTCAATCCTCCTTCCAATTCATCTTGCTCAACAACCTCTTTTTTAATATTTATGGATGTCCAAACTATTTTCTGAATAAATTCAGGATCCAATTTCAGGAGTTTATTGAAGTTCCTTTCAATTTCAACAAATAATTCCAAATCCCATATTAAAGAGTATTTAATTACTTCTGCGAACCCTGATATCAAATCTCTTTCAGGCAAGGTAGAAAGTACAGTAGGATCACACAATACAAATTCCGGCTGATTAAATACACCAATAATATTTTTAACATCGCCTAAATTAACTCCATTCTTTCCACCCACGCTTGCATCTACCTGTGATAGTAAGCTAGTTGAAATAAATCCAAAACGAATTCCTCTCATGTAGGTGGATGCTACAAATCCAGCTATATCACATACAACACCTCCCCCAACAGCTAATATAAAAGAATAGCGATCAGCCCCAGACTCTAATAATTCCTTAAAAATATTTTGAACAGTATCCAGATCTTTAAATTCCTCTCCTGCCCTGATTTTTATAACTGGAAAATCAGGAAAATCATGAGAGTACAAATCGAATACATTCTGATCAGTGATTATATAAACATTATTTTCAGGCAAATAATTTCCAACATTAGAAAAAGATTCACCAACTGTAATTAATGATGAGCTTCTTTCTCCAACTATTTCTATTCTTTTTGTTTTCAATTGATTTATTTTTTTCAATGAAAAAACTGAGTTGTGAAATTACCTAATTCTGGTTTAACTTTCTAGTGTTTTATTTATTCATTATCACTGTCTGCTTGTTGATGGATTCCTGGTGGATAGCCTTGAAAATATTCGAAATAAAATCTTCACTTAAACCCAGCTTCTTCCCTAGCTCCACTCTTTCCTCCAATATTTCAGACCACCTGGTTGTCTGCAGGATTGTTACTTTGTTCTCCTTTTTGAATTCCCCAATTTTCTCCACAACATTCATCCTATTTCTGAAAACATGAAGGATTTCATCATCTAATCGGTTAATTTTCAGCCTCAGCAATTCCAGGTCATGCACTAAGCCATTTTCAACTACATTTGGATCTCTCCAAATTAGGGAGTCAAGGATTTCCTTCAGTTGCTCTGGTTTCACCTGCTGAGCACGATCGCTCAAAGCTGATTCAGGATTTATATGAGACTCAATAAACAGACCATCGAAGTTAAGGTCAGCTGCTTTTTGACACACTTCCTTTAAAAGCTCCCGTCGTCCGCAAATATGACTGGGATCAACCACTATTGGTAGATTTGGAAACCTTCTTTTAAGCTCAATTGGTATTTCCCATTGTGGTTTATTTCTATACGGTGATTGTCCATAATGAGAAAATCCACGGTGAATGGCCATAAGTTTCTTTAATCCAGCTTTATTCATTCGTTCAAGGGCACCAACCCAAAGATCAATATCTGGATTAATTGGGTTTTTAACAAATACAGGTACATCCTTACCTCCCAGATAATCAGCCAACTCCTGCACAGCAAAAGGGTTTGCCGTAGTTCTAGCACCTATCCAGAGTATATCCACACCATGATCAAGTGCTTCTTTTATGTGGTAGGCATTGGCCACTTCTGTGGCAATAAGCAAACCAGTTTCTTCTTTTAACTTTCGCAACCAGGGTAGAGCTACAGCGCCTAATCCTTCAAAATTACCGGGCCTGGTGCGAGGTTTCCATATTCCCGCTCTATAAACAGGGATACCCAACTCTGCTACCCGATGTCCGGTTTCCATTACCTGTTCCTCAGTTTCAGCACTACAAGGTCCTGAAATAAATAGGGGCATTTCTATGCTTTTACCTTTTATTTTAATATCTACAATATCAAGTGATGAATTCATTTCTTTACTTATTTGATAGTTTATTTTTAATTCTATTTAATGCATCTTTAAACATCTCCTCATTGGCACAAAGTGAAATGCGCAAATATTTATTTCCTTGATTTCCAAAAATCTGACCAGGAGTGATAAATACACGGGATTTAATAAGAATCTTTTCAGAAATAGCTATTGAATCCTTTTCTGATTCAGGTATTTTCCCCCAGATAAACAATCCGGATTGATCTTTATTGTATTCGCAGCCCAATTCATCAAAAATATCCCAGGCGTATCGCCGCCTTTCTTTATATATTCCATTTATTTCTTCAAACCAAGATTTAGGAGCTTCCAGGGCTGCTATTGCACCTTCCTGCAATGGAAGTAAAATACCAGATTGTATATTACTTATAACTTGCAAAACAGCATTTATATAATGCTGAGCTCCCAATACCATTCCAATCCTCCAGCCAGGCATGTTATAGGATTTACTCAAAGAATTCAATTCCAGTGCCACTTCCCAGGCGTTTTCTACTGATAAGATACTTAAAGGATCATCATTCAGGATAAAGCTGTATGGATTGTCATTGCAAATAAGTATTTTATTTTTTCTGCCAAATTCTACTAAAGATTCAAAAAACTGCATCGTAGGTTTTGTGCCTGTTGGCATATGAGGGTAATTCACCCACATTAATTTAACCTTTGAAAGATCTCGTTTCTGAAGTTCCTCAAAATCAGGTAGCCAATTATTCTCCTCCTTCAAAGGATAGTGTTGGATTATTCCACCCACCAATTTTGTAACTGATGCATATGTAGGATACCCAGGGTCTGGTACTAGAACCTCATCACCTGGATTTAAAAAAGCCATTGAAATATGGAAGATGCCTTCTTTAGAGCCTATTAGTGGTAAAACCTCACTTTCAGGGTTCACAGTAACATTATAAAACTTTCTGTACCATGACGCGAATGCATTCCTTAACCTTGGGATTCCCTTATAGTTTTGATATCCATGAGAATTATCCTTTTGAATACTTTCAATTGTTTTATTTAAGGTTTGTAAGGGTGGCGGCAAGTCTGGACTTCCTATACCCAGGTTGATTACTTTGCTACCATTCTTATTCATCTCATCAATTTCTCTCAACTTCTTCGAGAAATAGTATTCCTGAACAGAATCTAAACGGGATGATGGGGAGATTATCATAATATTTTCTTTCCTTTCTTATACTCTCCTAAAACACCCATATCTCCAGTAAAAGGTTTAATTGCAACTAGAGCCTGACGATACATATCTTCATCCTCATAAATCATATCAACATAAAAATGATATTCCCATTCTTTACCAACAATAGGCATCGATTGAATTTTAGTCAGGTTCAGATCATAATAAGATAATGTTGAAAGTATTTTTGAAAGGCTTCCTATGTTATGCGATAATGAAAAAAATATGGACGTTTTGTTATTTTCCGAAACCGGATTAAGATTCCCATTTTCTGAAAGTATTAAAAACCTGGTATAGTTCATCTTATTGGTTTCAATGCCCTCTGCGAGGATTTCAAGTCCATATTTTTCAGCAGCCAACGAACTTGATATTGCACCAATACCTTTCTGGTTTCCATCCATAATATCTCTTGCACTTAAAGCTGTATCCATACTTTCAATCATACGTATTTCAGGATAGTTATCAAAAAATGCCTGACACTGTAAAATTGCCATTGGATGTGAATAAACCTCTTTTATGTCAGATATTTTTTGTCCAGGGCAAGCTACAAGATTTTGTCTTATCCGCAGGAAAATTTCACCTACAATTTTCCGCTTAGATTCCATTATCAATGTGTAATTTGGCAAAATGCTACCTGCCACCGAGTTTTCAATCGCCATAATTCCATAATCCGCTTTTCTTTCCTTAAGAGTCTTGAAAAGATCCTTAAAGGTATTTCTTGGAACTATTTCAATATCATCAGTATTGAAATAATGGCGAGCAGCAATCTCATGGAAGGCACCAAATCCTCCCTGGATGGCAATTCTGTAACTCTTTGATTTATCCTTTTCCATATCTAATCTCGTTACATTATATCTGGTTGAAAGCTTTAGTAAATATATTTTATCATTTCATATTGCTAATCAATGAAATATATTCAATTAGAGTTTGGTAATTTTCAACAAAAAAAAAGTCCCATCTGAAATGGGACCCAATATCTACTATATATAAAAATCCCTATTCGGTTACAAAACCAAAATAAAAAAAGTTAATAAAGTAGTAGAAAAAGGCCATAACATCTATATTTCAATGCAAAACTACTTAAATAATTAGGAAGTTCAATAGTGTTTATTAAAATATTTTTGATTATATAAATTTTCTTTATGATTTTTACCCATATTGTTTAGAAACTGTTGATTGAGATCAAAATGAGGAAACAAGAAAGATTCAAAAAGATCATTAACTATTTTATAGAAAATGTTCCAATAGCCGAAACAGAACTGGAGTATAAAGATCCGTTTAGCTTGCTTGTTGCTGTTATATTATCTGCACAATGCACAGATAAACGTGTAAACCTGATTACTCCACCCCTACTAGCCCAGTTTCCCGATGCCAAAACCATGGGAAATGCCAGTCAGGAAGATATTTTTAATTTTATAAAAAGTTGCTCATATCCAAATAATAAAGCTAAGCACCTAAAAGCTATGGCAAGCATGTTAAGTGAAAAATATAAAAGTATAGTTCCCTCAGAAATTGAAGATCTGCAAAAGTTGCCCGGCGTAGGACGAAAAACTGCGAATGTTATTGCCTCAGTAGTATTCAATAAACCTGCCATGGCTGTTGACACACACGTTTTTAGAGTATCTGCCAGGTTGGGGTTAACTTATAGAGCAAAAAACCCACTGGAAACAGAAAAACAACTGGTAAAGTATATTCCTGAAAATCTGATCTCAAAAGCGCATCATTGGCTTATCCTTCACGGGAGGTATGTTTGTATGGCCCGGAAGCCAAAATGTGAAGAGTGTGGGTTGAAGCCATATTGCAAATATTTCAAGGAATCACAAAACCAACTTTAGATGGAAGAACATTTTACCCAGCTGGAGTATAAGGAAATATTTTAAAAAGAAAAACAGCATATATATAAAATCTTGGTATTCTTGCCAAAGCGTATACCCAAAAATAATTAAAAGGGTATTTGAGCATTCCAGCTATTACATTAAAAAAGGAAAAGGGAAGTGGAAATAAAGCACTAAAAACAATTAAGACGCCTCCCCATTTTCTAATTTTTACAAGATGCTGTTCAAATTTATTAGTTAAAAAGCTCTCTATTCTGGGAATTCTACGAAGACGAGTTCCAATCCAATATGAGACGAAAGAAGCAAAATAAGATATAAGTGCCAAACAGGTTAAGATCAAATATGGCTGAGAAAATTTTTGACTCCATACAATAAAAAAATCAGGAGGTATCAACCCGAATCCAATTTCCGCAATCGAAAATAAAACTACAACCTGCCAATCTAGAATATCATCAATTACAGAGGCAAAAATGTAATCGGTATCGATAATGAATCTCTCAGCGAGCCATAAAAGCACAAGAATAATTAAAAATATTAATGCAGCCCTCAGACCCTTAGAATAGATAAATTCATAAAATCCCTTTCTTTTATAATAAGAATGATACAAATTTAATCTGAACTTAGATTTTTCTGATTTTCGAAGGGCCACCATATCAACAAATTTACCAAAAAATGCCACAGATATCTTTATTACCTTTACTTTTTAAATTCATTGTCCAATAATTTCAAAATAGTCTTCAAATCATGGAAAGAATCTATCTGGATTTCAATGCTACTACCCCTGTTCATCCCACTGTAGCTGAAGCAATGAAGCCTTATCTTGAAGAATATTTCGGAAATCCATCAAGCCAACATTGGTTTGGGACACAATCAAAAGCAGGAATTGAAAAAGCACGAAAGCAAATTGCATCATTGCTAAACTGTCACCCTGATGAAATTATTTTTACAAGTGGAGGAACTGAGTCTAATAATATGGCTTTAAAAGGGCTGGCCTTGGTGAATAAGCACAAAGGGAACCATATTATTACCTCATCAATTGAACATCCTGCAGTATTGGAAGTGTGCAAATACCTGGAAAAATCAGGTTTTATAGTCAGCTATTTACCTGTAGATAAATTTGGACTTGTACAATTAGAAGATGTGAGGAATGCAATTACATCAAACACAATTCTAATAAGTATTATGCATGCAAACAATGAGGTAGGAACAATACAGCCAATTAAAGAAATTGCAGAATTAGCAGGATCACATAATGTTCTTATGCATACAGATGCAGCTCAATCCGCCGGAAAATTGGCCATAAATGTAGATGAATTGGGCGTTGATGCTTTATCACTTGCAGGACATAAATTATATGCACCAAAGGGCATTGGTGCGTTATATTTAAAAAGAGGTATAAAAATTGAAAAGCTTATGCATGGAGCCGACCATGAAAGAAATTTACGAGCAGGCACAGAAAATGTTCTGGAAATCATTGGATTGGGAAAGGCATGTGAGTTTGCTGAAAAAAATATTGAGTCGCACATTCAGCATATGAAAGAACTCAGGGACTTATTGTTTAATCAATTACAATCTAGAATTAAAAATATATACCTGCTTGGTCACCCCGAGTTAAGACTTTCCAATACGGTAAACATAGGTTTCAAGGGGATAGAAGCCAATACTATCCTTTCAGAATTAGAAAGCATTGCTGCATCTGCTGGTGCAGCCTGCCATGCTGATAAGGTCGATGTTTCACATGTTCTCACAGCCATGAATGTTCCTGAAGAAATTGCGATGGGTGCGATTAGATTCTCTACTGGAGTGACAAATACAAAAGAAGAAATTAACGCAGCAGCACTCAGGATAGTAGACACTATTAATAAGCTCCAACCTAATGATAGTAATACAGAACAACTAAATACCTATACCGGCTCTCAGATCAAGTTAACTCATTTTACCCATGGATTGGGTTGTGCCTGCAAATTAAGACCAGAAATCCTTGAAAAGGTGTTAAAGAAATTCCCTGTTATTCCAGATAAAAATATTATTGTTGACCTACAGACAAATGATGATGCTGTAGTCTATAAAATAAATGAAAATCAAGCGATTCTGGGTACAGTTGATTTTTTTACACCCATTGTTGATGACCCTTATTCATTTGGTGCAATAGCCGCTTCAAATGCCCTAAGCGATATTTATGCAATGGGAGGAGAACCATTATTTGCAATGAACATTGTAGGTTTCCCAACAAACAGACTGCCAATTGAAGTACTTGAAAGTATTCTTGAAGGTGCAATGGATAAGGCCAAGGAAGCAGGAATTGGAATTTTAGGAGGCCATACAATTGAAGATACTGAACCCAAATTTGGAATGGTTATAACTGGTTTGATTCATCCTGATAAAATCCTTAGAAACTCAGGAGCGATTCCAGGTGATGTTCTCATTTTAACAAAGCCAATTGGAACCGGGATCCTTTCAACAGCGATGAAAAAAGGAATTTTATCAGATAATACTCTTCAAACATTAACCCAATCAATGTCGAGTTTAAATAAAACGGCTGCAGACCTAGCAAAGAAATACCCAATTAATGCTTGCACAGATATTACAGGTTTTGGCCTTTTAGGTCATCTTCTGGAAATGGCAAAGGCAAGCAAGGTGCAGGCCAGAATACAAGTTGAAAGCGTACCCTTATTACCTGATTGCTATGATTTTGCTATGAATGGTGTAATTCCGGGTGGGACAAAAAGCAACCTCAAATATGTCCTTGCTTCATTGGGTTGGGATGATAAGGTAACTGAAACTGACAGGTTATTGCTTTCTGACGCACAAACCTCAGGTGGATTATTATTCAGTATTCCTCAAAAATCATCGGATGCATTCCTCAATAGTCTTCTATCAAATGGGCTTGAATATTCCAGGGTTATTGGTAAGATTGAAGCTATTGAAGAAAAGCATATATTCCTGTCCCGAAATTGAATTGGCATTCTTTCCAAAAAAAAGAAACAAAATACTTTATTTTTCGTAACATCAAGTTGATTATGTGAAAAATTTTAATTTTATGAAAAAATTCATAATCCGCTAAATAAGAGGATATTATATCGGGTTCTAATTAAGATTATTTGTAATCGAACTCCGACTGAACTGGGAAAGAGGAAATTCTTCCAAATACAGCATTAAGATAATGGCAATCAGTACCTTGAATAAAGACATATTGAGTGCACTTGATATTTCAAATGATTTGTGTATCCTGGTAGATAGTGAATTAAAGATTCAATATGCTAATAAAAAGGCACTTGTCAACCTGGGCTATACTCTTTCTCAAATTACAAAACTTAACCTTTCAAAACTAATTGACCCAAAGGATTCGGATTTTCCTTTTCAACAATTGCAAAAACATAAAGGAAACTGGCAAACTATTTTAAACCATGAGCTGAGAACTAAGACAGGATCTTACCAAAATACTCATTCTAGAATAACTACCATAGGAAAATCCCCAGATAACTTAACCCTGCTTTGCTCTTCCCTGGTAAAAGAAAAGGATTTAAATGAAGATTTTTGGATTGATGATCAAAAGTATAAAAACTTTATAGAGCTGCTCCCAGAAATGGTTTGTGAGGCAAACCTAAACGGGAAAATCAGGTTGGCTAATAACCATGCTTTTGAAAAGTTCCAACTTTCAAAGAAAGATATTGAAAATGGAATGACCATTGATAAATTATTTATGCCCAAAGATTTAAGAAGGGCAAGAAGACATTTATTGGAAAAAATAAATGGACGTGAAGTTCCACCACAGGAATACCTCGTACGAAAAAAGGATGGCACAATATTCCCAGTATTAACCTATTTTTCAGTGGTTTACAAAGGCAAAAAACCATTTGGATTTCGAGGTGCAATGGTTGATATTACCGAGCGGAAAAACCAGGAAGATATTCTGAAACAGGAAAGAGCCTATTTAGAGCAATTAATTGATGGCGCACCTGAGGCAATTGTACAGACTGACGGGAAATTTGTTTTACGTATTAATGATGAGTTTACCAGGTTATTTGGATATACGAAATCGGAGGCAATTGGTAAGAATATCGATAAACTTATCACAAAGAAAGATACTTATAGTGCTGCTGCATCTATCTCTAAGCAAATATTAGCCGGAAAAAAGGTCCTTACGGAAGGAATCCGTTATCATAAAAACGGGAAATCAATTAATGTGTCCATTCTTGGAACACCCATTAAGGTTAAGGAAAAGCAATTAGGTACTTTTGGGATATATAGGGATATAACTCAACGTAAAAAATCTGCAAAGGTCCAGCAGTTGATTTATAAGATATCAACAGCAGTACTTACTTCTGACAATTTAGAAGGATTGCTTACTACCACAAGGAAAGAATTAAGCACAATATTTGATACAACAAATTTATTCATTGCATTTTATAATGAGGAAGAGGATTCGCTATCTTTCCCCTTTTTTGCTGATGCAAAGGATAAATTTGATTCTGTACCTGCGAAAAAGACCATAACAGGCTATGTAATTAAATCAAAAAAACCTGTTCTTCTTAAAACAGCCGATCTGGCAAAATTAGAAGGAAAAGGCGAGATTGATCTTGTTGGATCTCCTTCAAAAGTTTGGCTGGGTGTACCCTTAAAAACAAAAAATGTTGTTTTTGGAGTAATAAGCCTTCAAAGTTATGAGGACGAAAACATGTTTTCGGAAGAAGATTTAAACATTCTTGTTTTCATATCAAATCAGGTTAGCTTGGCTATAAATAAGCTTAAAACTGAAGAGGATCTTAAAATTGCGAAGAAAAATGCAGAAATGGCAGCCCAGGCTAAAGAACAATTCTTATCGACTATGAGTCATGAGATTAGAACTCCTCTGAATGCCGTTATTGGAATGTCTCAATTGTTATTAAGTCAAGATCCTCGGAATGACCAGATGGAGTTTCTTCAAGCATTGAAATTTTCAGGGGAAAACTTGTTGGCATTAATTAATGAAATTCTTGATTATAGCAAAATTGATTCTGGGAAATTAATTGTAGAGGAACTACCACTAAATCCAAATCAAATAGTTGAAGAGGTTTGTCACCTGCTTAAGATAAATGCCGATAAAAAGAACAACAAAATCACATTTAAGAAAGACAGGGATGTTCCCAAGGAAGTTATTGGTGATAAATTTCGGTTGACACAGATAATGACAAATTTAATTGGCAATGCCATTAAATTTACCGATGATGGAGAAATTAAGGTAAAGATTGAGATTGAAAGCGAGACCAATACCGAGTATATATTGCGAATTTCAGTTAAGGATTCTGGAGTTGGAATTGCTGATGATAAATTGAATTACATATTTGGAAGTTTCAATCAAGAGAAAACTGATATCACCCGAAAGTTTGGCGGATCAGGACTGGGATTAGCCATTACAAAGAAATTAGTTGAGCTTCAAAGAGGCAAAATTGGTGTGGAAAGTACTCAAGGTGAAGGCTCCGAATTTTGGTTTCATCTACCTTTTAGAAAGGTTGAACCTAAGAAAATTCAACATGTCGAAAAAGTCACCCCTGGGATAATTGAACCTTTTGATAATATCAAGATCCTGATTGTAGAAGACAATGCCATAAACCGACTGGTAGCCAGAAAATTCCTTGAAAACTGGGGAATAGAAGTGATGGAGGCTGAAGATGGTAAGATAGGCGTAGAAAAAGTGCAGAAAAATGATTTTGACCTGGTAATTATGGATTTGCAAATGCCGGTAATGGATGGATATGAGGCAACTAAGCAAATTAAAACAATTGAAAACGGTAAATATAAAAACCTACCAGTACTGGCTCTCACGGCCTCAATATTAACCAGTATTCAAGATAAGATTGAGGAAGCAGGCCTGGATGATTTTCTTATAAAACCCTTTAAAGCTCCTGACCTTTATGAGAAGATTAAGCAACACGTGAGTAAATAATACTTACTCTCTATTTAGACTTTAAGCTTATAAAATACTTTCAAATTGCTATTTAATGGATTATTAATAAAAGTAAATTCTCAAAAATCTATTAATAATGCAAATCCAATTAAACATATCTTATTGAGGCTCGAATTATTCCAATCTGCTCCCATTTATTATCTTTTTTTTTCATTTTATCTGATGTACCTTCGTTTCTGATTTTCGTTGGACCAAAAATTTAAACAATGAAGAATAACAGATGGAATCTAAAAGGGAAACAGGCATTGGTAACAGGTGGAACCAAAGGAATAGGGTTATCAATTGTGAAAGAATTCCTGGAACTTGGTGCATCAGTAATTACTGTTTCCAGAACTGAAAGTGATTTAAAAAAGTTGCGCACAAAATATAATGAACCCAGCAAACTTAAAACCTTTAAAGCAGATATAAGTAATTCCAATGATCGGATTGAACTTGTCAAATATGTTAAAGACCAATGGTCACATCTTGATATTTTGGTAAATAATGTTGGCACAAATATTCGGAAACCGGTAACCGAATATAATCAGGAAGAGTACGATAAAATTGTTTCAACTAATCTCAACTCAGTATTTGATCTGTGTAAGTTGACTTTTCCATTACTTAAGAATTCTGAACAGGGAAATGTTGTAAATATTTCTTCTGTTGCCGGTCTAACATTTTTAAAAACAGGTGCTGTTTATGCAATGACAAAAGCAGCACTGATCCAGTTAACGAAAAATCTGGCAGGTGAATGGGCAAAATATAATATCAGGGTGAATTCTGTTGCTCCCTGGTATATAAAAACACCTCTGGTAGAAACTGTTTTGAAGGATTCAAATTATTTGAAAGATGTGTTGGGAAGGACACCAATGAACAAAATTGGAAATCCTGAGGATGTTTCAGGTGCTGTTTCCTACTTATGCATGCCTGCGTCAGCATATATTACAGGCCATTGCCTGAATGTTGATGGAGGATTTATGATCAATGGATTCTAAAGTAAGTAGAAAAGGTAATTATTAATAACCACAATGCCTTTGAAGGTACTCCAATGCTTCCTTTTTGCCCATATTAAAAGCTTTCTTAAAATCATAACAAGCATTGGATGCATCGTTTGATTTAAGCCGGGCAATTCCCCTATTAAAATATATGTCTGGATTATTGGGATTCAAATCAAGGGCCATAGAATAATCATCTATTGCTTGGTCAAGAGTATTCATTTTGCTATAGATATTTCCCCTTACAATAAAATACTCTTCATTCCCCTGATTTAGATTAAGAGCTTTATTTAAATATTTTACAGCATTATGGTACTTTCCTGCCTCATAGCATATCTCCCCTGCAAAATACTGTGCTTCATGGCTATTTTCAAAATATTGTAAGTAAAAATTAACATCTGAAAGGGCCCGATCATATTTTTTCATCTCGAGTAAAAGAGCGGCCCTATTTAAATAAGCCTCAAACTCATCAGGGTGGTTGGCAATAAGCTCCGTATAGTCTTTTACAGCTTCTTCCTGTCGGTCCATAGTTTTGTAAAGTCTTGCCCTTTCAGTTCGATACATCGAGTTCTCAGGATCTTTTTTGATAGCAAGGTTTAAATCAATAAGACTCCTGTTTTCCTCCCCATTACTTTTATATGCTTGTGAACGAAGAAAATAAAGTGAAGCATCATCCTCATTCTGATTAAGAAGAATACTCAATTCCGCAATTGCCTTATTGTAATTTCCCTTTTTCAACTGGTAAACAGCATTGGCTTTTTGCTTGTCATATGGCTTGTACCATTCATTTTTCCAGAAGCTGCGCCATTCTTTAGTTCTTTCAACTTTCTGGAAAGCCGGTTCCATAACAATTTCCTTTTCTGGCAATTTGTATGGAGATCTCATATGGTTTTCGAGGGCTTTCATTGAATTGACTGGATCGGATTTCATTGCATAGCACTTTGCAATCCATAAGCTTGAAACATTCGACTCCATGGATTGAGCTTTATAAAAATCTTTCAAGGCTTGATCGTATTGCTTCAATCCGAAATATCCTTCACCCTTACCAAGCCAGGCTAAAACATCTTTAGGATTTTCTGTAACCACCAGGCTAAATGTTTTGACAGCCTGAGAATAACTTCCCTTTAATAACTCAGATTTACCTCTGTTATATAAATCTTCCTGTGAATTAACAGTCAGAATGAAAAAAAACATCCAGATAAAAACTAATAATATTTTATTCATTATTCTCATGAAAAAAATCAATCAAGGTTATTGTTCTCCTGATAGTGTCGCTCCTTTCTCGGTAATAACATGAACAAATCCGGAAACATTCCGCATTTCCAATCCCGTAAGTCTCTGCTCATAAACATCACATATATAATAGTATACACCGGCAGCAACAAAATTATTCTTTCCCTTCTGCATTCCATTCCAATTAATTTGTGGATCATCGGTTTCAAATACCAGAGTTCCTGATCTGCTAAATATTTTCATATCTACCTTATCAATATAAGGGCTAACTCTTGCTTTTAAAACATCATTTATGTTATCTCCGTTAGGCGTGAATACATTAGGGAGTTCAAAATATGTACAACTATCAACGCAAATAGTAGGAGATGAAAGAATACTTTCATTCCCCATTGAATCAATTGCTGAAACTGCATAACACCCGGCTAATGAATTCTCAAGGTAATGTTTAAAAGTAGTATCAGTTGCGGGAGATATATTCGTTATAACACTTAAATCATTGTCTAATTCAGTCTTAAAATATATATTATACGACTCAACATCATTGGCACACGAGTTGTTTGGATTTGTCCAAGAAAGGAAGTTGTAAAGGCTATCACACAATGAAGAAACCGTTAACACAGGTGGACAAGGGGGCTCATTATCAAACGGAACACCGCATGCTTCATGTGAAAAATTGATCAATGGTTCTGGCAAACCTGGCCTATTATATGAACCAATAGTTTTGACTTGATAACAGTAAGTTTCCATATTTACCAATCCAGTATCAATAAAAATGGTGTCGGAGGATACTCCAATCGAATCAAAATTTAAAGTGCTTTTATTCTGCCTATAAACAATATATTCTGTATTTATCCATGGAACATTTTTCCTGCAATATATTCGCAATTGATTATCACCTGGCTCAATATTCAAAAAGACTGAAGATGCCTCTGCTGGTGGTCCAATTAGAAAGCGGTTTCCTGATTCGTTATTGTACAATTCAACCTTGTAAGTGTAAGCGTGGTCAGCTGTATTTATAGATGAATCTATGAATGTTGTATCATTCAGGTCGGCTGTTTCAAAACTATGGATCAGTGTAAAATTTGCTCCCCAGACTCCTTCAGATCTGTATATTAGATACTCGTATGGACCGTTAGCAGGAATAGTATCAAGATTTCTTGGCTTTGCCCAGGCAACATAAATACTCCCATTAGTTTGATCCGTATTGGTTACACTCACATTTGTTAAAATAGGTGTACCTTGAATAAGTATACTACAAACTTCATTCGAAGGAATACTTTCACTTCCATCTGAATAGACACCAACAACCATATAACAATAATCGGTCCCCTGCATCAAGCCTTGCCCATTATTACTATCGATGAAACTTGTATCATTTGGACCTGCTGTTTCTCCAATTTCAACATAACCGGTTTCTGGCGGAATCCCATTCTCACAGGAGTCAGGCACATGACCATAATACCCAATTCGACGGTAAATCCTGTATTTTTCAACATTATTACAATCTCCTGGTTCCCAAACAAGTCTGATAGAATTACTTGATGGAGAAGGTGAGAGATTTTCAGGTGGAGGTCCCAAAACGCGGATACTAAAATTACCGATATCAACCAGAGATATGTCAGGATTATTATCCTCTGCTTTGACAATGGTTGTATAAGGCTGCTGCCTTACATGACTGCAATTCGTATTCCATTCAAAGAGGGAGGTCGCTGACCCTGGTTCTGAAGAAACTGTGGTAAAAGTAGCAGGACTTCCAACAACGAAAGCCCCTCCATTTGCCAATTGTTTTATGGAATCCCCATCTTCATCAGTACTTGAAATATTATAAAATATTGTTTCTCCGGCTACAACACAAAAATCCTGCAATGGTTGTGTTACCGGAGGATTGTTATCTGTATTATAAACCTCTATCTGCATATCTCTAACCACATTTCCAATCTTTACACCCTGCCTGAACTCCTCGATATTCATTGCCATATTATATAACCCTGTATCTACCGGGCTATTCCAAACCAAATCGCCTGATATTGCATCAACATACAATGTATCACTGGAACGTGGAAATGTGTAGTTTTCTATAGGAATTCCATCTTCTCGGGTACAAATTGTAAAGCTATAGGCCAAACTATCACCATCCTCATCATAAGCTGCAGGATTGTGTATAAAAAGCTGCCCTAATGCAGCCTTATCATATGGCGGGTTAAGCAACAATGGTGTATTGTTAAAGCCAAGTCCCGAATTTATCATCAATGTTGTTTGAATTGAAAATATAACATTAACAGAATTTGGTATATTTAATATACCGTAATTCCTATTCGGATCCTGAACTGTTAGTCTGTAAACACCTGGCCCTGGAAAAGTATGTGTAATTACATATTTATTCCTGCGATAGAAATTGGGAAGGGCTATTTTCTCAACCCTGGGAGCTATTGATGTAGTACCATCCCCCCAATCAACAGGTAGTTGATCTCTATCTGCAGCACTTAATGTAAAAGTATAAGTCCAGATGGTTATTTCAAAGGTCAGGTCAGATAATTGTTTGTAGGTTATTTCACCAGCTCTGTTGTGGGTGCCAAAAGCTAGCTGGCTAACAAAGATGAATAGAATTAGAAGTATATATAATTTACGAATCTTCATGAATATTTTAAACGCAGTATTATGCAAAAGTATTGTGAAATTTAATCATTGCCAAGATCAAAGGCAATTTTTTCTTTCCTTTGTTTCATTGTAAATCCTTTTTCAATATCACCAAACTTAACCATAAGTAGGTTTGTCTGATCATCAAACATATCTAACATAAGCCTGTTCTCTATTTCTATTTTTTTCTTACCAAGGCTTCCAGGGTATGAATAATATAACCAGATGGAAGCTTCGTTAATTGTATCCTTTTTATATTTGGGCTCTAATTTAACTCCATCCACTATTAGCGAAAAACTATCAGAGATATATTGTGTGAAATATTGCTCCTTTTCTTTCCTCTCATCTTCTTTTCCAAGATTTAATAAAATCCCGTATTTCTGCGCAATAATTACCTCAAAATCATCCCAGAATAACTTAAAGGATACATCAAAATCATTTTTCTCTTTTACATACTCCACACTTGTAACTGATACATGAACCGGGTGAAATAATGTAAAAAAAAATAAAGCTATGTAAATATGCAATGTGGACAAATAATTCTCGTTTACACCATTAGTAAAAATTAATCTTTTTTAATTCCTTTGTTGAAAATTTATTATGAATACCTTTCAACTTTACCTCACTCTTGGAATACATCACATTGCTGATCTTAAAGCTTATGACCATATATTGTTTATTGTAACACTTTGTGCTGTTTACTCCTTTTCTCAGTGGAAGAATGTTCTTGTGCTGATAACCGCTTTCACCATTGGACACTCCTTAACTTTGGCATTGGCAACTCTTAACTTAATTCATGTATCAACAGATCTAATAGAGTTTTTAATACCTGTGACCATCTTCATAACTGCATTTGCCAATGTACTACAAAAATCGGGCAAAGTTTTGCAAAAACGACATCTTTTTAAATATTTTACTGCAATGTTTTTTGGTTTAATTCATGGCCTGGGCTTCTCAAACTACCTCAGAAGTCTTCTGGGTCAAGAGGATAGCCTCATTGGTCCACTATTTTCTTTCAATGTTGGCATTGAGATTGGCCAATTTATTATTGTTGCTTTCATAATGCTATTAACCTGGATCTTGGTTGATTTACTCAATGTTAAAAAACGGGAATGGATACTTATACTGTCAGGAGCAGGTATGGGTGTATCTTTGGTAATGATGTTGGAAAGATTTCCAGCTCTATAAGCCAGCAATAAATAATTCGACTTTAAGGGAATTTTATTTTTTTCCGGTTGATTTATTTGAATGAATCACACGCAATGCTTCAATAGCAAGCCTATATGAATCCAGGCCAAAACCCATTATACTTCCCTGGCAAGCATTTGCAATAAAGGAGATGTGGCGGTATTCTTCACGCGCAAGTATATTACTAACATGGGCCTCAACTGTAGGTGTAGAAACAGATCGTATTGCATCAGCAATAGAAATAGAGGTATGGGTGTATCCACCAGCATTTATTACAATTCCATCGTAGGAAAAACCCACTTCCTGAATTTTATCTATAATAAGTCCCTCGACATTAGAATGAAAATAGTCTATCGTAAGTTCTTTGTAATGATCTTTTAAAACAGGTAAGTATTCATCAAATGCTACAGTACCATATTTTTTTGGTTCCCTGGTGCCCAGTAAATTTAAGTTTGGTCCGTTAATTATTTGTATTTTCATAGTTTAATATCGTCAATAGTTATAAACAAATTTAGGGGATTATTTACAATTTCTCACCAACATTCCATTTGTTATAAAACATGTATATGAGCTGGGGTAGATATGTTAAGGGTTTTAAGGCTTTTCTGAGTATTGAAAAGTCTTTATCTAAAAATTCTGTTGAGGCTTATATAAGAGATGTAACCAAGCTTACTCAGTTCTTCGAAATTCATAATTTAGAACCTACACCTGAAGAAGTAAATTATAATGAATTGAGAGACTTCATCCAATGGATCAATAAAATGGGGGTAAGTGCACGATCTCAGGCGCGTATTATTTCTGGCATTAAGGCATTCTACAAGTATTTATTATTGGAAGATCTTATTCAGAAAGATCCAACTTCATTACTTGAATCGCCCAAAATTGGGAGAAAACTTCCTGATACTCTTTCCCTCGAAGAAATTGACTTACTTATAAACACCATAGATCTTAGTAAACCTGAGGGGCAAAGGAATATGGCAATACTGGAAGTACTTTATGGCTGTGGATTAAGAGTATCTGAACTGGTCGACTTAAAAATATCAAATATTCATCTATCATCCGGGTATATAAAAGTATCAGGAAAAGGAAATAAGGAAAGATTAGTCCCTATCGGAGGAAAAGCCATTAAGGAAATAAATTATTATTTTGAGAACAGAGCGAGCCTTCCTAAAATAGAGCGAGCTTATGAGAATGTTGTGTTTCTAACCAGGAATGGACGCAAATTATCAAGAGTAATGATATTCAAAATTGTAAAAGATCTGGTTGAGAAATCTGGTTTGAAAAAAAATATCAGCCCACACACTTTTCGGCATTCATTTGCTACACATTTAATTGATGGAGGTGCTGATCTTAGGGCTGTGCAGGAAATGCTTGGTCATGAATCTATTATCACCACGGAAATATATACCCACCTTGATCGCGATTATTTAAGGAGCGCTATAATTGAATTTCACCCACGATCTTAAAGATTAAACTAAACAATAAGTTTTTCTGCAATTTCTAAATAACTTATAAATTATTTTACTCAGGTACGAATCAGTTTGGATAATGTACCTTTGCAATTACATTATTATGGGAGAATAGAGAATGGTCCAGGAATATGCAAAGCATTTTTTTTCTGATTTATTTGAGATATTTAATGAAATGTCTCCTTACTTGATGCTTGGCTTCATTTTTGCCGGTTTATTGCATGTATTTTTTCCGAAACAAAAAGTATCCAGGTACATGGGTAGAAAAAACCGGAACTCGGTAATAAATGCTTCTTTGATAGGTGTTCCTCTTCCACTCTGTTCATGTGGAGTTATTCCAACAGGTATTTCTTTTTATAAGCATGGAGCTTCGAGAGGCTCAACAGTTTCATTCTTAATCTCAACACCGCAAACAGGGATTGATTCAATACTGGTTACATACTCATTGCTGGGTCTGCCTTTTGCACTAATCAGGCCCATAGTTGCCTTTTTTTCTGGGGTTATTGGGGGCATTTTTACAAATTTCAATACTAAAAATGAAAAAGAAGAAGAGGTAGATGATACAGATGATAAAAAGGAAACTCTTTCAAGAGTTGAAAAAACTCGTGAGATGTTTAGATATGCATTTGTTGAGTTTCTGCAGGATATTTCCAACTGGCTGATAATTGGCCTTGTTCTGGCTGCAATAGTATCCGTAATCGTACCACCGGATTTCTTTGCCACTCATTTGGGGAATGGTTTTCTTGGAAAGATTATAATTCTAATTGCTGCCATCCCTGTTTATGTATGTGCTACTGCATCGGTTCCTATTGCTGCAGTACTAATGATTAAAGGATTGAGTCCAGGCGCTGCGCTTGTTTTTCTTATGGCTGGCCCTGCAACGAATGTTGCTACTATTACAATGATAGGAAAGGTCCTTGGAAAAAGATCTTTGTTTTCATACTTAATATCTATTATCGGAGGTGCTTTAATTTTTGGTACATTAATCGATTGGTTCCTACCATCTTCGTGGTTTACATTGAATGCGCTAAGTGAAACATCCCCTCATCAGCACGAAACTCTCCCCTATTGGCTTAAAATTAGTTCAAGTGTACTACTTATACTTTTAATCATTAATGGGTATATTCAAAAATTCCTTAATAGTAAAAAAATGAAAACGGTCAACATCCATGAAAATGAAAACGAAAAATCAATGATAAGTAAGAGTATTAAAGTACAGGGTATGACCTGCAATCACTGCAAGGCAAATGTAGAGAATGCAATTAAATCGATAGAAGGAATTGATGATGTTCAAATTGACCTTTCGAGTGGAAAGGTTATAATATCAGGGGATAGTATTGAACTTGACCAGGTTAAAACCAACATTGAGAGCGTTGGTTATGAATTTAAGGGGGAGATATAGCTTGATTCAAAAAGTTTAAATTTGTTTTAAACTGTATTAAATTTTCACGATACTTTTTCTGCTAATTCCACCTTCGGTTTCTATAGTAAAAAATATATACCACCTGGCAGATCTATTCCTTTAAAATCAACATAATGTTTTCATGGCTCTATGATTTTTATAAAAATTAAGGGTTTAACGCTGCTTTCCGTATTGACACCCAAATTCAAATTTTAACTTATTTAAACAGTTGATAAGTAATTAAAAAATATGGAAGTGAGCAAAACTGTTATTTTATTCACAGCCAGCAAATAATCCTTTTCACAAATAGAAATTTATTACTACTTTTGTGGTCATTTTTGAATTCACTTAAATAAAATAAAGTAACAATTATGTCAGAAGTAAAAAGAGTTTACACATTTGGAGACAAAAAAGCAGAAGGCAATGCCGGAATGAAGAACTTACTGGGTGGCAAAGGTGCAAATCTTGCTGAAATGAACCTGATAGGAGTTCCAGTACCTCCTGGTTTTACTATTACAACAGAGGTTTGTACAGAATACAATGAATTGGGAAGAGAAAAGGTTGTAGAACTTCTAAAAACTGAAGTTGAAAAGGCTGTTAAATATGTTGAGGAAATTATGGGAATGAGTTTTGGCAGCAAAGAGAACCCACTTCTACTTTCTGTTCGCTCTGGAGCCCGTGCTTCAATGCCAGGAATGATGGACACTGTATTAAACCTTGGAATGAATGACGAGGCTGTTGCAGGACTTATTGCCAAAACAGGAAACGAAAGATTCGTATGGGACTCTTACCGCAGATTTGTTCAGATGTTTGGTGATGTGGTGTTGGGTATGAAACCTACATCCAAAGAAGATATTGACCCCTTTGAGGAAATTATTGAAGAATTAAAGGAAGAAAAAGGTATTGAGCTTGATACTGATCTTACTGTTGATCACCTGAAAGAAATGGTTGTTAGATTTAAAAAGGCTGTTAAAGAAAAGACTGGACACGATTTCCCAGTAAATCCATGGGAACAATTGTGGGGTTCGGTTATGGCGGTTTTTGATAGTTGGAACAACGACAGAGCGAAATATTATCGTATGCTGAATAAAATTCCTGGTGAGTGGGGTACGGCAGTAAATGTACAGGCCATGGTATTTGGAAATATGGGAAAAGATTCTGCTACAGGTGTTGCTTTTACCAGAGATGCAGGTACTGGTGAAAATCTCTTCAATGGCGAATATCTTATCGATGCTCAAGGAGAAGATGTTGTAGCTGGAATCCGTACACCACAACAAATTACCAAAGAAGGTTCACTCCGTTGGGCTCAATTAGCCACTGTTTCTGAAGCTGATCGTGCAGCAAATTTCCCATCACTGGAGGAAACAATGCCAGGGCTTTATCAGGAACTGTTTAATACTCAAAATAAACTCGAAGATCACTATGCTGACATGCAGGATCTGGAATTCACCATCCAGGAAGGTAAACTTTGGCTACTTCAAACCAGGAACGGAAAACGTACCGGTGCTGCAATGATTAAGATTTCTATGGATCTTCTCAGAGAAGGTAAAATTGATGAGAAAACAGCATTGCTTAGAAATGAGCCAGAAAAACTTGATGAACTTCTACACCCTGTATTTGATTTAGATGCAGTTAAAAAAGCTACAGTTCTTGCAAAAGGTTTACCTGCATCACCAGGTGCTGCCACCGGACAGGTAGTTTTCTTTGCTGACGAGGCTGAAAAATGGGCTGAAGAAGGAAAAGAAATTGTCCTCGTTCGGATTGAGACTTCTCCTGAAGATCTTGCCGGCATGCATGTTTCCAATGGCATCCTGACTGCCAGAGGAGGAATGACCTCACATGCAGCTGTAGTAGCGCGTGGAATGGGTAAATGTTGTGTATCAGGAGCAGGAAGTATACGGATTGATTATAAAAAACGTACTCTAATTGCTGACGGAAAAACTTTTAATGAAGGCGATTGGATATCATTAAACGGTTCAACTGGTGAAGTTTATGAAGGGAAAATTCACACGATAGACCCTGAAGTAAGTGGAGATTTTGAAGAAGTTATGACTCTTGCTGACAAACATGCAAGGATGAAAGTAAGAACAAATGCTGATACACCAAACGATTCAACTGTAGCAAGAAATTTTGGAGCCCAGGGAATTGGTCTTACTCGGACAGAACACATGTTTTTTGAAGGCGATCGTATAATTGCAATGCGCGAGATGATCCTTGCTGATGATGAGGCTGGAAGAAGAGAAGCTTTGAAAAAACTTCTGCCTATTCAGAGAGCCGACTTCGAAGGAATTTTTGAAGCTATGCATGACTTGCCTGTTACCGTTAGATTATTAGATCCACCTTTACATGAATTTGTTCCTCATGAAGAAGCAAATCAAAAAGAAATGGCTGATGAAATGGGAATTAGTGTTGAGGAGATCCAGGCTAAAGTTGAGTCGCTTCACGAATTCAATCCAATGCTTGGACATCGTGGTTGTAGGCTAGGGATTACATATCCTGAAATAACAGAAATGCAAGCACGAGCAATTATAGAAGCTGCCCTGAACCTCAAAGCTAAAGGTATTACAGCTTATCCTGAAATCATGGTTCCTCTCATTGGAACAGCTGAAGAATTTAAAATGCAGGAAGCAATTATAAGAAATGTTGCAAACCAGGTATTTGAAGAAACAGGCGATAAAATTGATTATATGGTTGGAACAATGATTGAAATTCCTCGTGCAGCATTAACAGCTGATAAAATTGCTGAATCAGCCGAATTCTTCTCTTTTGGAACAAATGACCTTACTCAAATGGGATTTGGTTACTCAAGAGATGATGCAGGTAAATTCCTTCCAATTTATGTTGAAAAAGGAGTTTTAAAGAATGATCCATTCCAGGTTTTAGACCGCGAAGGTATTGGGCAATTGGTTGAAATGGGTACTTCCAAAGGTAGATCTACAAAACCAGATTTGAAAGTTGGTATTTGTGGTGAGCATGGCGGAGAACCCAGTTCTGTTGAATTCTGCCATCTTGTAGGCATGGATTATGTAAGTTGTTCACCTTTCCGGGTTCCTATTGCACGTTTGGCAGCAGCCCAAGCCAATATTAAGAATGGTTAATAAGAACTAAAACTATTATTGAAGAGCAGCAGCTATATGAAGTTGCTGCTCTTTGTTTCTAGATAAATCTTTGGGATATAACCATCTCATATTAAACCTGAAAACATATAAAATACAGGGCTACAAAAATAATATTATCTTTATAGCGCCCTACTAAGAATTTGTTATGCAAGTTTTTCTAAGGATTGTTTTAATAATTATTGCGTATCTGATCGGTTCTATTCCTACATCTGTATGGATAGGGAGAAGGTTTCATGGTAAGGATGTAAGACAATTTGGAAGTGGAAATGCCGGAGCCACAAATACCATTCGTGTTCTAGGATGGAAAGCAGGTATTCCGGTATTAATTATAGATCTCTTAAAAGGGTGGCTTGCAGTTCAACTCGCCTATCTGACCCATTTTTACATCCCTCACTCTGATGATTTTATTACTTATCAGCTAATTCTCGGATCAGCAGCTATGTTAGGCCATATTTTCCCTATTTATGTTGGGTTCAAGGGAGGTAAAGGTGTAGCAACTTTATTTGGAATTATACTGGCGCTTAGTCCTGTAGCAACAGTAGTTTGCATGGGAGTGTTTCTTGTAATTGCTCTGCTTACAAAGTATGTTTCGCTGGGATCTATAATTGCAGGATTTTCTTTTCCATTCATTCTGATTCTGGTTTTCCAGACCACAACCCCATCTTTAATGATTTTTTCCCTAATTGTAGCTATTTTACTACTTTTCACTCATCAGAAGAATATCGAAAGACTTCTTAGAAACGAAGAATCAAAAGCGACTTTTCTTACTGTTTCAAACAGGCAGAACAGAGAATAGGAGTCTTTGAGTTCAAATTAATTCAACTCATTAACCAATCGTCCTTTTAACTCAACTGGCTTAAGCCCAGACAACAATTCGCCATCAACAGACAGAGAGATTTCACCTGACTCCTCAGAAACTACAACTGCAATGGCATCTGTTCGTTCAGTCATTCCAACAGCAGCCCTGTGACGCATACCATATTTTGCTGGAAGGTAAATATTTTCAGTGGTTGGGAGTACACACCGTGCTGCTTTAATTCTTTCATCAACAATTACAACTGCCCCATCATGCAATGGATTATTTCCAAAAAAAATAGATTCTAAAAACCGTGTAGAAATATCTGCATTTAAAGTATCGCCTGTTTCAATAATTGTATTTAATTCTGATTTCCTTGCTAAAACTATCAACGCACCAGTTTTCATATTGGACATGTTCTCACAGGCAGTTACGATATCATCAATCTTTGTCTCCTGCCAATTTTTGCCTTCACTTGAAAAAATCTTATCAAATATATACCACCCCCTAGTTGTATATCTACCTCCAAGAATCAGGAGAAACCGCCTTATTTCCTGATGGAATACAATAATTAATGCAATTACACCAACTCCAATAAACTGGCCAAGAATCGAACTTATAAGCTCCATATCAAGTGCTTTCACCAATAACCAAAACAAGTACACACTAAATATGCCTACAAAAATATTTATAGCAATTGTACCGCGAATCAACCTGTAAAGTTGAGAAAATAAGAGAGCTACCAGAATGATATCCAGTATATCAAGAATTCTCAGATGAATAAATAATGGCAACATTTAGTTGGTTGTTTCAGCTAATAACAGGAAATCTTTCCCGATCAAGCATCTGAAAGGGCAAATGTAAAAAAAAAACAGCGATTAGCCACTTATCCCTGGTTTTGAGATTTCCTTCAATTTATTTACAATGGCTATGGCTTCTTTAGCCTGCTTTACATCATGCACCCTTAGAATATCTGCTCCATTCAAAAGTGCTATTGCATGTAGAATTGATGATCCATTTAAGGCATCATCCGGTGTACTTTCGATTAGATTATAAATCATTGATTTCCTTGATAAACCAACCATTAAGGGAATCTCCAGCATGGAAAAAACATCTAAATTAACCAGGATTTCATAATTCTGATCTAAGGTTTTACCAAATCCAAAACCCGGATCTGCAATTACATCATTTACTCCCAAAAGATTCAACTTTTCCAACCTTTCTGATAAAAATAATAGAACTTCTTTGACCACATCAGTGTAAGATGGATTTAACTGCATATTTTCCGGCGTTCCCTGGGTATGCATCATTATATAAGGGACATTCAAATCTGCGATTGTTTCAAACATCGCTTCATCCATTAACCCTGCTGAAATATCGTTTATAATATCAACGCCAAAATCGCTTACCATTTTTTGCGCAATGGATGACCGATAGGTATCAATTGATATATACATCTCAGGAAATGAATCTCTTATCTGCTTAACTGGCTCTGAAAGCCTTCTTAATTCCTCTTCCTCAGAAATCCGTTTTGCACCTGGTCGGGTGGAGCTGGCTCCAATATCAATAAAATCCGTTCCTTCATTAATCATCTCTTCAATCTGGCTTAATATCGAATCAATATTAAGATATCTACCACCATCGAAAAATGAGTCTGGAGTAATGTTTAATATTCCCATTATGCGGGGAGAATCAAGCGAATAAATTTCTCCTCGCAAATTAATGCTGTTTGAATTTTTCCCATAGGATTCTTTAAAATTACCTTTTTGCCTACTTTGTAGAAATAATTTAACTTTAGAATCCATATTTAACAATCAAAATTTAACTTTACACAAATTTAACAAAAGGCTTATTCCTCCCAAGCCTGTTAATTATTATTTCTTTATTTATGAAGTTTATTGTTATCGAAGGTCTTGACGGGGCCGGGAAATCCACCCAAATAAAATATTTAGGTGAATATCTTGCAGATTTAGGAATTTCACATTATTACCAGCATTTTCCCAGGACAGATTCTCCTATATTCGGAGATCTTATTGCAAAGTTTTTAAGAGGAGAATTTGGTAATCTGGAAGAGGTAAATCCTTATCTAGTTGCTCTTATTTATGCCGGTGACCGAAAAGATGCTGCCGATATTATTTCTCAACACCTTGCAAACAATCAATATGTTATTGTCGACAGATATGTTTATTCCAATATTGCTTATCAATGTGCAAAAATTGCCGATGAGAAACAGAGACATGAATTAAAAGACTGGATTATAAACCTGGAGTATTCTTATTACAAAATACCAAAGCCTGACCTGAATGTTTTCCTTGATGTTCCATTTCAGTTTACAGCTTCAAAACTATCCACTGAACGCACTGGTGATGACCGGGAGTATTTGAACGGAAATACTGATATACACGAAAAGGATCTTGAATTCCAGAGATTTGTAAGGGAAGTCTATATTGACCAGGCTTCAGTGGATGAAAGTCTAAAAATTGTGAATTGCACTGATAAGGGAGATAAAATGTTGCCCCCTGATAAGATATTTGCCAAAATTCTGAAAATAATTAAGCAGCAAAATATTTTGTAACATTATCTGTTTAATATTTAATTATGTGCTGTTTTCTAACTTAATTCAAATTGGAATGAGCAACAAAATTAAAATACCTGAACCATTGCTATTCTTAAGTCGGATAGTAGTTGGATTAGTCTTTATTTTCTCAGGTTTTGTAAAAGGAATTGATCCGCTAGGATTTACTTATAAACTACAGGATTATTTTACAGCGTTTAATCTTGTTTTCCTTCAGAATACTGCATTGCCGCTTGCCATATTGCTAATTCTGGCTGAGTTTCTGGTTGGTATTTCTCTCTTCTTCAAACTTAGGATTAAATGGGGAGCCTGGGGTGGATTTATTTTCATGATAGTTTTTACTCCATTGACTCTTATTCTTGCCCTTACAAATCCGGTAACTGATTGCGGATGTTTTGGCGATGCAATTGTAATAACCAACTGGCAAACATTTTACAAGAACTTTGTAATAATCATTTTTGCAATAATTGTATTTATTGGTAAAAACCAGTACAGACCCTCCTATCATTCAATAACAGAATGGTCAGTGCTATTGGCATTTTCAGTATTCATGATCGGAATTAATATCTATGGCCTAAATCATTTACCACTAATTGATTTCAGACCTTACAAATTGGGGATATCAATTTATGAAGGAATGGAAGTACCTGAAGATGCACCACACGATGAATATAAAACCATTTTGATTTATGAGAAGGATGGTGTTCAAAAAGAGTTTAATGAAGAAAATTTTCCGTGGCAGGATAGTACATGGAAATTTGTTGATCAGAATTCCTACCTCGTGGAAGAAGGATATAAACCTCCACTTCATGATTTCCTTATTGTTTCAGGTAATGGAGAAGAGCTTACTGATATAATCCTGTCTAATCCCGAATACACCCTTCTGCTATTTAGCCAGAATCTAGCCAGGTCCAACATTAAGGGTATTCAAAAAGCAAACAATCTGGCACTTTTTTGTAATGAAAACCATATTCCATTTTATGGCATAAGCGCTTCTGGAGAGAATGAAATCAACAATTTAAAAAATGAGGTGGAACTGTATTTTGATTTTGCTACAATGGACGAAACAGCCATAAAGACAATAATTAGGTCAAACCCTGGCCTGGTCTTGCTAAAAGGGGATGTAATTATTGGCAAATGGGCATGGAAAGACATTCCGGATCCAGAAGTATTCTCGGGAAATATGCTATCTAGTCAAATTACTGGTTTTAATAGGGACAAAAATTCATGGCGAGTTATAGGTCTATCAATAAGCATGTTACTTATTTGGGCTGGTTCTCAAGTAATAATTAAGAATAAATCCTAAGGCTTATTTCGAGTAATTCCATACTATTGAATAAACCCAATCGAATTTATTTTTAATTTTGAAGAGTAAACATTTATAATAAAAAATTAAAAAATGAGAAAGAAAATAGTTGCTGGTAACTGGAAAATGAATAACACACTGAAAGAGGGAATTGATTTGGTAACTGAAATTAGTTCCCAGGTTGAAAAGCTTGACAACCATAATATTGATGTAATAATTGCACCTCCTTATATTCATTTATCTGAAATAAGTAAAATCATCAATACAAATTATATCTCTGTAGCAGCACAAAACTGCGCTGCCTGGCCTTTTGGGGCTTATACAGGTGAAGTATCAGCTGAAATGATTCGTCTTGTTGGAGCAGAATATGTAATTCTTGGTCACTCAGAGAGAAGGAAATATTTTCATGAGGATAGTAGTATACTTAATGCAAAAGTAAAGGTGGCATTGGAAAATATGCTTAAGCCAATTTTCTGTTGTGGTGAGGTTCTGGAAGAAAGAGAAGGTGGCAATTATTTTGAAATTGTGAAACAACAATTAAGTGAAGGTTTATTCAATCTGTCTGAAGATGATTTTAAAGATACTATAATTGCTTACGAACCCGTTTGGGCCATTGGAACAGGAGTAAATGCCTCACCCCAGCAGGCTCAGGAGATGCATCGTTTTATTAGGGTTTTAATTTCTGAAAAATATGGTGCAGCTGTTGCAGAAGATACAACTATTCTATATGGTGGAAGCTGCAAACCCTCTAATGCCACGGAATTATTTAGTAATCCCGATGTAGACGGTGGGCTAATTGGTGGAGCTTCGTTAAATGCAGAAGATTTTCTTGGGATAATCACAGCGTTTTAACAATTTTCCGGGACATATATTACTCAATTAATCTCCCTTTGATATAACTTTTCTATGTGAATTCAGTATACTGATTTTCAGGGAGATTAGTATTATAAATGTATGCAAGTTGTACTACTAGAAAGCAGAATTTCGAAAATACATTCCGGTACAATCTGCATTAATTTGGAAATTTTGATTTTTCTTTAGAAATTGAATATAAAACAGGGCAAGGTTTTTGTAATAATAGTACTTGTTAAGAAGTTGTAATAGATGATGTCAACAAGGTATCGTTGGCCTCACTATTGTTGTTATTTGTTTTATGCTTGTACATTTGCGTGAGCGTATGAAAGATAATTTTTTTATAGTTTGAAAAAAATCATCTCCATAATATTTATTCTTTTCCTCCTGGGAAAGACAATGGCATTTGGGCAAGCTATTAAAAAATTCTCTGATGACCCAGCAGTTTTTATCGAAGAATTTTCTTCAATTATGACGAAAAGCAAGGCTGTAAAAACTGTTGCCGCTTTTGAAGAGTTCAATACCTATTTTCGATCAGGCGCATTTTCAGAAGAAGAAAGATTAAGCATTATTCATATTTCAAATCTTTTATTGCAAAAAAGAGCTAGAGCAAACCCTCATTTTTTCAATTATATCCTGGTGTTGAATTCTTTTAAGAAAAAAGCCCTTACAACTGAAAATTATCGGGCATGGTACCAGGGGTGTGTTCTTATTCTCGGTGATACCAAAACCCCTTTAAATAAAATTGATCAATTCTTTTCAAACACTTTTCAACTTATACAAAACAATATTCTGTACAAATCTGCTCCTGCCACTTGGAAAACAAATGCTTCGAATGTAAAATTTGTTTTCGATAATAAACTCACCTATATCTTTCCTAAATCAGACCTTATTTGCTATGCCCAAAAAGACAGTATAATTATACATCAAACAACAGGTATCCTTGACCCTGTTATTACAAGTTGGAATGGATCTGGCGGAAAAGTTACCTGGGAACGATCAGGGTATGGTGAATCAGAGATATATGTTCTTCTTAATAAATATAAAATCGATCTGAAAAAGCCTGGATATCAAACTGACTCAGTGAAGTTTTATCATGCAAGATATTTTAAGGAAGCGCTTTCAGGGTCATTTGAAGATCGCGTTAAAAAAACCAATAATATAGCAAATGTGACTTTTCCCGTCTTCAAATCCTATGGCCAGCGGTTTTTTATTAAAAATATTTACCCTGGAATCGATTATGAAGGAGGGTTTTCCATGTCTGGGGCAACAATCAATGGAGTTAGTGATAGTCGTACATCAGCCATTTTGAAATTTTTTAAAAACGATACAGTTCGACTAAATGTTAGTGCAAACTCGTTTCAATTCAAAAAAGACAGAATTTCAAATTCAAACGCTACTATTGCCTTTTTTCTGGATAATGACTCAATCTTCCATTCCAATATCGCTTTCACCTATAATGTAACAAAGAAAGAGGTTTCGCTTTTCAAGACAGATGATCACATGACATATTCTCCCTATTATAATTCGTATCATAAAATTGATATGAATTTTGATCTTCTTATATGGAATATTGATGATCCGATTGTGAGACTTACCATGCCACGGGGTGCAACTATTGGCCAGGCCCGGTTTAAGTCGTCCAATTATTTTAACAGAACCCACTTTTTGAAAATCCAGGGAATGGATAATTTGCATCCCCTCTATGCTTTAAAGAAATTTTCTGAATGGTATTATTCTGATGAATTTCATGTTTCAGAGCTCGCCAATTGGTTAAAAATGCCGGATTCTAAGGTACAGCACTTGATTGTTAGACTTTCAACTGAGGGATTTGTTTTTTATGATCCTGAAACGAATATTGTTAGAATTAAACCCCAGTTAAATGACTATCTTGATGCATTCGGAGGTAAAATTGATTATGATGTTATTGACTTTATTTCTAACATAAAAGCTCCGCAAAATAATGCCATATTAAATTTATCAAACAATGAACTCACAATTTTTGGGATACCAAGTATCTTTATAAGTGATTCTCAAAATGTTGAGATACATCCAACAGGCAACAAAATTGTTCTCAAGAAGAATCGAAATTTCGATTTTGGAGGAAGGGTTCAGGCTGGATTATTGACATTTTTTGGTAACAATTTTACTTTTAGTTATGATTCCTTTAGAATACACCTGGATAATATAGATTCTCTAAACCTGGCCATTATTGGTGATGAGGAGGATATTTATGGGAATCGAAAGACAAAAAAGATAAGGAATAATATTCAAAACATTACTGGTGATCTTCTGATTGATGATCCTGAGAACAAATCGGGACTAAAGGATATTCCAGAATATCCGGTTTTCAGGAGCACAACCAATGCTTTTGTATACTACGATGTTACCGAAGGAATTGATTCTACCATATATCCTCGTGATCAATTCTATTATCAGCTTAATCCGTTTGAAATTACTGATATGACAGATTTGCGTGCTGAAGACCTCAATCTGGGTGGAGAATACAACTGTGGTGAAATCTTTCCTGTCTTAAAGCAAGATCTATCTGTTAATCAAGACAATTCCCTTGGTTTTGTCTATATACCGCCACCTGAAGGTGTCCCTGCATACGGAGGAAAAGCTACATTTCACGATCAGATTCTGCTTAGCAACAAGGGAATTGAAGGAAAGGGTAGCCTTGAGTATCTTACCTCTACTACCCGATCAGAAGAATTTCAATTCTATCCTGATTCCATGATCACTGAAACTGCTCAATTCAATATGGCCACAGACTCCATAGATGCTAAATTTCCATGGTTGGCTAGCTACGATGCTTCAATAAAATGGTATCCAAAAGCTGATGAATTCTATACTTTAAGAAAAGAAGAAGATTTCATCGTTTTTAATGATCAGGTTCTATATTCAGGTGATTTATTATTGAAACCTGAAGGATTAAGTGGACTGGGTGGATCAATGAGGATTGATGAAGCAGAAATTATCTCCAACAGGTTTGATTATGGAAATATTTATTTTCATTGCGATACTGCTGATATTAAGTTTAAGTCGGAATCAAGTATTGATTACTCCCTGATTGCAGAAAACTTCAAGGCAGATGTTAATATTGAAAAGCAAGCTATATTTACTTCACAAATCGATACAGTTCCACTCTATTTCCCAGAGAAGAACTACCTAAGTTCTGCAGATCAATTAATTTGGGACATATATCAGCGATCAATTACCCTTATTAATAATGATAAAAGAAATGATATTTATAAACTGAACTCTATAATTAAGGAAGAACAATGGGAAATTATTCCGGCCTATGCTTCAACTGATCCTTTAACTGATACTCTTGGGTTCGCTTCTGATACAGTTTTACTAAAACTTGAAGATCATACATTAATAGCTACCAATATCGTATCTCTTGAGATAGCTGACATCCAAATAAAACCATATGATAAAACATTAACCCTGGAAAAGAATGGGCATCTCCGTGGATTTACAGATGCTTTGATTATTGCAAATAAAGCTCATGAAATTGAAGCCAACAACATAGTTGTGACAAGTAAAAACGACTATTATGGTTCGGGATATTATGTTTATACCGACATGGAAAATTATGAGCAAAGGATTTTATTCTCGGAAATTAAGCTTAACGATAAAGGACATACTATAGCGAGTGGGGCAATTGTTGAGGCTGACAGTTTTAGGTTGAGCCCATGGTTCAACTTTGAAGGGAAAGTCTCATTAGATGCGGAAAAAGAATTCCTCAATTTCTCTGGGGGAGCAAAATTGATTCACAATTGCAATTCAATTGGACATAATACAGTTTCTTTCAATGCTGAAATTGACCCTGAAGATGTTCGCATACCTATATCTCAAAAGCCTGCCACCATTGATGGAAATACGGTCTACAATGGAGTATTTATAACCAATACAGAAACCCAGGTATACTCTGCATTTCTATCGGGCCGCAAAAACTATAGCGATACTCCAATTGCGTCTGCCGAAGGATTTCTTATATATGATAAAAAGAAAGGACAGTATACCATTACTGGTGTTCATAAACTGGTAGATTATTTCCAGCCAGATAATATGATAAGCTTTGACAATAATTATTGTCGGGTTTATGGCGAAGGGAACCTCAATCTTGGTGTTAAAATGGGCCAAATGAAATTCACCACTGTAGGTAATGTAATGCATAACATCGAAACCAACGATGTCGATTTAGATATTCTCCTGGGGATAGATTTCTATTTTTCTGAGGAAGCTTTATTAACTATGGTTCATGAAATAAATTCAATTCCAACACTTAAACCCATAGATCTTTCAAGAAATACATATAAATTAGGACTTGTCCAATTGGATGGAGGCCAGCAGCAGGACCCACAGGAAGATGAACTGATCCTTGTTGTCACATCGCAGAATGTTCCTCCTAAGCTTAGACGAACTATCCAATTTTCTCATCTGCAGATGAAATGGAACGAGGAAACTCTATCCTATCAATCAGTTGGAAAAATTGGAATAGGAAATATTTATGGTACTCCTTCAAACAGGATGGTTGATGGACTTATTGAAATACAAAAAAAAGGAGGTGGTGATGTTCTGGATATCTTTCTTCAGATAAATGAAAGAACATGGTACTACTTTAATTACAGTCCGGGAAGAATGCAGGCTGCTTCATCGAATGCTGAGTTCCAGGATATACTTGCTAATACAGGTGAAGGTAAGAGAAGAATAAAGGCTAGAGGTACTGAAACACCTTATGAGTATATGGTTGCATCCAACCGTCAGGTGGTAAATTTTAGAAAAAAGTTTATGCTCATGCTAGAAGATGCCACCAATGCAGGGGGAGAATAAACCTGAGTTTTATTTTTCACTATTAAATTTCAACACAAACTTTTCCATAGCTGGTTCATCAATTTTTGAAACACTGTTCTCAATATTGGCTATTTTTTTTATAATCCCCTTTTCAAAAAAATTCATTTTTTCAATCAGTAACTGTCCCCCCAGGAGACCATTGGCCACTGATTTTTCCCTTAAATCCTCTGGGAAAGCTTCAATAAATTGCTTGGTGGCTATTTCTCCTTCCTCCATACAACATAGATAAAGTCCTAATTTCTTTGACTTTAGTATTTCGGAATTTTGGGAGCAAAACTTTTTAATACTTTTCTGAACACTTCCTGCATGAATTGAACCACCAATGATCACTGATGAATATTCTTCCAATTGCGGTGATGAATTTTTCTTCAAATTCACTGTATCAACTTCACCATCTAATTTCTGCTTAAGTACTTTTGCCAAATATTCTGTAGTACCATGATGTGTTCTGTAAACTATTAAAGTTTTCATAGAGTACAATTTGTATTGATATTTCAATTCCCATTTCGATCAATTTCAACAATCTCAAGGTTTTTAATTTCTTTTCCATCAATTTCAAAGCGAACAGCAGTCCTTAACTGATGCATTCCAGATTTTCCTGCAGCCCCTGGATTTATGTGCAGCAATTCCAACTTCTTATCGTACATAACCTTTAAAATATGAGAATGACCACAAATAAATAGGTCAGGTGGTTTCTGGCGAATTAAATCTCTCACCAATCGGTCATACTTACCTGGATACCCTCCTATATGTGTTAGCCATACCTCCACATCTTCACACCAGAATCTATCATTCTCATTGAAATGGACACGCACCTCATGCCCGTCAATATTTCCATATACTGCACGCAATGGTTTAAATTTCCTTATTTTATTAACTACGTCAAGGTTTCCAATATCACCTGCATGCCATATTTCATCACACTCTACGAGAAAATTTTCTTCAACTTAAAGTCGAATAAACCATGGGTATCTGATAAGACTCCAATTTTTCTCATTCTAATTTTAATTGATAATATTAAGTATTTGTATAAAGAGTAAAGAATATCAATTTACCTTGGTGAATTTCACTCAAATCAATTCATTGAGATCATAGATGTGCAATATATTTTTTGCTTTACAAAACAATTCAGTCATGCGACTTGCTACCACCCTACACCAAAATTGATGCAAAAAATAAGCAAGAATCTCCTGCTTTCCTCGGATTAAAGGACTTGTTTCTCTGGTTTTACTTCTTTTCCAATTTATTTAATATTTCCCTAAGTAAGTCATTTTGGTCATGCTTTAAAGAAATAAACATAGTTACCCACTTATTTACCAAATAAAAAAGAAATATAATTATTGATAAATAAAAAATAATTGACAGAAAAACTGGTAAAAATGTAGCAATTCCCATGATTCAAATTTTAAGTTTTTATAAAGTTTAAACTAATAAATTATGTTTTTTACAAAGTTGCATTTACCATCTGATTTATTTCCGTATAAGATATTTCTCATTAATGCGGATAAGAGGTATTCTGCCATAATGATTGCCAATTTTTTTGAGAAAACTCTTAATAAAAAAGAAAGAGGCATCAAATTATATCATTTTAGTAAATTTACAGAAATCAAATTAAATTTCAATAATGCAGGTATTTTATCTTTCAGAAACTGTAGAAGGAATAGATTTTCTTGATCCAGAGGAGTCACATCATTGCTCTAAAGTTCTAAGAATGAGCCCAGGTGAAGAGGTGATGCTTGTTGATGGAAATGGTAAAATGGCTGAAGGTGAAATTATAAAAGCAGATCCTAAAAAAAGTCAGATTAAAGTTAAAAACATTCATTCTAACTACAACCTTCGTCCTTATCGCTTACATATTGCCATTGCTCCTACCAAAAGCAATAGCCGTTATGAATGGTTCCTGGAAAAGGCCACAGAGTTAGGTGTTGATGAAATATCACCCATTTTTTGTGATAGATCTGAAAGAAAAACTTCAAATATAATTCGATCCAAAAAAATTATCAGATCAGCCATGAAGCAATCTGTTACAGCATTTGAACCAAAAATCAATGAAATTAAATCCTTCTCAAATTTTATTGCTAAAAACCGTGATATGAACACATTTATGGCGTATTGTGATGAACATCAGAATAAACATCTGAAAGATGTTGCCAATCCAAAAACAGAAGCCTGTGTTATAATAGGACCTGAAGGAGGTTTTAGTCCTGCAGAGGCAAAATTGGCTCAATTGAATAATATTGAGCTTGTTAGTCTGGGAAAATCGCGTCTCAGAACCGAAACAGCAGGCCTGGTAGTTTGCCAAATATTCAATCTAATAAATCAATAAATTCTTTGCCCGGACCAAAAAGAATACTTTGCCATTATTGGTCTAATTATCAGGACTTTGTTAAACTCCGGTTGGCGATGAACGTGAGTGGGCTATGTTCATTTTAAGTTTCTTAAGAACAGGCTTTAGTTCTGAATATGCTTCATTCTTTTCAATTAATTCCTTTAGTTTCTGGGTTAAAACTTTCTTTTCACTCTTATCACTCACCATAACACGTTCCAAACCACAAGCATAAATTAAACCCAAAAGCATCCTGTTCTCTTCATTTTTTGTAAAACCCCCTGTATAAATTGAATCTTGCAAGGATAATATTATCTGATTTCTTACATTCTTCTGTAGAAAAAAGTACCTGTTATATGGAATTATATTTAAAAATTTCCTGCGGTCCTTTCGAAGAATATTATTGGCCAATAAATCACGAATAATTTCCCTTAAAAATGAGTTAGCTCTGTATGAAAATCTCATTATCCATGAATTTAAACTTCTATTTCTGCGTGCTTTACGCACCAAATTTACAGCCTTATTAATAACCTTGTCTGTTGAGGGTCTGTATACTTTCAATAAAAGCTTGCTATCAGAAAAATCAACGATGCTCTTAATCTTCAATTCAAATAAAATGGCACAGGCCAACCCATATGTAAGTTGATTCCCCATCAAGAGGATTTTTCCTTTATCCGGTTCAATTGAAAGGATAAGAAATTTTTCTTTTAGACTTAGTTCCATCATTTCTACTTTTGAGCATTATTATGACTAATTGAAGAAGAAGTCAATTACATTTTCAAAATTATTGCTGGTGGTTTTATAAACTTCGGTAAAATGACACTGAGAACAGCTAATCGTAGTGAAATGCTTGGATTGTATGTTAAACAGTTTTGTTAATGTACCACCTGTTGCTCTGAATTCATCCAGTTCATAGTGTTTGTTGCCACATTTGGGACAATTAAACATATATTCTTTCATAATATTTAGATATTTAATTCTAAAAAGATTATTAAATTATTCAATATAAACCCTAATTCTCCTTATCTCCTTCCAACCTTCCATCTCCCTGATTTCTTTAAAGCCTGTTCAATAATCCATTCAAGCTGACCATTGGTACTTCTGAATTCATCAGAAGCCCACTTCTCAATGGCTTCAAGCTTTTCAGGATCAACTCTCAGAACAAATGGCTTTTTCTTACTCATAAATATTTATTGATGCAGTGTACCTGCATTTACAATGGGTGCAACATCTTTGTCACTACAAAGAACTACCATGAGGTTACTAACCATGGCTGCTTTCTTGTCCTCATCAAAATCAATTATATTCTTTTTGCTCAACTCTTCAAGTGCCATCTCAACCATACTTACAGCACCCTCCACAATCTTAAACCTTGCAGATACAATTGCTGAAGCTTGTTGCCTGCGCAACATAGCCTGGGCGATTTCTGCAGCATAAGCAATATAATTTATCCTTGCCTCGATAACTTCAATGCCAGCCATTGCAAGACGTTCACGAATTTCTCTTTCGAGTTCATGATTTACTTCCTCACCACCTGACCTAAGGGTCATAACAGCATCATGGTCTTCAAAATTATCATAAGGATAGATACCAGCCAGTTTCCTAAGAGCTGCCTCACTTTGTACTACAACGAAATGCTCGAATTCATCAACTTCGAAAGCAGCCTTAAAGGTATCACTAACCTTCCATACGAGCACTAATCCTATCATAATAGGATTTCCAATCTTATCATTAACTTTACTGGGCTGACTATCGAAATTCCTGGCCCTAAGTGAAATTTTCTTTTTTACAAAAAAGGGATTTACCCAAAAAAAACCATTTTTCTTTATTGTGCCCTTATAACTACCAAATAATACCAGAACACTCGATTCATTAGGATTAACAACGGTAAAACCTATTAAGGTTAATATAAATAGCACAAATAAAGTCCCGATTAGAAATGGGTTGAGGACTAAAAAGCTAAATACCAATCCAACAATAATAAGAAGTACAACAATTAGCATCAGGTATCCTGATACAGGTGAAAATTCTTTTTCGTTTTTCATGATTTTAAATTTAATATTAATTTGATATCACAATAATAGTATTTTAATTCTAATAAACCAAATTTTTTTAATGTTTTTTTTGCTTGCTAATAAAAAGCATAAAAAAAGCCGCTAAAAGCGGCTTTGCAAGTAAACATAATTCAGAAATGTCTCTAGTTCATTCTCTGGAACATTAAAATTTTAAGTTTTTTACTCAAGTTTAACATAACTTTTCCAGGAACTTCCATTTCAAGCTTATCAAGAACTTTACGGTATCTCTCCCCTGCCAAACGGATTTGCCTTTCCATCTCTTCCTGATCTTTTATTCTATTTTCTCTAAGCTTGTTTACTGTGTTAAAAGAAGTAGAAATTTTACTCATAGGCATTTATCTGATTTAAGATTATGCCTATAAAACGTGGCAAGAATAATTTTATTATTTTGCCACCAGAAAAAAAGTAATTTTTATATATCTAGGAAATAGTTAGGTTCATTTTCTTTTCACTAATCAGCTTCCTAAGGTTGATTAGTGCATATCGCATTCTACCCAGTGCAGTGTTTATACTCACATCTGTCTGTTCAGCGATTTCTTTAAAGCTAAGCCCCCCATAGTGCCTTAGCAGAATTACCTCTTTTTGTTCGTTCGGCAATTCGTCAACCAATGCTCGAACATCCTGCCTGATCTGCTCCTTTATGATAATATCTTCCACATTATCCACTAGAATACTTCTTAGAATTCAAGATGAAATTTTCATAGGAATCTCCTGATACTTCACTACTTTGTTTCACCTTCCTGAAATGATCAATGGTAAGATTATGAGCAATACGGATGGTCCATGATAAAAATTTACCATTATCCTTATACCTTCCATTCGATAAGGAATTAACAATCTTAATAAATGTATCCTGGAAAATATCTTCCGCCAATATTGGATCTTTGACAAGAATTAGAATATAAGTGTAGACTTTATTCTTATGTCGACTTATTAATACTTCTATGCTCTGCTGGTTGCCGTTCTGGAATTGGATAATCAATTCCTGATCGGACATTTTATTTAATTTCACAACAACCTCCTTTTTAAGAGTAATTAAAGCGTAGAAGTATATCTATGGGCGGTCCTCCTTGAGTTAGTTGTGAATAAAATGTTAATTACTATGCGAAATAACACAAAAAAATCCTTTCAACAAAATATATTATTTTTGAAAAAGTTAAAGTATGTTAAGAAATCTACTTTTTTAGTTTTACAATTATTATGCCAGAAGCCAATAAAAACAAACAAAATCACATCCACGTCAAAGGGGCTAGAGTTCATAACCTGAAGAATTTCGAGATTTTCATCCCAAGGGACAAGTATATTGTAATTACTGGTTTATCTGGCTCTGGAAAGTCATCGCTTGCATTTGATACGATTTATGCTGAGGGACAAAGACGTTATGTTGAAAGCTTAAGTTCGTATGCAAGACAGTTTCTGGGTCGAATGCAAAAGCCTGATGTTGACTTCATTAATGGAATTCCTCCAGCTATAGCTATAGAACAGAAAGTTAATTCCAGAAACCCACGATCTACTGTTGGAACAAGCACTGAGGTTTATGATTACATGAAATTATTATTTGCCAGAATAGGCAAAACTTATTCTCCACTATCAGGGAAACGAGTAAAACGACATACGGTCGAAGATGTTGTAAAATTTATAATGAAATGTGAGAAAGAGGTCAGGGTGTTGATTTTGGCTCCTTTAGCTATACCCAAAGGTTACAATCTGCATGAATATTTTGAGATATTATTGAAACAGGGTCTAACACGAATAGAAAACAAGGGTAAAATCCTCAAAATATCTGATATTATTGAAGATCCTGGTATTTTCAAGCTTTCCAAAACCATTCAAGTAGTGATTGATAGAATTGCCGTTGAAGTAGATGATGAAACGCAAAGCAGAATTGGTGATTCTGTCCAAACTGCCTTTAGTATTGGACGTGGAAATTGCATTGTAGAGGCCTATATTGGCAAGAAGGTGATAAAAGAACGATTCTCAAATAGGTTTGAAGCGGATGGTATTGTATTTGAAGAGCCTTCAACCCATATGTTTAGCTTTAATAATCCACTCGGAGCATGCCCATTATGCGAGGGTTATGGTAAAATAATTGGAATTGATGAGGATCTTGTAATTCCAAACAAGAATCTATCAATATATCAGGATGCGGTGGTTTGCTGGAGAGGTGAAAAAATGAAAAAATGGAAAGAAAGACTAATCCAGAATGCCTCCAATTTTGATTTTCCTATACATAAACCATACTATGAGCTGAGTGGACAGCAGAAAAGTTTAATTTGGACAGGGAACGAATATTTTAAGGGATTAAATAGATTTTTTAAATACCTGGAGGAGAAAAAATATAAAATCCAATACAGGGTAATGCTTTCACGCTACCGCGGAAAAACAACCTGTCCTGAATGCATGGGAGCCAGACTTAAAAAAGAAACTTCATACGTTAAAATCAATGGCAAATCGATAAATAACCTTGTAAATCTTTCAATTACAGACCTGCACAATTTTTTTGGCTCTATAAAACTAAACAATTATGAAAAGGCTGTTGCAGAAAGAATTCATATTGAAATAAACTCTCGTCTTGAATTTCTTATTCACGTGGGATTGGGATATTTAACCATCAACCGTTTGTCATCAACCCTTTCCGGTGGTGAATCGCAAAGAATAAATCTGGCAACTTCACTTGGAAGCAGTCTGGTTGGATCATTGTACATCCTTGATGAGCCCAGTATTGGATTGCATCCGCGTGATACAATGAGATTGATTAGTGTATTGCAGGACTTGAAGAAAATTGGCAATACAGTTATTGTTGTTGAACACGATGAGGATATCATCCGTGCTGCCGACCAAATAATAGACATTGGACCATTTGCAGGTCGTTTTGGAGGGGAGGTGATTTTCCAGGGAAAATTTAGTGAACTTCTGAATGATACAAAAAGCCTCACTTCAAGATATCTCACCCAAAAAGAAACCATTGCAATTCCCTCTATTAGAAGAAAATGGAGTAATTATATTGAAATAATAGGTGCCAGGGAGAACAACCTGAAAAACCTTTCCATAAAAATTCCTTTAAATATTCTAGCTGTTGTTTCAGGAGTAAGTGGATCAGGAAAATCTACACTTATTAAAAATATATTGTATCCGGCCTTGAATAAATTAATTAATGGAATAGGTGATAAGACAGGTGATTATGACACTCTCTCTGGCGATATTAACCTCATCGAACAAGTCGAGTTTGTAAATCAAAATCCTATCGGAAGATCAAGCCGTTCAAACCCGGTTACCTATTTAAAAGCATGGGATGAGATCAGGAAGCTTTTTGAAGAGCAACCACTTTCCAGAATGAACGGGTATAAAGCAGCACACTTTTCATTTAATATTGATGGCGGAAGATGTGATGAATGCCAGGGCGAAGGAATTATTAAAGTTGGAATGCAATTTATGGCCGATGTGGAACTGGTTTGTGAAAGTTGCCAGGGTCGTAGATTTAAAGATGATATTTTGGAAGTCAGATTCAAAGACAGAAATGTATTTGATTTACTTGAAATGTCTGTCAATGAAGCCATTGAATTTTTTAAAAACCATGAAACAAGTCTTACAAAAAAGATTTGCAAAAAACTTCAACCATTGGCTGATGTTGGTTTGGGATATATAAAACTTGGACAATCATCTTCTACCTTAAGCGGTGGAGAAAGTCAGCGAGTAAAGCTTGCTTCCTTCCTTGGAAAAGAAAGCCAACAGTTTCAACATTGTTTGTTTATATTCGACGAACCAACCACTGGTTTACATTTCCATGATATCAAAAAGCTTTTAGAATCATTCCAGGCACTGATTGAAAGAGGACATTCCATTCTAATAATAGAACATAACCTTGAAATTATAAAATCTGCTGATTGGGTTATTGACCTTGGTCCTGAAGGAGGAGAGAAAGGAGGAGAAGTAATAATGGAGGGGACACCAGAGGATATTTCGAAGTTTGAAAAATCATATACAGGTTTACACTTGTTGCCAAAGTTGTCCTGAAAATTTCTAACTATCTCTTTTAAATAAAAAAGCCGCCAGAAGATATTCATGGCAGCTTTTAATAAGAAGACAATTTCAAATTACTTAAACTTCAATCCAAACATAATTGCTACGCAACCACTAGTTGGTTCAGCAGAAGTGTCAGGGTTTGCCGGTACTTTAATCGCAATTTTTAATTGCTGACTCGACTCCAACTTAAAGTCCCAAACACGACTGTAATCATTATCTTTGTTAGAGTATATAACATTTTTACTAGCATCCAATACTGTAAATTCTATTTCAGGCAAATTATCAGAACCACAAATTGCAATTCTATATTCCTGGTCTGAATAAAACGTCTTATACAATTCAGCTTCTTCACCCTCTGTTAGAATTGCAGCATGGTAATTACCATCATGAATATATGGATCCAATTCAAGCCGACAGACTTTTTTTGCAAATCCTTTGCACTGTGCATTACTTGTAAGTGGGACTAATACAAGTATTGTTGCTGCTATTATTAGATATAAAAATCTTTTCATCTTATAATTTTTACGAAATATACTTACTTCTTAATTTCAAAACCTTTTCCTGTAATTCAGAAAATATTTCAGGAGTTATATTTGATTGTGTTTTTGACTTTAAAGTGGTTACATTATTCTCCTCATCAACTTCTGTTTTTACAGGACTAGTAGTAGTTAGCTTAATTTTATCAAAAGTAGCTTTCAGGTCTTCCATTTCGACCAGTACATCCTGTACATCCTCATTTTCCTTACTCTCATCAAGAAGGCGCATAACTATATCAAGTGAAAGTTTCTGATCTACAATTTTAGTTACCAACTCATTATCCTTAATTGAACCAGGTTCAACCATTTGAGTAGAGATATACAATCCTTCGACCCAGCCACCAACCAATACAATGGCAGCTACGGGTGATCTATCATTTTCATGAAGGAATGAACTTGAATTCATAAATGTATCGGAAATAATTTCCATTATAACGTCGCGGTTATTAATGTTTTCCTCAAGCCTTTCAATGGTCTCATCATTTATAGCATCTAAAATACCAAGCCCATCTGCCATCTTTTTCGAGGCGTTCATGTAATTTATTGAAGCCTCAGTTTGATCGTATAAACTAACAAAGCTTAAATCACATGTATAGATACCGAGATTTAATGCCATACTTTTATTGTTTGCATAATTTGAGGCATTCTCGATAGGATTCAGCAGTTCTTCATTGTATTCTGCTCCTGTAGAGCGGATCATCATGGCTGTTTCAAGTGGTGATGGCATGGAATAAAAAATCTTCTTCACCTCTCCAATATCCTTAAATAACTCCTTGTCGAGTTCACTCATATCCAGAACCAACTCAGGTTCTTCAGCCTTATTCTTCTCACTTTCACCAGATTGACATGCAGGCATCATAAACAATGCGACCGCAAGCAATACCAGGTTGAAGTAAAAGAATTGAAAGGATTTGCTTTTCATAAGTATGTGATTTTAAGATAAATTTCTAATTTAACCTAACGATTAAAATAACTAAATAATTGTTTTTTGCCGCTGCAATACTTCTTATTACGGAGATATCAAAAAATAGTTTTGAATTTCATTGAAAATTTCTAAAAAAATATGACATCTATATTAATATTATATGATTGTACGATTGTTGAGTCAAAAAGATTTCATTTTAAATGAATTAATTGATCATAAAGAAAACATGTAGAAAAAGTAATTATTGTACTTCAAAGTGTAATTTTGCAATTAATAAAATGTTCAAATTAAATACCCCTGTTAATAAATGGAAAAGAATACTGATAAAAAAATTAAGAAAGATTTGTTTTCAGTACAACCTACTACTGTTTTAAATGCTATACAACAGCTCCGGCAAATTGGTACTCCGGTTTATTTAGAGACTCTTCTTGAGGTTTTGTGCATTACTGATAATAATGAAGTTCGGGCATCAATTTTAGCATTGCTTGATGATCTTAAAGATAAGCGAGCTGTTCCAGTAATTTTAAAGGCTATAAAAAACAGAAAATGCCTGAATGACAGGGGGGCCATTGTTTCCTCCTGTTGGAAGTCAGGGTTAAACTTTTCTTCCCATCTAGAAGTATTTCTTGCCATTTTTATTGAAGAAGATTTTATAACCGCCCTGGAAGCCTACAGTGTTCTCGAGAACAACATACCTGATATTCCAAGAACCAGTACAGATAAACATCTGAATTTTCTATTAGAAAATATGAATCAGATTCCTGATGACAGGAAACCTTTGGCGGATGATATAAGAAAAATGCTTGAGGATCGAAGAGATGGTCTTATCTGATTTTATCTAAAAACCCAACCATTTGGCACATCAGGAAATGTTTAACTTTCCTGCTTTTGTGATATGTACTTTCCAACCAGCATGGCAATAATTACTGTTAAATAAATTTGACCGGAAATACTTACCAGGATAGCAAAGGATCGGGCAATTGGTAAGGTTGGTAAAACGTCTCCATATCCCAATGTAGTCATCGTAACAAATGTAAAATAAATAACATCGGCTGTAGTAGGGATATCTGTATCAGGAAAAACTATTGAACCGGAGAAATAAAAAAGAATTACTTCTGCAAATAGAGAATATAAAATACCTAATAATAAATAGGCTGAAATAGATTCCATAATTACACCCTCATCAACTAATTTACTTCTGGCAATCTGAATTAGTATTTTACCAACCACAATACAAAAAAACACAGCAATCACAAAGCTTGAGATTATTCTTAAAACTTGCATATTAAACACCCTAGAAATCAACATACTTAATAGAGTAATTGATACATATACAAGCATTCTCTTCCGATTTGATCTTAGACAAAAAACGCTATTAATGAGTATAAGTATATAGACAAAAAAATACGATATGTCATGTAAAGACTCTGAAAAATTAGGAATAATAAAAATTGCAAAGACCAGTAAAAAAAGTAAACTAATTTGAAAATGCTCCTCTTTGATATTTTTTGCGAAAGGGAATCTCATAGTAATTACATGTTATCAATTATTATTTTGTATTATTTCCATCTTCATTATGATATCTGAAAAATACAATATGAAAAATCCTAATTTTGAATGAAATTCTAATGAACACTTGAAAAATACCTCATAAATTGAGACCTCTCATAAAGGGAAGGATCCTTAATCTTGCTATAACTGAGTTTTCCCCTAAAATCATCAACCGTACGAAAATCATTTTTATCCATCCATTCTGAAAGCTCATCAATGATAGAGCCCAGGAATGGCACACCTTTTTTATAGAGAACTGAACAAACCTGAATTGCAGTTGCTCCTGCAAGCAACAGCTTTATAGCAGCTGCTCCAGTATGTACACCAGTAGATGCAGCAATATCTACTTTCGAAATCTGATCTGAAATTATTCCTACCCAGCGTAAAGTTTGACGAATTTCTGATGGAGTGCTAAACACCTCTGCTGAAGTCATCTTTAACTTATTTATATCGATATCCGGTTCATAAAAACGATTAAACAATACCACTCCATCCAGCTTCCTATTATATAATTGATTCACCATTCCAGGCAAATTGGAGAATTGCCGGCTTAACTTAAAAGAAATTGGTATGTTAACTACATCTCTTAACTTTTCAACCAACTCTAAATATACTTTTTCATATTCAAGAGAAGAAGCATTCTTATTACTAGGTAAGATAAACACATTTACCTCCAATGCATCCGCCCCAGCTTGCTCAAATTTCTTTGAGAAATTCACCCATTCATTCGAGCTCGTACAATTTACACTGGCGATAACTGGAATATCAACCACTTTCTTAGCCTCTTCAATCAAGCTTAGATAGTTATCAACTGAATTATCTTTGGTATAGTTTAAAATATAATCGGCTGCCTCAGGATAATCATTATAATCCATATACTGCCCTGCTTCATATTTCAATTGTTCTTCAAACAATGATTTTAATACCACCGCACCGGCGCCGGCCTTTTCAATTTCAACAATTTTTTCAACTGAATCAGAAAGTCCTGAGCTGCTAACTATAATTGGATTTTTAAGGTCCAATCCGAGGTATTTTACTTTAAGATCTGCCATAATTTATATGTTGATTGATTAAATTTGATGAAAAATCAGATTCTGCTTCCAAAAATTAGGCTACCAATTCGAACCATTGTACTGCCTTCTTCAATAGCAATCTTATAATCGGAAGACATTCCCATGGAAATCTCCCTAAAATCTTTATCATTTAAAAAATATTCCTTCTTAATTTTCTCGAAAGACCTATGTAATTCCTGAAACTCATTGCGAATCAGGTTCTCATCGCTGGTATAGGTTGCCATACCCATTAAACCCACAATTTTAACATTTTTAAAGAGGTTAAATTCATTGGAATCCAATATTTTTAAAACATCTTCTTCGTTCAGGCCAAATTTAGTTTCTTCAGATGCAATATGCAATTGCAGTAAAACGTTGATTATCCTTCCTGCCTTTTCACCTTCTCTATCTACAACTTTCAATAGTTTAAAGCTATCTATACCGTGAAGAAGATGTACAAAGGGAACCAGATATTTAACTTTATTTGTTTGAAGATGCCCCACCATGTGCCATTCAATATCATTCGGAAGATATTCATGTTTCCTGACCAGTTCCTGTACTTTGTTCTCTCCAAATATTTTGTACCCATTATTATAGGCTTCTAAAATGGTTTGTTCAGGTTTGGTTTTAGAAATGGGAATTAGTTTAACATGAGGAGGAATCTCATTCAGGAGCTTTTCTATTTTATCAGCAACATGACCCATAAAATCGGATGAAACGTGAATCTCAAAAAATATTTATAAAGATAAAAGTAATATGTAAATTTTCGAGCTTAAAATTAAGTATAAAAAAGAGCTTGACTAAATAAAGTAAATCAAGCTCTCGGTTAAAAAAAATATAAAACTAAAAGCGGCTCTAATCGAGGCTGTGAATTACCAGGCCACTTCTAAGTTTAGGTTCAAACCAGGTTGTTTTAGGAGGCATTATACTGTTTGAATCAGCAATGTCAATTAGTTGCTGTAAAGTAACAGGAAATAAAGCAAATGCTACTTGCATTTCGCCTGAGTCAACTCTTCTTTTAAGTTCACCAAGCCCTCTGATGCCACCAACAAAATCAATCCTTTTCGATCTTCTAAGATCCGTAATATCCAAAAAGGGAGCAAGCACCTGATCAGTAAGAATAGTAACATCCAACACTCCTATTGGATCAGTATCATTGTAGGTTCCTTCTCTTGCTGTTAATGAATACCATTCACCTTCGAGATACATTGAAAAATTATGAAGGTGCTCTGGTGCATAAATTTCCTCTCCTTTGTTTTCAATAATAAAACTTTTCTCCAGGCTGGTCAGAAACTCCTCAGGACTTTTCTGATTTAAATCTTTTATAACCCGATTGTAGTCTATTATTGATAATTGATTATCAGGAAAATGTACTGCGAGGAAGAAGTTATACTCTTCATTTCCGGTATGATTTGGATTTTCTCGCTTCTTCTCATTTCCCACCAGTGCCGCGGCCGCAGTACGATGGTGACCATCTGCCACGTAAGTTGAAGGAATTTTCTTAAAAAGTTCTGTTATTTCCTCAATCATTTCATCCTCATCGACAACCCAGAATTGATGGCCTATCCCATCGTCAGCAACAAAGTCATATACTGGTTGATTATTTGTAACAATCTGATATATTAACACATCCAACTCCTTTAGTGCAGGATATGTGAAAAATACAGGTTCAATATTAGCATTGCTTATCCGAACATGTTTCATCCTGTCTTCCTCTTTGTCCGGACGTGTTAACTCATGTTTCTTTACAATACCATTCATATAATCATCCACAGAGGCACATGCAACCAGACCATACTGGGTTTTACCATTCATAGTCTGTGCATATATGTAATAATTCTCCTTTTCATCCTGAACCAGCCATCCATTATGCTGAAAATTTAGATAATTTTCTCTGGCTTTGTTATACACTTCTTCACTGTGCACATCAATATTAGGATCAAGGTCAATTTCCGGTTTAATTATATGAAGCAGGGAATATTTGTTCCCTTCGGCCTCTTCTCTGGCTTCTTCAGAGTTTAATACATCATAAGGCCTTGATGCAAGTTCTTTTGCAATTTTTACTGGTGGCCGAATGCCCTTAAATGGTTTAATAATTGCCATATTCTGTTAAGATTTCTTCTAAAAACGGATACTTAATTCACTTGAAAACTTGTGTCACCTTTCTCAAAAAAGTTTACGATCTGCTGTGCTGCAGCGATTCCAGCATTTATGTTTGCTTCAGCTGTTTGTGCACCCATTTTCTTTGGTGTAAAGAAACTTCTATCTGGATATTCAGCTGCAATTTGTTCAGCATTGCCAGGAGCAATATCTGAAATATATACAAAATCGGGCCTTTCTGAATACAACTTTAACAAAGAGTCCTCATTAATAACTTCCTTCCTTGCGGTATTAATTACGGTTGCACCCTGTGGCATCATTTTTAAAAGGTCAAAATTGATAGAATTGCGTGTTTTTTCATTCGAAGGAATATGTAAGGAGATATACTGTGAACTAGAATACAATTCCTCAACCGAATTAACGGCTTCTACTCCATCTTTTTGAATAACCTCAGCAGGGATAAAAGGATCGAATGCTAAAACTTTCATACCAAACCCCTTTGCAATACCAGCAACCAGCCTACCTACATGTCCGTAAGCATGAATTCCTAAGGTTTTACCTTTCAATTCAGTTCCTGGTTTTCCATTGAACATACCACGTGCTTGATAAACCATCATACCAAGGGCCAATTCAGCTACTGCATTAGAATTCTGTCCTGGCGTATTCATAGCTACAACACCATTTTTTGAAGCGGCTACCAAGTCGATATTATCATACCCTGCTCCTGCCCGGACAACAATTTTGAGATTCTTTGCAGCTTCTAAAACCTCTGGAGTTACTTTATCACTGCGAATTATCATTGCATCAACATCTGAAACTGCTTCAATCAAATCAGCTGGGTCAGTATATTTCTCTAACAAAACAAGTTCATAACCTGCACTTTCAACAACTTTCTTGATTTCACTAACTGCTGCTGGTGCAAAAGGCTTTTCTGTAGCTACCAATACTTTTTTCATCTTTATCAATTTAGAATGGGTAAAAAATATGTCAAAAATTGAAATATCCTAGATCTGAAATCTATTATTTTCCAGATTCAAATTCCTGCATAACAGAAATTAGAGCTTCAATGCTAGCTTTTGGCAATGCATTGTAAGTAGAAGCCCTAAATCCTCCAACTGATCTATGGCCCTTTATTCCAATCATTCCTTTTTCAGTGGCAAAATCAAGAAACTCCTTCTCATACTCGGAATAGCCATCATTCATAATCCAACAAATATTCATAATTGATCTGTCTGCCTCATCTAATACAGTTGGTTTAAATAACTTATTTCGATCGATCTCATCATACAATATCTGAGCCTTTTCAATATTTATTTGATATATAGCATCCACTCCACCCCTATCTTTTAGCCACCTTAAAGTCTGTAAAGCGGCATAGATTGGAAGTACCGGAGGCGTATTGAACATTGAGCCTTTTTCAATATGTGTTCGGTAGTCAAACATAGTTGGAATTGGTCTATCGACTTTACCCAAAACATCCTCTTTAACAATAACAAAGGTTACCCCTGAAGGGGCTAGATTTTTTTGAGCACCTCCATAGATTAAAGCATATTTTGATACGTCCAATGGCCTACTAAATATATCAGAGGACATATCTGCAACCAGTGGTACCGGTGAATCCATATCATACTTTATTTCAGTGCCATAAATAGTATTGTTTGTAGTAATATGGAAATAATCAGCATCTGCTGGCACCTCATAACCCTTCGGAATATAATTAAAAACCTTATCTTTTGAGGAGGCTACTTCTACCGCATCTCCGTAAAATTTTGCTTCTTTAAAAGCTTTTGATGCCCATGACCCAGTATTTAAATAGGCTGATTTAGTTTTCATCAGGTTCATCGGGATCAATGCAAATTGTGTGCTGGCACCACCCCCAAGGAATAGAACATGGTAGCCTTCTGGAATATTGAGTAATTCCTTAAATAAAGCCTGGGCTTCATCCATTACAGCAATGAATTCTTTGCTGCGATGAGAAACTTCCATTACTGAAAGGCCAGTTCCAGCAAAATTTTGTACTCCTTCAACAACCCCATCAATAGTATACTGAGGAAGTATTGAAGGTCCGGCATAGAAATTATGTTTTTTCATAAGTGTATAAATTTAGGGACTACAAATTATTACAAATTTAATATTCAATGTTCTAAATTACTATGATAAAAAACACCAATTTATCGCATTAAGCAATAGAAATTAAATTGCTTAGTGGCTAGTTAAAAATATAATTATTAAAAGTTTTCAACCTTTATAAATAGGCATTTTTACTATCTGTGCTCGAAGCGTTTTATTCCGGATTTTGATAAATATATCTGTTCCTTCCTTCCAGTATCCTTTTTCCAGATATGCCATCCCAATCCCTTGTTTCATCATAGGAGACATTGAACCTGAAGTCACCTCACCAATTGTTTCACTATCAGCATTAACTACCTCATAATGCTGCCGTGGGATTCCCCGATCAATCATTACAAAGCCCTTTAATCTTTTTGAAACGCCATCTTGTTTCTGACTCAATAATATTTCTTTATCTATAAAATCCTTTCCGTCAACGAACTTAGTAATCCAACCAAGTCCAGCTTCAATTGGTGAAGTACTGTCTGTAATGTCATTTCCATACAAACAGTATCCCATTTCAAGTCTTAGAGTATCCCTGGCACCCAATCCAATAGGCAGTATACCAAATTCCTCACCAGCTTTCATTACTGCAGTCCACAATTTTGCAGCATCCCTATTTTTAACGTAAATCTCACATCCTCCTGCGCCAGTATATCCAGTTGTTGAAAATATCACATCTTCAATATCAGCAAATTTTAACACCTTGAATGAGTAGAATTCCATATCAACAACATTCTCATCTGTTAGTTTTTGCATTGCTTTTAAGGCATAAGGGCCCTGGATGGCTAATTGAGCAATTTCATCTGAAGCATTAACCAATTCAGATCCTACTGAAAGTCCAATATCCTCAGCCTGCTTGACCAGCCATTTCCAATCCTTCTCAAGGTTAGCTGCATTTACAACGAGTAGATATGTTTCAGCATCGAACCGGTATACAAGCAGATCATCGACAATACCTCCTTTCCCATTAGGAAAACAAGTATACTGCACTTTTCCATCCGTTAAAGCAGAAACATCATTGGTTGTAATCCTCTGAAGATAGGCCAATGCCTTGGGGCCCTTTACCCAAACCTCACCCATGTGTGATACATCAAAGACTCCAAGTTTTTCTCTTACATTTCTATGTTCAACTGAGATGCCAGTATATTCAACAGGCATCAAATACCCTGCAAAGGGGACCATTTTAGCTCCCAATTCTATATGAAAATCTGTAAATGCAGTGTGCTTCATTGGTAGTGAGTTAGTAAAATAATCTACACTATTGTTATTATATATTTAAAATCAAAGCCGGGAATTCCCGGCTTTGATTTCTATATTAAATTTCTTACCTCATTTCTTCAAACAAAGGTATCTCCAAGGCAAGTTCAGCATCTACTAAACTTTTTATTTTATTTTCCGCTTGAAAATATCTTACTGCTTTCGTTGCAGGTAAAATCTTTAAAAACTTTTTAAAATAAGTTTTTTCAAGCTTGAGAAGCTCTGTGTCAATATTCATTGCACTTGTCCATAATTCTTTTGCTTTTTCATCTGACATGTTTTGGTAATGCTGAGCATAGTCGTTTATAACATTCACCAATTTTGTATTAATGGCATACATCTTCTCATTGTATTCATTATACAAAGGCCAAAACACTGTGCTTTCTGCATCAGATAATTGCATAGCTTCAGCTATAGCAGCCTTTTTTTCAGTTTTCATTACCTCTCTGGTAATTTCAATATAATCACTTTGCGTTTGTGCAAATAATCCTGTTGCAACAAAAACAAACAAGATTCCAAAAATTAATTTTTTCATTTTTTTAAGATTAAGTTTTTAATATATTTATGAGCATCAAAAATAGAAAAATTAAACCAAAAGAATTATTCCAATTTTCAATTGTTAATATCTTTATAATAAAAGATTCTATTGGTTTTTTACTCCCTATGGTATAGAGAAAATAATTACGGGAAACAGAATGATATTTGATTAGTTAATTCCTGGTATAATCCACAACCAGCTATACCAGTACCAGTCATTTGTATTTTCAGAGGAGGGAGCAGTAATAGTATACAATGTTCTTCTTGAGTTAAGATTATTCCTAGATCTAATTCTGATAATTGAATCACTGCTATTGTATTTCAATTCACAATCGGTTTTACCATTGATAAAACATTGCATACCTGAAGTTTGAATGAGATCAGAATTTACAAGTTTTAACAACAATTCTGGAGGATTGTTGGCTCCAATGATCGGGTCATATTTTACAACTGGAAGGACTAGGTAGAGCCTTCATTTTTAGTTTTTCAACGAACTTTTCAGGCTTAGAAAAAATCCCGGTCATAGGAAAGCGAGGCAATGCATATATGTCGCTTAGCAAAGAAATTACTCCTGAATTCTGTCCCACAGCACCAATAAAACCAAATTTAGCGAGTTCCGTCTTCATCGCGTTTGAGTATTCCCCAAATGGATATGAATAAAGCTCAGGTTTATATCCAAGTTTATCTTCAAATATTTTTTGACTAAGCCTTAGATCAGCATTGAATTTCTCAATTAATTGACCAGATTGAAAATCAACAAAATAATCGTGTGAATGAGAATGATTTCCTATTTCAATACCCTCCTTTTTAAGGCTGAGAATTTCTTCCCATGATAGAAAATCTGGATACCCTACTTGATTTGTATTGATGAACATGGTTGCTTTGAATCCATATTTTCGCAGCAAAGGCATTCCCGAAGTAAGAAAAGATTTATAACCATCATCAATTGTGAGAACTACCAGCTTAGGTTTACTATTTACCCCGGAACGAAGTAGATGAACTGCTTCACCAAGTGTTAACACTTCGTAATCATTATCCTTTAAATAACGTAAATGACTTTCAAAGTATTCCTCACTAACATTTGTGGATGGATATCTTTCATCACCAAAACGATGGTAAACAAAACAATTAATATTTACATGCGATTGTTCCTTATCAATTGATATGCTATTTGAGATTTCCTGCGGATAAACATTGAGAAGAATAGAAATCTTTAATACAATGATGAAAATCAACCTTTTTTCCATCACATAAAATGTTTATTTAATATACTTCGGATCAATAATATAACTGTCGTATTTTATCAAATTGTTTTTCCTAAGCACAATTCCAATTTGGTCAACGTATTCCATTCTTTTCTCACTGTATGAGGTGAGCTGTTTTATTAAATCTAAGGGGTCATTTGAAACCAGCCTTTCATTTCGGAAATCATCGTAGGGTCCAAGTGCAATTGTTAAGAAATAACTCTCAATTGACTCTGAAAGAGAAGCATATTTTTTTAGATAAATTTGTTTTCCACTTCTCTGCCCCAATGCCTTGATACTAGGAATATCAGAATTATATGTCCAAATACCAAAAATATTATTGGCTTCTACAAAAAATCTCGAGGTTCCCCAACCACTCTCTATAGCTGCCTGTGCAACAACAATACTGGTTGGGTGAGTATGAAGTTTCGTATTTAGATCATCAATATTATCTGTTTTATATTTTTCCATTATTGTTTGGATAAACTCCTTTTCTTTTACTTTTAGCTTACTGGTATCTTTAGCCATAAGCTTGTTTATTTTTTTCTGTTCCTGCTCCAAATTATGCCTGGCCACAAGAACTGCAGGTATAATTAAATCTAAAAACTTCTGTTTTTTTTCCTCAATTGGCAGGCTATCGAGCGATATTACATTCTGGTAATCATATGGTAAAACCAGACTATCAATTAGGTCAACTATATCAGCGCTTGAATTAATATTCCTGGGGATCAAATCTATTACTCCAGTCTTCTTCTTGCACCCAATACTAGCAACGATAAGAATAAAAATTAAAAAACCCCATTTCACGTATCCTGGTCGCAACATTAGAAAATCATTGATCATGGTTGAGAGAATAAAGCTAAACAATAAATCAGAATAGTAAAGCTTTTATTATTTTTAAACTTTTTTAAAAAATTGGATAATCAGATCAACCAATGTGTCATTTATAGATTAAATTTGCACTTGAAATGGATGAAAAGTATATACTTCAGGAGGTAAAAGACAAAAAGACGGTTAAAAGGTTCCTTGATTTTCCAGAAACTCTTTATACTAAGGAGAAAAACTGGATTCGCCCCCTGGATGATGATATTGAAAAGATATTTGATCCTAAAAGGAATAAATCATTCAGGAATGGGAAGGCTATGCGATGGATACTGGTTGATGGGAATAATGAAGTAAAAGGGAGAGTTGCTGCCTTTTATAACTCAAAAAGTGCAAATAAAAACGATCAACCAACAGGTGGAATGGGTTTTTTCGACTGCATAAATAATCAGGATGCTGCAGATATTCTATTTGATGCTTCCAAAAACTGGCTAAAATCTGAAGGAATGGAAGCTATGGATGGCCCAATAAGTTTCTCTTCACGAGACAATTTCTGGGGATGCCTTTCTGATGGCTTTTATGAACCTATCTATAATATGCCATATAACCATCCTTACTACATAGATCTTTTTACGAATTACGGATTTAAAAACTACTTCAATCAGTTTACCTACCACCTGCCTCTGATAGTAGGAAATTTAAAGCCAGCAATAGTTGAAAAGGCAAACCGACTTAAACGCGACCCGAATTATACCTTTACTATATATAATCGAAGAGATCGAGATAAATTTGCTCTTGATTTCATGGAAATATTCAATAAAGCATGGGCGAAATTCCCTGGTGTTCAGCCGTTTCGCAAAGCCTCTGCCATTGCCTTATTCCATTCGCTTAAATCTATTATTGAACCCAAGTTATTAATATATACCTATTATAAAAATAGTCCGATTGCTTTTTTCATAATGATTCCAGACCTATACCAGATCATCCGGAAATTTCATGGCAAGTTTCATTTAATAAATAAACTCAGACTGATTTATCATGTAAGGATGAAAAAAACATGTACCCGTGCAATTGGACTAATATTTGGAGTAATTCCTGAATTCCAGGGTAAAGGAGTGGCTGAAAGCATGGTTAAATTCTTTGAGGATGAAGTGAATGTAGGTATAAAATACACTGATCTTGAAATGAACTGGATTGGTGATTTTAACCCCAGTATGATGAAATTATCCGAACAGGTTGGTGGAAGTATAAGGAAAACTCACATAACATATCGTTATTTATTCGATAGAGAAAAAGAATTTAAAAGGGCTAAAACTCTCTCCTAAAAGAAAATTCAAGGAGTTTGATTTCAGTTTATTCAAGCGAAATTCCCAGCCCTGAATCTGGAGTGAATTATATATCTATTGTATTTCCCTCCTCAGCTAGTACAACTTCATTAAAAATGCTCTTGGCCTCTTTTAAAAGTGGTGACAAATCTTTATATCGGGCAGAAAAATGCCCCAGCAGTAGTTGCTTCACTTTTGCTTCCTTTGCTATGGTTGCCGCTTGTTTCGCTGTTGAGTGGAAAGTTTCTTTTGCCCTTTTTGCCTCATCTTCCATAAATGTTGATTCATGAAATAATAAATCAACCGATTTTATCTTTGAAATTATACCTCTATTATAAATCGTATCTGTACAATATGCAAAAGACCTGGAAGGTGGAGGATCAGAAGTGAGCATATTGTTTGGGATAATTTTTCCTGATTCGGTTATATAGTTATCACCTTCTTTAATTTTATTTCTGTATTGAATTGGAATATTATAGGTTTCAAGCATTTCTTTCTTCAAACTTCGGGATTTAGGTTTTTCACGAAATAAAAACCCACAGGTTGGTACCCGGTGTTTCAGTGGAAAACTTTCAATTTCTATTTTTTTATCTGTATAAAGAAGTTCTGATTTTTTACAATTTATCGAATGGAAAGTTAAGGCATACCCTAAATGAAGGCCAAATAAATCAATGTGAATATTCAATATCTCTCTGAGTTCACCTGGGCCATAAATATGAAGTTCATGTTTTCTTCCGATTAAATTTAACGAAGAAATCAGACCAAAAAGACCAAAAACATGATCACCATGTATATGGCTAATAAAAATATGATCTAAACGGCTAAGTTTAATTTTATATTTCCTGAGTTGGATTTGAGTCCCCTCTCCGCAATCAATTAAAAAAAACCGCTCATGCGCATTAAGCACATAAGCGGCAGGAAATCTTTTGGATGTCGGTAAAGCCGAACTTGAACCCAAAACTGTTAGGGAAAAAGACACTTTATGCTTCTTTTTCCGCAGTTTGAATTAAAGTTTCTGCCTCTTCAACAGTCTCAGTAATATTTAATACTGTATCTAATTGTGAAATTGTAATTAATCTCTCAACAGCTTCGCTTAAACCAGAAAGCACAAAAGTACCACTGGCATTTTTACACAAACGGTTCGCAACCAGAATTGCGCTCAGACCACTAGAATCACAATATTTACACTTTATCAGATCTAAAATTATGTTCTTTTCACCATTACCAGATACCAAAACCAATTCAGATTTGAGGTTCGGGGCAATGTGAGTATCAAGTTTCTCCTCAAGAACTTGAATTAGAGTATAATCTATTCTTTTTTCTATGTTTAGTTCCATCGTAATAAGGTAATTTGAACAATAAAGATAATTATTTTTTCTTTTCCTTAGCAGTTTTTTTCTGATTTTCTTCCATCTCAGTTTTCAATGCTGCAAGGTCTGAAATATCACCTAAAGTCGTTTTTTCAAGACTGGCTTTTAGTTTACGTGTAGTCTTTTGAGCAGTATCTTTAGTTTCTTTTTTTGCTCCTGTATTCTGAGATTTCTTTTCATCTTCAAAAACCCTTGTATGTGACAATACAATTCTTTTGGCACCTTTATTAAACTCTAGAACTTTGAAAGGGAGCTTCTCATCAACCTTAATTTTAGAGTTATCTTCCTTCACCAGATGTCGAGAATTCACGAATCCTTCAACCCCATATGGCAGGTTAATAACTGCACCTTTATCAAAGACATCCATTACAGTTCCTTCATGCACAGAATCAATTGTAAATACTGTTTCAAATACATCCCATGGGTTCTCTTCAAGTTGCTTATGTCCTAGACTTAATCTGCGGTTATCTTTATCAATCTCAAGTACAACTACATCAATGTCTGCACCAATTGAGGTAAATTCAGCTGGATGCTTAACTTTCTTTGTCCAGGATAAATCTGAGATATGGATTAGTCCATCAACTCCTTCTTCAATCTCAACAAAGATTCCAAAGTTTGTAAAGTTTCTTACTTTAGCTGTATGCTTTGTTCCAATTGGATATCTTTCCTCAATATTGTCCCATGGATCAGTCTTCAACTGCTTCATTCCCAATGACATCTTACGCTCATCACGATCCAGTGTTAATATTTCTGCCTCAACCTCATCCCCTACTTTTAAGAACTCCTGAGCACTCCTAAGGTGCTGTGACCAGGACATTTCAGATACGTGAATTAATCCTTCTACTCCTGGGGCAATTTCAATAAATGCACCGTAATCAGCAATTACAACAACTTTACCTTTCACCTTGTCACCAACTTTCAAATCTTTATCCAGTGAATCCCATGGATGAGGGGTAAGTTGTTTCAGACCAAGAGCAATTCTTTTCTTATCATCATCAAAGTCAAGAATAACAACATTTAGTTTCTGGTCAAGTTCAACAATTTCTTCCGGGTGATTAACACGTCCCCATGAAAGATCTGTAATATGGATTAGACCATCCACACCGCCAAGATCAATAAATACACCATAAGAAGTAATATTCTTCACAGTTCCTTCTAATACCTGGCCTTTTTCAAGCTTGGCTATAATTTCTATTTTCTGTTGTTCCAATTCAGCTTCAATAAGAGCCTTATGTGAAACCACAACGTTTTTATATTCATTGTTGATTTTTACCACTTTAAATTCCATGGTTTTACCAACATATACATCGTAATCACGGATTGGCTTAACATCTATTTGAGAACCTGGAAGGAACGCTTCAATTCCAAATACGTCTACAATCATACCACCTTTAGTTCTACACTTGATGTAACCATTTATAATTTCATCTTTTTCTAGTGATTCATTAACCCTATCCCATGACTTCAATGACCTTGCTTTTTTATGGGATAGAACGAGCTGACCATTTTTGTCCTCCTGCACTTCAACATAAACTTCAACAGTATCACTAACTTTCAAGTCAGGATTATAACGAAATTCATTCAAACTGACTACACCCTCAGATTTATAACCAATGTTGATTACAACCTCACGGGTATTCATACTAATTACTGTTCCTTCAATAATTTCATTAACAGCAACTTTTGAAAGAGTATTGCCATAAATTTCTTCAAATTCTGCACGCTTACTTCCTGAGTAGATGTCAGTTTCATTCTCAAACTTATCCCAGTCAAATTCTTCCTCAGTTGGCTTATCTTTTACAACGGCAGATTTTGCTTTTACTTCTTCTTTTATAACTTCCGCAGCTTCAGCTTTAATTTCTTCCTTGGCTTCATTCTCTACTTCAACCTTTACTTCCGCTTCCGCTTCAGTTTCCTTATCATTTTCAGGTTCAGGTTTTGCTTCAGACTGGACTTTATCAACATTATCCTTTTTTGTTTCTGGAGTTGCATCAACAGTAGCCTCTTCAGTCTCTTCTACTTTTTTTTCTTTTGGAGTAGATTTTGCAACCGGTTTTGATGAGGTTTCAGACTTTACCTCGGTTGCAGTGGGCGGTTCTTTTTTCTCTTTAGAAGCTGCCTTCTTCGTTTCAGCAACTTTTTCATTTTTTTCAACAACCTCTTCAACTTGAGGTTTACTTTCTTTTTCAGTCATTAATGAATGATTTAATAATTAATAAGTTAGACAATATATTTAATATTTCAGCCTGCAAAAATACTACTTTTTTTACAGATTCAAGGAATTTATCAATAAAAATGATTATCAACTTATTGCGAATAGAATTGATTCATTTTTTAACTGAATGAATTTTGTATTACGCGAACGCAAGTATCAAGAAATAAAAAGAATTATATTTGTGATAATTTTTTAAACCACTATTAAACTTAAATAAAATGAAAATATCCGTCGTTGGTACCGGTTATGTTGGACTAGTAACCGGAACATGCTTTGCAGAAACAGGAATCACCGTTACCTGTGTTGATATTGATGAAAAGAAAATCAGTAATCTGAAAAAGGGAATAATTCCCATTTATGAGCCTGGACTGGAGCCCATGTTACTGGATAATAAAGAAAAAGGTCGTTTAACATTTTCAACAAGTATTAAAGAAAGCCTGGATGATACTGAGGTTGTGTTTATTGCAGTTGGTACGCCACCTGATGAAGATGGAAGCGCTGACCTGAAACATGTTCTGGCAGTAGCAAGAGAAATTGGACGCCATATGAATCAATACCTGTTAATTGCTACAAAAAGCACGGTACCTGTAGGAACTGCAGAGAAGGTAAAAGCAGCCATAGCTGATGAATTGAAGAAAAGAAATTCTGACATTGAATTTGACATTGCCTCCAATCCAGAGTTCTTAAAGGAAGGTGATGCTATAAAAGATTTCTTGCACCCTGACAGAATTGTAATTGGTGTAGAATCAAAAAAGGCTGAAAAAGTAATGAAAAGGTTGTATAAACCCTTCCTGTTAAATAACCATCCTATTCTTTTCATGAGCATTCGGTCCTCTGAAATGACAAAATATGTTGCAAATGCCATTCTTGCTACAAAGATCAGTTTCATGAATGATGTGGCAAACCTATGTGAAATAGTAGGTGCAGATGTTAATATGGTTCGTCGTGGGATTGGAAGTGACTCTAGGATAGGAAATAAGTTTATTTATCCAGGCGCCGGGTACGGTGGGTCCTGCTTCCCAAAGGATGTTAAAGCATTGATAAAAACTGCAGATGATAATGGATATACCTTGGAGGTTTTGAAAGCTGTTGAATCAGTAAATGACAAACAAAAGTCCGTTCTTTTTGATAAACTTAACAAATATTATAATGGAGACCTTAAAGGAAAAGTGATAGGAATTTGGGGCCTTTCATTTAAACCGAAAACGGATGATATGAGAGAGGCACCATCATTGGTTATTATTAAAAAATTGCTTGAAAGTGGAGCAAAAGTTAGAGCTTACGATCCAGTTGCTATGGAAGAAGGAAAAAGAATACTAGGCAATAAAATAGAATTTGTTGATGATCAGTATGGTGCACTCGTTGATGCGGACGCCCTTATTCTTGTAACTGAATGGTCAGAATTTAGGATGCCAAATTTCAAGGTAGTTAAAAAACTCCTTAATAAGCCTGTTTTATTTGATGGAAGAAACATATATGATCCAGAGGAAATGCAAGAATTAGGAATTGACTATTTTGGTATTGGAAGACCAACAGAATAGTAGTTTTTTACCTATGGTTCTCTGAATCAAACCAATCTATAGAAAAAATAATATATTTAGCGGTACTCTAAAGTTAAATTAGATACATGAAAAAAATCCTTGTAACTGGAGGTGCGGGTTTTATTGGTTCGCATTTATGTGAAAGATTATTGGCTGAGAACAATGAAGTTCTTTGTCTTGATAATTATTTTACCGGTACGAAATCAAATGTTGTCTCCCTTCTTAAACACCCGTATTTTGAACTTGTACGACACGATGTAATTTCACCATTTTTCGCTGAAGTTGATGAGATTTATAATCTTGCATGCCCTGCCTCACCTATTCACTATCAGTACAATCCAATAAAGACTATTAAAACTTCGGTAATGGGTGCCATCAATATGTTGGGACTTGCAAAAAGAGTAAAAGCAAAAATTCTGCAAGCATCAACCAGTGAGGTTTATGGAAATCCTGAAATCCATCCTCAGAAGGAGGAATATTGGGGAAATGTAAACCCAATTGGAATCAGGGCTTGTTACGATGAAGGCAAAAGATGTGCAGAAACACTTTTTACTGATTATCATATTCAGAATGAAGTAAAAATTAAAATTGCACGAATTTTTAACACCTATGGACCGAGAATGCATCCGAATGACGGTAGAGTAGTTTCAAATTTCGTGGTTCAGGCACTAGAAGGTGAGCCAATTACTATATTTGGTAAAGGCAATCAAACCAGAAGCTTTCAGTATATAGACGACCTGGTTGAGGCCTTGATCCGCCTCATGAAAACAGCTGATGATTTCACTGGACCTATTAATCTTGGAAATCCCCGAGAATTTACCATTAAAGAATTAGCTGAAACAATTATTGAGATGACCGGGTCCAAATCAAAGTTAATCTTTTTACCCTTACCAGAAGATGATCCTGTCCGTCGTCAACCAGATATAAGTCTTGCCAGGAAAGTACTTAAATGGGAACCCAAAGTACATTTAGATGAGGGACTGAAGAAAACTATCGATTATTTTAAAAACCACCTTGATTTATGAAAGGTATAATATTAGCCGGAGGAGCTGGAACACGACTTTATCCTGTTACAAAAAGTATATCGAAACAAATTATCCCTGTTTACGATAAACCGATGATTTATTACCCTCTATCTGCCCTCATGCTTGCAGGAATAAAAGAAATCCTAATCATTTCCACTCCTCAAGACATACATTTATATGAAAATCTGCTTGGAAACGGTCATCATATTGGCATTTCAATAGAATATGAAGTACAGCCATCACCGGATGGCCTGGCTCAAGCCTTCCTGATAGGTGAAAAATTTATTGGAAAGGATCATGTATGTCTTATTTTAGGAGATAATATTTATTATGGGCATGGATTTGGAAAAATTCTATTGGAAATAGGTACAAATCCTGAGGAAGGCGCCATTGTTTTTGGATATTATGTGAGGGATCCCCAAAGATATGGTGTGGTTGCATTTAATAAGGAAGGTCAGGTTCTGAGCCTTGAGGAAAAACCAGCGGTTCCGAAATCAAATTATGCTATTACTGGACTTTACTTTTATGACAATACTGTAATCGAAAAGGCAAAATCACTTAAGCCATCGGCCAGAGGAGAATTAGAAATTACAGATTTAAATAAGCTTTACCTCCACGAAAATAAACTTAGAGTGAAAGTCCTTGGCAGAGGCCTTGCATGGCTAGATACAGGTACACACGACAGCCTTCTGGAGGCCTCAAATTTCATTGCAACACTTGAAAAACGGCAGGGATTAAAGGCATCTTGTATTGAAGAGATTGCATATAAGCGTGGATTTATAGGAAAAGATCAATTGCTAAAATTGGCTGATCAAATGAAGAACAGTCAATATGGTGAATACTTGGTAAACCTAACAGTAGATAGCTTCAAAACCTATGATCTTTAATGATTTATGAAAGTTAGTGAAACAGATATTCTGGGATTAAAGATTATTTATCCAAAAGTTTTTGAAGATGGCAGAGGATATTTTTTTGAATCATATAATGAAGACCTGTACCTGAAACATGGAATTAAAGAAAGGTGGGTACAGGATAATCAATCGAAATCGAAATACGGCGTAATCAGAGGCTTACACTATCAACTGAATCCCTCAGCCCAAGCCAAGCTTATCCGTGTATTAGAGGGTAAAATTTACGACATTGCTCTTGACATTAGGGTTGGAAGTCCTACTTATGGAAAATGGTTTGGAATCGAAATTAGCAGTGAGAATAAAATTCAGTTTTTAGTACCAGAAGGCTTTGCACATGGATTTTCAGTATTGAGCCAGGAAACAATTGTACTGTACAAATGCAATACCTTATATAATCCGGAATCAGAAAGAGGAATTATTTACAATGACCCTGAACTAAATATAGATTGGAAAGTTCCCAGCTCCCTGGCAGTGATTTCAGAAAAAGACACTAATTTACCTCTCTTTAAAGATGCGGAAACAAACTTTAAATTTGACAGTTAGATTTTTTGTAAAATCTAAATCCTAATCTTATAAAATATTACTTGGAAATATGATTAAAATATTAATTACCGGGGCAAAGGGTCAACTTGGTACCGATATTTTCAATCTCTCAGAAAGATACGCAGAATGGCAGTTCAAATTTATTGATATTGATGAACTTGATATATCAAGCACACCAGATACTGTCAACTTCTTTATTTCTCAACGATTTGATTTTATTGTTAACTGCGCTGCATATACAGCAGTAGATAAAGCGGAAAGTGAAAAGGAATCTGCCTTTGCTGTAAATACATCAGCTGTGAAGAATTTAATCGAATCCATTAAGCACCACAATACCCGCTTCATTCACATTTCAACAGATTATGTTTTTGATGGCTCTGGAAGTACTCCTTATTCTGAGGATAACCCCACAAATCCACAAACAGTATATGGTCACTCCAAGCGGGACGGAGAAAGAGTTGTTCTAGCCTTTAATAAAGGTATGGTAATCAGAACAGCCTGGCTATATTCCTCACATGGACATAATTTTGTAAAAAGCATAATTAATAAAGGCAGGGAACTAAAAGAATTAAAGGTTGTAAATGACCAGATAGGCTCTCCTACCTACTCAAAGCATTTGGCTGAAGCAGTATTGAAAATAATTGAAGCTGATGTAAATAATAAAATTTCTTTTATCCCTGGAATATTTAATTTTACTAATTCCGGTTCATGCTCATGGTATGATTTTGCAGTAGAGATAGTTAATAAAACAAAAATATCCTGCAACGTTTTTCCAGTAAAGTCAACAGAATATCCTCAAGTTGCAAAACGTCCATCTTACAGTGTTTTATCTCTCGAAAAGATTAAATCTCTTTATAAGCTTAATATTCCAAATTGGAAAGTGGGTCTTTCCGAATGCCTGGAAGAAATGAATAAATCTTCATAATCCGGTATTTTATCTAATTGTAACTTCTATCAGGCAATATTATTTTTTATATTTTTATATCCTAAGAGAATTTTAAATTAAAGATATTAGCATTATGCAGAACCAACAATTATTAGAGGAAATTCATAAGAAAGCTACGACCTGGCTTACTGGCAACTATGATGAAGAAACCAAGAAAGAAGTTCAACGAATGCTCGATTCGGATGAAGAAGCTTTGATTGAGGCCTTTTATAAAGACCTGGAGTTTGGAACGGGAGGTCTTCGCGGAATTATGGGTCCTGGTACTAACCGGATGAATATTTACACAGTTGGGATGGCAACCCAGGGGTATTCAAACTATTTGAAAAAAGAGTTCTCCAGTAAAACAAAAATTAAAGTTAGCATCGCTCATGATTCTCGAAACAATAGTCGACTTTTTGCAGAGACAGTGGCTGGTATATTTTCAGGAAATGGTTTTAAGGTGTACCTGTTTGAATCCCTCCGCCCAACTCCTGAGTTGTCGTTTGCAATTCGTCACTTTGGCTGTCAGGGAGGAGTTGTAATTACTGCCTCCCATAACCCTAAAGAATATAATGGTTTTAAAGCATATTGGGATGATGGGGGTCAAATAATAAGTCCACATGACACAAATATTATTGATGAAGTAAAAAATATTACCTCAATAGAAAATGTTAAATTCAATGGACCAGAAAGCAACATAGAAATTATTGGTGAAGATTTTGATGAAATCTATATCGATCAGATTAAACAACTCTCCCTCTCTTCTGAGATCATTGCTCAGAATTCCGATTTGAAAATTGTGTTTACACCTATTCATGGAACTGGAGTTAAACTTGTACCGCAGGTTCTAAGAAAATTTGGTTTTAAGAATGTTATTCAGGTTCCTGAACAAGACATTACTGACGGTAACTTCCCAACCGTTATTTCTCCAAATCCGGAGGAATCAGATGCCTTGAAGATGGCACTCCAGAAAGCAAAAGAAACCGATGCTGATCTGGTAATGGCAACAGATCCGGATGCCGACCGTGTTGGTATTGCAGTAAAAAATGCATCAGATGAATTTATTCTCTTAAATGGGAATCAAACCGGATCTCTCTTAATCTACTATTTGTTAACTCGTTGGGCTGAAAAAGGACTTTTTACAGGAAAGGAGTATATCTGCAAAACTATTGTAACAACAGAACTAATTGCTGACATTGCAAGAAAGTTTAAAGTAGATTGCTACGATGTACTTACCGGTTTTAAATATATTGCTGAATTAATCAGGGAGAACGAAGGAGAGAAAACATTTATTGGTGGTGGCGAAGAAAGCTACGGCTATCTTGCAGGAGAATTTGTTCGAGACAAAGACGCTGTGATGTCCTGTGCCTTAATTGCAGAAGCTGCTGCCTGGGCTCGCTCTAAGGGTAAGAGCCTATACGAACTACTCCTGGACATTTACGTTGAATATAAGTACTATAAAGAAACCTTAACCAATGTAGTTAAAAAAGGTAAATCAGGTGCGGAAGAAATTCAAGATATGATGGAAAATTTGCGTTCTAATCCTCCTGAAAAACTAAACGATACTACGATTGTCTTTATTCATGATTATTTAAAGCAAAAAACATTTGATAAAATCAACAATACTGAAAAGGAGATTCTTCTTCCCAAATCAAATGTTTTGCAGTTTATTTTAATAGATGGATCTAAAATATCGGTCAGGCCTTCAGGTACCGAGCCAAAAATTAAGTTTTATTTTAGCGTAAACAGCGCACTGCCATCAAAAGACGAATTTATTGAAGTGAATGATAAATTAGATTTCAGGATCAAAAATCTTAAAACAGATCTGGGAATCAAATAGATAAATTGTCCATATTTATTTTTAATTGCATAGATCTTTTTCTATCTGGCAAATTTTACAATTTGTGTATTTTATATCTTCATAAAAACACACATTAATTAATAATCGATTTATCCCAAAATAACACACCAAAAAATGAAAAGTTATAAGAAGGAACTCTGGTTTTCAACGCAAAAGAGAAGGGAATTGATAAATATTACTTCTGAAATTAATAGTTGCCTCATCGAAAGTGGGATTCAGGAAGGACTATTATTATGCAATGCTATGCATATTACATCAAGTGTTTTTATAAACGATGATGAGGCCGGACTTCATCATGATTATGAGATTTGGTTAGAAAAATTAGCACCTGAAAAGCCACATTCTCAATACAGACATAATGGCTTTGAAGACAATGCCGATGCTCATATGAAAAGACAGATTATGGGCCGTGAGGTTGTTGTTGCCATAACCAATGGACAATTAGATTTCGGACCATGGGAACAAATTTTTTATGGAGAGTTTGATGGTAAAAGAAGGAAAAGAGTCCTGGTAAAAATAATTGGGGAATAATACACTGATATACAATAATCTGCCATGATAAAAATAGGTTCCGGTATAACTTCAATCACCAACATTAATTACATACTTCTCCTTACAGTAATATCAATAGTACTATTTCATGGATGCTCCACCAGAACAGAGACTGATGACCTACCCAACATCCTCTGGATTGTAAGTGAGGATAATAGCCCCTATTTAGGTTGTTATGGTGATGAATTTGCAGTAACTCCAAACCTTGATAAGCTTGCCTCAAAAGGAGTTATCTACACAAATGCTTTTGCAAATACTCCGGTATGTGCCCCTGCTCGATTTACACTTATTACAGGATGTTATGCCTCCAGTGCCGCGACCCAACATATGAGAAGCAAGTATCCTATCCCTGAGGAAATGAAGTTTTTCCCGCAATATCTGAGAGCCAAAGGATATTATTGTACTAATAACGCAAAAGAGGATTATAACACTGTTAAACCCGAATTGGTCTGGGATGAATCCAGCAATAAAGCCTCCTATTCAAATAGGAATGAGGGACAGCCATTTTTTCATGTTCAAAATTTTGGAGTTAGTCACGAAAGCTCTTTGCACAAAAAACTTGAGAATCTCTCCCATTCCCCGGAAGATGTATCCTTGCCACCATATCACCCCGACACTCCGGAAATAAGATATGACTGGGCTCAGTATTATGATAAAATCACTGAGCTTGATAGGCAAATTGGTGAATTTCTTAATAAACTCGAAAAGGATGGCCTCTCTGAGAATACTATAGTAATGTATTATGGAGATCATGGTGGTGTGCTTGCCCGAAGCAAAAGGTATGTATATGAAACGGGTACCAGAGTGCCTTTGATTTTACATTTTCCAAAAAAATATGAACATCTTGCCCCCGGATCAAAAGGGTCGAATGTTGAAAGAATTGTAAGTTTTGTCGATTTTGCACCCACTGTACTAAGCCTTGCAGATATTAGTATACCTGATTATATGCAGGGCAAGGCATTCCTTGGAAAACAAAAAACGAAGGATCCTGAATACGCTTATATGTATAGAGGAAGAATGGATGAGCGATATGATATGTCAAGGGCAGTTCGTGACAAGAAATTTCGGTACATCAGGAATTATATGCCATATAGAATATATGGACAGCATCTTGAATATTTATGGAGAGCACCTTCAATTCGATCTTGGGAACAGGCTTATCTTGATGGTGAATGCAACAACATTCAAAGTATTTTTTGGGAAGAAAAACCAGCTGAAGAATTATATGATGTAAATAATGATCCCTGGGAAGTAAATAACCTGGCAAATGATCCTGCCTATATAAAAATTTTACATCGTTTCAGGTCGGCTACTGATTCTATTCTGTTTAACACATTTGATAGTGGATTTATGCCTGAAGCTGAATGGGTTGATCGTTTTTCTGGCACAACAGGATATAGCTTTGTTAGATCAGAAAAATATCCTATTCAAGACCTTATTAAAGTTTCAAACCTGGCTTTAGAAAATAAAATTGAAAATATACCGCAACTATTAGAATTTCTCAAAAACGATGATATTGCTATTCGTTACTGGGCTGCCACAGGATTATATTTGCTAAAAGATCAGACTCACGATGTTATACCTCCATTAAAAAAATCATTGGAGGATAAGTCGGGGAATATTCGCATATTAGCGGCAGAAGCTCTTTATAATACTGATTTTAAGGAATTAAGTACAGAGATCCTCAGAAAAGAACTTAATAACCAGAATGAACTTCTGCGTGTATACGCTCTTAATTCAATTGATTGCCTGGGTGTTAGCCCATATGTATTCAAAGAGGATGTGGAGGCATTATTAAAAGATAAAGATCCGACGGATAATACATACTATTTAAGGGCGGCAAGAGAATTAATTAAAAAATGGGACTTATTATAATTCATTGCCAGGTTCCGTAACATCCAATCTTATATGGGTCATCATCATCATATCGGGAAAGAACCAAATCAGAAAAACATTTTAATTAGTGTTGTTCTAAACCTTGTAATCACAATCGCTGAATTTATTGGAGGAATATTCTCAAACAGTCTGGCTCTCATTTCTGATGCTGCGCATAACCTGAGTGATACTCTTGCCTTGCTGATTTCCTTTATTGCTCTGCGAATTGGAAAAAGATCACCCTCCGAGTCGAAAACTTTTGGTTATAAAAGAATTGAAATCCTGGCAGCACTGTTCAATTCTACGGTATTAATTGCAATTTCAATCTTCCTTTTTTGGGAAGCCTTTGAAAGGTTCCGCGATCCGCAACCTATTAAAGAAGGTATTATGTTTACGGTTGCCTTTATTGGATTAGTTGCCAACTTAATCTCTGTATTCTTATTGAAAAAGGATTCTAAACACAATTTGAATATAAAAGCTGCATATCTTCACTTGTTTGGTGACACTTTATCATCTGTCGCTGTAATTGCAGGGGCAATAATAATTTATTACTTCAAAATTACCTGGATTGACCCACTTTTAACAGTACTTATAGGAATTTTTATCATTAAAGAAACTTATGGTGTTTTAAAAGAAACCATCGATATCTTAATGGCATCAAGTCCAAAAGATATTGATATTGAGCAGATAAGAGCTGAAATTGAAAAAATTCCCGATATTTCAAATATCCACCATATTCATGTCTGGAAACTAACCGACACAGAAATTCACTTTGAGTGCCACGCCGATCTATGTGACAATTTAACTATAAAAGAATCCGATAAGGTTAGAATGAAAATAGAGGAAATCCTAATAAATAAATTCCAAATACATCATGTAACTATTCAAATGGAATATGATACCTGTTTAGAAAAGGAATCTATAGCAAATTCTTTAAAATAATATCACACTTAATTAAGATCTTCTTCATGTAAAAATAATTTATTGAAGTTTACCAGATACAACTTTGATGTAGCCCGTGTAATTGCAGTATAAAGCCACCTGAGATATTCGTTGCTCATCATCTCTTGAGTAAAATAACCTGGGTCAATAAATACATTCTTCCATTGTCCTCCCTGGGCCTTATGACAGGTTATCGCATATGAAAATTTAACTTGTAAGGCATTAAAAAAGGGATCCTTTCTAATCGCTTCAAATCTTTTTTTCTTTGTTGGCATTTCGCTATAATCTTCTGCAATTAGAAAAAACAATTCTTTGTTTTCCTCTGATGACATTGAAGCAGATTCGATTGTTAATGTATCGAGCACAATCTTCACATCAAGCTCTGCATCTGCATAATCTATCAACCTCATCCGGATGTCAGCAAAGCGGCGCCCATACCTTTCAGTATAACCATAAATTTTAAGAATTTCGAATATATCACCATTGGCTATAAAGTCAATTAATTCATTATCAGACATCCAGAAGTAATTATTTTTAACAACCATCATCAGATCCCCTACAGAAATTTCATCCTCCCTCCATAGAATTCGGCTCCTAATACCAGCATTATATCGATTAGCCTGTTTGTTCGACCTCACAACAACCACTGACTCTTCCACCCCTTTCTTATCATAACTATCACTCAATATTTCAAGAAAATCAGAACCGGTAATGTAGTTGATATCAGGAAAACCTGTAAGTTTTAGTTTTGGGATTTCTGAAGAATTTCTTTCAAGTGCAGAACGGATAAGAGTAGCATTCCAAAGAATTCCTGAATTGGCTGATTGTCTTACTACCTCATTAAAGAAAAACTCCTGTATTTCAAATCCATGAAACTCAAGTTCATTCTTATCAAGGGCCGGGCTAAGTTCCTTACCTACAGGAGGCAACTGGGCGGTGTCTCCTATCAATATTAACTTGCACCTCTTCCCCTCATAGATGAAATACATCAGATCCTCCAATAATTTCCCCGAACCAAAAATTGATGAATCTAAGGATGTATTTGAGATCATGGATGCCTCATCAACAATAAAAAATGTATTTACATGGAGGTTTTTATCAAGAACAAAGGATCCAAAACCATCCTTACCTGATTTCTGCCTGTATATTTTTTTATGAATTGTATATGCCTGCTTCCTGGTTAAGTTTGATAATACTTTTGCTGCCCTTCCTGTCGGTGCGAGCAAAACTGACTTTAAGTTAAACTCAGCCAGAGTATTCACAACTGCACGCATGGCAGAAGTTTTACCCGTACCTGCATAACCCTTAAGAAGAAGTATTTCATCTTTTTCAGGGTGAAGCAAAAAGTCAGGAAGATACTTCAATAAATAATCTTGAGACTGAGTTGGTTCATGCTCAAAATATTGCCTCAGATATTTTTCTATATGATTTTTTAACATTTATTAGCAAGATTCCTGATTAAAGATTCAATTTTTAATTTTTTATTTTAATTTTGCAAACAAACATAATCCAAAACTATTGAAATGAGAACTGTAATTCAAAGTATTCTTGCAATCGCTATTTTACTCCTTGCTTATTTGCTTTTCGAAAGTATTCAGGAACCTATTCGGTTCAATAGAGAAGTTAAAAAAAGAGAGGATGCAACTATCCAAAAACTTAAAGATATTCGTACGGCTGAAGTGTTCTATAAAGCAAAATTTGGAAGTTATACCGGAAGCTTTGACAGCCTAATTAGCTTTGTAAAGTATGATTCCGTGCCTATTATCAGAGCAATTGGAAGTATTCCTGACAGTTTGTATGACCTTGGTGTAACTGAGAAGAAAGCTATTGAAATGGGGATTATTATAAGAGATACAAGTTTTGTAAGTGTACTTGACTCAATTTTTCCACCCAATTATAATATTGACTCGCTAAGTTTTGTACCTTACGCTGGCCAAGAACATTTTTTCCTTGGTGCTGCTGAGCTGGAAACAGCTTCTAAGGTGAAGGTAAAAGTTTTTGAAGCGCATGTTTTAAACAACGTACTTCTACACGGCCTTGATAGACAATTGGTTATTAACTATAACGCTGACAGGGAAAAAATTGTTGGCTTCAAAGGCCTTAAAGTAGGATCCTTAGAAGCATCGACCAACAATGCAGGAAACTGGGAATAATAATAAAGGTATTGTTGAATTTGAATTCTTGGATGAAACCTTTGATTTAAATTCTACATCCAATTATCACTTGTCCATTCAGCTTGGTCTGGATGGATTTTCTTTTTCTATACTGAATCCTGGTAGTAAAAAGTATATTGCATTAAAAAACTATCCTAATATCGCTACCAACTCAGAAATTATCAACCCCGATTGGATAAAATCAATTCTGAAGGAAGATGAATTCCTAAATCGGAATTATAAAAGTGTTGCAGTTCTATTTGTTACTTGCAACTCTGTCCTGGTACCTGATCCATTATTCAAAAAGGAGAGTTTAAAAGACTACTTTGATTTTAATCTTGATTTGCCTGAATCACAAAGTATTCAAAGCACAAAAATTGATAGAGCCGATTCCTGGTCATTATTCCCGGTTCAAACTGATACATTAAATATCCTCACGGATCAATTTCAAAATCTAAATATTTTCCATCAATCTGCTCCCTTCATTAACAATATTCTATCTAATTTCAAGAATACAGATGAAAGCACAAATACATATGTGCATTTATATGGTAAGTTTTTTGACCTTGCGGTAGTTGACAAACAAAAACTTCAACTTTACAATTGCTTTTCTTACAGGCACGTAAACGACCTTTTGTATTATATTTTAAACGTTTTTGACCAATTAAAATTGCCAGCTGAAAATACAACATTGCTTCTATCTGGAAAAGTAACTCGCCAATCAAGTTTTTTTGAAAACTTGAGACGATATGTGAAAAAAGTAGATTTTGCAAAACGTGACCCCTTTTTTAAATATAGCTACACTTTTAGTAAAGTCCCTGAACACACCTTTTCAAATTTGCTAAATCTTTATCCTTGCGTATAATTAGTGGAAAAAACAGGGGCAGGATTTTAAAGCCTCCAAAGAACTTAAACGCTCGTCCGACAACTGACTTTGCACGGGAAGGGTTGTTTAATATCCTGGAAAATAGTCTCCACCTTGAAGAACTAACGATACTCGATCTATTTGCAGGAACAGGGAGTATCGGTCTTGAGTTTGGTTCACGCGGAAGTAAATCAATTACAATGATTGATAATAATCGATTGCATATCAAATTTATACAACGATTAATTAATGAGTTAAACTATGACAGTGCAGAAGCTATGCTTGAAGATGTATTTGTTTACTTAAGGAATTCAACAGATCAGTTCGATTTGGTTTTTGCTGATCCCCCTTATAATATGGCCGGTTTGGAAGAAATACCTGATCTTATCTTTGAATATGACCTCCTTAGAAATGATGGCTGGTTCATATTTGAGCATTCTGTAAACCATGATTTCTCAAAGCATTCTCATTTTTTTAAGCATCGAAAATACGGAAGTGTAAATTTCAGCTTCTTTAAGGCTTGAAAAATTGATTGAAAAAAGTCAAAAAGATTTTTGGAAATATAAAAATTCCATTACTTTTGCATCACTAATTTTTAAGGCTACCTTTTTTGTTGCCTATAAATTAAAGGTTCTTATTGGTCACGTAGTTCAGTGCCGAAGAAATGAAAATCTTCGATTTTCTTAATTTTTCGAGCATCCTCGTAAATCTTGACAAATCAAAGATTTGTTGATTTACGGGATTGGTTAGAATGCCGGCCTGGAATTTTGAGTATTTATAAAATGTAATAACGTTCTTTTTTTGGTCACGTAGTTCAGTTGGTTAGAATGCCGGCCTGTCACGCCGGAGGTCGCGAGTTCGAGTCTCGTCGTGACCGCTGAAAGTTAAAACCCGATGATTATTCATCGGGTTTTTTAATTAATCCCTTTTTCTAATAAGAACTGTTTTACTATTATCTGAGGAAAAAATGACTTCAAAATCGGAGTGAACTTCTTTTTTTGTATCCTCTGCAAACATATAGCGGTAATCATCATCCTTACTTATGCCCTCCCTATCAACTTCCTGCATCCATGAAATCTCCCAGGCATCCCTGTAAAAATTTATACTGGGTTCAAATAGCCAGTTCACCCCTACCCTAATTTCAGCACCGGGTTCTTTTTTTTCATAGTCTTCAATTAATTTTCCAACAGCATATTTGGTAGCTGAATCATACTCCCAGTCAAGATAACTAGTCCTATTTATATTAACTGAAAAATTAAAAACACGACAATACAACAAGAATAATACCAACAGAACCGGGAATTATATTATGTCCCCTTCTTATAAAATACTCAAGAAGAAACCCGACATTTAATACAAAAAGTGGAAATAGGAATAGGGCAAATCGACCCATTAAGAAATCAGTCTGAAACAAAAGATGTTGCAGGATTGTTATAATAGCAACTAAAATTAAAGTAAGGTTTATGATAATGAGAGGCTTGGAATCTCTAAAGAAGTCATAGCTCCTGGAATATATGTTCTTTAAGATTATTACAAAGCTAATACCAACAATACACAATACTGCAATTTTTAATATAAGCCATGTAGCAGGACCAACTGGTATCTTGTAAAAAACTTTAATTATTAGAGTCCCAATAGTATTCCGAACAAAACCAGTTTTTCCACCAAAATCTATAATATCTAGTGACATTATTTTTCTCAAGGGCTCATAAATAACAATGGTACTCAGTATTAAAAAAATTGCATTTATTTTGTTGTACTTTACGAGAAAATCTTTAAAGTTAACACGCTTATTAGAGAATCTGGATTCCAGTAAAACAGTAAAGTTATAGGCAAATATAACTGCTATCCAATAGTCAAGTAAAGCGAAATTTGCCAGTACGGCAAAAAAAGAACCCAGATTAAATAATACTAAATCTCTCTGCTTTTTTGAATTAAAAAAGTGTAGGAGGTAGTACAAACTGAAAATCATTAATCCAGTCGAAATTCCATAACCCCTTGCCAAACCAAAAAAATCAAGCAAATAGGGGCTAAAAGTCATCAGGATAAAAATTACCAGAGACACATAAGCCTTTATATCTCTGATTATCATGTAAGTGAAAAAAAGATAAACAATTAGAGAGATAATATTCGGGGCTCTTAACACTAATTCTGAAGTGCCAAATAGAACCTCAAAATATTTCATAAGCAAGGTATTGAGTATATGATTATTGGTAAAAGGAGTATCATATGAGATAATTTGTATAAAACTCTGACCAACATATCGAAGATAGGTATAGCTTTCATCATGCGTGAAGGAAGTAATTGAGGCTTTAAAACTTACAAAAATTACCAATACAACTGATAGGAACAAAAAAATAAATGGTGCAAGCTCACGAATAGAGAACCTATTATGCCTGGTAAGATTTTTTTCTGTCATTAATATATCAACTTAATATTACCTTACTTTAGATAACTAAATTGCACCTAACATTTAATTTGTAAATTTAAGCTTTTAAATTTCAAATTGTAATTATATGAAAATCTTCAAGCCAACGCACGTCTCTATATTCCGTATTTTTTTTATAGGAATTGCAGCCACCTTTCTTATTTGTAATGCCGCTCCTGGACAGCAGATCGGGAAATTAAATCTTGAAAATCTAGATGCATATATAGAAAAAGCATATATGGATTGGGAGATACCAGGACTTGCAATTGCTATTGTTAAAGACAACCAGGTTGTTTTTTCAAAAGGTTATGGTGTAACAAGCACCGAAAATGAGAATCCTGTGGATGAAAATACCATATTTGGAATTGCGTCCAATACTAAGGCTATGACAGCAGCCGCATTGGCTGTTTTAGTGGATGAAGGAAAAATTTCATGGGATGATAAAGTGCAAAAATACATTCCCTGGTTTCAGCTATATAATCACTACGTTTCAGGAGAAATGACCATTCGCGATTTGCTTTGCCATCGCTCCGGACTTAAAACATTTAGTGGTGATCTTCTCTGGTATGCAAGTACCTATGACAGGAATGAAGTTATTAGAAGAGCAAGATATCTTGAACCAACCTACGGTTTTCGTTCAGGTTATGGATATTCAAACATTATGTTCCTGGTTGCCGGGCAAGTAGTTGAGGCAGTGAGTGGTGAAACATGGGACAACTTCCTGGCCAAAAAGTTTTTTCAGCCTCTGAATATGAATCGTACCAGCACATCCATAAGCACATTGAGATCAATTGATAATTATGTAATGGGACATAATAAAGTTGAAAATAAACAGGTTCCTATTCCCTGGGTAAATTGGGATAATATAGCGCCCGCAGGCTCAGTTAATTCAAGTGTATCAGATATGTCTAATTGGCTAATCTTACAACTCAATCGTGGTAGTCTGGGAGATTTAAAGTATTTCACAAAAAAATCGTCCATAGAAATGTGGACTGTCCAGAATCCTACCAAGGTAACTGAAAGCTCGATGAAACTATTTCCATCAAAGCATTTCAGTGGTTATGGATTGGGATGGAGTCTATACGACTATCATGGTCGCAAAATTGTAACACATGGTGGTGGACTAATAGGACAGATTTCAAGGGTTTGCCTGGTTCCTGAAGAACAACTTGGCATTGTAATCCTAACCAACAGTATGAATAGCTTACCCGCATATCTGGCTTATGAGATTCTTGATCGTTATTTTGGAGCTGAAGAAAAAGACTGGAGCAGTTATGCTCTTAAAAGAACAAAATCATACGAAGAAAGATCTGAGGAGCGAAGGAAACAGGCAATACAGAACCGGATTACAAACTACCTCTCCCTCCTTGCCTCTGGAAAAATATACAGGTCTGTATACCGGACTGCTCTATGGTGATGCAAAAGTCACTTTGGAAGAAGGTAAATTAACAGTTAATTTTCTTCCTACTCCCGAGTTCACAGGTGAGTTAAGTCACTGGCAATATAACACCTTCCAGATTAATCTAAGTTATAAAACAGGCCTTCCTGAAGGGAAAGTACAATTTGTTTTAAACAATGATGGGGACGTGCAAGAAATGAAAATTGATATCCCAAATCCAGATTTTCATTTTACAGAACTCAAATTCTTGAAAGAAGAGTAAGGAAAATATCAATAACAAATTCTTCAAATATTTTAGTTTTGCTTGTCAGTTGAATTGAAAAAATTCAATTTTTCGGCTATAATCGGAGTTAGTTCATTGTCTTTAACAATACTGGTGGAATCCTTCCCACACAAATGAACTCCATTTTTTTCAATGACTTCGGTTATCTGCTCTTTACTGAGATCATATTCACTACACCAACAATTCTCTTTCTTCTTATGGAAATTGGTTTCTTCACAGCTTTCAGCTACATCATCAATTTCTTTCTGCTTTTTTAATTTTTTGGACCTAATAAAAGCATTCACAATACTTAAGGTGGTTAAAAAACCAACCACAAAAGCCAATACAACAGGTATACTAAACATTAACTTCAGGTATTAAGTATATTTTCCGGTACTAAATAATACAAAACCAATAACTAGAGAAAACCTTCTTCCTGAATTAATTGGAAACGAATTTATGAAAAACAATACATTAAAAGGCGCTTTCACTTTCTAAATTACTTATAAATAGTAAGTATAAGGATTTTGCATACCTGACCTACGCAATAATTCGAGGCTTAGTTTCCACAATTCATTTTGCAATGAAGCCTCTTTGAAGCATCAGAGGGACTCACAATCCTAAAACTATCTACATATTTTCCACTCACACCATTCAACTTTTCAGAATTGATTAGAAACATTTCTCTTTTAACTCCCTCATTGAGTTCAGATCCCACAGGGCCCCATGTATCTTTTAACATCTTAGTATTTATAACACCGGGATGCATGCTGTTTATAGTAATATTTTTGTCTTCAAGTAATTTAGCCAATTTATTACTAAATAGTATATTACATAATTTAGAATCAGAATAGTTTTTTACTGATTCAAATCCATCATGTGACATCAGCCTATCCAGATTAATTTTACTGGAATGTATCCCGGATGATACATTAATAATTCTTGCACTATCAGAATCAAGCAGTATTGGCAAAAGTCTGCCAGTTAGATAGAAATGTGCCAGGTGATTAACAGCAAAAGTCATTTCATAACCATCAGCAGATAATTCAAATGATTTCATTAACACACCTGCATTATTAAGTAAAACATCCAGCCGGTCAGTAGAAACCAGAATGTCTTCACACATTTCTTCTACTTCCTTTAATGAAGAAAAGTCGCCTACAATACCATTGAATTTTTGTATTTCCTGTAGTTCTCTTGATAATCTCAACTGTTTCATCAACACGGTCTATATTTCTCCCATGGATAAATATATTCCATCCCAAATCAGCAAGCTTAAAAGCTGTTCCTTTACCAATTCCGTCAGTTGAACCGGTAATTAATATTGTTTTACTCATCCTTATTTATTTATTGAACTTAAAAGTATATAAAACTACTTATTAAAAAAGATCCAGAAACAGATTTTGATATCTTTACATCTTAATACTAGATTTTAAGGTAAATGAATTTTTTCAAATCATTGAAAAGTATATCAGGCTCAGAAATTTTATTCCTTATTGCCATTCTCCTACTAACTAGCTGTAAATCAAATATAAAAGAAGATTCAGGAAATAAATATGAATCTTATTATCAATCGATTAATAACTGGAAGTCAAAAAGAATAAAGAATTTAAAGGGTCACAATGGTTGGTTAAATCTTGCAGGTCTTTTTTGGTTAGAGGAAGGAACAAATTCTGTAGGGAGCCATCCTGACAACTCGATAATATTTCCTGAAGGATCTCCTGATTTCTTAGGCTCTTTTAATTTAATAAATGACAGGATTGAATTTACTTCAAATCCAAATACGATTGTACTGCATAAAGGCGAACCTATAAGCAGAATTGATATGAGAACAGATATTGCAGGTGATCCAATCATTCTTACTCACGATTCATTAGCCTGGTTCATTATTAAACGGGAAGACAAATTTGGAGTACGCCTTCGCGATTTCAACAAGCCTGAGATTAAAGAGTTGGATTCAATTCCCTGCTTCGATGTTGATTTAATTTGGAAAGTTGAAGCCAGGCTTATACCTAGTCCATCGATAGAAACCATATCCGTTCCAAATGTTCTTGGCCATGTTGATCAGGTTGACGTTCCAGGGATACTTGAATTCATTCTGGACAATAAAAGATTTGAATTGTATCCAATGGGAAAACCTGATAATCTTTGGGTAGTTTTTGGTGATGAGACATCCGCAGAAGAAACTTATGGAGGAGGAAGATTCCTTGGAATTGATGGGCCTGACGAAAAAGGAACCTACATCATTGATTTTAACAAAGCTTATAACCCTCCTTGTGCATTTACACCATTTGCAACCTGTCCCCTACCACCCAAGGAAAATCTTCTAGGAGTGCGCGTTACAGCAGGAGAAAAAAATGTACCCCATAATTGGCATTAAAAGATTATATTTTTCTATTTCTTCAGCTTATCAATAATTATACTAAAGTATTCTTTAAATAAGTCAATATCCTTTAAGTCATTGGTGCCCACCAATAACTTCCCAGACATACCAATTAATATAGTACCATTATATGGATCATCAATTACATAAACAGGTGCATCTTCTGTAACACTTTTTGCTTTGTCGGTAAGCTTCTTTTGCATTTGTAAAGCTTCTGCTTCTGATTCAGCTTCCATCTGAAAAATTGAAAATTTCATTCCTGATTTCTCATATTTTACAGAAAATGCATTTTTTAAAAAACTATATCCCAGAAAATTACTTGAAACAAAATACTCTGTATTTTTAATCTGATCACTTTCAGGGAAACTTTTAAAGATTTCCGGTATAGTTGTTTCTCCTGGTAAATTTTTATCAACCGCTTCTGCAATTTTATGTAAAATCTCTAAAGATTCCTTTTCGTCACTATTTGTTGTTACCTTAACATAATAAGGTCCCTTAATATAATGAATGAGCGTTGATTCCTCATACCCCTGTACACCTAATTTAATAAACTTATAATCAGAAGATCTTTCAAGTGCATATATTCCAAAGGCATAAATATTATTCTGATGGTGGTAAACTTCAGCCTTATATGATTTATCATCCTTTATATATTCCGCGATATGCAAATCCTGAAACTGATAATCAAGGTAAGAATCCGCAGCACCATTAATATAATCCCATAAATTATCAGGATAATAAACTGGATATTCCTGTAATATTTTAAAACCGGTTAGTTCAGGGAAATTTATCTTGCTTTCATCATCAGCTCTTATTTCTGAATTATGTGCATTCAAAAACAACAACAAACAAGTTAATACCACCCCCCCAATTCTGTTACTTTTCATATACTTAATTTTTGAAACTTCTTTTATTTATTATCTAATTAATTCAATCAGAACCAAAATGATAAATTTCTGTAAATAGGATTAAATCCCTATTGATCAATTTTCAATACTTTCTGATACTTTGTAGTTGCATCAACCATTTTAACCCAACTTACTTGTTGATCCGTCTCCAATGATTCATAAATGAACCCTTTCTCATCTTTAGCAATCCGGCATACTCCAAGATCATATCGCAATGCTTTAACTGTATCACCAATAGTTAATACTTGTCCTTCAAGGTCAAGCATTTCAATTTTAGTACTTTTTGATTTTCCAGAACCTCTTTTTAGAAATTGAAACATATACTTTTTATCAATTTACATTAAAGTTACAAATATATTCTATCAGAGTTATAAATTAGCATATCAGCCCTCAATAAGTCTGGAAATAAGTATTGAATTAATTTCATGTTAAGGAAAAATGCATAATTAAAATCTAAGGACCTCTTTCAGCCTTTTATAACCACTTTTACTCACAGGAACCTTTGAATTATTTGCCATGGATAATTTATAGGATTCTTTCTCATATTGTTCCAATCTGGTAATTTGATTTATTCGAATTATATACGACCTGTGCACTCTAACAAATTCTGAGGGGTCAAGATGTTCTTCATAGAACTTTAAACTCCTCTGTTTCATATACCTTTTGTCCTGGGTATAAATCATAACATAATCATCCTGGGCTTCAAGGTAAATCAGGTCTTCCAATTTGATTAAATGAATATTGCTCCTTGATTTCACAACTATCCTTTCTAATAACTCATCATTTTCAGGCCCCAATGCTTTATAAGGAGGAATCTGGTGGGGGTCATTCTTATCAAGTCTTGCAAAAACCCTGTTAATTGCAAGGCTAAAGCGTTCTCGGGAAAATGGTTTCATTAAATAATCGACAGCATTCATTTCAAAAGCCTTAATGGCATATTCATTATAAGCTGTAACAAAAACTACCTGAGGTTCATAATCCAAAAGTTCAACAATCTCAATTCCTGAGATTCTTGGAATCTTAATATCCAATAAAACAAGATCGGGCTTCAACTTATTAATTGCCTGCACACCTGAAAAACCATCTGAATATTCTCCAATCAATTCAATCTTAGGAAAATCTTTAAGGTAATTCTTTAAGATATCTTTTGCAAGATCTTCATCTTCCACAATTATGGCTGTGATCTTTTTCAACATCCCTGATAAATCTTATTTAATTGTTGCCTGATCAATTTTTCGGTATTTTCAGCTTTACCTCAAAATTATAATCATTTTTTACAATATCAATAAGATCATCACGATTATAAATTGCCTGAAGACGTTTCCTGACATTAAGCAATCCTGTTCCTGTGCCCTTTTTCTTAGTACTTTCAGGATAACAATTATTTCTAATTGAAAGTAAAATGAAGGTATCATCATCTGTACATTCAATTTCCAGTACAGTAGGTTCAGTACTTTCATGAACCCCATGTTTAATCGCATTTTCAATTAATGGCTGAAGTATCATCCCTGGAACATCCTTTTTCAAGCACTCTTCATTCCTTAATTCGTTAAAAACAAGCCTTTTGCCAAACCTGATCTTTTCAATTTCCAGATATCGGTTTACATTCTCAAGCTCGTCTGCCAGAGAGCGCAGCTGCTGCTTGTCAGAATCTAAGGAATATCTCAAATAATCAGAAAGCTTTATAATCATTTCCTGAGCCTTATCAGGAGCAGACATTGTAAGCGAACTAATTGAATTCAAACTATTAAAAAGAAAATGTGGATTCAATTTATACTTGAGCAAATTCAATTCTGCTTCTTTTACCAAAGTTCTTAGATTGGCTTCAGCTATTCTTCTTTCCTCCAAATTCGAAAAGTAAATAATCAGGTAATAAATGAGAGTTATAATAAGGAAGATGAAGAAACCTGCAATTGATTTAACAGGAATTGATTGTTGAATATAATCAGCATTCTCAGGAAATAGGTTTTTAAGAACCAAAAAACTGACAGCTACCCAAAGAGCAATGGTACCTGTGCCAAGGCCCAGGAAATTTATAAGCCTTGAAATATGATTTGAATCTGATAGATAAATAAACCGGATGGGATACCATAGGCCCAACCCAATTATTGCATAAAAGCCATAATTAATAAAGCTATCATTAATGGCGTACTCTATTGAAAATCCATAAAACTTTGACATTAAATATACCTGACCTGCAGCAAGTGCAAGCCAGGGGGAAAAGTATATTAATGTACTTTTGTAATCTTTAAAAAAAGGATGAAGCATTTTTTACAGAGTAACTATAAGTAGTTCAATTCTCCTCCTCCAAAAATAGCAACTCCTTTGATCATTAACTTTTTTGAGGGATTGTGAACAATATGTGGATCTACAATTCTCTTATCAGCATAACCGCCAAAAATTGCAGTAACCTCAAGGTGTATGTCCCAATCTCTGGGCACAATTATCTTCGATCCACCAAATAATGATACAATTTCTATCTCGCTAATACCAACAGCAAGGTTAGCCTGTGAGAAATCAAGGGTTGAACCACCAAAAATTGAAGTAATTTTTCCTCCCTTAAAATTTTTCGCAGTAATTACTTTATGCCCCCCTCCAAAAATTGAAATATCGTCAATTGTTTCATCATCAGTAATCAGTTCAGAATGAGTTCCAATTGGCCCTTTTTTACTGCGAAATAAAATCATAATACCAGCAAAAATTATAAGTGAGGGCCAGAATAACCTATGCATATAGTATATATTATCAAAATAGTCAATAGCTATAAAAAAGCCCCCAATCAATATAAGTATTATCCCAGGTCCCTTATTTGCTTTTGTTGCCAATAATAACAGGCCAATAACAATCAATAGCATCTGCCAGGAAATGATCCATGCGCGAAATGAATGAGGTATCCAACCCAGGTTAACTGCTATTAGAACGGCGCCAACTGCAATAAGGATAAGTCCCAATATTGCTCTACTATTCTTACTTTGTGAATTCATGATCTTATAGTTTAAAGTTTAATTATTCTTTTATGTTATCTGTTTTATTAAAATGCCTTCTTGACCTAATTCTCCTCTTATCTGGAGATTTGAATAGGAATATCAATCCAATAAATATAATTAATGAAGGAAAGAACCATTTTTTAAGTTCGTAGAATTCGAAAAAATGCTCCCTTACCAGGAAAAATCCTCCAATAAATAGCAAAATTAAACCTCCTGTTTTATCATCTTTGGTTGCCACAATAATGATTCCCAGGACAATTAACAGCATCTGCCATGAAATAAGCCAGGATTTAATTTCAAAAGGTATCCAATGAAAATTTAATGCCAATAAGACCAAGCCAACAATAATGAGTATTATACCCAGAACGGCAGGGCCATCTTCTTTTCGCTGATCATAATATGTTTTCATAATTAAAAATTTATATAATATATTAATAATTGAACATACTTAAATTCTACTATTCAAAAATAAGCTGATAAAAAAGACTCTCAAATACAAAATCGGTAAGTGGCAGAAAAAAAACGGTAAATGGAGAATTTGAATCTCAAATTCTGATTTGTATTTTTACTGAATCAGACAAATCATGGCGAATAGTATTTTAAAATTAAAATCAATTTTTCCTTGATGAAACATATAAAGGAGCTAATTAAACAAGGAGAACACCAGCAACTAGATTTTAAATTCGAAATAAGCAATGCCAAAAAAATTGCCCGTACGCTCTCTGCATTTTCAAATACTGATGGAGGCAAGCTATTAATTGGGGTAAAAGATAATGGGAAGATTTCTGGTATTCAATCCGAAGAAGAAATCTATATGATTAAAGGAGCTGCTGATTTGTATTGTAAACCTCCCATTCCAATACAAATTGATTCCTGGGAAGAAAAAGGGAAAACAGTTCTTGAGATAACGATTAAAAAGTCTGATAACCAACCAATCTATGCAAAGGATGAAGCTGGTCATTGGAAAGCCTGGATTAGAAGGCATGATGAAAATTTCATCGCAAACCGAATTTTAATAAAAAGTTGGGCTAGGAAAAAAAGAAAACAAGGAACCTATATTGAAATAACTAAAAAGGAGGAAATTTTTCTCGAATACCTCGATAAATATAGAAAAATATCATACAGTAAACTTAAAAAGATAACTAATTCAACTCGGGCTCAAACTGATAAGATGCTTATCAATTTTCTATCACTAGATATAATAGAACAGGTTTTTTTTGCAAATGGGATATTCTATATTCCTAAGAATCAGGATTTCGAAAAGCTACTACCCGATAGAGATTAACCTGTATTTTGTAGGAATCATCCCCGATTACACCTGGCATTATTAGCTTTTTAGCCAAATTTTTATTATATTTAAGGTTCTTGCCCCTAAAAACGCCTGTAAATTTTAAGTAAAATAAGAATTTATCCAGGGAGGATATATGTTTCGTATCGAACCTTATAAACAGATTAGCACATACTCAAGGCAGTTATTAAATGTATTTTTAATTGAAAATAACAGCCTTGGACAAATATTTATCGAATCAGAAAACGAACAAATTCTATTAAATAGACTTAAGAAAGAAGCATTTTCGATATTAAAGGAAAACCCGAAAGCATATAATTATTATATCGATCCTGGTTCTGAACAAAATGGGTACAATAAACTCAGGTGGAAGGATTTTGCAGCCATTCGTCTTTTAGACTATATTGAGCATGCCGGAGAAGGTTACGATGATATGAACATGCAGGGTGAATTAGTTATTAACAACCCTTTAAGAACATTATGGTTTGCTTTAAAAACCGGTTCCGGTGCTTGTACTCCTGATTTTGTTGATGATATGATACATTTATTCAGGCAACTTTCTGGCAAACAGAGGAGGAATAAGGTAAAGACATTGAAAGCAATTGAATGGATGAACAGATTCTCTACCGGGCTTGACCAGGAGATTGTTGAAATGCGTGAAAGGAATAAGATCAGGATAATGAAAATTATTGTTCGCAAAATTAGTAGCGGACAAATAAAGAGTCAAAAATATAAATTTGAAACAGGTCAATCATTTTCCAAAAAGCTAGATAAAGTAAATAATTGGTGGAATGATTATTTATTTCATCTAAAAATGGCGGTACGAAACGTTGATGACCTTAATGAATATCTTAGCAATTCACTTGAAAACGAGACACTTTCGACTCTTAGAAAAGCTGAGAATTCCGGAATCCCATTCTTTATTAACCCATATTATCTGTCGCTAATAAATATTGAAAAATCTGAATATAAACAAAACTCCGATCGAACTATTAGAGATTATATTTTTGTTAATGAAGATCTCATCAACGAGTTTGGATATATTAAAGCCTGGGAAAAAGAGGATATTATTCAGCCCAACCTCCCAAATGCAGCCGGATGGATTTTACCTGAGGGCAACAGTCTACATCGTAGATATCCTGAAACCGCCATATTTATCCCCAAAACAAGTGGACGATCCTGCGGAGGCCTTTGTGTTTCATGTCAGAGAATGTATGATTTTCAGGCAGGAAACTTCAACTTTAACATGGATAAGCTGAAACCACGGTCAAACTGGCAAAGTAATTTAAAACTAGTAATGGACTACTTTAGAAATGATTCTCAGCTGAGAGATATTCTAATAACAGGTGGAGATGCATTTATGAGCTCTGATTCATCACTTCAAATAATACTTGATCATGTTTACCATATGGCATTGGGAAAGATCAATGACAATAAAAAAAGAAAAAAAGGAGAGAAATATGCAGAAATGGTCAGGGTTCGATTGGGAACCAGGCTCCCGGCTTATCTCCCTCAAAGATTTACGTCTTCACTTTTAAGAATCCTTAAGGAATTCAAGCTAAAAGCATCTTCAATTGGTATTAAACAATTCATTATTCAAAATCATTTTGTATCTGCTTTGGAAATTACCCCGGAAGCCAAAAATGCAGTTCAAAAACTAATCTCAGCAGGTTGGATAGTTACCAATCAGGTTGTTTTTACAACTGCAGCATCCAGGAGAGGTCATACTTCTGCTTTAAGAAAAATATTAAATGATATTGGCATCCTGTCATATTATACTTTCCAGGTTAAGGGACATCGGGAAAATAAATTCAATTTTACGCCCATAGCAAGATCAACTCAGGAAAAAATTGAAGAAAAGAGCCTAGGTAATATTTCTAAGGATATATTCCCTGAAATAAAACAGCTTTTATTCAGTGGACAAAAAATTGTCGACACCATAAATAATATCAGACAGCGTAATGGATTATCTTTCCTATCAACCGACCGCAATGTTCTAAACCTGCCTGGTGTTGGTAAAAGTCTAACATTCAAGGTTATTGGTCTAACTAACGATGGAAGAAGAATATTAGAATTTGAACACGACACATCTCGAAATCATAGCCCAATTATTGAGAAAATGGGCAAAATAGTAGTTATTGAATCTAAATCTATATCAGAATATCTCCGACAATTAAAGAATATGGGGGAAGACATAAACGAATATGAATCAGTTTATGGTTATTCCATTGGTGAAACTGAGGAAAGGATGCCTATTTATGAATACCCCGAATACAACTACCAGATTACCCCAGATATCTCAAATCTGAAAATTGATTAAGTTTTATAAGAGCTGAAACCAGAAATTCTGAAAATTCTAATTATTTTAGAAGCATGAGAATGAAAACAATTGGTTTGCTTGGAGGCATGAGTTGGGAATCATCAAGCCTATACTACTCTCTATTGAATAAAATGGCACAGGAAGAATTTGGCGGCAGTTATTCCTGTCCATGTATTCTTTATTCATTTGATTTTCACATAATTGACAACTTGCAACATCAGGGAAAATGGAAAGAATTGAGTGAATCACTTGCAAAAGCAGCAAAGAGCCTTGAACTTTCCGGAGCTGAGTTATTAATTATATGTACAAATACAATGCATTTAATTGCCGATGATATTCAAAGCAGTATTGGGATTCCTGTTGTTCATATAGTTGATGCGGTTGCATCTGAAATAAAAAACAGGGGAATAAATAAAGTTGGCTTACTAGGAACCAAATTCACCATGGAGAAAAGCTTTTTTTCAAATCGTCTAAAAGAAAAACATAATATTTCATGCATTGTTCCTCCAAAAAAAGAAAGAGAACTCATTCATAATGTAATCTATACTGAATTGATACGTGGAAAAATAGTCGATAAATCAAAAGTCCAGTTTATTGAAATTATTGAGAAATTGAAAGAAAATGGCGCTGAGGGAATAATTCTTGGTTGTACTGAAATCCCAATGTTAGTAAAGCAGGAAGACGCATCAATTCCAATTTTTGATACCACTAGTATTCATGCAGCAGCAGCATTTGCTGAAGCAATAAAGGAAAACTGAAAATATTAGGCCTGTTCAATCTCCCAAAAGATTAAAAAATGTATTTCTATTAATATTTTTAACATGAGTAAAATACCCAATCGAGAAGATGCATGGCTTCTTTTTAAAAAGTATAATAAATCTGAGAGTTTAACCAAACATGCACTAGCTGTAGAAGCAGTTATGAGATATATGGCCAGACATTTTGATGAAGATGAGGATAAATGGGGAATAATTGGTCTGATACATGATCTGGATTATGAGAAATACCCTGATCAACATTGCGATAAAACAGAGGAGATACTAAACAGTGAAAATTGGCCAGAAGATTATATTCGTGCTGTTCTTAGTCATGGTTGGGGAATCGTTACCGATGTTGAGCCAAAAAGTCTTCTTGAAAAAGTACTTTTTACTATAGATGAACTTACAGGTCTTGTTGTTACAAGCGCCCTGGTTCGTCCATCAAAAAGTGTTTTGGATATGCAGGCCAAATCAGTAAAAAAGAAATGGAAGGACAAACGGTTTGCAGCCGGGGTGGATAGGACTATAATCGAAAAGGGAGCTGCAATGCTGAATATGGAACTTAGTGAAGTAATTAATCATACAATAATGGGGATGAGAGAAGTTGCTGATGAAATTGGATTAAAAGGGAATCCCCAGGAAAGTTAATTCCCTAGACTTATAAATCACTAGCATGCTTCAGGAAAATGATCGATACAATTCAGCCTCATTTAGGTTCTACGGATCTTTGAATGATTTTCTCCCAAAAAAGTTAAGGCAAAGGACAATTTTGTATCATTTCAAAGGGAAACCAAGTATTAAAGATGCCATTGAAGCAATTGGCATCCCACACCCTGAGGTTCAAATTATTCTTAAAGATCAGGAGCCCAGTGATTTTAGTTCAAGCTTGGTAAATAATTCATTAATTTCGGTCTTCCCATTTTTCAGCAGTCTTGATATTCAATCGTTGCAACTCGCCAACAGAAATCCTTACAAACATCTACGTTTCATTCTGGATGTGCACCTGGGAAAATTAGCTAAACTTTTGAGGTTCGCAGGCCTTGACAGCCTAATATATCCGGGTTTAGAAGATAGTGAAATTGCTGATCTTGGGTCTCGGGAGGAAAGAATATTGCTCACACGTGATATTGGTCTTTTAAAACATAGGAAGGTTCAATTTGGGTATTGGATAAGATCTCAAGACCCCATAGAACAATTTAAAGAAGTAGCTTTACATTTTCGAATTTCTGAATCTGATCTGAAACCATGGAAAAGATGTAGCATTTGCAATGGGGAAATTATGTACGTAGAGAAAAAACAAATTTCTGATAAACTTGAACCTCAAACGAATAAGTACTATTCTGAATTTTTTCAATGTGAAAATTGTGGTCATATTTACTGGAAAGGCAGTCATTATGAAAAAATTCAACTCTGGCTAAATAAAACTATGAGTTTTATCTCAACTGAACATAAGGGAAAATCTAAATAATGAGAACATTTGTAATTGGTGATATTCATGGTGCCTATAAACCACTTAAGAAATGTCTTAAAAAAGCACGTTTCAATTTAAAAGAGGATCGACTCATATGTCTTGGAGATGTTTGCGATCGAGGGAAAAATGTAAAAAAAGCCATCAAGTTTTTATTAAGAATTAAAAACCTTATTTATATACTTGGCAACCATGATCAATTGACCATAGAGTGGGCTGAATCTGGAATAATTACTGAAACCTGGGTGTCTCAGGGTGGTAAAGAAACAATAAAAAGCTACCCACATGGCATACCCAAATCACATCTCAACTTTTTAAAAACAGCAAATCCGTATTACATTGAAAACGATAAACTATTTATTCATGGTGGTATAAGACGCGATATCCCAATTGAAGAACAGAATGAGAATGTATTTCTATGGGATAGATCACTTGTTAATGAGGCAATTAAAAGAAAAAAAGGAAAAAACAGCTCCCCTGTTACTAAATATAATGAAGTATATGTTGGCCATACTCCAACACAAAACTTTGGATCAAAACGACCTATAAATGCCTGTGAAGTTTGGTTGATGGATACCGGGGCGGGTTGGTATAAAAAATTAAGTTTGATGAATATAAATACAAAAGAAATTTTCCAGTGTAAAATAAAATAGGTCTATAATAACTTGGCAGTAAGTTCAATATAAGTTAATAGAAATTAAATAATATGAACATAGCATCTACAGGTTTTGTATATGACGAAAGATATTTAAATCATTCTCTGGAACGAGGGCATCCAGAATCTCCTGCACGTTTAGATGCCATTTTGAGGAGGTTGAAAGATACTGGTCTATATCAGGAACTTCGGCATTTAAGCCCTACCGTTAAGCCGCAAGAATATATAAGTCTTGTTCATCCTGATTCACACATTCACCTTGCAGACAGGATGGCCAAAGATCCCTCAATTTGCCAGCTTGCTGTTTCTGGAGTTCTAACAGCCGTAGATGCTGTTGTAAATGAAACTGTTATGAATGCATTTTGTGCAATCCGGCCTCCGGGTCATCATGCCACTACTGGTGGAGAATTTGGTTTTTGTTTTTATTCAAATGTAGCTATAGCAGCAAAATATGCTCAAAAGAAGTATGGATTAAAAAAAATCCTAATAGTTGATTGGGACTTTCATCATGGCAATGGTACTGAATGGGCTTTTTATTCTGATCCCTCGGTATTGTTCTTTTCAACGCATAATCTTTTCGCATTTCCCATGACTGGTTTTCCTGAAAAAGATGGAGAAGGTGCAGGTAAAGGATATAATATTAATGTTCCTCTTTCCTCGTTTGCTAATGATAAAGACATCATTACTGCTTTTGAGACACATCTGCTTCAAAAAGCCGAAAATTTCAAACCTGAACTCATTCTAATTTCTGCAGGATTTGATAGTAGAAAAGAAGATTATCTTGGCGACTTTGAAATCAGCGATACTGGTTTCATAGAGCTGACAAAAATGATCAAATCACTTGCGAACACCTATTGTGAATCCAGAATAGTATCAGTTTTGGAGGGTGGATATAATCCTGAAGGTTTGGCTTTGGCTGTTGAGGCACATTTAAATACTCTCATGCAATAGTTCATAAATTGGAAACAATTAAGGAATCTTTAGATAGAAAAAAACTTCAACAGATAAATCATCATAGATAATTTATTTTTTGAATCCGTACGAATTCGTACATAAATCGTACCAAAAACGAACGCATTTTTACATTCTTCACGCGTCTCAAAAACCACCTAACCACCTAGTTGAATGCAATTTATATGTTTTGGCCCATTTATTGAAATATTTTTCCTGAATCAATGAATGTTTTATTCCCCCCTACTTGTAAAACATTATTATTCATAGAAAACCAGACTTAACCCACTGATCTTTTGGAATTGCGTTGTTTAAACTTTTACTTAAGTTTTAAAAATTATGAAAATTAATATATTAACATCCACCGGTACCATCTTCATGATATTCTTTCTTGTATCAACTTTTCTTCAGAACAAATTAAAAGATGAAGCGATTTTATTGGAGCCTGAAAAAGTAGTTATGCAGGAATTATATTTGAATTCAGAAATTGGAACTATCACATCAGATTTCAATTCAAATTACATAATTAAGAAAGATGGATATGATTACCGGACTTATTATATCAGCTTCGAGGAAGATTATTTTTTGGATAATAAATTTACCAAATAATTACTCATAACTCAGCAATATTAAACTAGTCTTGGAGCTGCAATTATATTTTACTTAAACCAATCTAGTGTTAAAGCCGTATTCCTAATACGGCTTTATTTCAAAAACAATTACAACCATTTCATTTTCAGGATAATCCCCTTAATTCAACAACATTCTGAATTCCAGAATTGGATTTTCTCTTTTTTTTAATGAAATTAGCAAAACCCTTATTTCATGAATAAGTAAAAAAATTCACCTTTTGAACTGTACCAAATATGAGTGAAAATTATTCGACACATTATTCTGAAAAGAACTTTTGGGAAAAAATACGTAAATACACCCTGCTAATAGGCCAGGTTACAGTGCAAAAAGCTCTTACCCTGTATTATGTGGGAGTTGATCCGAAAACACCAAAATGGGCGAAAGGTGTTGTTGTTGCAGCTCTTGGATACTTGATTTTTCCGCTCGATGCAATTCCTGACCTTACACCTTTTGTTGGCTATGCTGATGATGCAGGGGCCATTGCAACTGCAATGGCTTCAATTCTTGTTAGTATAAATGAAAGCCATCTGACAAAAGCTGACCAAAAAATGAAGGAGTGGTTTGGTGACTTTAAAGAAAATTAAAGATTAGAATATAAAAATAACATCTATTAACATCAGGTATGAACACATTAAGTGAGTATCTACATATATCACCGGAACTCCTTCAAAAAATTGTTCTGTCATCTATAATATTTATTGTTCTAAGTTCTTTGAGGTTCTCTGCTATATATTTTATTAAGCGTAAAGATTTTGAGCCGAAACAAGCATATTTTTTCCGGAGAACTGTTCTTTATACCTACTCCGTTATTTTGATATTACTTATAGTACCTGTCTGGATCAGGGGGATAGGGTCTATATCCACCTTCCTGGGTCTTGCCAGTGCCGGTCTGGCCATCGCTATGCATGATACCATTGCCAATATTACTGGTTGGTTTTTTATTATCTGGAGAAAACCATTCAAAGTGGGAGACCGAATTCAGATTAATGAAACAGCCGGTGATGTTATTGATATAAGAATATTTCAATTCAGTCTAATCGAGATTGGCAACTGGGTGGATGCCGATCAAAGTTCAGGAAGGATAATACATGTTCCGAACAGCAAGGTTCTTCGAGACCCTTTAGCCAATTATAATATTGGGTTTGAATTTATCTGGCATGAAATCCCGGTACTTATAACCTTTGAAAGTGATTGGCAGAAAACGAAAGAGCTGCTTGAAAAGATAGTCAACGAAAATGCCCTTCATTTAACCAAGGATGCAGAAAAACAGGTTCGGAAAGCTGCAGAAAAATATTTGGTATTTTATGGTAAACTTAGTCCCATTGTATACACAACTGTAAAAGCGAGTGGTGTTCTCCATACCATAAGATTTCTGGTGAATCCGCGTCAGAGAAGAAAAATTGAACAGGATATCTGGGAAGCTATTCTTATAGAATTTATGCAAACATGAAGATATTAATCTTGCTTACCCAACCACGCGTTTTTATACCGAAAAATGATAAGAAAGAAGATCCATATTAATTATAATACAGATATGCTTCAGGCCATATAATATTTAATATCTAAACCTAGTCTCTTACCTCTTCAAGCAATAATTTATTTGTTAAAAAATAATGGAAAGACTAAAAATGCCTTTCCATTATTAATGAGATTAAATCATTCCTTATATGGCCAACTATAGTTCCTTGACTTTTAAATTCCTAAACCATACATCATCACCATGATCCTGAAGTCCAATATAACCTTCATTAGCTACTTCGGCCCAAGTTTCATTCAACTCAGGAAATTTGCTTGCAGCCACATCTTCATACCATTTTGGAGTCCATAGATGATACTCTACCACAGTTTCCCCATTTTGCTTATGAATTACGGTTCCGTTGTAGACCATGATCTCACCTGTATTCCACTCCCCAGCGGGTTGGATTTTGTGGTTTGGCAGGGTAAATATCATACAAGGATGCTGATTTTCTATTTCCATCTTTACCTAATTCTGCATCTAAATGTCTCTCATTATCCAAAATCTGATATTCAGGTGCTGTTTTCCAAATATGGTCAAGTTCATCACTTTCCTGACCTAGATAAAAAACACCGGAATTGCCTCCTTCAGCTACTTTCCATTCAAAAGTAAAATGAAAATTACTGAATTTCTTATCATAAAGGATATCACCTCCCTCAGCTGCGCCAGCTTCTCCACGTCCAGAACCCTGAATATGAAGAGTACCATCAACAATCTCCCAAGCGGAAGGAAAAGATTCACTTCTATATCCACGCCAACCATCTGAGGTTTTTCCATCAAATAAAAGAATCCAACTATCGGAGGCTTCTGCCGTTTCAGCTTCCAGGGCTTCCAACGTATCTTCTTTGCCTTCTCCTGACTTCTTTGAATCAGATGCACAGCCTGCAACTAAGGCTAAAGCTGCAAAGCCTGATATAACAATTAGTTTATTTAGTCTCATAATAAAAATAATATAAATTTTAAGTTAAAATTATATGGTTTCTACTTTACATTGATGGTAGAGTATATCCATCTCTATATTTATGCTTGATCAATTCTGCAGCAAATTCCTGTGCATTGATCTTGTCAGACATTGTCTTCTTGAAACTTGGATGTCCATTATGGATTGAATAGCCATCTTCAACAACAATTTTGAAAGAATCACTGTCCTTTATGTTAGTGAATTTCATATTTGGGCCATCCCACTCAAGTTCCTTATTCAGTGATTGGAGACGAACTGCCAAAACACCCATTACAACCATTTCATTGAATGGGCCAGCTTCGCTAAATGGAGATGCAGTTTCAACCCTATTTTCAGGGCTTTCCTTACATGCTCTGATCCAATCCTGCTCGTGTGATTTTTCAACCCGACGTCTGAATTTTGGTGCATTGGGCTCTCGACCTGACAGCAACCATGGGTTTACTCCATAACATCCACAGATAAGTTTATCTTTTGTTCCATGGAAAATAACTCCACCACCTGCATCATTCATATTTTTTCCTGCTGGCCATCCATCTGGCTTTTTGGGCTGTAAACCACCATCGTACCAGGTAACCTTAACTTCAGGAAGATCAATTTTCATATTTTTTGTTTTCTCTCGCTTTGGGAATGTCAAATCTACCATTTGCGCTGTTGGAGCGCAATCGGTAAGTAACAATGTTGAACTTCCCTGAGCTTTGATCGGATAACCTAAATTAAGACCAACAAAAACTGGATGAAGAATATGGCAAGCCATATCACCCAATGCTCCTGTACCAAAGTCCCACCAACCACGCCATGCCCATGGGTGATATACTGAATTATAGGGTCTTGGATTGGCTGGACCAATAAAAAGATCCCAATCAAGAGTATCAGGTACTTTTTCAACCTCTGAAGGCTTATTTAAGCCTTGTGGCCATATTGGTCTGTCAGTAAATGCTTCAACTTTTGTTATTTCGCCTATTTCACCATTGGCTAACCATTCTGTAGTTAAATTCACACCTTCTCCGGATGAACCCTGGTTACCCATTGAGGTGGCTAACTTATGCTTTTTAGCAAGATGGGTTAACAAGCGTGATTCATAAACAGTATGTGTCAGAGGCTTCTGAACATAAGCATGCTTGCCCATTGCCATGGCCTGAGCAGCAACAATAGCATGAGTATGGTCAGCGGTAGCGACCACAACTGCATCGATTGATTTGCCCATCTCCTCATACATTTTCCTGAAATCTTTGTATTTTTTTGCTTTAGAATACTTTTTAAATACCCTATCGGAATAATTCCAGTCAACATCGCAAAGAGCAACGATGTTCTCTGATTCCATTTTTTGGAGGTTAGAAAACCCCATACCACCGATTCCAATACCCGCAATATTGAGTTTGTCACTTGGAGCTTTGTGTCCTAACCCACTAACTACAAATGATGGAAGGACTGTAAAACCTGCAGCAGCAGCAGCACTTCTTCCAACAAAATTCCTGCGTGAAATAGATTTTGATTCTTTTTCTTTACTCATAATAGTTTGAATTTAAGATATGTTTGGTTCTGAATAATTTTCCATTAAAAATGGGACTTCTAATATAGTTAATTTTTTATTTTTAAAAATTGATATTTTCACAATTATTAATATCCTACTCCCCCCGCCAAGCAATTCTTTCAGATTATTGAAAACTTGCAAAAGTTAAAGGACCTATCATATATTGATTTATTATTGCCCTAAATTATTATAAATGATGAATATCAGGAAAATATAGCATTATTGACTGTAATTTAGATGAATTAAGAAATTAACTCTTTTGCGAAAAAAGAACATGATAATTAACAATAAAATTGATAAAATATTTGGCCCCTCAGGTGTCTTTTCCGGTTATGTTTTAATTGCAGTTGGTGTAATTAGCTCATTTTTTTACCTTGAGGCTATCTTTCTAATAATTATTGGGGCTTATACAGCATTTTCTTCTTCAGGAACCAGAATTGATACGGAAGAGAAAAAAGTCAAGCACTACTTCAGCCATTTCGGATTATTCGAATCAGGAAAATGGGTTGCACTGGATAATTTTTCAGCAATTAAACTTTTTAAATCAAATATTAGCTATTCAACTTTCAGTAGAAGCAATCGCCAAACTGACATAAAAAAGAAAGGATATAGGATCAGCCTGGCAGGACAGACCAAAAAGAAAGATATTCCAATTATGCATTGCGAAACAATAGAAATCGCTAAGCAGGAAGCTGAAAATTTCAGTCAAAAACTGGATTTACCAATTCAAATAGTAACCAGAAAATCTGGTCGTTAACCTGTTAGGCAGTTTTATTAAAAGCAGCAAGAAGATAGCAGAGGCAAAAAATATCTTAAGCTTCTAAAACTTCATTTTCTTAATATAGTCCAGACTTATCTGAATACTTTCAAAAGTTGGGAAATCACGGCAATTATCCTCCTCAACAAAATAGTTCTTCATCCCTGCTAATTTTTTCATGAAGAATATTTTTTTGAAATCAATAATACCATTGCCAATCTCTGTTTCGTATTGCTTTCCGGTTTCCTTCATGTCTTTAACATGCCAGATTTCAAACCTGCCCGGAAACTTCTCAAAGTATTCCCATGGATCATGTCCACCTTTAGTAATCCAATACAAATCAAGTTCCATGGTAACCAATGTAGGATCTGTTTCCTGCAGGAGAATATCATATGGAATCATATCATCGATTTTCTCAAATTCAAATGCATGATTATGATAACCAAATCGAATCCCGGATTGGTTGAATATTTCTCCAAATTTGTTAAAATCTTCTGCACCTCTTTTGAAATCATCAAGGCTATCATGTGCCATTGAGGGTTTTATTACATATTTTAGACCAGCTTCGGCTGCATCTTCCGCTATTTCCTCTACATTGTCTTCTGTAACACCATTATGACTACTCAAAAGTTTCATTCCAAAAGATTCAACTGCTTCCTTAAATTTTGCAGGTTTCATACCATAAAACTGCCTGTTAGAATAGCCTGCAGCTTCCACAACCTCATACCCAATGGATGCGACTTTTTCCAGCGTTCCCATCGGATCATTTTGCATCTCATCTCTAACAGTATAAAGAATTAACCCATAAGGGGCACTTTTCGAGTCAGCAAATGAACTCAAAGGAAGAACCATACTACCAGCTGCCATAATTGAAGAAGTTTTAATAAAATCTCTACGCTTTGTCATAATGATTTTGTATTTGAATTATACTATAAGGAATACAATTGTAATATTAAGAATTTTTCAGCTATTATGTATAAAAAACATCGTTGATTTTCAGAAATTCAATGGTTCAAAATATAAAACGAAAAATAATTAACTAATTGATGTAATGATTATAACTGAATCAGTCTTAGTTTGCCAGACAACATTTCCAATGCAACAATAATCATTTACCTAATAATATTTTCACCTTTTTGAAGCTTGCTAATCCATCCTTACTTTTATTAAAAAAGTAGATTAATCCACATGTTTTTAAACATATTTTTAGTATTTTCGAAAAATAATCTAAATAAAAATAACAACTTAATTATGGAAAATTTTACACAGCAAGGACCAGGACAGATCAGGGCTCTTGAGGGACAGTACGGCCTTGAATATTTGAAATTGAAAAATCTGAACAATATCTACTGGAACCTAACAGCAGCTGGGTTATACGAGCAAATAATTCAAAGAAGAGAAGGATTATTATCTCATTTAGGTCCAGTTGTGGTTCGGACTGGATCATACACAGGGAGATCACCTAATGACAAATTTATTGTTAAAGAAAAAAGTTCAGAAGATAAGATCTGGTGGGGTTCTGTTAACAGACCTTTTGAGGAATCTAGGTTTGCCAGTCTTTGGCACAGAATGCAAGCATATTTACAAGGAGATGATGTATTTGTTCAAGATGTTTATATTGGCACTGATCCCAATAACAGATTACCTCTGCGTGTAATCACCGAATATGCATGGCATTCATTATTTGTGAGGAACATGTTCGTTAGAATTACAGACCAGGAAGAGTTGAAAAATCATATTCCTGCATATACTATTATTGATTTACCTAAGTTTCATGCAGTTCCTGAGCTTGATGGAACCAACTCTGAGGCTTTTATCCTAGTTAACTATTCTCAAAAATTAATTCTTATTGGAGGAACAAGTTATGCTGGAGAAATTAAGAAATCTGCATTTACACTTATGAATTTCTTGCTTCCGGATAAAAATATATTGCCTATGCATTGCTCTGCAAACATTGGTAAAAAGGGTGATACGGCATTATTTTTCGGGCTATCTGGTACTGGAAAAACTACTCTTTCTGCTGATTCTGAAAGATCACTTATTGGAGATGATGAACACGGATGGGCAAGTGAAGGTGTTTTTAATTTTGAAGGAGGCTGTTATGCTAAAGTAATAAGGCTCTCAGAAGAAGCTGAACCGGCTATTTATGCAACCACAAGAAGGTTTGGCACAATTCTGGAAAATGTTGCAATAGATTCATACTCCAGGAAGCCTAATCTTAACGATGCTTCTTTTACTGAGAACACAAGAGCCTCCTATCCTATTACTCATTTAGATAATATAGTAAAAGAAGGTCATGGTGGTCATCCGAATAATGTAATTTTCCTTACCGCCGATGCTTTTGGAGTATTGCCACCTTTATCAAAATTAACTCCTGATCAGGCAATGTACCATTTCCTTTTGGGATACACAGCAAAGGTTGCAGGTACGGAGCGTGGGATTACTGAACCACAGGCTACTTTTAGCACCTGTTTTGGGGCTCCATTTATGCCTCAGCATCCAAGTGTTTATGCAAAACTCCTTGGTAAAAAACTAGAGGAGCATAATACCGAAGTCTGGCTTGTAAATACCGGCTGGACCGGAGGGCCTTATGGTGTTGGCGAAAGAATTTCAATTAAGTATACCCGTGCTTTACTAAATGCTGCACTGGATGGTAAACTGGATGATATTGAATTTGAAACAGATCCAATTTTCGGACTTCAGGTACCGAAATCATGCCCTGATGTACCTACAGAAATCTTGATGCCAAGAGATACGTGGAAGGATAAGTCGGATTATGACAAGAAAGCCAAAGAACTTGCCAAAATGTTTACTGAAAATTTTCAACAATATAAGGAATTTGTTACAAAAGGAATATTGGGTGCTGGCCCTATTGTTTAATACCCATCAATAACCCTTTGAAGTAAAAATTAGCGAAATAAAAAACGGCAGGTTAACCTGCCGTTTTTATTTTCTTAAATAATTTCCTCGTTGTCAGGATCCCATTCAACTCTCCTACCCTCTTTGTAGGCAATCGTACCCATATGTGCAGTCATGGCCTCTTCAAAACCCTGGTCAATATTACAACTGGTTTCACCTCCATTTCTTATTACCTCCAACCATTCTCTGATATGAAGGTGAGTTGTATCAACTCTTCTTCCATTTCGGTAAGTATACAATAAGCCTCTGCCAGCAAAATATTGCTCTGTGGCTGAGGTTACTGCATCAACATTTTTCCTTCCTGGTATATATGAATATATTGGTCGTGAAGGATCAATTATTTTCTCCTCAATCTTCTTTTCATATCTGGTGGAGTCCCTATCGGGCATAATTGTTAAAGTCTGGCCAATTTCCATGCTAGCATCATGGCCCATTATTACCTTACCCCTGTTCTTACTACTTGCCAGTGAAGCACTATACAACATAGTCAGATCGTGGTTTGGATATTCAAAAGTAGTTTGCAGAACATCTGGTACAGTCCGACCATCTTTAAAGAAATACACTCCGCCTGATGAAGTTGCATATTTAGGAATTCCAAGATCCAGAATTTGGTTCATAGCATCAAATTCATGTGTAAGCAAATCACCAGATAAGCCAGTGCTGTAATCCCACCAACATCTCCACCTAAAGAATCTCTCAAGGCTAAAATCGTGCCATGGCGCCTGGCCAATAAACTGTTCCCAGTCAATATTCTGAGGACTGGCTTTTGGATTAATAGGATACACCCATGCACCATTTGGAGTATTTCGGTTTGTAGTAACTTCAATTAATGAAATCTTTCCTAACAGATTTTTTTGAATGGCTTCTTTTGCTTTATTGTAACTTTCAGTCTGCCGCCCCTGGTGCCCAAGCTGAAATACTATATTATTCTTTTTGATTTCCTCTCGTACTACATAGGTTTCCGGAACCGTCCATGTCATAGGTTTTTCACAGTACACATGTTTTCCATGCCTGGCAGCTTCAATTGTCATAGGTCCATGCCAATGATCAGGTGATGCAATTATTATAGCATCAATATCATCTGCGGCAATCAATTCCTTATAATTACTATACCTCTTAACCTGATGCTGTGGTTTAGAATCAGTTCCATTTCTTTCAATATTGGCAGCCGCAGCAAGAGCTTTTTCAGCATACACATCAAATATATCACAAACTCCATTTACAACAACATTCAGGTTTTCCTGGGCCAAATATTCAACGTATCTTTTATTTGCTGAATTTTTTTCACCAGCTTCTCTTACGTTATCAATCCATTCTGGGTGAACGAACCCTGCAGCTCTCATTAGTTGAGTTCCCCTAATGCCAAAACCAATAATTCCTAACCTTATCTGCTTTGAGTCAGGCGATATAGGATCAGCAACAGGTGGAGTCTCAGTATCCATGCCAAGTTCCTTAGCAATCCTGGTATTTAGCATTTGATCATATTTCTTTTTCTTGTAGTACCCATAAGCAAATGCACCTACTACAGGAACGGTGGCCAGACTCTTTAGAACGTCTCTTCTTGTCGTTTTGCCTTGTTTTGCGTCTTTTTTATTTTCGTTTTCCATTTTCTTCCTTTTTTGACCTTTTTAAATTCTGAAAGTTCATAAAATTCAATCAATATCAATCTGACTTCTTGAATAGAAATCTGTCAATTCCTATTATGCGGCTGGTTGGGAAAACATATAAAACCGCAAGTGCAAATAACTCAATCAGGTTCTTATTTACCCATAAATAGGATCCTTCAGAAGGCATAGCATAGGTAATACCAACAAAAGGAGGGTGTGATATGTAATAAAACGTTAAAAGTATTATACCTCCAATAATTGCCGGCCTTGTTAAAAATCCAAGTAATAGTCCCAAACCTATAGCCACTAAGCCCCACATATTCAAAAAATCAACCGTATTTAAAACGGAAGGATTGCTTGCCATATTTTGAAATAACCCAGAAAAAATCCATTTTGAATCAAGAAGAAATCCTACAGATGACCAATTAGGATTACTCAATTTTGCCACTCCTTCGTATAAAAAATGCCAGCCAATTAATACTCTCAAAGTTACTAGAAGAGTTAATTGGCATCTTGAATAATTTAATTCTACTTTTTTCATTTTAGTTTTCCTTATTTATCAATTTATATGTTTACTGTTATTGGTTCAAAAATAAAGCATTAAACAACAATTTGAAAGAGGCCTGTGTTGATGATCTGAATTGAGGACTAAATCCATAAAGGACTAACTGCCCTTTTCCTTTTTTAATCCAAACCAGCGCACTTTTATCGGCAATTTTTTCAGGTTTTGCAATATATCCACTCATAAGTACATCCTTATCTACATATTTACCAATTACCCTACGATCCATGTCAAAACGCGGTATAGAAGTTGCAAATACAGGACGCCCCCTGGAAAAGATTCCTATCTCTTCAGGTAGACCCTGTGTAAGAGGATGATCTTTTAACAGCTCGATCTTTAATAAAGAACCTGCTACCAGAAGCCCCTCTTTCTGAAGATTTCCTGAAATATTTCTAAAAGGCAATTGGAACTCCTCCTCTTTATCACCATTTTTAATTTTATGTAAACCTTCAAATAATTCTGTGGACCTGCCCCATGAAAGAACTAGCCCTCCATTCTCAATGAATAACAAGATTTTTTCCAACCCATCTTTACCCATACCTACGGTATAATCAGGATGATAGCTACTCATATTGTATGAACCACTTGATCCTGACTTTCCTGTCATTAACTGAGATTTCCCATCATCTGCAAAAATTACAATATCAAACTTCTCTTTAAGGTCAGTTTTAGGAATATCTCCTGGATTAAGTATAGTAAAATTGATATGGTAATAATCGAAAACATAACGAGCCCAGCCAGCATCCATATCATGGAAAAATGTTTCTACCAGAGCAATCCTTGGTGTTTTAAGAAGAACTGATTCCAATGGCCTCTCCTCTTTAATAATAAGTGGGCTAATTTTAATTTCTTCTAATATTTTATCCCATCCAGCCTTGGCTTTTCTATTATTATAAATTACAAAACTTCCTTTAGGTAATATTTTCCCATCGTCCAACAATTCCTTTGTTAAGCGGTCAACCTTCATTCCGTTCTCCATAGCCATGAAAGCTGCCTTAAAACTTTCATTGTCATTAACATTGTAAACAGCGGCAAAAAAGGTTTCTGGCATTGGTAATGAGTAATCCAGATCATTCTCCAAACTTTTAAGATTAGCATCTAAAGCTTTTTCCTTAAGATTAATCTCGAAACTTCTTACCTGCCTATGCAATGGTAAGGACCATGTAGTTATATCATAGGGCATTATCAAATCCCCGCCAGGTGTATAATGTCGCTCAGGATATTCCTGAGCTTCCATAATTTCCTTTATAAGAGCCCGATAGGGTTGAGCCAACGGAATTACAAAGTCTCCTGCATTGAACATTCGTTGATCAATTTCAGTATCTTTTTGAAGTGTAAAAACTTGAATTCCATGATCTCTAACTAGGTTTACAAGGTTCACCAATTCACTTACATCATGCTGTTTCCTTGGAATAATATAGTAATAAGGAGGTTCTGAATTGCCTTTTGCAATTTCCCTTCTACACATATCATTTCTAAAGAGGAGAATTTTCTCTTTGTATAAGGAAGCTGTTTTAATTATTGACATTGTGGAAGAAATCTCATATTTTACAATATCTCCCAATCTCCACCATCCGCCTTTCCAGGGCAAAGGCATATTTATGCTTTTTTTGTACTCCGAAAGACCTTTACCTCTCACTGACAACTCATTAGACTCAATGTAAATGGGAGTAGCCTCACGTGAACTGGCACATTCCGTTAAGAAAGAAATCACATTGTTCCATAAACAGGTTTCTGTTGATCCAGGCCAATAATTATCAAAAATATAATGTTGTGAAACACCTGCCAAACCCTCATTTGTCATATCATTGAACATATTTTGTCCAAATATTCCTACCCAGGTCCACATTCCTGCATCAATATTTTGAGCAATAGGATCGTGATTTGGTGGTACAAAATACCTTGTACCGGTAGAACCCATCTGGTGTTTTTCAACCATTACCTGTGGCAACCAGGTTTGATTATAAACCTTTGCAATGGCCTTTGAATCTTCCTGAGAAAGGATGACAAAATCGCGATTATTATCATGGCCAACATATTTATGATAAACCCGGGGCAATGAAGCACCTTCATACTTAGTACCCACATGTTTTCTATAATTATGAACAATCATGTCCATACCATCAGGGTTATGGCAGGGCACCATCATATACACTACATCTTTAAGCCAATCTACTTTTTCCTGATCATCAGTTGAAGCCAAATCATGTGCCACAAGTGCTGCTGATTGAGAGGGGCCTACTTCACCTGAGTGCATTGAGAGGGTTGCCAATACAAACACACGTCCTTCATTTGACATTTGCTCCCTTTCAGTGTTTGATAAATCAGGATTTAATGCCAATTCATGGTTTATTTTTCGCAATTGCTCAAGGTTTTCAATATTCTCCTCAGCTGAAAGAAATGCGATATACATTGGTTTCCCCATAGGGGACTTCCCAATTTCCTCTAATTTTAATCTGGGTGATTCCTCATCAAGTTTTTGTAAATAGGCAATCAACTCTTCATAATCGAACAATTTCCTGTCATCACCTGGTCTGAATCCGAAATACTTTTCTGGTGTGGTAAAACCTGTTTGTTGTGCAATTGAAGAGAACAGAAATAGTCCAAATGAAAAAATGAAGATTGAAAACAATGAAATTCTAGTTTTTCTCATGATTTAGGCATAGTTATGGTAAGAAGATACGGACCGAACCCAGAAATTAACAAAATAATAATATAGCTTATAACTCGGAGACTACTATATTTCTCCAATTAACCTTTATTCCTCCTCCGGAATGGATTTGCAATGCTATAACCCCAAAAGCTTCCCCAATTTTTTCGTCAGAAAAATCAACCATTTGAGTTCCGTTTAGCCAGGTAATTACCCGATCGCCAACAACCCGGATTTTCATCTTATTCCATTCACCCATTTTAAGTATATCTTCCATCTCATCAGGGATTTGAACTAACCAACCCCTACCATAGGATTCATAAATTCCTCCGGTATCGTGACCTGGAGGGGCAACCTCTACCTGCCAACCTGAGATTTTCGTTCCATCCAATGAGGACCTGAAGAATACACCACTATTTCCATTTGCACTTTGTTTAAATTCCAGTTTTAATTCAAAATCCTTGAATTTCTTTTCTGTGGCGAGGTAGCCATATTCCTTATCCGGACCACTTTCACAAACAAGTTCCCCCTTATCAACATACCATTTTTCTGTTCCGTGTATCTTCCATCCTGTGAGATCTTTACCATTAAATAACGAAATCCATTCTTCTCCTTCAGCAGGAATTCCATTATAATTAATCGCAGAAAATGAACTCAAAAACAGAGAAACCACAAATACTGCCAATACCAAAAAACCAGATTTATTTTTCATAAATTCAATAATATTTTGTTAGAACTAATAAGAAAATTTTATTCATCGATGGAGAGGAAAACTTAAATAATAAAGCACTTATGAAAGGGAAAGTGCTACAATTCTTTTATTTTAATATTTCGAAACCAGATTTTGTTTCCGTGATCCTGCAAACCAAGGTGGCCTTTCTTAGCCAATCCGTAATCGGGATAATCATCCCATTTCCCACTATTTACCAATTCAGTCCATTCATCTGTCCACATTTCATACTCAACTACCTTATTTCCATTCAGAAAATGTGTTACATGAGGTCCATCAACCACTATTTCTGTGCTATTCCATTCTCCGGCCGGTTTAAGCTTCACATTTACGGGAGGATGCATGGCATAATTTGCTCCACTCACCTGCCAATCTTCAAGTTTTTCAGGAAACCCAATATCGTCAATAAGCTGATACTCAGGACCGGTTGCATATACCGTTGGATACTCTTCCTCCAATACATGAAAAAATACACCACTGTTTCCACCCTCAGATATCTTCCAATCTAATTTCAAAATAAAACTCTCATACTGGTCAACAGATATTATGTCTCCACCTAGATCACCACCCTTGCCAAGCGCAATCAGATTCCCATCTTTAACAGTCCAACCATCTCCAACCGTTTCTCCTTTAAAATCTCGCCATCCATCTAAACTCATACCATCAAATAACAATACCCAACCATCTTCCTTTTCAGCATTCGTTAATTGATTAATCTCACTGGGCATTGAGATCAGGATCTGAATTTGATTCATCACTTCCAGCCGAGGTATTCTTTTTATGTGCACAATCTACCAGGATTGCGAAACTAAAAAAAAGAGTGGTTAGAATGACCAAAAGATTTCTGACTTTCATTGTTAAATGGTTTTAGCAAATAATTTATTAAAAATGGCAGTTAAATTATTATCATAAATTCAACATCACTTTCTAAATAAACCCGCTTTCTGCTTATACGGAATAGAAGCATGTACAGCGGGTTGGTATAATCAAGTGTCTAAATTAGTAAATTTCTAATAAATCAAATAATTCAGATCCTATTTATGTACTAATCAGGCCGTTTTTTTGAGATTTTAGGAAGTTTGATAAGTTTTTTTTGATTATTTTACCCATGAAAAGAAATTTATCAACATTATCTGTTTTATATTCGATAGTTAATTTGAGAGGCGATTGCATATAAATGTGCAGCAGTTCTAATAAAGAAATTAATATACATGCAGCCTGTTCTTGACATAATAATAATAATTGTTGGCTTCATAATCCTCCTGGTGGCTTCAAATAGAATTGGAGGTTTCATTACGAAAATTAAACTCCCTATAATCACAGGTCTTCTTCTTATGGGCATCCTTATTGGCCCAGAATTCCTGAACATGTTACCATCCGAATCCATAATTAAATTAAACTTTGTAAATCATATCGCACTTGCATTTATTGCTTTTGCGGCAGGCTCTGAATTATACCTTACAGAACTTCGAAGCAGAATAAAGAGCATTCAATGGATGAGCTTTGGACAATTGGTTATTACTTTCATTCTCGGCAGTCTGGGCGTCTTCATAGCTACAAGATACCCACTTTTCAGCTACACCTTGAGTTTGGTTGAGCGAATTGCTATTTCCATATTGGCAGGTACCATTTTTGTTGCCCGCTCGCCAGTTTCAGCGATAGCAATAATAAACGAACTCCGAGCAAAAGGTCCGTTTACTACAATGGTTCTGGGAGTTACAGTCCTGAAGGATTTTCTGGTTATTATTCTATTTGCAGTAACTTTTTCAATTTCTGGAACATTACTAACTGGCCAGGATTTCAAGGGTTGGATGATAATGATAATATTATTAGAATTAGTTGTTTCAGCAGGAATTGGTTTTTTACTTTATTATATCCTGAAATGGATACTTTCTCTTCGATTGAACACCTCTATAAAATCAATTCTGGTATTGGCCGGAGGGTGGAGTATATATTTTGTTTCTGAATTTTTAAGTCACATTGCAGAGAATTATTTCGAATTTGATTTTTATGTTGAACCATTATTAGTTTGCATTATTACTGGTGTTTTGCTCACTAACTATTCTCCATTCAGACGAGAATTTCAAAAGATAATAACCGATATTGTTCCGATTGTTTACGTAGCCTTTTTTACTTTAGTGGGTGCTACAATTTCACTTGAGGTTGTTATTCAAACATGGGAGCTTGCGATAATCCTATTTTTTATCCGAATCATTTCATTAATTGTTGGGGGTTGGGTTGGAGGAAATCTGGCTGGTGACCCCAAAGAATATAATCGAATAGCCTGGATGCCATTTGTTACTCAAGCAGGTATAAGCCTTGGTTTAGTTACAATTATTGCAAATGAATATCCTGGCTGGGGACCTGATTTTGCCTCGGTAATAATTGCTGTAATTGTTCTCAATCAGTTTATTGGGCCACCATTAATGAAGTGGGCAATTCAATTGGTGAAAGAAGATCACAGCAAGGGTGAACATCTTGCTCATAAAGGCCCCCAGAAGGCTATAATCTTTGGTTATGAGCATCAGGCTGTTGCTCTGGCCAGGCAGCTCTCAAACCATGGGTTAGATGTGGTTATTACTACAAGCAGACTAGATATTCCCAAGTTGGATATAAAAAATGTGGAGATAATTCATATGGATACAATTAGTCTCACCTCACTTACGGAATTAAATCTTGCTGAAACAGATGCTATTATCACATTAAAAACGGATGAAGAAAACTATAAAATCTGCGAATTAGCCTATGAACATTTTGGCACTCCGGAAATTGTTGTTCGATTAAATAATCGGGAGAATTTCAAGAAGTTCCATGATTTAGGTGCTTTAATAGTTGAACCTTCCACGGCCATTGTTAGTCTTATGGATCATTTTGTAAGATCACCTGTTGCTACATCATTACTACTTGGCTTGGAAGGAGATCAAGATACAGCCGATATTATTATCGGTAATCATGATCTTCATGGGATGGCACTCAGAAACCTGCATCTCCCAGCAGATGTATTGATTATAGCAACAAGGAGGAGGGGTCACAATATTATTTCAACTGGATACACCCGTTTGCGGCTGGGTGATATTCTAACAATTGTTGGATCGGTTGAAAGTATAGAAAAAGTAAGGCTACGTTTCGAATAAATTTGCTGAAATGTTAACGAATCATTTAAAAAAAGAGGCCAAATATTATATAAAAGAAAAGGAGTTAACTGTTCAATGCCAGCTTTGTCCCCATTATTGCAGGATTCGGGATGGAAAAGAGGGAATCTGCAGAGTAAGAAAAAATTCTGAAGGAACTTTGTATGCAGAAAACTATGGTTTATTATCTGCAAAACACCTGGATCCTATTGAGAAGAAACCATTGTATCACTTTTATCCCGGACAAAAAATACTTTCGGCTGGAACTGTCGGATGTAATTTAAAATGCCAATTCTGTCAAAATTGTGAAATTTCACAAACTAGTGTTGAAGAGGCTGAATTTCTTAAATTTCAATCACCTAAAGATCTTGTAAATGAGGCTCAATTAACAAGGGACAATATTGGAATTGCATATACGTATAATGAGCCAACAATATGGTTTGAATATATTCTTGATGCTGCCGAAACAGCTAAGACTTTCGGATTAAAAAATGTGATGATTTCAAATGGATTTATAAATCCAGCCCCAAGAAAAGATGTTATCAGCCTAATGGATGCATTTAACATCGATTTAAAGGGATTTACCGAAGAGTTTTATAAAAGTCAGACATTTTCTTCATTGAAGAACGTAAAAGAAACAATTTTAAATATTAGTAAGGGAGGTAAACATCTAGAAATAACGAATCTTGTAATCCCTACCTTAAATGACGACCCCGATATTTTCAGGAATATGGTCGAATGGATTGCCGGAGAAACAGGGGGAAATACAGTACTGCATATATCAAGATATTTTCCTCACTTTAATAAATCTCTACCTCCCACCGAGGTCGATAAATTGGAAAGATTTTTAGAAATCGCCAGAGAATATCTTAATTACGTATATATTGGAAATATTGGTCCGTATTCGGCAGGAAGAAATACTATTTGCCCTTCATGTGACAAAATTGTTATTGAAAGAAGTGGCTATTCAACTGATATTGCGGGATTGAATCGATCTGGAGAATGCATTCACTGCAAAAATAAAATCCTAAAATATATTTGAGTCAGGAATTTATTTCACTGAGAATTTTTCGTATTCCTGATTCGGAATATTTTGAATCTGAATGGAATCTACTCGTGCCCATCCAGGTCCTTTTTCAATTGCAATATTGAATAAATCAACATTGCTCTCTTCACCTTCTGCCTCAATCAGTACAGAACCATCGTATTCATTTTTCACAAAGCCCTTTATCCTTAACTTTCGGGCTTCAAGAGTGGTATAATATCTAAATCCTACATGCTGAACCTTCCCAACCACTTTGATCCGAACACTTTTGATCATAAGTCAGATTTTGAGCAAGACGCAATATAAATGAATTTTACTTTTGGGATAAATTGCTTAAGTTTTTAAGCGTCTTGTCCATACCAGAATAAAGATCCTCTTTGATCTTATTAAAATACTGTTTTCGATTTCCTGTTTCTTTCTCTTTTGCATAATTATTAATGCGCAAAATAAGATCATTCCTTAGGCTAATTGCCTCTTCAATATACTTCTGTATCTTTTCTTTCTCCTTTTTCTCATTAACCAACATGAACGTAAAACAATCTGATACAACTTCATAAGTAATACCTTCAACCTCTTTTTTAAGACTTTTTATACTTGACATGGTTTATATACTTTGATACTAAATTTACTAATGGCTAACAAATAACTTTTGTGAAGAAAGGATTCTGTTATCTTCAGATCTTAAAACTACTAAATAAAGTCCAGCTCTCTGGTCTATCATATTAACAAATATCCTCTTATCCCAAATATTAATTTTTGTCAATATTAATTTTCCAGTAGCAGAGTATATTTCAAGGTTTTTCAAACCCTCATAATCTACCTCAAGAATAAAAAAACCAGATGTTGGATTGGGGAAAATATTTACAGGAATTTCGTCTGAGATTTCCTTCACAGGCAATGGCGACCAAGTGGTAAAAGAAACATTTGTAACCACCAATTTGTTTCCAGAATAATCCTCAAATTCATCCTTGAATGAAACATAATATTCTTGACCAGGATCAAGAGCGTTACTAAATTTCACTTCAATATGGTCTTTTGTACTATTGATATTTGCATTAAAATCTATATCCTCACCTGATTCATTATCCTTTTTTACGATCAATAAATCATCAACGGATTCATAATTCAATTCCGTTCCATCCTTATTCCGAACAGGTTTGCTGAAGTTAAAATGAACGATTGCATCTAAAGGCACATTGGATGAATCTGGTGTAATTAACACTGTTGGGGCAATAAAATCTTCTTTCACCCCTTTTACGGTGATCTGCCTTGCTACTCGCTGTGTTTCACTATCAGAAATTAAGGTAATTACATCTTCAATATATCCAAAAGTTGAATTAGATGGATCAAAACGAATAGTAAGTTCTGTCTCACCATTAGCAGGTATTTCAATGGGAATGGGCGTTATAACATTGAAACAACCACTATAGGAGGTATCACTGGTTATATAAATTGTAGAATCCAGGTTATTATTTACAGTTAGAATCTTCTCAATCAAGTTACCTCCATCCCACATGCCAAAGTCAATTGTATCCAATGATGTTTCAAACACATTAGTTTTCCATTGAAATTTCTCAATCCTCGGGCTAAAACTATGCTCTGTAAAATCAAGCTCAATGGCTACCGAACCATCGGGATGAAACTCAGTGGCAGAAGGCCAATAAGGCCCCCATCCTATAATAGTATTTCCATTAAATATTCGTTGAGTATTGGCACCATGATTTGAATATGTATCCGGATCTCTACGAAACCTGTTAACAAGCGTAGCAGTATAGTTAACTTCATCCAGGGTATATTCCACTGCACTTGAAAACAAAGAATCATGGAGGTTACCATTGTCAAATAGAAGAATATTACCATTTTCCAATCTACTAATACTATGTTGATGTGAAAACCCAATAGTATCATTCAGAAAGGTAAAATCATTGTTTTTTCCACCAAGTCGCCAAATAATTTCGCCAGTTCTGCGATGAATTTTAGTAATTTCATCCATGTGTCTGCAGGAAACCAGTATACTTGTATCAGAATCAATTGCAATACTGTTTGGATGTACATAATCTATTTCCTGTTCAGTAAAATCAACAAACGGAGAATTTTCATTTGCATCCATAATTTTGAAATGATCAGCACTATTCCAGGTAAACAAAAGGTTTTTGTCCCTATCAAATTCTTGAACAATTAAATCTATAACCGTAGCATTTGGGTCGCCTCCTTCAACAATTGCACTCATATCCACAGGTCGGTTTACTTTTGCCATTAATACAACATTCCCACTATTATCAACAGCATAGTCATGACCATCAATCTGATAGCCAACAGTGGAAAAGGTATCTGTAACCTCCAGCAATTCATCCATGAAATAAAGCTTCCTGGGAACCCCATGCATATATGCTAACCGTCCGTCAGAAAATACTCTAAATGACCCAGATGGTTTTGGCATTAATCTAAAAAAAACAGGCACGCCATTATTGTCAACTATGGCATAAGTAATGCTTTGCACCTTCCGCAGTAAGACCTTTGGAGGCCAGAAAAAAATAACCAGGAGCAGGTCCATTAGAATGTAAAATATTAATTTCAGGAAAGTAATTTCCAATATTGGAATCCTGGGAATAACCAGATCCTAGAGCAAGTATATAGCTAAAAACAAAAAGGATATAAAACTTATTCAATAACTTTTTCATGTTTGAAATTTCTTACCAAAAAAGAACTCTTTCGAAAGCTCAAATATAGAAAAGTTTTGGGGTTAATCTTTTTGAGGCGATTTTTACCTGCCAGACACTTTTCGAAAGCTATCTCTAATTTTCAAGTATGGTATTACAATGCGGATCAAATTTTACATCATTAATACAGGAAACTGGCAATACTCCAGGCGATGTACCTGAAAGAAACACACCATTGTAATCGGATATCCTTTCTGAATGGACTTTCTCAAAATTTACTTTCACTCCGATATTCTCACAAATCTCTAAAATATATTTTCGTGCAATCCCAGATAAAACTTCGCCGTTAGAAGCAGTATAAATTATATCCTTTTTAGTAAAAAACACATTTGACCTACTCCCTTCAGTTATATATCCATCATTATTAACCAGTAATGCCTCGTAAGCATGCGTATCGATTAATTTCTTAAAAATTACCGAGCGTAAGGCTTGATTAATAATTTTAGCAGCTGGAAATTCTCTTTCAGCAAAGTACAATATTGTTGATACCCCAGTATCTTCCTGTTCGTTAGTTGGATAATGGTGTTCAATAAAATATACGAGGAAATTACCTGTGTTTAAGCCAGGCGCTGGATAATTAAAAACCAGTTTAATATTGCCCTGTTCTTCATTATTCAATTCAATGACCTGGTTAATTTTGGATTCTATTTCCTTTTTATCAAGCCATAACTTTCTTTTCCGCAATTCAGCAGTTTGGAATAATCGACCAAGATGATCATCTATAAAAATTGGTACTCCACCTGATATTCTAATTACTTCGTAAACTGATTCCCCGAAGTAAATAAGCCCGGAACTAAATTCAACGCAATTCAATACCTCGTTGTTGAGTATAAATACTTTTCTAAAACATTCACTCATAGCAAAATTTTCTGGTCAGTGCAGTTTGATTTGCCAATTCTTTGTCAAAATTAATAAAATTGAAAAATTATCTTTGCTATTCCAAAAATCTCTGAATTGTATGCGATAATCGACATAGAAACAACTGGTGGAAGACCACAAAGTGATAAAATTACCGAAATCGCAATATACATCCATGATGGGGTAAAAATTATTAATGAGTACTCTACCCTGATTAACCCTGAAAAGTCTATTCCTTATTTTATTACTGGGTTAACAGGTATTAGTAATGAAATGGTTGAGGATGCACCAAGGTTTTACGAAGTAGCTAAAAAAATTGTAGAAATCACTCAGGATCAAATATTTGTTGCCCATAATGCTAATTTCGATTACAACTTCATCAGGGAAGAATTCAAGCGACTGGGTTATATTTATAAGCGTGATGTATTGGATACAGTCAAATTAAGCCGGAGACTTATTCCAGGACTTAGATCTTATAGCCTCGGTAAGCTATGTAAAGAAGTAGATATTAAAATTAACAACAGACACAGAGCTGCTGGAGATGCCTTAGCTACCGTAAAATTATTTGAAATACTTCTTGGGCTGGATCATGGATTGGATAATAAGCTCTTTGTAAACCCTGCTTTATCAGACCTTCATCCCAATCTTGACGGCCAGCAAGTAAAAAATCTACCGGAAGACACGGGTGTATATTATTTCTATGATGAGAATCAGGAACTTCTTTATGTTGGAAAAAGTAAAAATATAAGACATAGGGTTTTAAATCACTTTGCGAATAGGTCTACCAGAAAAAAAATTGAAATGCGGGACCGAATTGCAGAAATAAGCTATGAAATTACAGGGAGTGAACTTATAGCATATTTATTAGAGTCGGATGAGATAAAAAAAAACAAACCAGTCTATAACCGCGCACAAAGAAGAGAAACTACCTGCATTGGAATTTTTTCATTTTACAACGATGACGATTACTTATGCTTCAGAATAGGCAAGGTAAAAGACACATTACCGATGGCCAGTTTTTCTTCCACTGGAAAAAGCCAAAGACTTTCTGACCCAGATATCTAGTGATCACAATTTATGTCAGAAATTAGCTGGATTATACGACTCTTCAGGAGCATGTTTCCAGCATCAAATAGGAATTTGTCATGGAGCCTGTGTCGGGAAAGAATCAACAGAAACATATAATATAAGAGCAACTTCTGCTAAAAAGGTATTTGAATACGAATATCAAAATTTCTTAATAATAGACAAGGGCAGAGAATTGAATGAAAGATCAGTTATAAAAATTGAAAATGGGAAATATTTAGGATTCGGTTATTTTGATGGAGATGAAGCTTCATTTAGCACAGAAGTAATACACGACTGTATCAGACCCTATAAGGATAACCGAGATATTCAATCTATTGTAAAAAGATTCCTTAGAAACGGGAATGTCGAAAAAATTCTCACCTTTTAAAAGAGGGTAGCTATTTTCAGATCTTTCTAACACGAATAGAAAAAGCATTGACAGGATTACTAATCATTATTTGATTAATTTCTTCTTGAGTAAATCCTTTACTTTTTAATTGGGGAATTAATTTCTCAAATAAAGTGTTGAAGTTCCTAAAAGTGCCGCCTTCTGGCTTCCCAGGATCGTACCAACCAGCATCATGTGAAACAAGTGTTTTTTCAAGAAGCCCATTGTCTTTCATATAGAATAGGCGTTCTATGTATTCATTCACATTTTCATCATTCAAACCATCCAGACTAATCCACGCCCCCATTTTTGCTGCTTTAACGTATGTCACCCATTCATTTTCATTCTGGGCATGGATCCAAATAAAAGCGGAAGGATGAACACCTATTTTCTTTAAAACATCAATTTCACTAAATGCAGTTACTGCAGGGCCTGTGTGAGAAGTTATTGTTAATCCAGTACTTAAATGAGTAAGACCGGCTGACCTAACAAGTTTCTCATGAAAATCACTCAATGGCCCCGGATTCACTCCAATCTTTATAAATCCGGGCTTAATGGAGGTGCCCTGTATCCCCTCTTCATATTCCTTTATCCAAATTTCAGCTAACTGTTTTGCACTTATATTAAAGACCTTTTCTGGAATGTACTTATTGTTTCCTGCACCATAATAGCCAGTGTTTGTTAAAATATTCAATCCAGTTTTCTCAGACAATTCATGCAATAATATTCACATCTCTTCCTAAATATTCAGGTGTACATTCCATAAGTGTTGCACAACCATTTTTCTTCAATTCCATAAGGTAAGGGATTACTTTTTCAACTACCTGAGCCCTATCCCATCTGGTTGGATCATACTTCTCAGCACCAATAAAATCAACGAGAATATGCTCATGTTCAAGACAGACTCCAACTTTTCCTGCATCTACGAACCCTTTTACTGTAGAAATTTTTAACTTCGGCCTCCTATAATAAGAGGGAAGAAAAAAAGAAGCTAACAATAAACTTCCATTTCGAATAAAGCTTATTCGTTTCATTAAAGCATCCTGGAATTAATTCGTAATATTTATTTAAAAGATTCCGCGTGGAACTAATCTTATTAGTTAAAAATAATAAAAAAAAATATATTTGAATTTTAATTAAGCAGTCCTTATTCATTAACAAATAGTACAAAAACACTTCATGGTCCTACCACAACCCTCCGTAGAAATTTTAGGATTAAGAATTGATGAACCGATAACAACTATAACTGACCTATTGGTTACAGCTGTTTGTTATTATGCATTTTTTAGAATAAACAAAGTCTCAAAGAAAACACCACTACATCAGTATTTAAAGTATTATTTCTTAATGATGGGCTCAGCTACTGCCATAGGTGGACTTATTGGACATGGTTTCTTCTATCTATTTTCATTTGGATGGAAGCTTCCAGGTTGGTGGACCAGTATGGTGGCAATTAACCTTATAGAAAGAGCAGTAATAGAATATGCCAGAAATTTTATTAAGCCACGAGTTGCCAGGTTCTTTGCAATACTAAATATTGTGGAACTTCTGACTTTTATGGTACTCACCTTTTCAACCCTTAACTTTTTATTTGTTGAAATCCACTCTGCTTATGGACTCCTTTTATTTGTTGCCACTTTTAGTGCCTATATATATTATAAAACCAAAAGCAGGGGAAGTATGCTTTTTTTGATAGCCGTTTTTTTCGCCGCTATTTCTGCCTTAATCTTCATGAATGAGTGGAGCATACATACCTGGTTTAATTATCTTGATACCAGTCATTGCTTAATGGCTATAAGCGCTTTCTTCTTTTATAAAGGAGCTATGTCAATTATAGTAGATGAAAAATTGTAAGCATATCTGATCATCTTATCGAAATAATATTCTTTATTCTCATCGAAAGATTTTAACCCTAAAATTTGATAAAAAAAAGAGGTGCCCAAAAAGCACCTCTAAAATCTATTGGTAAAAATTATGTAATCTATTACAATGAATTAATTTCAGTTACAAGTTTCTGTAATGAATCTTTCGCATTACCAAAAAGCATTCTTGTTTTATCATTGAAAAACAAGAAATTCTCAATACCTGCATATCCCTTGCCCATTCCCCTTTTCATTACAATAATATTTTTGGCTTCATGCGTTTTAATAATTGGCATTCCATAAATAGGGCTTGACGGATCATCCAGAGCTGCCGGATTGACCACATCATTCGCCCCGATTACAATAACCACATCAGTATTAGGTAAGGATGGATTAATATCATCCATTTCAATTAGTTTTTCATACGGAACGTCGGCTTCTGCAAGTAGCACATTCATATGGCCTGGCATTCTACCTGCTACTGGATGAATAGCATACTTAACTTCCACTCCCTTTTCTTCTAAAAGAGTATCCAGTTCATGGCAAATATGCTGTGCCTGAGCAACAGCCAGCCCATATCCAGGTACGATAACTACTTTTTGTGAATAACTTAATAATATACTTGCATCACTTAATGTAATTTCCTTTATGGTACCCTGATCCCTATCAATACTGGCTCCCCCTCCTCCAAAAGCACCTACAATTACATTAAACAAGGATCTGTTCATTGCCTTACACATCAAAAATGTCAAAATAGTACCAGCTGCACCGACAAGGATTCCTCCAAGAATCATTGCCATGTTGTGATAAATAAAACCTCCCATTGCTGCTGCTATCCCTGTTAATGAATTTAACAATGAGATTACAACAGGCATGTCTGCTCCACCGATTGGCATTACAAACATTACACCATAAATTAGAGATATTCCAAGCAAAACAAGAACCAGCGTTTTTTGCATTTCAAAGCTTGCTCCACCAAATATTATATACACAATAAATGCTATTACTACAGCAAGCAAAAACAGGTTCAAATAGGTTGTCCATTTAGCAAATATGTCTCCAACTTTACCATCGAGCTTACCATAGGCAATTAAACTACCACTAAAGGCAACAGAGCCGATTACCAGGCCAAGCAGGGTTACAAGGGTTGAAGAATTACCAGGATTTGAAAACTCAATTAATGCAACTAGAGCAGAGGCCCCACCACCGGTAGCATTAAAAAATGAAACCAGTTCAGGCATTGCAGTCATTTTAACACGTCGTGCTATTATTGTACCAAGAACGGCAGCTACACCAATAGCTAATACTACTACAATTCCATTGACAAGGGAGATTCCCTCACCCTGTGCATTTTTGTGCAAAAACAGCGTAGTTAACATAGCCAGAACCATTCCACTCGCTGCCCAGATATTACCTTTTCGGGCAGATTGAGGATGGCTCTGAAATTTAAGTCCAACAACAAAAAAGACTGCGGCTAATAAATAACTAATTTCAAGAAGTACAGTTGCATATGATACTCCTAAACCCGCTACTATATTATTCATATTTATTTCTTTTAATTTATTTCAGCAAAAAATTCTATTCAACATTTACCTGTAGAAATATTCAATTCCTTCCTTGAGTAATTGTTTTATTTCTTCTTTTTAAACATCTCAAGCATTCTGTCAGTAACAACAAAACCACCCGCAACATTAAGAGTGCCAAACAATACTGCAAAAATTCCCAATACCAGGTTAACTGATATTTGAGTCAGATCAGCATGGCCCACAAGTATTATACCTCCAATTATTATAACCCCGCTAATTGCATTAGCCCCTGACATCAGTGGGGTATGCAAAACCGCAGGCACATTGGATATCACCTCAACACCCAGAAAAATTGATAGAATTATAATGAAAATAAAATCCTTATTCTCATAAAAAGCCTTTAAAACAGTTTCCATGATCTTTATTATTATTTAATAAATTCTTTAATTCTCTCATTAATGATTTCATTGTTATGGGTTATACAAGTTCCCAACACAATATCATCCTCAAAATTCAGATTCATATTTCCTTCTTCATCAACTAAAAGATTCAGAAAATTCATTAAGTTTTTACCAAACATGCGGCTTGCATCATTTGGCATTTCAGAAGGATAATTCGAATTACCAACAATACTAACACCATTGTGCTCAACAACTTCTCCATTTTTTGTCAGCTCACAGTTACCACCTGTTGATGCCGCCAGGTCAATTATTACTGTTCCCGGTTTCATTTCTTCAACGGTAGCTTTGTGAATTAAAAGAGGAGCTTTTCTTCCAGGTATTTGAGCAGTGCAGATAACAACATTTGAACCTAAAGCATGATCATGTATAGCCTGAGCCTGCCGTTTTTTAAATTCCTCGGTCTGCTCAACAGCATACCCACCTGCAGATGCCTCATCAACGGCACCCTCAACTTCAACGAATTTAGCTCCAAGGCTCATCACCTCTTCTTTTACAGCTGCCCTTACATCAAAAACTTCAACAACTGCACCCAACTTACGTGATGTTGCCACAGCTTGCAGTCCTGCTACTCCTGCACCCAATATCAAAACCTTTGAAGGGCGTATTGTACCAGCTGCCGACATAAACATTGGGAAAAAGTTAGGTAGTTTACCAGCAGCATCAAGTACTGCCTTATACCCCGCCACAGTTGCCATCGATGATAGAACATCCATAGCCTGAGCCCTTGAGGTTCTGGGAATAACATCCATTCCAAAGGTGGTTACGCCGTTTTCCTTAAACACCTTTATAAGCTCAGTATTGAAAAATGGATTCATTACAGAAATCAGTACCTTTTTACCCTTCAATTTAGATGCCTCAACTATTTCCAAAGGATTAACCTTTAATAAAAGATCAGACTCTTCAAGGATCTTAACACGAGATTCGACCTTAGCACCAGCTTCTTCATAATCCTTATCAGAGGCAAAAGCCTTCAACCCGGCATTTTTCTCTACAAGGACATTAACCTTCTTTTTAATGAGTACACTTACACTTTCAGGCAACAATGCTACCCTGTTATCAGCGTTTGCTTCACTTAATATTCCTATAACCATTTGAATAAATATTTTTTGCAAAGAAAGTAATTTAAGACCTAAAAAACTAAATACAATTTATGAATTGCCCAAAAATCAGATAATTTGTTAATAATATTCTTAAATTATTTAAAAAAGGTTTTATCTGGGAAGGTATACTCTACTTTTAATACCTTTGATATGTTATTAAACAGCATTGTGCAAAAATTTTTACATGGTATTTTTAAATTTATATTTTTGTTTCCTTAACACTTATAAACCATTCATGAGATGAATAAAATTGTAGAAAAAGAATTTTTCTCAGAGAATGTGATTAAATTGGTATTGGAGGCTCCTGAAATTGCAAAATCAAGAAAACCAGGGCATTTTGTCATAATCAGGGTTGACGAAAAGGGTGAAAGAATACCACTTACAATCGCAGGTGCAGATGAGATAAATGGAACCATTACACTTATCATTCAAAGAGTAGGCGTTTCATCTTACAAGCTTACAGAACTAAATGTAGGTGATTTTCTAGAAGATGTTGCTGGTCCTATGGGTCTTCCCACACATATAGAAAAAGTGGGGACCGTATTATGCGCTGGTGGTGGAGTGGGCGTAGCGCCGCTTTTACCAATTGTGGAAGGACTTAAAAAGGCTGGAAATAGAATTATAACTGTCCTGGCTGCTCGAAATAAGGATCTAATAATCCTAGAAGATCAGATGCGTGAACACTCAGATGAACTAATAATAATGACTGATGATGGGTCCTATGGTCAAAAAGGCCTTGTAACCCATGGTATGGAAGAGGTCATTAAACGAGAAAAAGTTGATATGTCGGTGGTAATCGGACCTGCTATCATGATGAAATTCGCAGCCCTGACAACAAAAAAATACAATATCCCAACTATAGCGAGTTTAAATACAATCATGGTTGATGGTACAGGAATGTGCGGTGCCTGTCGTGTAACAGTCGATGGTAAAACATGCTTTGTATGTGTAGACGGTCCTGAATTCGATGCACATAAAGTTGATTTTGATCAAATGCTTCAACGCCTTGGTGCTTATAAGGATCAGGAAATAGAAGCTTTTGAGGAATATACTAAAACCTTGGTTTAATATGGAAGATATTACTGCATATTTAAAAGAAGAACGCAGCCAGGAATGGCGAGTTGAGCTCCGAAAATCTTTAAAAGCGAAGGATCGGACACAAAAACAGAGAGTAACAATGCCTGAGGCCGATCCTAATCTCAGAAATAAAAATTCCGAGGAAGTAAATAAGGGATTAGTTCCAGAACAGGCAATTATTGAGGCTAGCCGTTGCCTTGATTGTGCTAATCCTACATGTATATCTGGCTGTCCCGTCGGAATTAATATTCCCAAATTCATCAAACGAATTGAGCAGGAAGATTTCCTTGAAGCTGCAAAAGTTCTTAAAGAGACAAATACACTACCTGCAGTTTGTGGACGAGTTTGCCCTCAGGAAAAACAATGTGAGGAAAAATGTTTCTATACTATATCCCTTAAAAAGGACCCGGTTGCTATTGGACACCTGGAAAGATTTGCAGCAGATTTTGAACAGGGAAGTGGAAAAATGTCTATTCCTGAGGTTTCAGCACCTATTGGAACTAAAGTGGCAATTATTGGATCTGGACCAGCTGGACTTGCATGTGCAGGGGACCTGGCAAAATGGGGATATGACGTTACTGTCTTTGAAGCTTTGCATGAAATTGGAGGGGTTTTGAAATACGGTATACCTGAGTTCCGTTTGCCCAATAGTGTTGTCGATGTTGAAATTGATAATATGAAAAAGATGGGTGTTAAATTCAAGAAAAATTTCATTATTGGAAAAACAGTTTCAATAGATGACCTAAAGGAATTGGGTTTTCAAGCTTTCTTTGTTGGAAGTGGAGCAGGATTGCCAAATTTCATGAATATCCCAGGTGAAAACTACAACAATATCTTTTCATCAAATGAGTATCTGACCCGTGTCAATTTAATGAATGCCTCTGATAAAAAGTATGATACACCAGTATTTAGTGGCAATAAGGTAGCTGTAATTGGAGGTGGTAATACTGCAATGGATTCAGTTCGGACGGCAAAAAGACTTGGGGCGGAAAGGGCCATGATTATCTATAGAAGGTCGAGGGAGGAGATGCCTGCAAGGGTTGAAGAGGTTAAGCACGCCATTGAAGAAGGTATTGAGTTCATGAATCTTCATAATCCAGTAGAATATTTTGCAGATAAAGAGGGTCGTGTAAACAAAATGCGGGTCCAGAAAATGAAATTGGGTGAACCTGATTCCTCAGGCCGCCGAAGACCTATTGTTATTGAAAATTCTGAATTTGATATTGATGTAGATACAGTTATAGTAAGTGTTGGAGTTTCTCCAAATCCATTGATACCAACTGCCCTGCCTGATTTAAAGGTGAGCGACTGGCACACCATTGAAGTGGATCCTGAGACCATGCAATCCTCAATTCCTGATATATTTGCGGGTGGGGATATTGTAAGAGGCGGAGCTACAGTCATTCTTGCTATGGGTGATGGAAGAAGAGCGGCTGCAGGTATACACAAATATATTTCAGAGAAAGTTAAATCTAATTAATCATAAACTTAAACTCTTTTGTTATGGCCGAAATAAGCACAAAATATATGGGTTTAACCCTTAGAAATCCAATTATTGTCGCCAGCTCAGGGTTAACTGATTCATTTTCAAAAATACAGGAGCACGATAGAAATGGAGCTGGAGCAGTGGTACTTGAAATCGTTGTTTGAAGAACAAATTATGCTGGAAGCTCAGCATAAACTTGAAAAAGCTCGCAAAAACACCTTTATATACTCTGAACATTCCGAAACACTTGATTATATTGATCTGCACATTAAGGAAAGAGAATTGGGCAATTACCTGAATTTAATTGCCCAGGTAAAAAGAGATTTAAACATACCTGTAATTGCCAGTATAAACTGTATATCATCAGCCGAATGGACTGGTTTTGCAAAGCAAATTCAACAGGCAGGTGCAGATGCTCTCGAATTAAATATTTTTCTAATGCCTTTCCATTTTGAAAACAATGCCAATGAAATTCAGGAAAAGTATTATGAAATTGTGCGTAAAATTAAAAAGGAAATAACCATTCCTGTCTCTGTAAAGATCAGCCCGTATTTCTCTAACCTTGGCCAGGTTGTTATGAACCTTGAGGTTGAAGGAGCAGATGCAGTAGTTTTATTTAACCGTTTCTCCAGCCCTAATATTGATATTGATAATATCAAAATAACAGTGGCAGATGTCTTTAGCACACCAGCTGAAATGTATAATTCTTTGCGATGGATTGCCATGCTTTCACAAAGGATAGATATTGACCTTGCTGCCTCCACAGGAGTGCATGATGGGGAAGCGGTAATAAAACAAATACTGGCAGGTGCATCAGCTGTGCAGGTGGCCTCTGCTTTATACATAAATGGCAACGACTACCTCCCCAAAATGCTAAATACCATACACACCTGGATGGAGAAAAAAGGCTTCAATTATATCGACCAGTTTAAAGGTAAATTAAGTCAGGATAAAGCTAGTAATCCTGAGGTTTATGAACGACTTCAATTCATGAAATACTTTAGTGAAATAAGTTAAAATCAATAATTGCCTTATCTATTTTAAAAATTAGTTCTCTAAATCAGCTTTTTGTTGCTTTTCCAGCCGGTTAATGCAAAAAGTTTTTTAATTTTGAACGATTATAAATAACTTTTTCCTTATTATTTAAGGGCCCATGAAGAAATTCGACTTTCTCGGACAGGGAGATGCTTCATCATTTGAGAGTCTCTACAATCAGTATCTCAATGATCCTCAAAGTATTGATGAAAGTTGGAGTAATTTTTTCGAAGGTTTTGATTTCGCCAGGAAAAACTTTAATACCAAACCAGGTGAGAAAGTCCTTGATAACGAATTTAAAGTAATTAACCTCATTGAAGGCTACAGACGTCGAGGTCACTTATTTACTAAAACAAATCCAGTTAGGGCACGCAGAGAATATACTCCCACTCTTGACCTGGAAAATTTCGGTCTCTCGGAGAAAGACCTAAATACTGTATTTCAGGCTGGTAAAAACATTGGAATTGGTCCTGCCCCACTTATTGAGATTGTTGATCACCTTGAGCGAACATATTGTAATTCCATAGGTGCTGAATATGGTTTTATGCGCAATCCTGAAGTTATTTCATGGCTTCAAAGCAAAATGGAACCGGTACAGAACACTCCTTCTTTTAGCATTGATGAAAAGAAAAACATTTACTTACTCCTAAATCAATCCGTTGGCTTTGAAAATTTTATTCATAAAAAATTTGTTGGGCAGAAACGGTTTTCTCTGGAAGGAGCTGAAGCGCTTATCCCCGCTTTAGGTGCTGTGATTGAAAGAGGAGCAGGATTAGGTATTGAGGAGTTTATTATTGGAATGTCGCATAGAGGCAGGTTAAATGTACTTGCTAATATCCTTGAGAAACCATTTGAGGATATTTTTAATGAATTTAATGGGAAATTTTATCAAAGTAATATCTCACTTGGAGATGTAAAGTATCACTTGGGTTATAGCAATACAATAACCAACGCAAAAGGTGAAAAATTGAAGCTTAATCTTGCTCCAAATCCTTCGCATCTTGAAGCAGTTGATGCTGTAGTAGAAGGATTGGCAAGAGCCAAGATTGATAAAAAATATGGCGGTGATTCCTCAAAACTGGCACCAATCCTTATTCATGGTGATGCTGCTATTGCATCACAGGGAGTGGTTTATGAGGTTCTCCAAATGTCACTTCTGAAAGGTTATAAAACTGGCGGAACCATTCACCTAGTTATTAATAATCAGGTGGGATTTACTACTAATTACCTTGAGGCAAGATCAAGTACGTATTGTACTGATATTGGCAAGGTTACAAAAGCACCTATTTTCCATGTAAATGGTGATGATGTTGAAGCTCTTATTTTCACTATATTATTAAGCATGGAGTTTCGTCAGAAATTTAAATCTGATGTTTTCATTGACATTTTGTGCTACAGGAAATATGGTCATAATGAGGGTGATGAACCTCGATTTACACAGCCTCTCCTTTATAAAGCCATTTCAAATCATCCATCTCCTAGAGATATTTATGCTACGAAGCTGGTCCAGGAAGGCATTTATTCCAAAGAAGATATCATACAATCGCAAAAAGACTTTGATAGTATATTGGAAGAGAAATTGAAAAAATCTCAGGGAACCGATGAAGTAGTTATTAAGCAGTTTCTGGCTGAAGACTGGCTAGGATTCAAACACCCCAAACGCAATGACCTGGTGAAGTGTCCCAGGACAAGTGTGAAAAAGGAAGTATTAATTGATCTTGCAAATAAAATAAACCATCTCCCGTCAGAAAAAAAGTTCTTCAGAAAATTGATAAAACTAATTGACCAGCGAAAATTGATGATTAAGGAAGATCGACTTGACTGGGCACTAGGTGAATTACTTGCTTACGCCACATTATTAACTGAAGGACATGCCGTTCGAATTAGTGGACAAGATTCTGAAAGAGGTACATTTTCACATCGTCATGCCACATATATTGAAGAAGATACAGGAGCAAAATTCTTTCCACTAAATAATCTTACTCCGGACCAGAGTAGTTTTACAATTTATAATTCACCTTTATCTGAGTATGGTGTCCTTGGCTTTGAATATGGGTATGCCCTTGCCAGACCAACGGACTTAACCATCTGGGAAGCACAGTTTGGTGATTTTTTTAATGTTGCTCAGGTAATTATTGATCAATATATAAGTTCGGCCGAGGAAAAATGGGGCCTTATGAATGGTCTGGTACTGTTACTGCCACATGGGTTTGAAGGCCAGGGACCAGAGCATTCCTCTGCCCGAATTGAACGATTCCTGACCAGTGCTGCAAGGAATAATATGCAAATTGTTCAACCCACTTCTCCAGCAAGCTTTTTCCATGTTTTACGTAGGCAATTGACCCGTAAATTTATGATCCCATTGATTATTTTTACTCCTAAAAGTCTGCTGCGACATCCGTTATGCGTTTCTACAATAGAAGACCTGGCAACAAACCGTTTTCAGGAGGTAATTGATGATACAGAGGTTGATGTGGAAAAGGTTCTAAGAGTAGTATTCTGCACCGGTAAGATATACTATGATTTGCTAAAAAGGAAAATGGAACTGAAGGCCAATGATATAGCTCTAATTCGCTTAGAACAATTGTATCCTTTTCCTGCAGAATTGATTAAAACTATTTTAAGTAAATATAAAAATGCCATTCTTCACCTTTGGGTTCAGGAGGAACCGGAAAATATGGGTGCCTGGCGATATGTGAAAGAGGAATTTAAGGAAGTGAATCTTATATCTGTAACTCGTTTGGCAAGCGGGAGCCCGGCAACCGGATTAAGTGGGCTTCATGAAATTGGCCAGAAAGAAATTATAGATAAAGTATTCAAGAACTGCAACTGTGAATTAAAAAATAAATATTGTGGGCTTCAGTGTGTGGATGGAAAATCACGCACTGAAATTTTAAAAGTTCATGAATACCTTGATTTTGATGCGAAGTTTACAATATAAAAGATGCAATTGGAAGGCTAACAGAATCCTACAAACATAAAATTTGAGATTTAAACCATGATCATTGAAATTAAGATACCAAGTCCGGGAGAATCAATAACAGAAGTTGAAATTGCTACCTGGTTTGTCAATGAAGGAGATTTCGTAGAAAAAGACCAGGAAATTGCTGAAATTGAATCTGAAAAGGCCACACTCCCATTGTTAGCAGAAGATAGTGGCAAAATTTTTTCCTTAGCTCCAACTGCCGAAGCTATCCCGGTAAGATCAGTTGCCTGCAAAATTGACACATCTAAGAAAGGAACGAAAAAAGCACAGCCGGAAAAGAAAGAAAAAGTGATTGCAGATAAACCAGCTGAGATTAAAAAGGCTGAAACGCCAGAAATAAAAAGTCCGGATACAAAAAATGATAATATAAAAATTTCACCATTGGCAGCCAAAATGATGGATGAGAAAGGGTTATCCATTGAGGATATTATTAAAGGCCTAAAACGAATAAGCAAAACTGATGTTGAACTGGCAGTTTCGGGTTTAAATGAATCTTCAGGTGAAAACTTAAGTGGAATAACAGTCATAGCAAACAGGGATAGTGAAACTGTTAGGATGTCTCAACTCCGGAGAAAGCTCGGTGAACGATTGGTTTCGGTCAAGAACGAAACTGCCATGCTCACTACTTTTAATGAAGTTGATGTAAGCGAAATTATCCGTTTAAGAAAAACATATCAGAAACAGTTTCAAGAAAAACATGAAGTAAAATTAGGCTTTATGTCATTTTTCACAAAGGCTGCCAGTTTAGCTTTAAAAAACTATCCTCAGGTTAATTCAATGATGGATGGTGAAAACTTCATTCGGTTTAATTATTCAGACATTGGCATTGCTGTGCAGACAGAAAAGGGGTTGATGGTTCCGGTAATTCGCAATGCGGAATCCTTGAGTCTTGCTGATATTGAACAAAGAATAATGGATCTTGCCAACAAAGCACGAATAAACAGAATAAGCATTGAAGATATGGTCGGAGGGACTTTCACAATTACAAACGGTGGTGTATTCGGATCAATGCTTTCAACCCCAATCTTAAATCCTCCACAGGCTGCAATTTTAGGAATGCACAATATTGTTGAACGACCGGTGGCAATAAATGGGAATGTTGAGATTAGACCCATAATGTATTTGGCATTATCTTATGATCATAGAATAATTGATGGAAAGGATTCAGTAGGTTTTCTGGTAACAATTAAGGAATTTATTGAGAATCCAATCCAAATGTTGTTAGGTGCCGGAAACCCTGACAAAAGATTACTGAATTTATAATTATTCCCTTTGAAATAGCAGTCCTTTAATCGAACCATAAAAGGATTTGAGCTATCTATACATTTTCAACTAACTAAGTAAATTTGTAAAACAAAGCATGAGAAAATATTTAATTGCAACCTTGTTTTTTACTATATCACAGTTTTCTTTTTCTCAAAAAGATGTTTCAACAATGGATTTAAGAAATTTCATATCTAACAACCTTAAAGATCTGGAGAATCTTTATCTGGACCTCCATCAAAATCCTGAATTATCTTTTCATGAAATTGAGACCTCAAAGAAAATGGCCACCATTTTGAAAGGATTGGGCTTTGAAGTCACTCAGAATTTCGGTGGAAATAATGTTGTTGGAGTATATAAAAATGGGAAAGGTCCTGTGGTATTGGTCAGAACCGATATGGATGCACTTCCTCTGGTTGAAAAAACAAATCTTCCCTATGCCAGTAACATTACTTTCCAAACCAAAGAAGGAAAAAAGGTTGGTGTTATGCATGCCTGTGGCCATGATATTCACATGAGCGTCTGGGCTGGAACAGCATCAACTTTGATAAAATTCAAGAATTCCTGGCATGGAACTTTAATTATGATTGCTCAGCAAGCAGAAGAAATGAGTGGTGGTGCAAATGCTATGATTGAAAATGGACTATTTCAAAAGTTTCCTGTACCCAATTATGCGCTTGCTCTGCATGTAGATCCGGAGTTGGAAGCTGGCACTATTGGATATTGCTCAGGTCCAGCATTTGCGGGCGTAAGCTCTGTAGATATTAGAATTTATGGTGAGGGTGGTCATGGTGCCATACCTCATAAAACCATTGATCCTGTTGTACTAGCCGCCCGCACTATTCTTGATATCCAAACCATAGTAAGTCGTGAAATTTCCCCACTTGATCCTGCCGTTATTACTGTTGGATCTATTCATGGGGGAACAAAACACAATATCATTCCGGATCAGGTTGACCTTCAATTAACGCTCAGGTTTTATAAGGATGAGGTATACGAGCAAATGCTTAGATCCCTAAATAGAATTACTGCTGGAATTGGAGAATCGGCAGGTTTATCTCCGGATAAATTTCCAAAAATTATTGTTTCTGATGATTTCACTCCTCCTGTTATTAATGATCCATTATTAACTAAGGCTATAACAGGATATTTCAGAGAAGCAATCGGCACGGAAAACGTAATTGTTACTGATCCACTCATGGCTGGAGAAGATTTTGGGAGATATGGCAGAACAGAAGAAGAAATCCCAATAATGATGTTCATGTTGGGTACCGTATCTCATGAAAATAAAGTAAATCAATTAGAAAATGAAACAACTTTACCTTCTCTTCATTCACCATATTTCGCCCCGGATTACCAGAAGACCATCGAAACTGGCACATTGGGAATGAGTTTCTCTTTGATAAAACTATTTAATAAGAAATAGTCATCAATTGAAAGGCTATTATTTTTATATTAGCTATTCATTATAAATTCCCAATTGTAAAAACCTTTCGTTAAACTCAGTTTAATCATGAATTTAAAAATCCAACTAAAAACCAATTTCATTAAGAAGGCAATCGCAACTATTTTCTTACTTGGTTCTATTGCCATAATTACAAAGAGTCAGGATAGAATTACCGGCCTGTCATTTGCCACCAGATCTGAAGTAATAGCTCAGCATGGAATGGCGTGTACCAGTCAGCCTTTGGCTACCCAGGTTGCCCTAGACATCCTTAAAAAAGGTGGCAATGCCATTGATGCAGCTATTGCAGCAAATGCAGTTCTTGGTCTGGTTGAGCCAACAGGAAATGGAATGGGGGGTGATCTATTTGCGATTGTCTGGGATGCAGAAACAAAAAAATTATATGGTTTGAATGCCAGTGGTCGATCTCCCAAATCGCTTAGCCTGAATTATTTTAAAGATAAAGGGTATGAAAAAATACCTTCCCATGGCCCATTACCAGTTTCAGTACCTGGCTGTGTTGATGGATGGTTTGAGCTACATAGTAAATTTGGAAGTCTAAAAATGAATGACATTCTTGAACCTGCAATCAGCTATGCAAAAAATGGGTTTCCTCTTACAGAGTTGATTGCCTATTACTGGCAAGGGAATTCTCGATCGCTGAAAAGGTATCCAAATTTCGAAGATATTTTTATGCCTGGAGGAAAAGCTCCTGCTAAAGGTGAAGTCTTTAAAAATCCATATCTGGCCAACACTCTTGAACAAATTGCTAAAGGTGGTCGGGATGCTTTTTACAAAGGAGAAATAGCTAAAACAATTGGCAAATTTATGAAAGAGCAAGGAGGCTTCTTAAGCTATGAAGATTTAGCCAGCCATAAATCAGAATGGGTTGAACCAATTTCTACAAATTATCGTGGATATGATGTTTGGGAACTACCACCCAACGGTCAGGGTACAGCCGCACTTCAAATGCTCAATATACTTGAAGGATATGATATAAAGTCAATGGGATTTGGAAGTGCTGAGTACATACATTATTTTACCGAAGCCAAGAAACTCGCATTTGAGGATAGAGCCAAATACTATGCTGATCCTGCTTTCCATGAAATTCCTTTAGATCAGTTATTATCAAAAAAGTATGCAAAAGAAAGAAGATCATTAATAAATGAACAGCGTGCTGCACGATCTTATCCTGCCGGTGAATTAGAGCAGGGCAATACCATCTACCTTACTGTTTCTGATAAATGGGGAAATATGGTATCGTTAATTCAGAGTAATTACAGGGGAATGGGTTCCGGAATGGTCCCTCCAGGATTGGGTTTTATACTTCAGGATAGGGGTGAATTGTTCAGCCTTGAAGAAGGACATATGAATTGTTATGCACCAGGCAAGAGACCTTTTCATACCATAATACCAGCATTTATTACAAAAGATGGCAATCCATGGATTAGTTTTGGATTAATGGGTGGGGCCATGCAACCTCAGGGTCATACTCAAATTGTTGTCAATCTTATCGATTTTGGCATGAATTTACAGGAAGCCGGCGATGCACCAAGAATTCGGCATAGTGGTTCATCACAACCTACAGGGGAGAAAATGACCAATGGAGGCACATTGTATCTTGAATCCGGCATTGATTATGACATTCTTAAAAGCCTTATGAGGATGGGTCACAATATAGATTGGACAATAGGCGGTTATGGCGGCTACCAGGCAATAATGTGGGATGAGAAAAATAAAGTGTACTATGGTGCATCTGAATCCCGCAAAGATGGGCAGGCATCAGGATATTAAACTTACAAATTAAATCGTTTTTCCAATGAGTCAAATAGCAATTGTTACCGGAGCTACAGGTTTAGTGGGAAATTCCTTATTAACTCAGCTTCTGGAGGATCCTTATTTTACGAAAGTCATTTCAATTTCAAGACGAGACAGTGGTATTAAGCACACAAAACTTAGTCAATACATTGGGCCACTTGACGATCCTGAATTCCTAAAAACTAACATAAAAGGAGATATTCTTTTTTGCTGTCTTGGAACCACTATTAAAAAAGCTGGATCCAAAGAAGCATTCAAAAGAGTTGACCTGGAAATACCTGTATTAATGGGGGAAATTGCCCTAGAAAATCAAGTATCGGCTATATGTGTTGTTTCATCCATTGGAGCAAATGCAAATGGTTCTAACTTTTATCTTCGAACTAAAGGAGAAATGGAGAATGCCATTCTCAATCTGGGGTTTAAAAAAACAACTATTGTAAGGCCATCGATGTTATTGGGAAACCGAAAAGAGTTTAGATTTGTTGAGGAAATAGGTAAATTAGTAATGATTCCTTCGAATTTTTTATTGTTTGGTCGTTTTAAGAAATACAGGGCCATTAAGGCTGAAACAGTTGCACGAGCAATGATAATTATCCAAATGAAGAATATTTCAGGAAGAATTTTTGAATCAGATCAGCTTGAAAAATATGGATCAAACGGATGAAAAGAATATTACCGCCAAGGTGTTAGATTTTTTGAACCTTGTTTCACGCAGGCAAAGTGATAGAGCTTACTTTGACAAACAAGTTGAAGAGGATAAATTGCTCCGATGTATCGAAGCTGCCAGGCTGGCTCCATCAGCGTGCAATTCACAACCCTGGACATTTGTAGTAGTGAATGATAAAGAATTAAAAAATAAAATTGCGGATTCAACATCAAATCGCTTGTTACCTTTAAATCATTTCACAAAGCAGGCACCAGTGCACATTGTTATAGTGCAGGAATTTGCAAATCTAACTTCGTCAATTGGTAGGGCTATTAAAGACAAAGATTACACACTTATTGACATTGGAATTGCCGCAGAACATTTTTGCTTGCAGGCTGCCTCTGAAGGGTTGGGAAGTTGTATGATAGGATGGTTCAATGAGAAAAAGGTCAAATCATTGCTAAACATTCCAACGAATAAAAGGCCATTGCTAATCATTACTCTTGGATACTCTTCTGATGCGTTGAGAGAAAAAAAGAGAAAAAGCATCGAAAAGATAATACGATTCAATAAGTATTCAGATTCATGAAATCCTCAAATGAATCTGAATTTGAATAAAAGAATAAATTATGTAAAACTCCCGTTTTCCTCAACTTTCTCTTCAATGACCTTTTCATTCTGATTTTCTACTTTTGATTCAGGTTCATTTTTAGGTTTTTCCTGAGGATAAAGCATAAGAAAAGAGGTAAACCATGGGATAATAATTATAATGAAGAACCCATATGAGGCGGTAAGAACTAAATTTTCTCCAGGCCATCCCAAAAGTTTAAAAAGATATCCAACTATTATCACAAGAAAGACTACTCCTGTCCAGGTAAATACAGGTTTCTTATAGGATATGCTTCCGAAAAAAGCTGCAATGGCAAGAATTAAGTACCCCAGTACAGGTAATCCATGAATTGAATCGAGTGGAATTTTACTTCCTTTCTCTAAAAGGTCCTCTGATTTCTCAAAACCAAAGTCAAATACCCAATCTTGTATGCGAGCCAAATGATTAAAGGTAAGAATAGCCACTCCCAGAGAAGCCAGGAAAATTGATATTTTTTTCATATTATATTATTTTTTAATTTTTTTAATCTGTTTAAACAGCTTAAAAAGAACTTGCTCTTCATTTTCCCAACACAAATCTCTACTGGCCATTAATAGATTTTTCTTCCATTCTAAAATCTTCTCCTTATCCGCAAGCATATCTTTTATTTTTTCAGCCAGGTATTCTGGACTGTGCTTTTCAAGTACTTCACCAATACCATATTCCTCCACAATTCCCTTCATCTCTATAAGTGGAGATACCAGCACTGGAACATTAGCATGAATATAATCAAATAATTTATTTGGCAACGAATATTTATAACTGAGTCCAATGTTTTCTTCAAGAGAAATTCCAACATCTGCCTGAGAAGTAATGCTTTTAAGATCTGAAGGCAAGTATCGTCCCATAAAAAGTACTTTATCAGTTAGCTTAAGTTTATAACTAAGTTTTTCGAGCTTATTTCTCTCAGGCCCCTCTCCCACTATTACAAATTTGGCATCAGGGATATATCTCATTGCTTCAATAGCAGTTTCAATTCCTCTTCCTGGGTTTAACGTTCCCTGGTATAGTATCACTTTTTCCCCATTAAGGCCAGAAATAATGATTTTCTTTTTAGTTGGTTCTGCTAAAACAGGAAGATTCCTAATAACCTTCATATCAATATTATATTTCTCGAAATAAGCATCCGCAATTGACTGACTTACAGTACAAGCGTAGTTGAGTTTTGGAAGAATATAATTCTCAATCAGCAACCATATTTTCTTAGTTCCTTGCCGGTTTACAAGTTCTGGGACCTCTGTAAAATATTCATGTGAATCATAAACAAGAGGGATTCTTTTTAATCTGGATATAATGTAATTTGGCAGTAAAGTATCCAGATCATTTGAAAGAAGCATATCAGTTTTGTTAATAAGAAGGTACAAAAATAAACGAAGGTTAAAACAAGCATAGAAGAATGGTCCCCTTCCAAAAATTAGTCTGAATCTTATAAATTTAAAAGGAAAATTTTCAATTGGCAGACTGTTTCTTGTCTTTCTTCCTATAATAAATACTTCAAATCCATTGTTCGAAAGAGAATTTGCAATCCTAAAAACCCTTTGATCGGTAATTATATCATTGGTAACTGAAATAATAATTTTTTTCAAATCACTGATTCTCCTATATTTGAAACCTAAACTACGAAGTGTTCAATACTTAAGATCTACGAATTTAGGAAAAACATAATAATATTACCTTTTTCCGATTGTATAAAGCCATCTGTTATTCATGAAAATATTACAGAACCATTCACTCAAAGACAATAACACCTTTCTTTTAAACGTGCATACAAATTACTTTGCAGCACCAAAAAATATTGCTGATATTATTGAAATAACTGATGCAGATATTTTTCATAAAATTCCTTTTTTTATAATTGGTGAAGGTTCCAACCTACTTTTTACAACCAACTATTCTGGAATCATAATAAAACCAGAGATGTTGGGAATTAAAACTGTTGAAGAATCTACTGATTATATAATAGTCAAAGTAGGTTCAGGAGAAAATTGGGATACTTTTGTTGAATGGTGCGTAAATAATGGGTACTGGGGAGTGGAAAATTTATCACTCATCCCTGGATCAGCTGGTTCTGCTCCAATACAAAACATCGGAGCCTATGGAACTGAAGTAAAGGATGTTATAACAAAAGTTGAGGGAATTTACATTCCAGACAAAGCCCACTGGGAATTGACAAATAAAGAATGTGAGTTTGGATACAGATCTAGTATATTTAAAACTACCTTAAAGAACAAGTTCATAGTTAGCTCAATATCATTCAAGTTAAGTAAAAAGCCCAATCCCATACTAAATTATGGTCTTCTAAAAGAAAAACTTGAACAGGCCGAAGATATCGACCTGAGAAATATTCGAGATACAGTTATTTCCATAAGGAATAGCAAATTGCCAGAAGTAAATAAAATTGGAAGCGCAGGAAGTTTCTTTAAGAATCCAATCGTATCGGTTGATGAGTTTGAGCAACTTAAATCTCAATTTAAAGATATTCCAGGATATCCAGATCAGAAATCATCAATGAAAATTTCTGCAGGTTGGTTAATTGAGCAATGCGGATGGAAGGGAAAAAGAGAAGGTGATGTTGGAATTTATCCAAAACATGCATTAATTATCGTCAATTATGGTAATGCAACCGGCAAGGAGATTTTTGAGTTTTCTGAGAGAATTAGCCAATCAGTGGATATGAAATTTGGGCTACAATTAGAGAGAGAAGTATTAGTAATTTAAAAACCTATAATATATTTGAACAAAATTTGAAATATGAAAGTGAAGCATAATATTATCCTGGTGTATTTGATAGTTTCAAGTATGCTAATAGTCAATTCCTGCAGTACTGTTCCGCTGACTGGCAGGCAGCAATTAAATCTAGTGCCTAATTCTACTATGATTCCGATGAGCTTTCAACAATACAATGAATTTTTGGAAACGAATGCGCTTAGTAAGAGTAAATCAAAAACTGAAATGGTAAAATCAGTTGGTAGTAAAATCCAAAATGTTGTTGAAACATATTTTAGGGAAAACAATATGATAGTTGAGCTTAAGGATTATCAATGGGAGTTTAATCTTGTTGAGAGCAAAGAACTTAATGCATGGTGTATGCCTGGAGGGAAAGTTGTTGTCTATACAGGTATAATGGACGTGACCAGAGATGAAGCAGGACTGGCAGTGGTTATGGGACATGAAATTGCCCATGCAATTGCCAAACACGGGAATGAAAGAATGAGTCATGTCTTAGCTACACAAATGGGAGGTATGGCTTTATCAGCTGCTCTTGAGCAAAAACCCGAAGAAACACAGGAATTGTGGATGATGGCTTTTGGATTGGGCGCCCAATTAGGTGCTGTATTGCCTTATAGCCGACTGCATGAAAGTGAAGCGGATCATTTAGGGCTGGTATTTATGGCTAAAGCAGGATATGATCCAAATGTTGCTGTTGCTTTCTGGGAAAGAATGGCTAAGATGAAATCAGGCCAATCACCTCCCGAATTTCTTAGCACTCATCCATCAGATGAGACTCGAATTAGGGAAATAAAAGAATGGATGCCTGAGGCCATGAAATATTATAATCCATCAGGTAAAACTGAATAGTTAGGATCTGGTATTTAACCCCGCATTATAGTATCATACCCAACTCTAAGAATATCTGTAACTCTCTGTTGGTTCTCAGCCTCAGCATAGGTCCTTAGTAGTGGTTCTGTACCAGAAGGCCTAATCATATACCACTCATTCTCATTGAAATAAAACTTCCAACCGTCAAAATCTTCAGTTTTTATAACCTTATACTCTCCAAAACTTGAAAATCCCTCTTCCCTGCATTTCTTAACAATCCTTGTTTTCAATTCAGGTGGAACTTTCAAATCCTGCCGTTGATAAACGAAACTTCCAGTAATACTATAAATCTCGTCAATTAGTTCTCTAATTGATTTCCCTGATTCGGCCATAAATTGTAAGATAGCCAGGCCCATCCATATTCCATCTCTTTCAGGGATGTTCCCGGTGATAGATATTCCACCTGATTCCTCACCCCCAACAATTACATCCTCCTTGAGCATTATCTGGGAGATTTGCTTAAACCCAATTTTTACTCTTTGGACCTTTAATCCATAATGAGCTGCCAATGTTTCAATTTTTACCGAAGAGGAAAAGCCGGTAACTACCTTACCTTTTAATTTTTTATAACCTGCCAGATAATGAATCAATAACAAAATTACATGATGCGAATCGATGTAACTTCCATCTTTATCAAATAAAGCAATTCGATCAGCATCTCCATCAACAGCAAGACCTAGGTCAACCTTCCAATCATTTTTTATTTTTTCAGAAAAATCTAGCAGATTCTGATATACCGGTTCCGGGGGGACACCTCCAAAGAAAGGATCTTTTGTACAATGAAAACACTTAATTCCTGGAATTAACTTCCTTATTACTCTCTGACCTGAGCCATGCATGGCATCAAATGCCATCATTAGACCAGAATCTTTTATAAGTTTCAGGTCAAAATTCTTGTTTACTTGTTCTATATATAACGCCTCAAGATCGATATATTCAACGAGATTATGATCAATCAGATTCTCCCATTTTACCGATTCAAGATTTACCTCATTCGTCTCATGAATAAGGTATTCAATATTTTTCAAGTCAGAATCAAATAGTGGACCTCCGTATGCCCCTTTCAATTTTATACCATTATAATCGGGCGGATTATGGCTCGCAGTAATTACTATACCCAGGTCGGCTTTAAGTTTTAGAACGCCATGAGAAACCATTGGGGTAGAAACAAATTCAGGAGCCATATAAACTTTATTCCCTCTATGAGCAAGCACCTTCACAATAGTCTTGGCAAACATTTCACCACCAAACCTGCAGTCAAATCCAATAACCACGGACATATTCTGACCTTTTGAAGCCAACCAGTTAGATATGGCCAAAGCCACTCTGGAAACATTATCAACTGTGAACTCTTTTGCAATTATTCCCCTCCACCCATCGGTACCAAATTTGATTTTTTCCATTCCCGGTATTTGTCAATTTTTATTAAAAACTCAATAATATGGTTGTGTTGTTGTTGCCTAATTTGTAAGCAAAGCTACTATATAAAGTTAATATTATTAAATATTGTATTACATACTTCAGTATCCAAAAAACTTATGATAAAAAAGTACGATTTAAAAATACTTCCATACGAAAAAGGTAAATTTGCTTATTCTACTTATATATTCTCCTCTTATTCAAAGCATTCTGATATTTCTTGGCATTGCGATTATGTTCCTGAAGGGTCTTGGCAAAATTATGATAACCCGAGAAATCTTCTTTTGCACACATATACAAATAGCCATTTCTTTCAGGATTCAATACTGCGTTTATAGCATTAATAGAAGGTATTGAAATTGGTCCGGGTGGAAGGCCATAATATTTATATGTATTATAGGGTGAATCAATATTAAGATCTTTTTTTAAGACTCTGGTCATGGCAAAATCACCTTTTGCAAACTTAATGGTTGGATCAGCCTGTAGTCTGTATCGTGACTTAAGTCTATTCAAATATAAATCTGCAATTATAGGAAGTTCATCGTCTCGATATGATTCCTCATCAACGATTGAAGCTAATGTGACCACTTCTACCGGGCTAAGTCCAAGAGCTTTTGATTTATTCAATTTCTCCTCAGTCCAAAAAGAATCGTATTCTTTTATCATCCGGTTAAAAAAACCTTCAGCTGAAGTATTCCAGTAGAATTCATATGTATTAGGTATAAATAATGCGGGTAATGTTTGCTGATTCCAGTTTCTCTCCTGTAGATATTCCTCGTCAGAAAACAAATTTTGAAGAGATATGGAATCCACTTCAATTTGTTTGGCTATTACACCTGCCAGTTGATCTGGTGTCCTGAGGTTATTAAATACAACCTTTACTGATGATTGATTTCCAGTGCGAATTAAGTTTACCAGATCATTTTTACTAAACCCCTGTTTAAGATGATACCGACCTGGGTTTAAATGACTCGATAGGTTTTTCTTCTTAGCTAACCAAAGGAAACCATCGTAATCATCTATTATTCCTTTTTCGAATAGGATATCTGTAAGTTGCTCAAGGTTGGTTCCTGTTGGAATAAACAGATAATAACCTGAATCGTCCGGGATTTTAATAGTTCCATATACTTTCCCATAAGAAGTATATCCAAAATACCCAACTATAACAGCGAGAATTATAAAGGCTAAAGCAAGGGTTCTTTTTATCTTAAATTTCAATTTTGTTAAAATATCTTATATTGTTCTAACCACAAAAATAATAATTTCAATACAGTTAATTATTTTTTTCTATTTTTAGATACGAAATTATTCAATTAAGGTTGAGAATAATGGAAAATATCTGGTATATCGAAGATGTAGATTTATTTAAGATCCTGTGCCCTACTAAGTTTGGAAATTATGAAGAATCTCATGTTGTACGAACGTATAAAAGAGATGATTTTATATACTTTACGGATGACCCTGCCAAAAATATTTTCCTTATTTCTAAAGGTAAAGTAAAGGTTCTAAATTATACTGAGCAAGGAGAGGAAGTTGTAAAGGGAATTTTAACCGTAGGAGACTTATTTGGTGAGATGGTTGTTTTGGGTGAGGAAAAGCGGACAGATGTTGCTCAGGCAACAGAGAACGAGACCAAGGTATGTCAGATGAGTATTGATGAACTTGAGGGTCTTATGTTAGGAAATAAGAAGTTTGCACTAACAATCAACAAATTAATCGGCTTGCGAATAAGAAAATTAGAGCGGAGGTTGGATTCATTGGTATTTAAAGATGTTAGAACCCGATTGATTGAGTTTATAAAAGATTTATCTGAAAATAATGGAACAGAGGAAAATAATGGAATAAGGATTAGCCATTTTTATACACATAAAGACATTGCAGATCTGATAGGCACTTCAAGACAAACGGTAACAACCAGTTTCAATGATTTAAAAAATGAAGGACTACTGGATTTCAAAAGAAAAGAAATATATATTCCAGATATTAAAAGTCTGGAATGACCAACAAACTCTCAACAATTATCCTCTTGCTAGCTAGATTATTCTATTTCGCAAGTCTTTTTGGCCCGGAAGCTACTACTTCATCAGGTACTCCTTTGGCAAATAATTTGAAATTTTCAATATAGCGAGCCGCCAGAGCATCATACTTCTTCCAATACTCTTCCTTATTTCCCCAGGCATTTGAAGGATCAAAAACATCATCAGGAACATTTGGACAGGAAAGTGGAACCTCAAATCCAAAAAGTTCGTCTTTCCTGAATTTTACATCATTCAACTTTCCATCAAGTACTGCATTCAACATATTACGTGTATGTCGTATACTTATCCTTTTTCCTATTCCAAACTTTCCACCAACCCATCCTGTATTAACCAGCCAAACTTTTGCTCCGTGTTTTTCGACCTTCTTCCGGAGGAGATCAGCATAAAAGAATGGATGATGTACCATGAAAGGAGCTCCAAAACAGGCACTAAATGTGATTTCAGGCTCTATTCCTAATCCTAATTCTGTACCGGCAATTTTCGAGGTATAACCGCTTATAAAATGATAAATAGCCTGATCCATATTCAAACGGGCTATTGGTGGTAATACACCCTGAGCATCAGCAGTAAGAAAAATTACATTTTTAGGGTGACTATCCACCATTTTCTCAGGAATTGAATTCGGAATAAAATCCAATGGATATGAAGCTCTTGTATTTTCAGTAAGAGTTTCATCATCCAAATCAATTCTTCGTGTTGCGGGATCAAAAATCACATTCTCCAGAATTGTTCCATATCTCTTGGTGCAATTATATATTTCCGGTTCATTTTCAGAAGAAAGCCGGATAACTTTGGCATAACATCCTGCTTCAAAATTAAATATACCGTAATCACTCCACCCATGCTCATCATCTCCTATAAGCTTGCGGTTTGAATCAGCTGAGAGGGTAGTTTTTCCTGTACCACTCAACCCAAAGAAGAGAGCAACATCGTCTTTTTTACCAATGTTTGCAGAGCAATGCATGGCCATAACATCCTGAAGGGGTTTCAAGTAGTTCATAATTGTAAAAGCCGTTTTCTTAATTTCCCCAGCATAACTACTATTTGCTATAATAGCAAGGCGTTTTGAGAAGTCAATTACAATTGCTGTTTTGCTCAATGTTCCATCAATACGCGGATCTAGCTTAAAAGAGGGCGAGGCAATAAGAGTAAATTCAGGAATGAATTTCTTCAATTCATCCCGGTTTGAAATGGTATGGAACATGTTTCTTGCAAACAAGCTCTGCCAGGCTTTATCGGTTATAATCCTAAATGGAATTCTATACCTCGGATCGGCACCTGCATAAACATCCTGCACAAAAAGTTCTTCCCCCTGTAAAAATGCCTGCAATCTGGAAAACAGTCCACTAAATTTCTCCTGACTCATTGGGCGATTATATTCTCCCCAATTTATGCTTTCCAGGGTTGAAGGTTCATGCACGAAGTACTTGTCATTTGCAGCTCTCGCAGTCCATTTTCCAGTATTAACAAGAAAAGGTCCACCCTGGACCATTTTCCCTTCACCCCTGAAAATTGCCTCCTCATAAAGAGCTGATTCAGGAAGATTCCAAAAAATCTGATCTACATGGACAAGTCCATGATTTTCAATACCAAAATCGGCTGAAAGTTCTCCCGCATGTTTCAATGCAGGAGTTTCAAATTTTAAATATTTTGTCATAACCAGTCTCTTACTAGTTTTCGTTCACCAATAAATAATTCGTTTGGGGAATTCGGATCCAGAGCCCATTTTATTCTTTCAATTCCCTCAATAATTTCTTTTATCGACCCACATGTAGATAATCGCAGGTAACCGTCGAGGCCAAATTCCATGCCTGGCATTGTAAGAACTCTTACCTTATCAAGCAATAACTTAGAAAGTCTACAGGAATCTTTATCATAAACGCTAAAATCAGCAAAAACATAAAAAGTACCATCTGGTTTAGTAGGCTTAACTCCCTCAAATGCATTCAATCGATCCATCATTACATTCCTGTTATTCTCAAGTGTAAGTCTTAAACTTTCCACACCTGATTGAACTCCGTTAATAGCACCTATTGCAGCCTTTTGCATTAATACTGGTGGTCCGGCAGTTTGATGACCCTGAATATTTGACATTACCTCAATTAGCTTTTTACTTGCAACAGCCCAGCCAATTCTAAAACCGGTCATAGCATATTGCTTTGAAACGCCATTTACAACAATCAGTTTGGAGTTATCATCTATATCAGAGGCATAATCATAGCAATTCACTCTTTTCCTACCATCAAAAAGCAAACGGTGGTAAATTTCATCCATAATTAGATACAGTCCCTCTTTTTCGCAAAACTGAACAATATCAGAGATAAATTGCTCAGAATACATAATCCCAGTTGGATTATTTGGTGAATTAAGGATAATTGCTTTTGTATAGGATGTAACATTTTGGATTATATCCTGCATTCTTGGATGGAAAGACCCATCCTCAGGCAGAACTGGCACAGGTATACCGCCACATAGTTTAATTATTTCCGGATAGCTGCACCAATATGGTGCCGGGAAAATTACCTCATCCTGCGGATTAATGATGGTCTGCATAGCCACCATAATTGCCTGCTTTGCACCATTAGATGCTATAACATTTTCTGGTTCTACTTTCTTATCGTAATATTCCTCCATATACCGGATGATGGCTCTTTTCATCTCAATAGTACCATCTACAGGAGTATATCTAATCTCTCCGGAGTTTAATAATCCAGCCAGATTTGTAATAGCATCAAGGGGAGCGGTACTTTTAGGTTCACCACCACCCAAATGAATTAAAGGTTCTCCTTTGGCCTTTAAAATCGAAGCAGTTTCATTTAATAATAGCGTAGCAGATTCCCCAATGGATCTTCCAATAAGGCTTATACTCATTTTATTCTCCTTTTAGTAAATAAAGAAATCTAATTAAGAACGGATTGGTAACTGAAGTTACGCAGTTAAGGATACAAATGTTATAAAAATTGAAATGAATTCTAAAAAATAATTAATATTGTACAACATATTTTTAAAAACATTTTACCCTAAAATTAAAAAAATGGAAATTTTGGAAATTCTTAAATACACTATTCCTGCGATAATTGTTTTTCTTACGGCTGTTTTCATCTTAAAACAGATGATTAAAAAAGAGCAGGAAAGAGGAAAATATGAGCTGATTGTCCAAAATCAGAAAATAGCTTTGCCCATTCGACTTCAGGCTTATGAGCGTATGGTTTTATTCCTTGAAAGAATCACTCCGGATTCATTGATTATTCGGGCAAACCAGCCTGGAATGACTTCATCCCAGTTACATCAGGATATTTTACGAACCATCCGTGCAGAATATGAGCACAACCTCTCTCAACAACTTTACATTAGCTCTCAAGCCTGGGAACTTGTAAAAAATGCGAGAGCAGGTGTCATTAAACTAATTAATACCTCAGCAGACAGAGTTAAACCTGGTGAACCTTCAATAAAACTTAGTAGCTTGATACTGGAAAGAATAATGGAAGTTGAAAAACATCCAACTCAGATAGCTATTGGTTTCTTAAAGGAAGAGCTAAACAAGCTTATATAAAAAAAGCCCCACACAGGAGCTTTTTTAACGACATTCACTTTCACATCTGAAATCAGATTAAATCTATACTTCTTTTAACGAATTTTGTTAGATGTTCACCCTTTAACATATTATTTGAAAGCAGGGCTAAATCTGTCAATTGACATATCAAATTATTCTTTTTACCATACTCCTCAAGCATAGTTTGCCTCTTATCTTCAATTTCTTTGATCTTTGTTTCAACATTACTAAGTTTATCCTTCTCCTCCTGCTTAATCTCTTCATCTTTTTTCCCTTCCTGTGCTTTCTGTAACTCCTTCTTATGTTCTTCAAGAGAATCCAGCTTCTCCGAAAATCCTTTCAGATCTTTCTCATGTGTCTTAGTTACATCTACTAAGGTCCTTGCAATTAAAGAATTATTACTATTTACAACAAGACTAAAACGGTCAGGCAAATTGCCATAAAAATTCATCCCACCGCCCAGAGTTGACATGTCTTTCATGCGCCTGGTAAATTCAGACTGAGTAATAACCAGTGGAACATCATTTTCATTCATACTGGCAAAATCTACATCAAAGTTTTCTTTATTTGGCAATGGGCCAACAAGGACATTCTTCAAAACAAGTTGTTCTGCTGTTGACAATTTTGTTTCCTGAGCACCTTCTTTGAGTATCAATTTATCAACAACATCAGAATCGACGCGTACAAATCTGGAATTCTCAAATTTCTGTTCAAGATGACTAACCAAATGCGTATCAAGGTGACCCTCCATCAAAAGAACATCATACCCTTTCGCCTTGGCAGACTCAATAAATGAATACTGATCTTCAATGTTTGTAGCATATAAGTATATTAATGATTTATTCTTATCTGTCTGATTATCCTGGATGAGTTTCTTATACTCATCGAAAGTAAAATACTTGCTATCTGTGTTTTTAAGAAAGGCGAATTTCTGGGCTCTCTCATAAAACTTCTCGTCGGATAACATACCATAACTGATAAACATACTTAGGTCATCCCACTTATTTTCAAACTCTTTTCTATCTTTTTTAAACAAATCATTTAATCTATCAGAGACTTTTTTATTTATATGACTTGATATTTTTTTCACATTGCTATCACTTTGTAAATAGCTTCTGGAAACATTCAAAGGAATATCAGGTGAATCTAATACCCCATGTAAAAGGGTTAGAAATTCAGGGACAATGCCTTCAACTGAATCTGTTACATATACCTGATTGCTAAACAAATTGATTTTGTTCTTCTGTACTTCAATCTGATTTTTTATTCTTGGAAAGTACAAAATGCCCGTGAGCTTAAATGGATAATCCACATTTAAGTGAATATTAAATAAAGGTTCTTCCTGCATTGGATAAAGATCCTTGTAAAATTCAAGATAATCTTCATCTTTTAGGTCGGCTGGTTTTTTAACCCAGGCCGGGGAAGTTATATTTATAATATTGTCTTTACCTGTTTCAACCTCTTTACCATCTTTCCAGTCTTTCTCTTTACCAAAGGCAATTGGAATTGGTAAATACCGTGAATATTTCCTCAGCAACTCATTGATCCTCGACTCCTCAAGAAATTCTTTTGAGTCTTTGTCAAGGTATAAAACAATATCTGAACCCACTTCTTTTTTATCAATGTCCTCCAACGTAAATTCAGGGCTGCCATCACATGACCATTTAACCGCTTTGGTATTCGGTTTATACGATTTAGTATGAATTTCCACTTTCTTTGAAACCATAAAAGCAGAATAGAAACCCAGGCCGAAATGACCAATAATAGCATTTGCTTTATCTTTATATTTCTCCAAAAAATCTTCAGCGCTTGAAAAAGCTATCTGGTTGATATACTTTTTAATTTCATCTCCTGTCATTCCAACACCATTGTCAGAAATTGTAAGCGTTTTCTTCTTTTTATCCAATTCAACCCGAATGGTCTGGTCCTTTATCTCACCTTTAAAATCACCTACTGATTGCATAGTCTTAAGTTTTTGCGTTGCATCAACAGCATTTGAAATCAGTTCTCTTAAAAAAATCTCGTGATCAGAATAAAGAAACTTTTTTATAATCGGAAAAATATTCTCAGTAGTAACATTAATTTTACCTGTCTGCATTTTATATTATTATTTTCAAGTTAAACATCTATAAATTCAGAAACGAATATTTCAAAGGATATGCCAATTCAATAAAACTGACAAATAGTCACTACTGTGTTTCTGGTATTCAGACAAAAACAGTAATTAGAAGTTTTAAAACAGCAGGAATTTTTATAGTAAGAAGAATAATAAACCCAGTAAAGCTGAAACCAAAACAAATAAACTAAAGAGGATTACAGATCGTCTTGCGGAAATGTATTTCTGCTCAAGGCTTTCGCGGCTAATCATTCCCATAATTAGGTTGGTAACTTTCAGAATGGCATTGTCATTATTTTGAACCAATGAATACGATGCTGGCGGATTAACATTAATAACAGTATCTGCAGCATTTTTTCCAGCTACAACAATCAGGTTCATTTCAGAGTCAATTTTTTTTATGGTTGTAACAAATCCCGAGATTTCATTTTCAATCACCTCCATATTTTCCTTATGATCAATTACCAGGATCGCTACTCGAGTCCTGTTTATAACCTGGGTGGTACTATTCAATTCATTTATCAGACCATCTAAGGCAGAAAAATTCTTCAATGAGTATTTCAGAGCATTTCGAAATCTGGCTAACATGCCTTCAAATATTGACCGATGCCGATCAACAAAATAGATATAGCTTTTCCTCTTCCTCGGTTTTAGCATGCGTTCAATCAAATTATAATCTTAGTTCTGAAATGATTCTTTAACCCCTCAAAATTCCATTCGTTGCTAACCCTTCAAATGAATTGGTGGTTAAATTATAAAATATATTTTGATGATGAGTAATTGGAGTTGAATATTTGCCTAATTCCTAGCTTTATTTTTAAGATTCAAATCTTCAATTAAGTTCCAAAAACAATTTCTAAATTCAAGCCCATCGTATGAAGAATCCGGCCCATAGAATTGGTATTGGCCTTCGTAGTCTGGCTGAGAGGGAGAAAGGTGATCATACACTATCAATGATCTATCTTTCTCGTAACGCAATATCATTGAAACTCTGGCTGAGTATTCAAATATTTTCCGGAAATACAAAGATTCTTCAAACTTAAAAATTGGTGAACCAATAATAATCTCATCGCTATTAAAGCTTATAACATCAACAATTTTGTAATTTGTAAGATAGTTGTTAAAAGCAAAACCTAGGACTGTGTATAAGATTTTACCCTTGCATTCTGTTTTTACAATCTCATAATACAATGCCCCATACCAATTATCGTGTGTATAAATTCTATCATTGGTAAGCCTGGAATTTTTTGAATCATCCAGAAAATATAATTTGATTGACCCATTTTTAGATGATTTATGTTGTATATATCCAAAGTAACGATGAGTTCCATCCAGCATTGGCAAATTCCAGGAAAATATCCTTAAAAGCTTATCAGGAGAATAAATTTTACCTAAATACTTAAGTGAATCAAATGGAAAATCAAAAGAACCTTCAATGGATAGCATTCTCTTAAAAACATCTATCACATTTTTATTGATTTCTAACTTATCAGCATCATTCTGACTTTTTCTCAATTGGTCAAAGAATGATGAGATTTCCATTTCAAACTCTGCAATCTTTTTTTCCTTATCTTGAAAAGCATTCACATTTCCGAATAAAAACAAACAGAATCCGGAAATTAGAAAAAGCCTCAAAGATATTTTCCTCATATTAATCATGGTAAATTATTTGCATATGATTTTCAAAATTACAAAATGCAAAATAAACTAAGGTATTAGATTGAATCAAGCGCTTTTAGGATTTTACTACATGCGGTGTAAATCTGATCTTCAGAAATTATAAGTGGAGGTGCGATTCTAATGGATTTCGAATCAAATAAAAACCAGTCAACCACAATTCCAGCACTCAGAAGCTCCTGGATTAGTTTCTGAACCAGATCAGCGTCTCCAAGATCGAGTGCAAAAAACAAACCTTTTCCTCGTACTTCTTTAATTTTTTTATGGATTAAAAGCGAACGGAGTAGTTTTTCTTTTACGGGAACCGATTCAATAATTTTTTTATCAAGCAAAGTACTTAGCGAAGCTAATGCAGCTGCACACGAAACCGGATGTCCACCAAAAGTGGTAATATGCCCAAGGGTCGGATTTGATTTAAATACTGACATTATCTCCTGAGAGGATACAAATGCTCCAATGGGAAGCCCACCCCCCATAGCTTTTGCAATGGTAAAAACATCGGGTACAACATTATATTGTTCAAAAGCAAAGAGTTTACCTGTACGTCCAAATCCTGTCTGAATTTCATCAAATATCAGGAGAGCTCCTACCTCATCACATCTTTGCTTGATTTTTTGTAGATAACCTTCAATTGGTAGCACAATACCAGCTTCTCCCTGGACAGGCTCTATTATTACACATGCAGTACTTTTGGTAATACTCTCAATATCAGATACTTTATTAAATTCTAGAAATTTAACACCTGGAACCAATGGCCTGAATGAGTTTTTAAACTCCTCATTCCCCATCACACTTAACGCTCCATGAGTGCTTCCATGATATGCATTTTTGAATGAAACAATTTCACTCCTGCCTGTAAATCTTTTCGCAAGCTTCAAAGCACCTTCAATAGCTTCGCTACCCGAATTCACAAAATATACATTATTAAGTGTGTCAGGTAATTGTTGAGTTAAGAGGGAGGCATATTTTACCTGAGGAGTTTGAACATATTCACCATAAACCATTAAGTGCATATGTTTAGCCACCTGGTCATTTATAGCCTTAATTACTGCAGGATGACTATGACCTAGATTGCTAACAGAAATACCTGAAATCAGATCAATATATTTTTTTCCATCCCTTGAGATCAAATAAACTCCTTCTGCTCGGTCAATTTCGAGCATTATTGGAGAGCTAGATGTTTGAGCAACGTGGTTCAGGAAAAGTTGACGTTCTGAGATCATTCAAATTTACTTGCAGAATCGAAAGATTTCGAGATTACTTTGTCATTAGATTTATATCCCTTAAAAGGTTCTCTTTGTATGATTTACCAATCGGAATAGTTTCATTGTGGCGACCATGGGTAATTTCAAGCGCATTATCCCTTATAATTGAAATACTTTTGGTATTTACAATGAATGACCTATGAACTCTACTAAAAATGGGACTCGGTAGTTTTTTCTCAATGGATTTCATTGTGAAATGTATGGTGTATTTATCTTTCCTAGTATTTAAAATCACATAGTTTTCGAGTGCTTCAATCCACAAAATATCGTTAAACCTTAACTTAATAAGATTGGAACCCTTTTTAATAAATATTTCATCTTTACCATCTAACTTAAACACAGAAAGTGAAAAGCGTTTCTTAGCTTTTTCAATTGATTTATAAAACCTTGAATAGCTAATCGGTTTTAACAGGTAATCGGTTACATCAAAATCATATGAACTTAGAGCATACTTTTCTTTTGAAGAGGTAATTATTATCTGAGGAAGGCTTCCCAAGCTACTCAAAAAATCAATACCATTCATTTCAGGCATTTCAATATCAAGAAAAACCAAATCTACTTCCTCATTTTTTGATAAAAAATTTGCAGCATCAACTCCATTGCAAAAAGAACCCAGGTTGTCAATACCCTCGGTTTTAATAAGATATTCCTCCAACACCTTGATTGAAAGTTTATCGTCGTCTACAATTATGCAATTCATTTCCTAATTATTTTCTGTATTCACTTCCAAGTTTCCATTGTTCATCAATGGAAATTTGATATTAATCAAATATATACATTTTTCTTTAATATTAAAACTCTAGCGAAATAAAAGAATTTTCTCACAAAATTTCATTTAAGTTTTCGCTATTGAATTTTTTTTCAATAAGTTCAGATTTATTTATCGATCTCATTAACCAGTTTCTAAGAATTAAATCCTTCTCTTTTTGGCTTAATTGCCAATTGATATTTAGTTTTCTCAATTCTTCAGACAAAGAATGTAAAATTATTGCTACCGAAACAGAAATATTTAAACTTTCAGTAAAGCCAAACATTGGGATATGAACGAATTCATCAGAATTTTTAAGTACTTCTTCAGAAAGGCCTCTTAATTCTGTACCGAAAACAAGTGCAACTTTACCATTTTTCAAATCAAAATTCTTAAGTGGGACTGATTTATCATGAGGTGTTGCAGCTATGATCCTATAGCCTTGGGATCTAATTTTGTTTATAGCTTCTTCAGTATTGTCCTCACCAGAACTGTATTTAGTAATGTTTAACCATTTATCTGATCCCAAGGTTACATCAGGATTTACAGTATACTTATTTTTATTTTCAATAATATGAACATCCTGAATACCAAACACATCACAACTTCTAAGTACAGCACTGGCATTATGAGACTGGTAAATATCTTCAAGTACAACCGTTATATACCTGGTTCTATCATTCAAAATTTGCTCAAATAAGCTCATCCTCCTATCAGTAACAAAATTGGAAAGGTGGTCAATTAACGACTTTTTCATATCGCAAAATACTTCAAATTGAAATGTAAGAAATAAAAAAAGGGAGCACAAAAGCACTCCCTATAAATTCAATGAAATTTCTTACTAAACTGTGTCAGATAGTTCACTTCCAGCTTTGAATTTAACAACATTCTTAGCCTTAATTTTGATAGGCGCACCTGTTTGAGGATTACGTCCAGTTCTTTCATTCCTTTTTGAAACGGAGAAAGAACCAAAGCCAACTAAAGCTACACGGTCACCTTTTTTAAGTGCACCAGTTGTTGCACCTACAAATGCGTCAAGAGCTCTTTTTGCATCAGCTTTTGATAAATTAGCCTGATCAGCAATCTCATTAATTAATTCAGCTTTGTTCATAATAATAAAAACTTTTGGGTTAGTAATTCATTTTTTTAGATTGTCAAACCTCTACAAATATAGACTATTTCTAGGTTTTAGCAAATTTTGCAAAAAAAAATCCTAAAAAAAAAGGGGGATTTAAGGTCGATTTTGAAGAAAAACACATCACAGAACATCTAATATTCTCATTTATTGTGCATTAGGTTAAATATAGTGGATTTTGACTTTTTTTTAACATTTGAAAAAAAATTGTTAAAAACCTTATGAAATCTACAAAAAATCAAAATATTTCATATTTTTGCAGCTGATTTTGGAGAAATGGCAGAGTGGTCGAATGCGGCGGTCTTGAAAACCGTTGTACCGCAAGGTACCGGGGGTTCGAATCCCTCTTTCTCCGCAAAACTAATTAAGCCCGCAGACAAACTGCGGGTTTTTTGTTTTTAGATTGTAGAGTCAGACTTGCCTGGGAAAGCACAGATGATATGAAAAACTTTATAAGAGCAACTAAAAAGGGATTAATTTGGATTGCAAGGTATCTTGCCTAATTGGATCGTCAAATAATATCTCTTTCCAGAAAAGAGTTTAAAGATTCTGGTGCAAATTATTCTTAACTCCTTTGTTTTTGGAATGAGAGCTGTTGATATGCCTTATCTGAGCAGAAAATCTTAACCATGACGACCTTGGGCCAAGGATTAACCATTAATCCGATGCCTGAAGTTTGTGTAAGATATAATAATGTCCTTTTCTGGCAATTAGGTCCTTATGCCGGCCTCTCTCAATAATTTCCCCATCCTGAATTACACAAATCTCATTTGCATTTTTAATGGTTGACAGTCTGTGTGCAATAATAATGGAAGTCCGGTTTTCCATTAATTTTATAATGGCATCCTGAACTAATTTTTCAGACTCAGTATCAAGTGAAGAAGTAGCCTCATCAAGAATTAGAATTGGGGGATTTTTAAGAAGGGCACGAGCTATACTTATTCTTTGTCTTTGTCCTCCCGAAAGCTTACTCCCTCGCTCTCCAATGTTGGCCTGATAGCCCATTGGTGTTTCAATTATAAAATCATGTGCATTTGCCACCTTTGCTGCGTTTACAACCATTTCTTCACTAATATCAGAAAGTCCAAATGCTATATTATTAAAAAAAGTATCATTAAAAAGTATTGGTTCCTGCGTAACAATTCCCATCAAATGCCTTAAATCAGTTACCTTAAACTGATCGATATTTATTCCATCAATCTGAAGGCTTCCTGATTCAGGATCAATAAATCTGGGAAGCAAATCTGCCAGGGTTGATTTCCCTCCTCCTGATTGCCCAACAAGTGCAATTGTTTGACCTTTTTTTATTTCCAGGTTAATATTTTTTAAAACAGGCTCTGTATTATATTTGAAATATACATTTTCATATTTGATATTGTCTTTGAATTCTGAAATAGAAATTGCATCCTTCTTCTCAACTATAGTTTCCTGTGCATTTAGCACTCCATTTATTCGATCTATTGAAGCCAGCCCTTTTTGAATATTGAAATAGGCAGCTGATAAGCTTTTCGCCGGGTTAATTATTTGCGAAAAGACAATAATAAATGTGATAAATACTTCCGGTGGCAAACTCGAATCTCCTACCAGGACAATCCGACCTCCATAGTACATTAATATCATCATAATTAAGGTTCCGGAAAATTCACTCATAGGACTGGCTAAATACCTTCTCCTATGAATTTTTCTCTGCAACCAGGTATATGTATCATTGGTTTTTAGAAACCTGGTTATAAAGTAATCCTCCGCATTAAAAGCTTTAATAATTCTCAATCCAGAAAGAGACTCTTCAATAACAGATAATAAGAATCCCATCTTCTTTTGTCCCTTAAATGAGGTGGTTTTTAATTTTTTACCCAGACGGCCAATAAAAAACCCACTGATGGGCAATAAGATCAGGACCAACAGCGTGAGCTGATAACTCATCAAAAACATTGATATAAGGAAAATAATAATTGTAGCAGGATCTCTAAAAAGCATTTCAAGAGAACTCATAATCGATATTTCAACCTCCTTAACATCTGTTGAAATTCTTGAAATGATGTCCCCTTTCCTGGCTTCAGTATAATATGCTAGTGGAAGTTTTAAAATTTTTCGGAAAATTTTATTTCTAATATCTTTTTCAACTCCAGTCCTTACAGGTACAATGAAATAATTTGCCAGGTATACAGAGCCGGTTTTCAAAAAGGTAACAATTATTACTGCAATGCTTACATATAACAAAGCCGTGGCTTTTCCATGAATTACAATAATTTGTGTTAGAAAATAATTAACATTTGCCATTATTGATTCCATAGAGAATTCAAGAGGTACTTTCTCAATGGCAGGATTCTGTGTTTCGAAAAGAATTCCAAGAAAAGGTATAGCCATAGAAAATGAAAACAGGGCAAAAATTGCAGCTAAAACATTAAACAAAACATTCAGAAATGCATGCTTCCAATAAGGTTTAATATAAGATAGTACGGAGAGAAATTGTTTCATTATTATATCCTAGAGAGGGTCGTAGTCAGTAATTCCAGTATAATTCAAGGGTGTAATATTTAACATCTCCTTTTTAACTTTCTCAGATACTGAAAGTTCTTTTATAAAGTTAGTAATGGTCTCCTTATCTACAAAAGTATTCTTTCTTGTTAGGGTTAATAGTGTTTCATATGGATTAGGGTATCCTTCCCGTCTTAAAATATTTTGAATAGCTTCAGCAACCACACTCCAGTTATTTTCAAGGTCAGCATATATTTTTTCCTGGTTAATTAGGAGTTTATTCAGGCCTTTTATCGTAGACTTGAAAGCAATAATTGTATGGGCAATTGGTACTCCAATATTTCTTAATACAGTTGAATCAGTTAAATCTCTCTGTAAACGTGAAATAGGTAGCTTATTTGCTAGAAAGTCAAATATCGCATTTGCCATCCCAAGGTTTCCTTCTGAATTCTCAAAATCAATAGGATTAACTTTATGTGGCATTGCAGATGAACCGATTTCTCCTTTTTTTATTTTTTGCTTGAAGTAGTCCATTGAAATATAGGTCCAGATATCCCGATCAAAATCAATTAAAATGGTATTTATTCTCCTGAGGTTATCAAAAGCAGAAGCCAAAAAATCATAATGTTCAATTTGAGTTGTGATTTTTGAACGGTAAAGGCCAAGGGTTTCATTAACAAAATTATCAGCGAATTCTATCCAGTTAATATCAGGGTAAGTTGCAACATGTGCATTAAAGTTACCTGTAGCACCTCCAAATTTTGAGGATTTGGGAATTAAAAGAAGAGTGCCTAATTGGTTTTCCAGGCGATCAACAAAAACCAAAAATTCTTTGCCTAAAGTAGTTGGAGAAGCTGGTTGCCCATGTGTTCTAGCCAGCATTGAAACGGACTTCCAATCCCGTGAAAGTGTCTTCATCTTTAAAATCAAATCTTCCAGCAGTGGGATGTAAATTTCGTGAAGAGAATCAAAAAACAACTTCGGAACAGCAGTATTATTAATATCTTGTGATGTTAACCCAAAATGAATAAATTCTTTATAATCAGAAATTCCAAGTTCATCAAATTTCTCTTTCAGATAATATTCTACGGCTTTAACATCATGATTGGTTGTTTTTTCAATATCCTTCATCCTCTTAGCTGAAGACAATTGAAAATCTGTATATAACTCCCTCAATTTTATAAAGTTAATTCTTTTAAATTCACTCAATTGAGGCAATGGCAATGTACATAATGCAATGAAATACTCAACCTCAATTTGAAGTCTGTATTTAAATAATGAAGCTTCAGAAAAGTAAGGAGATAGATTTTTTACCTTTTCAGCATACCTTCCATCCACTGGTGAAATGGCATTTAAAAAATTTGTATCCATAATTGTCCCGTTATTGCAGCGAATACAAAGGTATGTATTTTAATATGAAAATTTATCATCGCTACATAATAGGAAAGTTATATAATATCAATTATTCATAAAATTGAATTAGCCTATGACCTCTGATATATTATTTTGTGAAACACCCGGGAAGAATTAATGTTTTTTGTAATTTCAACCCACCAAATCAATTGGCTTTTTGGATACACTACCTAAACGCTGATCAATTTTAATAAAATTAAGGCACTAGTTATTAGATGAATAAATATAGAATATCCGCTGTATCATATTTGAACACTATTCCATTTATTTATGGACTTAAAAACCACGAGATACTTGATCAAATAGAGCTTACATTAGATAATCCTTCTGTTTGTGCAGAAAAACTTATAAAAGATAAAGCTGATATTGGGCTCGTTCCGGTAGCAATTCTCCCACAAATTGGCTACAATAACATTATTTCCGATTTTTGCATAGGGTCGGTTGGCAAAGTAAAATCAGTCATTTTATACAGTAATACCAAGATAAACCAGATAAATACAATTATGCTTGATTATCAATCAAGAACTTCCGTTTTGCTGGCAAAAATATTGGCTAAAAATTACTGGAATATTGAGGTCAATTGGATAAATGCATCTCCCGGATATGAAAAAACTCCTTTGAGTGAAAAACAAGCTGGTGTGGTAATTGGTGACAGATCTTTCAGAATGAGTAAAAATTATAAGTATTGTTTTGATCTATCGGAACAATGGTATTTATTTACCGGTTTACCTTTTGTTTTTGCAACTTGGACATCAAATAAACATATAGAATCTAATTTTTTGAGTAAATTTAACAAGGCGTTGCAATACGGAGTAAATAATATGATGAAGGCAGTGAATGAAATTCCGGATAATTCTGCACTCGAAAAACCTGAATTATTTGAATACTTGTCAAATGATATAAGCTATATACTGGATGACAAGAAAAGAAAGGGTTTGGATCTGTTTCTGAATTTAGTTAATGACTTAAAATAAATAACCATGTCAAAATTCTCAAAATTTATTTCAATTATTGCCATAGCGCTTTTGCCTTTAAGCTTATTTGGCCAGGATGGCAGTAGTTCTAGTGAGAAAGTTTTGGTATACAAGTTTGATATTAAAAAAGAAATTGCGGAACCTGTATGGAGAATAACAAAAAAAAGTATGGAAGAGGCCAGTTCTTTGGGAGCTGACTATATAATAATACATATGAATACTTATGGTGGTCTTGTTACTTCTGCCGATTCTATTCGCACTCGAATTCTAAATTGTGATATACCTACCTATGTTTTTGTTGATAATAACGCTGCTTCTGCCGGAGCATTGATATCCATTGCGTGTGACCGAATATATATGAGACCCGGTGCCAGTATTGGAGCAGCTACAGTGGTTAATCAATCTGGTCAGCAAGTTCCGGATAAATTCCAATCATTTATGCGATCAACTATGCGATCCACAGCAGAAACTCATGGCAAGGATACCTTAATTCAGGGCAATGATACAATTTATAAATGGTATCGTGATCCAAAAATTGCTGAAGCAATGGTTGATCCCTCCGTTTATATTGAAAATTTAAGTGATACTGGAAAAGTATTGACTTTGACTGCTGATGAAGCAATTGCGGTGGGCTATTGTGAGGGAAAAGCAGAAAATATTCAAGAAGTTCTTGAATTAGCTGGGATTGAAAGTTACGAGCTAAAAGAATATGTCCCTTCAACGACTGACAAGATCATTCACTTTTTGGTTTCGCCGATAATTTCAGGACTCCTTATAATGGTTATTGTTGGAGGAATTTACTACGAATTACAATCCCCGGGAATTGGTTTTCCACTGGGGGCAGCAATCTTCGCTGCAGTTTTATATTTTGCACCACTTTATGTTGAAGGGCTTGTTGCTAATTGGGAGTTGATTTTATTTTTTGTTGGCCTAATCCTTATAGCTGTAGAAATATTTGCTATTCCGGGGTTTGGGGTAGCGGGCATAAGTGGGGTCATTCTCTTGATTACCGGACTAACATTAAGTATGGTTGATAATATTGTCTTTCAATTGGATATGAAACTTGCTATAGAAGCTACAGTAAAAGCACTATTCATAGTAATGGTGTCTATATTTTTATCCCTAACTATTTCATTAATTTTAACCAAGCAGTTATTTGGATCAAAGCGCTTAAAATTTGCCCTGTATTCAATTCAGGACAAAGAATTAGGATTTGTTGGAGTTGATGCAGCCACTCAAAAAAAGAAAATAGGTAAGATTGGGAAGGCCATCACAATTCTAAGGCCATCAGGTAAAGTTGAAGTGGATGGTGAAATATTTGATGCAATTTCAGAGGTAGGTTTTATTAATTCGGGTGAAGAAATTAAAGTAACCAGGGATGAAGCAGGGCAGGTATATGTGATTAGTCATGAAAGTACTTAAAAATGCTGGCTTTTTCAATATAATTACATTATTTGATGAATTTCTATTTTACATAACCAGCTTTTAACTCTTTTTAACTTTTGTGGCACAAATTATAAGAAAACAATCCTCTATAAATAAAATAATATAATTATAATACTTATTTGCAAGCATTTAGCAACCAAGGTTTCAGTTTGGAAAAGTGTAAAACTGTTCCAGGTATTGATTTATCTTGTCTCAAAATGACTTAATTATGATTATTCTTTTCTTAAAATTCATTATCTTTACAAGGCAGTTTAATTTTATCCAAATAAATAGAAAGATATGACTAAAACAATTACTTTTAATGAGTTGCGAAAAATTAAAGATCAATTGCCTGATGGGAGTATGCACAGGATAGCTGAAAAACTTGATTTGAATGTTGAAACTGTAAGAAATTATTTTGGAGGTTCTAATTACAGTAAAGGTGAAAGTGTTGGGATCCATATTGAGCAAGGCCCTGATGGTGGAATTGTTATTCTTGATGATACTACAATTCTAGATATTGCAAGAGAGATGTCAGAATCAAATTAAATACCAGTACACAATTATTTATAAAAGCAAAAAAGGAATCTTTTTTGCTTTTTTTTATTTCTCAGAATATGATTGTATCTGAAAAAATTAAAAAAATTGAGGATAAATGGTTGCATGTTATTCTGCCTTACATAAAAGATGTGTTTAAGGATAAGTGGCTACCCTCTCATGATCATTTTCATTCAATTCGCACATGGAACTATGCTAAAGAACTAATTACCTCTTATACAAGAATCACACAACATATTGATATAATATCAATTGAAAATTTATTAATCACATCATTGTTTCACGATACGGGAATGTCAATATCCTATGATTCAAAACATGGGAAATTAAGCAGGGGGATTTGTGAAGAATTTTTCAAAACCAAGTGCCTGACCAAACCTAAGGAGCTAAACCACATCCTCGATGCCATTGAGTACCATGATGATAAATCTTACAGAAAAGATATTTTCAAAAAAGTGATTGAAAAGGTAGATACCCTACCATTCCTCTGTGTTGCCGATGATTTAGATTCTTTTGGAATAATTGGGATATTTCGCTATTGGGAAATATATGTTTTAAGGGATTACCCAAGACAGAATATTCCTCAGGAAGTTTTGTTTAGCCTGGATTCACGATTTAACCACTTTAGTACTCAATTTTCAAACTACAATGATCTCGTTAACTTTCACCGGAACAGGTACCATATAACCAAGTTATTTTATTCTGAACTTTTGCATGACATTAAAATAGATACAAATACCTTGACAAATCCAAGTACAATTAAAATAGTCAATTTATTGGATAAGTTAATAATTCAAGACATGATTTCACCAGAGAAAATTTTACCTCACATTCAATCTTTAAATGAAAGTCAGGAGATTCTCGAATTTTTTTCAGAATTCGTTTATGAATACAACAATATTGGTAAACATGTTGGTAACTTATTAACTTAAATCTCAATTTTGCATTGGAAGATCAAAAAATTTAAATTTACCTTCATCCAAATTTTTAAGAATACCATACATGAGAGCATATTTAATTATTCTTTTAAGCAGCGTTATTATCCTGATTTCAAGTCCAATACTCAATGGTCAAATAAAGCTTCGATATGAAAACGACGAAACTCTTACCTATGATGAGGTTATTAAGGCCTATAAACTTCTAGATGAGAAACACGAATCTGCTAGACTATTTACAATAGGAGAAACTGATATAGGGAAACCACTTCACCTGTTTGTAATGTCAAAGGATTCAGATTTTAGTCCCGAATCAGTTCATTCAAAAAAAAGATGTGTCATTTTTGTTAATAATGGTATACATCCTGGTGAACCCCCCGGAATTGATGCAAGCATTCAGTTTGCTATGAATGTACTCGACAATAAAGATAAAAAGGGTAAATACCTTGATAACACCGTAATTTGCATAATTCCTGTTTACAATATTGGAGGACACTTAAACCGCAGCCCTTATAACAGAACAAATCAGGATACACCGCCTGAATCAGGTTTTAGGGGAAATGGTAAAAATCTCGATTTAAATCGTGATTTTATAAAAATGGACAGTAAGAATGCCAGATCATTGGTTCAAGCCTTCCATAATTGGAAACCTGAAGTCTTTCTTGACACTCATACTACGAATGGATCTGACCATCAATATACACTGACTTTGATAGCAACAGTTTTTCAGAGACTTCCTGAGCCAATGAGTTCTTTTTTTAAAGATAAAATGGTTCCTGATTTATATGAAAAAATGAAAAAATCGCCGTATGAAATGACTCCTTATGTAAACTGGAACACCAGGAACGCTAATGATGGGATATCTTCATATTTTGATGCACCAAGAGTTTCAACTGGTTTTGCTTCTCTGTTTAATACATATGCCTTCATGACAGAAAACCATGTGTATAAAAAATTCGGAGATCAGGTTAAGTCTGTTTATCATTTTCTCTCTGCATTGGCTGAATTTTCAAACAAAAATTACAAAGAGATAATTGAAACAAAGAAGCAAGCAGATTTAGCTTCAATCGAAGAAAAAGTTTTTGTTTCGAGATGGGTTCTGGATAAGAATCACAAAGAATTGTTATTATTTAAGGGATACAATGGTGAAATGAAAAAAAGTCCGCTCACTGGAATCATGAATTACTATTACGATAGGAATTCACCTTACTCCAAAGAAGTTCCTTATTACCAATATTTTTCTCCAAATGACACTATTATTAAACCTGAATATTATGTTATTCCGCAGGCATGGGAGAAAGCAATAGAATATCTGGAAATTAATGGAATTAGACTATCCAGGTTACAGAGTGATCTAAAACTAGAGGTTGAAGCCTACTATCTGAATTCCTTTAAATATTCACAAAGACCAAGCAATGGACACTTTGTGATTAATGATATTAAAACTACTCATGAGAAACAGGAAATTCAATTCTACAAGGGTGATTATATCATTGAAATGAATCAAGCTTCAAACAGGTTTATAATGGAAGTACTTGAGCCTACAGGAATTGACTCCTACCTAAGCTGGAACTTTTTTAATCCAGTATTTGACCGAAGAGAGTACTTTTCACCTTCTGGATTTGAACAAAAGGCAATCAATTATCTCGAGGCTCATCCTGAATTAAAAAAAGAATTTGAGGAAAAGAAAGCCAACAATCCTGAATTTGCAGCAAATGGCTATGCACAAATGAGTTTTATTTATGTGAATTCCCTCTATTATGAAAAGAGCCACAAGAGATATCCGGTTTACCGATTAAATAAGGTAACGGAAATTTCCTTCGAATAATAGAATTCAAAAGAGGCAACTTGAATTTATTTCACCCTGAAATCGAGCAATAATTTATCTTCGATGTATGCCAGCAAATGATCATTCTTGTGCACTGGTCCGACACCGGCGGGTGTACCAGTAAATATAAGATCACCTGTTTTAAGCGTGAAGAACTGAGATAAATAGGAAATGAGTTTATTGAATGAAAATATCATATCTCTTGATGTTCCCATCTGAACTGTTTGATCGTTAATATTTAAATGAAATTTAATATCTCCCAGATCTGAGAAGTTTTCCTTTGGGAGGAACTTACCGAGAGGGGCTGAATTCTCAAATGCTTTGGCGATTTCCCATGGTAGTCCTTTGCTTTTGCATTCCTTCTGGAGATCTCTAGCAGTGAAATCAATCCCAATTCCAATTTCGTTAAAATATCTATCTGCAAATTTTTCATCAATATTTTTTCCCAATTTGGATATCTTAAGTACTAGCTCAACTTCGTAATGCACATCCTGTGAGAAATCGGGTAAAAAAAATGGCTTATTGTTTTTTAAAATGGATGAATCGGGCTTCATAAAAAAAACCGGTTTCTCGGGAAGAGGATTATTCAACTCTTTCGCATGTTCACTATAATTTCTTCCAATGCATATTATTTTCACAAGATCAATTTTTAAAATTCATAAATATATTATAATTCAATAGGCTGTTTGCCTGTTAGAACGGATCTTTATCACTTGCCAAAACCCCGCATCTTTATCTCTGTGACTACATTTTTTGTGTATAATGGAAATTTACCATTAATAATCCAACCATAATATCCTGGCTCATCCTTCAATACCTGCTCAACTGATTTTCCTTTAAATTTTCCAAAATTAAAGACCTCAACCCCCTCATCATTGTAAACAATTCTTCCGGCGAAATCGACATTTTTATTATGAGATGAAAACTGGGATAAGAATTGCATATCATTCTCCAGGTTTTCATAACGATTGAGTTGTGCCTTCAGAACCTCATAAGTAGCTATGGTATCTGCCTGAGCACTATGTGCATCATCTAAATTTTTTGAACAGTAAAATTTATAAGCAGCGGTCAAGGTTCTTTGCTCCATTTTATGAAAGATAACCTGAACGTCAACCACTTTTCTTTTTTTGAAACCTACCTCAACCCCCACTCTCAAAAACTCTTCTGCAAGTAAAGGAACATCAAATTTATTACAATTATAACCACCAAGATCACAACCCTCGATAAACTTTGCGAGTTTTTTTGCAACTTCTTTAAATCCAGGTGAATCTTTTACATCTTCATCAGATATTCCATGTATTTCAGTTGTTTTCGCAGGAATGGGTACCCCGGGATTTATCCTTTGAGTAAGAATATCCTCTTCTCCATTTTGGGAAATTCGAAGAATTGATATTTCAACTATTCGGTCAGAAACAATGTCAATACCAGTTGTTTCAAGATCAAAAAAGGCAATTGGATTGTTAAGATTTAATTCCAAAATTTATGGATTTAAAGAATCACTACATGTCCTTTCTTGAAGATACAAACAGTGAATAAAAATACTTTGAGAATCTAAAATTGAACGGGTATCGCAAAATAAAGTTTTATCAGGTTCCGATCATCATTGGCATCAACAACATGAGAATGTCTTCTTCTTCAATTTCCTTTTCTGCAGGAACCATAATTCCCGCTCTTGAAGGATCAGACAACTCAAAAACTACCTCATCTGAAGGAAGGTTAGACAATATTTCAATGAGGAATACAGATTTAAATCCAATCTCCATTTCATCACCCTCGTATTGACAATTTAGTCTTTCATAAGCTGAAATTGAAAAATCAATATCCTGAGCTGATACTGTTATTTGGTTTCCACTTAATTGAAGTTTCACTAAATTGCTTGCCTGATTAGAAAAGACAGAAACACGTTTTAATGTGTTATAAAGTTCTACACGATCAATAGTCAGCTTATTGGGGTTGTCATTTGGAATAACTGAATTGTAACTTGGATAATTACCTTCCACAAGTCTGCATACAAGTTTGAAATCTGATAATGTAAAACATGCATTTTTATCATCAAATTCTATTTTCACCTGATCATCCTCTTTTGGTAGAATGGATTTTAGCAAGGATGCTGGTTTTTTTGGAAATATAAACGATGAATCCTGATCTGCCTTTGCGTCGGTTCGTTTGTACCGCACTAATTTATGGGCATCGGAAGAAACAAAGGTGATACTATCCACAGATAATTCGAGGAAAATCCCATTCATTACTGGTCTTAACTCATCATCGGCGGTGGCAAAGAGTGTTTTACCAATTCCTGACAAAAGAATCTCCGGATCCAATATAAGGGTGTTTTTCTTATCCTCCTTCAGGATTGGTAGTTGAGGATAATCAAGGCCTTTCTGCCCAACAATATTAAATCGACCGTTTTCTGAAATTATCACAACAGCCAAAGTATCAAGGTTTATATCAAAAGTTAAAGGCTGATCAGAAAACTCTTTTAAGGTATCATTTAGAATTTTGGCCGGAAGTGCAATAATTCCAGAATCGCTAGCATTTTCAACAGTAAGTTTGGTACTTAGAGTTGTCTCAAGATCAGAAGCTGTAATGAGTAAATCGTTTCCATCCAGGTTAAACAAGAAATTATCGAGTATAGGTAATGTATTTTTCGCACTAATTACTCGACCAATAGCCGTAAGATGGCTAAGTAATTCAGAACTAGAGATTACAAATTTCATATTTTATGCAGTTTTCTAATGTGTCAATAATATGATTTAACTATATACTTTTAGAAAATGAATCCTATAATAAATTAATAATTAAATGATTACAACAATTTCAGCATATTACTCATCTAAAGTTTCAAGTCATTTTCCAGATAGTAATATGAGTTATCAATTATACGAAAAAAAAAAGAAGGGACAAATATAAAATTAAGCCTTTTTTCAATGATTTATAAAGGACCTGGGCTTATAAATACAGAGATATTTATAGGATTTACAAACAGTAAAAATGCAATGTGCAAAAACACATTTTATTTGAAAAAATAGTCTGGCTTTTTTAAAATCGGATCCAAAGCAAAATATTTCACAAGTACCAGTTCATTCTCCGATGAAATACTTGCATAGATATAATTTTTATCAATATCTCCAGAGCCATCTTCGTGGATTACAGGATAGATTTTAACCTCCTTAACATCTCCAAGTATATTCTTTACCCTAATTGTGTATAAAACTTGAGATTGCATAATTTTATCAGACAATGCTCCTGATTCCTGTTCAACAAATTTTTCAAAACCAATATTGTGGAAATAACTAATGTATCTTGTTATCTTCCCAGGATCTGCATTTTTTAAAACTTCCCCATTATAATCTTCAAGGTTAAAAGACCCCGATTCATTCCTTGAAATAAGAAAAGAGTTATTAGGGTCATCAATATTTATAAACTCAACTGAAAAAATATCTCCTATTTTGTAATCGAAAAGAATATGTGGTTTCCAATAGTTTATCTGGGTAGTATAAAAAATTCCAATATCGCCAGGGTATCCGGGAAGGTTTGTAATATATGAGCTACCCTTTTTACCTTTCGTCATTATATTCCCATAAGCATTGGAAGAAACTTTGTACACAGTATATTTCTTGAGTTGTTTTAGTGGACCTGATATCCGAACTTCAACTGTTTCGATATTGTCAGATGAACGAATCTTTTCGACACTTTCCTTTTTAACAGGTGATTTGATTTCAATATTCGTAAGGGTTTTTAGAAGCGCTCTAACAGCATCCAATCGGGCCTCCCCATTTCCATTCAATATCCAGATCTCATTTTTTCTTTCAAGCCTAATTGATCCCTTATCTGAATTAAGTTCTACCCTATTTATAGCTTCTTCATTTTTAACCGCAAAATCAGGTACCTGATTATTAAAACTACGGATTATAAATACAGCACCGGCTGCAAGTATTAGAAGCGAAAATATTATTATAATTAGTTTTCTATTATCCACCATTTATAAATTGGAATAACATATTAAAAGAGTGAAAAATATCAAAACTCTCATCATTTGGAATGAGAAGGTAATAAGGTTATACTTTCGTGTATCTTTTTTTCTTCCAGATACCAAGTATGGAACCAAAGATTATAATTAATATGACAGGCAATAAGGTGTTAATTAGTTGCCATCTTAAGCGTTTATTGTCAATTTTTGACCTATCAAGCAATCGAATACTTAATTCTCTAGAGCGGAGCTCCATCAATCCAGGATCATCTACCAGGTAATTCACACAATTTAATATAAAGTCCTTGTTTCCATATGTTTGTTGAGTGAGCATGTCCTTACCCAATTCCATTGCCACCACTTTATCTCCCTGAATTCGAACATCATTACGAATTATATCTCCATCCGAAACTACAATCATTCTTGCAGCTTTTCCGTTTTCAACAAACTTACCCCCTAAGCCAGGAACAATTGAAGACACCATTCTATTCTTAAATGCCGATTCAAAATTTCCTTCAATCAAAATAGCTACAGGAATATTCTTCTGAGTAAATTCAGTCTCATGTGGAGGTTTTTTCACATCATTCAAATTTATCAGGTTTGGAACACCAAATGTTTTTGAATATAATGATGATGATAACAATACGGTTTTTCTAGTATTTCCATTTCCTGAAATGGTATCAATTGTACTAGCAAACTCAGATTTAACAAGGTTTAGATTTCGCGAAATTGGGTGGTTCTTACCCTGAAGAAGAGGATAAAACAACCAGGGTACTGGTGTATATTGAGGAGGATTCCCTACAATAGCCGTATTTATAGGGATTCTTGCACACTGGATATCCTGAATAAGAGTTGGATTGATACGTACACCATACTTAAAAAGCTGATCATCAAGATTAATTTGCTGAATAAATGCAAGTGTAACACTCGAGTTTATTAAACTATCCTTGTCAACCACAACCGGATCAATTAACCACAAAAGACTTCCTCCATTCATCAGGTATTGATCGAGTATCAGCTTGTCTGCTTCACTAAATTTTTCTGTTGGCTTGGCTATCACTACTGCTTTGTAATCGTCTAAAACACCAGGTTTCCCTCCAATAACACCCCTATCGATAGTATAGTACCTTGAAAGCTCCTTGGAAGCATCTTCTACTTCAGGTTCATAAAGTTCCCCATGCCCTTCAATAAAGGCAATTTTATATATTGTATCTGTACTTAAAGTTTTAATAGCCCTAACTAGTTCATACTCTAAACCTTCAATTGAACTATTCAGGTTTTCACTTGCTCTTAAATTCGGATTACTTTTTAGCAGGTTTAAAGGCATTTCCAATCCATTGTAATTAAGGATGGCTCCAGGAAAGATAATTTTTTGCGATTTTCCACCTTCTTCATCACTTGATTGGACATTAATAGGCTGTAAACCTTTACTGTACAATTCTTCGTAAACTTTATTCCTTAAGCTAATATCTGTCTCTTCAGAGGGATTAATAAACTCATAACTTAAATTTCTTTTTGATCTCACCCGAAACTCATCAAGCATTTCAGCAATGGCAGTCCGCATTTTTTTTAAACCTATCGGCATATCACCATCAAGGTAAACCTGAACATAAACTTCTCCTGGGAGATTAGAAAGTATTTCCTGAGTGGTATTTGAGAGGGTATAGCGTTTTTCAGAGGTAAGATCAATCCTAAAGTACCAAATAGAGGAGAAATAAGCCACCACAGCAATTACGGCAACAATTGCTAATAACTGAAATAAACTTTTTAATATTCTTTCTCTTTTCTTCAAAATTCTTCAGTAATTATAATTCATTCATTAAGACCATTTCCTGCTTTGAAGTATAAGTTTCGTGCTAAAAAGAAAAATGGTTATAATGCCAATAAAATATACAATGTCACGTGAATCAATTACGCCTCTACTCATCGACTTATAATGCTCATTTATACCAATTGTTACAACAAACTGGTTTATAGATTCAAATAGAGGAAGTGAGCTAATAGAATCAAATCCCGTAAACAGTATGAAACTTAAAAGAATAGCAAATAGAAATGCAATTATCTGGTTATCAGTAAAGGAAGAAGTAAAGATCCCTATTGCAACATATATACCGGCAAGAAAAAAAAGTCCAATAAATGAACCCCAAAAGCCTCCCACATCGATATTTCCAACTGGACTGCCAAGAATATATACCGATATAAAATAAATTAAGGTAGGCAATAAGGAAGAAATTACAAGCACCAAACCTGCCAGGTACTTGGCCAGTATTACCTCAATATCACTCAAGGGTTTAGTGAAAAGTAATTCTATAGTTCCTGTCCTACTCTCTTCCGAGAACATCCGCATTGTAATAGCGGGAATAAGAAAAAGAAATACCCAGGGTGCAATAAAAAACAAGGTATCAAGCGATGCATAACCACTGTCAAGAACATTTAATCCTCCAGGAAATACCCATATAAAAAGGCTATTCGCAAGAAGAAAAATCCCAATAACCACATATCCTGTCAGGGCACTAAAAAATGAACTTATTTCTTTTCTAAAAAGGGCCAGCATCTCTGTTTTTAAAACTCAAAAGTAAAGAATTTGTTAGATTTAAAATATTTTCAAAATAATTCTGGTTAAAGAATATATTAACTAAAATTTACAGCAAAAGTTTCAAAGCAATAATGATAAATGTTGATAAAAACGTAGCTCCAACTATTCCCCTTGCTGATTTTAAGTAATTCAGCCAGATGAAAATGAAAAATAACAATAAATTCGGGAGAACTGCCAGGCTAAGCAACTTTGTAAATACATTTGTTGATTTTATTTTCTCAAAATAATCTACCAGATTTAGTGAGCCTGATAATAGGAGATAGATTATATAAAAACTTAAAACAGGCAAAATCAAACCTAAAATAACTCCTAACAATTGATTATTAAACCTAGTTTTCATTTGAGTATTTTCAATCTATTTAAAAACGTCTCTTCTTTAATTCAGGCACATAATCAAAGCAAGTATAATCAACCCGAATAGGAACAATAGATACATATCCATTTTTTAAAGCCCATTCATCTGTATCTGAAGCCTCAGGTTCTTTGTTATTGAAATACCCGGTAAGCCAATAATAGTCCCTGTTAAAAGGATCTGTTCTTTTATCAAACTCTTCTTGCCAGAAACCTTTGGTCTGCCTGCATATTTTTATTCCTTTTATTTCATTTTCCTTAATTGCTGGTATATTAACATTCAGGCAAATCTCAGTTGGAATCCCGTTTTTCAATACCTCTTTTAAAACTCTTTTAATTATGTTCCTTGTAACTCTAAAGTCTGCATGAGGTGAATAATCAAGCAATGAGAAGCCAATAGAATGAATATCATTAACTCCTCCCTCAATGGCAGCTGCCATAGTACCAGAATAAATAACACTAACAGAGGCATTTGATCCATGATTTATTCCAGATAATAGCAAATCAGGTTTTCTATCAAGCAGTTGATTGAGAGCAAGTTTTACGCAATCGACCGGTGTCCCTGAACAAGAATACATCTTAAGGCCCTCTTCTTCTCGAATGGAATTAATCCTTATTGGTTGTTTTATAGTTATTGCATGGGACATTCCTGATTGACCATCATCAGGTGCAACAACAACAACCTCACCAAAATTCCTGGCCACTTCTACCAATGTTTTTAACCCACCTGCGTGAATCCCATCATCATTGGTAATTAATATTAGAGGTTTATTATTTTTCATAACTGTTTTCAAAAAGCGGTACAAAGATATGTAAATCTGCTAATTCTGATAATATTAATCACCCGATTCAAAAGAATGATCGAAATTCTGATAAAACTTAATGGAATTTAAGTTCGATATCAATTTTGTCTTTGGTTACTAAACCATGAGGTAAAATTCCTGTGATCCAATCAATGATATCCAATTCATATCAATATTTTCATTCTGAGTATTTTCATTATTTTTGTACATTGATCAGACAGGCTTTCTGAAATTAAAATTTGAATGCCTGAGGTATCTATTGTTCACAATTGGCTGTAACTTTCCGTTAACAATTAAATACCAAAAATCAATTACATTCGAATTTTATTAAAATAACAACACATTGTGAAAATTTCATACAATTGGCTTAAAGAATACATCAAAACCGATGTACATCCCAAAGAAATGGCCGAAATACTTACCAACACTGGTCTTGAAGTGGAGGGCATTGAAGAATTTGAGTCAGTTAAAGGCGGACTCGATGGGATAATTGTTGGTGAAGTAAAATCGGTTAATAAACATCCTAATGCAGATAAATTAATTGTTTCAGAAGTAGATCTGGGAAAAGGGAATATAGTTTCTATTGTATGCGGGGCACCAAATGTGGAAGTCGGTCAGAAAGTACCAGTTGCAACAATTGGAACGACCCTTTTTAGTGGTGAGGAATCTTTTAAAATAAAAAGGTCAGTAATTCGAGGAGAAGTTTCAGAAGGGATGATTTGTGCTGAGGATGAACTGGGTCTTGGCGATTCTCATGATGGGATAATGGTCCTAGACGATGCTACTCTTACTGGGACTGAAGCAAGTGATTATTTCAATATTGAGAAAGATACAGTTTTCGAAATTGGTCTTACTCCAAATAGAATCGATGGTGCCTCTCATTTTGGTGTGGCAAGAGATCTGGCTGCTTACTTTAATCAGTTCAACGACTTAAGAGCCTCATTACCTTCTGTAAACGAATTTAAAATCGATAATAATGAGCTTGAAATACCAATTGAAGTAATAAATGTGGATGCATGCCCCCGTTATACCGGACTTACCATTTCCGGAGATACAGGTTAAACCATCTCCCATTTGGTTGCAAAATAGGCTAAAATCAATAGGCTTGGTGCCGATAAATAATATTGTTGACATCACAAATTATGTTTTGCATGAGACAGGTCAACCACTTCATGCATTTGATGCAGATAATATTTCCGGGAATAAAATAGTTGTAAAAACTTTACCAGAGGGTACAAATTTTACAACACTTGATGAGGTTGATCGTAAACTTTCAAATGAAGATTTAATGATTTGTGATGTTGAGAAGGGAATGTGCATAGCTGGTGTCTTTGGTGGTATTTATTCGGGAGTGACAAGCACAACAAATTCAATATTCTTAGAAAGTGCCCGTTTCGACCCAATTTATATTAGAAAAACATCAAAAAAGCATATGTTAAATACCGATGCTTCCTTTCGATTTGAGAGAGGCGCTGACCCGGAGATGACTATATATGCGCTAAAAAGAGCAGCTTTGCTCATTAAGGAGCTTGCAGGCGGACAGATAAGTTCCCAAATTCAGGATTTTTATCCCAAACCATTTGAACCTGCTATAGTTAAACTACGCTATGCAAATCTTAATAGGTTAATCGGGAATATTCTTCCTGAAGATAAGGTTAAGAGAATTTTATTATCTCTTGACATGGAGATAATAGAGGATTCAATTGACTACCTAATTATTAAAGTACCACTTTACAGAGTTGATGTTACCAGAGAAGCAGATGTAATTGAAGAGGTATTGAGGATATATGGATATAATCAGGTTTTAATTAATCCCAATAGTGCTGTTTCATTTAACCATTTTGATAAACCCGATAAAGAAAAAATTACCAACGAAATTTCAAACCTCCTAACCTCTAATGGATTTTTTGAAATAATGGCCAATTCCCTTACAAAAAAAGATTATTATATAAATTCTGAGGAATTTAATGAGGAGGATTCTGTTGGATTGTTCAATCCACTAAGCCAGGATTTAAACATTATGCGTCAGTCAATGATTTTTGGGGGACTTGAAACAATTCAATATAATATTAACAGGAAAAGAAAAGATCTAAAACTATTTGAATTCGGAATGTGTTACTGGCTGGGTAAGAAGGGTAAATCAAGATCTGTTGTGGGTAATTATATTGAAGAGCAACATTTGGCATTTTTTATAACCGGAAATAAAAATGAAGAATCATGGAATTCTAAATCATCTGAAAGCGATTTTAATTTCCTTAAAGGATATGTTCATCTTATCTTAAGCAGGATTGGTCTCAAAGAAACATTATTGTCACCTTCCGATGAGGTTGGACCTCTTTTTGAATTTGGATTGAAATATTCTGTAGAAGATATGGAGTTAGTCAGGTTTGGGATCATTTCAAAAAACAATTTAAATCCATTTGACATTGATCAGGAAGTATATTACGCAGATTTCAATTATGAAACTTTGCTAAAACTTGTCCAGAAAAGCAATATTCAGTTCAAACCTGTCCCTAAATATCCTGAAGTAAAGAGGGACCTTGCCCTTCTTGTTGACAAGAGTATCCAATTCAATCAAATCAGAGATCTTGCGTTGAAAACGGAAAAAAAATTGCTTAAAAATGTCCGGATTTTTGATGTTTATATCGATCCTAAAATAGGAGAAGATAAGAAATCCTATGCTGTGAACTTTATCCTTCAAGACGATAATAAAACGTTAAACGACAAACAAATTGAGAAGGCAATGAAAAACCTGATTAGTGTTTTTCAAGACAAGCTGGGTGCTGAAATCAGATAGCTCATGTATAAAATTATTCTTCAGAGGACTGATATCACAACCTTGGATGTGGACGGAATTGTAAATGCAGCCAATAATTCACTTTTGGGTGGAGGCGGAGTTGATGGAGCTATTCATAAAGCTGCAGGACCTGACCTCCTTAATACATGCAGAAAACTTAATGGGTGCAAAACAGGGGAAGCAAAAATTACGCAAGGGTTCAGACTAAAAGCAAAATTTATTATTCACACCGTTGGACCTGTTTGGAGGGGTGGTAATAATAGTGAAGAAGAACTGTTGGCAAATGCCTATAGAAATAGCCTGAAGCTTGCCAAAGAAAATAAATTAGAGACAATTGCTTTCCCGAACATAAGTACCGGTGTTTTTGGTTTCCCAAAAGAAAAAGCTGCTCAAATTGCTATTCAAACAACAACTGAGTTCATTCACAGTAATCCTGAAATAAAACAAGTTATATTTTCAGTTTTTGACGAAGAAAACTATCAAATCTATCAAAGGATCTTGAAAACAAATTCAGGTAATGCTTAAGCAATCATTTCAAACAGCTGGAAAATTCCTTTCTTTGGTAAAATTCAGCCATACTATTTTTGCCATGCCCTTTGCTCTAATTGGGTTTTTCCTTGCGGTTCAGATGAGTGAAGTTAAGATTAGCTGGATACTCCTATTGCTTGTAATCTTGTGCATGATATTTGCACGAAATGCTGCAATGGCATTTAACAGGTATGCTGATAAGGAGATTGATATTTTAAATCCTCGCACAGCAGTCAGAGAGATCCCCTCTGGAATAATCAGACCCAAATCAGCATTGCTATTTACCATTATAAATGCACTTCTTTTTGTTGGGACAACCTGGTTTATAAATCCATTGGCTTTCAAATTATCACCGATTGCTTTACTTGTTATTTTAGGTTATAGTCTTACAAAGAAATTCACCTCATTGTGTCATTTTATTCTTGGCCTTGGACTATCTCTGGCTCCAATTGGAGCCTATATCTCTGTCGCAGGGATGTTTGATATTTTACCCATTTTTTTTTCCTGCATAGTTTTTTTCTGGGTAAGTGGATTCGATATCATTTATGCATTGCAAGATGAAGATTTTGATAAGAGTAAAAATTTAAAGTCCATTCCGGCCAGATTGGGGAAAAAAAATGCTCTCTTCCTTTCAACATTAACACATTTAATTGCTGCAACTTTTGTAATTTTACCTGGAATCATTGCAAATTTTGGAATGTTTTATTGGATAGGAGCCATAGTGTTCATTGGGCTTCTAATTTATCAGCATCTACTTGTAAAGCCAAATGATTTAAGTAAGGTTAATCTTGCATTTTTCACAACTAATGGAATCGCCAGTGTTATTTTTGCCCTGTTTACTATTTTAAGCATGTATTTTTGATTTATAATAAGTGTAATACTTTGAATAGATTGGAATACAGATTCTGAATGCCCTGACCATCTAAAATTATTCACCAGAAAAAATTTAATTGGTATTCATTACATTAATATTATATTTGTATCATATTTTAATCTATTCTTTTTTTTATTATGAACATTTATGTAGGAAATCTTAATTACGGAATTACAGAAGACGAATTAAGAGAAGTTTTTGAAAAGTACGGTGAAGTTACCTCCTCTAAGATAATTTCTGACAAGTACTCTGGAAGAAGTAAGGGGTTTGGTTTCATTGAGATGTCAAACGATGAGGAAGCTAAGGAAGCAATTGAGAATATTGACGGTACTGATGTAAAAGGTAGAAATATCAAAGTAAATCAGGCCAGGGAACGCAACGATAATTTCAGAGGAAATTAATTGATTTTTAGGACATTTCGATCCTATTCTATTCTCTTTTTTTAAGAAAACGAGTTTATAAAAGTATTACTTTTATAATTTATTAATTTGTTTTCCTATTTAATGTGGACTGGAATATATAATTGTGCCTATTTGAGAATATTAATTAGGTTAGTATTATTGCTCAATTCTCACTTTTACAGTGAGAATTTCTTTTTTTGTAGAAAGTCTAATCACATATATCCCGTCCAAAAAATGTTCTGTGTTTATAGTGAGACTGCCTTCTGAACCATTCAGAATATTTTCTAAAACTTTCTTGCCCTGCATATCGAACATTTCAATACGATAGAATTTCATATCATCTTTAGATGGCCGAATTTCAAAATACCCCGAAGCAGGATTTGGAAAAACATCAACAGTTTTTTCTTTATCATAAATACCAACTCTCTTTAAACCAGTGGGACTATATCCATTGAGAGATTGAATGTTTGTGGTATCTGGATCAAGCCAATATTTTAGCTGCTCATTTTGGTAGGAGTATTTCTCCCATGATTCCGAAATTTTTGCATAGAAAGCATCTGCTGATGTACAGTTCGCAACAATACTTCCACCGGTCAGATCGCCAACAATATGATGATTTTGATTAAAAATAGGGCTCCCAGATGAACCACCTTGAGTAATTCCCTGTGACCAGTTTTCAATATACCAATGCGTACTATCATCAAAATCAAATTCATAGATAAAGTCACTTGTGGTTGGAGGAAAGTTGTAAAATGAGATCTTTTTAACATCTCCCAGAGGATGGTGTATACCGGTAACTTCTTCAGCAGGTTCTGGTGTCACATCCCAACCTGCAAAATAGGGTTCATACTCAGATGGAACCAACTGGCTCATCTCTACAAGGGAAAAATCCAGATTATTTGTTGTAGCTCTTATTTCTGAACCTGATATTGTTTGAGTAATGTCTCCATCAGGTCCATTGCATATAGGACTCTCATAATTAAAATAAAATATTGCCGTTTGTGCCTCATTAACCGTTGGTAAACAGTGGTTTGCTGTTAAAAAATATGGAGTTGCATCATTATTGGTATTGTTAATAAGGGAGCCTGTGCATAGGTATGAATTACCGTTTAGCTTTGTAAAAATTATACGGCACACCGCATGTTTCTCAATCTGCCAGTCATCAGCAACTGCGCAATTAATATCTTTATTACAGGCCTCAGATAAGCCAAAGCGGTCATCGTTAATACCTAAAACATCTCTGTACCCATGTCCAATTTCACTGATTTCCAATTCCCCGTGGAATGAAACATTATTGGGCTCAAAATATTCAACAAAAATTTCATCTCCAAGCACTGGGGCAACTGCCAATCCACCCCATGTCTTGTTATTTTCTTCCGTGAATGCCCCCAAAATATGATTTCTATCTTTATTATAAATAAATAATTTAGCCCCCAGAGGCAATTTATACTTATTGAAAATTAAATGAAGAGATATTGCATCCGTCGATTTAATTCCCAATTGCCAGATTTTGCCATCAGGAGCTTCATACCAGCGTCCACTATTTTCAATTGATAAACTAACCTTAAAATTACTTGAAAAACGAAAAGGGTAATCTACCTGTCTGTCAAGGTATATATCCTCTTCCAATAAGGAGGAAACATTAATGGTAGGCATTATCTCAAGTGGAATATTACTAAAAGATTTAAGGCTAGTAAAGCTTAGAGGTGTCCCGCCCTGACTAATCTGAGCGCTTAAATTACCAGATAGAAATGGGATCAACACAATAGAGTAAAGCAACATCCTACTAAGCCTGAAATGATCTACCAAAAACACTTTTCTCATATTAATTAGGCTATAAATTTATAATTAACTAAAGAGCCAATACATTTAGGGAGAATTAGCAACAAATCTTTTTGTAATATAGCTATTTATCTCTTTTAGAGAACTAATTTCCTGAGATGAATTTCCAGATCATACAAAGAATTTTTCGGTTTTGTTCCCATTTTTATCCACAATGCTCATAAAATCAGGTTCCTCTGCTTGTGAAATAACAATTTCACAGAAATTTTTATTTTCAATTTGAGGGAACAGGATTTCTAAATTACTTGTAAAAAATATTACGCCAAATTGCTTATTCAGTATATTTTTAAGGTGTATTTCAAAATAATCCGGCCGATGTAAGAATTCCTACAACAGCCAATACTATCGACCATTTCCGAAGTTTCATTACTGAGAATTATTGAATACTAAAAATTTGACAAAAAAAAGGAATTCAATTTCAATTCATAATATTACCGTCTAAAATCAATTACATACTATTTTGCCAAATTATTCTACTTTTGCATAATCTATTTTATATCACACAATAAGACTCCGATGAAAAAAATTAGTTTTTGTTTATTATTTGTAGTTCTAATCTCCTCTTGTAGTACATTAAAAGTTACTCAGGAATTTGATAAAAATACCGATTTTACCCAATATAAGACATTTAGCATTCACGCCTGGAATGATGAAAATTCAACCCTTATTAGCAGATTTGACCAGGAAAGACTATTGTCTGCTTTAGCTGACCAATTGAAGAAAAGAGGATATACACAGGTGATTAGCGATGGGGAAATTGAAGTTGATATTTTCTTAATTCTAGACAGGAAGCTATCAACAACAGCCTATACAAATTATTATGGAGGTGGATATTGGGGTGGATATGGATATGGTTTTGGATATGGATACGGTCCCGGCTATGGAACTACCAGCTATCAAACCGAGGTTTATATTGAAGGCACTTTAATTATTAATCTTTTTGATAGTAAAAAAAAGAAGCTTATTTGGCAGGGAACTGGCGTGGGCACTGTTGACAATGATCCCCAGACTAGAGAAAAAGGAATCCCAAAAGCATTAGACCAAATATTCTGGAAATATCCTGTAAAGAAAAAGAGTTGATTTTATTGAATTAAATCCTATAGATAGGAAAATAAGGACCATTACTTTTTCCAGAAAGAAACCCTAATATTCTAAATGAATGAGTATCCATATTAAGGTAGTAAAGAATAAAAAAGACCTACGGAAGTTTATCCATTTTCCAAAAAGTCTTCACCTTGGTCATGACGCCTGGACACCACCAATATACATGGATGAATGGAATTTCTTTAATCCCAAGAAAAATAAAGAATTTGCTCATTCTGAAATAGTTCTTCTTCTCGCTTTTCAAGATAAAAAGGTTGTTGGCCGCATAATGGGTATTATAAACCTTAGATATAATGAGATCCATAATGAGTCTCATGGAAGGTTTGAATTTATGGAGTGCATAAATGATCAGGATATTGCACATGCTTTAATTTCACATATTGAACATTGGGCCAGGGAAAAAGGGATGAGTAAGCTTGTTGGTCCTATGGGTTTCTCCGACAAGGACCCACAGGGCTTCTTAATATTCGGATATGAACACCGGGCTGTAATTGATTCTGCTTGCAACCACCCGTATATGGTAGACTTGATCCTAAATGAAGGGTATCAAAAGAAAATCGATCTAGTAGATTATCTGACTGAAATCCCGGATAAAGTGCCTGAATTATATAATAAAATATACTCCAGGGTTATAAAGCTTGAAAATTACCAAATCATCGAGTTTACTTCCCGTAAAGAACTCAAGCCATTTATAGTGCCCGTTTTGAAGCTCATGAATGATTCATATCAGCATATATATGGATACGTACCTCTGAGCAACGAAGAAATGTTTGCTCTGGCAAAACGCTATACTCCAATTCTTGATCCTGACTTCTTAAAGGTTGTCACTTTAAAAGATGAAGTTATAGGTTTTGTAATTGCAATACCTGATCTTAGCTTAGGCTTAAAGAAATCAAAAGGATATTTATTTCCGTTCGGAATATTTCAAATCCTTAGATCAATAAAAAAGTCAAAGCACCTGGTTTTAATGTTGGGGGCAGTTAAAGAGGATTATAGAGGTAAAGGAATAGATGTATTAATGGCTGTAAAAATGTTTGAGAGCGCTATTAGTCGAAAAATGAAAACGATGGAAAGCCACTTGATCCTGGAAACCAATATAAATATGCATGCTGAATATACCAAGGTTGGGGGCAGAATTTTTAAGAAATTCAGAATTTACTATAAAGACTTGTAGAAATTTAAAAATATTGTTCCTCAAAAACAAAATTGCATCTACTCCTCTTCAAAAAAATAAAATTAATGAAAACATTATCAATTGTCATACCAGCCTATAATGAAGAAAAAACTATAATTGAAATTCTCGATATAGTTTTAAAGGTTGAGTTGATTGCAAAAATAGAGAAGGAAATTATTATTGTCAATGACTGCTCCACAGACAATACTGAAAAGTTGGTATTAGATTATATTAAAGATAATGCTAATGGAGCCATCAGATATTACCTCCAGGAAAAAAACATGGGTAAAGGGGCCGCTCTGCATCGTGGAATAAAAGAAGCCTCAGGTGATTTAATAATTATTCAAGATGCTGATCTTGAATATGATCCCAATGAATATAATAGACTTTTGAAACCAATTGTTCAGGGATATGCTGATGTTGTTTATGGATCGAGATTTAAAGGTGCAATGCCTCATAGAGTATTGTTCTTTTGGCATTCAATCGGTAATTATTTTTTGACCTTCATATCCAATATATTTACAAACCTGAACCTTACAGACATGGAAACCTGCTATAAGCTATTTCGTTCTGACATGATAAAAGGGTTAAAACTTAAAGAAAAAAGATTTGGATTTGAACCCGAAGTAACTGCAAAAATTAGTCGCATCCCGAATATTAGAATTTATGAGGTAGGTATTTCATATTATGGACGAACCTATGCTGAAGGAAAAAAAATTAATTGGAAAGATGGTTTTAGGGCTATCTATAGTATATTAAAATACGGAATCTTCTCAAAATAAGAACTATGAAGGTAAATTCTTCAAAAATCTTACTATTGCTTCTGGGGCTAATCTTTGCAGATTACCTCATTGGGATGATAATGATTGATTTAATGGAGGTGGATACCATGCAATATGGATCAATCGCACGAGAAATGCTGGATTCTGGAAATTATTTACAATTGCACCACCGACATCTTGATTATCTTGACAAACCACCTCTACTATTCTGGTTATCATCCCTATCGTTCAGTATTTTTGGTTTTTCTCCTTTTTCTTTCAGGATTCCTTCCATGTTGTTTATTATTTTGGGGGCATACTCAACCTATAGGTTAGCAAAGATCTATTATAACAAGGAAACAGGTATCCTGGCAGCTGTAATTCTTGCGAGTAGCCAGGCATGGTTTATGATAAGTCATGACCCACGAACAGATGCAATTCTTGCCAGTGCTGTTATTTTCGGAGTATGGCAACTTGTTGAATATATTAGAAGTCAAAGACCACAAATTTTATTCTTGGATTTCTGGGCATTGCTCTTGCCATGCTGGAAAAGGGTCCTATTGGAATTATGGTTCCCGTTCTTGCAATCGGATCGGAAATTATTTATAAGAAGGACTGGAAAAACCTTTTTAGATGGCAATGGATTGCAGGAGTTTTATTTATTTTAATACTATTAAGTCCTATGATTTGGGGGCTCTATGAGCAATATGGCTGGGATGGTGTTAAGTTTTATTTTTGGACCCAGAGTTTTGGAAGAATCACCGGAGAAAGTGTGTGGGAAGATTCATCCGGCTATTTCTATTTCGCACATACCTTCTTATGGGTTTTCTTGCCCTGGATGATAATTGCTATATATGGCATTGTGATGAGGATAAAGGAAACGTTTTCCAATAGAGGAAACTCAAAAAGTGTTGAAGTTCTTTCTTTAGGAGGATTTCTATTACCATTTATTGCTCTTTCCTTTTCACATTTCAAATTACCACATTATATTTTTGTTGGATTCCCGTTTGTAGCCATTATTACCGCAGTAGTACTTCAGAAAATGTTTTCTAAAAAAGAATCAGGAACAGCTAAAATATTTTATTACGTACAGCTTTTCATAAATGCAATATTGTGGGCTGCAGTCATTTTTATATGTATTTGGGTTTTTCCTCTGAATAATTTTATAATATGGTTTTTTGCAATAATTTTATTGATTGCTACTATTTACTTTTCTGTAAAAAGAAGCGGAGTAAAATACCGTATTCTAATTCCGTCAGCTTTAACCATAATCGGTTTAAACTTCCTTTTAAATATACATTTCTATCCCCAGCTTCTCACCTACCAGAGTGGAACTTATATTGCTGAATATGTGAAAGAAAATAATATACCTGTTGAAGATGTATTTATTTATAAGAAATCAAGTCATTCTTTAGATTTCTATTTGAGGACTATTATTCCCATATTGGAAAATGAAGAAGATATCTTAAATGAAGTAAATAATAATGGAAACATTTGGTTTATTTCCAATTCGGAAGGCAAACAACTAATCGAAAAACTTTATCCAAATTCAGAAGTTGTAGAAGAATTTAAGGATTTTCACATTACTCTTCTGAATAGTCAATTTCTGGATCCGAAAACACGTTCTTCTGTAGAAAGAAAAAGGTATATTATTAAGATAAAACCTTAAATGAGGTATAAATCATTGATTAATCCTTTACAAATACTTTACAAATACTTAAAACTTATATACAATTCCAAATCCCAGCCATTCCTTAAACTGCAGCTTTGCTTTAGTATCAACTACATTTCCTGAATCATCAAGAACAGGAAATTTCACATCGCTATCATAGATAAAATGCACTGGTGAAATTAAAGCTAAAAAATGGCCCTAGTTTAACTCTCAAAAGAGCTTCCCAATCAAAGTCAAGCTTGTTGAAACCATTATAGTTTGTGAACAAATGAAGTCGATTTTCAAGTTCTATATCGTCATTAAAACTATATGTATATTGGATCTTCATATATAAACCAAGCTCATTTTTTGCTTTTCGATCCTTTGGAATGCCATATAAAGTGTGCTCAATGAATGTCGAATCAATTACAAATACAGACCTATATGTAAATGGTGAAAGCAAAAGTGAAGTTGTCTTTTTAGGTTTATACTCAAAACCAGCAGCAGAATAAAGATAACCAGGTGATAGGAAATTAGAAACCCAGATTGAATCATTGGGATATTTATACCCTTTTGAGAACTGGCTTTTTAGATTAAAACTAAAACTATAAAACCACTTTTTTGATGCCTTTATACCAAAATCCGAATTAACCTCCCAGGTGTCTTCATTTTTCCTAACACCTTCTGATGCCAGACCAATCAAGCCAAATTTTACCCTGGCATAATTATTCCACCTGTACATACCTTTGGTATAATCTGCATTTATTTCACCTCTGAATAAACCTGCAATAGCGTTTTCACCTCCTTTTGTCCAGTTACTTAGATATACTTGTGATATATTTAACTGACCAAAGCCCCCTATATCCCATGGATTGGGCTCTATTTCAATTAGTTTAACATCTCTTAGACTTCTATCAATGGTATACTGTTGTAGAGTGTACTTCTTTTTATTTCTTCCATATCGAAGATTGTTAAAATCAATCCCTCTATCGGTGGCAAGTTGAATTTTCCTTCTGTCTAAAACCTCAACCCATAATCCAAGTGAATCTAAGATTTTATTTTTTAGCCAAAACCTTTGGGGCAATCCGGCATCACGCTTGAGCAGAATATTAGTTGAATCACCGTCTATATTATAAATCCAAATCTTCACTGAATCATTCTCAACATATGATACCAATGCATCGAGAGCCTTCTTAAAAGATTCATCCACCACTAAAGCCTTTTCGTATCTGGATGAATCAAACTCTAGAACAAAGGGCTGGTTTAAACTATCAGGGACATTCGCAACATCATTTCGTAGAATATTTGTATCAAGTACTTGTACCTTGAGCAGACTATCCTTATTTACATGAAGTAAAGAATCATCTAATGATACATCTGTCCGAGAGATTTCATCTATCCTGGAAGTGTCAGCTTTTACAAACGCTTTTAACTGCCTTTCATACTGTTCCCTTTCTTCCCTGGTCATTACTTTAAAAGGATATCCTTTCAAATAACTAATAGTAGTATCAATGGGTCCCTCCTCAATGTATTTTACCAGTTTCCTTATAGCCTCTCTCAAGCCTTCATCTGAACTTTTCAAATTATTGGTGTCCGCATAGAACGCTTTGACAACTTTAAGTGCATCGTTTAAATTGATATCTGGTTTTGCACTTCCCCTTCCTCGCAAGGTTGAATCATTCAGTCTCGTTGGAACCAATAATGAATCCTTTTTAGCCACTTTCAAACTGTCAATTTGTGAAAATGCAGGAAGCAAAACAAATGTCAGCAAGATTAATACTGAAAATCTTTTTACGATAAAACTGTAAAAGCTACTTAGCATCTCAATTATTTGAGTTAACATTATCATACAAAACAATATCTATAAAAAAATCGATTAAAATTTTGTAATTTTGTACATATCCGTCAAAAGATGAAAATTTCAATCATTCTTAAAATACTTCCAGACTTACGCTATTTGAATATCAAAAATAGGGACTACTTCCACTTTTTCAAACTTTAATCGGGCTTTTCTTTATTTCAGTTAACCTACTTGTAACGCCCAATTTTCTAATTTTATTATCCTTTTCTTAAATAGCTCAATTAAAAATGAAAATACCATACGCAGAACCCTATAAAGTTAAAATGGTTGAATCAATTCGTCGAAGTTCTATGATGAACGCCGGAAATGGATTAGAGATGCCAAATATAATCTATTCAATCTGCAAAGTGAAAAAGTATTTATTGATTTACTAACCGATTCAGGGACAGGAGCAATGAGTGACCTTCAATGGGCCGCACTGATGTCGGGTGACGAAAGTTATGCAGGTTCTAAATCATTCTATAAGCTTAAGGCAATTATCAAGAAACTCACAGGATTTGAATTTGTCCTTCCAACTCATCAAGGAAGAGCTGCAGAAAATGTTTTATTCTCTGCCGTTGTTAAAGAAAATGACATTGTTCCTGGTAATGCCCATTTTGATACAACTAAGGGACATATTGAATTTAGAAAGGCTCGAGCAATAGATTGTACAATTGATAAAGCTTTTGACACAAAATTAATCGATCCGTTTAAAGGAAATATTGACCTTGATAAATTGAAAAATGTTTTGGACAATAATCCAAAGGAAAAAATCCCAATGATTATTCTCACACTAACCTGCAATACCACGGGTGGACAACCTGTAAGTATACAAAATATGAGGGGTGTTTATGAATTAGCCCAAAATTATGGAATAAAAGTAATCTTTGACTCCGCCAGGTTTGCTGAGAATGCCTATTTCATAAAAACCAGAGAAAAGGGTTATGAGAATAAAACAATCAAAGAGATTGTTTTTGAAATGTACCAATATGCTGATGGGATGACCATGAGTAGCAAGAAAGATGGCATTGTAAATATTGGTGGTTTTTTAGCATTTAAGAAATCTGAATGGTATGAAAAATCAATCACGTTTAACATAATGTTTGAAGGTTATTTAACTTATGGAGGAATGGCTGGGAGAGACATGAATGCCCTTGCACAAGGTTTACAGGAATCAACAGAATTTAACTATCTAGAATCACGCATAAAGCAGGTTGAATATTTAGGCTATCAATTAACAAAATATGGGATACCTGTACTGCAACCGTATGGAGGACATGCTATTTTTATAATTGCAACTGAATTCCTTCCCAATGTACCAAGGGAAGAATTTCCGGCTCAGACCCTAGCTGTTGAGCTATTTCTTGAGGCGGGAGTTCGATCCGCTGAAATTGGAGCGATAATGGCTGATAGGGATCCTATATCAAGAGAAAATCGATATCCTGAATTGGAAATGCTAAGACTTGCTATACCAAGAAGAGTTTACACAAATAACCATATGGATGTAGTTGTAGCTGCTTTAAAAAATATTTATGACCGTAGAGATTCAATAAAAAAAGGATTAAAAATTATTAAAGAAGCCAATATCCTCAGACACTTTACTGTTGAATTGGACAAAGTGGTTTAAGACATAAAATCATTTTATTACAAGTTTCTGTTCCTATACCAAATAATCAAAGATTTATTCTTTCAACCGAATTGGAATTGATTGTGTTATTAAAGAAATCTACTTTTCTTACTGATTTCCAGTTTTTTTGTCCATTTTCGCAGGACTGATGGAGTGATTATGAAAGACCTTACGATAGGGAAAGAAGGGAAACTTATTTTCAACTTTGCCGTTCCAATGCTGATTGGCAATGTTTTTCAACAATTGTACAATATTGTTGATAGCGCAATTGTAGGTAACTTCCTTGGCAAAGAGGCTTTAGCAGCAGTGGGTGCATCATTTCCTATTATATTCACTTTGATATCGCTCATAATTGGAATTGCCAGTGGTGCAATGGTTCTTATATCCCAGTTTTTTGGTGCTAAAGATATGGAAAGGGTCACTCGAACTATAGATACCTTTTACATTTTTATGTTCATCTCCGCATCTGTTATTACAGCGGCTGGAATTTATTTCAGCGAAGATATCCTTATTCTCATGCAGCTTCCTAAAGAAATTCTTCCTCAGGCTACAACGTATTTGGAAATATACCTGATAGGCATGGTTTCTTTCTTTGGATTTAATGGGACAAGTGCCATTCTGCGGGGACTGGGAGATTCAAAAACTCCACTTTATTTCCTTATTATCGCAACCTTTTCAAATATCGGGCTTGACATACTTTTTGTAGTGGTTTTTAAATGGGGTATATCAGGTGTTGCTATTGCAACTGTTATTTCACAAACTGGAGCTTTTGTGACTACCATTCTATATTTAAACAAGTATCATGAGGTTATAAAGCTTAAGTTCAGAGAACTTGTATTTGATTGGGATTTATTCTATAAAAGTTTAAGAATTGGACTGCCAGCTGGTTTACAGCATACTATTGTGGCCCTTGGAATGATGGCCTTAATGGGAATTGTAAATACTTTTGGTACAAACGTAATAGCAGGTTATTCAGTTGCAATCCGGCTGGATTCCCTGGCCGTTATGCCTGCAATGAACTTTTCAGCTGCACTTGCAACTTTTGTAGGTCAAAACCTTGGAGCAAACAAACAAAGCAGGGTGAAAAAAGGCTTGCTCTTTACCTTACTAATGTCTTCCATCATCTCTTTATCGGTTATGGCAGTATTGCTGATATGGGGAAAAGGCTTAATGGGCTTTTTTACTACTGATACAGAAGTCATTAGGATTGGCTATGAATACCTATCAATTGTAAGTCTGTTTTATATAGTGTTTTCCATAATGTTTACCCTAAATGGAGTACTCCGTGGCGCTGGCGACACATTAATCCCGATGTTTATCACTTTACTTGCACTCTGGGGAATTCGAATTCCTGCTGCATTTATCCTATCAAAAAGTATGGGTGAAATTGGAATCTGGTGGGCTGTTCCTATTGGCATGGTTGCAGGAATGGTAATGACCTTTATATATTATAGAACAGGGAGGTATAAGAAAAAAGTTGTAGTAAATCACAACTAATTTTTATAAATGACTTGGTAACACAATAGATTGAAATTTATCCTTATTCTATTAACTTTGCTTCTGGTGAATTATATCTAAGCAATTCCAAACTAAATTGTTTCTATAATGATTAAATCAATGACCGGCTTTGGTCGAATTACTGAGGAGGACGAAAGTCGAAAAATAAACATTGAACTTAGATGTTTAAACTCCAAGCAATTGGATTTCTCATTCAGATCATCTGGATCTTTGCGAGAAAAAGAAACTGAAATAAGGGCAATGGTTAGTAAAATTCTAAATAGAGGGAAAATTGAGCTAAATATTTACTATGAGAATCTTGAAGACCCATATGTTCCTACTATAAATAAAAAATTGGTATTAAAATATTACGAGCAGCTAACAGATCTTTCTGGAAATGATGGTTCAAATAAACTTGGAGATCTTTTACCTGTTATTATGCGATTTCCAGATGTACTAAAATCAGAGAAACAAGAATTAAAAGAACATGAGTGGAAAATTATCAGCTCTCTAATTCTTAAGGTTTTGAATGAAACCGATACCTACAGATTAGAAGAGGGGAAATCCCTTGAAAATGATATTGTTAAAAGAATTGACCTAATTTCCGGATATCTTGATCAGATCCCTCAATTTGAGGAGGAGAGGACTGAAAGAATAAAGCTTCGAATTAAAGACAGACTGCAAGAGCTTAACCTTGCAAAAGAAATTGACGAAAACCGCTTTGAGCAGGAGATGGTTTTTTATATAGAAAAACTTGATATTACTGAAGAAAAAGTTAGACTTAAAAATCATTTGGAATACTTCTTAAAAAGTAATAAAAGTGATGAGCCAGTTGGGAAAAAACTTGGATTTATTGCGCAGGAAATAGGTAGGGAAATAAACACAATTGGTTCTAAGGCCAACAATTCTGATATGCAGAAAATTGTTGTGAGAATGAAAGATGAACTGGAAAAAATTAAAGAGCAATTACTGAATGTGCTTTAAAAACAACTAATTGACTAGTAGATGGACAAGGTCTTTTCAGGAAAATTAATAGTTTTCTCAGCCCCTTCGGGAGCTGGTAAAACAACAATAGTACATCATCTTATAAATCAAAATCTAGGATTGGAATTCTCAATTTCTGCATGCAGCAGATCAAAAAGGAAAAATGAGATAAACGGTAAGGACTATTACTTTTTGAGCACTAAAGAATTCAAACAAAAAATCAATAATAATGAGTTTGTAGAATGGGAAGAAGTTTACCCTGATCACTTTTACGGGACTCTAAAAGCTGAATTGGAAAGAATTTGGGGCAATGGACATCATGTTATATTTGATGTGGATGTAGTTGGTGGTTTAAATATTAAAAACTCATACCCGAAAAAAACATTGGCAATTTTTGTTCAGCCACCTTCAGTTGAAGAACTTAGAGAAAGACTTTATAAAAGGTCAACAGATAGTCAATATAACATTGAAAAAAGGATATCAAAGGCGGAAAAGGAACTTTCATATTCACAAAAATTTGACACAATAATTGTCAATGATAAGCTTGAAGATGCTATAATTGAGGCTGAAATCAAAGTGAGAGGCTTCTTAAACAGTTAAATAAGCTGCAACTAAAAAATAAGATACAGACTTAACAACAATTATTTCTTTATGAAAATTGGTCTTTACTTCGGGTCTTTTAATCCAATTCATATAGGCCATATGGCTATTGCAAATTTCATGGTAGAATTTACCTCTTTAGATCAAATCTGGTTCATAGTCAGCCCGCATAACCCCTTAAAAGATAAATCCAGCCTTTTACAGGATTTTCATCGACTGGAAATGGTATTCAAAGCAATAGATGACGATCCCAGGCTTAAAGCTTCCGATGTAGAGTTTAATATGCCAAAGCCTTCATACACCATTGATACATTAAGTTATTTACAGGAAAAATCTCCAAACAATTCCTATTCCCTGATAATGGGATCTGACAATCTTAAATACATGCACAAATGGAAAAATTACAGGGAACTTTTGAATAATTTTAGTGTTCTTGTTTATCCACGACCAGAATATCCATATAAACAAGATGAAATTTCCTCAATTTTTGGAAAAGATTCTTCAATCCACCTGGTTGATGCTCCTTTAATTGAAATTTCCTCAAGCTTTATTAGAAAATCAATAAAAAACAGAATTAACTTGAGACATTTTTTGCATCGGGATGTTTACAATTACATTGAAGAAATGCATTTTTACGAGTAAAAATACTCTTCAAAATTTAAGAGGCTATCAGACTTAAAAATCTAGACCCTAAAAAAAACTAAACAACCTGTAGTTCCTGGATAATTTTCGTTCCCTGCAGTAAAGCTTTCTCATTCAAAGGAATAAGGTGATGGTATCTTTGAGGAAGTGACTTTTTTAATCCCTCAATAACATTTTCAATTTTTACAATAGGTTTAATCTCAAGATATGCACCCAGGATAATCATATTAAACGTTCTGGAAGATTCCATCTTGGCTGCTTCGGCAGCAGCATCCGCTCTGAATATATTTATATCTGTTCGTTCCGGATGTCTTGTGATACCATTACCATCGTATAACAATAAGCCCCCTGGCTTAATTGATTTCTCAAACTTATCCATTGATTGCTGGTTGAGAATAATTGCAGAATCATAGGAATTTAATATTGGGGAACTAATTCTCTCTTTACTCAAGATTACGGTTACATTTGCTGTGCCACCTCTCATCTCCGGTCCATATGAAGGCATCCAACTTACTTCCTGGCCTTGAAGCATACCGGAATAACATAAAATTTTACCCATGGAAAGAACACCTTGTCCACCAAATCCTGCAATAATAATTTCTTCAGTCATACAAATAAAATTAACAAGTTAATTAAACTAATGATCTTCTGGAACCTTTATATCTCCTAATGGGTAAAAAGGAAACATATTTTCAGCCATCCAAATATTGGATTGAACAGGACTCATCTTCCATCCTGAATTACAATTTGAGACTACCTCGATAAAGGAAGTTCCTTTATTTAGTTTCTGGTATTCCATTCCTTTGCGAATTGCTTTTTTGCATTTTCTAACAGCCGATGGTGTATCCACTGCCTGTCTTGTAACAAAATATGATCCAGGCAACTCAGCTATTAATTCAGTAATTTTGAGTGGATTCCCCATTAGACTGACATCTCTTCCATAGGGTGTTGTAGATGATTTCATTCCCTCAAGAGTAGTTGGTGCCATTTGGCCCCCAGTCATACCATAAATTCCGTTATTTATAAAAAACATGGTAATATTCTCACCTCTGTTACATGCATGAATTGTTTCAGCAGTCCCAATAGCTGCTAAGTCACCATCACCCTGATAAGTAAAAACAAACTTTTCAGGCAATAGCCTTTTAACACCTGTAGCAACAGCAGGGGCTCTCCCATGCGAAGCTTCATGCATATCGATATTGAAGTAATTATACATCAACACAGAACAGCCTACAGGAGTTATTCCGATAACTTCTGATTGAATATCCATTTCTTCAATTACTTCAGCAATTATTCTGTGTACTGTACCATGTCCACAACCTGGACAATAATGCATTACTTTATCGTTGAGAACCTTGGTTTTAGTATAAACAAGATTCTCTGGCTTAACAATATTGTTTGTTACAATGTTTTCTGGCATAGTTTATCCTCCAATAACTTTAGTCTTTAATGCATCCACAATCTCTTCTGGTGATGGTATCATTCCTCCCATTCGCCCATAATGATCGACTTTACATTTTCCTTCAACAGCTAGTTTAACATCCTCAACCATTTGTCCACTGCTCATCTCAACTGAAAGGATTCCTTTAAGATTTTTACTTAATTCAGAGACTCTTTCAGTAGGAAATGGCCACAGTGTAATTGGCCGGAAGATTCCAACCTTAATACCTTCCTCACGAGCCAACTGCATAGATTTCTGACATATTCTTGAGCTGGTACCATAAGCTACAAATAAGTATTCAGCATCTTCACAATTCAGTTCTTCTGATCTAACTTCTGTTTCCCTTATATTCTTATATTTTTCCTGCAGTTTATTATTAAATCTTTCATGCCTTGCAGGATCCAGATCTAGAGAAGTAATAATATTTGGTTCCCTGTCAGGAGGTTTTCCTATTGCTGCCCAATCCGGAGCTTTTTCCATACGTGGTTCAAATTCCTTAAATCGAACTTTTTCCATCATCTGCCCAATTGCACCATCTGTAAGGATCATTACAGGATTTCTGTATTTAAATGCTAGATCATAAGAAAGACTCACAAAATCAGCCATTTCCTGCACTGAAGCTGGTGCAAGAACAATGAGTCGGTAATCACCATGTCCACCACCCTTGGTAGCCTGAAAATAATCAGCCTGTCCTGGCTGAATAGTTCCGAGACCGGGACCTCCTCTGGCAACATTAACAATAAGGCAGGGTAATTCAGCTCCCGCTAAGTAAGAAATCCCCTCCTGCATTAAACTTATACCGGGTGATGATGAGGAAGTCATTACTCTTTTACCTATAGCTGCCCCACCGTAAAGCATATTAATTGATGCTACCTCACTTTCTGCCTGCAATACAACCATTCCTGTTGTTTCATGAGGTTTTGCAGCAGTTAGGTACTCCATTACTTCACTCTGAGGAGTAATTGGGTATCCAAAATAACCATCTGTCCCTGCACGAATAGCAGCTTCTGCTATTGCTTCATTACCCTTCATTAATTTAAAATCTTCCATTCGCTAATAAATATTATAATTATTACGCTATTTTTTGTCTGTAAACAGAAATTACACCATCCGGACATACAATGGCACAATTTGAACAACCAGTGCATGCGTCTGGATTTTTCATATAAGCATAAGGATAACCTCTTCCATTCACTTCATTGGTCATACCAATAACATCAGTTGGACAAGAACCAACACAAAGAACACATCCTTTACACTTTTCTATATCAACAACGATTGATCCTATTACTCTTGCCATTTTGTTAAATTTTTAATATCTTATCTTTCAAAAGTAAAAATTTCATACTATTCTACAAATGAATTCAGTCAACTCTTTTCCAAGAAAATCTATATCAGATGGTTACAAAGCAATTTTTCTGAAGAAATATTTTCAGGCCTGATCCTGGTGAAATTGTTTAAGTCTTGATTCCAAAGTTTCAAATTGATCTCTTCTAACCAGAGAAACACAGGCTCTAACCCCTTCCTCGCGAGAGCTTCCTGTAATCTTAAGAGAAATAGCACTTACACCATAATAAAGAAGCTTTTCAAGAAGGTCTACACCAGAGAATCCAGGGTATGAGAATGTGAAATAGAAACCATCTGCAATGGGTTGATCAATGTCCTTATCATACACTATATCAAATCCATTATCAAGGAATATTTTCTTCATAATTTTCGCCTTCTTGCCATATTCAATAACATCCTCAATGTAATTGTAGGCGCCGCTATTGACAGCTTTAAGAATACCGGCAAGGCCGTATTGTGCAGAATGTGTTACACCCGCAGAAAGGCCATAAAGGGCTCCATATATAATTGAATAGCCAAAACCATCAGAGCTGAAATATCTTTTTAGATCAGGATATCTTCTATTAAATAAATCATCAGAAATTACCATCATGCCTACTCTTTGACCAGCATAACTAAAAGCTTTTGAACTGGATATCAGTAATAAATAATTCTCAGTATAATTAGCAACCGTGGGTTGATAGGGTGGTTTCCCTGGCTGAGAATAGTCTTTTCGGAAGTCCATACCAAAATAGGCAAGATCTTCAATTACTATAGCATCGTATTTTGTCGCCAACTCCCCTATTATTTTCAGTTCTTCATCTGTAAAACAAATCCATGAAGGATTGTTGGGGTTGGAATATAGAATGCTGGAAACCCTGCCAGTTTCAAGGTATGATAACAGCTTCCGTTTAAGTTTTTTTCCTCGATAATTATAGATATCAAAACTGCAGTATTCATGCCCAAGTATCTTAGCCTGTTGTTTTTGCACCGGAAAACCAGGGTCTATAAATAAAGTTCCCTCTCTATTGTGATTGTTCCGGTTTGCAACCATAAAGGCTGCCATTGACCCCATCATTGAACCTACAGTAGGAATACACCCCTGGGTGCTGACATCAATATTTAAAAACAGCTTAACGAATTTTGATATTTCATCTTTTAGTTCTTTAACACCCTCAATCATTGGATATTTTGAAGGAACGCCCCTTTTTAGGGCCGCAATTTCAGCCTCTACTCCAACTTTTGCAGGGTTTAGGCCTGGAACTCCCATTTCCATTCTAATAAACTCTTCTCCGGTAGCTGATTCTATTTCGTTTACCAACCTTACAATTTCACGTATGCTGCCATGACCAATTTTTGCTAAGCCACTTTTTTTAATTAATTCTTCAACAAGCTGAGCATCAATGGGTGTATTTTTCATATTCAATTAAAATTTATTTAGAAAAACTAAGAAGGCGATCTTTTGGGACCGCCTTCAACAAATCATAAGTGTTAAACAAACTCCTGCAATATTATATCTAGCCAATTTTGAATTCGTCCTTCAGTTTTATCTGATTCATAATCTTCATCAAGGGGCAATCCAATAAATTTTCCGTCTACAATAGCTTCTGAATCCTGGAAGTCATATCCTTCAGTTGGGGTCTGTCCAATAATTTTGGCTTCCCTATCTATTAACAATCCCCCCAGAACCCCCATAGAATCAACAAAATGCAAAGAATAGGTAACAGAATCTCCTAGTCCATAGAGTGCAAATATTTTACCATCGTAATTTATTTTATCCAATTCTGGGAGAAACTCATCCCAATCTTTGCTAGGTGTTTCCCTTGCCCAGGTATGACTTCCAATAGTAGAGATACCGAAAATTATATTTTCATACTTATTAACATCCTCACTGGTTGCACTTCTCACAGGAATCAAATCCATTTTTTCACTTCCCAGCTTATCCGCAATTATTCTTGCTATTTTTGCAACTGAACCATCCATCGGACCATAAAAAAGACCTATTTTGCTCATTTTTAATAATTTACAATAAAATAATATTCGAATCTAGTTTGAATCTACAAATATAAAATTAATTTAGAGCTTCTAAATTGTTAAAAAACATTTAAGATGAAAAAAGAGTAAAAAGTTAATAAATACTTAAAGTGCGGCCTTCACTAGGTATGGTTATCTACCTTTTTTCAATTCTTATTCTTGCATCAACAGCAATTATTCTATCTCCATCACCTAATAACGGATTTAGGTCTAGTTCAATGATTTCTGGTGCTACCTCAATTAAAGCAGATAATTGAACAAGGATATTGGCAAAAATATTCTCATCAACACCGGATTTACCTCGAACGCCTTCAATTAATTTATACCCACGCAAATTTCTAATCATAGTAAGGGATTCGTCTCCGTTTAAAGGTACTAATCCCACCGAAACATCCTTTAAAACTTCAATAAAAATTCCTCCCAGACCACACATAATTAAATGTCCAAAATCACCCTCCTTTTTAACTCCGGCGAAAAGTTCAAGTCCAGATGACATAGGTTGAAATAATATCCCAATACTTCCTTCAATCTGCATCATTCTATCGTAATGCAATTTAATCTCTTCGTTTGATTTCACATTTAATTGAACTCCACCCACATCAGATTTATGAATAGGTCCTATCACTTTCATTACCAATGGAAAGCTTATTTTTTCATTTACCTTTAATGCTTCCTCAAGAGTTTGGACAGTAAACTCTTCTACTCTGTGTATTTGGGAGGCATCTAATAAAAGATTCACCTTATGAGGTGATAAAAATCCATCTTGACAGCTTTCTATAACTTCCCTGACTTTCAATGAATCAATATTAGCTCTATCTTTAGATTTTCCTGGCGGTGCAGGTGTATTCATTATCCGACAAAGTGCCTGGCCAAAGATCACTTCATCGGAAAAATAAGTATGCTTTTCTTTAATAAATTCAGTTATTTCATCTTTAGCAGAAATAATAGAAGGCAAAATTGGATAAATTGGCTTCTTACTTATTTTTATTTTTTGATGCAAAAGATCATATACATCAAAAACCTTAGTTAATCCGGGACTTCCAAAAATAACTGTGATGGCATCAATGTTGTGAAAATTATTATTACATGCATCAATTACTATTTCTAAATGCTTAGCTGTTCCAGTCGCTAGAATATCAATGGGGTTTTGAACTGAAGAACCAGGGCTTAGTTTTTCAAGTAATTTATCTGCTGCCGGTCCAAGGATTTTCGGAACACACAATCCACCTTCAGAAAGAGTATCAGTTAACATTACTGCAGGACCACCAGCATGGGTAACTACTGCAATATTTTTACCCTTTGGCAGGTCATACATAAATATTGAGGCAACTGAAGTCAATTCTTCTCTGCTATGGCATCGAACAATCCCTGCTTTTTTAAAGAGGGCTTCAACAGCAGCATCAGAAGATGCCAGAGCACCTGTGTGTGATGAAGCAGCACGGCTTCCTGCCTCTGAAGTTCCTGCTTTTATAGCGGCTATTCTGCACCCTTTTTTAACAAGAGAGGAGGCGTGCTTCAATAACAGATCAGGCTTCTTGATACTTTCAATATACAACAGTTTGACCTTTGACCCTTGAATATTGTCAAAATTCTCATCCATATACTTAAGTACTTCTTCAACTCCAACCTGGGCGCTATTTCCCACAGAAAAAACATTGGAAAATTTCAATCCCTTTATAATTCCCGACTCCATAATATAAACCGCTGTAGCCCCGGAACCTGAAATAAAATCGACACCATCCTTACCTGGCTCTTGCAACAGAGATGTAAAAACACCTGCATATTTCGGATTTAAGAATCCTATACAGTTTGGTCCAATGAGACAGCCTCCAGTCTCATTTATAACATTTACAATGCTGTCTTCCAAAATAGCCCCTTCCCTACTTTCCTCACTAAAACCAGCTGAAAGAATAATAAATGCTTTGGTTTTTCTATTTCTGGCAAGAAATTCAACAGTCGGAAGACAGAATTTTGCAGCTACGGCCAGAATAGCAAGATCAGTGTCAGGGATATCTTCCATATTTCGGTATGACTTAACACTCTGAATCACATCAGCTTTTGGATTTATAGCTGATAGTACACCTGCATAGCCACTATCAATGATGTTTTTTAAAACCTTACCCCCGGGTTTAGAAATATCTTCTGATCCACCAACAACCACAATACTTTTTGGGTCAAATAACTGTTCATTTAACATACCGAATTAATTTTCATTTTCTCAAAGTTAATACATCAATCTAAAATCAGGATGGATTTATTAAGTATATTTTCTTGTTTTATACCTAAATGTTAAACAACATTTTTTTATATTCGGACTTTTTATTCTAAGCCTAAATCAAAGTTTATGAAAAAGCTCCTCTATTTTATCGTTCTAAGCTTGCTGCTTTCCAACTCCTACGGACAAACAACACTCGATTATTATTTGCCCTCGGACCTAAACTATAATAAAGAAATACCCACTCCGGAATCTATTATTGGTTTTCAGGTTGGTGATTGGCTTGCATCTCATGAAAAAATAGTTCAATATGTAAAAGCCATCGCGAATTCTTCTGAGCGTGCTGTTATTGAAGAATATGGGCGGTCTTATGAAAACAGACCTTTATTTCATTTAATATTTACTTCTCCAGAAAATCATAAGAAGCTAGCCCAAATTAAAGCTGAAAGGCAAAAATTGTGGAATCCTGATAATTCAGGCATGCTTCAATCAGATGATATTCCTCTGGTTGTCCTGCTCGGATATTCAGTACATGGTAATGAAACAAGTGGGGCAAATTCTGCTTTATTAACAGCATACTATCTGGCTGCAGCTGAAGGGGCTGACATTGACAAAATGCTTGATAATACAGTCATTATTGTGGATCCAGTGTTAAATCCAGACGGATTAAACAGATTTGCTACCTGGGGAAATATGCATAAGGGACAAACTATTTCTACTGATCCTAGTAACAGGGCCTTCAATGAGGTCTGGCCTGGTGGAAGAACTAATCACTACTGGTTTGATCTGAATAGGGATTACATATTACTTACAAATCCTGAGAGTAGAGGAAGAGTTCAAAAAATGCAGGAATGGAGACCAAATATTGTAACTGATCATCATGAAATGGGATCTAATTCAACTTTTTTCTTTCAACCTGGAGTTCCCAGTAGAAATAATCCTTTAACCCCTGTGGCCAACTATAAATTAACAAAAAAAATTGCTTCTTATCATGCCAATTTCTTTAACAAAATTGGTTCTTTATATTTTTCTGAAGAGAATTTTGATGATTACTATTTTGGCAAAGGGTCATCTTACCCTGATTTAAATTCAGGCATAGGTATTTTATTTGAACAAGCTAGTGTTAGAGGGTTTGAACGCGAATCATCAAATGGACTCCTTACTTTTCCATTTGCAATTAAAAACCAGTTTACAGTCACTCTATCCACACTGGCCGCTTCTCAGGCTCTTAAAAAGGAATTAATAGAATATCAGGCAGAATTCTATAAATCAGCTTTTAATGAAGCAAATGCTTCCCCTATAAAAGGGTATGTTTTTGGAGATATGAATGATCTTGGAAAAACATATGAATTTCTTCAGATACTCAAAGGTCACAATATCTCAGTGAATACTTTGAAAAAAGACTATACCACTGGTAAGCTGACATTTAAGAAAGATGCTTCATATATAGTTCCACTGGCTCAGGCAAATTACAGATTAATTCAGACTCTGTTTGAAAAGGTAGATTATTTCAAGGATAGTACTTTCTATGATATTTCTTCATGGAATCTCCCATTATCTTTTAATATGCCTTATGCTGCTATTTCAGATAAGAAAGCTATCTCACAGCTAGTTGGAGAAATATTATTGGTAAACGAATTCCCTGAAGGAAACGTAATAGGTGATGCTGATCCTTATGCCTGGGTTTTTAAATGGGATGAATATTATACTCCAAAAGCCCTTTATACAATTCTTAAATCTGGATTAAGAGCGAAGGTTGCTACTGATAGTTTCGTTTACCAGGATGACGAAATCCAGGAGATATTTGCATATGGGACTATATTAATTCCAGTGGACAATCAGAATCTTTCAAGGCAAAAGATAGCTGAGTTGTTAAAAACACTGGCTGATGAAAGCGGATTTGACATCTATGGACTTAAAACTGGTTGGAATTCAAAAGGAATCGACCTGGGAAGTTCAAGATTTATTAGTATCGAAAAGCCTGATATTATGATGTTGGTTGGTAGTGGCTCAAGTAGTAGAGATGCCGGAGAAATATGGCATTTGTTTGATACACGTTATAATATTCCAATCACAATGGTTGATGTTAATAATTTTTCAAGATTAAATTTATCAAACTACAACACTATTATCTTACCAGGTGGATCATATAGTGGTATTGGCAAAACAGGAGCTGTAAAACTGACTGAATGGATTCAAAATGGAGGAAATCTTATTGCATATAAAAATGCAAATCAGTGGATTTCATCTCAAAAAATAATTGACATTAAATTTAAAAGGTCTGCCAGAATCGATTCCTCTAAAACTGTAAATTACCTGAATATGAGAAAGCTTAGAAGTATACATTCTGTTAGTGGCGCAATTTTTGAGATTAAATTGGACCTGACTCACCCCCTTGCATATGGATATCATAATAAAAGTATACCTGTATTTAAATCTAGTTCAAGTGCTGTTATACCTCCAAGAAATGTACTTTCAAGCCCTATGAATTATACCTCTGATCCATTGATAAGTGGGTATGCATCGACCGAGAACCAAGATAGGATAAAAGATACACCTTTTCTTATGATTCATTCTTCAGGCAGAGGAAAAATTGTTTCTATCCTTGACAATACAAATTTCAGGGGCGTGTGGTATGGAACAAGTAAGATTTTTGCAAATTCTGTCTTTTTTGGTCCAATAATAAGTACTGGATATTCCAGATATGAGGAAGATGTCAATGAATAAATAATGCCATTATTAACTTTATTTCTTGAATTTATTTAGAATTAAAGACCAAATTGTTAACCAAATTGTATTTTCTGCGTAAAAATTAACAGATTGGTAATTCTAAATAAAACATGAAGAAGAAATTTTTTACTCTTTCACTGCTCACTATTTTGCTTAGCAGCCCTGTTTTTTCGCAGGATTCAGGATTTGGTGTAGGAGCAATTCTTGGGTCTCCTACTGGTGTAAGTTTTAAAGTTTGGGCCAGCAAAACAAGCGCTTTTGATGCGGCTGTAACCTGGTCATTCTATAATAATGGTTCAATAAATTTTCATTTTGATTATTTATGGCATAAGTTCAATCTAATTCCTGTAGATGAAGGAAAATTCCCTTTGTATATAGGTGTAGGGCCAAAATTTGGTTTTAGTACTGATATTGAACTTGGTGCTCAATTTGAACTTGGTTTTAGAGTGCCAGTGGGTGTTGACTATATATTTAAATCTGTACCAATAGACATTTTTGTTGAAGTCGCCCCATCTTTAATGGTTATGCCTGAAACTGTTTTTCGTCTGGATGGAGGTCTGGGAGCGCGTTATTTTTTCTAATCCTAAGCTAGAACTAATCGGAATTCTGCATTTTTACAAAATAAGCAACCTTCTCTAGGGAAGTAATCATATCATACTCCTCCAGATAAATATCCTTTGGTACATGTAATGGAATATGTGTAAAATTCAGAATTCCTTTAATTCCACTTTGAACTAATTGTTCTGCAGCCTCTGGGGCAGCAAATTGAGGAACTGTCATTACTCCAATGGAAATATTTAAGGAATGAACAGTTTTACTAAGGCTATCCATCCCATAACAATTAATCCCTGAAAATGATTTTCCAATCTTATCCTCATCAACGTCAAAAACAGCAACAATATTTAATTTTGGCCGAATGCCACTCAGATAATGTACCAAAGCTAAACCGAGGTTTCCCATGCCGATTATAGCTACATTTTGTCCCTTAATACTGTCGAGTCTTTCCCCTATTACCTCAATGAGTTTTCGTATTGGATAACCTTTTCTATAGACACTTGAAAATCCTAATAACATAAGATCCCGTCTTACCTGAACAGCAGTGATTTGGAGAATTTCTGCCAATTCATGAGAGATAAATAAATTCTTTTCCTTCATCCAATAAATTTAAAAGCCGACGACGATATTGACTTAACCGTTCAACTGTTTTTCCGGGTAATGTTTCCATAAATTAAACAATGTGAATTAATTCACAAATATAAAATTAAATATTTATGGTAAACCAGAAGAAAAAAAAGAAATTGCTAATTAAGAATCAAATTTCAGGGAGTCTAAAAACAAAATTCAAATACTCTCACTCAGAGGCTTTTTGGATTTTAATCCAATCATACCAGCCCTCCATGCCCTCACCAGATCGAACAGACAATTCAATAAATTCAAGATTTCTATTTACCTGGAGAGCATAATCTTTGGCCTTTTTTATGTCAAAATCAAGATATGGTAACAGGTCAATTTTATTTATAATACATAAATTTGCTGACTTAAACATTGTGGGGTACTTAATTGGCTTGTCTTCCCCCTCAGTAACACTCATTATCACAACTCTTTTATTCTCACCCAGATCAAAAAGTGCAGGGCAAACAAGATTGCCAACATTTTCAATGATCAGATAGCCAGATTCCAATTTCTCAAATTGTTTTGTTGCATTTTGTACCATCCTAGCATCCAGATGGCAGCCTTGACCTGTATTGATTTGTATTACTGGAGTACCTGTCTTATGGATTCTTTCAGCATCATTCATTGTTTGTTGATCTCCCTCAATAATAAAGAATTGATCTTTGTTTTTTAAATCCTGAACTGTCTTTTCCAATAAGCTGGTTTTTCCTGACCCCGGAGAGCTAACAAGATTAAAAACTATAAGCTTCTTTGCTTCAAAAAATCCTCTGTTTCTCTCTGCAAGCAAATTATTCTTCATTAGAATATCCTGTTCCACTAATATTTCACGTGTATGCCTGTGTGAGGATGAATCATGATGATGTTCATGCCCGTGACTATGAGAGTGTGAATGCAAATCACCCTCATGGGAATGAGAGTGAGAATGATTAGGATTCTTGTCACCAGGTTTCCTTATTGTAACTTGCTCTTCAGGTTGGTCACATCCACAGGTACTGCACATGGTCTTAAAATTTTAGTTTGGATACAAAATTAAGGAAAATAAAACTAGATTCGTCCAGAATTGCATTGGATATTAATCATTCAACTAGCAATGATTTTACTCGTAATTCCCTACCTGAAGTTAGTTCATGTCCATACATGCCACAAAATGGGCATTTCGAATACAAATCATTTGATGGATATTCTTTTTTGGTGGTTGTACAAACAGATCTTGCAGGAATCTCAATAATTTTCCATTGAGCATTATCACAAATTGAGTTCTTTATCGCAGCTTCCATTGCAAAATCTAATGCATCAATTACTATACCAGATAAACTACCCACCTCGATTTCAATTTCCTTAACCTGACTGGCATTGTTCTTTTTTGCATGATCAGATGCAATGTCAACAATGCCTATTGCTATGGAAAGTTCGTGCATACTTAAAAATTTATGGCGAAGATATGATAAGTTTTTGAAACTTAAATTCTAAATACTTCTTTGAGAAAATAATATAGAAAAACAAGCAAGAATTAATACGCTATAATCATAATAATTACTATATTTACTGTGAATGTTTAAATTTTTCAGTGTTTAATTCGGCATAAAATCTATATAAATTCTAAATTATTATTTAAATAATATTGCTATAATACCATGTCTACAGAAAAATTTGTTGCAATTAAGGTTAAATGCCCAAAGTGTAAAAAATCATTGATGGATCCTTATCATCCATTTCACACCAAACCTAGCATAGCTTTAGATATTGAGCTGGAAGGCATAAAAGGCAAGCAAAGACTTTGCTCATATTATGGATGTTATGATCAGGAAATAACGATTGAAGTTCCGGATCAGACAGTTTTAAAATACTCTTGCCCCTCATGCAAGGAAGAGCTAACAAGTAATAGCTTTTGTGAAGAATGCAATGCTGCTATGGTTCCTCTGACTATGGAAAAAGGAGGCAGGATCTATATATGTTCACGAAGAGGTTGCAAAGGTCATTATCTCCATTTCGATAATGTGTCAGATGGTTTGAGGAAACTCTATAATGAATTTGGTTATTTCTAGAAATTTCTATTCGCTGCAATAGCCAATTGACCTAGTGAAATCCCACCATCATTGGAAGGTACTTGCTCATTAATGTATACTTCAAAATCTCTGGCAACCAGATTTTCCTCTAATCTCCTGAGTATATATTTGTTCTGAAAAGTTCCACCTGATAAAACAACCTTGTTTAAAGAATAACTTTTTCTAACTTTTTCGGATACATCAACAGCAATTTGAACAATTGTATTATGAAATTTTGTTGAAATCCTAGCTACTGAAACTGAATTCAGTAAATCATTTACAATTTCCTCGATCATAGGCCGTACTGAAATAGTATTATTAATCTCACATGTATAGTATTCAAGAAAATCTTTCTCAATTACAGATTCCAGCCTCATTGGAGCTTCCGCATGAAATGTTGATTTTATACACAATCCAGTGAGGGCAGAAACAGCATCAAAAAGACGGCCGACACTTGATGTTAAAGGGCAGTTGACATTTTTCTCAATCATATCAATAACTATTTCTACCGTTTTAGTATCAATTTCATTTAAGAAGGGAAGCTTTAAATGTGTAAAATCCTTTCCATATATTTTATGTAAATATGAAACTGCCATCCTCCAGGGGTTGAGAGTCGCCTGATCGCCACCAGGCATTGCCTGGTAATCAAAATATGTTAGTCTTTCATAGGCTTTCAAATCACAAATCAAAAACTCACCACCCCAAATTTTTCCATCATCTCCATAGCCAACACCATCAAAAGCAATTCCAATAACTTTTTCTTCCAGTCCATATTCCGCCATAGAAGATGCAATATGTGCATGATGATGTTGTACCTGCAATATCGGTAATCCAGTACTCATAGCAAACTTGGTTGAAAGATACTCTGGATGTAGATCAGCAACAATTAACTTAGGTTCGACTCTAAATAACTCTTTGTACCTCTCTATTGATTCGGTAAAAAATTCATATGTTTCCAGATTCTTCAAGTCTCCAATATGCTGACTCATTATTGCCTGGCTGTATTTACCAATACAAAAACTATTTACAAGCTCAGCCCCAACTGCCAAAATACCATCAGCATTATAAGGCAAGTTGATAGGCACTGGAACATATCCTCTAGAACGTCGAATAAATCTTTCCTTTCCATTTACAACATGTAGCACTGAATCATCAACTCTATTATGAATCTCTCGATTATAAGTTAAAACAGCATCACACTCAGGTAAAAAAATATCAAGAGCCAGTTTGTTTTTTATTAGTATGGGCTCATCAGACAAGTTACCACTTGTAAGAACAATTGCATCCGTCTGTAATTTTTCAAAAAGTAGATAATGGAAAGGCATATATGGCAACATTGCACCTATGGTTTTAAAGCCCATATGTACATCAGGTGCCAGTTGTTTTTTGGAGCTTAAGAGTACAATAGGTCTCTGCCATGATTTAATTAAGTTCATCTCCTCCGCACTCAGAATTGCATAATCGCCAACCGACTTTTGATCCTTAAACATTACAGCAAAAGGTTTTCCTTCTCTCTTCTTAACAGCCCTTAGCCTATTCACTGCTCTTATATTATTTGCATCACAAGCGAGGAAAAAACCACCTAAGCCTTTTACTGCTATTATTTTCCCATCCGCAATTAAATTGCTCATTTCATTTAATATGTCTTCCTGGATATCTGTTTTCCTTAATCTGGTATGCAAGGTATATTGCGGGCCACAATTTTTGCATGCGACAGGTTGTGCATGGAAACGCCGATTGAAAACATCTTCGTACTCTGAATTGCAAAAGCTACACATTAAAAACTCCTTCATTGTGGTATTCGGTCTATCATATGGTAGTTGCTTTATAATTGTAAAACGAGGACCACAATTCGTACAATTGGTAAAAGGGTAATCAATTCTGGGTTCCTGATTTTTCATATCCTTTAGACAATCCTCACAAACTCCAATATCAGGACTAACAAGAGTGATTTCATTTGACACATTCCTACTCTTTACTATACTGAAATCAGGAAAAACATTTAACTGTTTGCGGATTGTATTAATTGAATATATCTGGGAGGCTTGTGGGGCATGAAATTCAAGAATTTTTAAAAATTTATCCACTTTTTCAAAACTTCCTTGAAGGATTATTTGAACACCATCATTTCTGTTCTCAACTGTCCCCCTCAAAGACAGAGAAGTCGCTGTCCTATAAATAAAAGGCCTGAAACCTACTCCTTGTACAAGCCCTTTAACCAATATTTGATAACTTTCTTTCAAGTAATTTGATTAAAATATGATATATTTATGAAGCAAAGCTATAAATTAAATATTTTGTTCAATAAGGATAAATAAATCGCCTTGTATAATATTTCTTTTATTATAAATCTGCCTTATTTATAAATTCAATAAAATCAGGAGATATGTAAAATGAAATAAAAAACTAATGACAAAAATCATCTCTATTACAAGGCACTGAAAGAAATACCTATACTGCTGTTTATATGACATTTACATTCGGATAACTGACAAATATCATTAATCATTATTTGAACTCATTATAAATATGTGTTATTCCATTGTATGTCAGATAAAACCTGATATTTTTGCTGTTAATATTTTAACAGTACACGCCACACACCATTAAATTATTTTAAATGACCGAAGAAATAGTTCAAAAATCACTGGAAAAATTCAATCGGGACAAAACCAGATTAATGGATATACTTCTATCCATTCAGGGCGAATTAGAATATATTCCACCAGAAGTAATTTCAATACTAGCTGATGAATTAGAAATCTCATCAGCTGACGTAGAGCAAACTCTAACGTTTTATCACTTCTTCTCGACCAAACCCAGGGGTAAGTATAGAATTTACCTGAATAATAGTGTTGTAGCAAACATGATGGGCAAAGAAAAAATTGCTGATGCATTTATAAAAGAATTGGGGATAAATTTTGGTGAGGTAACAAAAGATGGACTCATCGGACTTTTTGAAACTGCCTGTATTGGTATGAGTGACCAGGAACCAGCGGCCTTAATTAATGAAAAAGTCTTTACTAATCTTACCACTTTCAGAGTTAAGGAAATTGTTCTGGCTATGAGACAGGGCAAAGAGGTTGAAGATATGTATAATACGACCTTCGGGGGTGGAAAAAACTCAGACCCATTGGTTCAGTCTATAGTTAGAAACAATATTATTCGTATTGGACCCTTATTGGGGATGAATTATTCGCCTGGCCAAATCCTGGAGCAAAAGATCTCCCAAATGACACCACTTGAAGTGATTGAAGAAGTAAAAAAATCGCATTTAAGAGGACGAGGAGGAGCAGGCTTTCCTACAGGCTTAAAATGGCAATTTTGCCGAAAAGCAAAAGGCGAGAAAAAATATATCTTTTGTAATGCCGATGAGGGTGAGCCTGGTACTTTTAAGGACCGGGTAATTCTTACAGAGAAACCTGAGATGGTTTTTGAAGGCATGTGTGTTGCAGCTTATGCTGTAGGTGCCCAGGAAGGAGTATTGTATCTAAGATATGAATATAAATACCTGGATGAATATCTTGAACATGTTTTAGAAAATCTTCGAAAAAAGAACTTACTGGGAAAAAACATTTGTAAGATTAAGGATTTTAATTTTGATATTAGAATTCAGTTTGGAGCTGGGGCTTACATATGTGGAGAAGAATCAGCATTAATTGACTCAGTTGAAGGAAAACGTGGTGAACCCAGACCTAGACCACCGTTCCCGGTTGAAAAAGGCTATCTGGGATACCCAACTATTGTAAATAATGTAGAAACGTTTTGCTCAGCAATACGGGTTCTTCAAAATGGTAGTGAATGGTATCGCTCCCTCGGGACTGAGGAATCAACAGGTACAAAGGTGTTGAGTATTTCAGGTGATTGTCGATATCCAGGTATTTACGAAATGGAATGGGGGTTTTCAATCGATGATATTCTAGAAATGGCAGGGGCTGAAGACACCCAGGCTGTACAAGTAGGAGGACCTTCAGGAGCTCTGGTTGGACCTGAACAGTTCCAGCGGGTACTATGCTATTCTGATCTGGCCACTGGAGGATCATTAATAATCTTCAACAAATCCAGAGATTTACTTAAAGATGTTGTTAGAAACTTTACCGAGTTTTTTATTGATGAGTCCTGCGGTTCATGTGTCCCTTGTCGAAACATTCCAAATCTGCTTTTGAAGAAACTCGAAAAAATCTTAAATGGCCATGGCACTCCAAGTGACCTAATAGATATTGAGCAATGGGGAAATATGATGGTAATAAACCGTTGCGGACTTGGTCATACAGCTGCCAACCCAATTCTTACAAGTCTGAACAACTTTAGAGAAATGTATGAAGATAAAATCAATCAGACTAAAAAATTTGACAGTGCAATTGATATGTCTGCAGCCGTTGCTGAATCATGTGAATTCGTTGACAGAATTCCTCACATATAAAATACTAGTTAATCATGGAGAAAAAAGTCATTTTTACTATTGATGATAAAGAATGTACCTCGACTGAAGGGAAATATATTGTTGAAGCTGCAAAAGAGAATGGGATCTACATTCCTACATTATGTAATTACGAAGGGATTAAACCTGCTGGTTCATGCAGGGTTTGTACAGTAAAAGTAAACGGAAGACATCTTACTGCTTGCACAACACCAGTTGCCGAGGGTATGGAAATTGAATCAGAAACAGCAGAACTAAAAGATTTGCGTGAAGCAGTTGTTGAACTGTTGTTTACTGAAGGTAATCATTTTTGTCCAGCATGTGAAAAAAGCGGTGATTGCGACCTTCAGGCTCTTGCATACCGGTTCCAGATAATGGTTCCAAGGTTCCCATTTCAGTTTAATAAAAGGGATGTCGATGCCAGCCACCCAAAGATTTATCACGACCATAACCGTTGCATACTTTGTAAAAGATGCATTAGAATTATAAAAGATGATGGTGACAAGAGTGTCTTTGTTTTCGAAAATAGAGCCAAGAAAGTTAGAATAAATTTTGATGATCGTCTTGGTCAAACTATATCAGATGAATTGGCTGAAAAATCCATGGAAGTATGTCCTGTAGGCTCCATCCTGGTAAAGGAAAAAGGATTCATTACACCTATTGGTCAGAGAAAATATGATAAAGTGCCTATTGGTCAGATAGTAATTAAAGAATAATTTATAAAAGGATAGAAATAATGAGTAAACCAATTATAGCAACTACTTCGTTAGCAGGATGTTTTGGATGTCATATGTCATTCCTTGATATAGATGAGCGATTGATTGATTTAATAGAACTTGTAGAATTTAATAAATCACCCATTGATGATATTAAAACTTTTACAAAAGATTGTGATATAGGTCTGATTGAAGGAGGATGTTGCAATACAGAAAATATTCATACACTGAAAGAATTCAGAAAAAAGTGTAAGATTTTGATTTCTTTTGGCGAGTGTGCCATAATGGGTGGCTTACCAGCATTAAGAAATGATATTTCAGTTAAGGAATGCCTGGCAGAAGCCTATCTTGATGGCCCAACTACTGTCAACAAGAAAAAGATTCTTCCAAATGATGAGGAACTACCTATGATTTTGAATAAAGTCTATCCTTGCCATGAAGTAGTAAAAATGGATTACCATTTACCAGGATGTCCGCCTAGAGCTGATTTAATATGGGATGTACTGCACGCACTAATTTTAAATGTGGATATTGAGATCCCTTACGAATTAATAAAATATGATTAACCAAGATTAAGAAACAATGCCAAGAAAAATCACTATAGAACCAGTAACCAGGGTTGAAGGTCATGGAAAAGTAACTATTCATATGGATGACCATAACCAGGTTGTACAAAGTCGTTTACATATTGTCGAATTTCGTGGATTTGAGCGATTTATACAGGGTCGCCCTTATTGGGAAGCTCCGGTGCTAGTGCAGAGACTGTGCGGAATTTGTCCTGTAAGTCATCATCTTGCAGCAGCAAAAGCTATGGATGTAATTGTAGGAGCAGGAAAAGGGAAAGGTCTTACACCAACAGCTGAAAAAATGAGAAGACTGATGCACTATGGCCAGATGTTCCAATCGCATGCACTTCATTTCTTCCACCTTGCATCTCCTGACATGCTCTTTGGAATACAAGCCGACCCTAATATAAGAAACATCATTGGTGTTGCCATGGAACACAAAGACCTTGCAGTTCAAGGTGTTATGATGCGAAAATTTGGACAGGAAATCATACAGGCTACAGCCGGGAAGAAAATTCATGGAACCGGAGCTATCCCTGGTGGAATTAATAAAAGTTTAACCGAAGAAGAAAGAGACTCATTCCTTCATGGAGACGATCCAATGAATGTGGATAAAATGATTGAATGGTCTATTGGTGCATTGGACTTTTTCAAAGGCTACCATAAGGCAAACAAAGAATTGGTTGATAATTTTGCTTCGTTCCCATCTTCTCATCTTAGCCTGGTGAGAAATGATGGAGCTATGGACCTTTACCATGGTGTGCTCAGAGCTATTGATGCGGAAGGCAACAAGATACTTCATGATGTTGACTACCAGGACTATGTAGATTATATTGGTGAGGAAGTAAAATCATGGAGTTATATGAAGTTCCCATTCCTAAAAGAATATGGCAGGAAGAAAGGCTGGTACCGGGTAGGACCATTGGCCCGGATGAATACTGTTGATTTTATACCAACACCACTGGCTCAAAAAGAACATGAAATTTTCAGGGCTTATACACACGGGAAGCCAAACAATATGTCAATGCATATGCATTGGGCCCGTCTTATTGAGATTCTTCATTCGGCTGAGATGATGAAAGAGTTATTGAATGATTCTGACATTACAGGTGATAAACTTATAGTTAAAGGAAAAAAAGTCAATGAAGGAGTTGGTCTTCTTGAAGCTCCTAGAGGAACTTTATTCCACCATTATAGGATAAATGGAGATGATCAGATCGAGATGGCAAACCTGATAGTTTCCACTACCAACAACAATACACCAATGAACCGCGCAGTAAAAGCCGTTGCAAAGGATTATATGAATGGTCACGCTGTCATTTCTGAAGGAATGATGAATGCGGTTGAAGTTGCTATTCGAGCTTATGATCCATGCTTAAGTTGTGCAACTCATGCTCTTGGAAAAATGCCTCTGGAAATATCAGTATTTAACCAAAAGGATGAGCTTTTAGACCAGAAAAGAAGTTAATTTTTCTTTTTACTTTTGAACTTAATTGAACTGTTTCATTTTATATGAACAACAGCACTAAGATATTGATATATGGCTATGGTAACCCAGGAAGAGCAGATGATGGCCTGGGTGTAGCTTTCTCTGAAGCCATTGAAACCTGGATAAAGGATAAGAAAATTGAGAATGTTAGTTGTGAATCCAATTATCAATTAAATATTGAGGATGCCGAAATTATTTCAAACTTCGATGTAGTTTTTTTTGCTGATGCATCTCTGGAAGAAATCTCCAGTGTCAATATAACAAAAGTTACACCTTCAAAATCAAAAATTGAATTCAGCATGCATGCTGTTTCTCCTGCTTATGTGCTCGATTTGTGCAATCTAATATATAATGTAACTCCAAGTGTATGGCTTATACATATTAAAGGTTATGATTGGGATTTCCGGGAAGGATTTAGTATAAATGCGCAGAATAATCTCGAAAAAGCACTGGATCTGATTAAACCATATATTTTAGATACGAAAAAAATAGCTGAAGTAAAGGAAAAAAATATTATTTGAACTTATAAATCTGTAAGTATTTATATCAATCTTTCTTAGCACAATACACATGAACAATTCTTTCAATACTAAAAGGTACTTCTTAATATTTATCCTCCTGCTTCACTCAATTGCATTTCTAGCACAAACCACAGAAACGAATAAGGATGATAAGGCAATTTCTGCAGAAGAAGTAGTTGACAAATTATATGAACTGGTAACTTTTAATGCTGGGACCACTCCGGATTGGGAAAAGGTCAAATCTCTATTTATTGAGGATGCAATAATTGTACTCCGCACCAGCAGGGAAGAAACAAGTATCTTCTCTGTGAATGATTTTGTAGCTGATTTTGTTGAGTTTATAGAAAGTAGAAATGTGATAGAGACCGGATTTTCAGAAACCATTATTAACAAAGAATCGATGATATTTGGGGATATCGCCACCTTCCTGGTACTTTATGAAGCATATATACCGGGAAGTGAAAGACCCCCTCAAAAAGGTGTTGACAGTTTTTCGCTAATTAAAAAAAATGGTGAGTGGAAAATAGTTTCTATTCTGAACGAGATCCCTGGTGAAAAAAATCCAATCCCGGATTCTCTAAAAGATTAACTCTTCTCCTGATCTGAAGAATACAATTAGATAAACTGAACTAATTCATCAATTTTCTCATAGATTTATCTTTGTAGATAGTAATTCATATTTCTAATTTCCTCGAAAAAGATTCCAATATAATTGTTAGTAAATATTAATAAAATCAACTAAACCATTCATTTCGATTTCCTACTTTTAATTTTTTAAAACAGCAAAATTCCGTAATCATGGATTTTGATCCAAAAGAGAATTACGAAACTACCCTACAAGCTACCGGGTATGTTACACGTAAGGATGCCACGCAGGAAACCTATACTAAGATAGGTTTCAAATCTGGCCTTGAAGTTCATCAGCAACTTCTTACCAAAGAAAAACTTTTTTGTCATTGTCCGGCAGGCATATTCAATGATAGCAAAGACTATGATGCAGAGCTAATTCGTCATATGCGTCCAACTCTAAGTGAATTGGGTGAATATGATGGTACTGCCCTCATGGAATTTAAAACAAGGAAAGAAATTGTTTATAGAATAAAGAATGAAACGGCTTGCACGTATGAGGTGGATGACACTCCACCCTTTCCTATGAATAGTGAAGCCCTCAAGATTGCATTGGAAATTTCACTTCTGTCGAAGTTAAATATTGTGGGTGAAGTTCATATAACCAGGAAACAATACCTTGATGGAAGTATTCCAACAGGATTTCAACGTACAGCAATTATTGGAGTAGATGGGGAAATTAGTTTACCTTACAAGAAAATCCGTCTTATCCAATTAAGTATTGAAGAAGATTCGTGCCGGGAAATCTCTGACATTGGCCATACACGAATCTTTAAAACTGACAGATTGGGTATGCCTCTTATTGAAACAGTAACATATCCTGATTGCCTTAACCCCGATGAAGTTAAAGATACATGTGATTACATACGTTTTTTAAATCGAAGTACAGGTAAAGTCCGGACTGGAATAGGAACGGGAAGGCAGGATGTGAATGTTAGTTGTAAAGGTGGTACCAGAGTTGAAATAAAAGGTGTGGCTCATTCGAAATGGATTCCAGAACTCACACATAATGAGGTATTCAGGCAATGGGCCTTGCTTAAAATAAGAGCTATCTTAAAAAAAAGAGTACCTAATCTTTCAAAGTGGAAAATAAGACATACAAAGATAGACCTGAATCTGTCAGAAGTATCTAATTCCGAAACTATTATTGCTATTAATTTACCATATTTTAAAGGTATACTTTCACATTTCACACAACCAGGCAAGACTTTTTCTGATGAAATATCAGATCGTTTAAAAGTTATTGCCTGTCTTGAAAAACCAAACCTCAGTCATACAGAAGAAGTTGAGCCAGTTATTGAAAAAAGTATCTGGAACAATATAACAAGCATATTGAAAGCAAATGAAAATGATGCACAAATAATTATTCATGGTAAGGAAGATGATATCCCTACAGCGCTTGAAACAATTGAAGAGAGGTGTTTACTTGCCTTTCAAGGAGTTCCAAACGAGACCCGGAAATCATACTCCGATGGGACTACAATTTTCGAAAGGGTGCTGCCGGGAGCTGATCGGATGTATCCAGATACTGACTCCTCACCTATTCCTCTGGAAGACGAGGAAATTGAAGAAATAAGCAGAAACCTTCCTGAAGAAATCATTGATCATTATAAAAAACTTAAAAACTGGAAAATACCTGAAGAGACTTTCACATATATTTTCTCTAAAAATCTTTTTCCTCTAATTAAAATGATTGTTGAAGAGCTTAATTTACCTCCCAAGTATATTGGAATATTTTTTGGTCACAAACTTAAGTATGCTGAGGGTCATTACAAAAAATCTGACAAGTTTGAGTATTCAATTCTGTTTGATTTATTTAAATTCCTAAAGAAGAAAGAGTTACATATGATGCTGGCAGAAAATATGCTTCCAGTCATAATTGAACATCCATTGATGGATTTCGACTCAATATTAACCAGCATCAATTTCAGACCAATTACTAAAGAGGACATTCTAGCAAAAATTCCTTTTCTTAAAAATAAATTCAACCAAAATGGCAATAATCACCACAAGAGTTCAGAAATAAACTGGATAATGGGGCAGCTTAGAAATATTGCGATTGGTAATATAGACTTAAAAGAGCTAAGTAATGAAATTTAATTCTTAGCTAACAGACTTTTTACAAAATACTACTGAATGAAAAATGATATATTTCAGGGATACAAAGGTGATGCACTCGAGGTATTGAAAAAATATAATGTACGCGTATGGGGGCAAACTAAGGTAATTACCACAAGAGGATCCTTTGAAGGTACTGTTCTTCCCCGGTCAGAAAATGATGACGATAAGCACATTGTATTAAAAATTATTACCGGATACAACATTGGAATTGATATTGGAACAATTCAGAGCATGAAGGAAACAGGTTATAAAAAAGCCAATTATAAAATTCCTGAGAAAGAGTTCCCAATCACACCTGGTTTACCAAAAGTAAAACTGTTTGGCACAGGTGGGACAATTGCTTCCCGTTTGGATTATCGTACCGGTGCTGTTATCCCTGCATTTTCTCCTGGTGAACTATATGGAGCAGTACCTGAATTAGCAGATATATGCAATCTGGAAACGGAGAAAATTTTTGCTGTTTTTAGTGAAAACATGGGGGCCAAACAATATATCGCTTTGGCAAAGGCAATTGGTAAGGAGATTGAAAGAGGAGTAGATGGGATTGTAATTGGTCATGGTACAGATACATTACAACATTCGGGTGCTGCACTTACATTTATGTGTCAAAACTTACCAATACCTATAGTTCTGGTCGGTTCACAAAGATCTTCCGATCGACCCAGTTCTGATGCTGCGCTAAACTTGATGCATGCAATGCAGGCCGCCGGACAATCTGATATTGCTGAAGTAATGGTATGCATGTTTGGCCCGACCTCTGATGAATATGGACTCCTGCACAAAGGAACAAGGGTTAGAAAAATGCACTCATCATATAGATCAACTTTCAGAACAATTGGAGACACTCCTCTTGCCAGAATCAACAAAGAGGGAATTATTCCTATCAAAAAAAAATACAATAAACGCCGAAATGACAAATCTGTAAAAATCATGCCTTATTTCAGTAATAAGGTTACCATGCTTTACTACTATCCGGGAATGAATCCTGATACATTAGATGCCTTAATAGATTTAGGATACAAGGGAATCATTATCGTTGGAACCGGACTAGGTCATGTAAACAAAGAACTTTATCCTGCTATCAAAAGAGCCCAGAAAAAAGGTATCCATATGTTTATGACCCTCCAAACCATTTGGGGATATGTGCATATGTTTGTTTATGACACAGGCCGGGATATGATGGCTAATGGGATAATACCAACAGGCAATATGCTACCTGAAGTTGCCTGGGTTAAACTTAGCTGGGTGCTTGGACAGACAGATGACCCTGATGAGGTAAAAAAACTTATGCTTACACCTGTAAATGATGAAATTACTCTTAGGGAACCATATAATGGCTACCTTGTTTACCAGGGTGGAATACCTGAAACAGAAGAGTTTATAAGGAAAGTACATAAATAGGCCAGGAATATCTAAGTAACTGTAATCAAAGCCCTAAAAATATAATTGCCAATCCGCTCAACATAATTGTTGCACCTGCCAGTGCATGCGTGTACTTTTCCAGTTTTCCAAGGTTGATAAAGCTTACTCCATAATATCCTATAATCACGACTGTAAGCATGGTTAGAATAGTTACAATAGCAAAAACAGAAGTAACTAGAATCAATCCAGAAAAGTTATTTTCTGCTGCCGGATACATTAATATAGGGATCAAAGGTTCGCATGGACCCAGAACAAAAATCGTAAACAAAATCCATGGTGTCAGATTTTTGGCCTTCTCTTTTTTATGAACATGGGAATGTTCAGAATGATGAGAATGATCATGGGTATGGAAAGTCCCGTTATCATGCACATGTAAATGATTGTGTTTTTTGTTTCGGTAAATCCTTCGAATACCCCATATCATATAAGCAAATCCAAATGCTATAAGCATCCATGCCGCCAAACTACCTCTCCCACTTTCTACCCCGGTTAATCTATTTACACCTATGCCTAGAGCTATTCCAACAAATCCCAGAAGTACTGAACTTAAAACATGACCGACACCACTGGCAATAGTAACCCAGATGGTTTTTGCCATTGACCATTTACCCGCCTTTGACATTACTATAAAAGGGAGGTAGTGATCCGGGCCAAAAAGAGTATGAAACAGGCCAATGGATGCTGCTGTAACAGTTAGTAATTGAATTTCTTCAGTCATTATTAAGCAATAAGAATGCAATTAAAAATAAACCAACAAATTTAATCCTTATTTAGGAGATTCAAAATGAAAAATACCTTTACAATAAAGGTATCCAATATCACTTATATTTTTTTATTCTACAAGTTCCATCTCATTTAATAGATAACCTGCTCCTGCCAATTTATCTATGATAAACAATGCATATCGAATATCAAGTGAAATATTCCTGCATTGATCCGGATTAAACATTAGGTCGCTCATAACTCCTTCCCATGCCCGATCAAAATTCACGCCAATTAAGTGACCCTCTGCATTTAAAACGGGGCTTCCTGAGTTCCCCCCGGTTGTATGATTTGTTGCAATAAAACAGACGTGCATTTCACCGTTCTCAGCAAAATTCCCATAATCTTTGTTCCAAAATAACTCCTTCAATTTATCAGGCACATCGTAATCATAAATATCAGGATTATCTTTTTCAATTATTCCCTGCAATGTGGTATAATATTTAAACTCCACACCATCCCTCGGAACGTATCCCTTTACATTCCCATATGATAATCGCAAAGTAAAATTTGCATCTGGATAAAAAACTTTCTCATTCTGAAACTCCATTTGGGCTGCCATATAAGTTCTGTGGAGTCTATTTAACTCTCTAGTTAGTCTTCTATATTCTGGTTGAACTTTATTTACATATAAATCATCTACACTCTTAAAGACTACTAATAATGGGTCATTTTTAATTTTCTTCAGGTTTCCCTTCCCAGGTGATTCCAGAATCTCCAATAATTTATCCTGATCAACAAATATTGTTTTCTCATAAATATCATTCGCGTACTTTTCATAGTCATCATTATACTTTGAATGAATATTAATATAAACTGATGGTTGGAACTGAGGACTAATATTTTCCCCAAACATTCTAAACAATGAAACGAAGAGTTTAAAATCAGTTGGTTGGTTGTAATCATTGAAGAATCTATTTGTCTGTTGCATCAGGTCACCTGCAAGAACCTTAATTTCCTCTTCAGATGCATTATCCTCCAATTTGCTTACCAATTGATTAAATTTTCCAGCAAAAGAGACAAGTTCTGCTCCATTTCTAAGGAAAACCTCATTTATATAATCTCGTGCAAGTCTATATTTAGCGTAGTCATCATAAGCATATTTATATTCTGAAAGTAATTTCCCATACTTTTGATTCCTCTGATTATCTGATTCTGCCCATGCCTGAAACTCTAATTCAAAATCTTTCTTCTTATTAATGGCATCTAATTTATCCAGCCCCCGAATTTCTCCTATCCACCTTTTCCATGAATTGCTAACCGATGCATTTTTAGCTGAATATTGTATTCGTACCCTAGGATCGGCTTCCATGTCAAGGTTCATTATTTCAAGCTTTTTATCGCGAACAGATATTAGTCTTGGATAGATTTGCTCTGTAAGCATTATTAAGTGGTATGAAGGGACATATTCATATGTACTTCCCGGATAACCAAACACAAAAGTAAAATCATCAGGTTGGACACCTTTTAATGAAACAGGGAAGAACTTAGCCGGAACATATGGTTGGTTTTCAACCGAATATTCAGCAGGCTTATTATCTTTATCTGCATAAATCCTGAATAAAGAAAAATCACCTGTGTGTCTTGGCCACATCCAATTGTCAGTATCTCCTCCAAATTTTCCAATTGATGAAGGGGGTGCACCCACTAGTCGAACATCATTAAACTTCTCTTCTACAAAGAGATAAAATTGATTTCCCGCAAAAAAATCCTCAACATGTGCTGAATAATTTGTTCCTTCAGTTTTGCTTTTAATAACCTCTTCAATATTTTTTTCGATAATTTCCTCCCTGTCTTTTTCAATCATACCTTCACGTAATCCTTTAACAACATGATCGGTAACGTCCTCCATCCATTTAAGAAAAGTTACAGATAAGCCCGGGTTAGGCAATTCCTCCTCGCGAGACATCGCCCAGAATCCATCTGTCAAATAATCGTGTTCCACCGTTGAATGTTGCTGTATCCTCCTATACCCACAGTGGTGGTTGGTTATCAGCAAACCTTCACCCGAGATCAACTCCGCAGTACAGCCACCGCCAAATATCATTACTGCATCTTTCATGCTTGCATTATTAATACTATATATATCCTCTGCCGATAGCTTAAACCCCTTTTCCTTCATATCTTCTATATTCAACTTCTCAATCAGAATAGGTATCCACATTCCCTCATCTGCTCTGGAATTATAGGAAGCTACATATAGTACGAAAACGAATAACAGGAATAATTTTTTCATATTTCTATCTTTAAATTAAAAGTTGATTATTTCTGAATACAATTTGTGTAAAGGCAATCCCATTACGTTAAAAAAGGATCCTTCAATTCTTTCAACCCCAATATATCCAATCCATTCCTGGATTCCATAGGCCCCTGCCTTATCATACGGATTATATTTATGTAAATAATAATTAATCTCTTTGGAGGATAATTTCGCAAAATACACTTTGGTTATGGAAGAAAATGTTTTTTTCTTTTGCCCAGATTTCAGACAAACTCCCGTGATCACAATATGCTCATTATCTGAAAGTTTAGACAACATTTGATATGCTTCAGAGAAATCATTGGGTTTATTAATGACCTCATTATCGCACAAAACAATTGTATCAGCGGTGACCAAAATTGATTTCTTATCAATTTCTCCAGTAATACAATCAGCCTTTTTGCTCGCCAAAAATTCAGGGACCTCATATGGATTCATTTCTTTTGGGAATGATTCGTCAGAGTCAGGTGGCTCTATCAATTCTACATGCATATCCAATCCTTCAATTAAATTTCTTCTTCTTGGCGATTGTGAAGCAAGTATTATCTTTCTATTATTTAAGGCTTTTAATGATTCCATTAGATCACCCAAATGTAATAATATAATAAGCTATTAATGCATAGCCCATACCTGAAAGCATAATGATTTTAGAAAATAAGCTGGCAAAATGAAATGCTTTTGGAGAAGCAGCCATTACCAGAAGATAACCTAAATAAATAAGTGGTAGAATAATGCCCACTATCATATAAATCAGAGTAATTGTGTCGGAAAGATAGAATAGGTATACCCAAATCAAGGCAATGATTGTTACAAAAATCAAAGTAACAACAATATATTTTGTGAGTTTTAAACCTATAACAACCGGCATAGATTTCCTGCCTATCACCATATCACCTTCATAGTCCTCCATGTCCTTTACTAATTCTCTAATAAGAGTAGTCATAAATGCAAAAAATGAAAAACCTCCAATCCAATAAGCTATGTGTATAAGGTTTGCCTGGTAGGAAGTCAGTATTTCGCTATATTCATTAATCAGCGGAGGGATCTCAAAAACAGCTACCATAAAAGGTACCAGGCCTGTGAGAAAAGCAACAAGGATATTCCCTATAAGAAACTGACGTTTATAAGTTGTTGAATAGAACCATAATAGTCCTGCAACCATGGCAAAAACAACACCCAGAATAGGCAATCCGATTGACAGAGAAGCATAAAATCCAAAGCCTACCCCCAGTGTATTAAGAATTACATGAATTGTCATGGCCTTCCTGCGGGAAATAGTTTTTCCGACTATAACCTTATCAGGACGATTTAAAAGGTCTGTTTTTGTATCGAAATAATCATTAATTACGTATCCGGCAGCAGTAAGAAATATAGTAGCCAGGACGAGACACATGAATGAGAATCCTATGAGTTGTGGCTGCATCTCAGGAACTTTAATAAGTCCTTTATCCGTAGCTACAAAAATATTTTTCAGCAAAGGAATGAGAATCGCATACAACATAAGGTATTGCGTTGCTGCAATTATTAATAAGTTTGGAATTCGTATTAGTCTTAAAAAAGATCGCATTCGTTCCTTGCCGAAATTTATTTAATTATAGTATTACCAATGGAAAGCATCACCATCCATCCATTTATTATGAAGACGCAATACCTGTTCAATTATGTCTCTTACACAACCATTGCCACCATCAAGGTGGGAAATATATCGGGCAATTTGTTTAATTTCTGTCACTGCATCGGCCGGGCAGGTTGGAAAACCTACCTTCTTCATAATTTCATAATCTGGCAAATCATCACCCATATAAAGAATATTTGAGGCATCCAGATCATATTTAAACATAAAATCTTCAAAGTCGACCTTTTTGTCAAATGATGATAAGTAAATATCAGTTATTCCGAGGCTTTTAAATCTTTTCTTTACAGCAAGAGAGTTCCCTCCAGTAATTATTGCTATTGGGTATTTCTTTTTTACTGCCAACTGAAGTGCATATCCATCTTTAATATTAATTGTCCGCATTGGTTCACCTGATGGATGTAGAGTAATAATCTGGTTCGATAATACACCATCAACATCAAAAGCAAATGCCTTAACCTTTCTTAAATCTTCTTTAAAGTTACTCATTCCAAATATTTATGTTTCCATGAATACCAATTCCATTTAGTTTTGACCAGTCTCTGTGGACTTAATAATACTTTCGCTAAGTATCTTATATAGATGTTGATAATGCTCGTTTGTAGCCAATAATTTCAAATGTTCATTAATTACAATTTTATCATTTCTAATAGCTGGACCAGTTTGAACTTCCTTGGGTGGCTTCTCAATTGCCTTTTCAGCTGTTACCCTGATTAAAGGATGTAACAAGGAAAAAGGTAGAGAGGCCTCCCTCAATATTTCACTTGAGATACTATACATATGATTTACATAATTACATGCAAATACTGCAGCTGCATGAAGATATTTCCTTTGCTGAGAATCAATTTTGCAATGTATATCTGATAATCTTTTAGCAATCCCCAAAAGTCTTTCTTCACTTTCAAGGTCACTGGCCTCAATGCAAATTGGAATACTTTTAAAATCCAGTTCCAAACCCTTGCTAAATGTTTGAATGGGATAGAAAACACCATACTTAGAAGAAGTTCCTTTTAACACTTCGATATCTAAACCACCCGAAACATGAACAATCAAGGCATCTGGGAAAATAAATTTATTTATAAATGTTAGGGTAGCCTGATCTGTCAAAACGAGAAAATAGATACTTGCATCTTTTCGAATCTGATTTAACTTGGTGGTGTACTCACATTTCAATCTACTTGATAGTGATACAGCCGACTCCTCTGTACGATTATATACCTGTGAGATCCTAAAACCTGCTCTCCTCAAAGCCGGTGCAAGACTATTAGCAAGGTTGCCAGAACCAATCATTACTATAGTTTCTGTTTGCACTTTAGTCATTTAGTAATTGTCAACTATAGCCAGTACTTATTTCAACCTTTTAAGGGCAATAAAGGCTGGATAAGATAACTTTTCAAGTATTGATTTATCCAAATAATGAAAAACCAATTTCTGATTTCTAGAAACTAAAAAGGTAAAGTTTTAACCTAATGGCCAAACTCATTTAGTTCCATTTTCTCAATATGTAAAACATAATAGCCACTATAATACTGTGGATTCATTTGAGCCATACAATCATCTTTTACCGTACCCCAAATAAGAACTTCCTCACCTGAATCAAAACTAGTAATTAGATCCCATGAGTCAGCTGGGTCACAAATTGTGAAGTTACCGTAGGTATATTTAGGTATCCATGTGGCATATTTAGTTTCCTCATTATAAGATATATATCCAACCTCTTCAGTAAGTGAAAATTTTGTTTCCCCTTCACAACCACACTTTTCCTTCTTACAACTAATGCTCCCAACCAGTAAAAAAAGAATTACTGATGAGACTGTACCTCTCAATATATTTTTCATCCTCATTTTTTTCGTAATTGTTAATAATTGTATTCGTTGTCTTCAATAAGTCTATTGGCTATCCTTCTTCTTGCTTCCTTTGTATTAAGACCATCAACCTTTGTAAGATTCTCCAAAGCACTTATAAAGTCTTCTGTATGTTCATGGTCTTCAATTGAATAAATCACATTTTCGGCTGCTTTTCTAATTAAAGCTGCTGAATCAAATACAAACACATCAAGAATATCCTTATACTCAGCCATATTATCCTCTCCTTTAAGTCCTTCCATTTTCTGAACTCTCAAAAGTGTAGATTCTGCCACATATAGATTCATTAAAATATCTGAAACATCGTTCAGAATTTCCTGCTCAAACATTAATTTTCTTTGATACTTCTCTGTAATGAGATGGATTAAGATAAGAGCAACCTTCTTAAAATTCTTAATGAAGGACTTTTTCCTGTCAAAATAATCCTTGGTATTTACTTTCTGACTTGAAAGCGCCTTCAGATTATTGAATGCATCTTCAGCTTTCTCAAAAAGGTTAAATTCTTTTTTTGCACCACGTTTGAGGAGTGTATCAACAACAAGAATTCTATTGATTTCATTTGTTCCCTCAAATATACGATTGATCCTTGAATCTCGGTATCCTCTATCAACTGGCATTTCAGCCGAATACCCCATACCTCCAAAGATCTGGACTGCCTCATCGACTACATAATCAAGAGTTTCAGAGCCATACACCTTTAGAATAGCAGCTTCTACAGCATACTGAGCGTATGCAGAAATCATTGCCTTTTCCTTGGTACAATCGGTAAGATTTTCTTCCACAGCCTGATCCACATTTTTACTAGCCCGGTATACTGCTGATTCAGTACAGAACACTTTAATTACTTGCTCTGCAAGTTTGTACTTAATTGAACCAAAATTTGAAATCAAGGAACCAAATTGTTTTCTTTCATTTGAATAATTCACCGATTGAGAAATGGCTGCCTTTGCTGCACCAAGTACATTTCCACCAAGTTTTATCCTACCCATATGGAGGATATTCAGGGCAATTCTAAATCCCTCCCCACGCTGACCAAGAAGGTTATCAGCTGGCACCTTTACATCATTAAAGAATATTTGTCTGGTTGAAGAGCCCTTAATTCCCATCTTCTTTTCTTCGGGATTAAAAGAAACTCCTGGATAATCCTTTTCAACTATAAAAGCACTTAAAACCCGATCATTTTCAATTTTCGCAAAAACTGTAAATACATCAGCAAAACCACCATTCGTAATCCACATTTTCTGGCCATTAAGAATATAATGTTGCCCATCCTCCGAAGGTACAGCTTTTGTGGTTCCTGAATTTGCATCCGATCCTGCACCCGGCTCAGTTAAACAATATGCTCCTATCCACTCTCCAGAAGCCAATTTTGGAAGATACTTTTCTTTTTGATCACCATTTCCGTAATAGAGAATAGGCATTGATCCAATTCCTGTATGACAAGAATATGCTACTGCAAATGAATAGCCTGCGCCAATTTTTTCTGAGGCCAATTGCGAAGTGATAAAAGTTTGTTCAAATCCATCATATTCTTCAGGAATAGAAATACCCAAAAGCCCTAACTCTCCAGCCTTTTCCAGGAGACTTCTCATTATATTATCCTCTTGCTTATCAATTTTTTCAAGGTTCGGAATTACTTCCGTATCAATAAAATCCTGACAAGTTTGAGCAATCATAATTTGCTCTTCATCAAATTCCTCAGGAATGAATACCTCATCAAACTCGATTTCTTTTACAATAAATTCACCACCCTTTAGTATTTCTTTGGTCGCCATAATACAGATATTTTATTGAATAACTTTAATCCAATTTACAAATTAAGCGACATTGCTATTAATTCAGCAACATCATAGTTTTTAACAGTTTCCTCTCTGTTTTTATATTTTATTCCATCGGTAAACATCACCATGCAATATGGACAGGCTGTGGCTATCAAACTGGCACCAGTTGCAATTGCCTCTTCCGTCCTCTCTATGAAAACCTCCTTCTCTCCTTTTTCAGCCTCTTTGAACATCTGACCTCCCCCAGCACCACAGCATAGCGCAAAACTTTTATTCCTTGGCATTTCAATTCGTTTGCTTACCAGATTGTCCAGGATTTCTCGTGGTGCATTAAATTCACCATTTGCTCTTCCCAGGTAACATGGATCATGATATGTAAGCTTTTGATTTTCAAAAAAAGATGTATTCAGTTTTAAATTTCCAGCATTGACCTGATCATTCAAAAATTGAGTATGGTGAATAACTTCGAAATTTCCATCCAGATCAGGATACTCATTTTTAAATGTATTAAAAACATGAGGATCGCAGGTCAATATTTTTTTCACCTCATATCCATTCATCAACTCAATATTCATCAGTGCCTGCATTTGATAAAGCATTTCATTCCCTGCTCTACGGGCAACATCTCCACTGGAAGATTCCTCGGTACCCAGAACAGCGAAATCGATCCCCAGGTAATCCAGAATTTTAACGAACGCTCTGGTTACCATTTTATATCTATCATCGAAAGCACCAGCACTTCCCACCCAAAAAAGGTATTCCGGTTTATGTCCTTGAGTAAATACTTCAGACAATAACGGAACTTCTATCTTTTTCTGTTTTTGGTCCATATTGAATTATTTGGCCATAATAATTATTCGGCCGTTTTTTCAGTATTCACAAATAAGTCTTCCGCCCAAAGCATTCTGTCCTCCTGAGAAAATTGCCATGGTGCACCATTATTTTCAATATTTGAAAAAATTGTGTTTAATTCTCCGGGCGCTGCTGATTCTTCCATTACAAGGTACCTTCTCATCTGAATAATCAGAGATGGTTGGTCAATGTTAATAGGACATTCCTGAGCACAAGCATTACACAATGTACATGCCCAGAGCTCTTCTTCAGAGATATAATCCCTTATTAAAGTTTTATTGTCGGTAAAATCCTTCCCATTCCTTACCATCCCTGGCCCTTTATCATTCATTCGGCTCCGAACATCCATCATAATTTTTCTCGGTGAAAGTTTTTTACCTGTAATATTCGCCGGGCATACTGATGTGCACCTACCGCATTGCGTACATGAAAGAGAATCAAAATAATTTACCCAGTTGACATCCTCAACATCAAGCACCCCAAACCTCTCAACCGCTTCCTCTTCTGATTCCTGAAATGCTGCATTGGGATCAAGCATTAATTTCACTTCTTTGGTAATGTTTTCCATTGTCTCAATCTTTCCAAGAGGTCCTAATTTGCTGAGGAAAACACTTGGAATTGACATAAAGACGTGAAAGTGTTTTGAGTAAGGTAAATAATTGGCAAAAAAGAATATAGCCAGAATGTGAAACCACCAATTTAACTCATGCAAAAAATTAATGGTACCTGGCTGCCAGTTGGTGAATAATTTTGCCAACTGCATACTTACCGGATAAACACCAACAATTTCATGACCGGCATTCCTGCTCATTAAAATATAAAAGGTATTCATCCCTAGTAGGGAAACCATTAGAAGCAAGATTAAAGTAAGAGCAATATTTGCATCTATATGAGACCAATGTTTCATCTCAATTCCTGAGAATCTTTTAATATGCATAAAGATGCGCCGGAATAGAAAGGCAATAATAAATACAAATATGATAAATGCGAAGATGTCACCTGAGGCGGAAATTATATTATAAATTGGGCCCAGGAATCCAAGACTACGATGAAGCCCAAAAAACCCATCTATGATCATTTCTATACTGCCCACCAAGATAACCAGGAAGCCCCAAAATACCAGGGCATGCATAAAACCAATGACAGGTTTTCTAAAAATCTTACTCTGTCCAAATGCCACTTTGAGCATAACATTGAAGCGTTCCCTGTATTGCTTAATGTGATGAGCTTTTGTTAATCGAAAAAAAGCATAATATTTTCGAAAGGTATATGCAAAAACAGCAATTGTAAGTAGAAAAGATAGGGCAAATAATATTTGTTTTATCATTATAACCTGTATTAATACCTGGTTTCTTCTCTTTACCTAAAACTCAAGTTTATTATTCAAATAAACATGATTCCTAACATATTCAAATTTAAGAAGCCTTCATTTCTTTAGCTGCCTGAATAAGTTCAGGAAGAACTTTCGAAGCATCTCCAACTATACCATAATCTGCAGATTCAAAAATAGGCGCATCCTTGTCAGTATTAATGGCTACAATACATTTTGACGAGCTAACACCAGCAAGATGCTGAATAGCACCTGAGATACCTGCCGCTATATATAGATTTGGTGCAATAATCTTACCCGTTTGACCAGTATGTTCGTCATGAGGTCTCCAACCCTCATCTGAGACTGGTCTTGAACAAGCAGTTGCTGCACCGAGTACTTCAGCCAATTCTTCAATTGTCCCCCAGTTTTCTGAGGATTTCATGCCTCTACCACCAGAAACAACAATTTCTGCATCCGTTAAAATAAGCTTGCCTTTTTGTTTATGAGTATCAACAACACTCGTCTTAATATCCCCAGCCTGAATTTCTGAAGAAATATTCTCAATTTCAGGTGTTGTTTTCTTTTCCCTTATTTCAAAAGAATTTTTCGACAGTGTTAAAATGGCTCTATCTGTTTTGATGACAAGATTCGCGAATCCATTTCCGGAAAAAACTTTTTTAAGTACTGTAATAGGATCAACTGAGGATGGAAGTTTAATTACTCCAGATGCTAGTCCAGCTTTTAAGCGTACTGATAATCTTGGTGCAAGAGCCTTTCCACTATTGTTGTGGGAAAGTACGACTACTTTTGCATTTTCTTTTTCAGCTACAGAAGAAATTATTTTAGTATACACCTGACTATCAAGTGCTTTTAAACCATCTTCAGATACATTTACTATCCTGTCTGCACCATGGCCTCCAAGTTTAACTAGTTCTGATTCATCCACAGGTCCAATCGAAAGAGCAATTGTTCTTGTTCCCATCATTTCTGCGAGAGCACTTGCATAGGATACCAATTCAAATGATGACTTTTTAAACTTGCCATCCCAGTTCTCAGTAAATACTAATACTGCCATTATATTATATTTTAAAAATATTCAACAAAAAATAATTATAGAACCTTGGCTTCTGTTTGAAGCAATCCAATAAGGTCTTTTGCATTCTCCACCTCAATCATTTTACAGGGTGGCTTTGCGGGAGGAAGCTCAAAGGTCTCTATTTCCGTAATGGGATCTACTTCTGCTGCAGCAACCACATTAAGAGGTTTCTTCCTTGCCATCATGATACCCCTCATTGCCGGAATTCTGGGTTCTTTTGCAATACCTTTCTGAACAATAGCTATAAAAGGTGCTGCAATTTCAACAACTTCCTTTCCTCCATCAATGTCTCTTGTAATAGAGATAGAATCTCCGGACATTTCCAGCTTTGATACAGCTGAGACAGATGGAACATTTAAAAATTCTGCCAACATACTACCAACTGCAGATCCATTAAAATCGCTTGATTCGATTCCTGCCAATACTATATGAGGACCATCTTCATTTTTTAAATGTTCAGCTAATTGGTACGCAACAGCATAACTATCTTTTGGTTCACCTTCAATTCTAATGGCATCATCAGCACCAATGGCAAGAGCCTTACGAATTGTTGGTTCCGCATCCTTACTTCCAACGGTAACCACGGTTACAGAATTAACTGGATTTCCAGAATCTTCTTTTAGCTCCATTGCACGAGTCAGGGCCAGTTCATCCCAAGGATTAATTACCCATTGAACGCCTGATGCATCAAATTTTCTATTATCCTCGGTAAACCTGATTTTTGTTGTTGTATCAGGCACATTGTCGAGGCACACAAATATTTTCATCAATAATTTAGTTTAAGTGTATGTATCAATTACAATATTTTAGAATGGGCAAATATAAGAAATTCTTTACGTTTTTAAAGGCCACCATCTTTAATCAGATAATAGCGAATACCTAACATTTATCTAACAAAAAAAAGAGCTCGCAATTCGGAGCTCTTCTCTTCTGTCTTTAATTAACATACAAGGATTTTATGCCTGTGCTGTTGGTCCTCCAAAATTCATTGGAATTACCGGACCTCCTGCACCTTGAACATCTTTAATTGAGCCATGAATGGCTTCAAATTTTTTGATATTGTCCTGAAGTGCAAGCATAAGGCGCTTTGCATGTTCAGGAGTAAGAATTATCCTTGACTTAACCTGAGCTTTTGGAATTCCGGGCATTACTCTTACGAAATCCACAACAAATTCAGAGCTTGAGTGAGTAATAACAGCAAGATTCGAGTATACCCCCTGTGCAACCTCTTCATTAAGCTCAATACTAATTTGATTTTTAGCTTTGTTATCTTCCATTTTTAATCAGAAAAAAATTCTTAATCTTCAACAACAACATCAGTCTTTTCAACTTTCTCACCCAATAACATATCAAATTCTTCCTTAGAACCAACTACCATGTTATCATAATCACGAATACCAGTACCTGCAGGAATTAGATGCCCAACTATTACATTTTCTTTCAATCCCTCTAAATTATCTACCTTTCCGTTAATTGCTGCTTCGTTCAAGACCTTGGTTGTTTCCTGGAATGATGCTGCAGAAATAAAGCTCTTTGTTTGCAGAGATGCTTTTGTAATACCTTGTAGTACCTGGTTAGAAGTAGCTGATATAACATCCCTAGATTCAACAAGCTTCATATCCTTTCTTTTCAGCATTGAGTTTTCATCCCTTAGCTTTCTTGCTGTAATAATTTGTCCTTTCTTTAAGGTTACTGAGTCACCATGATCGGTAACAACTTTCTTATCATATATCCAGTCGTTCTCATTCATAAACTCCCATTTATCAATAACCTGTTTTTCAAGGAATTTTGTATCTCCAGCATCTTCAATAATTACTTTACGCATCATCTGACGTACAATTACTTCGAAATGCTTGTCATTGATTTTTACCCCCTGTAGACGGTAAACTTCCTGAACTTCATTCACAATATATTCCTGAACCTTTATAGGCCCTTTAATAGCAAGAATATCAGCAGGAGTAGTGGCACCATCAGATAGAGGTATCCCTGCCTTAACAAAATCGTTCTCCTGGACAAGTATTTGTCTTGAAAGAGGCACAAGATACTTCTTGATTTCACCTGATTTTGATTTAACAATAATTTCACGGTTTCCTCTTTTAATTTTACCAAAACTCACTTCTCCATCAATCTCAGAAACAACTGCCGGATTAGATGGGTTTCTTGCTTCGAATAGTTCAGTAACTCTAGGTAGACCACCTGTTATATCACCAGATTTACCAATTGCCCTTGGAATCTTTACAAGTATATCTCCCTCTTTTACAGCAACTCCCTCATTCACAACTAAATGCGAACCAACGGGCAAATTGTATGATTTAAGAACTTCATTTTTCTTGTTCATAATCTTGATAAGAGGAATTTTGCTTTTATCCCGGGTTTCAATAATTACTTTTTCCCTAAACCCTGTTTGCTCGTCAGTTTCTTCTCTATAGGTAATTCCATCAATAAGATTATCAAACTTAATACTTCCACCTGATTCTGAGATAATTAAAGCATTATACGGATCCCACTCACAAATCAGGTCATCCATCTTCACATCACTTCCATCCTTAAAATAGAGCTTAGCACCATAAGGGATATTGTGCGTACTTAAAGCAATTTTCGTTTTCTTATCAAGTATTTTTAACTCAGCTAATCGGCCAATTACAATATCTACCTTTTTCCCCAATTCATCAACTTTAGAAACCACCCGAAGCTCATCAATTTCCAGCTTACCGTCAAATTTTGTAATTATACTGCTATCGGTTGTAATGTTACTAGCTGTACCACCAACGTGGAATGTACGCAATGTAAGCTGTGTTCCGGGTTCACCAATTGACTGAGCGGCAATAACTCCGACAGCTTCCCCTTTTTGAACCATACGACCAGTTGACAGGTTTCGACCATAACATTTTGCACAAACACCTTTTTTCGATTCACAGGTCAATACCGACCGAATCTCAACCTGTTCTATTGGTGAATCTTCAATTTCTTTAGCAACCGGCTCAGTAATTTCATCTCCTGATTCCAGGATAATGTCACCAGTGAATGGATGATAAACATCATGCACTGTAGTGCGACCAAGAATCCTTTCATACAATGTCTCAACTACCTCTTCATTCTTCTTAATGGCTTTAGCCACAAGTCCTCTAAGAGTACCACAGTCTTCTTCGTAAATTATTACATCTTGTGAAACATCAACCAAACGTCTTGTTAAATACCCTGCATCAGCAGTTTTCAAAGCTGTATCAGCCAAACCTTTTCTAGCACCGTGAGTAGAGATAAAATACTCAAGAACTGAAAGACCTTCTTTAAAGTTTGAAAGAATTGGGTTCTCGATAATCTCTGATCCTACAGAACCGGATTTTTGAGGTTTTGCCATCAATCCCCTCATACCTGACAACTGACGAATCTGTTCCTGTGATCCCCTTGCTCCTGAGTCCAACATCATGTACACTGGATTGAACCCCTGGTTGTCATTTGACAATTGCTTCATCAAGGTTTGAGTCAACCGCGCATTTGTATGTGTCCAAATATCAATTACCTGATTATATCTTTCATTGTTTGTAATGAATCCCATATTGTAGTTATTCATTACATCATCAACCTTCTCATAACCCTCGTTCATCAGGTCTTCCTTAGCTTTCGGAATAATCACATCGTCAAGGTTAAACGACAGACCACCTTTAAAAGCCATATTATAACCCATATTCTTAATATCATCAAGGAATTTTGTTGCAACAGCTGTTCCAGTCTTTTTCAATACTATACCAATAATATCCCTTAATGACTTCTTTGTTAGAAGTTCATTGATAAAACCAATCTCAGTTGGAACAAATTCATTGAATATAACACGCCCCACCGTAGTTTCAATAATCCTTATTACAGGTTTGTCATCTACAACATCATTGACACGTACTTTGATTATTGCATGCAAGTCAACTTTCCGCTCGTTATAGGCAATCATTACTTCTTCTGAAGAATAAAAAATCAATCCTTCACCTTTTATCTTTTCTTTCTCGGTACTTTTTCGCGCTTTTGTAATATAATACAAACCCAATACCATATCCTGTGAAGGAACGGTAACAGGCGCTCCATTTGCAGGATTTAAAATGTTATGAGAAGCGAGAAGTAGTAATTGAGCTTCCAGTATTGCTGCATTTCCAAGTGGAAGATGGACAGCCATCTGGTCACCGTCAAAGTCAGCATTAAAGGCTGTACAGACCAATGGATGTAACTGAATAGCCTTACCCTCAATAAGTTTGGGTTGGAATGCCTGAATCCCTAATCGGTGCAAAGTTGGAGCCCTGTTTAATAAAACAGGATGACCTTTTAGTACATTTTCAAGTATGTCCCAAACAACCGGATCTTTCTGATCTACTATTTTTTTGGCAGATTTTACTGTTTTTACAATTCCGCGTTCAATAAGCTTTCTAATGATAAATGGCTTATACAATTCAGCAGCCATATCCTTTGGCAAACCACACTCATGAAGATTTAACTCAGGACCGACAACAATAACTGACCTGGCAGAATAATCTACCCTTTTTCCAAGAAGGTTCTGGCGGAAACGACCCTGCTTACCCTTAAGACTATCGCTTAACGATTTAAGAGGTCGATTGGCCTCTGTTTTTACAGCATTGACCTTCCTTGAGTTATCAAACAATGAATCAACTGATTCCTGGAGCATTCTTTTTTCATTTCGTAGAATTACTTCAGGAGCCTTAATTTCAATAAGCCTTTTTAATCTATTATTTCTAATGATTACCCTCCTGTAAAGGTCATTCAGGTCAGACGTTGCAAATCTACCTCCATCCAAAGGAACAAGGGGTCTTAATTCAGGTGGAATGACAGGTACAACTTTAATGATCATCCATTCCGGACGGTTGGTTTTTCTTGAAGCACGAAATGCTTCAACTACCTGTAATCTTTTTAAAGCCTCATTTTTACGCTGCTGTGAAGTCTCATTATTGGCTTGATCTCGCAGTGAATAAGAAAGTTCGTCGAGATTAATTCTGGAAAGAAGCTTGTGTAAAGCTTCTGCACCCATATCTGCAATGAATTTATCCGGGTCAGTATCATCAAGGTATTGGTTTTCTTTTGGCAGAGTTTCAAGAATATCAAGATACTCCTCTTCAGTGAGGAAATCAAGATACTTAATGCCATCAGCTTCCTTAATTCCCGGATTGATAACTACATATCTTTCATAATAAATTATGGTATCAAGCTTTTTGGTTGGTAAACCAAGAAGATATCCTATTTTATTGGGTAGAGACTTAAAATACCAAATGTGAACAACCGGAACCACAAGATTAATGTGACCCATCCTTTCTCTCCGTACTTTTTTCTCAGTAACTTCTACGCCACAACGGTCGCATATAATCCCCTTATAGCGAATTCTTTTATATTTACCACAATGACATTCGTAGTCTCGCACGGGGCCAAATATTCTTTCACAAAACAAGCCATCCCGTTCTGGCTTGTATGTTCTATAATTAATTGTTTCTGGCTTCAGCACTTCTCCACTTGAACGCTCCAGAATTTCTTCTGGTGAAGAAAGGCCAATGCTTATTTTTTTAAAATCGCTTCTTACTTTTGTGTCTTTTCTAAAGGACATGATACAAGTATTAAAATTTTCAATCGAAAAATTAAAAAATCCCGGTTCAACAAACTATTCAGTTAGCTTAAGGTTCAAACCTAATCCCTTCAATTCATGTAACAATACATTCAGAGATTCAGGAATTCCGGGTACAGGCATGTTCTCGCCTTTAACAATAGCTTCATAGGTCTTAGCCCGACCAATAACATCATCAGATTTTACTGTAAGTATTTCCTGAAGAATGTTCGCTGCTCCAAAAGCTTCCAGAGCCCATACTTCCATCTCACCAAAACGCTGTCCACCAAATTGTGCCTTACCTCCCAGAGGTTGCTGCGTAATAAGTGAATAAGGTCCTATTGATCTTGCGTGCATCTTATCATCAACCATATGGCCAAGTTTAAGCATATAGATAACACCAACAGTTGCCGGTTGATCAAATCTTTCACCGGTACCTCCATCGTACAAGTAAGTTTTACCATAATTAGGTAAACCTGCTTTAGATGTATAATCATTAATTTGATCAAGAGTAGCACCATCAAAAATTGGTGTCGAGAATTTCAGACCAAGCTTAAGTCCAGCCCAACCCAAAACAGATTCGTAAATCTGTCCAAGGTTCATCCTCGAAGGAACACCAAGTGGATTCAGAACAATATCAACCGGGGTTCCATCGTCCAGGTATGGCATATCTTCTTCACGAACGATCTTGGCTACGATACCTTTGTTTCCATGCCTACCAGCCATCTTATCACCAACCTTTACTTTTCTCTTTTTGGCTATATATACTTTAGCCAACTGGATTATTCCGGCTGGAAGTTCATCACCAATTACGATATTGTATTTTTTTCGCTTATATGTTCCATCAATTTCTTTGAACTGGAGCATATAATTATATAGCAATGACTTAATAACTTCGTTCTTTTTCTTATCTGTAGTCCATTTCGAAGGATTTACATTCAAAAAATCGACGCCTTGCAAACTTTTCTGGGTAAACTTGGTACCTTTTGGAATTATGTCAGCATTTAGAAAATCCTTAACACCCTGTGAAGTTTTACCATTTACGAGGATAAAGAGCTTATCAACAAGTTTGGAATTTAGTTCTTCAACCTGCTTGTTAAATTCTGCTTCTATCCTCTCAATAATAGGCTTCTCCGCTGTTTTTGACCTCTTATCTTTAATCGATCTGGAAAACAGTTTCTTGTTAACCACCACTCCATCAAGTGAAGGTCCAGCCTTCAATGATGCATCCTTTACATCACCTGCTTTATCACCAAAAATAGCCCTAAGCAACTTTTCTTCCGGGGAAGGATCGGATTCTCCTTTTGGAGTTATCTTTCCAATTAAAATATCACCTGGCTTAATATGAGCACCAACTCTTATAAGACCATTTTCATCCAGGTTTTTTGTCGCTTCTTCACTTACATTCGGAATATCGGATGTTAGAACCTCAAGACCTCTTTTTGTATCCCTAACTTCGAGAATATATTCATCGATATGGATGGAAGTAAATATATCTTCCTTAACAACCTTTTCAGAAATAACTATAGCATCCTCAAAGTTATATCCTTTCCAAGGCATAAAAGCTACCATAAGATTTCTACCTAAGGCAAGTTCGCCATTTTGAGTAGCATATCCCTCTGTTAAAATTTGGCCTTTTGTAACTTTCTCACCTTTTTTAACAATAGGTTTTAATATTATTGTAGTATTCTGATTTGTCTTTTTAAACTTTGATAATTTGTAATTCTTAACATCCTCATCAAAGCTTATAAATTTCTCCTCATCTGATCTAGTATAGCGAACTATTATTTCATCTGCATCAACAAATTCAACAACTCCATCGCCCTCAGAAGTAACAAGGATTCTTGAATCATTTACCATTATTTTTTCAATGCCTGTACCCACTATTGGGGATTCAGGACTTAAAAGAGGTACTGCTTGTCTCATCATGTTTGATCCCATGAGAGCCCTGTTTGCATCATCGTGCTCTAAAAATGGTATTAATGAGGCAGCGATAGAGGCAATCTGATTTGGAGCAACGTCCATCATATCAACACCTTTAGCATCATATAAGGGAAAGTCACCTTCAAACCTTGATTTCACTTTCGGGTTAATAAACTGACCGTCTTCTTCGTAAAGGGCATTCGCCTGGGCAATAACTTTATTCTCTTCTTCTTCCGCACTCAGAAAAACTACTTCATCATTATTGAGGTTAATTTTACCATCATTTACTACCCTGTAAGGAGTCTCAATAAAACCCAGCTCATTTATTTTTGCATACACGCATAAAGATGAAATCAGACCAATATTTGGACCTTCTGGTGTCTCAATAGGACATAACCTTCCATAGTGTGTGTAATGAACGTCCCTAACTTCAAAACCGGCTCTTTCTCTTGATAAACCACCTGGTCCGAGAGCTGATAACCTTCTTTTATGAGTCATTTCAGCCAGCGGATTGGTCTGATCCATGAACTGAGAAAGCTGGTTAGTTCCAAAAAATGAGTTAATAACCGATGAAAGGGTTTTAGAATTTACAAGATCGATAGGCTTAAACAACTCATTATCTCTTACATTCATACGTTCCCTTATTGTTCTGGCCATTCTAGCCAAACCAACTCCGAATTGGTTATGAAGCTGCTCACCTACTGTCCTTACCCTTCTATTACTCAAATGATCAATATCATCAACATCAGCTTTTGAGTTTAAAAGCTCAATAAGGTATTTGATAATTTCAATTATATCTTCCTTAGTTAAGACTCTGATATCCATATCAGTATCCTGGCTAAGCTTTTTATTAAGTCTGTATCGTCCAACTTCACCAAGGTCATATCTCTTCACAGAAAAGAAAAGCTTATCAATCACATCCCTGGCTGTTGCTTCATCAGGTGGCTCAGAGTTTCTAAGTTGCCTATAAATATGGAGAACAGCTTCCTTTTCTGAGTTACATGGGTCCTTCTGAAGTGTATTATAAATAATAGCAAAGTCAGAAATATTCTGATCTTCTCTGTGTAATAAAATTGTTTTGGATCCAGAGTCAACTATCTCTTCTATATGTTCGCTTTCAATGGTTGTTTCCCTGTCAAGAACAATTTCATTCCTCTCAATAGAAACAACTTCTCCTGTATCCTCATCAACAAAATCTTCAACCCAGGATTTTAATACCCGAGCTGCCAATTTCCTCCCAACTACTTTCTTTAAACCGGTTTTTGAAACCTTAACTTCCTCAGCCAGGTCAAATATCTCAAGGATATCCTTATCAGATTCAAATCCTATAGCACGGAGAAGGGTGGTTACCGGTAATTTCTTTTTTCTGTCGATATATGCATACATGACATTATTTATGTCAGTTGCAAATTCTATCCAGGAACCCTTAAATGGTATAATCCTGGCAGAGTATAATTTAGTACCGTTTGCATGTAAACTTTGTCCAAAGAATACACCAGGTGACCTGTGCAACTGTGAAACAACTACACGTTCAGCACCGTTAATGACAAAAGTTCCCCTTTCGGTCATATATGGAACCGTACCAAGATATACCTCCTGCACTGTAACCTCAAAATCTTCATGACTTGGGTCAGTACAATACAGTTTCAATTTTGCTTTAAGAGGAATGCTATATGTTAGCCCCCTTTCAATGCATTCATCAATAGTATACCTTGGAGGATCGATAATATAATCCAGAAATTCAAGTACGAAGTTATTTCTGGTATCCGATATTGGGAAGTTTTCAGAAAAAACCTGATAAAGGCCTTCCATTCTTCGATTCTCCGGAGTTGTTTCCATTTGGAAAAAATCAGCAAATGATTTTAGCTGAATTTCCAGAAAATCCGGGTAATTAAGTTGGTTTTTTGTTTTAGAAAAGCTTATTCGTTCAGAAAAATTTTGTAGAGCCATTTCAAATTGGTTATTAATTGAACTATCCCCGCCTAAAAATAATTTTCACTCTTTTTAAAATCCCGAGTGAATAAAGGGTTTATATATGTTTTCATCTGTAAAACCCTTTTATTCAGTATTTAATAATACAAAGAACTGAATTTCAATAAATTAAGTAGTGCTATAATTATTATCGGGTTGCCTGATTATAGCACTAAAAAGGCTTAGCACCCCCTAAACAGGGATACTAAACCTAAAGAGAACATAGATATAATTTTTCTATTTAAGCTCAACTTCTGCTCCAGCTTCTTCCAATTGAGATTTTAAAGATTCTGCTTCTTCTTTTGTTATACCTTCTTTTAGAGCAGTTGGTGCAGAGTCAACCACACCCTTAGCTTCTTTCAAACCCAGACCTGTAAGTTCTTTTACAAGCTTAACGATTTGTAATTTAGCTCCACCTGGTGATTTCAAAATAACATCAAAAGCTGTCTTTTCTTCTGCAGCACCAGCATCAGCGCCGGCAGCAGGACCTGCAACTGCAACTGCTGCAGCAGCAGGTTCAATTCCATATTCCTCCTTTAAAATGTCAGCCAGTTCATTTACATCTTTTACAGTCAAATTAACTAATTCTTCTGCAAGCTTTTTTAAATCCGCCATTTTCCTATAAGTTTTGTTTTGTTTAATTTAATTCTTTAATTTTCTTTTTCTGATAAAGTTTTCAGAACACCTGTCAACATCTGACCACCTGATTGCAGCTGTGATAATACAGTTTTCAATGGTGATTGAAGCAGAGCAATTACATCAGCAATTAACTCTTCTTTTGACTTCAGCGATGCAAGTAAATCTATTTGATCGTCTCCTATGTAAACTGATTCTTCAACAAAAGCAGCTTTCAAAACAGGTTTTTCATGTCCTTTGCGAAACTCTTTAATGAGCTTTGCAGGGACATTTCCTATTTCGGAAAAAATAATAGATGTTGAATCTTTTAGCACCGGATAAAGTTCGTCATACTCCCCTCCAGTTTTTTCAAAAGCCTTTTTCAACAAGGTATTCTTTACTACTAACAATCTGATATTCATCTCAAAGCATTTCCTTCTTAGCAAACTGGTATCAGCTGCATTAAGTTCAGAAGTGTCGGCCAAATAAAAATGGTTCTCACTTTTGATACTTTCCGAAAGACTATCAATGATTGTATTTTTTTCTTCACGTGTCATAACACAACCAATTAAATCGATTAATTATTCATCTATAGCTTTTGTATCTATCCTAATACTAGGACTCATAGTGCTTGAGAGATAAACGCTTTGAATATAAGTACCTTTTGCAGAAGAAGGCTTAAGCTTATTGATTATCGCAATAAATTCGCGAGTATTCTCCACAATCTTCATGGGCTCAAATGAGACTTTTCCAATTGAATTATGAATAATTCCGAATTTATCAACCTTAAAATCAATTTTACCTTGCTTTACCTCTTTCACTGCTTTACCTACATCCATAGTAACAGTTCCGCTTTTTGGGTTGGGCATAAGTCCACGTGGGCCTAAAATACGACCAAGTGCACCAATCTTACCCATAACCGGAGGCATAGTGATTATTACATCAATATCTGTCCAGCCGTTTTTTATTTTCTCAATATATTCATCCAACCCGTAATAATCGGCACCTGCCTCCTTTGCTTCATCTTCTTTATCAGGTGTACAAAGGGCAAGTACTTTTATTTCCTTACCTGTACCATGAGGAAGAGTTACAACACCACGAACCATCTGGTTTGATTTCCTCGGATCCACTCCCAATCTGACATCGATATCAACCGATGCATCAAATTTAGTAGTAGTTATTTCCTTCAAAAGGCTCGCGGCTTCGGACAGATTATACTGTTTACCAACTTCTATTATCTCTAAAGCTGCTTTCTTGTTTTTTGTAATTTTTGTCATCGTCGTAAAACGCATTTAATTATTTACTACCCGGAAAAGCACCTTTTACGGTTATTCCCATACTTCGGGCGGTACCAGCTACCATTCTCATTGCCGATTCTATTGTAAAGGCATTAAGATCTGTCATTTTGTCTTCAGCAATTGATTTTACCTGATCCCAGGAAACAGAAGCCACCTTTACACTATTTGGTTCAGCAGAGCCCGATTTTACTTTAACCGTCTCTAAAAGCTGAACAGCAACAGGAGGTGTTTTTGTAACAAAATCAAAAGATTTGTCACCATAAACGGTAATAATCACCGGAATGACTTTACCCTGTTTTTCCTGAGTTCTGGCATTAAACTGCTTACAAAAGTCCATAATATTAACACCCTTAGCACCCAATGCGGGTCCTACCGGAGGAGATGGATTTGCAGCACCGCCGCGAATCTGTAATTTTATGATTCCAGCAACTTCTTTAGCCATAACTGTTTTGGTTTCACTTATTATTGATTAACTACCGATAATTATTCAGGAAGCATTATAATTGTTATAAAAACCGGTATTTCTTTAAATTAAATTATATAAAAAAGGAACTAATCCTTTTCAACTTGCATGAAGCTTAATTCTAATGGTGTTTTTCTTCCGAAAATCTTAACCATTACTTTTAGCTTCTTCTTTTCATCATTTACCTCTTCGATGGTTCCTGTAAAACTATTAAAAGGACCATCAATTACTTTCACTGTTTCACCTACAAAAAATGGAACATTCAATTCTTCATCACTGGCTGCTAGCTCATCTACCTTTCCCAATATCCTATTCACTTCTGTCATACGCAGTGGAACAGGCACTCCTGCTTTTGTCCCCAAAAACCCCATTACATTTGGAATATTCTTAAGAATATGAGGGATTTCACCAACCAAAGTAGCTTCAATTAATACATAACCAGGGAAAAAGTTCCTTTCTTTACTGATTTTCTTTCCAGACCTAATTTGATATACTTTTTCGGTAGGTATCAATACCTGGGCTATATAATCCTGGAGATTCAATCTATCAATCTCACTCTCAATATATTCCTTCACCTTCTTTTCCTTTCCACCTATTGCCCGTAGGACATACCATTTCATCTCACTCTCACCCATTTTCTTTACACTATTAATAAAAGAATCCATATACTACGGCCATGATATTCTCAAATGAGATATCCATTGCAAAAATTACCAGAGCAATTATAATTGATGCTATCATTACCACAATTGAGCTATTTTGCAACTCAGACCATGTAGGCCATGTTACTTTATAGACCAGTTCCGAATAAGCATCTGTAATATATTTCGCAATCTTCATTTTATTTAATGTTTGCACGGGAGGAGCGACTCGAACGCCCGACACCTGGTTTTGGAGACCAGTGCTCTACCAACTGAGCTACACCCGTGTCTTTTAAAAACATATAATCGAGGGTCTAATAATTCACCAGACCCCCGACTTTGAATATAATTTATATACTAAGCCTCAAATCCTATTCAACGATTTCGATAACCTGGCCAGCACCAACTGTTCTTCCTCCTTCACGTATAGCGAAGCGAAGACCAACATTAATAGCCACTGGGGTAATCAATTTTACTGAAATTGTTACATTATCACCTGGCATCACCATCTCAGTTCCTTCAGGAAGCTGAATCTCACCTGTAACATCAAGAGTTCGAACATAAAATTGCGGGCGATAGTTATTGTGGAAAGGAGTATGGCGTCCACCTTCTTCCTTCTTTAATACATAAACTTCAGCCTTAAATAATGTATGAGGAGTAATTGATCCAGGCTTTGCAAGAACCATTCCTCTTTTAATTTCAGTCTTATCAACACCTCTTAAAAGAAGTCCAACATTATCACCAGCTTCACCACGGTCAAGTATCTTACGGAACATTTCAACACCAGTACAAACAGTCTTACGTTTTTCTGCTCCAAGACCAATCATTTCCAATTCGTCACCTGTATTCACTACGCCTGTTTCAATTCTACCTGTAGCAACTGTTCCACGTCCAGTAATAGAGAAAACATCTTCAACTGGCAACAAGAAAGGCTTCTCAACATCTCTTGGTGGAATAGGAATAAATTCATCAACAGCGGCCATTAATTCAACCACCTTCTCTTCCCATTTTGCTTCACCATTCATTGCTCCTAGGGCTGACCCAAGAATAACCGGAGTATTATCACCGTCAAACTCATAGAAGTCAAGTAATTCTCTAACTTCCATTTCTACAAGCTCCAGTAATTCTTCATCGTCAACCATGTCGACTTTATTCATAAAGACAACAATTTTAGGGACATTTACCTGACGTGCAAGAAGGATGTGCTCACGAGTTTGAGGCATAGGACCATCAGTTGCAGCAACCACTAAAATAGCACCATCCATCTGAGCGGCACCAGTTACCATGTTCTTAACATAGTCAGCGTGACCCGGACAATCAACATGTGCATAATGTCTGTTTACTGTTTCGTACTCAACATGTGCAGTATTAATAGTTATACCTCTTTCTTTTTCTTCAGGGGCGTTGTCAATAGAATCAAAATCTTTAATTGATGCCAGTCCATCCTTGGCCAAAACCATGGTGATGGCAGAGGTTAAAGTAGTTTTTCCATGATCAACGTGACCAATCGTACCAATGTTAACATGAGGTTTCGACCTGTCAAATTTTTCTTTAGCCATAATTCAATAATTTATTATTAATAGATCCCGTTACTAATTTATTCCAATTTATATTTCCAATTGAGCCAATGACGGGAATTGAACCCGTGACCTCATCCTTACCAAGGATGCGCTCTACCACCTGAGCTACATCGGCGTTGAGCGGGAGACGGAATTCGAATCCGCGACCCTCAGCTTGGAAGGCTGATGCTCTACCAACTGAGCTACTCCCGCGATAAGTTTTTGGTGGGGAGAGCAGGATTCGAACCTACGAAGGCATACGCCAGCAGAGTTACAGTCTGCCCCAGTTGGCCGCTTTGGTATCTCCCCATATAATATATATAGTATATTTTGAAAAAATAAAACCCAACCAAAAACAAGAGCCGATGGAGGGATTCGAACCCACGACCTGCTGATTACAAATCAGCTGCTCTGACCAACTGAGCTACATCGGCAAATATTTTAAAGAACGAATAAAACCATCAGTCACTAAGAAATTTATTTGCATTGAGAAATAAACCTCATAAGCTATTGACATTTAATTAAATACAATTGTTATTATATAATAATCAAGTACGTATTCAATCAAATATAATAACAAAGACATGGTCAGAACAACGACCTTCAAGAATTACCCTTAAAAATCGGTCTGCAAATGTATGAAAATTAAATTTAGATCACAAAAATATATTAGGAATTTTTTATACACCTCTTTGCTTTTCTTTTTGTCTGGTAATTTGAATCTTAAGAGCGTTGATTGAAAGATCAACCGCTTCTTCAAAAGTTCTACTTTGTTTTTTTGCAAAAGAGGGTACTCCGGGAATGTCTAATTTGATCTCCGCAACCTTATTTTCTGCGTTTTCTGACTTAGAAAGTCGAAGAAATACTTCGGCTCCCATAATTTGATCATTAAATTGACCCAATTTGTTAACCTTCTGATTAATAAAATCAAGTAATTTGTTATCAGCATCAAAACGAACTGAATGAATTTGAATATTCATAAAATTTCCTCCTTTTATTTAATTTAAGCTCGCGGATGAGCCTGTTTATATATTTGTTTTAACTTTTCAAATGTATTATGAGTATATATTTGAGTGGCAGACAAATTTGCATGTCCGAGTAATTCTTTAATTGCATTTATATCAGCCCCATTATTTAACATATGTGTAGCAAATGTATGCCTTAAAGTATGGGGGCCTTTTTTCTCGAATGTAGTAACAAACCTCAGATATTTGCTTACAAGACGATATACCATTTCAGGATAAATGGGCGCTCCCTTTGAAGTCAAAAAGAAAGATTCATCCTGAATTTCGGGAAAGGACTCAGCACGTAAAGCAATATAAGCTTCTAAGGTATGAGCAAATTCTTTTGAGATAGGAACAACTCTTTCCTTATTTCTTTTACCGGTAACCTTTACAACTAAATTACTTAATTGCACATCGTTCAACTTCAATGACACCAGTTCTGCTCTACGAATACCTGTAACATATAGCAATTCAATAATTAGTTTATCCCTGGCTCCTATGAAGCCATCTCCGAAATCAAATTGATCTAACAAAATGTTCATTGGCTCCTGTTCAATAAAACCAGGAAGAACTTTTTTAGATTTGGGTGAAATAACCTTAGTCATTGGATTTACTTCAACTGAACCCTGTTTCAACAAAAATCTAAAATATGATCTAAGGCTGGAAATTTTTCTTCTAACAGTAATGGGAGACATCCCATTCTCAAGCAGACTTATAATCCAAGATCGAATATGATTATAATTTGCCAGGCTTGTATCATTGAGACTCAATTCCTCCATGCAAAAGGCGGAGAACTGAGAGAGATCATTTGAATATGACCGGACCGTCAGCTCTGAATACCGCTTTTCAAACTTTAAAAAATCAAGAAATATTTCAATGTTATTCATATCTAATAACCACCACTAAAGATGATTGAAGCGGGTAATTCTACGGATGTAGATGTAGTGAGAGACCAGGAAAGCAAGTTATTCGCTATCCTCTTGCAATTTTTGGATATATATTGCTTTCTTTTTTTCTTCCCTTTTTACTACAGAAGGTTTCAAGAAGGCCTGTCTTGTTCTTAATTCCCTTATCACTCCAGTTTTTTCAAACTTTCTCTTAAATCTTTTCAAGGCTCTTTCGATGTTTTCGCCTTCTTTCATTGGAATTACTATCATGTGCTCTTTTTTAATTGAGGCGCAAAGATAAAAACAGGAATACGTTTTTCAAAATAAAAAAGTAAGAAAATAAAAAAAGTCCTCTCAGGACCTACATCATTATCATATTTATTAGTTACCCATAGCCAATCCTTATTTCAACAAACACCCTATATTAACTCATCATAAATATAACTAAAATAAATTATTCAAACAAGCTTAAAAATCAAAAAAACATCTAAAATTCAATGAAAAAATTAATTGAATCATATAGAAGGTAAATAGAAATGACCATCCCCTGCATGATTAAAACTAATCTTCTGAAGTTTCGAGGTATGGTTTAATTTTTTGAAAAACATCTTCAGGGAGCAGATTATTTTCTACTAATTCTTCAACAGAGTTAATTTCCCCAATAATTTTTCGGTACTCTAAAATAGCGTTGGCCTGGTAACTATCCAAGTAAGGATGCTTGTTGAGCTGTTCAAAAGTGGCTGTATTTAAATTAATTTTATTTATGAAGTCCACATCCAAAACAATATTCTTTTCTATTTCATCGTAGGTTTCAGGTGTTATACCATACACTTCCAGAAGCTGATCTTTTCTCACAAAGCCACCGAGCAAATTCCTATATTTAAGAATTCTTCCGGCATACACAGGACCAATTCCATAAAGATTAAGCAAGCTTACAGAATCGGCACTATTTATTTCAATAGTAGGCTTTTTAAATTCTTCTAATGGTAGGATGATTGAATCAGAAGCTAATTGTTTTAATTCCTTATCAATGGGAATCAGGATATAAGGGTCAATTACTGCATAGATTGAATCATTCATCCCATAAATTTTTTTGACATCTTCTTTTTTATAAAATACACCTCCTTTATTTCGGTACTTCAAAAGGGTATTTACAATCCTTTTATTCAATCCAAGGCGCTTCATTTCAGCCTCGGTGATTGTATTCGGATTAAAAACAAAAAGCTGATAATTATTCTCATCTATATTGTTCTGCTCAGAATTCCCAATTGAATCGGGACTATCACCCTTGCTACCAGCTGCCTCCCATAGTTCTATTTCTCTTTGAAATTCTGAAAAATCAACAATCTGTTTTGGTAAAACCCTGGGTAGTACTATGGTGGCAGCAAGAACCAATATGATAAGTAAAATAAGTACTAATGTCCCAATTCGTTCACTGCGGGTAAATTGAAAATACTCTTTGAAAAATCCTTTGAACATTTCAAGAAATTGAAGTGAAAAATCCTGATTAGTAGAGTTTTCCTCCGAGAGGAACCAGATCCTCAGGAACAACCAATATGCAATTTCCGCTCTCATCCGGCACCCCAACAATAAGCACTTCAGATAAAAAAGTGCCTATTTGTCTAGGTGGAAAATTAACAACAGCCAATACCTGCATGCCTAGAAGTTCACCTATAGTATAATTATCAACTAGCTGTGCGGAAGATCTTTTTTGTCCCAATTCTGGACCAAAATCGATGGTAATCTTAAATGCGGGTTTCCTGGCTTCAGGAAATTCTTCAACAGAGAGGATTCTGCCAACCCGAATATCAAATTTATTAAAATCTTCAATAGTTGCCATTTAAGTTCAATTTAGAAAACTCCAAGACCATAAAGAAAAACAGCGGCAATAGCAATAGGAGCAATATATTTCACTAGAACAATATATGCCGGGAAAATCTTGATTTTCAAAGTACCTTGATTAGATACTTCATCCTTTGTTTTTCTAACCCCAAAATACCACCCAATAAATAGAACTATTAGTAAGCCACCTAGAGGTAAAAGTATGCTGGCAGAGGTAAAGTTTAACACTTTAAATACTCCGCTAAAATAAGAAGCCAATACTCCAAGTACTCCAACAGATGTTGTACCAAGCCAGGTAGCCTGTTTTCTTGTTAGGTTTAACTCTTCTGTAAAATAAGCAACTATTACCTCTAAAACTGATATTGTGGAAGTGAGTGCTGCAACCCCTAATAATATAAAGAACATAAGAGAAAACATATAGCCTCCTGGCATTTTCTGGAAAATTATAGGCAAAGTTTTATAAACTAAACCCTCTTCAGAGGCAGGAGGAATACCGAAAGCAAAAACAGCCGGAAAAATTGCTACTCCTGCCAAAATAGCAATGAAGGTATCTGCAATAGTAACGCTTATAGCTGTTGAAGCGATATTTTCTTTTTTACTGATATAGGATCCATACGTTATTAGGGTTCCCATTCCAATGCTTAGTGAGAAAAATGCCTGACCAAGTGCCTCCAGGATCGTTTTAGCAGAAATTTTCGAGAAATCTGGTTTAAAAAGAAAATCAAGACCTTCTTTCGATCCAGGAAGTGTTAGTGACCTGACAGATATGACCACAAGGATTACCAGAAGAATTGGCATCAAAATCTTTGTGTATCTTTCAATTCCTTTTTTCACTCCCATAATAACAATTCCAGCAGTAAAAACCATAAAAATCAGGAACCAAAATATCGGCCTCCAAGTCAGACGGAATTGATCGAACATTACACCTATCTCATCAGGCGATTTACCCTTAAAACCATTTACAATAGATTGATAAATATATTCAAGGGTCCAACCAGCTACAACGGTATAAAAAGCCAGAATCATAAAAGCGGCGCCAACACCCATTAATCCAACAAGGTACCAGGGTTTACCAGGGGCCAACTTTTTAAAAGCTCCTACAGGATTACGCTGAGCTCCACGGCCTATTACAAATTCCGATAACATCACAGGTATGCCAATACTGGCGACAAAAAACAGGTAAATCAAGAGAAAGGCTCCACCTCCATTTTCCCCAACTACATAAGGGAATCTCCAGATATTTCCAAGTCCGATAGCCGAACCTGCGGCTGCAGCTATAATTCCAAACTTACTACCAAAACTATCTCTATTTGAAAAATCGAATTTTGCCATTGCGTCTTTAGTATCTAATAATTAGTAGGTTGCACACCTGAAAACCGTTGAAACATCTATAAAACATGCCATATTTCAGGAAATAATTGACAAAAATAGATTTTTTTAAAAGAATTCAACCTTATTGAGAAGAATTAAACGGAAAGAAGTAATTCTGCTATAGCTAAATGGCATGAAAAATAATAATTGAAAATAGGGAAAAATATCTAAGGAGAACTACCTTACTTTCCAAATTTAGCATCCAATCTTTTTAATCTAGCCTGGATTTGATCAGGACTTTTATTGATTTGAAGCTTTTCTAACCAGGTTATCATTATTCTTACTACATCATATATTAGTGCAAAATAGAATAGGCCAGAAACCAGCCAGATCACCAGAATATTAAACCAAAAGGTATCAATAGTTATATTTCCTAACTTTTTATCTGCAGCGTAAAAATGAGCCCTCCCAACTTTTGATGTTGGTTTCATATAGATAGGTTCGAACTGTCTAATATATTTTCCATCTAACTCGAATATTTTTTCCCCCAGTGTTATATTCCTTACCTGATCGGAAAGTTTGAGATTAAGATTTTCAGTCTGAAGTTTTTGTATCTCTTCACTGCCTCCTAATTCTTTTCTTAATTTATAATATCCATCATCTCTTAATTTGTTCATTTCTATATTCGTCTCAAGAGCCTGACTTTTAACAATATGCAGATAGTGTAAAACATCATTTACTACCACAGTATCGAATTCTTCAGGCTTTACTTTGTCAATTTGTTTAAAAACCGGCCAATTATAGTTTTGCTGAGATGCGAGAATTTCGGATCTAATTAAATTCAAGTTGCTTAATACTTTATCCTTGTTATTATTTTTTACAATATACCTTTCAGTTTCGTGAACCTTAACCTCTAATTGTTGAACCAAGAAGTTAGAAACATAAGTTGCATTGCTTATTTCCTGATCAATCTTAAAGAACTCCTTTTCGAATTTATTATCCTTAAACTGATGCACAGCCAGAGCTTCATAAGCCCACCTGGATGTCATTAAATCGCCAATTACCGGAACATAAACCGGATGACGAAACATTTTATTAAGACTATCGAAATTTACTATAATCCCACTAAACAACAATTGTGGTACCAAAATAAATGGAATCAATATATAGATAGTAATTACAGATCGAAGGCCTGATGAAATGTTTAAGCCAAGCATATTTGCCATACAGGAGGTAGTAAATAAAATTAACCAGTAGGCAAGTGTCATTCCTTTTATCTCAAGAATTATGTTCCCAATCAAGACAAAGGAGAATGTTTGAATAGCTGATATAGCAAATACGACCAGAATTTTCGAGTTCAAATAGCTTAATCGACTCAAATTTAAAAAAGACTCGCGAGCCAGTATCTTCCTATCCTTGATAATCTCCTCAGCACTAACCATCAAACCCATAAAAAGGGAAACCACAACTGCCATAAATAGATAAGCTGGCAAATTTTCATTCTGCTGAAAAACATAGTCTCTTGTAGTTGACTTATCACTTACATATTTGGTAAAAAACCCAATGATTACCGCAAGCAGCGGGGCTTCAAAAAAATTGATCAGCATATACTGACGATCAGCTACTTTTGACAAAATATTTCTTAAACTAAAAACTCTGAACTGTACAAATGGAGATGGAATCTTAAACAAAACCTCAGGCAATTGAGATTTCTTTGATTCAATATCTACCTTTTTCTCAATTTTCTTCTTATATTTTTTATACCATTCTTCAGGAGATACTTTCCTCTCCCGAGTAAGTTTTCCATATTCGTCAACTTCCCTGGCTTCAACAATTTTAAGTATTTCTTCTGGCTTTATATTTCCACAGTTTAAGCACTGTCCCTCATCAGCATCAACATATTTGCTGAGTGTTTTAAAATAAATCAAACCATCAATCGGGTTCCCTTTATAGATTGTATGGCCACCCTTGTCGAGGATAAGAATTCTGTCAAAAAGCTTGAATATATCAGAAAAAGGTTGATGTATATTTACAATTACTAGCTTATCTTTTAGTGTCTGCTCCTTCAACAGAAGCATCAACTTTTCAGAGTCCATTGAAGAAAGGCCTGAGGTTGGTTCATCCACAAATAATATGAATGGTTCCCGAATTAGCTCCAATGCAATATTCAACCTTTTCCGCTGCCCACCACTGATAAACTTACGAATAGGATCTCCAACTTTCAAATGTTTTACATCATCCAGTTCAAAATCCATTAAAACCTGGTTAACCTTCCTTAATATCTCTTTCCTATTCAAATCCTTGAAACACAATCTGGCATTATAATAAAGATTTTGAAATACAGTCAGTTCTTCCATTAAGAGGTCATCCTGAGGCACAAAACCAATCAGTCCCTCCAGCTTTTCTTTATCTTTCTGGATATCATATCCATTTATTTTGATAATACCCTTATTCGGTTCTATCTTCCCTGCTAATATGTTTAATAAAGTAGATTTCCCAACTCCGCTACCTCCCATTATTCCAACTAGATTGCCAGATTCCTTTGAAAAATTAAACTTCTTTATACCATATGAACTATTCTTGAACTTAAACTCAATTTTTTCAGCTGCATACTTAATTTTTGATTGACTTTCATATAGTAAGAATTTATTCAGAATATCGCTATAATAAACCGGCTTAATTCTTGTGCCGGTAATCATAGCACCCTGATCTAACAGTAAAATCCTTCCCGGAATTATATTATGTCCATTGAGATATAAAGTATTTTTGCCCAAATATTTAAAAACAAAAGTATTGGTTGCAGCATGATGCAGAAAATAAATTTTTCCTGAAAGACCCGGATTAAATAAATGCCTGACATCGGAAATTGTGGGCTCAGCATTATTATCAATAATGAGCATATTTTCTTTTTCAACTTCGCTAGCAAGAGGATCAATAATGAATGCTTCAGTATTATTGTGAGCTTCATCTGAAATGTTAAAACTATTGGCCACAGTTTTAACAAAATCCAGCTCCTTTTCTGTCATTACTTCATCCTCGTTTATAAACTCAACTAACCTTAAAAACACGATAAATTTTTCCCGTTGTAACAGCTCTTTATTTATCTGCTCACAAATTTCGACAACAGTATCAGAATAGTTTCCTGGCTTTTTCTTGTCTTCTGAATATACTTTAGCTCCGCCTACCTCAACATTGTAGGTTTGAATATACTTCTCAAAAAGTTTTAAATATTTATTTATTTGCCTGGCGCTCAGATGCTCATTAAGGAAGGAACTTACTATTTCACTAGCCTTACTGGATACCCCATTCTGCCCTACATTTGCAATCATTGCGAAGAGTCGGAGCAATGCAGTAAGAATCGATTCATTCATATATATAGTGAATTTTTAAGGAAGAAGAGCCCCTCCTCTGACTGGCAAAATACAAATTATTTATTAATAAGAAAAAACTTTAGATAATCCCATTCCTTATTTCGGAAATAGAATCAATTATTTTATTGAATTGATTATCAGAAATATTATCTTCATTACTCTTATAAAGTATTTGAAGATTTGTAAGCTTTATAAACAAGTCCGAGAGCTCATTCTCTGATTTTACAGGTTCTATTAAGTTGATCAATTCAGATAAAGAAGTTTCCTGCTGCTTTATAATTTCAATAAATCGAGAGCTATCACGAGCTGTTAAGGCAATTTGAGTTGTAAGGTAAAGTCCCTCTATCCAACTTCCTGCCATAACAAGCAATGCATACACATCTTTCTTGTTTTCAACCAGGTATGAATAAGTATCAAAAAATGAATCTGAAATAATTAGTATCAATGAGTCCCCGTTATTCAGGTTTTTTTCAACCCTATCGATGTAAGTTCTATTAAATGCAGTAGATATCTTCATTTCGTCAGTCAAACGGCTGGAAGCCTTTAAATACATCATAGTTTCCTGTTTCATCATATATGTGCTGGAATAACTCAAATCAGCCCCATAAATGCCAAGATTTAGTGCTTTTTCTTTTTGTGAAAAATACTTACCAACATTTTCAGTTGTATTTGCAATGCTAAGTATATAAGGTGCACCGGCTTTATTCAGCATTTCAGTTACATAAAAAGATGTTGGGAGTGGATATCCTGACAAATCCAAAATCTTCTCACTCCTTAATCACCTCATCTTCAGGTATCTCTGAGCCATTCGAATCTGTAGATTGCTTGCTTCTACACCCTCCAATAATTACAATAAAAATTAAAAGTAATAAGCATGACATTTTTACTATTGTGAATTCAGATTGGGTTTTCATAATTTCCTTGTTTTATAATCTCATAAAGAAATTGGTAAGACAATTTTAAAAGACTCTGTTTAATCGTTCCTCAATAATTAAAATTTCTTCAATGTTACAAATTACGAAAAATTTTGGAAATACTTCAATCTTTTCCTTTCCTTCTTAATCAATTTAAATTGCAAATTAGAGTCATATCAATTTATTAATAACAAATCTTTACTTCTATTATTTTTATTTTGTAATTTTCAGAATTCCTAAATTAATAAGTTTGGTGTATTTAAGAAACCAACTTTTTCTTTATAAACTTAAATCGGAAATGAAACTAACAAAAACCAAAGTTATTGCTACCATAGGACCTTCATGCAATTCTATTGAGATCCTCGAGAGAATAATCGAGGAAGGTGTGAATGTTTGCCGTTTAAACTTCTCTCATGGAACTCATGAGGATCATCTAAAGGTGATAAAAATAGTCAGGCAACTAAATGAAAAGAATGGTAGTCACGTGGCAATCCTTGCTGACCTTCAGGGTCCAAAAATCAGAATTGGAGAAGTTGAAAATAATGGCGTTGATCTCGTTCAGGGAAACATTATAAAAATAGTGTCTAAAAAGTGCTTAGGTACGGCTGAGAAAGTATCACTTACATATCCTGATTTTGCCAAAGATGTAAAAAAGGGAGATCCAATATTAATTGATGATGGCAAGATAAAACTGGAGGTTATTGACACCAACGGAGTTGATAGTGTGGTTGCGAAGGTAATATATGGAGGCATTCTATCTTCAAGAAAGGGAGTTAATCTGCCAGGAACAATTATTTCCCAGCCAAGCATGACAGAAAAAGATACTTTGGATGCGGAATTTGCCTTGAAGCATAAAGTTGATTGGATAGCCCTTTCCTTTGTAAGGTCAGCTAAATGTATCATCGGATCTTAAAAAAATAATTCAAAAGAATAATTCATCCGCAAGGATTATTGCAAAAATTGAAAAACCAGAAGCATTGAATGAAATAGATGCTATAATTGATGTTTCGCATGGGATAATGATTGCAAGAGGTGACCTGGGTGTGGAAGTTTCTTTTGAACAGGTCCCCTTGATTCAAAAAGAAATTATTCGAAAATGTATTCACAAGGGAAGGGTAGTAATTATCGCTACCCAAATGCTTGAAAGCATGATATCTAATTTTAGGCCTACAAGGGCAGAAGCCAATGACGTTGCAGGGGCTGTATTAGATGCGGCTGATTGCCTTATGTTAAGTGGAGAAACATCGATGGGTAAATTCCCTGTGGAGGTTGTTCAAACAATGAAGCAAATCATATCATTTACTGAAAAAAATGGATTTCATTACATAAGAGAACATCTTCCTGAAGAAAACACTCAACATTTTTTGCCGGATACTATTTGCCAAAATGCAACTAAAATGGCCGAAGAAAGTAATTCCGCTGCAATTGTATCTTTTACACACTCAGGTTATACAACAATCAAAATATCGAGCCACAGACCAAGTGCTGATATTTTTGCTTTTACAAATAACAAAGAAATTCTTAATAGTTTATCAATATTATGGGGCGTAAGACCAATGCTGGTTCATACATACGAAAATATCAATGTGGCAATTAACCACTCCATTGAAATCCTAAAGAAAAAACAAATGGTAAAAGACAATGATATTGTTGTCCATCTTGGAAGTATTCCTCTAAATATGAAAGGACAGACCAATATGTTAAAAATAAGTTTTGTTTAAATAAATACATCGGAATTTGCCTGAGAAAGATTAAAATGGATACCCAACTGCAAAATGAGGTATTAAATAATTAAAAAATCCAGGCTCATCTGGCTCAGGAAACCATTCTGATTGCGGATTTCGGAGTTTGTATCCCAGGTCAATGCGGAATAGGAAAAAAGATAAGTCTAATCTTACACCTAATCCTGTACCAAGCGCCATCTGGTTAAGAAAAGTATTAAAATTGAACTCCGTTTTAACGTTATTGTCATTATCCAGATCGTCTGAAACGCCTGACAAACCGGGCATTATCCAAATATTACCCGCATCAAGAAATAAGGCTCCCTCCAAAAGCCAAAAGAGCTTAAACCTATATTCAAGGTTTGCCACAATTTTTATATCTGCCGTTTGATTGTAAAACTGAGCTGTCAATGGTGTTTCAAAGTTACCTGGCCCAAGCGCTCGTACCGGCCAGGCCCTGATATCATTAGCCCCTCCGGTAAAATATTGCTTTTCAAATGGCATCACTTTTGAGTTCCCATAAGGATACCCAACTCCCAAAAAAAGTCGATATACCATTGAATTAGACTCATTTAAAGCCGAATGATATCTAAAATCAAAGTCTGCCCGAATATATTGAGAATATTCAATTCCAAAAATAGTATTACTATCAGGGCGTTCCAACCCACCACTAAAAATCTTATTTCCCAGGTGAATTAAATTACCCGCTGAGGATAAATTCAACCTGAAATAATAGTAATCCATATTTTTTCCTAGTATCTGATCGGTTAATATAAAGCTGTAACTTAACCCAGCAATGAAAGCATCCCTGTAACTATAAGCAAGGTAGGAAGTTGCGTCAATATAAGCCAACCAGGAACTATCAATATACGGCAACTTAACAACACTTATATCTACTGGACTTAACAAATGTGACATATACTTATTTGCCTGCCAATTATAACCAAATGAGGTTGAAAACATAGTTCGCTTATATTCTGGTCGTCTTTGGAAATTATAAGCACTGAAAAGAGAGGTTTTAGGATTATATTTCTTTACGAATCCTTCGGTATTTAAAAATGGAACAAGAAATCTTGGAAAGACAATATCACCCCCAATTCCGACCTCGGTCATATTGCTGTACCCCTGATCTACAGCTGGAAGAGCCTCATAGGCACCTTTTAACTTCAAATTCAAAACTTCAGCCCTTCGAAACAAGTTTCTATGCTGATACAATAAATTTGCAGAAACCCCAAAGTTGCCGGATGAATTGGTACCCTCGACCTCAACTGAATAAGCTTGCAACTTACTGGGAGCCACCTGTATATGACAGTCTAATGTTCTCGATCCAGTATCAGATACAGCTTGTTCTGGTATCTCGGAAAAATAAATATCAGTAAGTTTAATAACTTCCAGGCTGGAAAGGTGTTTTTTTGTTTGTTCAACATTGTTTAGGTTATAGAGATCACCAGGTTGGATATAATTTGCTTTAAAGACTACATCATAGTGAATTGGTGATTTACCTTTTTTAGTTACAAAGTAAAGCCCATCTTGATAGGTAGTGTCAAGATCGCTAAAATAACTTGTTGGGTCTTCGAGGGCTGCTCCAGGATCGTAATCGAGAAAGAATATAACCTTTCTTATTCTATATTTACTGAATGATACCTTTTCCTGATACTCATTCCGGAAAACTTCCTTTAATGATTTCACATTTACAGTCAAATCAATCTGATGCTCGCCAACCGTACTATCAGCAATGAAGGAAATAAATTCTTTTTGAAAAGTATAATATCCATTATTTTTTATCAACCTCTCCAGCCTAACCCTTTCTTTGTCTATAGTTTCGACTTTATATATATCATCGATTTTCAGCATGAGCCAGCAGTATCAGCAATAACAATTGGTTCAAGAACCGGGTCATTGACCTGGTACCTTATTTTTCGGAACCTATGGGGTTTATTCATTGTAATTCGATATTCAACAAACGCCTTTTGCTTGATGTACCATAGTGTATCATTAATCTCTGCCTGGAAATATCCATTTTGTTCCAAAAGTGATGCTAATTGCTGTGAAGATTTAACATCCTGGGTTTCATCAAAAATTACTGGTGGCTCACCAATTTTTCGCAGCCATTTGCTAATTCCCTTCTCCTTTTCAAGATTAGAGCGATTATATAGTCCCAATTTAAACCTAATTCCCAGAAATTTCTTGTTTGGCTTTTGACGTATATAACTTTTAAATTCCTTCTTCTGAATTTCCTTATTTTGATCACTTTTTATTTTATTATCAGCAAGAAGGTATTTCCCCTCTGGTACATATTTAGTAGGATTACAGGATTGAAATATTAATACATTCAGAAACAGTATTAGAAGAGATACCGGATCTGAGTATATAATTTTTATTTGTAGTTAATAATTCCAACTTTTGTAGAGGGATTTGAAACACAAATATAGTCAATGGGTCATTAATAAGTTTATAAATTCATTTTGTTATCAAGCAGGTATGTTAAGTTCGAATAAAATCAAGTTTGTAAACTCTCTGAAATCAAAGAAGAACCGAAATAAATTGGGCTTTTTTGTTGCTGAGGGTGATAAAATTGTGAATGATCTTATTCACTCGGGTTGGGATGTTATTGAGCTATTTGCTGTGGAAGGATGGATTGAAAAAGTTCATATCATTGACATAGAAAAACATATTAATATTTATGCAGTCAAATATGCTGAGTTAAAGAAGATAAGTAGTTTTAAAACCCCTCACAATGTTCTGGCTATTGTGAAAATCCCCGATCATGCTAATACATTTGTCCCTCATCCGGATAAATTACATCTTTTATTAGAAAACATTCAGGACCCAGGGAATTTAGGAACTATTGTTAGAACATCGGGCTGGTTTGGGATTGATTCCATTATTTGCTCTCCTGGAAGTGTGGATATTTATAACCCAAAGGTGATACAGGCAAGTATGAATGCATTTGTGCAAGTAAAAGTTAGCTACCATGAATTAAGTACTGTCCTAGATCAATTTAAACGAAATGACATGCCAGTTTATGGGACTTTTATGGATGGGAAAAACATTTATGAAACACCCCTTACAACTAATGGTGCCATACTGTTTGGGAATGAATCAAAAGGAATTTCTGATAACCTGCTCCCTTTCATAAAACATCATTTACTTATACCTTCTAACCAAAAGAATGGAACTACAAAAATTGAATCTTTAAATATTGCTGCAGCAGTGGCAGTAGTTTGTTCAGAATTCAGAAATTTACGAAAGTAATTCACTTTTGTTAAATCTGAGTCATTTTAAATACTAAACTCCTTCAAAATTTCTTACAACAGCTTCTGCACATTTTTCACCATCTACTGCTGATGATACTATGCCACCTGAGTAACCAGCACCCTCACCGCAAGGGTATAATCCACTTACCTGGGGATTCATTAATGTATCAGAATCTCTGGGAAATCTTACAGGTGAAGATGTTCTGGACTCAACGCCAACAATAATCGCCTCATTTGAGATGTACCCTTTCATGCGCTCACCAAATTGCAGGAGACCTTTTTTCAGTTTATCACGGATAATGAATGGCAGCCAATCATGCAGAGGAGATGATACCGATCCTGATAAATAAGAGCTCTCGGGCAAAGAAACAGAAACTTTTCCATTAAGAAAATCCGTTAAACGCTGTGCAGGCGCTATTGTATTTGAACCGGAGGCTCATAAGCCATTTTCTCCAGCTCTTTTGAAAAATCAAGCCTTTATGTGTTTCGTCTCCTCTATTATTAGGAATATCTTCAGGTCAATTTCAACTACGATCCCGGAATTAGCAAACTTTGCATTTCTATGTGAAGGCGACATCCCATTTACACGAGCTTCCTTTCTCCTGTGGCTGAAGGAATAATAAATCCACCCGGGCACATACAAAATCAAAAAGATTTCCCTCCCTCTACCTGGCATGCTAACCTGTATTCAGCTGAAGGCAAATACTTACTTTGTTGATCTCTATGATATCGATGTGATTAATTAATGCTTGTGGATGTTCTCATCTTATTCCCATAGCAAAGGATTTGGGCTGAGTTCTATTCCATTACTTTTTAAAATATCATAAATGTCTCTTGCTGAATGTCCTGTAGCCAAAATAACAGCCTCTGCCTTATGGTTTCTCCTTTACTTGTAAACAACTCCCTTAATACTCCCATTTTCAATTAAGATCTCCGTTACCTTCTAGCAAATCGAACTATACCTCCATGGTCAATAATTGATTCTCTAATGTTTTTTATTATTGCAGGTAGTTTATCCGATCCAATATGTGGATGTGCTTCGTATAATATTTTATCCGTAGCACCATGAAAATTCAAAACCTGTAAGATTTTTTCGATATCCCCTTTTTTTTTGAACGGGTGTACGATTTTCCATCAGAAAAAATACCTTGCTCCTCCCTCCCCAAAGCAATAATTGGAATCTACAATTTAGTTTTTGGTCTCTAACAAGTGCTGTATATCAAGTTTTCTGGTATGGACTTCATTTCCACGCTCCAGAACAATGGGGCAATAACCTAACTCTAAAAGCCTAAGTGCAGCAAATAATCCAGCAGGCCCTGATCCTACTACTATAACTTCCTTTGCTGAGTCAACTCTTTTTATATTCGGGAGTAAATTGATTTTAAAATTTCTGCAGGATGATCAATATATATTTCTAACTCCAGATCAACTATAGCTTTTCTTTTCCTGGCATCAATTGATTTTTTTCGCAATCTTTATAGATTTATCCTGGACTTATCAATTTTTAGAGTTTGAGAAGCAATTTGTTCGATGGATTCAATTGAAGAAGCGACTTTGGGTCGAAGAGATAATTTTAGATCCTTCTTCACGAATAGCACGATTATAGTGGATGACCAAACTTACAATTAAAATTTGCTTTGAAAAGGGACAGAAAGTTATTAGAAAAAAACTATTCGAAATGGAAATTCAGTATCCAGATCATTGATTTTAATCTATCAATTGCAGTTACATATTGAGGATACGCTGCATGTCGATCATGGACCAGCATATCACGTGTACCAATCGAAAATTTCAATTCAGGTGAAAATTTGAAATATTTGAGGGAAAAATCGATTCCAAATCCTACCTCGTAATACAAATCAGTGTATTTAAGTCGAGAAAAATGCCTTTATCATCATCGTATTCCTTTTTTGAAATAAATCTTCACTCATATTAACACCTGCGATTAAATAAGGTCGCCAAATGTTTACACGCCGTGCTTTATATTTGAATATTAATGGAAATTCAAGAAATGAAGACTCAGTTTTTGATTAGTAGATTTAGAAACTGATTTATTTGCTCTTCTGTATTGTACCTGACTTTATAAATATGAACAGTTCGCTGACCAAAACTAATTCCAGGAAGAATTCGTAAACTCAAATTTTCATTCAACGTAAACTGGAGACCACATTTATATTAAATCCAGGGTGTAACGGTGTTACCTGTGGAAAAGAAGAATCTGGTATTAGGGCTGATCAGGACGGATATAAAATAAAAGTCAATGGTAGTTAAAACTAAAGTAAAGCCGAAATGCAATTCTTTTATCATAGTTAGAATTATCTTAGGTTTTTTCTCCTGAGAAAATCCAATAACTGGAACTAAACTAATATGATAAACAATAATCTTTTCAAACCCTAAATTCTATATACACATTAAAACTATTAATTTGTTACATTATTGTGATCATCTTTTACTCCAAAATATATAGTGGCTATACCAAAACTAAGTCGTATAAGCGATGAGTTAGAAAAACCGATGGTCCTCAAGAATTCCGAGAAACTTTTCACCATCAGGAAATGCATCAACAGAATCGGGAAGATAAGTATATGCATTACTATCTTTTGATACCAATCTCCCAATGAATGGAAGTATTTTAAAAAAATAAAATGTATAATATCTGTTTAAAGGAAAACTTACCGCCTCGAAACTCAAGAATTACACATGCACCACCCGGCTTTAATACTCTATACATCTCACTTAAACCAAGCTTCAGGTTTCAAAATCCGAACACCAAATGCAACCGTAAGTCCATCAAAACCTCATCAGGGAAAGGAATAGCCTCAGAATCACCGGATTGAAGCTTGATTTTGTCTTCCGAGGCCTTTTTCCGATTTTTCGACCTGCCCTTTTCCAGCATCTTTTCGGAAATATCAATCCCGGCTATTTCATCAGGATTTAATTTTAACGCAGCAATAGCCAGATCTCCTGTACCTGTTGCAACATCAAGAATTTTTTTTGGGCCCTTTGGTCTGAGCTTCTTAATAGCTCTTCTTCTCCACCGTTTGTCAACTCCCAATGACAAAAAATGATTTAGAAAATCATACCGCCAGGCAATGTTATCAAACATTTCCTCTACCTGGGACTTTTTACTTTTATTTGGATAGTTATATGGATTTCACGAACGAATGGTCAATATCCGAAGTAAACGGAAATCATGGTATGTATTAAAGATCTAGCTAACTGCTTTATCAAAGAGAATATTCTCTCATCAGGTCGCAGATAAACCCATAGGATATGTCATCGATTCTACACTCACCCCTTGTTACATGGCCTAACACAGAAAACGGCATTTCTGTTTTAAGCATATAATCGATGAATTCCGTTTCTCGTGATGGTGCAACAGAAACTATAATCCTGCTTTGTGCTTCCCCAAAGAGGAAAGCATCCTTTCGCACTTCAGCATCAGTAGTAATATCAAAACCAAGACATTTGGGTATTCCACACTCCAATAAGGTAATGAATAAGCCACCTTCAGAAACATCATGAGCCGAGCGAACCAAACTAAACCGGATAAGATCTTTTACTACTTGTTGAACACCATATTCAAAGTCAAGATCGAAATGAGGTGGTGGAGAATTCTCAATCCCATGATAAGAAACGAGGTATTGCGATGATGATATATCATTTTGTGATTTTCCAATCAGGTAAATCATATTGCCTTTTTTGCTAAATGCAATTGACATATGATTATTTTTTTCTCGGAGCAAACCAAGCATTCCAATTGTAGGAGTAGGAAAAACAGGTTCAACCTTTCCATCAATTGACGCCTGATTGTAAAAACTTACATTACCTCCGGTCACAGGTGTATCAAATTTCTTGCAGGCCCTACCCATTCCTTTAATAGCCTGAATAAACTGCCAGTACACTTCCGGATTATACGGATTCCCAAAATTAAGACAGTTTGTAACAGCTATGGGTTCACCTCCACTGCATACAATATTTCTGGCAGCTTCAGAAACAGCAATCTGTGCTCCGATATGTGGATCAGCCATAACATACCTGGAGTTACAATCTACTGTTAATGCCAATGCACTCCTTGTTCCTTTTATGTTTACCAAACCTGCATCAGATGGGAAATTCGTGCTCATGTTGTTTGTTCCAACCATCGTATCATATTGCTCATAAACCCATTTCTTACAAGCGATATTCGGGTTTTTCACTAATGATAATACGACCTCTTTTATATCATCAGGTTCAGGGACATCATCAATGGTAAATTTCTTTGTTTCTTTATAGTAAGAGGGGACCTTAAATTCACGGTCATATACCGGAGCCCCACCCCCGAGGACAAGGCTTTTTGCCGGAACCTCAGCTACCAACTCACCCAGCCGGTGGAAATACAATTTATCATCTTTGATCACCTCCCCGATAATTGAGCAATTAAGATCCCACTTCAGAAAAATATCTTCGACCTCTTTCTCTCTTCCTTTTTTGACAACAACCAACATTCGTTCCTGTGATTCGGAGAGTAGAATTTCAAAAGCTTCCATATTTTGCTGCCGCAGGGGGACCTTATCAAGATCTATTTTCATGCCATGGTTTCCTTTGGCTGACATTTCAGATGTAGAACAAATGATTCCTGCAGCTCCCATATCCTGCATTCCAACAACTGCTCCTGTTTTATTAAGTTCAAGAGTGGCTTCAAGAAGTAATTTTTCCTGAAATGGATCACCCACCTGAATTGACGGAATATCATTGGCAGAATCCTCTGTTATATCAGCTGAAGCAAATGTTGCACCATGAATACCGTCTTTCCCGGTTGATGATCCAACGATATATACCGGATTCCCGACACCTTTTGCAATAGCGGAGATCATTTGGTCGGTTTTCATTATTCCTACTGACATAGCATTTACCAGAGGATTGCTATTGTAGCATTCGTCAAAATAAACTTCACCTCCAACAACAGGAACGCCGAAAGAGTTACCATAGTCTCCAATACCTTTTACAACACCTTTTAACAGGAATTTTGTCCTTTCCATGGAGAGTTCTCCAAATCTCAGCGAGTTCAATTGTGCTATGGGTCTGGCGCCCATAGTGAAAATATCCCTGTTTATACCCCCTACTCCCGTTGCAGCACCCTGGTAAGGTTCCACAGCACAAGGGTGATTATGTGATTCAATTTTAAATGCACAGGCAAGTCCATTTCCAATATCTACAAGACCAGCATTTTCTTCACCAGCTTCTGCCAATAGATTTTTTCCCTTCCTGGGTAAAGTTTTAATCCATTTTATCGAGTTCTTATAAGATGCATGTTCTGACCACATCACTGAATAAATACTCAGTTCTGTGAAATTTGGAGTTCTACCCAAAATCTCTTTAATTTTTTCGAATTCGTAGGAATCCAATCCTATTTTCTGAGCTGTTTCAAGAGTAACTTTAGCTTTTGACATAGAAAACTATAAAAAGTTAGATTTAAAAACTGAAACAAATATAGCTAACAAATTTCACTCTTAGAATGATGTGAATCTTAATTTTAGATATATTCTTGATAAATAACGAGAATCAACCAGATTCAGGTTTTTAATGATCAGAATATTACCATTTGTTGAAATATAGAAATTTTAACTTGATCGTTTATCCAATCTATTGATGCAAAACTTGTATCATAATTTTATACTTTTGGAGATATAAAAACATATCTATATGAATAAAATTGCACTAATTACAGGAGCAACCTCCGGAATCGGGGAAGCTACAGCCGAAAAATTTGCCAGTGAAGGAATAAGCCTGATTCTGACCGGACGAAGATCAGAATTATTGGAAAATCTTAAGAATAGATTAGTTAAAAAATACGATATCGAAGCCCTTGCATTAAACTTCGATGTAAGAAATAATGAGGAAGTTGTTGCTGGTTTTAATACCTTAAATGAAAAATGGAAAAAAATTGATATTCTCATAAACAATGCAGGGCTGGCTTCCGGACTTGATCTCATTCAGGATGGAGATCTGGATGATTGGGATAAAATGATTGATACAAATGTAAAAGGACTTTTGTATGTTTCGAAAGCAATACTTCCACTCATGATTGAAAATGGCTGCGGGCACGTAGTAAATATTGCATCTACAGCAGCTAAGGAAGTATATGAAAAGGGCAATGTATATTGTGCCAGCAAGCATGCTGTTGATGCTATTAGCAAAGGTATGCGTATTGATTTACTCAAAGAAGGAATTAAAGTTACCTCTGTAAATCCAGGTCTTGTTGAGACAGAATTTTCAATTGTCAGGTTTCACGGTGATAAGGAAAAAGCTAAAATCCCCTACAAAGGAATGAAACCTCTAACAGGAGAGGATGTGGCGAATGTTATCTGGTATGTAGTTAATTTACCTGAACATGTTAACATTAATGATATAGTTTTGACAGCCACTGCACAGGCAAATTCTTTATATATAAAAAGAGACGAATAAACCAGAATTTACAGTTTACTTCACCATATTATCCTCCTGTTTTCACAGATAAATACATAAAATATGTACACCGCAGAATATTTAATAGATTTTACTCAGAGTATATTTGAGAAAATAGGCTGTCCAAAAGAAGATGCCCTTGACATTGCCAGTGTTTTTGTGAAAGCTGAACTCAGGAATCTTCCTTCCCATGGAATGATCCGCATCAAAGACTATTTTCAACTGTGGGAAGCCGATAGAATTAATACTAAGCCATACGTCAAGACTATCCACGAAACACCAGGTACAGCGGTAGTTGATGCTGATGGTGCAATTGGTATAGTTGGTGCGATCAAATCTATGCACCTTGCTATTGAGAAAGCTCAAAAAAGTACAACAGGATGGGTTGCTACCCGGAATTCAAATCATTTGGGTATTGGCAGTTATTATGCTATGATGGCTCTCGAACATGATATGATTGGCATTACAATGACCAACGCTAATCCTATGGTGGCACCTACAAATTCTACTGAAAGAATGTTAGGCACCAATCCCATTACGGTAGCAGTCCCTGCTGGAGAACAGCTTGATTTTGTTGCTGACTTTTCAACTACTCCAATTGCGAGAGGGAAATTGGCAGTTGCATCAGCGAAAAATGAAAAAATCCCCTATGGATATGTGCAGGATAAAAATGGTAAACCATCTGACGATCCGGATATCATGAAAAAAGGTGGATCTATGCTTCCACTGGGTGGAGACATCGCACACGGAAGTCACAAAGGCTATGCGCTTGGGGCTATAGTTGATATTTTTACCGGTGTATTGAGTGGGGCAAACTACGGGCCATTTGTTCCACCTTTCCTGGCTTACCTCCCCATGCCAGATACTTTTGTTGGAAAAGGAATGGGCCATTTTTTCGGTGCAATGAGAATCGACGGCTTTTCATCCTCAAATGAATTCAAAAAAAGAATGGACCACTGGATTCTCACACTCAAGAATACAAAACCCATTGAAGGTAAAAAAGTTCTTATTCCCGGAGAGATTGAAAGAGAAGCAGAAAAACTGAATTCTAAAAATGGAATTAAGATCCTGCCGGGAATTCAGGATGAACTGAAAGAAATAGCAAATAAACTTGGAGTGGATTTTGAACTAAGAAAATAAGATTCAATCTCTATTCATATAACATTCTAATCACTTATAAAACCCTGTTTTTTAATCACATCCAGGAATTTTTCCGAAAAGAACTCATTATCTTTCTTTGTATACCGATTATCTGTAAATATCTGAGCTAAGGTCTCTTTTTGATTTTCTTCCAGTAGATTAATAGTTTCCTGGAGGGCCTCCTTTTCAACATACAAACTATCAATTGTTTCTGAAGTGTAATCTGTATATGTTTCATTATGTACTACTGCCTCAAGAGGTAACCGGTCAGTTAGGTTAGGTGACTCATCTGCATAACCGATAACCAGGGTAGTAATAGGGACTACGGCTTTAGGAAGTGAAAGAATTTCAATTATCTTATCTGCCATGTATGTGGTGGTGCCTAGGTAACATATCCCAAGGTTATGATCTTCTGCAGCAATGGCTACATTTTGAGCAACCAACAAAGCATCAATGGCCGCTGTAGTAAATGATAGAAAGTTATAATACCCGGGAATCGCATTTCTCTGCTGACACCATTTATTGAACCGGTTAAAATCAGCGCAAAATGTAACAACCACAGGAGCCTGTTTCACCATATCCTGTTTGAAATGAACTTCCCATAATTTTTCACGTAAGGCTGCATCTTTGGTGACTACCATACTGTAAACCTGCATATTTCCTGTGGTTGAGGCTCGTGTTCCCGCCTCTAGTATCCTGGTTAAAACACTCTCTTCAATTGCACCACTCTTGTATTTTCTAATAGAGCGATGACTGAGAATTGTATTTGTCATATCCAATTATTTTTGTGCAATTATAGGAAATCCTATCCAGACTTTTTAAGGGAATAAATCATATTTTAGCTAAATTATCTGACCCTTTTTAAAAATATGATGTGCTGTAAAACAATTCCAATAATTGTTTGATTTTATCAAATATTTGTATTTTGGCACTCCAACCTTAAAACTTTTTATCATGAACTTTTTACCACAAAACATTAAACTTAGAGATTGTATTTTATTATTAATTGTTGTTTTTGCTTTCTTGCTGGTTCCACAGGAACTAAGTGCAAAGAAGAAAACAACTGAAAAAGATGAAAAAGAGTCCTCCAAATTTGAATCCTCAACATTTTCAGGATTAAAATGGAGAAGTATAGGGCCTGCATTTACTTCCGGAAGGATTGCTGATATTGTTGTAAATCCAAATAACCACAGTGAATGGTATATTGGTATTGCTTCTGGAAATATCTGGAAGACAACCAACAATGGAACAACCTTTAGTCCAATTTTTGATAAGTATGGTTCCTATTCTATTGGTTGCCTCGCTATTGACCCTAAGAACACTCACGTAATCTGGGCAGGAACAGGCGAAAACAACCACCAGAGAGCTTTGGGTTATGGTGATGGAATTTATAAATCAGTTGATGGTGGTAAAAGCTGGAAAAATATGGGATTGAAAGACTCACGGCAAATTGGTATGATTGCCATTGATCCGAGAAATACTGATATTGTATTTGTTGCTGCAGAAGGTTCTGCATGGGGACCAGGCGGAGATCGTGGACTTTACAAAACAATTGATGGTGGACAAAACTGGACGAAAGTACTGGATATCAGTGAAAATACTGGGATTAATAATGTAATTATCGATCCGTGGATCCAGATATAATGTATGCAACCTCTGAACAGAGAAGGCGACATGTATTTACCAAAATTGGCGGAGGGCCGGAATCAGGAATCCACAAATCAGTTGATGGAGGAACTACCTGGAAGAAACTTTCAGGTGGACTGCCATCAGGGCATGTAGGTGGAATTGGAATAGCTGTTTCTCCTGTTAATTCAAATTATGTTTATGCAATAGTAGAGGCCGAGGGTGAAAAAAGTGGCTTCTTTCGGTCGACAAACAAAGGGGTGAGCTGGCAAAAAATGAGCAGTTATGCAGCCAGTGGTCAATATTATAATGAGATTTATTGCGACCCGGTTAATGTGGATAAAGTTTATAGCATGGAGACAGTTTCAAGGTTTACCATGGATGGTGGAAAAAACTGGAGCTCCATAGGAAATAACGAGCGCCATGTTGATGATCATGCCCTTTGGATTGATCCCAATGATACAAAACATTTAATTATTGGTGGTGATGGAGGTATATATGAAACTTTCGATGGGGGAAAGGCATATATATTTAAGGCAAACCTTCCTGTTACACAGTTCTACAGGGTTGCTGTCGACAATGACTACCCATTTTATAATATATACGGTGGAACTCAGGACAATAATAGTTTTGGTGGGCCTACAAGAAATCTAAGCAGAGTTGGTGTTGGTTATGGCGAATGGGTTGTAACTGTAGGTGGTGATGGATTCTGGCAGGCAGTTGATCCAACTGATCCCAATATCGTATATTCAGAATGGCAATATGGAAACAGTGTCAGGTACGATAAACTCAGTGGTGAAGGAATCAATATCAAGCCTCAGCCCAGGAAGGGTGAAAATACATATAAGTGGAACTGGAATGCACCATTGATTATCAGCCCGCACAAAAACACCCGCCTTTATGTAGCTGCTAACAAGGTATTCAGAAGTGAGGACAGAGGCAATAGTTGGTCCGTTATTTCCGACGACCTTACTGCACAGGTTGATCGAAACACATGGAAAGTTATGGGCAAATACTGGAGCAGCGATGCAGTTAAAAAAGATATTTCAACCTCACAGTTTGGTACACTTGTATCATTGGCAGAGTCTGAAGTAAAGGAAGATCTGCTATATTCAGGATCAGATGATGGGGTAATACAGGTAACTGAGAATGCCGGCAAAGTATGGACAAAATACAGTTCATTTGGGGGTGTTCCGGAATATACATATGTAAGTGATATTTGTCCGTCAAAGTTTGATGAAAATATTGTATTTGCCTCCTTTGATAACCGCAAAAGAGACGATTTCAAACCTTACATTCTAAAAAGTACCGACAAAGGTAAAACATGGACCTCTATCTCCAACAACCTTCCTGAGAACGGAACTGTTCATACCATTGAACAGGATTTTGTAAATGCAAATTTACTTTTTGTTGGAACAGAATTTGGAATCTACTTCTCCTTAGATGGCGGAGCCGAATGGGTCCAACTCAAATCAGGAATACCTACAATATCAGTGAGGGATATTACCATCCAGCATCGCGAAAATGATCTTGCAATTGCCACTTTTGGTCGTGGATTCTATATACTTGATGATTATACTCCATTGAGGAATTTTAAAATGGAAATGCTCGAACAGAAAGCTGCTATTTTCCCGATTAAAGATGCTTTGATGTTCATTCAAAATGGTGGGTTGTATGGACAGGGTTCTACTCCATACCTGGCTAAGAACCCTGCTTATGGCGCTACATTTACATACTACCTTAAAGATGCACCAAAAACTCAAAAGCAAATCAGGCAGAAAAAGGAAAAGGATTTGTTTGAGAAAGGTGAGAAAATTGATGTATTGAGTATTGATGAGTTACGAGAAGAGTCTAAGGAAGAGAAGCCACATCTAATTTTCACTATTTATGACCAAAATGACAAAGCAATAAAGGTTCTCCGAACTTCAGCTTCAAAAGGGATCAACCGATTTACCTGGAACTTAAGAAATGATTCCCCAAGGTCAGTATCTTTAAGAGGCAATGAATTCAATCCACTGGCAGGAGGAGGCAGGGGTGGTTATCTGGTTATGCCCGGAAAATATAAGGTTGGACTCGAGCAATCTTTAAATGGTGTTGTTTCAAAACTGGCTGACCCAGTTGAATTTAATGTTGTTGAGCTGAAAAATACAACCCTTCCAGCACCTGATAGAAAAGAACTGGTTGAGTTCCAAACCAAAGTTGCAGAACTAGCACGCAACATGGAGGGAACTACAAATTTTGCCGGAGAGCTTACAAAACAAACTGAAACCATTCTCCAAACGCTATATCAGTGGTCAGGGGCAACAGCTGAGCTTATTGAAAAAACTAAAAAGGTGCGAAAAGAACTTGATGATATAAATTTCCTATTCAGTGGTCATAGACCGGCTGCAGCTTTGAGGAGGTTCCACCTGCACCCATGCCTTTAAATAGAAGGTTATCTTATCTTTCTTATACCCATAACAGCTCAACTACAGCTATCACCCAAACTGAGAAAGACACTTATAAAATACTTACTGAGGAGTTGCCTCCAATTATTGATCAGTTGAAAAAGATTGAAAAAGAAATAAAATCTATTCAAAGTGAAATGAAATCACTGGGAGCTCCATGGACTCCGGGACAAACTCCTGAATTGTAATATATTACCGGGGAGAGGCATTTCAATAGTGCTTCTCTCCTCTTTTATGAATTCTGGAATTGGTAACCTTTTAATACTTGTTGCGTAATAAACAATATCTGTTATTACACTTTCGTTATGATAACATTAGTACGGGGTATGAATACAGATAGTAGTTTGTTTTCTTTTTCAAAATAGTTTATCTTTGCTTCTTAGGTAGGAAGCGATATTAAAGCTAAAAACGAAAATTCAGTATGAAGAAGTTATTCATAATCGCAGCAGTTTGTATGTTACTTGGAAGTGTATTAATTTCATGCAACAACGAGGTTTGTCCTGCATATACACAAGTTGATACAGAACAACCAGCTGAAATAGGTTGATTTTAGCAGGTAATTTACTTTCCCTGGTCAGCTTCTTTTTTTTTTTGAAGCTCCCCTTTTTTTCATTCACTTTATGAAGAAGTTTGGATATATATTAACTTTCTTCATAATTTTTTGTTCTGATGTTTTTTCGCAGGGGGAAATCGATGATCAGCAACGCCTGTTCTATCGAAACGAAAGAACCTATGGGGGAGTTCTCAGTTCAACAGGTTATGGAGCAACCTTCAGATACGCAAAACGTATAAATTTCTTTAACCAAAGAGTTTTTGAGGGTGGATTTAACATAATTAGGCACCCAAAAGAAATTCGTGTTCGCAACCAATTTTACCCAGGCAACAGAAGTTTTGTATTCGGTAAGGAAAACTTCTTTTTTAATCTACAGGGTGGAATTGGATTCCAGAGAATCATGTTTAAAAAAGTCGATAAAGGTGGTATAGCCGTTCGACTTATTTATGCTGGTGGAATATCTCTTGGATTCTATAAGCCTGTATACTATGAGGTCTTTGTTCAAACCTCGCCAAATACATATATAATTGTTACAGAGAAGTTTAACCCAACCATCCACGGTGTAAATGATATTTTGAGCCGGGCCTCTTTCTTTAAAGGCTTTGGCGAGTTGAAAATTGCCCCTGGCCTTTATGGCAGGTTTGCAGTAAACTTTGAATTTGGTAAAAAAGACCCGCGAATCAGTGTACTGGAAGTGGGAATTACAGCAGATGTTTACTATAAAAAAATTCCAATAATGGCCTCAGACGATAACAGGTGGATATTTCCTGCTATGTATGTTAGCTTTTCTTTTGGGAAAATTATCGACCCTAAATCTGAAATAAAAGCAAAATATCAGGAAAATCAACTGGGAAGCTTTTAATGCTTTCAAATATTTTTTCTTTCCACTCACATTGTACCTTCCATATTTATCGGAAATGGCTTGATTTTTTATTAGAAAAAAGCTTGAATAGACCCCAAATATGGTCAACAATAGTTTACTGTTATTTTTTTAACAAATAAATCATATCATTATCATTATTACTTGATCAATTGAATTTTATTGCCTAATTTTGACCGATTTTTTAACTAAATAAAGAACAGAACTATGTCAAAAATTAAAGTTGCCATCAATGGATTTGGCAGAATTGGACGGAATGTATTTAAGCTTGCCTTAGAAAAGCCAGGAATTGAAGTTGTGGGAATAAATGACCTTACAAATAACAAGACCCTTGCTCATTTGCTAAAGTATGATTCAACACAGGGTAGATTTGAAGGAGAAATATCGTACGATGATAAGGGAATTATAGTGAATGGAAAACATTATGCAGTTCATGAAGAAAGAAACCCAATAAATATACCATGGACACAAACACCTGATGTTGTTGTTGAGTCAACCGGTGTATTCAGATCAAAAGAAAGTGAAAAAGGTGGATATGGAGATCATTTAAAGAATGGCGCAAAAAAAGTTATTCTAACTGTACCTTCTAAAGATACTATTGATAACATGATTGTGCTTGGAGTAAATGATGATGCACTGATGCGTATAAGACCAAGCGCGTTCACCGCTTCCTGTACCACCAATTGCCTTGCTCTCTGTAGCAAAAGTTTTAAACGATAAGTTTGGTATTGAAAATGGTCTTATGACTACAATTCACTCATACACTAACGATCAGGAAATCCTTGACATGCCTCACTCTGACTTAAGAAGAGCACGTCAGCCGCTATTTCACAGATCCAACAACAACTGGAGCTGCTAAAGCAGTTGGTAAAGTTATTCCTGAACTTGCTGGTAAAATGGATGGTCTTGCAATAAGAGTTCCTACCCCAACTGGTTCACTGGTTGACCTGGTAGTTAACCTTAAAGTTGAAACCACAAAAGAAGAAATTAACGCTGCTATGAAAGAAAATGCTGAAGGTCCAATGAAGGTATTCTTGAATATACAGAAGATCCTATTGTTTCTGTTGATATTATTAAAAACCCACATCATCTATATTCGATGCATTGTCAACAATGGTGAATGGAAAAACTGTTAAAGTTCTTCATGGTACGATAATGAGTGGGGATATTCAGCAAGAGTAGTAGATCTGGCTGAGAAATTATTTTAAAAATCATCTCTTACATATTTAAAAGGCCCTTGTCAGCATTTTTTTAGTATTATTATTTTAAAACATAAGCAAAAAAGTCAGATTATTTGTATTAGTTCAATAGGAATCTGAATTAAATCCCGGTAATATTCTCCCAGCCCTGAATTGACTCATCATCTTCTTCGTATAACCAATGAATAACTGCATGGCTACCTTCATCCCGATATTGCTTCACTCTTCTTAGAATCTCACGATAAAACTGGAGGAGCCATGATTCACAGATTCCATCTCAAACCAGAACTCGTAATTTCATTGGGTGATTTATAGTACTCAATGAGCCACTCGATTATTTGTGAATAAAATTCCTTGGGATTTTCAGGGATAGACCTTCCTTTGATGGAAAAGAAGCCTGTTTGAGAGTTAAGTTCTATTTCCGGGGTTATCGATGTTTCTTCAATATTAATAGATTCCATAACGAAATATAAAAATTGAAAAAATACTTATTTACTCATAATGCAATGCAAGTATTGGATTTAGTTTTGAAGGTTTTACTGCAGGTATATAACCGGAAATCACACCCACAAAGTAACAGGCAAGAATCCTCCAAAAATCCAAACCCATGGTACAATAAACGGACTCTTGGTAAGCAGAGAAATTCCATTTCCTGCCATAATTCCTAAAAAACACCAACGACACCTCCAAGCTGCCCTATCAGAATTGCCTCAAATAAAAATTGTTGCTTTATTGTTTTTGATTTAGCTCCTATTGCCTTTCGTATTCCAATTTCTTTTGTTCTTTCTTTAACAGAAACCAACATAATTTTTATCAATCCAACAACGGCACCCAACAAAGTAATTAGCCCTATCAAGGTAGCAGCAACGGTAACAAATTTTATATTTTCAAGTAATATCTCAACCAAGTTATCACTTTTGGTAATATTGAAATCACTTTCGTCAGTTGCCTTTAATCCTCTTACAATGCGACATTCCTTCCGCCTCACTTTCTGCCATATCAAACAACTTGGCATCTTCGGGCATTACATTTATATCATGCCTCATATTGGGTCGTGAGTAATGGCACCGTACATTTGTAATCGGAAGAATACAAATTTTATCAAGACCGGTAATGCTTGCTCCCTTCGATTTCAGAACACCAATTACCCGATAATTCCCCCCACCTATCAAAATAATTTTATCGATAGAATCTTCATAAGTATCAAATAGAATATTAGCCAGATCACTTCCAATTATGGCTACATTTCTGCTGGTTTCAAGATCATGGGGAGAAAAATTCCGGCCCTTTTCAATCTCATTGCCAGAAGTAATTAAATAATTATCATCTCCTCCGAGAACAAAGATATAGGATTTGTTTTCTTGAACCAAACTTTACTGTTGCATTACCAATAGCATTTGTACTTACAGGAACTCAGCAGGGAAATTAAATTCTTCCTTAAAAGCAATGGCTTCACGATAGGTAATCCTGGCATGATTCTTATTTCTATACCTCCGATTCCAACACGAACATTCATACTTCTACTTTCAATAGTAAAAGTATTTGCACCGATAAGGGTAAATTGATCAGTTAAAGACTTCTTAATGGACTCAATAGCGGTTAAAATCCCAACCAGGGCCATTATCCCAACGGCAATTATAAGAATGGTCAGAATAGCCCGTACTTTACTGGCTCTTATAGACTTAAAAGATATACTTATATTCTCGAATATCAATCCTAGCTTCATAACAACAAGCGATACAAATGAAATATTTCCAAAAAATAAATGTAGTAAAATTACTGGACAAAAATAAGTTAAGTATCCAAATTTCTTTATGATAATATTATAGGAATATTTCCTTTTTATTTTTATATTTTTGCACCACTACTGATAACAACAAAAAATTGCATATGGCTTTTGATATTGAAATGATAGAGCAGGTTTATTCAAGGATGAATGACAGACTCAAAAAAGCGAAAGCAACCGTCGGAAAACCCCTTACTCTTGCAGAGAAAATATTGTATTCTCACCTTGATTCAGGATATCCTGAAAAATCCTATGGAAGAGGTATCGATTATGTTGATTTCATGGCTGACAGAGTGGCTATGCAGGATGCTACTGCTCAGATGGCCTTACTTCAGTTCATGCAAGCTGGAAAGAAGAAAGCTGCTGTACCTTTACGGCGCATGCAGATCACCTTATTCAGGCAAAGCCGAATTCAAAAGCTGAATGCTTGTAGCCAATGATTCTAATAAAGAAGTTTATGATTTTTTAAGTACAGTAACAGACAAGTACGGGATTGGTTTTTGGAAACCCGGAGCAGGTATTATTCACCAGGTAGTTCTTGAAAACTACGCTTTTCCTGGAGGTATGATGATTGGTACAGATTCACATACAGTAAATGCAGGTGGTCTGGGAATGGTGGCTATTGGAGTGGGTGGTGCTTATGCTGTTGATGTAATGGCCGGAATGCCATGGGAATTGAAGTTCCCAAAACTCATTGGAGTGAAACTTACAGGAAAACTCAGTGCCTGGATTCATCTGAAGACGTGATACTTAAAGTCGCCGGCATTCTTACTGTTAAAGGTGGAACAGGAGCAATTGTTGAATATTTTGGAGATGGAGCTGAATCACTTTCTGCTACAGGAAAAAGTACTATTTGTAATATGGAGCAGAAGTTGGTGCTACAACATCAACATTTGGATATGATGAATCAATGGAACGCTATCTGAGAGCGACAGGAAGAGATGACGTTGCTGATGCTGCAAATAAAATAAAGGAACATCTTAAAGCTGATCCGGAAGTGTATGAAAACCCTGAAAATATTCCGATCAGTTAATAGAAATTAATCTTGATGAACTTGAACCTCATTTAAATGGGCCATTTACACCCGATAAGGCCACTCCAATCTCAAAAATGAAAGAAGAGGCACACAAGAATGATTGGCCTTTACATATCGAAGTAGGATTAATCGGATCATGTACTAATTCCTCATATGAGGATATTTCCAGAGCAGCATCTATAGCAAAACAGGCAGAGGAAAAAGGTCTCAATGTAAAATCAGGATTTACAATTACGCCTGGCTCAGAACAGGTTAGGTTTACAATTGAACGGGATGGCTTCATTGATACCTTTAATAAGATTGGTGGCAGAGTATTTGCTAATGCCTGTGGCCCCTGCATTGGTATGTGGGCACGTGAGGGAGCAGAGAAAAAAGAAAAAAATACTATTGTTCATTCTTTTAACAGGAATTTTGCCAAACGTGCTGATGGCAACCCAAATACATATGCATTTGTGGCTTCACCTGAAATGGTAACAGCACTAGCAATAGGCGGGACACTCGAGTTCAACCCCCTTACAGATTCCTTAACAAACAACAAGGGCGAGCAGGTTATGCTAGATCCTCCTTCAGGATGGGAATTGCCTCCAAAAGGATTTGATGTAGAAGATTCTGGCTACCAGGCCCCTTCAGAAGATGGTTCAGGAATTGAAGTAATTGTTTCGCCGGATTCAGAAAGGCTTCAACTGCTTACGCCATTTGAGCCCTGGAATGGCGAAGATATTACAGGTGCTAAATTGTTGATCAAGGCATTTGGTAAGTGCACCACTGATCACATTTCTATGGCTGGTCCATGGTTGCGTTATCGTGGTCATTTGAATAATATTTCAAACAATATGCTTATTGGAGCTGTAAATGCATTCAATAATAAAACCAACAAGGTATTAAATACTTTGACCGGGGAATACGGCGAAGTCCCTAAGGTTCAGAGGGAATATAAAGCTTCTGGTATAACAACCATTGTTGTTGGTGATCAAAACTATGGTGAAGGCTCATCAAGAGAGCATGCTGCTATGGAACCTAGACACCTTGGGGTAAAAGTAGTACTGGTTAAATCCTTTGCCCGCATTCATGAAACCAACCTCAAAAAACAGGGAATGCTTGGGTTGACTTTTGAAAACCCGGAGGACTATGACAAGATTAAAGAAGATGACACCATTGATATTGTTGGCTTGAAAGATTTTACTCCAGGTAAACAATTGAAAGTTAAACTGCATCATTCTGACGGATCTATTGAGGAGTTTAAGGTAAATCATTCTTACAACGAAAACCAAATAGAATGGTTCAAAGCAGGTTCAGCACTTAATCTCATCAAGGCCAAAAATGCCTGATCTAATCTTTTAGTAAAAAAATTACTAGGCCATAACTCCCTCCTAATTTGGAAGTTATAATTTATTTTCGAAATTAACTAACATTTTAGTTGTATAACTAATTTTTTAGTTATACATTTGTTGTATAAAATTGTACAACATGAAAGAGCTTACAAAAGCGGAAGAACAAATCATGCAAATCCTTTGGGAGCTGAAAGAAGCCTTCGTGAAGGAAATCATTGAAAAGCTTCCAATACCAAAGCCCGCATACAATACAGTTTCGACCATTGTCCGCATTCTGGAAAAAAAAGGCTTTGTCTCCTACACAGCTTACGGAAAAACCCATAAATATTATCCTCTTGTAAATAAGGAAGAGTACACCAAAGTTCATATGAAAGGATTTGTTAAAAATTATTTTAGCAACTCATTTGAACAGATGGTGTCTTTTTTTGCTAAAGAAAAGTCAATAAGTATAAGCGAGATGGAAGAAATTCACAAACTCATGGAAATTGAAATAAAAAAGCACAAAAATGAATAATTTTATTCTGTATTTATTTGAGTCAGGCGTAAGCCTAGCTCTTTTATATATTGTATATTGGATATTTCTGAAAAAAGACACCTATTTTAACAGGAATCGCTTATATCTGGCGCTATCCATCCTACTTTCTCTGATTATCCCTCTGATAAACATACAACTGAAAGCAGGAACAAGTTCCATTGCCTTTTTTGTTCAGTTGGAAGAAGTTTTAATCACACCTGGTATTAGCCAGTCTGTAACCAGCATATTATTGGCAAAATCAGTAAGCTTACTTTTGGTAATTTATTTATCGGGGGTCAGTTTTTTTAGTGGAATATTAATCTTTCGTTTTTACCAGATTTGGAACTGGATAAAAAAAGGAGAATCCTCCAAAATTGGAAATATTAATATAATTAAGATCCAACAGAATATATCCCCCTTTTCATTTTTTAACTGGGTGTTTCTACCAGCTGATCATACAGGTGAACTAGAAGAAGACGAGATTTTAGACCACGAAAAGATTCATATCAGGCAATTACACACTTTCGACCTTATTATTTCCGAATTGCTTATAGTATTTCAATGGTTTAATCCAATAGTATGGCTCTACCGATTTTCTTTTAAAGAAATTCACGAGTACACAGCAGATTCATTAGTTCTTCAAAAAGGAGCACAGCTTGAAAAGTATCAAAACCTAATTATGAATCAAATATTTGGCATTCAATTTTTTCCTGTAGGGAATAATTTCAATAAATCTTTAATTAAAAAACGTATCATCATGATGACAAAAAGTAAAAGTACTCGTATTGCAAATCTCAAACTATTGTTGACCGTCCCAATCTTAGTTGCTCTGGTATTTATTTTTTCCTGCTCTAGCAACTCAGATGATCTCGCAGACCCAATTCCGGAAACTGAAATCCAGGCTGTTGAAGAAGATCTTTCTGAAGCACAAGTAACCGATGAAGTTTTCTTTGTTGTTGAAGAAATGCCTGAATTCCAGGGGGATAATACTGGAGCAAAGTTCAGACAATATATTGGAAATAATTTAAAATATCCTGATGTAGCAATTGAAAATGGCATTTCCGGAAAGGTATTTATTGAATTTGTAATTGATAAGGATGGGTCAATGACCAATGTTGCAATAAAAAGAGGTGTTGATCCAATTCTTGATAAAGAAGCCATCAGGGTTATAAAATCATCACCTAATTGGAAACCGGGTAAGCAAAGAGGTCAGAATGTACGTGTTCAATATACTTTCCCAATTAATTTTGCATTAAATTAATTGGGAATTTGAATAGAAAAGCCACACCAATTCACTTTTGGTGTGGTTTTTTTCATAAATTGTAGCCAACTCTAAAATCAGATGAAATATTTTACTGTTACATTGCTATCGCTGATTTCATTCTCACTCTTCAGCCAGCAATTAAGCCAGAAAGACTCCATTTCATTACTTCTTCTAAATCAGGAGTATGAGATAGCCATCTCCCAATGTGAGAATATTTTAAAAACTGACTCTTCTGCAACCTGGGCCTGGGCTCCTATGGGTCAGGCAAAACAGAAATTGACGAGATACAAAGAGGCATTGGGTGATTTCCAGAAAGCAGTCAAATATTTTCCTGAAAATCTCCCCATAAAATACTCCCAGGGAGCATCATATTCTCAATTGGGTGATTACTCAAAAGCATCAGATACCTATCTAACAATACTGGAAATAGATAGTACTCAACTGCTCGCTCGTATTGAACTGGCCAAATCATATTACAACGGAAAAAAATACCTGAAGGCCATCCCTATTTACAAGAAATTGCTTATTGAACAGCCCGGAAATTACACTTTCAATAAAGAACTGGGTTTGACATATATGAACCTAGATTCATTAAAACAGGCAACCTGGTTTATGCATAATGCTACGAACATTAACAATCGTGACCAGGGACTGATTGCAAAGCTCGCTACCCTGCACAACCAGGAAGGAGATTATAGCCTGGCACTGAGTGTAGTTAAACTGGGTAGAATGCATGACAGCACCAGTTTACCACTCATCAGCCTGGAGGGATATTGCAATTATCTTTTGCAGAAATATATGTCTGCAATTGATCTTTTTAAGCTGGCAAGGTCTCTGGGTGACAGTTCTGTTTTTACAACGAAATATCTTGGTATTTCATATGTATATGCTGAAAATGAAGCCAAGGCAATTCCAATTTTAGAAAAGGTTTTTCAGGAAGACAGTACAGCCAACAGCTGCTATTACCTTGGAATGGCCCATTACGGGCTTGAAAATTTCGACTCAGCTTACAATTATTTTGTTCTTACCCAAAAATTAATGGAGCCAGTTCCAACCATAAAAGCTTCCGTACACAAATATATGGCAGGTAGTCTTACTAACTTGGAAAATTACCCTGAAGCATTAAAAAATTATCAGCTTGCTTATAAGTTGGATCCTTCAGATTACGTTGTTCTTTACAATATTGCCTCAGTATACGATCATTATCTGGATGAAAAGAAAAAGGCTCTGGAATATTACGAAAAGTTTCTTGCCAAAAGTGGATTTGAACCCACAGAAGAATCAATGATTGCAAATAACTATGTTTCCATATCTCTGGTAGCCTACCAGCGAGCTAATAAAATACGTGAAGACTTGCATTTTGAGGGGGAGTTGAATAAATGAAGGATAACGATAGATAGTTAAGAAACTTGATTGGTATCATTCAAAAATAGTTGATAACTTCGCGAACAGGATATTTTGGAATGCACCTTTCACTCGACCAAAGAATAATTAGTTTTTCCCGCTTAGGAGACGTATTAAGTTGCCTGCCTGAATGTAAAGAAAGCAACGCCCCTTTATATTTTAAAGCTGATTGGCAGGCTGAGTATTTAAAAATCAAAACAAAATCGACCGAGATAAATCAATGGTTCACTTCAGAGTTTATTGATCATGCCTTACTTTCTATTGCCCAATCACTTAGTGAGGCAAAAATCAGAAAATGGTTAAGCAATTATTCCTATTGTGAAATATCCTGCGGCAAAAAGATAGGTGTAATTATGGCAGGGAATATTCCATTGGTAGGTTTTCATGATTTTATATCGGTATTGATCTCAGGAAATTACTTCATTGGGAAGGTATCTTCAAAAGAAGGAGGATTGATAGAAATGATTGCCAAAATCCTTATTGATATTGAACCTCATTTCAAAAATTTCATTTCATTTAGTTCCTCAGAACCCAACCACATCGACGGTCTAATTGCCACAGGTTCAAATAATACTGCCAGATACTTTAAATATGGATACAAAAATATTCCCAGCATCATCCGGAAGAATCGAAACAGCATAGCAATTCTTACCGGAGAGGAATCAAATACTGAGCTACAGGCCCTCGCAAACGATATTTTTTTGTATTTCGGATTGGGATGCAGGAATATCTCAAAACTACTTGTTCCATTGAATTACAATTTCAATCCTTTGATTTCAGCCCTCGATGAGTTTAACTCTTTTACTTTACACAAGGGATATATGAACAATTTTTTATACCAGTCTGCACTATATAAGATGGAAAACATAAAAGTGATTGATAATGGTTTTCTGATTCTTAGGGAAGCTTTTGAAATATCAAGTCCAATTGGGGTTTTATACTATCAATATTTTAAAAATGATAAGGAAATAAAAGAGATTTTGGATGTGCAGGCGGAAAAAATTCAATGTATTACATCAAAAAAAGAACTGGGCAATATTCCTTTTGGAAAAACTCAATTCCCTGACTTATGGGATTATTCTGATAATGTGGATACTATAAATTTTTTACATTTGTTGCTAAAATAATCTTTTATACATACATAACTTTTTTATAGAATTACGTATATTTAAATAAAAGTATTTCAATTGTAATAGAACTATGCAGATATACACTTTCAGGGCCATTTCACAGGAAGAAGAAGATTTCGTTCTGGAACTGGAATTAAGGTCAAATCAAACATTTCATGATTTCCACAAAAGCATTCAGGAAGAGTTAAAATATGATAGTCAACAGATGGCGTCATTTTATTTGACTAATTATAAATGGGAAAAAGAGAAAGAGGTTACTCTTTTTGAAATGTTTAGTGAAAAAGGAAATGGAAATGGGTTATTAAAAATGGATAATACTCTTCTGGAAGATTATCTGAATATTGAAAAAAGCCGACTTCTGTATATTCATGATTTTTTCTTTGACAGAGCTTTTAATATTGAGTTGATTTCTATTGATAAGCAAAATGGGACTCTACAATATCCTAAATGTAAGCGACTGGAAGGTAAAATCCCTGAACAGATAATGATGCAGGATATGATTCCTACAGACCCATCAGATATTTTTGATGAAGATGAGGATGACTCTAACATGTACCAGTCATTAGACGACCTGGATATCTAGTAAAATTCCCCAAAAAGGTTCAATATTTGTAAAAAGATTTCGGTATAAAATCTTTTTATATTAGTTTTCATACCAAATAATTGGGTCAGTCATTCTGCATCCTGGTATTTATGATATGAAAAACTCCCTTATTATTGTTTTAGGTCCCACAGCATCAGGTAAAACAGAGCTGGGAGTAAAACTAGCAGAAAAACTTAATACTGAAATCATTTCTGCTGATTCAAGACAAATTTATAAGGAATTAAAAATAGGTAGCGCTCCTCCTGATGCAGATCAATTAAAAAGAATAAAACACCATTTTGTCGGACACAAATCCATCCATGATTATTTCAATGCAAGCATGTTTGAGATGGATGTATTAAGTATTCTTCCAGGCTTATTTGAAAAATATGATAAAGCTTTACTGGTAGGTGGGTCTGGAATGTATATTGATGCAGTGTGTTCCGGAATTGATGATATACCAACAGTTGATCCATTGATCCGTCAAAAATTGCAGGAGCAATATCAAAATGAAGGTATTGAGAGCTTGAGGATTCAGCTGAAAATGCTGGACCCTGAATATTATGATATAGTTGATTTAAAAAATCCAAACCGAATATTAAAAGGCCTTGAAATCTCCATAATGACAGGCAAACCCTACTCATCCTTTCTAACTCGGAAGAAAAAATCCAGAGATTTTTCAATTTTAAAAATTGGAATCAATTTGAATCGGGATGAATTATACGATAGAATTAACAAACGAGTTGATCAGATGATGGACCAAGGTCTTCTTGAAGAAGCCAGAATCCTATATCCGCTTAAAGAATTAAATGCGTTGAATACTGTTGGTTACAAAGAGCTTTTTTCGTATTTCGACGGTTCAATTTCATTGGTGGAGGCGGTCGAGTTGATAAAAAGGAATACCCGCCGATTTGCGAAAAGACAGGTAACCTGGTTTCAGCGAGATTCTGAAATTACCTGGTTTAATCCAAAAAAGGAGAATGAAATCTTAGAATTCGTCAAGAACTCGTAAACTTAAACACACAATAGAAATAATATGAATATAATTATCCGTGTTTACGGGCTTATCATCAATAAGCACAATGAAGTTCTTCTGAGCGATGAATTTCAACTTGGAATGAAAATGATCAAATTCCCAGGTGGTGGACTTGAACCCGGCGAAGGGCCAGCAGATTGCATTAAAAGGGAAGCAAAAGAAGAATTTGGCCAGGAAATTGAAATAATATCACATTTTTATACAACTGATTATTTCCAAAAAGCAATGTTTTTTGAGGACCATCAGTTAATAAGTATTTATTACCGTGTCAAATTTAAAGATGCTCCTCAATTCAGGATATCCAGGAAAGCTTTTGACTTTGAAGAAATGGTAAATGGTAGTCAATCATTTAGATGGCAATCCATTAAAGATATAAATATTGAAGACCTCAGTTTTCCAATTGATAAGAAGGTTGGCCAACTGCTAAAGGATACTTACCGGTAGTGAATAAGTTTTATTTGTTTGGGTAGGAACTAACTATTGCTGTGCATTTCAAGCACTTTCTCAACAAACTTTTCCCAGTCGTATTTCTTTTTTTCCTCCTTAACATTTGCAGTGAATTCTTCCTCTCTCTTATTTTCAAAAAAATCAGTAATTGCCTCAGCAATTTTTCTGGGATCTTTCTTAACAACGTACCCCACTTTCCCATGTGGAACATATTCAGATAAACCTCCAACATCCGTTACCAGCATTGGACGATTAAAATTATAGGCAATCTGTGTTATACCGCTTTGAGTAGCTGTGTGATAGGTTTGGGCAACCAGATCAGCGAGTGAAAAATAATATTTAATATCAGAAACCGGTACAAATTCATTTATTACTGTTACGGTATCCGTTAAACCATTTTCTTCAATTATTTTCTGATACTTTTCAGGATCATCATAGAATTCACCAACTACCAGCAAACGGAGATTTAACTTTCGAATACTGGGTTGAGCAAGTGATTCCAGCAATAAATCCAAGCCTTTATACTTTCTAACCAACCCAAAGAATAATACATATCTGTAATTGCTATCAAGACCGAGATAATCAGCAGCCTCCATCCTGGGAACAGGTAAACCTAAATTGTCATCAATAGGATGGGGAGTAAAAACGATATTGCTAAATTTCAGGTCCTCCAGTTGCGCTTTTACTGTTTTTGAAAAGGTAATAAAACCATCGCAAACTTTAAGAAAATATGTAGTCAGTAACTTATCACCCGGGCGTTTTTCATGAGGAAAAAGATTATCAACAACAGTATAAATTTTAATATTTTTATCAATGAAACGGGATATAGTACCAAAACAAGGGGCCATAAATGGAATCCATTGTCTGAAAATAAGCAAATCAGGTTTTAATTTATTTATTTTCTTTGCCACCCGAACCCAGTTAATTGGATTCACAGAGTTCATCCATACATGGATATCCAATCCTTCAGGAGGAGGCCCATCAGCCTTTTGAGTTTTACCTGGAAACAAAACTTCAGGATACTGCATTTTAAATGTAACGATAGATGCATTGTGGCCGGCAGTATTGAATGCCCTGCACATGGCCTCATCTATCACAGATAAGCCTCCACGTATTGGGTATGCCGGTCCTACAATAATTATCTTCATCTTTCAAATATTACTGCATTTTCAATACTTCGTCTAACGAATTTACCAATTTACATTCAATCGGAACTTCGACATCCTCAATTTCATGACCAGTATTAATCAAAAAAAGGTCTCCCACCCCCGCATTCAATCCTGCTTGAATATCACTTAACTTATCTCCAATAAGAATTGATTTCTCCAGATTAATTGCATGTTTCTTTGAAGCCTTCAATATCATTCCTGGATTGGGTTTTCGGTCATAACTTTCCTTTCTATATTCTCCCACTCCATGTTCAGGATGATATGGATCAAAATACACATCAGTGATTTCTACCTTATTTTTCTTGAATTCATCCAGCATCCAACTGGTCAGCTTGTTATAATCTTCTACAGTGTAAATCCCTCTGCCAATACCCGCCTGATTTGTGATAATAATAATTAAATACCCAAGGGAATTAAATTTTTGCAAGTGAGTAAAAATTCCAGGCAAAAATTCAAAATCACCAATGCGATGGACATAATTTCTTTCCCTGTTTATAACTCCATCCCTATCAATAAACAAAGCTTTATTCATACTTCTCAAATACTGATTTGTCAATCTGAGCTTTTAGATAATCTTCTGGAACTCCTATGTCAATAAAATAGGCGTCTGAGATAAAAGCAAGAAAATCATCCTGTTCAACAAAAACTTCTAGGAAATCATTTTCCATAGAAAAAATATCCGGAAGATCTTTTCCAAGAAAATACGTCGAATTCAATAAATAAATTCCTCCATTGATATACCCTTTCTTAAACTCCTTTTTCTCCTCAAACTTCACGATCATATTTTCGTTGGTGATCAACACCCTGCCATACCTTGAAAAGTTCTCCATAGGCTTTATAGCCATTGAGAAGGGACAGTTTTGCAAAAATGAAGTTTCCTTCATTCTCATTATATCAATCTCGAAAAAGGTATCCCCATTTACTACCCAAACATATTCATCCGAACAATATTCGAGACCTTTCCGCACAGCTCCTCCAGTTCCAAGCGGTTCTTCCTCAATGGAGTAAACAATTGGATGACCCATAAAAGAATTCCCAAAATAGTTAATGATTTTTTCATGCTGATATCCAACTGACAGGACCATCTTACCTATGCCATTTCTTATAAGAAAAGTTAAAAGATACTTCAAAAATGGAGTGCTTCCTACGGGCAACATGGGTTTTGGGGCATTTATCCCCAGGCTTTTCAGCCTCTCCCCCAGGCCACCTGCTAAAATTATTGCCTCCATAGGTCAGCTAATTAATCATTTGAATTGTTGATGATCCAGGCTTCTGACCCACTCTTTACAAACTTAGGAGATATGATTTTACCGCCTCTTTTTTCCATTTCATTAATAAATCCAACTTTCTCTGCAATATCAACAAAGAACATATAAAAACCACCACCTCCAGCTCCAGAAATTTTACCGGCTCTGGCACCATTTTCAATAGCATAATCATAAATATCTTCAAGATGCTGGTTAGAAATTACAGATGAAGCTTTTTTCTTTTCCTCCCATCCCCGGTTCATGCAAGCAATAAACTCCGTAAAATCTCCTTTCAATAAAGCTTCCTTCATTTTGATGGATGTAGCTTTCGTATTATGCATTGCTGTAAGACTTTTTTCATCCTTCTGGGATGCTCCTTTTATCTGTTCTTCAATTATCCTGGATGACTCCCTCGATTGCCCGGTATAGTATAGTACCAATGAATCTTCAAGTTCGTTTTTTATCCATTGTTTCACACGCAAAGGATTGACAATCACCTTGTCATCTTTATAGAATTCTATAAAGTTCACACCTCCGAAAACAGCTGCATACTGATCCTGCTTTCCACCCTTCAGTTCAAGGTCTTCTCTTTCAATTTCATAGGCGAGATGAGCCAGATCGTATTCTCCCAGAGGTAATTTTAACCATTCAACAAATGCCTGCAATATTGCTACAACCATAGTGGATGAGGAACCCAACCCAGATCCAGGTAAGGCATCAGAATAGGTAGTAAGTTTAAAAGACAAACCTTTATTACCATTAAATTTGCTTACGACTTTATTATAGATTCCCTTATGTAATGGCAAGACATCATCGATCTCAAATTTCTGTTTGGAATCACTAATAAAACGTTCATATATATCTGAAGCCCAGAATTCAACCTTATTGTCCTGTGTAGGTTCAATGGTGCAGTATGCATACAAGTTTATGGAGGTACTCAAAGTACATCCCCCAAATTGATCACTATAAGGAGAAACATCAGTTCCTCCACCACTTAAACCAAGTCTGAGTGGGGCCCTGCTGCGTATTAACATAGAAATGACTTTTACTTCCAGCAAAGTTATCAATTTGTTTTACTCTGCTGTAGCGTTTACAAGAATAATATTAACCAAATACGTAGAAAATCTCAGGCTGTATACTTAATTTCTGATTAAGATTTACCTTGTACTAAAAGTTTGTAGTAGTATCTACCTGATAGAAATTCCTGTCGGTTGAGCTCCTGGAAATCAATTCACCAAGGAAACCTGATAAAAAGAGCTGGGTGCCAATTATCATAGCTGCCAGGGCAATATAAAAATAGGGACTTGTAGTTACAAGAGGTGCAGAAATACCCTGGCTCAAGAAATATAACTTTTTCGCTCCTAACCATATAGCCGATACAAAACCAAAAAAGAACATCATTGTTCCAAGCGAGCCAAATAAATGCATGGGTTTTTTGCCAAATCTGGAAATAAAGGTGATAGAAACCAGGTCAAGATAACCTTTTACATAGCGGTCCCATCCAAATTTGCTCACGCCATATTCTCTTTTCCGATGCTGTACAACTTTTTCGCCAATACTAATGAAACCTGCCTGTTTTGCAATTACAGGAATATATCGGTGCATTTCCCCATAAACTTCAATGTTTTTGATTACATCTTTCTTATATGCTTTCAGACCACAATTGAAATCATGCAGTTTTATCCCTGTAACTGCCCTGGCTGTCCTATTAAAAAACTTGCTTGGAACTCTTTTGGTAATAGGGTCAAATCGTTTTTTCTTCCATCCTGAAACAAGATCATAACCCTCATTAACTACCATGGAATATAGTTCAGGAATCTCATCCGGGTTGTCTTGCAAATCCCCATCCATTGTAATTACAACTTCGCCTTGGGCGGCATAAAAACCACGATGCAAGGCAGCGGATTTACCATAATTTCTGCGAAATTTTATGCCCTTTACGTTTGGATTTTCTTTTCCAATACGCTCAATCTCCTCCCATGAGCCATCATTGCTGCCATCATCGACAAAAATGACCTCATAACTCAACTCTTTCTCCTTGCAAACCTTATCTATCCAATCAGCGAGTTCGGGCAAGGAATCAACCTCGTTGTATAATGGAATTACAATGGAAACTTCCATTTATATTACCTCTTGTCTTTATTCACCAGCAGGTATAACTTCTTCTTTCTTTTTTACTATGGCTGAAGTGATCAAAGTGATGATGGCTCCCATAATAGTTCCACCGATTAAGGCCTGTCTAACTGATTTCAAGGGTGTTACAAGTCCTTTTTCATCAATTTTATTCAACGCCTCAGTAATTTGAGCTTCAGGCACACCTTTACTTTCCATAAAAGTTTCTGTCCAATCTCTGGTTGCACTTAAAATCCTTCCTGCATATTCAGGATCAATAAAAGCATTGAAAATATAACTATAGATAGCAGAAAGGATTGCTGCAACAATTACCACCAGCAACCCAAATACAAATGCCTGGCCAAAACTAATAAAGCCACCCAGCACATTGTTTCTATAGGACTTGGTTACGTAAAAAACTACAACAAAAAAGATTAAAACACTAATAGCTAGCAAAAGTAACCCCCTTGATATTCCGATCGGCATAATATCAAGAACATATAAAATAACGCTAAATACAATTTGAATAAGACCCAAAAGCAATCCACCATTGATTGCGTTTTTAATAAGAGATGATTTTGTTTCTGCCATAGCAATAGATTTTTTGGTTTAATAAACAAATATAAGATTTTTAGTTTTAAAGTGTCTGTTGCTTAAGAATATTTGTTTCACAGGTTAAAAGTTACTACTTTTGCCGATGGGTAAGTCTTATACGACCAGCTCCTGTTGAACTCCCCCAGGACCGGAAGGTAGCAAGGGTATGCGGTTGAAGCGGTGCGATATAAGTAGCTTACCCACTTTTTATATCTAAATAGTTGACTTTTGTTAATAAAAATACATCCTGATACTCCCAGCCACAGACAAATTCTTAGGGTGGTGGAAATCCTTTCCAAAGGAGGAATTGTAATTTATCCCACAGATACTATCTATGGGATGGGCTGTGATATAAAGCAATCAAAAGCAACCGAGAAAATAGCTTCTTTCAAAGGGGTAAATCCAAAAAACCCAAGTTTCTCATTTATCTTTCATGACCTGAGTCAATTATCAGAATATACCAGTCCAATAAACAATACCATTTTCAAATTGATGAAAAGGAACTTACCCGGGCCTTTTACATTTATTCTCAATGCCAATAACCAGATTCCAAAACTCTTTAAGAAACAGAAAAAAACCATTGGAGTTAGAATACCTGATAACAATATTATCCGTGAGATTGTAAGTGAACTTGGAAGACCAATTTTAACTACCTCTATTCATGACCGGGATGAAATAATTGAATACACCACCGATCCTGAATTGATATACGAGAAATATATAAATTTTGCTGATGCAGTTATTGATGGAGGATTCGGAAACAATATTGCTTCTACCATTGTGGATTGTACTGGCGATGAACCTATTATCACCCGGCAGGGAATTGGTGAACTTATCTTTTAATTATTACCTTTTCCAGAATGTAGGGGTAAATAGAATAAGAACTGTAAACAATTCCAGCCTCCCAATTAACATAAGGAAAGATAAAAACCATTTTCCAAAATTAGGAAGATCGTAGAAGTTATTCATTGGGCCTACAGCACCCAATCCAGGGCCAATATTTCCAAGTGCTGTTGCTACTGCACTTATTGAGGTATCAAGAGAAGACTCCATAGTTGACATTATGATCACACTGAAGGCAAAAATCAGCATATAAATTGAGAAAAAAGCCAGAATATTAGAGAGTATTTCAGAACCTACAGCATGACCTTTGAACCTTACTGGAATTACAGCATTTGGATGTATAAGACGTTTTAACTCAAAAAAACCATTTTTAATTACCATTACAATTCGCATAATCTTGACTCCACCACCCGTTGAACCAGTAGATCCTCCAAGGAACATCATGATGAGCACCAAAACACTTAAAAAAGGTGTCCAACTTAAGTAATCAGCTGTTATAAAGCCTGTTGTAGTAATAATAGAAACGACCTGAAATAGGGACTCACGGATAGAAACGGCGATTTCCTTTTTATGAAATACAATTAAAGTGATGGCAATCAGAGTCGTAAACAGAAGAATAAAACCAATATACCATTTATATTCTTCGTCTTTTAAAATCTTTCCAAACCTGAAGTGTAATCCGAGGTAAGAAAGGGTAAAATTTGTGCCAGCAAGAAACATAAAAATAATAATCACATACTGGATAAAAGATGAATCCCAGTAGGCTATGCTAGCCTGTTTAGTGGAATATCCGCCAGTTGCCATTGTCGTAAACGAATGGCAAACTGCATCAAAAAAAGACATGCCTCCTATCCACAACAAAGCTGTTTCCAGTACTGTAAACAACATATAAATCCCCCATAACCTCTTCGCGGTTTCCTGAATTCTTGGGTGTAATTTATCTGGCGAAGGACCGGGCACCTCAGCAATAAACAACTGCATACCTCCAATTCCCAGTACAGGTAGAATTGCTATTGTAAGGACAATAATTCCCATTCCCCCCATCCATTGGGTTATACTACGCCAAAACAGGATACCATGAGGCAAAGCTTCAATATCATTCAATATTGAAGAACCTGTGGTGGTAAACCCCGACATGGTCTCAAAAAACGCATCAGTAAAATCAGGAATAGCCCCGGAAAGAAGGAAAGGAAGACTTCCGAAGAAAGAAAAAACAACCCAAACCAGGCTTACAATAATATAGCCTTCTCTCTTGGTAATACTTTTTTTGGATTTCCTTGTTGAAAGAAAGAGTAGGGCCCCAGTTCCTAATGTTATTAGCCCGGAAGATAGAAATGCAAAAAAATCACCTTCCTTATATATGGCTGCAACACCAAGGGAAATAAACATAAAAAAGGATTCAATCAATAATAGAATGCCCAGGATGTTTATTATCAATCCTTTTTTGATCATGCTAGAAAATTATTATGCAACCTACCTTATCCAAATTAAAGTTGAATTTTGAAGAGACCAGCTCAGCTCTATTAAGCTCAAATACAACATCTTTGCTACGATAACTGTAAATCACTATAACATTTTAGTTAAAAAACTTGTCTAATTTATGGAAAGCAGCCGGCAAAGCAAAAACAACAACATGGTCATGATCCTGAATTTGAGTATCACCATTCGCTATAAAACTGGAAGTACCACGAATCACGCCACCAATTATTGCATGTTTAGGAAATTCCAGTTGTCTCAATGGCTTTTTGGTGATTTTTGATTTTGAAGGCACAACAAATTCCAAAACTTCAGCATCTGTTCCAGTAAGGCACTTTATCATAGACACATTCGATGAAAGAGTAAATCTGGATATCCGGCCGGCAGTGGTAATTTTTTTATTTATTATAGAGTCTACACCAATATGCTCAGCCAAATTAATGTAGTCCATATTCTCAACCTCAGCAATAGTTTTTTTCACCCCAAGATCCTTTGCCAGCAGGCATGAGAGAATATTGGTTTCGGAATTCCCTGTTACTCCAATAAAAGCATCAGTATCAGGTAAACCTTCTTCCATAAGTAAATCAATATTCCTGCCATCACCATGAATTACAAGTGTCTTTTCCAGCTTGTCGGCTAAATAATCACATTTTGATTTGTCGATCTCAATAAGCTTGACATTGTACTTTTTTTCAAGCTCCTGAGCTGTTCTCATTCCAATTCTACTGCCACCCAGGATTATAATTGATTTAATATCCAACTGCTTTTTACCAGAGAACTTCATTAGATCAAGGTATCCGGCCTGGTTACTAATTACATATACCAGGTCATTTAGCATAAATTTATCATGTCCCTTAGGAATGATTGTTTTTTCTCCACGGGTAATTGCCACAGCCCTATAATTCATTTGCCTTTCGGTATCGGTCATTTCCGAAAGAGTTTTTTCAAGTATGCTGGCATCTTTATCTAATCGCATTACATACAAGGAGAGCCGACCACCAGAAAAATCAAAGAATTCAGTAGTTCCGGTTTGATGTAAAAAACCCAGAATTTCCCTGGCCGCTATTTTTTCCGGATAGATCAAATAATCTACACCCAGGTTAATAAAATGGTCGCGATATTGTGGTTGCAAATATTCCTGGTTATCGATTCTGGCAATGGTTTTTTTTGCACCAAGAGCCTTACCAAGTATTGCTGATGAAATATTAGTATCCTCATAATGGGCGACAGCTATATATAAATCAGTCTTATGAATTTGTGCATCTTTTAAAACCTGAAAAGAAGTAGCCGAACCACTGATTGAAAGTACATCCAGACTGGAATCAACCCTTTTTAGTCGTTCCTCATCCGGATCAATAACTGTAATATCATGATTCTCATTACTTAGCATCTTGGCTAGATGTGCGCCTACTTCACCTGCTCCCGCTATTACAATTTTCATTTTTTATAAATTAATTTCCAATGAAAAGGCTTTAATGATACTTAATAGTCTATCCCAAAATGCAAACAGGGTAGCAAATTAAAGGAATATCCATTAAATAATATTATCAATGTCTTATTTTTTTACAAAGTTTTTAGAAATAATAAGATAACTATACGTTATTCGAGGCTTAAAACAAATGCTCCCTGGCTTCCTACCAGGTAACAATTCATATCAAGTTGTTCACATTTGGAAGAAATCAGATTGGTAAAATACCTTGGTACAGATGAGTCAACCACAAGCAGATCAGGTGCAAAAATTCCTTTTATTCTTTGTAAGGGCAATAGTTTGCTGCCTGCCATAATGGCTAAATCTGTTTTTACGGAAGACACATTTTTCTGGATAGGAAAATTTTCATCTAAAAACAGTCCCTTAATGTTGTAGAACTGGAAATGATTGTTTTTCACACAGAGTACATCATTTTTTAGACTATAACCACTTATTTCATTTAAAGCTCGCCATTGAATTTCTTTTATTCTCATCTTGTGCCAGAATCCCTCTAAAGCATAAACGACCTTAGCCCTGGATGAATCTGATTCCGCCCCTGTATAAAGTACGGCTTTTTTACCATCAATAAATTGCAAAGCTGAGATTTCATTTACATTAAAAACTGAAAAAAACCTTTGGTTTTCAGCCTTAAAATTTCGAATTAGGTTCCAACTCAAAAAAACCAGAATAATAAATAAACTATAATTGAAATACTTTCCACGCTTCAGCACAAGAAAAAGAATAATTGAGAACAAAATCAGATAAAGTAGGATGCTTCCTGGTCTATCAAGGAAAATCGGTTTGATAACAGCTAGAGGGAAATTATTAATTGACTGAACAACGAAAATCAACCCATTTACCAGATGGGTGAGTAGGAATGAGAAAATGGCTGCCAAAAAGGAGGAAAAAGAAAATATCAACAGCAAAAGTCCTAAATAGATAATTATTGTTACCATTGGAATGGCCAATAAGTTTGTCAATAGAAAATAAGTCGGAAACTGATGGAAATAATATACAACCAATGGAAATGTTGCCAGCTGGGCAGAAAATGAAACTACCATCAACATCCAGATTTTGTCAAAAAGCCAATACCTTGATGACAAAAAGGGATAAATCTTCGGGTAGAGAAACACAATTCCCAATACTGCTGAAAAAGATAATTGGAAGCCAAGGTCACGTATAAAGTAAGGATTTATACACAGCAAAAAAAAGGCAGAAATAGCTAAGCTATTGTATATTGAGGTTGGTCTCTTTAATCCCTGACCAATAGCTACAAAACTGAACATAGTAACTGCCCGCAAAACCGACGGACTCAATCCAGTAATGAATGCATAAAGCCAGAGTAGCACAATGATAAGTAACATTTTAAGCTTTTTACCATGTTTAATTTTATCAAGAAAAAACAAAAGGTAATATAGGACGATATAAATTATACCCACATGCAATCCGGAAACTGCCATAATATGAATAACCCCGGCATTTGCAAAAGAGTTTTTAATTTCTTCATCGATATAATCTCTTTCACCAAGCAGTAAAGCTGAAATCAGAGCTAAAGCATCTGTGTTTCCAAGGCTTCCCTTTAGATATTGAAATGCCCTGTTCCTCCAAATTACAGGTAATAAGGAGAAAGAATACTTGTTGGTTTCTGAAAGCTTTTGCCAATTGTCCTCCTCAACATAAACACTGCCGAAAATCTTTCTGTCAGACATATATCTTGGGTAATCAAATTCTCCTGGATTACCAGCAGTCTTAAACTTATTGAGTTTTGCTTGAATAATTATCTTATCTCCGGGAATCAGTTGAGATACTTTCTCACTTTTCTCAATATAGGCAAGGACCTTTAACTTTTCCTGACTCCATTCATTTTCACCCCTAATTCCTACAGTGCGGAGGAGCAATCTATATGTTTTTGCCTTTTCAACAGGTAAATCTATTACTTCAGTAACAATTGCTGAACTGCTAAATAAAATTGATGCCTCTTTATCTTCCTTAACTTTAAATTGAACAAGTACTATTCCCAGCAGGACAAAAAATAGATTTATAATTACCCCGATTAAAATTGTTGTTTTTCTAGAAGAAGATTTTTGTAAAAACAGGATCACAAAAACAAATAATAAGCCAGCAAACATTAGCCACCTAATATCAGGGACAGCAATGAAGGGAATTTTCAAAGCCAGGATAATTCCAATTATCAGCGGAATCAGGAGCCGTACAAAGGGGGATCTCCGGAAATATTCTCCAAAATCAATCATAAAAACAAAAGAAGAAACGAAAATAGCTATTTTTATATTGCAGGGTCAAATCTTACAGTAAATAAATTTGGAAAACACCCTATTGATCGCTAATTTTAAACCCAATGTAAAAAACAAATTGCTTTCAATAACCTGGAATTGTATTGACCCAAATTAAGAATAATTTAAATTAACAAAATACCTGAAAATGACTGATTTAAGAACGCGCTATCTTGGAATAGAATTAAAAAATCCGATTGTTGTTGGAGCTAGTAATTTAGTTGTTGACCCTGATATGGCAAAAAAAATGGAGGAAGCCGGAGCTGCAGCAATTGTATATAAATCCTTGTTTGAGGAGCAAATTCAGCTGGAAGGTTTTGAATTGGAGGAAGAATTAAATGAGTACAATAACATTCATGCTGAAATGACCTCATTATTTCCCGACCTTCAACACGCCGGACCGGAAGAGCACCTAATGAAACTTGAAAAGCTAGCTAATTCAGTTAACATACCTGTAATTGCCAGCCTTAATGCGGTTTTTGAACCTACCTGGGTTGAATATGCACTTCAGTTGGAAAAGCTTGGTGTTGCTGCCCTTGAGCTGAACTTCTTTGCTGTCCCAAAGGATGTAAACAAAGATGGTCATTCAATAATTGAAGATCAACTAAAAGTTTTAAGGAAGGTCCTGGCCAAAGTAAAAATACCTGTCAGCGTAAAACTAAGTCCTTATTATACCAATGCACTGAGAACTATATCAGCAATGGATAAAGAAGGTATTGATGGCGTAGTTTTATTTAACAGACTATTCCAACCCGATATTGATATTGAGAAAGAAGACATGTTTTTTCCTTATAACCTCAGTAATCATGAAGACAATAGGCTGGCCTTACGTTATGCCGGTTTATTATATGGAAACATAAATGGTTCAATTTGCAGTGCCAATGGCATTCTTGATGGAAAAGATATTATAAAAATGATCTTGGCAGGTGCAGATTGTGTTCAGGTCGTATCCACTCTTTATAAAAATAAGGCAGAGCATATAAAGGTTATGTTGGCCGACATTGAGAGCTGGATGGATAGAAAAGGGTATAAAACACTGGATGATTTCAGAGGTAAATTATCAAATAAAAATACAAGTGATCCTTATGCATACAAGCGCGCTCAGTATGTTGATATCCTTATGAAATCAGACAATATTTTCAAAACATACCCAAAAGGTTAAACTTTTTAGTACCATTAGAAAAGGCCCTACAAAGGGCCTTTTTTATTATGGGTATAGAATTTTATTATTGGGGAGGCGGGTTTTGTAACTTGCTTCAAACTTTCCCTTTGTGATAGCCGTTAATTTACCCTTGATTAATCTCTTTTTTAAGGGAGAAACCAGGTCGGTAAACATTATCCCATCCAAATGATCGTATTCATGCTGTATTATTCTGGAAAGAGTTCCATCATATTCTTCATCATAAAAATTAAATTCCTCATCGTAGTATGTAATGTTAATTTTTGGTTCCCGCACTACCTCTTCACGTAAGTTTGGGATACTCAGACACCCTTCATTAAATGCAGAAACATCTCCATTTTTTTCTACAATCTGAGGATTGATAAAAACCTTCTTAAAATCCTTCATTTCAGGCTCTTCATCCTCCAAAGGGGTAGCATCAATAATAAATAAGCGGATAGATTTCCCAACCTGGGGGGCGGCCAGTCCAATGCCATCTGAGTCATACATTGTTTCAAACATATCCACAATAAATTGATTCAGGTTCTCATCATCCTGGTCAATTTCTTTTGCTACTTTTCGTAAAACCGGGTGTCCGTATACTACAACAGGAAGTACCATAATTATTTTAAATTTTTCTAGAAATACTATCCAGATGCGTTTGGAGTATGATTACCGCACTTAATTTGTCAACCATTCCTTTATCTCTACGATCCTTCTTTTTTAACCCTCCATCCAGCATTGCCTGTTTTGCCATTTTAGAGGTAAATCTTTCATCGACCATTAGAATCTCTATTTCGGCAAACTCTTTCTTAAGTTTAGTCACAAAGGGATCTATATATTTCAAAGATTCCGATGGTTGATTATTCATCTGGAGCGGATAACCAACTACAATTGTTTTAACATCTTCTTTTTCTAAATATTCTGTCAGGAATTGCCAGATTTCACCGGTTTGGATAGTATTAAGGCCAGTAGCGATAATACCTAATGGATCTGAAACTGCAAGGCCCACACGCTTCCTCCCGTAATCTATTGACAGAATCCTGCTCAAGGTTATTTAGAATTATTCTGCAAAGGTAAAAATAATCCAAATCAAATACTGGCAATTTAAAAAAAAATAAGGCACCTGAATGATTGCAGATGCCTTATTCAAAAAACTTTTAGCCCAAATGTCTACCCTTCTTCAGAGTATTCCATTTTTGCGAGTCTTTGATAGAAATTGTATCTCCACTTAGAATTTTCTTCAGCGGCTTTAAATAAGCGATCAGCCTCCTTTGGGAATGACTTTCTGAGTGAAGTAAATCTCACTTCTGAATTCAGGAATTCATCGAATTTACTCCAATCAGGTTCTTTAGAATCGTAAATAAATGGATTTTTACCTTCATGCTCTAAACTTGGATTATATCTGTACATATGCCAGAAACCTGACTCAACTGCAAACCTTTCCTGATCCTGTGATTTTGCCATTCCTCTTCTCAATCCATGACTAATACAAGGTGAGTAGGCTATAATAAGAGATGGTCCTGGAAAGGCTTCAGCTTCTTTCATGGCCTTGAAAAACTGCGATTGGCTTGCACCTGAAGCCACCTGCGCAACATATACATAACCATAGGTCATAGCCATAGCTCCCAGGTCTTTCTTTCTAATTTTCTTTCCTGAGGCGGCAAACTTGGCAACAGCTCCGGTAGGTGTTGCTTTAGAGGATTGTCCTCCGGTATTTGAATACACCTCAGTATCCATTACCAGAATATTCACATCCTCACCTGAAGCAATTACATGATCCAAACCACCATATCCAATGTCATAGGCCCAGCCATCACCACCCATAATCCAAACAGATTTTTTCACAAAATACTGTTTCAGGGCAAGCAATTCTTTAGCCACGGGATCTTTTTCCTTCTCAAGTGCTTTAACAAGTTTCTTTGAAGCTTCTTTAGAACTTTCAGAATCATTCATGGTATTTATCCACTCTTTGCAAGCTTCAGCAGTTGCAGTTGAGAATTTTGATAAGGAAGCTGTCACATTCTGAGCAACCCGGTCACGAATTTGACGATTTCCAACTGCAATGCCATAACCATATTCTGCATTGTCTTCAAATAATGAATTTGCCCATGCCGGCCCTTCACCTTCTTTGTTAACACAATAAGGAGTTGAAGGAGCTGAACCACCGTAAATTGATGAACAACCTGTGGCATTTGCAATAATCATCCTATCACCAAATAGCTGAGTGATATTCTTAATGTATGGAGTTTCACCACAGCCTGCACAGGCCCCGGAAAACTCAAACAGAGGTTGAGCAAACTGACTGTTTTTAACTGTTTTATCTTTTGGAACAACATTGTCTTTATACCCGACTTTCTCATGCATATAGTTCCACCTATCAATATCATCCAGACGCGTAGCTAGTGGCTTCATTACCAGAGACTTTTCTTTGCTCGGACAAACATCAGCACAACTTCCGCAACCTGTACAATCGAGAACACTAACCTGAATTCTAAATTCATAACCTTTCAAGGCCGCTTTTCCTGGAACTGTAACAGTACCTTCCGGGGCATCAGCTACTTCCTTTTCAGTTAGTAAGAATGGCCTAATGGCAGCATGGGGACAAACAAAAGAACATTGGTTACATTGAATACAGTTTTCTTCAACCCATTCTGGTACATTCACTGCAATACCTCGTTTTTCATACTGAGATGTACCTTGAGGGAAAGTTCCATCTTCTCTTCCAACAAAAGCACTTACAGGCAAATCATCTCCTTTCATGGCATTTATTGGCTCAACAACCTCTTTAATAAATGCAGGTATATTTCTTTCATCCTTCTCTACAGCAATTTTCAGCTTACTCCATTCAGCAGGTATTTCAACTTTCACAACCTCACTGCCTTTATCTACAGCTGCAAAGTTCATATTAACAATTTCCTCACCCTTCTTGCCATAAGATTTCACAATGGCTTTTTTCATTTCATCCACAGCCTGCTCGTAAGGAATTACTTCAGATACATTAAAGAATGCAGATTGCATAATAGTATTGGTACGCGAACCCAGTCCAATTTCCTGAGCAATCTTAGTTGCATTTATTACATAAAACTTAATTTCATTATCGGCCATATATTTCTTCATGGAATCGGGAAGCCGTTCTTTGGTTTGTTCTTCATCCCAAATCGAGTTGAGTAAGAATGTTCCACCTTTCTTCAGTCCTTTAAGCATATCGTATTTTGTCAAATATGAAAATACATGACAGGCAACAAAGTCAGGACTATTAACAAGGTATATGGCACGAATTGGGTGATCTCCAAAACGTAAGTGAGAAGTTGTAATCCCACCTGATTTTTTTGAATCATAAGCGAAATATGCCTGGCAATACTTATCAGTGGCATCACCAATAATTTTTATTGAGTTTTTATTGGCTCCAACTGTACCATCTGATCCCAGGCCGTAGAATTTTGCTTCGTATGTACCTTCATGCGCAACGTTTATTTCTTTAAGAAGAGGTAGTGATTTAAAAGTAACATCATCGTTTATACCCACAGTAAATTGATTCCTTGGTTTTTCTGCCTCCAGGTTATCAAACACAGAAACAATCATCGATGGAGTTGTATCTTTGGAGCTCAGGCCATACCTTCCTCCTACTATCAGGGGTCTGTTATCCATCTCGTAATACAGATCTTTTATATCAAGATAAAGCGGTTCACCGTTGGCACCAGGTTCTTTAGTTCTGTCAAGTACTGCAATCCTTTTAACTGATTTCGGCATTGCTTTAAAGAAGTACTTCTCTGAGAATGGTCTGTAGAGGTGTACTGATAGCAAGCCTACTTTTTCACCTTTCGCCCTTTTATAATCAATTACCTCCCGGATTGTATCAGTTACAGAACCCATCGCAATAATTACATTCTCTGCTTTAGGATCACCATAATACTGGAAGGGATGATATTCTCTTCCAGTGAGTTTTGTGATTTCCTGCATATATGCTTCCACCTCATCGGCAATTGGCTCATAAAATTTATTTGAGGCTTCTTTGGCCTGGAAAAAGATATCCGGATTTTGCGCTGTACCACGTGTAACAGGATGTTCAGGGTTCAAGGCTCTGTCTCTAAATTCCTGGAGTGCGTCCCAATCAATAAGTTTTTTGAAATCTTCATCAGTCAGAGCTTCGACTTTTTGGATCTCATGCGAAGATCTGAAGCCATCGAAAAAGTGAAGAAAAGGCACTCTGGTTTTGATTGAAGTAAGATGAGCAACACCTGCAAGATCCATTATTTCCTGAATACTCCCTGTAGCCAACATTGCAAATCCTGTTTGCCTGGTAGCGTAAATATCACTATGATCTCCAAAAATTGAAAGTGCATGAGCTGCTACTGATCTGGCACTTACATGGAATACACCTGGAAGTAATTCTCCGGCAATTTTATACATATTTGGAATCATCAACAATAATCCCTGTGATGCAGTATAGGTTGAAGTTAAAGCACCTGCTTGTAAGGATCCATGAACTGCTCCGGCTGCTCCCGCCTCTGATTGCATTTCAGAAACTTTTACTTCCTGACCAAAAATATTTTTCCTCCCATAAGCAGCCCACTCATCCACGTTCTCTGCCATGTTAGAAGAAGGTGTAATGGGGTATATGCAAGCTACTTCGCTAAACATATACGCAATATATGATGCTGCATAATTCCCGTCGCATGTAACAAAATTCTTTTTCTTAGTCATCTTAAACTCTTTAAATATTTAACTTACAATGTGTTATATCAAATCAAAAAAACTTCATAAAATTAGGACATTTCCCCTTATCAATTAAATGATGTAAGTAAAAAAATACTAATTCATTTCAATTCCAAATAAGCCTTTAAAAACCATATTTCAACTTATAAAACGAATTTTTGATGGATCACAAATTTACTCAATCTAAGGGTACATTTTACTGAGAAAAATCACCCTATTTCCTTTCATAACTGAAAAGAACTAGTGTTTATTACAAATAAAAACCGGCAATTCAGAATTACTGAACTACCGGCTAAATTTATTCTCTTCGAAATGCTATTCGCTATTCATAGAAATCAGGAACTCTTCATTGCTTTCTGTACGCATAAGTCGATCTCTCATAAATTCCATTGCCTCAACGGAATTCATATCAGCTAAATAATTACGAAGAACCCAAATTTTGCTGAGTATATCTTTCTCCATAAGAAGATCTTCTCTCCTTGTGCCAGATGGATTAATATCAACAGAAGGATATATCCTTTTATTTGAAAGTTTCCTGTCAAGCTGGAGTTCCATGTTACCCGTTCCCTTAAACTCTTCAAAGATCACTTCATCCATTTTGGATCCTGTGTCAGTTAAGGCAGTAGCTATAATGGTAAGTGATCCGCCATCTTCAATATTCCTCGCGGCACCAAAGAAACGCTTAGGCTTATGAAGTGCATTTGAATCAACACCTCCGGACAATACTTTACCTGAAGCTGGAGCAGTTGTATTATATGCTCTGGCTAAACGAGTAATAGAATCCAGAAGAATAACCACATCATGGCCACATTCAACCAGCCTTTTTGCTTTCTCAAGGACAATATTTGCCACCCGAACATGACGTTCTGCCGGCTCATCAAAAGTGGATGCAATAACTTCAGCATCAACATTTCTGGCCATTTCAGTAACCTCCTCAGGTCTTTCATCAATTAACAATACAATCAGGTATACCTCAGGTTGATGTTTTGCAATTGCATTGGCAACTTCCTGAAGCAAAATTGTTTTTCCGGTTTTTGGTTGTGCTACGATCAAACCTCTTTGACCTTTGCCAATAGGCGCGAACATATCTAAAACACGCACAGACATACTTCCTTTCCCTCTCTCATACAATGTGAATTTTTCATCTGGAAAAAGAGGAGTCAGGTAATCGAATTGAACCCTGTCACGGATATACTCAGGGCTACGGCCATTAATTTCCAGTACTTTTATAAGTGGGAAGTATTTCTCTCCTTCTTTTGGAGGCCGAATGCTACCCTTGACAGTGTCACCGGTTTTAAGTCCAAAAAGTTTAATCTGAGACTGAGATACATAAATATCATCGGGTGAATTCAGGTAGTTATAATCAGCAGAACGCAGGAAACCATATCCATCCTGCATTATTTCAAGCACCCCAGAGTTTGATATTATGCCATCAAAATCGTAACCATTTTCATTTCGGGAGTTTTTCCTTTTATGTCTGTCGTATTCAAAATCCCTCTGTGGCTTTCTCCTTTCCTCATGCTTAGGTGTAAGCTCCTTTTCTTTCTCAGGTTTTCTTCTTTCCTCATGCTTAGGTGGAAGCTCCTTTTCTTTTTCAGGCTTTCTACTTACCTCATGCTTAGGTGAAAGCTCCTTTTCTTTTTCAGGTTTCCTCTTTTCTTCTTCTTTTTTTGGAGGTATGATTTCATTTTTAGGCCTGAATTCTTGTTTTGGATTTTCATTTTTATGAACATTCCTATCCTGGCGATCAGGTTTCCGAGTAAATGGCCTTGATTTCTGTTCTCTTTTTTCTGGCGCTTCTGAAACTACTTGTTTCTTCTTTGGGGGAGTTTTATCAACAGCCTGAATTGCTTGCTGATCGAGAATTTTGTAGACTAGATCTTGCTTCCGCAGAGAATCTACTCTTTTAATCTTTAACTCTTTGGCGATATCGCGCAATTCAGACACGAGTTTCTTGTTGAGTTCTAAAATGTCAAACATGAATAAATGTAAAAACTGGTTGTTTTAAAATAAAAATAAGTGTGTATATGTACAATATAGGACTAATGCTTTACTCATTGAGGAAAATTAAAGCCCTCTACCTTTGTAAATATCTTTGTGTAATCTAATGGGAACGGAGTTGGTCTTTCGAAAAATGTTTGGAAATTCAATGCAATATTAGGAAATTATATTAGAAAATGAAATAAATTTATTACTTTTCTTAAAATTTTGATTTCAACCCGGCGTAAAAAGCTCTAAAATTAAAACCTAATACTTATTTGTACGAAACTATTATTATTTTGTTTTAGTAAAGAGAATAAGATACAGAAGAATACAATAATTATATTATTTACCTGAATATCAACTTATTGTGCTTAGCTTCTCGGTTGAAATGAAGCAAATAAAAATTATAAAACAAATTACTAACAGGGAATCCGTTTCCCTGGATAAGTATTTACAGGAAATAAGTAAAGTTGAACTTTTATCGCCAGAACAGGAAGCAGAGCTTGCTAGCAAAGCAAAACATGGCAATGATAAAGCCCTTGAAAAGCTCATCAATGCTAATTTGCGATTTGTTGTATCTGTTTCTAAACAATATCAAAATCAGGGATTAAGTTTACCCGATTTAATCAATGAGGGAAATCTCGGCCTCATAAAGGCAGCAAAAAGATTTGATGAAACAAGAGGATTTAAGTTCATTTCCTATGCGGTATGGTGGATTCTTCAATCGATTTTGCAGGCACTCGCTGAACAAGCCAGGATTGTGCGACTACCTTTAAACAAAATTGGTTGCATAAATAAAATAAACAAAACTTTTACACGGCTGGAGCAGGAGTTTGAAAGGGAGCCTACTGTTGATGAACTGGCAAAAGCCCTTGAGCTCGCGCCCATGGATGTAAGGGAAGCTATAAAAAACACGGCCAGGCATGTCTCCATGGATGCCCCTCTCAATAACGGAGAATCTGAATCGAACATGTATGATGTTTTACTCAGCCAGGATTCCCCAAGGCCTGATAAAGAATTGATGAAAGAATCCTTAAGAAGGGAAATAGAACGTGTGCTTAACACATTGCCTGCAAGGGAGGCTGACATTTTGCGCCTTTATTTCGGCCTGAAAGGTTATCATCAGCATACACTCGATGAAATTGGGGAAAGGTTTAATCTTACAAGGGAAAGAGTCAGACAATTGAAAGAAAAAGCAATCCGTCGTTTGAAAAACACTACACGCTGTAAAATCCTTAAATCTTATTTCTAGTTTTCGTCATATTTTATCTTCTTTTTGGATTTTTCATTAACAAGCTAACAGTATAGTTCCGGGTAAGTTAATTTATATAAAGAATTATACCCTAATTTTCCTTATTTTTACAATCAAAATTAATTGTATGGCTCACCTGATTGCTCCCTCTCTGCTGACGGCTGATTTTGGAAGACTGTTTGAAGTTATTGACTTGATTAACAAAAGCGAGGCCGACTGGTTTCACATCGACGTTATGGATGGCGTTTTTGTTCCGAACATATCTTTTGGATTCCCTGTAATAAAATCAATAAAAAAGCTGGCAGAAAAACCTCTCGATGTTCATCTAATGATTGTAGATCCGGACAAATACATTGATACCTTTAAAGAAGCTGGTGCCGATATTCTAACAGTTCATTACGAAGCCTGCACACATTTGCATAGCACATTACAAAAAATTAAATCTGCCGGAATGAAAGCAGGGGTATCACTCAATCCACATACACCCGTTCATCTGCTCGAAGAAATTATCGAAGAAGCTGATATGGTACTTATTATGTCGGTGAATCCGGGCTTTGGAGCCCAGAAATTCATTGAGCATTCGTATGAAAAAATCAAGAATCTAAAAAAGATGATTTATGCAGCTAAATCAGATACATTGATTGAAGTAGATGGAGGAGTTGGTATCAACAATGCAAAAAACCTGATAGAGGCTGGTGTTGATGTATTGGTGGCTGGGAATGCTATACTCTCATCCGATAATCCGGTTGAGACAATCCATAAGCTAAAAACCCTCAGTTAATCTGCATAATCAAAAACCGGTTATACTTTTCCTTTCAGATAATTCTCAAGGTAAGCAAAAAGTTCAGTTAATTTCCCTTTTTCAACAATCGTTGCTCTTTTGATAATATTCTCGGAATCCTTTCCAAACAGTGATGGATAAACATTATCCAGAAGGGCCAGTCCAAAATCTTCGGAGGCATTCCTGGGCAATTCTCCGGGTAAATTATCCACAGCCATAACCGTGATGCTTCCATCTTTAAAAGGTGGTGTTTCATGGCCAGTATTTGGATTATAACCGTAAAATGGATCAGCAATGGTTGAAGCCCGCAGGGTTGAGGGAATAGGATCCTTAATGTCACAACTCACATCTGCAATAACCTGCATCCTGAAATCTGGCTCCTTCATGTCTTCCTCAGTCATAAATACTGGAGATGCAGGATCCCAGAAATGACAGGGAATAAAAAGGTCTGCGACTTTTGTATATGGATAAAATGTGGATTTATACTCAGCCGGATACTTAAAAAAATGATTCAGATCAAATGGAGCACCATTTTTCCTCTCCACATATTGATCTGGATCTATCCTGCAAATAACCGGTTCAGAGAACTCGCTGTGCAAGAATTCATCCGGAGAAACTACCTGATATTCTAAAGGTGCCAGTGTTTCCATTGCACCATTGGCGACTCTTCCTCCGCCGGTAACTAATATCTTAACAGGAGGAAGTTTAACCTTATTCAATTCATTAAACATTTCATCCAGGTCATGGCATTCATTCGCAGGTTTTAAATCATAACTCTTTGATCGCAACCCCCAGGCCCGCAAGCCATTAAAAGCTCCCACAATACCTGCCCATCGGCCAAAGGCCACCAATCGTTGATTTTGCACGTTGGTAAGATATTCATAATCAATTAAGGTAATCTTTTTTCGTACAATTTCCTGCAACAATTTCCTGTTGTAGGGCTGTTCTTTGGCTGTATGTGAAAAAAACAAGTAGGTTTTATCAGGAATTAATGCAGGTATGTCTACCTCTTTCACCCCAATTAAGATATCACATTGTGAAATATCGTCTACAACAGTTATACCGGTCTTTTATATATTCTTTGTCGGAAAAACAGCGCAAATCACTACTCTGAACGGACAATTCCACGTCAGGGAAATTTTGTAATGAGTTTTATTGCTATTTCGGGAGTTACTGGCACTCTTCTATCGGGTGGGGTTTTTGTTTCCCTGAGGATGCCTACTTTAAGTTTGTTTTTGGTCATAGTATTAATAAAAGCTTAAATATAGGCAAAAATGCGGAAAGGGAAATGAATAAAAATGGCATGAAGCCGCTGATATCGGGGTAATATGGCATTATTTTTGTATCTTTGTGAGTGCATATGGGGCTGTCCTGGTTTTGACAGCAAGATGAGGTGGTATGTAAGCATGCAGAGCGTTGTGGTAAGGCTCTTAAAAACTGCTACAACTTTTATAATTGGCGAAAATAAATACGCTCTCGCTGCTTAATCGAATTATAGTAGATTTTGCATTATTGCGGTATTAGATACCGGAACGAGACGTCTCGCGGGCGGTCCTACTCTTTTCCAACCCGATTACGAGGCGCAGCAATTAAGAGTTAGCCGGCAGGAGGCCCTGGCTTACCGGTGAAAATAAAAGGGATAAGGATATTTTAGGTAGTTATGCAGCTGATCTATCCCGACAATTAAGCATAACTAAGCATGTAGAAAGCGTATAGTCTCCTTGTTTGGACCCGGGTTCGACTCCCGGCAGCTCCACTAACAAGCAGAAAACAAATACCCACGAAAGTGGGTTTTTTGTTATGAGAAATCTGTTGAAAATAGGTTTTCACAACAATTTTGAAATACAAAGATTCTTGCGAAGCAAGGTATTTGTTTTCTATTTGCAAAACGGGAACAAAGGGATCATTCATCCTGGCATTTGAGCAGGATGAATACCCTATCCCGGCAGCTCCACTAAAGTGCCATTCCGAAAGGTTTGGCTTTTTTGGTTATAAGTGCCAACTGATTTCTGATCAGCTAGATATTGAAATTATTAATTTTTGCTTTCTTCGAAAATAAAATGCTTGTATTTATTGTATAGAAATGAAATCACCAATAACAAACTTCCTAACAATATAAATACTATAGTCTTAGGAATTGTTTCAAGATGTGCAATATCATAAAAGAATAATTTAACTAGTGTAATTCCAAAAAGAGCTATTGCAGTAATCCTGATGTACTTTTTCTTTTTCCAAATTCCATATACAATTAAAAGCAATGATAATATTCCCCATAAAATACTTAAGCCTAGCTTATACGGTTGAATTGATCCGGATAAATCCATCCAGTTTATTAGCTCACTACTGCATACCCAAACAATGGAAAGGCTTAAAATAACTTCAAATGTATTTTTAATATCTGTCCCAAAGTTATCCCTTATAACATAAGAGTATAATGAATAAAACAATAGTGCAAAAAACCCAACCGAAACGTATCTAATTATCATTAGATAGAAAAAACTTAATTTGAATTGTGAGGAAGATTGAGGACTTAAATAGCTATCTCGAAGTTCATTAAGTAAGTATAATCCGCCACCCAGGAATAGGAGAACAATAGCAAAATTCACAAGAAGTATAGCTACATTGAGTTTCTTAGCTTTAAGCCATTTGTAATTTGCAAAAGAAAGCAAAGATGCGAACAGTATCGTATAATTAATTAGCCATAAGTATTTTAATCGCAAAATGTCAGGATTATTCTGAATGTAGATTTCGGATATTATCACCTCTGAGTTTAAATCATGCGGAGATTGTATATATATTTTATGCCAGATTATTGAAATCTCAAAATAAAATAGGAAGTAAATACTGGTCAATAAAAAGGCAGGAATAAAGAGATTAAATAGCGTACCTAAAACATCTTGTCTTTCAACCTCTACTTTTATTCTCTTGCTGGTATACCAAATAAATGCCATTGATGCTATTGCGACCAGGGAGGTGAGAAAACCCATATTTAGAATTGCTGTAAAAATTTCTTTTGGAGGGAAAACTGATAAATCCATAGAAACAGATGCCCAATCTCCAGCAATACTAAAAAATACCAGGAAGATTATTGCATATGAAATTTTTTCATAGACCGGAATTTCTTTTCTTCTCCCATACCAGAAAATTATTGCTGCTTCAATGGCCCAAAGAATAGTTACAACATTATCATTAAACTGAACTGGAATAGCAATTGTGATAAATACCAGTGCCAGGCCTGACACAAAATAAATCAAATTTAATTCCTTTGGTTTCACCCGATATATAATATAGCCCACTATAGAATGAACAACGGCATTTAACAATGTAAACAAGCCTAAAAATTCTTTCCCAGATTCAATTGCATTAATTGCAACGTAACCAATTCCAAACATTATGGCTGAATTTGAGAGCAGTATAACTATATCATCAATTTTAAATTTTTCATTTAAAACAAGTTTATATGAAAGGAAGGACAAATAAAAAACAATAAAAAATATGGATAGGAAGCTTAGACATAAATCTAAATTGTTGGTAGTATAATTATTAGAAAAAAACCAGGAAATAAAAATAACCCAGGTTACTAAAAATGACAGATAATAAAGGAACTTCCATTTCTTCTTAGCCGAAATAAAAAGTATTCCGACATTGATCATTGCTATATATGAAAAAAAGAAAGGAACTTGAGCAAACGGCTCTCTTAACAGGTAAGGCACAACATATGCACCCACAAGTCCAAAATGAGCTATAACCTGTTGGTTGTAATATAATGCCAATGCAACTGTCAAAATTGTTATCAGAATCATGAGTATTACAGTCAATAATAGAGGATAAAGATTGTAATAGCTATATGCAGCATAGGTTATGAAATAAAAGATGGCCATAGCTCCACTAATTAGAACAGCACTGAATTTTTTATAATTATTTTTTAGCCGGACTGCGAAGCCTGCCAATCCAAATCCAACCAGGTATCCCAGTACAATTCTCATTAGGGGTGAAATCAGGTCATGGTCAATAGCGTATTTAGTGCCAATAGAAACTCCTATAACTAAAACAGCAATACCTATTTTATTGATCAGGTTCTCTCCAATAAATTTTTCAATTTCGGTATTTATGGCATATGGTGACTTTTGTTTTTTTAGGTTGATTTCTTCCACATCTTTAATTGCCTCTATAGGGTCTTCTTTTTTAATCTCCTTATGATCGATCGCTTTTTGCGGAGGGGTAACAACTTCAGTTTTACTGGGTGGGGGAGCAATACTTTCGGCATCAGGAAGCTTTAAATCTCTAATCTCGAATCGCAAATCATTTATTTCCTTTCGAAAGATATCCTGTCTAATCAATAGGTTTTCAATTTTTTCAAGAAGGAGTTGTTTTTCACTTTTTTTAATTGCCATGTTTACCGATTTATTAAGAATATATTTTTATCTCAACCTGGGAATTGCATTTGAACTAATCAGAAATTGGATATAGGTTTTAATGTTAAATTTTATTTTACCAATGGAATCAAATAAGAATATATTAAATGCCTTACTGTTTCAATATTTTTACTGCTTTTATCACAACTCCATTTTTATCTTTTGCCCTAACAATATAAGCACCGGAGTTTAGGAATGAGACATCTATTATTCGATCTCTTGTTGTGAAATGCTTTCTTCCCTGTCAAATCATATACGTCTATCTCATAGTATTCAACAGTTGATGCAATATTTAAAATATCTTTTACGGGATTTGGATAGAGAATTATATTATTTGAATGGATACATCATCTTCTACAGAGGTAGAATTGCTGCCCCTGTAGTAAAACATTTTTTGATATAATCTGTATTCATTCGTGTTTGAGTCCCACTTATAATATACATATGAAGTCCTATTTCCATTGGAGTCGTATGAGTGCTCAAATTTATTCCATTCTACCCAATTATGCTTGTTTGAGTCCCAATAATAATGGAAAAATAAAGTGGTGTTTCCCATAGAATCGAAGGTGCGCTCAAACTTTTCTTTTCCGATCCAAAATTGTGTATCTGAGTTCCAATTATAATATGCATATAAAGTCGATTTTCCATTGGAATCGTAAGTGTGCTCAGTTTTAGAAGCTACGACCCAATCATTTGTATCGAAGTCCCAATAATATCCTATAGATAAAGTATGGTTTCCATTGGAATCACAAGTGTGCTCAGTTTTATAAGTTACGACCCAATCATTTATATTTGAGTCCCAATTATATCCTATAGATAAAGTATGGTTTCCATTGGTATCGTAAGTGAACTCATACTTCATATTCTCTACCCAATTATTTGTATTTGAGTCCCAATTATAGGATATTTCTGAAGTTTTGTTTCCATTGGAATCGTAAGTTTGCTCATGTCTAGAATTTCTAACCCAATCATTTATATTTGAGTCCCACTTATACCATAAATATGAAGTCCTGTTTCCATTGGAGTCGTAAGTGTACTCAGATTTAGAATATCCGACCCAATCATTTGTATTGAAGTCCCAATTATAATTTATATATGAAGTCCTGTTTCCATTGGAGTCGTA
>CAVVRY010000018.1:0-79147 GCA_963750735.1 uncultured Bacteroidales bacterium | reverse complement strand
GACCAGGGGGAGCTACTCATCATGCCTACGGCCTGATTCGTGGACCTTTCAAGGGGACCTAACAACTTTCGGAAACCACCCTACGGGTAAATTGTTTTATTTTCTCCGAGACATTGAACCAAAACTTCAATATCTCCTTTCAAAATAAAAACTCCCTGACAAATTCGTCAGGGAGTTTCATTACTTGTTGTCCGACCAGGGCTCGAACCTGGACTCTTCTGAACCAAAATCAGATGTGTTGCCAATTACACCATCGGACAAAAAATGGCTTACTTTTCGTAAACCTGTGCAAAGGTATAAAAAAATCAAATTCCAACAATAATTTTTAAAAACATCCATTGTAGGATTCAATATAGTACCATATTTTATTACTTTTAGAAATATAATAGCCATTGTTTATAAACAAATGCATAATAAAAATCAATCATGAAAAAACCAATATTGCTGATGCTATCCCTGGCGTTTCTTTTTTCAGCTGCCGGACAACAAATTAATACAAACTGAATTACCGGTTAGAGGATTAAGCATTGCATGCCCTTCGCCAGATGATCTTGATCTTTTCATGAAGTTTGTTAAGGAAGATCTGAAACAAATGAATGTAAATATACTTGTTCTCAGGGTTGATTATAACTATGAATATACCAGCCATCCTGAATTGCGATCTGATAATCCTCTTACAAAAAATGAAGTTAAAAAACTAGTTGCTGAGTGCAAAAATGCAGGGATAAAAATTATCCCTCAAATTAACCTGCTGGGTCATCAATCATGGCATAGTGAGGCGACAAAATTGCTTGAAGTCTATCCCGAATTTGATGAAACACCTCATGTAATATTGCCAGAAAAATATGAATGGCCCAATGAAGATGGTCTTTATTGCAAAAGCTACTGTCCTCTTCATCCCGATGTACATGAGATAGTTTTCAGTCTGGTTGATGAGCTAATGGATGTATTTGAAGCAGAAGCTTTTCATGCAGGACTGGACGAGGTGTTCTATCTGGGAGATGACAAATGTCCACGATGTTCAGGAAGAGATAAAGCTGAATTATTTGCCGGAGAAGTATGGAAGATTAGAAACCACCTGGCCCTTAAAAACAGAAAGCTTTGGATTTGGGGTGATCGCCTGATTGATGGTAAAGTAACAGGTATGGGAATGTGGGAGGCTAGCATGAACAATACTGCACGTGCAATTGACATGATACCCAAAGATATTGTAATTTGTGATTGGCATTATGAACGCCCTGATCCTACTGCTGTATTTTTTGCCATGAAAGGCCTGGATGTTGTTACATGTCCTTATAGAAAGTCTGATGTTGCCTTAAAACAATTAAAGGATATAGTAAATTTCAGGGAAAATTCAGCATCGGCCACATCGGCACATTTTCTTGGAATGATGCAAACTATTTGGTCTGGCTGCGATAGATTTCTAAAGGCATGGTATGAATTAAAGGAATCATCAACAACAACTGATTCTTCAGCAGAATGTTTTAAAGTATTATTTGAAGAAATTAACAAAGCTGATTAAACGATACCGTCGAATCCTAACTTCTTTGTCACCCTAAAAAATCCTGGGATCAGGTTTTCTTTACACAGAAAATGGTGACATCGTCGTCCTGTGGCGTGTTGCCATTAAACTCATGAAGAACCTTAACCATACTATTACATACTTTCTTTGCTGTCATGGTTTTAATATCAAGCTCACCAATGGTATCCCATAGCCTTTTCTCACTAAATAACTCGCCATCCTCATTTTTTTCCTCTGTTACTCCATCGGTATACAATATCAGAGCATCCCCCTTTTTAAGTTTTAAATTAGAAGATTTATATTCCTGATTTTTAACCAATCCCAGTGGTGTTCCATGTTGATTCTGCATTTCAGTAAGTTTTCCATCGCTTCGATACAGAAATGGGAAATTATGACCCGCATTACAAAAATCGATATTGCCGGTTTTCAAATTCACAATACCACAAAACAGGGTGACAAAAATTGCCTCCAGATTATTGACAAATAAATTTTCATTTATCTTACCCACTATTTCTTTTGAAGTTTGAAGATATTTGCTTTCACTACGAAAATATGCACGTGTCATCCCCATAAAAAATGATGCCGGAATACCCTTTCCTGTGACATCTCCCAACACAAAACACAGATGATTTTCATCTCGCATAAAATAATCAAATAAGTCCCCTCCCACCTGTTTTGCAGGCTCAAGAAATCCATGTATATCCAAACCTTTTTTGAGAATCTCAGGAGGCGTTTCAGTGGGTATAATACTTTTTTGAATTTTAGCTGCAACCACAATTTCTGACTCCATCTTATTCTTCTCAATGGTACTCTCATCCAATAAAACAACATGTTTTGCCAGATTATCCTTCATGAAATTGAAAGAATGGGTTAGATTACCAACCTCATCAAGTCGTTTCGGTTCCGGAATTTCCACCTCAAAATCTCCTTCCCCAAGACTATTCAATGATTTTGCCAGGCTCTTCAGTGGAGACAGTTGTTTTTTTATTATGAAATATATCGAAAACGCTAAGAAAAACAAACTAAGAAAGGCAATGATCAGCAAAGTCAATACCAATTTGTATAATCCTTCAAGTGCCTCACTTTTTGGGACAACCATCATCAATGTACCATCTAATACGGGCAGGGGATTATAAATAATATATGCATCTTCATCCACTATGGCTGGAATATTTACTTCAAGGGTACCCGACTTGCGGTTTTTTATATCATTTAGCAAAGATTCTACCTCGCTTTCTTCCAGCGCTGCAGTAAGGTCTTGAATATTTGAATTCATAATTGACTCTTTCCTGAAAGGGTGGGTTAATACAGTGTTTTTCCCTGAAAGCAGAAATGCCCAACCAGTCTCATAAATTTTCATTGAAGAAACAAACTTATCAAGCCAGTCAATTGATAAATCGGCTGTTAAAACACCCAGATACTCCCCATCAATAATTAACGGTACTGAATAGGTAATCATCTTTTCATTATGGTTAATGGGATCGAAATGCGGTTCCGACCAAAGTGCAGAATCACGAACTACCTGTATAGGATATAAATCATTTTCTACTTTTTCTTTATCCTGGCTAAAAAACAATGAATCTGCTTTTTCTGAATAATAAATAAACATATAATCAGAATTTTCATCCCCGGGATTAAAGTTTAAAATCAAAGCCGATCCAGTTATTCTGCTATAACTATTTACAAATTGTTTTAATAATTTCAGTAGTTCTCCCTCATCAGCAGAGATACCAGCATTATATACCGAGGCAAGTTGCTCTGTTACATTCTCTGCCCGCTTCAGTTGAACTTCCAATCCCTCAAATGCTTTTTCAACAGCGAGTTGAGCTGTTAAACTTACCTTGTCTTCCCATATCCTAATTGATACTACATAGTTTACTAAAGCAAGTACCAAAAACAGTAAAGTTGTAATTATGAGTAAATAAATTGTTAATCGCGACGCAATGCTGGTATGTCTTTTTTCCATAAAATCAGTGTTTTAGGCCCTTAAATTATAACTTTTAAGAATTGTTGAAAAATATTTATAACATATTTTTCATTCCTATAAAATTATTGCTTATTTTAACATTCCGTGCAACTAAATCAATCCTATTACCTAAAGCATTGATCTTCAACGACAATAAATACGATTGGAAAGACAAAATTATTCTTGTCGTGGAAGATGACGATGCAAACTATCTTTACTTCAAATCTCTTCTCAAAAAGACAGGTGCAAAAGTTGTGTGGAAGAAAAACGGGCACGATGCACTTAACTTCATTAATGATCCGGACCAACAAATCGACCTGATTCTTCTTGATGTTTTAATTCCTTTTGTAAATGGAATTGAAGTTACCCGTGAATTAAGGAAAACCAGAAAATCCCTGCCAGTATTGGTTGTTACAGCATATACATCCAAAGAAATCAGGCAAAGTTGCTTCCTTTCAGGTTGTAATGAATTCCTTGTAAAGCCTGTTCTTCCTGAAAAGCTAATTTCTACTATTGCACGTTACCTGCATGAGGAAGAAGATGTGTATGCAAAGCTTGCAAGTCTGAACTAAGCAAAGTACTTTCCGCTTAAGAAATAATTTGAAAAATATTTTATAAAACTTTTGTATTTTCTACAAGGATTAATTAGTTTTGATCCGATGAAAAGAACAAACTTACATAAGTGGTTGTGGCACAGGTTCAGAAGAATGCTGTAAAACACGCTGTTATGTAAGTTGAAAAACTAAGATATTTTGAGGCACGCTGTTTTACAGCGTGCTTTTTTTGTTTCATAACCTATAACTAATAAAACATGGAAAAAGCTAGAAGAATTTTATTGACTGAAAAAGAAATGCCCACACAATGGTATAATATTATGGCTGATATGCCGAATAAACCTATGCCTCCATTGCATCCCGGCACCCGTCAACCTATTGGGCCTGAAGACCTTGCCCCCATCTTTCCTATGGGACTCATTGAGCAGGAAGTATCACAGGAAAGATACATTGACATCCCTGAGGAGGTTCTGGAATTATATAGATCTTATCGTCCGAGTCCGATGTTCAGGGCCAAAGCTTTGGAAAAAGCACTTGGTACCAACAGCAAAATTTATTACAAATACGAAGGAGGTAATTATTCCGGATCACACAAAGCAAATACAGCCATCCCTCAGGCATACTACAATAAAATTGAAGGAGTTAAAAAAATGACAACCGAAACCGGAGCCGGTCAATGGGGAAGTGCATTGAGTTTTGCCTGTCAGCATTTTGGGATTGACCTGGATGTATATATGGTTAGAGTCAGCTATGATCAGAAGCCCTTCAGGAAGCTTATGATGAATACATACAACGCCAATGTGTATCCCTCACCCAGTGACAGAACCGAAGCTGGCAGGGCGATTTTAGCAAAGGATCCAAATTCACCGGGAAGCCTGGGTATAGCAATTTCTGAAGCAATGGAAGTGGCAGCCAAAGATCCCGATACAAAATACTCCCTGGGCAGTGTTCTGAATCATGTAATTTTGCATCAGACCATAATTGGACAGGAATCTATTCTTCAGATGGAAAAGGCAGGAGCATTGCCTGATGTTGTGATTGGCTGCTTTGGGGGTGGATCTAACTTTTCCGGAATAGCTTTTCCTTTCCTTAGGTTAAATTTAACGGAAGGTAAAAACATTAAATTACTTACAATTGAGCCATCCTCATGTCCGAAATTAACCCGAGGTAAATTTATGTATGACTTTGGTGATACAGCAGGTATGACACCATTATTGCCCATGTTTACACTTGGACACAACTTTATCCCTGCAGAAATTCATGCAGGTGGATTAAGGTATCATGGTGCAGGGGTGCTGGTAAGCCAGTTGATAAAAGACCAATTGATTGAAGCCCGCTCGAAGAAACAAAGTGAGTGTTTCGATGCAGGAGTTACTTTTGCCCGCTCAGAAGCAATCATTCCGGCTCCCGAAGCAACCTATGCTATAGCCGGAGCGGTTGAGGAAGCCCGTAAAGCTGATGAAGAAGGGGTATCTAAAACAATATTATTCAACCTTAGCGGTCATGGGCATTTTGATCTTGCAGCCTATGACAAGTACTTTACCGGAAATTTGGTTGATCATGAACTTACTAACGGTGAAATTGAAGCCAGTCTGGCTGATATTTCAAAATAGGTGGTTAATGAGTAGAAAGGGTGCCTTTAACATGGCATCCTTTTTATTTTAACAAAACATCTCGTCCTTGAAATAGCGCTACATAAGAAGCAACGTTATGAAAAAATTTATGAACGAGGATAGTAAGTGTAAATGAAGATCAGCGAGAATATGATTTACCCCACTCGCCTTAAGCCCTCAGCTTATCTAATCATGGTCAGCACCATTTTAAATTTTTCCAATGCAAATACAGCATGAGAAATATTGGCAGGCATAATAATAGTATTGCCTTCGCTAAGCTCATAATCCACCCCACCGATAGTTATTTTTGCCTTTCCTTCAATAATCTGAACCATTGCATCAAAAGGGGCTGTATGCTCACTCAGGCCCTCACCTTTGTCAAATGCAAATAAGCTAACATTTCCTTTTTCAGTTTTTATAACCTGCTTACTTACGATTCCACCTGATGAATAATCTACCTTATCCTGAAAGTTAAATATTTCTGATTTGTTAAATTCATTTTTTTCCATGGAGATAATATTTGAAGAATTTTGCTTGCAATATACACTATTGGATCAGATTCTCAATGTGATTAGAATTTTTGTGATTGAAAAGTCATCTAACTCTTTAGAAATGGTTTTATAAACTTTTCAGTAATCTGACTAATGTTTCCTGCTGATTTTAACTGCTTAACGTATGCGCTTCCAATTATTCCACCCCGGGTATTCTGACAAACAAAATCAAACTGTTCGGGCGTTGATATCCCAAAGCCCACCATCCCTGCATGTTGAAGATTCATTTTAGATATATTATCAAAATAGCTTTGAATTGCTGAATTCTTCTCCAATTGACTACCCGTAACCGAAGGGGATGATACCATATAAATAAAGCCACCTGTATGCTTATCGATAAATCGAACCCGCGATTCCTGCGTTTGTGGTGAGATAAGAAAGATGTTCCTGAGCTTATACTTATCCAACAGGGATTGATATTCCGTTGCTGATAATTCAGGTGGAAGATCAGGAAGGATCAAACCAGAGACCCCTGCCTCAGATGCTTTCTGGCAAAATGTTTCGAAACCCATTTTCATCACCGGGTTCAGATATCCCATCAAAATTACCGGTATATGAATTCCGGGCATAAACTCTTTTAGTTGCTTAAAAAGCAGGTCCAGGGTCATTCCATTTTCAAGAGCTTGCTGACTGCTTTCCTGAATTACCGGTCCATCTGCCACCGGATCTGAATAGGGCATCCCAATTTCAACCATATCTACACCCTGATCCTGTAATGAGAGAAGAATTTCTCCGGTGCTATTCAACTCGGGGTAACCGGCCGTAAAAAAGATACTTAAAATCCTATTTTTCTTCCTGTTGAATAATTCGTCTATCCTATTCATTTTCCAAGTATTTAATATAGGTATCCATATCCTTATCGCCTCTACCAGAAACAGTTACTACAATGGTATGATGCGGTTCAAATTTCATTTTTTCAAGCAATGCAATTGCATGTGCAGATTCCAGGGCAGGAATTATTCCTTCTTTTTCAGCCAATAAACAGCCTGCAACCAAAGCCTCCTCATCAGTCACAGGAATGCTCTCTACCCGACCAGTTCTAATTAAGTTTGCGTGCATGGGGCCAATTCCCGGGTAGTCCAGACCTGCTGAAACAGAATGAGGTTCAACTACCTGGCCATCTTCGGTTTGCATAAGTATGGTTTTACTTCCATGCAAAACTCCATCTGAACCTTTCCAGGTAGTGGCTGCTGTTTTGCCTGATTCCAATCCCAATCCAGCCGCCTCAGCTACAACAAGTTTTACTTCAGGCAGGTCGAGATAATGGAAGAATGAGCCTGCTGCATTGCTACCCCCGCCGAGACAGGCTAATATTGCATAGGGTTCTGAGTTTCCGGTTGCTTCAAGTAGTTGTGACCTGAGTTCTTCGCTTATGATGGATTGCAACCTGGCTACCATATCAGGGTATGGGTGGGGACCCACCACAGAACCAATAATATAATGGGTATCAGAGGGATGCCGTGTCCACTCCCGAATGGCTTCATTGGTTGCATCCTTTAGTGTCTTGCTTCCGCTTTCCACAGGAACAACTCTGGCACCCAACATTTTCATACGGGCCAGATTTGGGGCCTGCCTTTCGGTGTCACGGGCACCCATAAAAACAGTACAATCCAATCCAAGCAGAGCACAAACGGTGGCAGTGGCCACCCCATGCTGACCTGCCCCTGTTTCGGCAATAATTCTTTTCTTTCCCGAGATGCCTGGCTATTAGAATTTGTCCAAGGGTATTGTTGATTTTATGTGAGCCGGTATGAGCAAGATCCTCTCGCTTCAATAAAACATGACATCCATAGATAGAGGATAGGTTTTTAGCATGAAACAAGGGAGTTGGACGGCCGGCATAATCCTTAAGCAAAGCTTTGTATTCTTCGGTAAAAGAATCTGAAAACAGAATCTCCTCATACTTTTCTTGCAGTTCCAACACATTCGGATAAAGCATTTCCGGGATAAAGGCACCGCCATAGGGCCCAAAATATCCACGTTCATCAACTAATCGTTTCATTTAACTTTCGATAATAAATATTCAACTTTTGAAATATCCTTTATACCCGGTTTTACCTCAAAGCAACTGTTAATATCAATCCCTACACATCCGGGTAAGCTAAGTTTAGCTAATCTTTCAGCATCTTCAGCGGCAATACCACCACTTAAAAGATAGGGTACTTGAAGGGAAAGATTCATTATTAGGTTCCAATCGAATTTCACTCCAGTACCACCTGCTTGTATTCCTTTTGTATCAAATAAAAATAAATCTGAAACCTCTTTATATTGTTCAATCCCTTCCAAATCTTTTCTTGATCCAACTCTGAATGCTTTAATCACCTTAAATTCATTTTTCAGCTTTCTGCAGGTATCAGGTGACTCATTTCCATGCAATTGGATATGGGTCAAGTTAAATTTTCTGGCAATTTTTGTAATCTGGTTCAAATCTTCATCAACAAATACACCTGCTTTTTTCACAGGCATTCCAGATATTGTATTAGCCATATTTTCATTATCAGGCCTGACAGACCGGGGAGAATTTGAGTAAAAAACCATCCCCAGGATATCAACAGGAAGTTTTGATAAAGCCTGAAAATTATTTAAATCGTTAATACCACATACTTTTACAATCATTATTCTATATTTTTTATTAAGTCAAGAGCTGCCTCAGAAGGATTTTCAGCACTCATAAAATGTTCCCCCATAAGAAACCCGGAATATCCTATCTTCCATAGCTTTTTTATTGTTTCAGGCCTGGAGATTCCACTTTCTGAAACCAATTCAATTCCTTCTGGAAGTTGTTTTAAAATGTTGACAGAAGTTTCTAAATCCACCTCAAAGCTAAGCAGGTTGCGATTGTTTACACCCAATAATTGCTGTCCCTGTGGCATTTTTTCCAGCTCTCTTTCATGATGCAACTCAACGAGTACTTCAAGACCTATTTTACGGGCCAGATCATGTAGATCCTGTAGTTCATGTTTTTCAAGACATTCTGCAATTAGCAATACCACATCGGCACCAAAGGCTTTGGCTTCAAATACCTGGTAGGGATGAATCACAAAATCTTTTCTAAGCAATGGAATGTCTGAAATCAAACGAGCTTCCTCCAGATCACTCAAGGAACCACCAAAGAATTGCTCATCGGTAAGGATGGATATTCCGGCTGCCCCAGCACTTATATAGCCCGGGATTATTTCACTCACCTTAGCCATTTCATTTATAAATCCTTTGGAGGGTGATCTGCGCTTAAATTCCATTATAATTCCGGGTATTTTAGAATCCTTGAGCCTTTGCACCAGGGAATGGGTAGTCCTGGTATAATTCTCTTTTGTTTTCAAATCTTTAATTGAAAATCGCTTTTGACGTTCAGCCACTTCCTTCCATTTCTTAGATACTATTTCTTCTAAAAACCTCATGCTTTAGTTGTTGAGAAATGATTTAAATGCTTCATTGGCTTTACCAGATACCAAAGAACTACGGGCCTCCTCAACACAGTCTTCAATGCTTTTATCCAATTGAAATCGCTGTATGGCCAGAGCTGCATTGGCGAGTACAACCTGAACCTGTGCTTCTGTGCCTTTATTTGTAAGCACCTGCTCAAAAATCTCAGCTGCTTCCTTTACTGTCTGGCCTCCAAACAGATCTTTTTCCTTAAATCGCTGACCAAAGGTATCACCGGGATCAATAAGCTTTTCATACCTTCTTGTAAAAAGCTTTATTTTCCCTGTTAGCGATATTTCATCATACCCGGCCAAATCATACAGAACAGCATATTCGACATCCTCTTCCTGAAGTAAATAATGATACATCCTTGCCAGCTCCAGACTAAAAACGCCAATCATCTGGTGGGTTGGCTGAGCCGGATTTACAAGTGGCCCAAGCATATTGAAAAAGGTTTTAATCCCAAGTTCTCTTCGAACCGGGGCGACGGTTTTCATTGCAGGGTGAAAAAGAGGTGCATGCAGGAAACAAATCCCGGCTTTCTCTAACTGTTTGTTAAGTTTATCAGTTTCATTGGTAAATTCGGCTCCAAAATACTCAAGCACATTTGAAGATCCACATGAAGAGGATACACTGTAGTTTCCATGCTTTACTACCTTATACCCTGCCCCGGCTACTACAAATGCTGTTAGGGTAGAGATATTAAAAGTGTCTTTACCATCTCCTCCTGTGCCACATACGTCAATTGTTTTGTCTGCCTGAAGTTTTGCGGGAGACATAATTCCAACAATGCTTCACGAAATCCGGCCAGCTCATCTACTGTAATAGATCGCATCAGGTATACTGTCAGGAAGGAGGCTATCTGTGCATAATTGTATTTTTCCTGTGCTATGTTTATAAGGACGGTTCGGGCCGTATCCCTGTCCAGGCTCCCGTGATCAAATAATCTGTTAAGTATGGTTTTCATATTGATGTTCTGTTATTCTCTATTAAAAATCGTCTAAGGATTTGTAGCAGGTTCACAATGATCCAGGAAATTCTTTAATATCTGTTTGCCTCCAGGCGTAAGAATTGACTCCGGATGAAACTGGACTCCATAAAGTTCATAATCCTTGTGCTGTAAGGCCATAATTTGTCCTTCTTCATCCCTGGCCAATACTTCCAGTTCCTCGGGCAGGGAACCTGATTGCACTATCCATGAGTGATATCTACCTGCTTCAAAGGAATCAGGTAAGGAATCAAAAAGAAAATGCTTGTTTTTAGTCTTTTTCATCTGAGTCGCTACACCGTGGTATACCCGGCTTAAATTTATCAGAGAGCCACCATATACCTCAGCAATTGCCTGATGGCCAAGGCACACACCCAGCATTTTTTTTGTGGGACCATACATCTTAATGATTTGCTTCAAAATCCCAGCTTCCTCCGGAAGTCCAGGTCCGGGGGATAATATTATTATATCATATTCTTCGAGCGATTCGAGTGGTATGGCATCATTCCGAACCACAACAGGATCATCACCGGTCAAATCCCGAAGGTATTCAACCAGGTTAAATGTAAATGAATCGTAATTGTCTATCACTATTAGTTTTTGCTTCATCTTTTGCTGGCAAGTTGTATGGCTTTTTTCAAAGCTCCGAGTTTATTATTTACTTCCTGCAGTTCTTTTGCAGGAACTGAATCAATCACAATACCAGCTCCAGCCTGGTAATACAATACCTGGTCCTTACTTAAAAATGATCGAATCATTATGGCATGGTTTACAGATCCATTTGTACCTAAAAACCCAATCGCTCCGCCATACAATCCGCGAGCCTGATTTTCATATTCCCGAATCAGACTTACAGCTTTGTGTTTTGGGGCGCCTGAAAGTGTCCCTGCTGGAAAGGTATCTCCAAGAACTTTAAGGGAATTGGCATCTTTGCCCAGTTTTCCCTGAACTTTTGATACAAGGTGAATCACGTGGCTAAACCACTGAATATCTTTTAGTTGAACAACTTTCACGTTTCGTGTATTACGTCCCAGGTCGTTTCGTGCAAGGTCCACCAACATGGTATGTTCTGCATTCTCTTTTGCATCGGCGGCGAGTTGAGAAGCCAATTCAAAATCCTCTTTATCATTCCCGGTACGTTTAACTGTTCCTGCAATGGGATGAACCTCCGCAATTCCTTTTTTTATCACCATTTGTGATTCCGGTGAAGATCCAAAAACCCGGAAATTACCGAAGTCAAAATAAAATAGATAGGGTGATGGATTTATGTGCCTTAGGGCCCGGTAAACGTTGAACTCATCACCGGTAAAAGATTGAGAAAACTGGCGGGAAAAAACAATCTGGAATACATCGCCCCGCTGGCAATGATATTTACCTGATTTTACCAGGTCCATATACGCATAATCTGAAAGATTTGAGCTTTCTTTTTCATCTGCCATGAAGCTATGTTCCGGGGAATTTCTGGAACGCACCAGGGTATCAAAACGCTCTATCTGAGAAGTTTCCCCGGCAGGGCAATTTTCAATCAGGAGCAGTTCATCATTAAAATGATTTATCAATACAACAAAGCGATATAGTGAATACAGAATATCCGGCACTTCACCCGGCTTCTTGTCTCTATTGGGCCAGGGTACATTGTCTAAATATTGAATACTATCAAAAGAAAGATATCCGAAAAATCCTGAATAAGGCTCTGCTTCTTCCGGTATATCAAAACTAAATCCTTTGATAAATTCATCCAATGCTTCCAGTGGATCCTGACCCTCAACCGGAACAGATTTCCTGGTTCCATCTGGATATTGAGTAATTATTTCATCCTCAAAAAGTTTAAAGCCAGCCAAAGGATCGGCACATATAAATGAGAGGCTGTTTTCATTTCCCCGGTAATCTGAGCTTTCCAGCAATACGGATTCACCATAATTGTCGCGCATTTTCATATACACACTTACAGGAGTTAGTGTGTCGGCAAGGCCTCTTTTCAAAATGGTTTTGATCTTCATAATTCCTAAAATTAAAAAGCCTGCTGTGAGGACAGCAGGCTTATATTTTTAGATTCAATAATGGCCGTAGTTACCTCACCGGTTGGAAAAAACCTGGAGCCACCACCATGTATGAATACTTCTTTGCATTACTTAAATTATCAGCTGTAAAGATATATATTTATTTAAAATATTGTACTAGGGATAAATAATTCTATTTACTGACCAGGCATTTCTCCCATGAACTGAGTATAATATCTTTCAAAGGCATCATTTGCCCTTATATGCAATTCATCCTGCTTGTATTGCTCAGTCAAATTTGTAAGAATAGAAAGCAACTGCAGGCTTATTCTTTTTTCAAGTGAAATGGCCTGACCAAGCCCGGGTCTTAAGGAATAATAATAATTCAGCTCTTTATCCACCTGTGTGAAAATCTCTTCAAACAGCAGGTTTGCTTTTTCTATATCACCGGCATGGTAATACCCTTCCAAAAGTCGTCCGGAATAAATATCATGGCGCATCTTATCCGGCGGCAACAAATACAAACAACGATCGAGAACAGCAACTGCTGAATCTTTCTTCCCTTGATCAGCCAGCTCAATGGCCAAGCGCGCAAAATTATTTCTAACACGAATTACACTCAAGGTCCGTCTTGTGTAATAATCAAGGTATACATCGGGTTCATTCATCCTGCCCCACTTAAATTCTTCCATGTAGTTCTTGTACATTGCCTCTGTATTCATCCGACCATAATCAAGATACTGGCTATTTGACTCCGTCTTTATGGGAACAATGCGATGAGCAAAACCTTCCTGCTGGAAATAGGGTTCAAGACCAAGGGCATCCTCATGGCCTCCTGCCACATAATATACCGGCCTTTCCCAATTGTTCTGGGCAAAAAGATCAAGCATCATCAACTGACTTTTCATGATGAAATTCCCAGTCAGGTTAATATCAACAAAAGACACTGGCTGTTCAGTAGGCTTAAAGTTAATAGGTGTCATTTCCTGGAAAATGGTGGTATCAAATTTCAGCTTTATCTTTCTTGTAGGAATATAATCGATATAGTCTCCCCTTTGCACCTGCACCTGAGTTCTGGGGTTATCATCCCTAACAAAATCCATTACCAGCTTAATATCCTGTGGCTCTTTAAACTTGTCAATCACATAAATCATATTGTTGGTGCCATCTACATATTTTTCCCGTGGCAAGGAAAGTGGCAATCCTTTAGAATCATATGCCTTTCTTTTCATCTGGTCGATATACCAATCGGTATTGAAAAGCATCATATTCACCACCCGTATATCGGTTCTTATTCCCTCTACTTCCTGGGCATACCATAAGCGGGAAGGTATCATTATCACCATTTGTAGCCAGAATTGAGTTTGGTTCACATGAATTCAGATAATTAAATGCAATATCTCGTGCAGTATATCGTCCCGACCGGTCATGGTCATCCCAGTTTTCCATTCCCATTATCCCCGGAACCAGGGCCATAGACAGCACTCCTGCCAGAATAGCCCCATATTTTTCAGGTATAAACCTTTTCATGGCATCAATTATAGCCAGAACCCCCAGTCCTATCCAAATAGCAAATGCATAAAATGAACCGGCATAGGCATAATCCCTTTCCCTTGGTTGGTTCGGATACTGGTTCAAATAAACCACAATAGCCAATCCGGTAAGCACAAACAAAAGGAGCACTATTGAAAAATCTTTCGGATTCCTTTGAAGTTGAAATAATAACCCAATCAACCCAAGCAATAAGGGCAGCATATAATATTTATTCCTACCCCAATTGTTTTTCAGATAATCAGGCAAATTATCCTGTGTTCCCAGGCGAAATTCATCCAGAAACTTTATGCCTGATAACCAGTTTCCTTTAAGCGGCCCACCTGAACCCTGTATATCGTTCTGCCTGCCAACAAAATTCCACAAAAAATATCGCCCGTACATGTATCCTACCTGGTAAGTAAAGAAAAAACGGAGGTTTTCACCAAATGTTGGGACTCTGAGCGTTTTTCTTTCCTCCCCTGAGCCAACTGTTACTGGTTTACCACGCACTCCCCCCCATTGTTGATAAACTTCTTTATGATCGGCCTGTGGGCTCCACATTCTTGGGAATACAGTAACAAACCGTGGATCATATACTGTTTCTATTTTTCTTTTTGAAACAACATATCGGCCATCTTTTGGAATATAATAGGCTTTGCCCTCATTGTTTTCAATCGGGGGAGCATTATAATATTGTCCTTTAACAAGGGGCCTGTCACCGTATTGTTCTCTGTTTATATATGATAACAATGCAAAGACATTATCAGGGCTGTTTTCATCAATTGGAGGGTTTGCCTTTGAACGGATAACATCAAGACTGATAGATGAATATCCAAGAATTATCATGGTAGCACTAATCAAAAGTGTATTCAAAATAACCCGGTTATTTTGAGCAAGGTAATATACCAGCCAAACAATTCCACCAATAAAAATTATGCCCAGGAATGTGGAGTCAGACATAAAGGGCGCACCGGATAAAACAAGTGCCAGACTGCCAAGCACTGTTGTAATAATTAGCTCCTTCTTGTATTGGGAATAATAAATAGCTCCAACAAGAGCAATGGTCAGCAGCAACAGATGGGTAATAAAACCAGTATTATAACCAAGGCCCAGACTATTCACAAAGAATAATTCCATTTGGGCTGAAACCTTAAATAATCCAAGTATTATACCATACATAACAACCCCCAGAAGGGCAACAGAAACCAATCCTGCAGTTAATATACCGCGGATATTGATATTATCAGATTTCTTAAAGTAATAGACAAATACAATGGCCGGAATCGCAAGGAGGTTCAATAAGTGTACCCCAATGGAAAGGCCCATGAGATAGGCAATTAAAATAATCCATTTGTCGCTTCCCTTTTCATTTGCCACATTTTCCCATTTTAAGATGGCCCAGAAAACCATGGCTGTAAATAAGGAAGAGTTCGCATATACTTCTCCCTCAACTGCTGAGAACCAGAAAGAATCAGAAAACATGTATGCAAAAGCCCCAACAAGACCTGCAGCTATTATTCCGATAATATTGCTATTTGTATAATTTTCATCTTTAGCAAACAATTTCCTTCCCAGGTGAGTGATGGTCCAGTATAAAAACATTATTGTAAACGCACTTGAGAGGGCTGAAAAAGCATTCACCATTTTTGCAACCTGTGAAACATCATTGCCAGCAAAAAGAGTAAATACCCTGGCTATCATTTGAAATAATGGAGCTCCCGGAGGGTGTCCAACCTGCAGCTTATAGGCTGTTGCAATATACTCACCACAATCCCATAAACTGGCTGTTGGCTCCATTGTTGAAAGATATACTATTGCAGCAGTTAGAAAACTAAACCAGCCGAAAAGTAAATTCCAGAACTTAAAATTCTTCATATTATCTTATTTTCAGTACTTTGATGAATCGAAGTAGAATAATTAGCTATATATCTTACTTGATGAAAATATGCAGCGAATTTAGTATTTTTCTGCTTGATTGCCTTTTTTTTAAATAATTTTAAGATTTTTAGATTCCATTACTGAAATATTAATTTATCTGAAAGTTAAAATCATGTCAAAACAGAAACGGAGAAAGGACAGAGTAGACATTGTTTATTCCACAAATGCCGATTTTAATTATTCGTATAATGAGGCAGAAGAGATGGAAACACTTCCTCCCTCACAGCAAAAACTTTACATATCTTTAGACCGAAAAAACCGCAAAGGCAAATCTGTAACATTGGTGTCAGGCTTTGTTGGTAAAGAAAATGATTTGAAAGACCTTGGCAAGAAACTAAAGATGTTGTGTGGATCCGGTGGCTCTGTTAAAGACAATAGCATTTTGCTTCAGGGTGATTTCAGGGATAAAATTATACCTGTGCTTCAAAAAGAAGGGTATCAGGTAAAAAGACATGGAGGATAATTTTCCTCTGGTTGAATGAGTTTATATGATTATGAATCAATTGCGAAAGATACATACACTTTTTATTGTATTGTTTTTATCTGTTGCATATTCTTATGGCCAGTATTATGAAAGTGGACAGGATCCAACTTCACTAAAATGGAAACAAATAAAAAGTCCAAATTTTCAAATCATTTTTCCTGAAAGTTTTTCCTCCGAAGGACAACGACTGGCTAATATTCTTGAATATGCCTATACGCTGGTACCTTATAGCCTGAACCATAATCCAAAAAAAATCCCTGTAATTGTTCACAACTATTCTGCAAAAAGCAATGGATTTGTTTCATGGGCCCCAAAACGTATGGAACTGTTTCCTACTCCAATGGCTACAACTTATCCTCAGGATGAATTGGAGCAGCTTGTTTTGCATGAACTCAGACATGTAGTACAATTAGATAAACTCAACCAGGGATTTACAAAAGTACTTTCTTACATTCTGGGTCAGCAGGCCATTGGGGCTGTGTCAGTTGAACTTCCATTGTGGTATCTTGAGGGTGATGCAGTAGCTACGGAAACCAGCCTTTCCAGAACAGGTAGGGGCCGTCAACCCTCTTTTGAAATGGGATTGCGGGCATTATCACTTGAGAAGGGAAAGGTTTTTAAATACGACAAGGCCAGTTTTGGATCGTATAAAGATTTTTCTCCCGATTATTATGAGTTTGGCTACCAACTTGTTTCCTATAGCAGAAGTCTTTATGGATCGGAATTTTGGGAGAAAGCAGTCGATAATACCGGTAAAAAATCCATTATCATTAATCCTATAAATTTCAGTTTTAGAAAACAGCAAAAGCTTACTAAGAAAAGGCTGTATGATATGACTTTTAGAGATTTACAGCTAAAATGGATGGAGCAGGACCTAATAACCTCTAAGTCATCTTTTGATACCATCAGCCAAACCGGCTTAAAACATTACACCAGCTTTCGTTTTCCGCAGTACCTGAGCGATAGTGTCTTACTGGTTCAAAAATCAGGCATGGATCAAATCAGGAAGCTGGTTAAAATAGATCTGGCAGGGGAGGAAGAGGTTATTTTTACTCCGGGATTTTACTATCCTGTTAGGTTCTCGGCCTCAAAGAATTTTGTTGTCTGGGCTGAAACTTATAATGATAGTCGCTGGGAAAACAGATCCTATTCCATTATTAAGAAACTGGACCTTAGAGATCAAAATGAAAAAACTCTTGCAAGGAGAACCCGATATTTTGCCCCCGATATTTCGCCTGATGAAAAGAGAATTGCTGCTGTTGACATAAGTGTCGCCAATGAATGCTCTATAGCAATCCTTGATTTGGAAAATGGAAATATTCAGCAGAGATATAGTATACCGGGTAATAACTCTCTTCATATGCCTGAATGGGTAGACGATAAAACAATAATTGTAATTGTGTTGGATGATGAAGGAAAAAGTATCCAGAGATTAAATCTCGATTCCGGGGATTGGGAAGTCCTTTTGCCGGCCAGCTATGATGATATACAAAAAGCCGTTCCGTATAATAAATTTATAATCTACCATGCTACATATTCAGGCATCGATAATATCTATGCACTAGATACGGAAACTGGTCAAAAATTTCAGGTTACCTCTTCCCGCTTCGGAGCCATGGATGTTACTCTCTCCTCTTCAAAGAATAAAATTGCTGTAGCCGATTATTCCTCTGATGGGTACCGACTTATGGAGCTTCCATTGAACCCTGATAAATGGATTCCCCTTAAAGAGATACAGGACTATTCTGTAAAAGCCTATGAAAAACTTAAGGAGCAGGAAAAGGGAATTTTGGAAACAAAGGATACTCCACAGGTAGATTATAAGGAAGTGCCATTTAGAAAGTGGAAAAACCTGTTTGGATTTCATAGCTGGATGCCCTTCTATTTCGATTACAATAGCTTTACCCTGGAAGATGAACCTCTTAATCTGGGTGTAACCTTGTTGTCTCAGAACAAACTTAGCACTGCTGTTACCTCACTGGGTTATTATTACAAAAACCAGGAGCATCATTTTGTTACCCGATTTACCTACAAAGGCTGGTATCCGATAATTGATCTTTTCTGGGATTATGGAGGAGCTCCTCAAATTTCTAAACCTGATTCGGTTGACATTTCATATTCTGGATACAGATCTAATTTTAATGTAAATATTTATATTCCATTAAACCTGACTCGCAATAAGTGGGTTCGTGGATTGTACCCCGAAATTTCAGGTCAGTATACCAACAGCTATATTTATAATCAGGAAACCTTGAATTATGACAGGGGTCGTCTTCTCCTAAATTATCGTCTCTATTATTATAACTACTTAAAATTAGCGACAAAAGATATCAAACCAAGACTGGGTTTTCTTTTTGACATAAATTACACAAATGCACCGTTTAATTCCAATCAATATGGGTCCATTGGATCTGTCTATGGAGGAGTATATTTACCTGGTTTCTTCAGGCATCATACTATTTTTATAAGAGGGGGCCTGGAAAGACAGAATGTAAGCCAATTTTTGTACAGCAATCGTTTGTCTTTCCCAAGTGGATATGACCAACGTGTAGCTGAAAAACTAAATACGCTCTATGCTGAATATTATCTTCCGCTTTTCTATCCAGAATTAAACATTGGCGGTATTTTGTATGTCCCCAGATTTTATGCAAAAGCGTTTTATAACTATGCAAAAGGAGAGGGAAATTATTTTCATAATGAAGGTAGCTGGCAGTATGATCCGAATGCGATGAAAATGACAAGTTTTGGGGGGCAAATCAACATGAACTTTTATGCATTTCGTTTTCCTTTTCCCTTCTCCTTTGGGGTGCAGTATTCCTATATGCCCTCGCTTCAAAACTATGATATAGCTTATTCCTTTGGGATTGATTTTTTTGGTTTCACAATAAATAAAAGAAGGACCTGCTCACATTGCAATTCAAATGCATTATTGCATTAGAAAAATTTATTACCTCATTTTTAGATGTGAGCCTAAGCATTTATTCTTTTCAACGCTTCTCTCTCACTCAGGGGCGACAATTCAGTTTTATCAACAAATTCCTGCACCCAGTTCGGATCGGTTTTTGAATACTCGCGCAAAGCCCATCCAATGGCTTTTCTGATGAAAAACTCTTTCGAATGCTTCAAAGCGTTGATTTGCCTTGATAACAGCTTCAAATCCGTGACCTTCTTATATTTTAATTGAAATATTATTGTTGTTCTTTGAAGCCACATATTGCCCGATTCCAACCAGTCTTTCATAGTTGATCCCATTTGTTCAGAAAATGCCTGAAAATAATTCCCAACCAGATTGGCGGCTATAAAATCAACTGTATCCCACCAGGATTTATTCACCAACATCCACCTAAATAATTCGATATCTTTTTCGTCAACATTTTTCTTATAACGGTATGCCAATTCAGCACCGAAATGGTGAAATTCCCGCTCCTCCTTTTCCCAGAGTTCCCTGATTACCTCATTCAAAATTTCTTTTTCAGGTAATCCGTTTTCCAATAGAAATTCGCTGCAAATAGCCCTTCTTGGGTTGGCCTGAATTCCAAAAAATTGAAAATGGTCTTTCATGTATTTTTTCATTTGAAAGGCTCTGGCCGGATCAGCTGCATCTTTGAATTTTGCTTCCAGGCTATTTAAGGGATATTTTTCCATATGAATTATATTAAAGTAAAATTTGTGAGGCAATTATAATAAGGACTAAACAAATTACTAATACATAGGCATATGGGCTTGCAAAATTAAATGTCCACCCCATTGACTTATATAATTTAGGAACTCTTAATCTGGGATCCTTTCGGTTATAATAAAAAGGGCCCCGCCAATTTCCAGGATCTCTGCTCATAGCATCAAGAATCTGTTCATCTAGTTTTGTTTTCATTGTCATATTTATTTGTTGAAAAACTGAAAAATTAAATTAAGTAATATAAATTATTAATTGCCTAAGCTTTCGCTCGTTTCAACTATTCTTAACCAGGCTTCTTTAACATGTTTTTCGGTTACATTTGTCTGGCCAATAACAAAACGGATAGCATATTTAGAATCTATTTTTGTGTGTGTAAAATATGCTTTCCCGCTTTGATTAATGGTATGCAATAACTTTTCATTCATGTCATTAAGCTGGTTCTGATCATTAATATCCACGGGATGATATCTGAAACAAATGGTATTTAGAGGTACAGGAGCAAGTAGTTCAAAATTCTCACTTTCATCAATTATGTGAGCAAGATTTTGTGTCAACTGTAAATGCAATCGAAGTTTTTCCTGCAGACCTGTTATTCCATAACTTCGTATTACAAACCAAAGTTTCAGGGCTCTGAATCTTCTCCCCAGAGGAATTCCCCAGTCCCTGTAATCGTTCACCTGGCCCCTGGTTTTTGTTTTGAGGTATTCGGGCAATATTTCAAATGTTTCTAATTAGCATTTCCGGATCGCGAACAAAATATGCTGAACAGTCAAAATTGGTGAACAACCATTTATGAGGATTAAATACAAAACTATCCACCTGTTCAATTCCCTTTATCATCCATCGGTATTCAGGCAGGAGAAGAGCAGAACCAGCCAGGGCTGCATCCACATGTAACCAGAGATTATACTTCTTGCTTATCAGGGCAATTTCTTCAAGTGGATCAGAGGAAGTTGTACCTGTAGTGCCAATGGTGGCTACGATACTTAGCGGTTGGTAACCCTGCTCAATATCTCTCTCAATTGATTCTTTAAGTAGATCGGGTTTGAGTCTAAAGTTTTCATCCACTTCAATTTTTACCAGGTTTTCTTTTCCAAAACCGGCAATTTTCACTGCCTTTTCGATGGAAGAATGGGTTTCGCCTGAGCAATATATCCTGAACTTATCTTCAGACTTGAATCCTTTTTCATTAATTCGCAATTGTGTAGCCTTTTCCCTGGCTGTTATTAAAGCTGCCAGAGTAGCGGTGGAAGCGGTATCCTGAATAACACCCTCAAAACCTGAGGGTAAACCCAACATCTGAATTAGCCAGTTCATTACTTTTTCCTCAAGCTCAGCAGCAGCCGGGGAGGTTTCCCATATCATACATTGCGCACCCAGTGTGGCAGTAAGCATTTCAGCCAATATAGAAGCATAACTTGAATTGGCCGGGAAATATGCAAAGAAATTTGGACTTTGCCAGTGCGTTATTCCAGGCATTATGATATTCTGAAAATCCTTAAAGATTTCATCCATACTTTCCCCTGTTTCAGGCGGATTTTCAGGCAGTTTATTATAGATTTCCCCTGGTTGTACATTTGCTTTAACCGGATATTCCTCTATTGAACTAAGGTAATCTGCCATCCAGTCAACAAATTCATGGGCTTTAATTCTAAATTCTTCCGAGGTCATAATTTTGATAATCTTAATTGTTGATATCAAAATTAATTATTACAAAATAGTATGGACAAAATTTTCAAAATAATTATTGTTTTTTCCAAATAAGGTCAAGTGTAAAAATTATTCTTAATTAATATTTCATCAAAATTAATTTGTATTCAAGTTGAACATAAATTCTATGTTTCTATCTTTATCTTTCATAAAATTAATCCTTTAATTATAATGTCAAAAACAAGAGAATTAGCAAAAATGATTGACCATTCAATCCTTCACCCTACCATGAACACAGAGGACCTGGTAAGGGAATGTGAAGTTGCTAAAAAGTATAATGTTGCCTCAGTATGTGTAAAACCCTATGCCGTTTCGGAAGCAGTTCAACTGCTTGAAGGATCTGATGTACTCGTGGGTAGCGTTATTGGTTTCCCTTCGGGAAATTCTTCAATCGAAGTTAAAGTTTTCGAAACCGAAAAAGCCTGTGCTGATGGAGCCTTGGAAATAGATATGGTGATAAACATTGCTAAAGCATTAGAAGGAGATTGGGATTATATTGAAAATGAAATTGACCAGGTTACTAAAGCCTGTCATAAAAATGATGCAATAGTAAAGGTGATTTTTGAAACAGACTATATTTCAAAAAAGGAAGATATTGTAAAACTATGCAAGATAAGCACCAATGTAGGTGCTGATTATGTAAAAACCTCAACCGGATTTGGATTTGTTAAAGGAGCTGATGGAAAATACAGCTATGAGGGAGCTACCATTCCAAATTTAAAACTAATGAAGGGCAGTATTGGTCCAAATGTGAAGTTAAAAGCCGCAGGTGGAGTCAGAACCCTGGATCAGCTTATAACCGCTCAGGAAGCAGGCTGCGATCGCTGTGGTGCCACTGCCACTGTTGCTATATTAGATGAAGCTGAAAACCGTTTTGGAAAGTAGCCTATTTATTAATTTTTAAATCTGCAAAAATGTATATAGTTGATTCGTATGGACTGGCTGTTGTATTCTGTATTATAACCATGCTCGGCTGGGGATCCTGGGCCAATACCCTGAAAATGTCGTCAAAGTCGTGGGAGTTTCCCTTATATTACTGGGACTATTCTATTGGTATTGTATTAACCACACTTCTGTTTGGATTCACTTTTGGAAGTTTAGGGGAGGAAGGAAGAAGCTTTACTGATGATTTACTCCAGGCAGATACCAGTGCGCTGACCTCCGCATTTATAGGAGGTGTGATTTTTAACCTATCTAATTTACTAATTGTTGCTGCAACAGCCATTGCGGGAATGGCAGTAGCCTTTCCCATTGCAGTTGGATTGGCTCTGGTAATTGGAGTAGTTGTAAATTATATTGCCACTCCGCTGGGTAATCCTTATTTGCTGTTTATTGGGCTTTTTCTTGTTGTTGCAGCTATACTTGTTGATGCAGCCGCTTATCGCAAACTTCCTCAGGACAAGAAAGGGGATCAGAAAAAGGGAATTGTTATTTCTATTCTTTCGGGAATTTTAATGGGATTTTTTTATCGGTTTGTTGCTGCCTCTATGACTACCAATTTCTCAACCCCTGATGCAGGATTACTCACTCCTTATTCAGCGATGTTCATTTTTGCAGTGGGTATTCTTATTTCCAATTTCATATTTAACACCTGGTTTATGTACAAGCCTATTGCTGGCAAACCTGTTCAGTATGGGGATTATTTTAAACTAGGAACACCTAAACTGCACCTAATCGGAATACTTGGAGGTATTATTTGGGCTGCGGCAATGGAGTTCAACCTCATCGCTTCTGAACAAGCCGGTTTTGCAATCTCTTATGGATTGGGCCAAGGTGCCACCATGATATCAGCTGCCTGGGGGGTATTTGTCTGGAAGGAATTTGCCGGAGCCCCAAAAAGCACAAATAAACTATTGGCTGCAATGTTCATCCTGTTTATAATAGGATTAAGCTTAATTGTAGTTGCACGCCTAAACTAATGTCCTATGCGGAATAAAATTGTTGTAATTGGCAGTTCAAATATAGATTTGATCATGAAAATGGATCGCCTGCCATCCAAAGGAGAGACAGTAGGAGATGCTGAATTCCTTCAGGTATATGGTGGTAAGGGGGCCAACCAGGCAGTTGGTGCCGCTCGTGCCGGAGGAAACGTTGCATTTATAAGCTGCGTTGGGGAAGATGCCCATACTCCACAAATGTTGAAGAATTATAAAGACGATGGGATAGATACATCTTATGTTTTCCAGGAAGAAGGATTGAGTAGTGGTCACGCCCTGATTATGATTGGAGATGCCGGAAATAATTATATATCGGTCGCTCCTGGTGCCAATTATGCTTTGAATAGGGCAAAAATCAAAGAAGCTATGCCAATAATTGACCAGGCATCTATGATCATACTTCAATTTGAAATCCTTGCCGATACAATTAAATACATTATAGATATTGCCCGGCAAAAACAGATCCCGGTTATGTGGAACTTCGCTCCTGCCCGGGAATTTGATATGAATTATATTGCCAATACAAATATTCTGGTCGTAAACGAAATTGAAACTGAATTCCTTACCGGAGTTAAAATAATTGATCAGGAAACGGCAGAAAAAGCTGCAGTAAGATTAATTGAGAATGGAACCGAAATTGTAATTCTAACTCTGGGAAGTAAAGGAGCACTGGCGTTTTCAATGGGTGAGAAACATTTTGTTCCTGCATTTGCAGTTGATGCAGTTGATACAACAGCTGCGGGAGATGTTTTTTGCGGGAGTTTTGCTGTTGCCAGAATCGAAGGCAAATCGCTGAAAGAATCTCTCAAATTTGCAAATGCAGCAGCTGCCTTGTGTGTTACTAAGGTTGGTGCTCAACCTTCTGCTCCAGGCAGAAAACAGATCGAAGATTTTCTAAAAAATAACTAATTTTAATTGCAATTGACTGTCTTGCATGGCTTTAGCATCCCATAAATATTAAACAAAGTCAAAATATTTCACCTGGCAATACTGTAATAATGCAAAAATTGAAATAACTAATTGCTGCGAATGACCTATAGTACAGAAATATCTTAAAGCAATTCGCACCTGCAATAGAAATCCATTTTCCCATATTCTAAAGCTAATTAACCAATTAATTAATGTCAAAATACATTATAATATTGATGTAAATCAATCGTTATTGTGTATATTAGCACCCTTCAATCTGAATTTTATGGCCAATCACGGACACGGATCTCATCACTCAATCAATGCCAATGTTTTTGATCTTCTAACTACAGAAGAGTTAAACCTGATTAATGAAAACAAACATGAGGTAATATACAAACCCGGGGAAACCATATTTAAACAAGGTACCGCCTGTACTCATCTTTTGTCCTTTACTACAGGGATGGCAAAAATCCATATGACAGGTTCAAACGAGAGAAATCTGATCATCCGACTCATCAAACCTATTGAATATATTACAGGAGCCGGCTTACTTGGAGACAATATCCACCATTACTCGGTAACGGCCATAGAAGAATCTTCTGTATCTTTTATTGAAAGAATGGCTTTTATCAAGGTGTTGGAATCAAATATGATTTTTACAAAGGCTTTCATGCGGCTTTCACAGAAGAATTTGATTCAAACTTTAAACAAATTATTGAATCTAAACCAGAAAAACAATCAGGGCAAAATAGCGGAGGCTTTATTGTACCTCTCAGAAGAAATTTATGAAGCCAATCCATTTACTTTGAATATCTCAAAGGTGGAGCTTTCTGAGATGGCAGGCATGTCGAAAGAAAGTACTTTCAAAATTCTTAAATCTTTTGATAATGAGGATGTTATAACCGTTTCCGGAAATTCTATTGAAATTCTAAAGCAGGACCTCCTGAGTCAGATAAGTAATAAAGGTTAATTATTCTTGGATTTAACAGGGATTAACCGTTCTCACTGATTTTTGTAAGGATGCCTTTGTCAATGATTCTTATTTCCCGGCTGTTTACTTCAATAATTCCGCCTTTAACGAAATCTTTTATCAAACGGGTAGTACTTTCTCTGGTTGTTCCAGTTAAGGCAGCTAAATCAACATAGGTTAAGGGTAGAGTGAATGTATCACTTTCGAAAACTCTACCTGAAAAATATAAAAGAGCATCTGCTAGTTTACCGCTATTATTTTTTTGCTGAAGGCTAACAAATCTTTCAAAATAATTCAACTCATCTTTACACAAAAATGTCAAAATTTCGGCTGAAAAAGAAGCATTAGTTTGAATAAGATTCTTGAAAGTGTTGCCATTAATATAACATAAACGTACATTTTCAAGGGCGGTCGCAGAAAACCTGTTTACATCCGAACCCATCAGAGATTGTATCCCAAGATAGGCTCCAGGTCTGGCAAATTTCAATATCTGATCCCGGCCATTTGGGCCAGTCATATGAACTTTTACAAATCCTTCCCGTAAATATATTACATGCGAGTGAGGAAGCCCTTCCACAAAAAGTTTATCCCCTCTTTTAAGGCTTACATCCACAGTTCCCTGTGCTAGTTCTTTAAGCTCTGCTTCCTTTAAGAATTTAGCTGCCTGTGAAATAAATCCACAGTTGCTACAGGTTGTTTTATTCGCTATAATCTCAAACACGTATTCTAATTTGTTTCCAAATGTAGTGATAAAAAATGCGAAGGAGGTTGATATTTGTCATGACACCAAAATATATCGCTTATCAGGTGTGACCTGCGTCACGTTTATATATCACTTAAGTACCCTGATTTAAATCATTAACAAATAATAATACAACTCCTAATTTAGCGCCGAATAATCACCCAACTAATTCGTTCAACCCAAAATTAATTGATAAATGAAAAAATCATCATTCTCAGAATTCATATCTAATGAGTGTTTTAATTTCCTTGTTTCAATTTTTGGAACACTCCTGGCGCTTCTGTATATAGGAATCTTCTTTTATGGTTTTGGATTGCCAATGGGTGTTTTCTATTCTTTGGTTACTGTTGGCTTTATTCTTTCAATTGGAGTTTCATTCTACACTCTAAGGAAGAAGCAGGTACTAAGGAAAAGAATACCCTCAACCTCTAATTGATTTTTTTATGAAAGATATATTTCAAAAAAAATGTCTGGTAATAATATTTCTTATTACCATGCTGCCCTCCTTTGGGAATATTTTACCTGACATTCCAACTGTACCAGGCTATTTTCAGGACAGCCTCTCAGAACAGTTTGCCTCTTATGCTGATAATGAAGTGTGTTTTACATGCCATAGTGGTGCAAGATATGAATATGAGAATCCTGAAACCGGCAAAATAATGCGGCGTTTGATGCCTATGGATAAGATATTATCCAGGGAGGTTTATTACATGTCGGTTCACAAAAACTTTAGCTGTACTGATTGCCACTCATATGATTTTAACACCTTTCCGCATCCGGCTGAACTTATTTTTGAGGAACATCCCACTTGTATAGATTGTCATGGTGGTGATGAAGCTTTTGCCCAATACCATTTTGAGGAAATCGAAGTTGAGTATCAGGCAAGTGTGCATTATGGTCATGAAGGGGATGGATTTTCCTGCTGGAAATGCCACGATCCACATGGTTATGTTCCAACTGTTCGAAGAAGTGATGACTTCTCTGAAATAGTAACTTTTGCAAACGATATGTGTCTTGCCTGTCATACGAACTTCGACCGATACCAGTTGCTGACTGATCATGGGGAGCTTGATATTGTTCAAACACATGAATGGCTTCCAAACCAGGCACTGCATTTTACCAAGGTCAGGTGTATTGAGTGTCATACCCAAATAAACGATACCATATTAGTAGCCCATCTCCTGCTTCCAAAGTCAGAGGCTGTACAACGATGTATTGAATGCCATTCTCAAGATACCAGGTTAATGAATACTCTTTATAAATTCAAATCCCGGGAACAGAGACAATCAGGATTTTTTAATGGTATAATAATAAATGAATCTTATGTGATTGGTGCCAACCGAAATAAATATCTTAATATTTTAAGTTTTATATTCCTTGCGGGAACATTATTTGGGATTGGCATTCACGTGTTTTTCAGGATATTAAATTCAAAAAAAGTAAAACATGAGTCATAAACTATATTTATATCCAAAATGGATTCGGTCCTGGCATATTCTCAATGCTCTCCTATTTATTGTGCTTATCGCTACAGGCTTAAGTATGCAATATGCCGGGGCCGCCGGGTGGTTATTGCCTGCTGGTTCAGAAGCTGCAGCAAATGCGAAAAATGAATTTTTCCTTATGAACTTTGGTGCAGCAGTTAAATGGCACAACATAACAGCACTGATTTTAAGCGCTAATTTCTTGGTATTTATAATTGGTAACATTACAACCGGTAACAGTAAACATTATAGGTTTGGAGAAAAAGGCCTTCTTAAAAATCTCTACATACAGGGAAGATATTATGCATATGGTATGTTTAAGGGAGAACCACATCCTTTTCCGGTTACTGAAAACAGCAAATTCAATCCCCTGCAAAAAGTAAGTTATATCCTGGCTATGTATGTAGGCATGCCCTTGTTAATCTTATCAGGAATAGCTATGTTTTTCCCGGAATTGATAGTGAACAGGATTTTTAATATAAGTGGGTTGCTTATTAATGACCTGATTCATATTACCACAGGATTTATACTTTCCCTGTTTATGCTTATCCACATTTATACATGTACACTGGGAGATAAATCTTCAACTCTTTTTAAAAGTATGATAACCGGCTATCATGAGGGACATTAATGCTAAAGGAATAATTGATTTCACTTATCGGATTGAATATTTATATAGAAGGTAAATAATATTCCAAATTCAAAAGGGCCTGGTAGTATTGGCAAGGATATTGCTTCTATTGAGTAATAAAATTCAGAAGTAAGAATCCAATTTAAATAATATCTTTTAAATAATAGTTTATAATTTCTTACTAAGCTACTGCCTGTTAACAGAATAACATATTGATTTTATTATACTTATAAGGTCTATATTATTCGGGATTTGAATCCTTTATGATAAATATCAATTTGTTCCTTTACAAATTACACGAGGGCTGTAAATTGTTTATTAATTTATTCTGATTATTTTAGACGCATTATTTTAAAATAATTTAGAATAACCATGAGAATAAACCAATGCTTTAGCCTGACTAAAAGTCTTTTATCGGCATTTATTCTATCGTTTTTATTTATAATTAACGCAAATTCACAATCAAGGGATGACTGCCTCATGTGTCATGAGGATCCTGACCTGAGTACAGTAAGAAATGGTCGTACTGTTTCATTATTTGTAAACACCGCCATCCTGGACAAATCAGTTCATAAAGATGTTGACTGTGCCTTGTGCCATGCTGATGCCGCCGTGGCTGATTATCCGCATGCGGAAAATCTGGCTAAGGTAAGTTGTGGTACCTGTCATGAAGAACCAGATCGCCGGTTTTTTGCGGGAATACATGGCCAGGCATTGAAAATGGGCGACAGCCACGCACCGGATTGCAAAGAATGTCATGGAAGGCATGATATTTTGCACTATACTGAATTAAATTCACGCACCTATAAAACCAATATTCCCATTCTTTGCGGTAAATGTCATAAGGAAGGTGCTCCTGTTTCACGTGGATATGACGTTTCAGAGCACAATATTATAGAGAACTATACCCAGGGAATTCATGGTGAAGGATTATTTAACAAAGGATTGATTGTAACGGCCACCTGTAATGATTGCCATGGAAATCATATGGTATTGGCTCATACCAGTCGCAATTCAACTGTATCTCCAAACAATATTGCAAAAACCTGCCTTAAGTGCCATACAAAAATTGAAGAAGTTCACAAAAAGGTAATAAGAGGAGAATTGTGGGAGAAAGATCCAAATTCCATTCCTGTTTGTAATAGTTGCCATCCACCTCATCGTGAGAATGTGACCTTTGTGGAAGCCAATATTGCCGATAAAACATGCCTTAGTTGTCATGAAAAGGATGACGTACATAAAGTTATTGATGGGGAACAAGTTTCAATGTTTGTAAATCGGGCCGACTTATCTACTTCTGTGCATAAAAATATCCCATGTGCTAAATGCCATACCGATATTAAACCTCATACCAGTAATTCAGCCTGTGAAACAGCGGGCAAGGTCGATTGCTCAAACTGCCATTCAGAAGTCTTTGACCTGTATTTTGATAGCGGACACGGAAAGGCATATTATGCAAATGATGAAAATGCACCGTATTGTACCGATTGCCACGGAACCCACAAAACACAATCGAGATATGACGATACCTCACCAACTTATCATACTTTAATCCCTGAATTGTGTGGTTCATGTCATAAGGAAGATGGAAAGGCAACTGAACATGCCGACCTCAAAGAGAAAGACGCTTATTTGGATTATTCTCAGAGTGTACATGGAAAAGGCTTAATAGAAAAAGGCTTAAGCGTAAGTGCCGTATGTACTGATTGCCATACAACTCATTTTATGCTAAAGGAAGAGGATGAACGTTCATCTGTTCACCCTTCTAATATTCCTGCTACCTGTGCTACCTGCCATAAAGGAATCTATGACGAATATATTACCAGTGATCATTCAATTACCAGGACTGATACTTTAGTAAAGCTGCCAACCTGTGTGAATTGCCATTCAGCACACGTGATTTCACCAAGTAAACAAGATGAGTTTATGACGGAAGTTACCGTTCAGTGTGGGGCCTGTCATGAAGAACTCTCTGAAACCTATATGGATACTTATCATGGTAAGGCTTACCAATTAGGCTATCTTGAGGCGGCCCGTTGTTCCGATTGCCATGGCGCACACAATGTATTAAAGGTGAACAACCCCAATTCAATGGTCGGTGAAAACAATATTGTTTCAACCTGTTCCCGGTGTCATACAGGTGCCAACTACAGGTTTACCGGATACCTGAATCATTCCACCCACGATGATGCACCTGCACTAAAATATACCTATTGGTTTATGACATCCCTTTTATTAGGAGTGTTTGGCTTTTTTGGTTTGCATATCCTGTTGTGGTTACCAAGATCATTTAAAGAGAGGAAAAAGCACCATCATGTAAAAACTGATGGCCCTGCCACCTATTTCAGAAGGTTTAGCAGAAATCAAAGAATTACTCATTTATTTGTTATAGTAAGTTTCATTCTGCTGGCCCTGACCGGTATGATGCTGAAATTCGCCCATATGGAATGGGCCAAAACAATTGCGTCAATTGTAGGTGGAGTTCAGGGAGCAGGAGTATTGCACCGCATCGGTGCCATTATTACCTTTGGTTACTTTGCGTTTCATCTATTTAATTTGATCCGGCAAAAAATCAAACGACGCAAGTCCTTTGTTGAATTCGTATTCGGTAGAAATTCACTGATGTTCAACAAGCAGGATATTAGAGACTTTGGAGCCACAATAAAATGGTTTTTAGGACGGGGACCACGCCCTAATTATGGCAGATGGACGTACTGGGAGAAATTTGACTATATGGCTGTATTCTGGGGGGTTGCGGTGATTGGTTTTAGCGGTCTGGTACTTTGGTTCCCGGTATTCTTTACCAAGTTCTTACCTGGTTGGGTCATTAACATTTCTCAGATCATTCACAGTGATGAGGCCCTTCTTGCCGTAGGATTTATCTTTACGGTTCACTTCTTCAATACCCATTTCCGCCCTGAAGCCTTCCCAATGGATACTGTAATTTTCACAGGACATATGCCATTGGAAACTTTTAAGCACGAAAGACCCAGAGAATACGAAGAATTAAAAGAATCAGGTAAGTTAAAAGAACTGGTAGTTGAGAAAACCTATTCTAAAGACTGGATGCGCTTAATCAAAACCTTTGGTTTTATCTTCCTGGGTATTGGGTTTTTAATGGTTATCCTTCTTATTTATGCCTTCATATTTGGCTAGAATTAAAGTCACACTGAGTGATCGGACGGACTATTCCTTGGTATACCAGGCTGCAAGGTATTGCAGCTGCTCCAGTATTTTAAGGATCATCATTTAAATACCAAACTACAATAGCCAAAACCCAAATAAATCTCAAAACTCAATTATTAAAAGAAAGACTTTAATATAATAAGTGATTCCTTTTGAATTTTGATTATTTGAACATTAATTATTGTTTGTTTTTTGAATATTGATTTTTGGAGCTTAATAAATGAGTTTCATTTTCAAAACTAAGTCGTTTGCCGGAAAAATAGCAATACCCATCCCAATATTTGAAAAGATAGAAATTCTTATTTTTTGCCCATCATTGCTCAAAAATATGACGCCTAGTTTCCACTGAACATATTAAACTGATTTTCAGATGACAATATCCTTTTTCAATTAATCTCATTCATTTTATAGCTGATTATCAATAATATGAATATATTTTATCAGCCTTCCTTGTGTATATCTACGTTTTTTCTATTGATATATATCAATTCGGACAAGGTAATATTACCTATATACATATGTTCTAAAACATATTTTGGGTAGAATCTTGAGAAAATAATATATCTATATTTAATAAATATGCCCTTCAGTCTTAGTGCTGTAATGATTTTCAAATAATTTTAATAAATCATCAACTTAACCTTTCGTTTATGAAAAAAATACTAATTGCTTCTTTTTTGATGTGCTTGACAGTAATAGCATTTGGTCAAATTACAGGTTCTGGTCATGACTTTAGTGGTGACACCTGGTCAGGAGGTGAAATTTGTATAGTCTGCCATACTCCCCACAATGGTACTGCTGTGGCCAATGCTCCGCTATGGAATCATGACGTTACTACCGCAACATTTACTTTGTATACTTCGCCAACATTAGATGCCACCGTTGCACAACCAGGCTCAAATTCATTATTGTGCCTCAGTTGTCATGATGGTACTGTTGCTCTTGAAAGTTTTGGAGGTAATACTGGAACAAATTTTATGACTGGGAGCGCTTTAGTTGGTACAAGTTTAGATAATGACCATCCTATAAGTTTTGACTACAATACTGCTCTCTCTACAATTGATGATGGACTGGCAGATCCTTCTGCTGTGAATTCAGGTCTTGGTGGAACCATAGATGCAGATATGTTGTTTTCAGAAAGGATGGAGTGTGCTTCATGTCATGATGTGCACGATAATCAATTTGGCAATTTTCTTCGATTGGATAATGGAGGTAGTGCACTTTGTCTGACCTGTCACCTTAAATAAAGGTCAGTTTTGCATAATAAATATTTAAGGGTGGTTTCGGCTGCCCTTTTCCATTTCAAAAAAAAGATAAAGATTTTGTCGATCTCTTATTTAAAAAATTTCTAAAAGAAAAAATGTATATTTTCGGAAATGGTTCTGCTTACATTAAGACTATATTTCTGTTATTTCCCGGCATACGATTTCGCACAATAAAGTATGTAGAAAAACAGTGTATCTAAATGTAGGCTTTCACCCTGCCATTTTATAGGGCCTACAACAACTTTTTACTAAATGAATCGAAGCCTTTCTACATTATTCATTCTTTTGATCATGGCATTTACTTTTGATGCCTGCACAAAGAAAATAATCAAATCTCCAACTGCTGAAGAACTTATACTATTTCCCTCCCCTCCGGATTCTGCAAGAATACAATTTTTAACTTATATTAACAGCTCAGAAAACATTGCCAGACCCCAATCCGGATTTAAAAAGTTTTTCCTTGGTGAAGAAGAACCGAGACCCATAAACAGGCCATATGGAATTCAGGTAACAAAAAATAGTATATATATCTGCGACCCGGGAATTGGCGGATTGGAAATTATTAATTTGAAAAAAGGAACCTTCGAATACTTTATACCTACTGGCAAAGGCCAACTAAAACTTCCACTAAATTGTTTTGTTGATGAATTTCATTATCTCTTTGTTGCTGATGGGGAACGAAAACAGGTTGTAGTATTCGACCATATGTTAAAGTATGTCACTGCCCTGGGGGCAACTGGGAATTTTAAACCAACAGGTGTATGGGTGAAGGATGAAAAAATATATGTGGCCAATGTTAGTGGACATAAAATATTTGTATACGATTTACTGGATTATAACCTGATTGATTCTTTCCCAAACTTAAATCCAGAGTCGAAGGGATACCTAAATCAGCCTGTGAATATTTCTTCTTCAAATGAAAATATTTATGTTACAGATTTTGGTGGATTTAATATTAAATCTTTTTCACCAGATGGAAGTTTTAGGGGTATAACTGGGAATTATGGAAAGGGATTTGGCCAATTTACACGCCCAAAAGGCATTGCTCTTGACAAAAATGAAAACCTGTATGCAGTAGATGCAGCTTTTGAAAATGTTCAAATCTTTAATAAAAGTGGTGCATTATTGATGTTTTTTGGAGGACATGGAAATATGAGTCTTCCAGCCGGAGTTGCCATCAGCTATGATAACCTTGATTATTTCAAACCCTATGTTTATAAGGATTTTAACCTGAAATTCTTAATCTATGTGACAAATCAATTTGGACCCAATAAAATAGGGGTATACGGATTTGTTGAAGAAAAAACATCTATAAATGAATAATGCTTGGTCAGTAAGCTCAATTATCATTTTCATTCTTATCCTATTAGGTGGTTGTTCCCCTGAAGCAGGGAAAAAGGCCATGAATTTCTTTTTTGACGGAGTCCCTGGTGATGAGCTACTGGAGCAGACCATCGGTATTGATTCTTTAAACAGTCCTGATATAATAGTCCAGGAAACTGAAATTCCAAACGCACCAAAGACTATTTATCACATTCCATACCTGGAAAAAGATTGTTCAAGCTGCCATGACCAAAATACGATGGGCCGATACATTCTCCCTCAGCCCAAACTCTGTTACCAGTGCCATGAAAATTTCGAAGAGCGCTATAAAACTGTTCATGGCCCGGTTGCCGGAGGCTATTGCACGGCCTGTCATCAGCCCCATTATGCAAAAGAAAATTTACTGAAACGCAGTGGGCAGGAACTCTGTTTACATTGTCATGTTCCGGGGGAAGGTTTTAATACAAAAATTCATGAAGGAATAGAAGATACGAATTGCATCGAATGCCACAATCCCCATGGAGGAAAGGATAGGTTAATGTTTAATTAAATGACATAAGGTGTGAAACGTAAATCGAAAGTCCTAAACAGATATCACTAAACAATAATCAATAATCAGTAATCAGTAATCAGATAAAAACAGGAACCAAAAACCAAACTAATAAAGAAAACAAATAATCAATTATCAGTTATCAGTAAACAGTTACCAATAAACAATTATCAATAAACAGTAATCAGGGTAAAAGAAACAAATAATCAGTTATCAGTAAACAATGAGCCAATAAACAGATAATCAATTATCAAAAAACAGTTAAACGATTAAACGGCAAAATTGACATTTGAATGACCACGAATTACTATTGAGTAATAATTGATTAACAATTGCGTGAAACACTTTCGCTACATATTGATTCTTTTAATTCTCCCATTATGCCTGGAAGTCCTCCCTCAGGGTTCCCTTTCTTCACTGGGCTTCTGGCATCAACTGGCATTTACCGGTGAAGTTAGCCTAGAAGGTTTCTATCGCCAGCAAAATAGCACGATTGGAATTACTGAAGAAAAACAGCAAAGTATATATGGAATTGCAGGAATTAAATTACATTCCAGTTCTTTTCTCTGGCTTCCTGACTTGGTGCTTCTGGATTTAGATTTTGAATTCAATCCTGAAACTAGGAATGAAAAATATCTGACAATACCGAATCGATCCGAAGTACGTACATTGGGTAAAATAGGAATTAGATCTACATTATTCAACGGTAAAACTGTAACAATAACTCCATTTTATAATTATCACCAAAGTTATTTCAATCGGGAAAACCTTACAAATGTTCGTTCAAAAAGCCAACAATGGGGAGGCATCCTTCTATTAAAGAATAAACATGTACCTCTCACTCTTAGGTATAATGATTTAAAGTGGAATCAGAGGGAAACCGAAACAGGAAGAGTTTTCACCAACGATAGAAGTACATTCGAAGGTCGGATTGACAGATCATTTGGGATGCGTGATAAAAATGAACTAATTTATGGTCATGATGATTTTACTTATACTCATTCAGCACTTGACACCAACCGAAATGTTATAAACCGTGTTAACCTGAACAACCAGGTATTTCTCGATTCTGCGAAAAACTATAATTTCAATTCCCGAATTTCTTATTATTCTCAGGTTGGTACATTTGATTTTGAACGGCTTGATATAAACGAACGTATATTGTTTAATCTTCCTTCAAATTTCCAGCTTGCAGCTCATTACAATTTTTACAAGTTAAAAGAAAGTTTCCAGGATATTGCCCAAAACAGGGTGGGTGTCGACCTGCATCAAGAATTATTTCTAAGCCTTAGAAGCAACATCTTCCTGGAATATTACAACACAAATCAAACCGTTTACTATGAATCAAATTTCAAAGGAGGATTTGGTTTTGACTATACTAAAAAAATTCCTTTTGGGCGTTTAAACATATCTTACCATTATTTTCGGCATCACCTTGAGATGGATGGCGAAACTGCTACATTGCAAGTCCTAAATGAGGGGCATACATTAACAGATGGAGTGATTGAATTGCTTGGGAAACCAAATGCAGATATCAATTCTGTAGTATTAAAAGACATCTCCGGAACTATAATTTATCAGCTAAATCTGGATTATATACTTATTGAAAGAAATAATTATATTGAAGTCCAGAGATTATTAGGAGGCCTGATTCCCAATGGGGGTTCAGTACTCGTTGACTATACTGTCATTCAACCAGGAAGTTACAAGTATGATCTTAATAATCATAATGTTTATTTGGGCTTTCTTCTCTTTGATCGCTTACTTGAGATATATTACATGGGCCGATTTCAAAACTATGTTAATATCCAACAAACCGATTTTCTTACGCTTAACTACTTTTCTCAAAATATAGTTGGGATACGCCTGGAAAAAAACTTTGCTCGGGGAGGTGTAGAATTAGACAACTACAATAGCAATATAATACCCTACCGTATGATTCGCTATTATCTAAACCTGCAGGGTGATTTCAATAATAAGTTAATTCTCTCACTAAATGCCTCTCTGAGAGATTACAAATATATTGAGGATAACCATCAACAAAGATTTGGGAATATTTCTGGTAGGGCGGCTTATGTCTTTAAGGCCCAAACGCGAATCGAATTGGAAGTAGGTTACTTAAGACATAAGGCATTCCAAACAGACCTCAGTATGTGGACAGGCAGGCTTGAATTTTCAACTGTCTTCCGTCAATTGTATTTGAATGCAGGAATTGACTTTTATAGCCGTAATTACGTAACGAGCAAATTTATATTAAACGGATTTTTCTTACGAGTTACAAGGAAATTTTAAACTAACTATTTATGAAGTATTTAGTGTTTTCCGGATTGGTTTTTATTGGATTTCTAAGCTTAAATTTTAGCACAACTAAAATACAGCTACAACAGAACTGTACAGAATGCCATAGTGATTTAATGGAATATAAGAATATGCATGCTGTAATGGAAATGGGTTGCGAGACCTGTCATGAGTCTACCGGTGAAGGGCACCCTAATACAGGGGGGTTCAAACTTACTGAAGCAATTCCCGCTCTATGTTACATGTGTCATGATGAATATTCAAAGAAAAACATTCATTATCCCGCCGGTGAGGGTGAGTGTTTGGCCTGCCACGCTCCACATGGCTCTGAATTTTCATCCATATTAAATGTTGAAGCAGGAAAAATATGCGCAGAATGCCATGAGGCAGGGGTACCCGAAAATAATGTTGGCCATTACCCTTACTCCGAAGGAGAATGTTCTTCCTGTCATGACTCACACCAGTCAGACAATGGTAGCCTGCTTAAAAGTGCTATGCCAGCTCTCTGTTTTGAGTGCCATGAGAACCCCTCAGAAGGAGCCTCCTCCATACATGCAGTTTTCGAAGAATGTTCTACCTGCCATAGTTCCCATAGTGCAGAACAAGCCAAGTTGTTGATTCAGGAAATGCCCGGTTTATGCTTTAACTGCCACGAAGAATTCTCAAAGAATAATATTCATTCCCCGGTAGCCGTGGGAGAGTGCGCAGGTTGTCACAATCCTCATGCGGCACAGAACTCTTCTCTTCTAAATGTTGCAACAGAAGAATTGTGTGTTAGCTGTCATGATGCATCCGTTCCTGAGGGTCACACAGTTCATTATCCTTTTACTGAAGGTTCTTGTTCCGATTGTCATGAAGTACATGAGTCGGATAATCCTGCCCTGGTTAAAACCGCACAACCAGGCATGTGTTATGAATGCCATGAAAATACATCAGAGGGAGCGTCCTCCGTCCATGCTATTCTGGATGAATGCTCCACCTGTCATAGTCCCCATAGCTCAGAGCAGGCAAAGTTGTTGACACAGGAAATGCCAGGACTTTGTTTAAATTGTCATGAAGAAAGTAGTGGTGAATTTTCACATGCACCGGTAAAAAACGGAGAATGTGCAAGTTGTCATAACCCACATGCTTCAGACCAGAGTTCTTTGCTCACTGCTAACAAACAGGAACTCTGCCTGGGTTGCCATAGTAAAACCTATCGTACAGATTCCACCCTTGTGGAGAATATTGGCCAGAAAATTACCAAGAGCCAGTATATACATGCCGCCATTGAAATGGATGGCTGTTCTACCTGCCATAGTGCCCACAGTACCGGCAGATCAGCTATGCTAAAGAATAACTTTCCTGCTAGCTATTATGTTAGAGCAAAGCCTGAGAATTTTGCTCTTTGCTTTGACTGCCACGATGGGGCAATATTACAGGAAGATGCATCAGCCTCGGGCACCAACTTCAGGAATGGCAGTCAGAACCTCCATTATTTCCATATAAATGGCACCCGTGGCCGGAGTTGCAGCATGTGTCATGATGTACACGCCTCGATAAATGAACATTTGATCAGGGATGTCGTTCCCTTTGGAAAATGGGAAATGCAAATGAACTACAAACCAATGGAAAACGGGGGTTCCTGTTTACCAGGTTGCCACGGGGAGCTAAAATACGATCGAGTTTTGGTTGAATAAAAAAACTAATAAAAAAAAGAGGGAAGTTTCTCCCCTTTCAATGAGAAATCAGTCCGATCTTACGAGAAAAAAAAATAGTGCATAAACCTCCCCGTCTCCTTTCCTTTGTCAAGGATTCACCCCTCCTAAAAGGAGGGGAATACTAAGCTACAAAAATATTACTCATCATTTCTCCTCCCTGACAGGGGGAGTACCCTGACCGCAAGCGTCAGGGGGTGGGGGTTATCTTGTCCCAAAATAGGTTTACACAAAATGTAAACTTATGTCAGGATTAAATTATTATTACAGTGAGTCTTTAAAAAGAGAGATCGTATTCCAAGTTCAGTCTGGCCAGATCTCAAAGGAAGCAGCCAGGAGAAAATATGGAATTGGAGGTTCTACTACTATTTTAAAATGGATTCGTAAATCTGAAGGGTCGGACCCATATTTACAAAGCCTTATGGATTACAGTAAATCTGATAAAAAAGAGCTGATTAAGCGAATCAAAGAGCTTGAGAGAAAGCTTGAGGACGAACAGATTCGTTCTTTTGGTTACTCTAAGATGATTGATATTGCTGAGGAGCAATTAAAAGTTCCAATAAGAAAAAAGCCAGACACCAAACAGTCCAAGAAATAAAAGAAGTATATCCTACAGTGGGTCTGGAAAGGATATGCAGACTGTTTGGTTTATCCAGACAAGCATTTTATAAGTATTTAAAAGCAACTCAAAAGATGCTTTTTGAAGACCATATCGTTTATCAAATGGTGTTAAGTATCAAAAAGGATCATCCCAGAATGGGTACAAGAAAGATATATCATTTAATCAAACCTGAACTGCAGAGGTCCAACATAAAAATGGGCAGGGATACTTTGTTTGACCTGATGGCACCTAATAATCTAAAAGTTACCAAAAGAAAAAGAAGATATACTACAACAATTTTTCACAACCATGTATATAGAAAATACCTTTCCTTTTCAAGGATATGACCCGGATTCCTAACCAGATCTGGGTTAGCGATATAAGCTATAAAAGATCCGGTAATGAGTTCATATACCTATTCCTGATTACAGATGCTTATTCTAAGAAGATCATAGGTTGTAAGCTGGCTAATACCCTCGATAGCATGCATGCTGTAAACTCATTGCAGGACGCTCTTAAAAACAACCGTCAACCTATTACATGACTAATCATCCCTCCTGGCAGGGGAATACAATACTGCAGCAAAGAGTATATAAAGGTGCTTCAAGAAAACAACATTCATATAAGCATGACAGAAAAAGGCGATCCCCTGGAAAACGCTATTGCTGAAAGAGTAAATGGAATATTAAAGGATGAGTATCTAAATCAGTATCAAAACCTAACAACTTTACAATTAGAAAAATCAATAGAAAAGTATAATAGAAAAAGACCACACTTAAGTTGTGATATGTTGACTCCTGAGCTTGCTCATCAAGCGTCAGGAAAACTTAAAAAACGGTGGAAAAATTATTACAAAAAAACAGTAACTTTAAATCAATAAACCTGTAAACCTTTTTCAGGACGAGTCAGGTCAATTTGGAATTAAATTGTTTTTCACATCCATTATCTGTCTTAGAATCTCTTCAGGTTTTTCAAATACAACTTTATTCTCAAATCTAAGTATGGTCATTCCATAACTTTCCAGATATTTATCCCTCTTTTCATCTCGTATAATCGCCTGATATGAAGCATGATATCCACCATCTAATTCAATGACAAGATTTAGTTTTGGGCAAAAAAAATCAACTATATAATTTCCAATACTATGTTGTCTCCGAAACTTCAACCCTGCAACCTGTTTGTTTTTCAATATTGTCCATAAAACAGATTCAGCCGAAGTAGAATTATTTCGTAAATACCTTCGAAATCCTTTTAAATTCTTTCGGTTATGTAAATTAAAAAGTCATCGAATATTAATAAACCCGTTTAGATACTTCGATTGATTGTAAACTTAATAAGGTATTTATAAATATTACGATTTTGAATTTATAATGGTTTCAAACCTCCCCGTCCCCTCCTTTGTAGGACCCACCCCTCCTGGGAGGGTAGGGGAATATTAGAGCTTCTCAAAAAGTTCTCATTTCTCCTCCTTTTAAAGAGGAGCACCCTGACCGCAGAGTCAGGGAGAGGAGGTTAATTAATCATCCCAACTTTTAAGGTACAAAATTTGGATGCACCTCTTTATAGAAAGAAGTATAAAGAAAATATTATTATCAGGGATATATCTACTTTATAAGAACTGCCTCTTCAAGAATTATATCATAGGTATAGCCATAACCAAAGTCTCTATTAAGGGCTATTTTGCCTTCAAGGGTGATAACGCTTCCAACCTCAACTTCGGCAGCAGAAGTAGCAGTAAGATCGAATAAGCCATTATAATCGGTTCCATCCTGTATATGAATCCAGTTTTTACCCATAATTTGGGCATTATACTTTGTAACCTCTCCTTTGACCTTTACAGTTTTACCCTCGTACTTTTCTTTATTGGCAAATAATTCAGCTATAGTTATTCCTCCTTCTGCAGGACTGATTTCAATTTCCATCTTAGCATCTTTCTTTACCATAGCAGAATGGGTTGTAGCAGGGATATCTTGTTTTACTTCCAGATCAGGATTTTCACTTACCTTTTCAAGGAAAAGAACAGATTCGAATTCCCTGTCGAGCTCTTTACTTTTAAAATTAGGCATTTCCATTCCACCTTTGTAGTAATAGAATTTTCCAACCACGGCTTCCGTTTTGGGAACAGCCAACCATTGATCTTCTCCACTCTCACGAACCAGCAGGTAAGTGTAATTATTTGTTTGCAAAACCTCCATAAGTTTTACCTTATGTACACCGGGCTGAAGATCCTGAACAAAATTAGGTTTGGAATTGCCTCCACATGAGACCAGTAATGAAACGACTATTAAAACTGTAAGTATTTTTTTCATTTTTATATTTTTTTCATATTATTTAATCGGCCCGAAAATACGGATTTATTTTGAAACGGAAGCTTGTAGTTCTTTATTTTGGGATTGTTTAATACATATTTAAAATGAATAAAATTTACTACCCAATCCAAAGGAAGATTACTTAAAGTTTGAATTAAAAAAAATCCTTTGCCAGATTGACAAAGGATTCATTTATTATTTATGTGTTTAATTATTCTGCTGTTGGGTCTGGATGAGCAATTTTCTTAACCGCCTCATCGAAGTTAAATGGCTTATGGAAAGGATTTTTCTCATTGTGACAGGTAACACATACTTCTTTAGTAGGAAGTATTAAACCTGCGTCCATGCTTTTCTCACGACTTTTCATTATGGACATGTTCTTATAAACACTTCCAGGGCCATGACATGATTCACATGATACTCCCTCAGTCACTTTTACACCACCATTTTGGCTCTTATCTATAGCTCCGGCAGTAGCATGGCAGGAAAGGCATCCAGGATCTTTGGTTGGATCAGCAATGCCATTTTCTTTTGCATATGCCATCGATTCTTCATTGCTTAAGGATTTCATTGCATTGGCATGAGGAGCAGCCAGCCATTTATTATATTGCTCGCCTTTTTCCTCTTTATTATGGCACATTTTGCATTTTGCAGCACCAATGTACTTATAGTCCTGAGCAAATAATGTACTGCCCATGAATAAAGCCAGACTTAGAATTAATAGAGATTTTTTAGTAAACATAATTTTAGATTTTAAGTTTAAAATTGTTTTTCAGGTTGATAAAAATAAATATTATTATTAATTCCTGTTCAATTATTATACCAAAAATAGGGTACACAACCTTAATTAAAACCATTATAAATAAGAAATGTCATCCTTATCGATATGTTTATGGCTTTCTGTTCATGAAATTAATTGTAATTTTAAATTGTAGTAATAATAGGCTTTTCAAGACAATTCCAAAACCAGAATGTTGATTTTTTAACTTGCATGATCTCTCTTTTGTAATGAATCAAATGCAAATTTTAAAACACACTATTAACTTTCAGTATTCCAGCGAATTGCATGGTACAGCATTTGCCATTTTTCTGCTTGTTCTCTTTTTGTTGCCATTCTTTGTAACCAAAGGACAAATGAATGCCCTAACTAGCCAAGAAGCAAAATTGTATTCTGTTCAATGGATAGGGGAATTTCCTTCAAAAGACAACAAACAAAATAGGGCATTTAAGGAAAAAATGGCCGGGATAATTCTAGGAAAAAAGAAAGTAGAAATAAGTAAGCCATTTTCCATTTTTGGAACAGATCCCAACAACTTCTGGATTTTAGATCAGGGTACCGGATTGATAATAAGAAACTCTGAAGGGACCAGTGAAGTTCCATTGGCATTGAGAAAAGAAAACAAAATATATCCTTCTTTGGCTGGTATCTGTGCTATCCCGGGAGAACAGCTCCTATTTACTGATTCCCGGTTAAATCAAATTTTTGTTCTTTCAAAAGAGGGAAAAAATCTAAAGAAACTAAATGATTCCCTAAAACTGGACCAACCAACCGGAATAGCATGGTCTGCTGCAAATAAAGAGATATGGGTGGTAGAAACCCATTCCCATCGTATAGCATTGTTAAATCAAAAGGGTGAAGTGATAAGGAAGATTGGTAAAAGGGGTAGTGGTCCAGGAGAATTTAATTATCCAACCTTTATTTGGATAGACATTTCTGGTAATGTATATATTGTCGACTCAATGAATTTCAGGGTTCAGATTTTCGATAAAAATGGAGAATTTATATCTGTGTTTGGGGAAATTGGTGATGCCAGTGGGTATTTCGCCCGACCCAAGGGTGTTGCAACCGATTCATACGGACATATTTATGTAGCAGATGCCCTGTATCATGTGGTCCAAATTTATGACAGGGAAGGTAACTTTTTACATTATTTTGGCTCCCAGGGACACGGAAAGGAACAATTCTGGATGCCGGGTGGGATTTTTATTGATGAAAATGATTATATTTATGTTGCTGATACCTACAACTCTAGAATTCAAATATTTCAATTAGTAAACAAACAGTAAGAATGAAGCATTTCCGAATCATTTTTGTAATGTATTTGTTTTGCATACCCATTGACTCTCACACACAAATTCTTCGTAATAGTAAACACAATTTATCTGCACAGGGCATTGGAAATATAAAGGCTTCATCTGAATCTCAAACCTGTATTTTTTGTCACACTTCTCACAGCAGGCGGGGCCCCAAGGGACCCTTATGGAATAGGAATGACCAGGGTAGAACTTATACTTTATACAATAGTTCGACGATTGATGCAATTCCTGGTCAACCTGATGGTAGTTCAATTCTTTGTCTTTCCTGTCATGATGGTACCACTGCTCTGGGAAATATTCGGAGTAGATCGACCCACATTGGTTTTGGACGAGGTATCACCCGCATGCCTCAAGGCAGAAGCAACCTTTCAACCGATTTATCAGATGATCATCCTATTTCATTTGTTTATAATGCTTCAATTGCAAGTATGGATGGACAACTAAAAGACCCTGAAACAATCCTTGATCCGGTAAGCCTTGAAAACGAGAAAGTCCAGTGTACCTCCTGCCATGATCCACATTCTGAATTACTTGATGACTTTTTAGTAGTTACCAACAGGTTCTCTGATCTTTGTTTTTATTGCCACAACAGGAACTATTGGAGCACTTCCAGTCACAATACCTCAACCGCTAACTGGAATGATTCAGGAACAAATCCATGGCCGCATACCAATTTTGATAATGTCTCCGAAAATGCCTGTGAAAATTGTCACAATCCTCATACTGCCGGGGGCAAACCACGGCTGATGAATTATCTGGCTGAGGAAGAGAATTGTCTGTATTGTCACAATGGAAATGTGGCAGAAACAAATATTGAGTCGCAGCTGGTAAAAACATACTCGCATAATGTTTATGCATACAATTTGCAGCACGATCCAATGGAGGATTTTACTTCTCTTAATTTACATGTCGAATGCGAAGACTGTCACAATCCACATGCTGTTCGGAATCTTTCAGCAGTAGCACCCAATGTGAATGGATTCATTGATGGAGTGAAAGGAATAAACCGTTCAGGAATACCCATATTCCCAGCCCAATATGAATATGAAATATGTTTCCGTTGTCATGCAGACAGCCCATTAAAACCCGCAGGAAATACTTCCCGGCAATTAGAACAAAACAATGTTCGACTAGAATTTGACACAAGCAATCCTTCCTTTCATCCGGTGGTAAGCACAGGTATAAATCCAAATGTTCCCAGCCTTATTTCACCCTTAACAGAAGCGAGTCAAATCTATTGTTCCGATTGCCACGCAAGCGATGGTTCTGACTCACCGGCTGGACCGCATGGATCAATCTATCCTGCAATATTAAAATATAGGTATGATAAAGCAGATAATACTATCGAGTCTTCATTGAGTTATGAACTTTGCTACTCTTGCCACAATCGTAATTCAATTTTGAACAATCAGTCGTTCAAGGATCACAACATGCATATTAGAGAAGAAAATACACCCTGCAATGTTTGTCATGATCCACATGGAATCAGTAACACTCAGGGAAACAGTTCAAACAATTCTCACCTGATAAATTTTGATCTAAGTATTGTAAGTGCAGACAGCCAGGGGCGGCTTTATTTTGAAGATCAGGGAAATTTTAGGGGCCGCTGCTTCTTAACCTGCCATGGAAAAGAACACAATCCTGAAAATTACTAGGGGAAACTGGTAGGAGAAAATATAAATTCAGAGTCAACATAAACCATTATTTTAATTTATACTAATTAAGTCTTATGTATATGATTTCTTGCTCTCTAAGTATAAATCAAGAAAATGTGTAAATTTGTATAGAGACCAAAACTAAATCAGACATTCATTGAAAAGTTTTTTAAAGAAAAATCTATTTCTTTGGATCATAGTGCTTGCATCCATTAAAATCATATATTCTCAGGTCGCTCCTGAGGATATTGTTCATATATCCCGTATTGAAAATGGAATAAATGCTCCTGTAAGAATGGCTGTTGACCATTTCGATAATATTTATCTGACAGATGTAAATGAAAAACGTATATTGAAATTTGATCCTTCCGGGAATTTACTAGCTACCCAATATCCGGAAATCTCACCTCTTTCTCTTGCTGTTAACAGAAACAATCAACTGTTCATCGGATCTGATGAAACGGGCCACATTTATAGATTTGAGCCAGATGGGAACTTAACCGAATTTTATTCAGGAACACTATTCCCAAATTCAATGGCATTTGATGCTGACGGCCTTTTGTACGTGGCAGATAGTGAGTTAAAAAAAGTAATTGTTCTTGATCTTTCAGCAAATGTAATACGTGTAATTGGTGAAGGAATTTTAGTTTTCCCAACCGGAATAGCATACAACCCGAATAATAATACTTTACTGGTTGCAGAACATGGGGGATTGGGCACCGGATTTAATCCTGAAGTTAAGGTATGGATATTCAATCTTGATGGAACATTAATTGGCAGCTTTGGAAAACATGGAAATGGAGAAGGTGAGTTTTACAGAATCCAGGGTATTACCACAGGCAATTGTGGAAATATATTTGTTACTGATCCATTTCAGGCGCAAATAAGCATATTCGATCAGAATGGATCGTATATTACCCGGTTTGGTGAGTTTGGAAGTACAGAAGGCCAATTGAATGTACCTCTCGATATTGTTTCAAATTCCCATAATCAGCTACTAATTAGTTCATTGAATAATTCAGCATTTGATGTGTATGGCATTAACAGTGCTTTACCAACAGCAAAAATGAATAGCCTGAATACTATCATTTGCCAGGGAGAAAGCACGAATATTGAAATTGAATTCACCGGAACAGCGCCCTGGACATTCATCTATACGGTGGACGGGTTAAACCCGGTAGAGGTTAATAACATAATAGAGAATCGATATGTTTTAACGGTTTCTGAACCTGGGACCTATGAAGTATCAGCTCTCAATGATGCCAACTCTGCAGGCACCTGTTTCACAGGAAAAACAAAAATTGAAGTAAATAATGATCCTCCTACTTCCAATATTTCAAATGGGGAGGTAGCAATATGCGACGGAGAATCAACTGATATAGCAATAAGTTTTACAGGACTACCTCCCTGGACCTTTACCTATACTAAGAATGGATCTGATCCAAAAACGGAAACTACAACAAATAATCCCTACCTGCTTAAGGTTTCAGAAGCAGGACTTTACGAAGTGGTTGCTCTGGAAGGTGGTGGTTGCTCCGGAAGCATTTACACCGGAACAGCCGAGGTTACGATGAATTCTTTACCTACATCAACTATCACAATTGGAAATGCTACAGTTTTGATCTGTGAGGATCAGAGCACAGATCTGATCATTGATCTTACAGGCTCTTCACCCTGGTCTATTACATATACAAATGATGACTCAAACCCTAAGACAGTTGAAAATATTCATCAAAGCCCATATACACTTTCTGTTTCCGATCAGGGTACATATGAGGTTAAATTAGTAAGTGATCAAAACTGCAGTAATACAAAGTCTGTTGGTTATCCTGATATTGTTAAAAGGGAATCTCCCGTACCAGGATTCGACTTCAATCATAATGCAATGGAAATTAGTTTCATAAATACTTCTCTTAATTCTGATTCATACCTATGGGATTTTGGCGATACAAAAACAAGCACAGAAGCCAATCCGGTTCACACATATTCAAGTCCAGGTGATTATATTGTAACTCTAACCTCATACAATGAAAACTGTGGTGATGTAGCCTTTTCGGATACTATAACTGTTTTACAGTTGCCTGTTGAATCTATTGTGCTGGATGATATCATAAGCTTATATCCGAACCCAACAAGTGGCCTATTGACTATAGAGCTTATTAACCCAGTTCATAACAATATGAAGATAGAGATTTATAATTTGCAGGGACAGATAATTTACTCGGTGCAACTTAATCCCAACGAGGCCAAGGAAATAATTGACTTGGGCGGTCTTCCAAAAGGTATATATATGGTAAGAGTTGCTTCAGAAGACCTGGTCAGTTCAGGAAAATTAATTATAAGTAAATAAACAACTATACTGGATTTTAAAATGAAAGATATCTCCTATAAATTAAATCAATACTTGATAAAAGGGATATTTCTAGTTGCTTTATTCTCAGCTATTAACAATTTAGGTCTTGCACAGGGACATATTGTTTATACCTGTAGTGCATGTCATATATTCCACAATGCTCCCGGAGGAGCCTTAACTGCAGTTGACGGAAATGCCAATTTGTGTATCAGTTGCCACAATCCAACCGGAACAGCAAGCGGTCTGCCCCTGGATAACTCAGACAAGGCAATACCCGGAACGAGAGGGACTTCTCATGCCTGGGGTGAATTGGCAATCAATGCAAGCTACGAGACAAACACACCTACTAATCCGGAAATGCTGCTACGCCTGCCTGATGGAAATATAATCTGTTCTACCTGCCATGATCAGCATGTTGGAAATACAATTCCAAACTATCTTCGGATTTCCAATGAAGGTGATGCCATGTGTAAGGATTGTCATTCAGCCCGGGATGTTGGCCGATATGCAGACGACAACATCAATAATAAAGGAAGTCACCCTATTGGTCTGGCCTATCCTACAGGAAATATTGCGTATAAGGAACCGCCTACAGGATCTGTGATAATACCCGATGGCAATATTGAATGCTCAAGTTGCCACCAGGTTCATTATTCAGCTACCACAGACGGCTATCTTCTCCGTCAAACAAATAATGATGCTCTATGTGCCAGTTGTCATACCTATACAGCGCACGAGTCCATGGGATGCTCAGCCTGTCATCAAACACACAATACTAATAAGGCCAACATTTATTTAATTAGAAATATTGTTTCAACTCCAAACAGTGGAGATAAAACTGTACTATTTACAGAACAAACAGGCTCCAACTCAGGTGCAGATGGAGATTCCAATTATGATGGAATATGTGAGGTTTGTCATACAAGTACAAACTATCATAATAATGATGGTACCGGAGGTAATCATCATGCAGGGGACAATTGTATTGGCTGTCATCCTCATGAAGACAGCTTTGCTCCAACCGGATGTGAAGATTGCCATATTGCAAATTTTCCAGGCTGGGGTACTACAGAGGGTCATTACGCTCATACATCCAAATATCAATTCGAATGCAACACCTGCCATTACCAGTATGGATCAGGTGGTGATCTTGAAGGCTCACACCCAAGTGGCGGTGCAGCCAATGTCGCTTTTGATCCCTCCGGCCTGGTATACAGGAATGGAGCAGACAGCAATACACCGTCTTACAATGGCGACAAAACCTGTGGCAATATCTATTGTCATAGTGATGGTAAAAGCGCTTACAGGGGAACTGACGGCGTTTTAATATGGGGTGCAAGACCTCCAGATTCACCCATATATACTTTAACGCCGGCATGGAATTCAACTGTTGGAACTATTTCTTCCTGCGATGCCTGTCATTCCGGTGTTGGCAATATGACTGGTGATTATACAATTACAACTCCTGGCCCAGCAGACCCTCAACCTCCAAACTATGGTGGTCATAGAAGAACGCCTCATAAAGATAATGATCAGGATTTAATAGCTAGCGGTTGGACTCAGGTTAACTGTTTCTGGTGTCATAATGCGAATGATGGAGATTATGGAGATAGCGGTTCTCCTGTTTACCAGGGAACATATGGGACATCATGGCATGTGGATGGGAATACTTATTTTGATCCCAGAAGCTTTGTGGATGGTGGCACAATTGTAAACAATCCCACAGGTGGAAGCTTCAGTTATTCTTATCTGGGTACGGATGCTCATTGTGGAGGTAGACAAAGTTGTTGGTAAAGATTTTATTACAAAAATGAAACCGGGAGGACTGGTTCTCAGCCTCCCGATTTTTATTTTCGATTCATTTACAGTTTACTTAACAGCAGGGATCTTTTTTCTAAAATTCTTTTCGTTGAACCAGGCAAAAAGAATTATTAAAACAAGGCTTGCGACCGTAAAATAAACAAACTTCGGAATGGGTACAGCATCGCCAGCAGCATAAGAATGAAGACCAGCCAGGTAATAGTTCACTCCAAAATAAGTCATCAATACGGAAAAGAATCCTACAACTGATGCAAGGTTAAAAGCAAAATCTCCTTTTAGCCCCGGTACAAACCTCATATGGGTTATGAAAATATATACCAGTGCCGTTATCAATGCCCAGGTCTCCTTTGGGTCCCAGCCCCAGTAACGTCCCCAGGATTCATTGGCCCAAACACCTCCTAAGAAAGTACCAACAGATAAAAAGTAGACACCAAGAATAAGTGATAATTCATTGATTTCACTAAGTGTTTTAATCTGTTTCTCCAGCTTAAAATGATTCTTGTCTGTTTTCATTATATACAGAACCAGATTAAACAGTCCTAAGACCATCCCTGTTCCAAGGAATCCATAGCTGGCCGTAATAACTGATACATGTATAGTCAACCAATAGGACTTCAGAACAGGTACCAGGTTCGTAATCTCCGGGTTCATCCAGCTCATATGTGCCACCATAAGGGTTAAAGCAGCAAGCAATGAGGCTGCAACCAGAGTAAAGGTTGATTTTCGAACGAATATCAAACCCGAGAGCATAGCAGCCCATGCTATATAAATCATGGATTCATATCCATTACTCCATGGAGCGTGTTCGGAAATATACCAACGAATACCCAAACCAAATGTGTGGAAAATAAAACCCAATAAGAGTAATAAGGTGGCTATTCGAATAATTTTATTTATTCCTGTTTTTTCATTCAGAACAGAAATCAGAAGAAGAATCAACAGGATAAAGCCAATGATCGCATAGTATTTTGTAAGCTTATCAAAAATATGAATCCGGTTGTAAAATATTTCCAGTGAGATTTTCGATTTGGCTGGATACAACTCACCGGCATTAATTTGTTGATATTTTTTTATGCCATTTATAATCTCCGAAGCTGTTGCTTCATTGCCTTTCTGAGCGATGGAATTCTTGTAAGAAGCGAGAACTCCACTTACAAAAATGGAATCTGATTTTGGAACTACACTTACAGCTTCTGCCGGGCCATACCATTTATGATTTGGATCATTCAAAACAGGAAATATCCTTATTATACTTCCGGAGTATACCATATAACAAACATTAACCCTTTCATCCACCTTTAGGATTTCCTGGTCAAGTTTGGTCCGTAAACCTGGCTTTTTCTGATAGGCTTCCTGCACGATTTTCGATAGCTTGTACTGACCCATTGCAGCCATATCAAAGAAGTCAACGTAGGATACAAATTTGTCACGAACTCCCAGCATTTTCTGAATCTCTCCATTAGTTACCTTGATCATAGGGACATGTTGCCATGATTCCGGGAATAAATACATCCCCATAACAACCTGCATTGAGTTCATACCATTAACCGATTCACTTTTAACTACCTTCCTCATAACATCAGATGCCATTGATTGAAGGGGCTTAATACGCCCTCCCTGGTCCTGAACCAGAATAGATGACAATTCGTTCGCCTGGCTGGAACTTATGACGTCATTTGTGCCTGATGCTGTTTGAGCATTTAAAGTGGAAGGCATAAGCGTAGTAAATGCAAGTACAAGCAGAGTAGAAACTGTTGCCGCAACTCCTCTGGTATTATTCCCTGATCTTGCAAGGCTTCTGAAACGGCTATTTTTGTTAAAAATGGATAATACCATACCCAGGGTCATTAAAAAGTAACCTATATACGTTACAAAAGTTCCCATCGCATCGTGATTTACTGATAAAATGGTTCCTTTCTCATCTGTATCATATGAAGACTGGAAAAACCTGTAGCCCTTATAATTCAATATATTATTCATAAATATCCGATAGGGTTTTTCAATACCACTCTCCCTATCAATCAAAGTAACTTCACTTGCATAGGAAGCCGGACTGTTTGAACCGGGATACCTTTCAAGCTGAAAATCTTTAAGGAAGAGAGCAAATGGAAGCTGAATCCACCTGGGGCCATAGGTCAGGGTAACGGTTGTTCCATCGAGGTCAAAACTCTGTTGAGTCCCAATTCTATCAGCCTTTCCAAAACAGGGAAGAATTTCAGTCTTTGATTTAAATGATGCTTCCAGAAGCAAAACATCAGGTCGAAATGCCCCGTCGTTTGGACCAACAACCCAATCTACTTTACCTTTATTTACAAAGTCAGATAGTACTATTTGTGTATTATTAGTAGTATATAATCTCTTTGTCTCAAAAGGATGCAATTCTCCATCTGCCAGGGGAGTCTGTGAATTTGTGCCCATATCCATTAGTGAAACATCGTTTTTTGATGTAAAATATAAACCTTCATCCTTAATAACAATGTTAAAATCGGCAGCAGCATTATTAAATCCCACATGAAAGTCAGCAATATGCTCTGTCTCTCCAGGTGTAAGAAGATGTGGCTGTCTACCCTCAGATCCTAATGTTACAAATGAAACAACGGGCTCACCAACAGGGTCAGGAATCAATGATTTTTCAGCATTTGGGATATACCTGGTCAATTTAAGCTTCAATGATTCATTCCCAATTTTGAGGGTTTTATTGAATTTATTCTTTTTGCCGGCTATAAATTGTGTCTTTTCATGGTATTGCACATCCCCGGATTCATTTTCTGCTTCAATACTAAGATATGATTGTGAAGAAATAATACGGTCAGATGAATCATTTTCCCGAATATGCATGGATCCTTCATAGCTTATGTACCGGGTAATAGCAGAACCTAAAAAAATGAAAAGAAAAGCAAAATGGAATATGAATATGCTCAATTTTTTTGTTTTATATACTTTATTAACAATCATATTCCCAATCAGGTTTATGATTATAAATAAAAGTAAAACTTCAAACCACCTTGCGTTGTAGACTGCTGCTCTTGCAGCTGCTGGTCCAAAATCATTTTCAATAAAAGTTGCTGTGGCAGTGGAAAATATCATTATAAGAATGAGAAATGCCATCCATTGCATTGAGAATAAAAAATCAAATATTTTTTTCATGTGTAAATTTTTAAAACTAAATTTTGCCTCAAGGATAAGGCTTTTAACAATAAAGTTCCACCAAACTAATTTCCGGGGAAAATATTAAATGAGTGTGTAAAAATATATAAACATTCGAATATCGGATAACTAAAATGTTATATATCACAAAAACATGGATCTTTTGTCATAAAATGTCCCCTGGATATGCTCTTCTCACAAAAGGGAAATGGGCATTTGGGCAATTAAATTCATTCCAAACCTGGCTCTTGATTAATACAAACCACTATGGCAGTCAACACATAGCATTTCTTTCCAGTATTGATCAGGGTCATTGGGGTGCACAAACTCAAGTGATTCATTGTATTTAGCCACCTGAAGTGTATCAGGTACTCCCTGGCCCACAATAGTATGGCACAAGTTGCAATCCATAGAAATAGTTTTTCCGCTTTCATCACTATGCTGGTCGTTGTGGCAACGGAAGCAACCGTTGAATTCCAAATGGCCAATATGATTTGGATAGGCTCTCCAGTTAACTTTCATCCCGGGGAATATGTTCTTATTGAACTCTGTTTGTAATCCGGTAATGGCCATTTCTATCAGCTCTTTCCTATCCTGGTATATTTCACTATAGGAGGATTCATAATATTCATTCACAGTTGTTTCAATATACTTCATGGCACTATCCTTCGATGGGTAGTCACCACCCATAATTTCAAGAGCCAGCATCTTAATTTCAGGTAATTCCTGCGGGATAGCTCCGGCACTTATGGCCGTATTTACAAAGGTCATAGGAGAATTATAATTGTGTGATGGTCGGTTATGGCAATCCAGACAATCCATGGTTCGAATCTCAAGTGTATCAAATTGTTCCTGGGTATAATTTACACCTTCTTCCTGAAAAATAATCTCCTCGCCTGTAATTTTATTGGTATATCGAACCCAGGATATCTGCTCCCTCTTAGGATCATTAGATATATATTCTACCTTAATATCCGGATTAATGTGCCAGTGAATACCTTCTTTCAGACCATGACCGCTGTGTTCAGGACCAATTTTCATTTGCAGGTTAATATCCCACTCAGTATTCTTTTCATCCGCCAGGTAATGTTTCTCAAGGTCCAGCTTGCGTGAGTAAAACTTCTCAGGCCAGTGACATTCTTCACAGGTCTCCTGTGCCGGACGAAGATTATGGACAGGAGTTGGAATGGGTTTTTCATATTTATTAAATGCAACAGAATACACCTGATATGATCCGGATAATTTAGATTTTACTGTCCAGCTAGCCCCTCCTCCAATGTGGCAGTCAACACAGCCAACCTTTGCGTGTGATGAGTTTTGGTACGCTACATATTCAGGCTCCATTACAGAATGGCAAACAGTACCACAAAAAGTTGTTGACTCAGTATAATGAAAAGCTTCATAGCTCCCCAGCCCTATCAACATCAAAAAAATTATAGTTCCCGTTCCAAAAATGAAAAATATTCTTCGCTGTTTTGGATCATTAAAATCAAAAATTGGAAATTTTACTTCTCTAACAACCTTGTGCTTTTTTTCTCTCCTGCGTTTTGTGAATATTCCTATTGGAATCATTAATCCTCCAATAACTATAAAAACGGGTAAAATAATGTAGGTAACAAGTCCCGTATAGCCTGAGCCTTCACCAAATAAAAAAGAAAGAACTATCAAAAAAACAAATAATATAAAGCTAATTGTTGCAATAGCAGCTCCCATAGCAGTTGTCCAGCTATAAAATGATTTTGGAAGTTTCATGGTTTGATTCTATTGGTTTTGTTCTAAATTCTATTTAAAACTATAAGTCAATCAGAGCTAGTGAGAAAAGCTAATTTGAACCCGAAAAGACAATTGGAATAAACTTCTGCAAATCACAGAAGTTTATTCTAATCGTAAAAGCAACCTAACTGATACTAACTAAAATATGAAGTTGTTCTTCACAATAACTTAAAACTGCCACAATCTTGTTATGGTAAAGCCAAACATCATTTCACCTTTGGTGAAATCATTCTGATTATACATGTAGTTATCCTGCTGAATTATACCCTGTGCTGTTCCCACATAAATCTGGAAAGCATGTGTAAAAGTTGAAACCTCATAGCCAAAACCCAGGTTTGGTTTAGATTCTGATTTACCCTGAACACTGATCGGTTGATCATACTGGAATATGATTGAAGACTGAGGTGAAAATTTAATTCGTCCGTTAATACCTACACCAATTTTATCGTGATCCATATCCTCAGCGACAATATTATAATGTGTATAACTACCATGTATTTGTAGCGAAAGCCAGTCGGCAAATTTTCTACTAAAAATCACCTGACCAAAATAGGATAGTCGATCAACAAATTTGTACTCTGTTCCAAAAACCTCTTTATCCCTACTGTCAATGGCAGCATTTCCGTATAAGGTAATTGATAAAGGTATTCTGCCCGAGCGGGTCTGACGAAGAAGGGCATATTTGATCTGGAAATCACTGTACATGTTTTTCTTGGTTAATCCATATCCCACCAGCAATCTGTCGATAATACTATAGTTAAATCCCATTCGAATATTGGCTCCCGGTGCATAAATACCAAACAAATCTGAAAAGCCATTGGTCATAGGTCCAAAACGATGCTGGATTTGCATTTCCAGGGTTTTCTTATCCGGGATTATGTTGGTCTGGTTATCAATAAGCATACTACTTTCAAAAGTAGATGAAACAGGCCTGTCGTCCACCTTTTTTTCCTCTGTTGCTTCCTGTGCATATCCTGCAAAAGCGAAGAAAACCCAAAGCAGGGACAGTTGAAATATCTTCTTTTTCATACTATATTCTTTATATATTTTTTTAAAATCTTGATTTGCCAAACTTTAATTATCTTTTGCTCCCTGTTGAATCCAAAGCAAAATATCCTGTGCTTGTTTTGCAGTATACTTCTGAAAATGGTCGCCATCAGGAAGCGGCTTTGTATATATAATACTCAGATCTGGATTGTCAAATCTACGTAGGTCTGGAACTATCTCTCCATAAGCATTATCCGGAGTCAGGTCTGGCTGATGTACTACTAGGCTTATGACAATTGGTACAGTTTCGGTTTGAAAATATGGGCTTTATTGAGTTATTAAAGCTCATATCTACTGTTGTATCAGGGGGCTCTATTTCTTCCTCAACTATATATGCATATTCGCAAGAAGAAAGATAGATTAAAGCGAAAAATGCAGTTGGATAAGAAGTTTCAATAGTTTTTTCATACTGATTCTATTAAAATAAGACATAATTTTTACTATAAAGATAAAAAAAAGCTTCTCGCGAAGCTTTTTTTTTACCACTATTTCTCAATTATTGTAAAGCTTCAATTGTATTTGTCAATAAAGCATTAACATATTTTGGATTGTGTACACCCATGCTACGATCTTCTTCCAGACCTACCCAGTTAAAGAAAGCCTGAGCCTGTTCCATTGGATAAGTACCTACTACAGGATGATATCCATCTGTATATACTACTAATTCTATATCACCGGTCTCCGGATTCAGTTCATACACTTCTTCTATGCCTTCCTCGATAACTCCAAGACCCAATAAAATATCTCTCAACTCCTCAAGTTGATTATGAACTGCTGTTTGTACGCCACCATAGTTGAAATTCTCATCACTTGCACCGTGACAGTCATTACAAGATTTTAGAGATGGATTAAATGTATGACCTCCTTGATCAGTTACAGTGCCACCATCGGCCATGTGACAACCTGTACAAGATGCACCCATATGGTTTGCTGATCCTGCGTCTGGGTAGGAAACTGAACCAGCTATTTCAGCAAAACCCGCACCATAAAGAACATTTGATTGTGCGCCATGATGTGGTCCATAATGTGTACTTGTAATTTCAAATTCAGTACCAGGATCAGAAACGTTTGGCTCAGCTCTACGTGACTGGTGACAGTTTGAACATAAATTACTGTTGCCAAAATCAGCTACAACTGTTTCGTCAAAAATAAATTCAACCGGATCATCAGCTCTTAATGCATAATCAGTCACTTCAAAACTTGAATGCAAGCCGTGACATGTTGCACATTCCCAAGCACTAGGTGCTGCAATGTTTTCTGCAACTGAGCCATTATGAGCCCACTCAATAAAGCCTTCGCTTGAGTGACACTGGGCACAAGAAGAACGGCCACCTGCATAGTCAACTGCTATTTGACCGGCTGAGTGAACAGATTGATTAAATTGCTCTTTAACGCTTTGAATGTTATCGCTGGAGTGACATGCCAGGCAAGTAATATTGCCATCTACGCCATCTGTACCATCTGTACCGTTTGTACCATTAGCACCATTTTGTCCTGCAGGTCCCATTGGGCCTTCGCAGCTCATAGCAAATACAGCTAATACAGCGAGTAAAAAAGTTAAAAGTTTCAGGTTTCTCATAATCATAATTTTTATTAGTTAGAAATAGTTTTCGTTTGTTAATTTTATAACATGACAATTTTATTAAATATACGGGTCATAGCAAGAGAAATCGGCGTGTAATAAGTCCTTTAAATAAAATTCTTTTTCCTTAGTCAAACTGATATATTATAACCCTGATATTGACAAATATCAATCAGATTGTATATATTTTTCATTTATCTATTTGTAAATCATTGAAAATTATTTAGATTCGCACTTTAACCCTTTTTCTGAAATAAAAATGGCAGAGCAACCAAAGAAATTAAATTGTCTGAATTGCCCCTTTAAACTGAGCCTTTTCAATTATCTAAACAAGGAAGAATTAGCTTATTTAGATGAAAACCGATATGAAATTCGGTTCAATGCTGGCGAAACGGTTTTTAAGCAAAATGGTGCCTTAACCCATTTGGCTGCCCTAACAAGCGGATTGCTCAAAATTTATATTGAAGATAGTAACAAGAACAACCTTTTACTTACTGTTCGAAAGCCAAATGAGCTTGTAGGCGGACCTGGTTTTATGTCAGATTTCAAACATCATTTTTCAGTAATGGCACTCGAAAATTCTCTGGTTTGCTTTATTGATATAAAAGCTTTTGAAAAAGTTATGAGGGGAAACACTGAATTTGCCATGCAATTTATCGGTTATCTGAATAAAATCCATGTCAATCTCCACGATAAACTTATTACACTTACGCATAAAAATATGCATGGCCGGGTAGCTGAAGCTCTTATTTATTTGTCAAAAGCTATATACAATTCTCCCTCATTTACAACAAATCTAACCCGGCAGGACCTTGCTGATATTGCTTCCCTGGCCAAAGAAAGTTTTATACGGATTTTAAGGGAGTTTAAATTAAAGGGGTTCGTTAGTGTTGAGGGAAATTCTTTCGAAATAAAAGACATGGAGGCCCTGGAAAAGATAAGCCATACCAGTTAAAAGAAGTAAAATGAAATAATTGGAAATTGGGAAATTACCTGAAAAAGTTGAGTAAGCTTGAAAGTCAAAGCTTATAGTGACCTGATAAACATTATCAGTGCCAACCAATACTCTGATGCAGCAGGTTCTTCTTTCCAGAGAGTGCTTGCACCATGCCTGCCCTGACCATCCTTGGGGGCAAAAATTATTCCTACTTCTGAGTTGGTTCCAGACATAAGTTCCTCAATATAGGGTTGCTCATTCAGAGAGCCTGTTACGAAATAGGGTTTCTTTAATCCATTCAAGGTTTCTTTAACCGAGTGACCAGGGAAATACTCGCCTGGACTAAATGCTATTACAGCCTGAACTTTGGGATCAGATTTGGATTCTTCCAAAGCTAAGGTTGCAGAATAGGAAGATCCAAACAATATAACCTGTCTTCCACTTTCCTTAAATGCATAATCAATGGCTGCAGCAACATCTCTACGTGCATCGACCATGCTGTTGGGTAGATTTTCTTCATTTGCACGACTGGCAGTTTCGTTTTGAACATAATTCATTTCACCCCCTGACCTGAGGTCAACAACCAGGCAGTTGTAACCCATTTTTACAAATCTGGGTGCAATTTCCTTGTATTCTCCCCGTGAAGAACGAGCCTGGTGCATAAAAATCATATAGGGCTGAAAGGGATCGGACTGGTAAAAATCAGCGGTAATCTTCAATCCATCGCTGGAAGTAATAAATACCATTTCCTGTCCAGTTGTAATTAATGGAATTATTATAAAAAAGATGGCTAATAATTTTTTCATGCTATACAAAGTCCCCCAAAACTATAATTTTATTATCACGTACTTCAATAACTCCACCTACAATAGAAAAATGTTTTTCCTCATCCCCTCTTGTAATAATCTTAATGTCGCCCTTATCAAGGGTTGAAATTATGGGGGCATGGTTGTTAAGTACCTCAAAAGAACCTTTGGTACCTGGCACCTTTATAAGGCTTATTTCGCCTGAAAATACAGTTTGTTCTGGTGTTATAATTTCAAGAAACATATAATCGTTCTTTCAATGATAAAAATAAAGCCTTCTTATTCAACGTCAGAAATCATTTTCTTTCCTTTTTCAATAGCTTCTTCTATTGTTCCTACCATATGGAAAGCTCCTTCTGGGTATTCGTCTACTTCCCCGTCAAGAATCATCTTAAATCCTTTAATAGTATCTTCAATAGCAACCCACTTCCCGGGAGAACCGGTAAATTGTTCAGCCACATGAAAAGGTTGGGACAAAAATCGCTGAACACGACGAGCCCTTTGAACCACTTTTTTATCTTCTTCTGACAATTCATCCATTCCAAGAATGGCTATAATATCAGTAAGCTCTTTATACCTCTGTAATATTTCTTTCACTCTTTGGGCAGTTTCATAGTGTTCAACACCAACAACATCAGGTGTCAGAATTCTTGAAGTTGAATCCAGTGGATCAACTGCAGGGTAAATTCCCAACTCTGTAATCTTACGGCTTAGTACTGTAGTTGCATCAAGGTGAGCAAAGGTTGTTGCCGGCGCCGGGTCAGTAAGGTCATCAGCTGGTACATAAATGGCTTGTACTGAAGTAATGGATCCGTTTTTTGTAGAAGTAATTCTTTCCTGCAACTCCCCCATTTCAGTAGCCAGGGTTGGTTGATATCCCACAGCTGATGGCATTCTGCCCAACAAAGCCGAAACCTCAGAACCTGCCTGGGTAAATCTAAAAATATTGTCCATGAAAAACAGAATATCACGACCTTCACCCTCGCCTTCCCCATCACGGAAGTATTCAGCCACAGAAAGTCCGGAAAGTGCCACCCTGGCCCTGGCTCCTGGAGGTTCATTCATTTGACCAAAAACAAGGGCCAATTTTGAATCTTTTAATTTTTCATGGTCCACTTTGCTCAAATCCCAACCACCATTTTCCATGTCTTTCATGAATTCTTCTCCATAGTCAACTACACCAGCTTCAAGCATTTCCCTTAAGAGGTCATTTCCTTCCCTGGTTCTTTCACCGACTCCGGCAAAAACCGATATTCCTGAATAAGCTTTTGCGATATTATTAATAAGTTCTAATATAACAACTGTTTTCCCCACACCGGCTCCACCGAATAATCCGATTTTACCTCCCTTGGAATAAGGTTCAATAAGATCAATAACTTTAATTCCAGTAAAAAGAATCTCTTTCTCTGTGGTTAAATCTTCAAATCTTGGTGGCTCCCTGTGAATCGGATATCCTTTTTTCCTGTCAAGGGGCCCAATTCCATCAATAGCATCACCAATAACATTCATCAATCTACCCTTTACCTGGTCGCCAATAGGCATCATTATAGGAGACCCGGTTGCCAAAACCTCAATGCCTCTTTGAAGTCCATCCGTTGAATCCATTGCAATGGTTCTCACGGTATTTTCTCCAATATGTTGTTGAACTTCCAGAATCAGGTTTGCGCCATCGGGTTTTTTTATCTCAAGTGCTTCCATGATTTCAGGAAGTTTAGATCCTTCAACATCAAAACTCACGTCCACAACCGGACCTATTATCTGAGATACAGTTCCTACGTTCTTTGCCATTGCTTAATTTAAGTTGTTAATTGGTACAGAGCGACAAATTTAATAATTTTTCATCTGTTTTAAATTTTAAAGTAACAAAAAGTGTATTACTTGAAGTTTTAACGAACATATGCTATCACATTGCTCTTATGCGCAACAATCTTTATTATGACTTAATAAGCTTCAATCAGGTTTTAATTCCTTATGCAATGTATTCTGAGGAACCGGGAAATGTATGTGTTATATAAAAGTAAAAAACCAGAGATACCTCTGGCTTGCAAATAAGAAATGAATAACTTTGATTAATTAGCTGGCCTAATATTTTGATTTACCTTAAAAAGATTATTAGGATCAAATTTGTTTTTGATTTTAACCAGGCGCTCATAATTGTGTTTATAGCTAGCTTTAACACGCTCCTGACCTTCATCCATCATAAAGTTTGAATAAGCACCTCCAGATGAATATGCGTGTGTACCTTCCCAGTAATCCTTACACCATTGTGTAATCTTTTCAGCATTTGCAGGATCGGGATCAACTCCCACTATTACTCCACAGTAATTTGCATCTCTGTATGCCCAGGGAGTTTCTTCTTTCCCAACTCGACTTGCTGCTCCGCTGATTGGATATAAATGCATTTGTGAAAGGGGTGTGGGAATGCTTGACCCAAATTTTAAATGCTGAGCCTGAACTTCCGGTCCTAATTCATTAAAAAAGTCAGCTCTCCAGTACCATTGCATCCCTGGAATCAGCATTCCGTCAAATAAAGACTGTATGGATGGGTAGGGCATCGCACCCACCATGTTCAAAAAACGGATTCATTGCCAAAACTGGTTTAAAAGCTTCCTCAGCTTTGTCTAAATCCCCTGCATAACACCATACAATAGCACAAAATTGTTTGTTGTGAAGGTGTTCGGGAAATGGAGGTCCAGGAATAATCAGAGTTGCGATGAAGCCATTTAATTCATCAGGAGCATTCAAGATGAAATTCATGGTACCAGTTCATAATTTCCTCCGTTTTTTCTATTGGCCATAAAGTTGGTCCACCGTAAACAGTTTTTACAGGATGCGCCTGGAATTTAAATGAGGTAACTATGCCAAAATTTCCACCGCCACCCCGAATTGCCCAAAACAAATCCGCATTTTGTTTCGCACTTACTGTTACAAATGAGCCATCGGCTAAAACCATATCCGCTTCTAATAAATTATCGATAGTTAGCCCATATTTTCGTGACAGGTGACCCACTCCACCTCCAAGTGTTAAACCTCCTACTCCAGTAGTAGAAATTATTCCTGCTGGAACTGCCAAACCAAAGGGATGGGTTGCATGATCCACTTCTCCCCAAACATTTCCGCCACCGACTCTCACTGTATTCGCTGCATGTATCTACATGTACAAATTTAATTCCTGACAAATCAATTACCAGGCCATCATCACAAATGCCTAAACCTCCACCATTGTGGCCACCTCCTCTGACAGCTACCAGTAAGTTGTTCTCTCTACCAAAATTTACGGCATTTATTACATCTGCAACATCCACACATTTAACAATCAATCCGGGACGTTTATCTATCATTCCATTGTACACTTTTCGAACCTCATCGTAACTGGAGTCTTCAGGGGTAGATTATTTCTCCCCTTATCTGTGAGCCCAAATTTTAATTTTCAAGGGTTCTAAGTCTTTTACTAATTGTAACATAACATATTTGTTTTTGATTAACAATATATATCAAATTTGTAAATTAAAATATTCATTATCAAATCCTTATATTAACTGGATATAGAATTTGTTTATGGTAAATTTTATGAGTCCAAAAAAAATTGCTGAGTTGCAATGCCACCTAAAGAATCCCAACAGGGGTTTCTCTAAGGCAGTAGACTAGGATTTAAGATAAGATATTTGACAGAATGTTCTCCAAAGCAGTAGATACTAATTTAGACCTTATTTTATTTATCTTGTATATGAAAATTGATTATTCCACTTTTAGTACCCGTATCCAACTTGAATAATTTCCTGACCGGAAATTTATAAGAATTAATCCATTAGGAACTGCTGATATATCAACCACCTCCCTTACAATTGACTGGCCAGTATTTCCCTGAATAGTTCTTATTTCCCTTCCCAAAACATCATGAATTGATATAATATATTCACCTGTTTGTGGTGGTAAATTATTAATTTCAATGGATAGCTGATCCCTTACCGGATTTGGATAAACTTTTATATCAGTCTGAGCAAATCGTTCATCCTCAACTGTTGAAACAGTACCCTGAATTTTCAGATTGTCAATGGCCCAACCCCAGCCATGTGCATAAGGATCAGAGAACAACCTGAAGCGAAGTAGAATGGTGTCTCCTCCACTAAAATAAGTATTTCCTAACAGGTTTATGAGGTTTGGCTTGTATAGGTCGGGTGTTCCAACAGCAGTAGAATTGTTTTCCTCAACTGCTGAAGTATATCTGGTTTCCCAATCAGGATACTTTCTACAATCATAGCCAGTGTCAATATTTTTCCAGGTTTTCCCTTCATCTTTTGACCCTTCTAATACTACATAATCCCAGAATTCTTCATCGCCCCACTTGGTGCCAGGTTCACCCGGTTCTATCAAGGCTATATCATCAAAACTCATAAAGGCATCATCATTCTTAAGAATAATTGGAATTTTCAATTGAGCAACATATTCTATGTTCTGATTATCCTGGTCAGGGCTCTCATATGGATGAACAGTATGAAGTCCACCGCTATTGAAATTTTCAGGAGTTGTTATTGAAAAACCGGTGAACAGAAAGTCATCTGATTGGCTATTGAAATCATTCTGGTATTCGGCCTGTGGTTGCCGGATATCTTCAACACGAATCACATAATAATCTTCAAGAGGTTTAAAGGCCACATTTGCATTTTCCGAACTATCTACAGCAACAATTCTATATCTAATTGAGTCCCCTGGATTCAATGTACCCTCAGCAAATGTCATAAATGTTGAATAATCATCCACTGAATCATGTTGCATAGTCAGGGGTGTCTGAGAAGTTTCATTTACAAAATACTCAACATAAACACTGTCGATAAATAGATTATCGGTAACAGCAGCTTTTATTTTTAGTGAATCGCTATTGAACAGAATAAACTCAACCGGGAAGTGCTCGATGACTGGTTTGACAGTATCTGGCCCAACGTAAAACTGATAAAATAAATCGGGAGCCATTGGTGGGTCAGTAAATTCACGTCCAAAATAATCAGTAGTGGAAACAAAATAACTGACTGTGCGGTCAGCTATATCAACCGGAATAGTAGCCTCAAAGTTATTTTCTGAACCAGTTGAAGACAGCCAAATAGTATCCGTAGTTTCAAATTCGTCATAAGAATATACCAGAAAGGATGTGTCTGCATAATACACTGTATCACTGGTGATTTCAATGGGCAATGTAAATGGATTATCCAAACTTTCCCGATCGTCAAAAGGTTCAAATTCAATCCAGGTATGGATCCAACCCCAGTCAGCCATCATGCCCAAAGTAATAGGACCCGGGTCATGAATTGCTTCCGCTTGAGAAATAGAAGGGGTCATCATTGAATTAATATTCCCAGATGAATATTTAAACTCATCGAGATGATAAATGCTGGAGCCAGGGTCAAACTCGTTGGGTGCCCACAGTTTGGGTTTGGTGTCAGCATTATTGTATAAGGCAACCGGACTGTTATAATAAAGTGATCCACTGGTCATTGCCTGGTACAACATATTTGAAGGGTTATCATATTTTGATGTATCGACCAGTGCATCTCCCTCAAGGTCCTCAATATATTCATCGTATGCTATTACAAAACCATTTTCAAAACCATAAGCTCCTGTGTTACTATTCAAAAGTCCCATACTTCCTATAAATCCAATTCCATGGGCAATTTCATGCATGACTACAGATACAAGATCATGTTTTCCCGCTGGAGTCTGGCCATCGGAACCATAATACCAGCTAGCTGTTGAACTAAAATTAGCAATCAGATCAGGTTCACCAGGAGGGTTTACATCGGTTTTGGCCATTTTTTCATACACAGCAATAGGATAATAGGCAAAGGGAAATTTTGCTCCAACGAAGAGACCCAGATAATAACCGTTGGAAAAACAACTTCCCAGGGTTGTTTCTCCTAAATCTTCCCAATTGGCTTCCATATAAATTGGAACAGGTGATTCAATCAGGGTTTCCCAGATATCAACTGCTTGTTGAAAAGCTTTCCTCGCATCAGAGGTAAACCCATTGTAGGTAACTATTATTTCTGCACTCTTAGCGGTTTCCAAAGAATGGGATTTTAAAAACTTTGAAGGTGGCGGGATGAAGGTTTTTGCAACCCTGTTGTCGCCATAACAAACCATTGGGATCCCAGGTTTTATAAATTTAGGATACTTTTTCTGGCCGTATCCTGTAAAGCCAATTATTGAAATTATCAATATAAGTAGTATGCTATTTATAATTCTTTTCATGTTCTTCAATCAAAAAATAATTATCTTCAAGCAGGCCTGACCCTGCTTGAGGAAAAGTAAAAATACAATTATTTTGGAAACTCAATGGACCCAAGCATTTGAATTCATACATTTGAGAAAGTATATACTATGAAATTTCCCTGGTTACTTTTTGGACTAATCTTTCTCTATGGATGCTCTGTTACAAGACAAACCGAAAATGCATTCGTTGTTATTTCCGTTGAAAAGCTTCCTTGCATGGGAAATTGCCCTGCTTACAAATTAAGAATTTATAACAACCATATAGCCATTTATGAAGGAAAAGAAAATGTGGATAAAATTGGTGTATATACTACTAAAATAAGCAAGAAGAAGTTCTCAGAACTTCAGGAAGCCTTTTTGAATTCAGACTTTTTTGAAATGAAAGATGTATACTCGGCACATATTATGGATTTGCAAACCACCTATATATATTTCAAGCTAAATGAAAAAGAAAAGAAGATTCTTGATTATTATGATGGTCCAAAAGTTCTTAAGGATCTGGTGAATATGGTTGAAGAATTAAACGAACAAAATCGCTGGAAAAAAGTTAAATAGGCTATAAAAAGATAAGCAACAAAAATATAAAACTGATGAAAAATTCTATTTTTCTCTGTTTAGAAGAAGGTCGGCAAGTTGTTTCAAGTGTACTTTTCTTTCTTCCGGCACCTCAACCTTTTCAAGGTTTATCAAAGCATTTTTCAAATAATCACCTGCCAGGTCATTTGTAAGGCCTTTGATTTCCAATTCATTATAAATATTCTTCACTGCATCAATTTTATCCTGGGGATCGACGGCAGAACCATTTATCAATTCATTTAATATATTATTTTGCTTTTCGTCGGCTCTTTCCAGGGCTTTAATCAGCAAATAGGTTTTTTTGTTCGCTAGTATGTCTCCCCCTATTCTTTTTCCGAAAACCTCTGTGTCCCCATAGGTATCCAGCAGGTCATCCTGAATCTGGAAAGCCATTCCAATATCTCTACCAAAGTTATAAAGGAATTCGGCATCCTTCTTGCTTGCTCCTCCAATTAAGGCACCAATCTGCATACATCCGGCAAGCAAAACAGAGGTTTTCATTTCGATCATTTTCAGATATTCCTCAACCGATACCTGTGTAAGGATTTCGAAGTTCATATCGAATTGTTGGCCTTCGCAAACCTGACGAGCTGTAGTGTTAAAAACCTTTATTACATCAGGAAGTACCTTAACATCGCAGCTGGTTATGTATTCATAGGCAAGAATGGCCATAACATCACCAGATAAAATAGCCACATTTTGATCCCATTTTTTATGTACGGTAGGGTGGTTGCGGCGTAGGTCGGCCTCATCCATAATATCATCGTGCAACAAGGTGAAATTATGAAATATTTCCAATCCAAGAGCAGGAATAAGCGCACCTTCAAGTTTTTCATCAAAGAGGTTACAGGCCAGAAGGGTCATAAGTGGCCGTAAGCGCTTTCCACCAGTTCCAAAAACATAGCGAATAGGTTCGTAAAGCTCTTTTGGCTCCTCATTAAACTCAAGATTGTTTATCGATTTCTCGATATATTCCCTTGTTTCCTCTATTGAATGCATTTCAAGATAAATAACAAGAACTGATTTCTATTGAAAAAGAATAATTTCTGATTTATGATAAACGAAGATATTGCTTTTTTATTTCAATGCCTCAGCACCTCCAACAATATCTAATAGTTCTTTGGTAATTGATGCCTGTCTAGCCTTGTTGTAATGTAATGAAAGTTCACGTATCAAATCATTTGCATTATCAGTGGCCTGATGCATGGATGTCATCCTGGCACCATGCTCAGATGTATAAGAATCCAGTAAAATCTTAAACAATTTAGTTTTCAATGACCGGGGAATTAAGTTCTGTACCAAATAATTCTCATCTGGTTCAATGATAGAATCAAAATTCTTAGTTGGTTTTTCGGCTTCCTCTTCAATACTTAGTGGTAAAAAAGTTTCAGCCAAAACATTTTGAACCGCCGCATTTTTAAATTGATTGTAAACAAAATCTATACGGTCGAGTTCTCCTTCAACAAACTGATTCATAAACTTTTGAGCTAAATCAGCGGCACTTTCAAAATCGAGGTGATCATATATTTCATTGTTTATATCAACCACCTGATATTTATACAAATTCAAATAATCTGCGCCTTTTTTACCAATAGCATAAAATGATAGGTTACCCTTTTTAAACTGTTCGCTATAGGTTTCTTTCGCCTGACTTAGTGCTTTTTTTATGGCATTGCTATTCAAAGCGCCACAAAGTCCTCTATTGGAAGTTACCAGAACTATCAGTACTTTCTCAGGTTGCCTGTCCTGGATCAAAGGATTTTCTATTTCTCCTTCCAGGCTTCTCCTAACATTTGACAGTATCTCATCAAGCTTATTGGCAAATGGTCGCAACTGTACTATTTTATCCTGTGACTTGCGCAACTTGGCAGCAGCCACCATTTTCATGGCTGATGTTATCTTCCGTGTTGAAGTTACGGAAGCAATTCTTGTTCTGATTTCTTTCAGTCCTGCCATTCAGATAGAGTGTCTTTTATAAAAAGTTTAATCTTTTTTAAATTTTAATGCTAGGTCAAGAGCTGTTTCGGTTAAAACTTTTTCAATTTCTTCCGTTAGCTTGCCTTCTTTTAGATCATCCAAGACATTTTTATGTTTTAATTCAAGGAATTCAATATATTCCTTTTCGAAATCGGAAACACTTTCAATCGGAATATTTTTAAGCAATCCTTTTGTGCCAGCATAAATTATAGCAATTTGTTTTTCAACTGGTACAGGTGAATACTGACCCTGTTTCAGGATTTCTACGTTTTTTGCACCTTTATCCAGTGTAGCCATAGTACTTGCATCCAGATCGGAGCCAAATTTTGTAAAAGCCTCCAATTCACGATATTGAGCCAGGTCAAGTTTCAGTGTTCCAGCCACTTTTTTCATTGATTTAATCTGTGCATTTCCTCCAACACGAGAAACCGATATACCAACATTTATTGCCGGACGGATACCGCTATTAAACAGATCTGATTCAAGGAAAATCTGACCATCGGTAATGGAAATAACATTGGTGGGGATATATGCAGAAACATCACCTGCCTGGGTTTCAATAATTGGTAATGCAGTTAGAGAACCACCTCCTTTTACCATTTTTCTAATAGACTCCGGAATATCATTCATTTGCTGAGCTACTTCATCTGAATTAATAACCTTTGCAGCTCTTTCTAACAGCCTTGAATGTAGGTAAAATACGTCACCCGGGTAGGCTTCCCGTCCCGGAGGGCGTCTCAACAATAATGAAACTTCTCGATAAGAAACCGCCTGCTTGGATAGATCATCATAAATTATAAGAGCATCTCTTCCGGTGTCCCTGAAGAATTCTCCAATGGAACAACCTGCAAAAGGAGCGTAATATTGAAGTGCAGCCGGATCAGATGCTGTGGATGAAACAATTACGGTATACTCCATTGCTTTGTGGTCCTCAAGAATCTTGGCAATATTTGCAACTGTTGATCCTTTTTGCCCAATAGCAACATAAATACAAAAAACCGGCTCTCCTTTTTCAAAATATTCCCGCTGATTAATTATAGTGTCAATGGCAATGGCTGTTTTTCCTGTTTGCCTGTCACCAATAATTAATTCTCTCTGTCCTCTTCCAATGGGGATCATGGCATCGATGGCCTTTATTCCTGTTTGTACAGGCTGATCAACCGGTTGTCTGAATATTACCCCAGGAGCTTTGCGTTCAAATGGTAATTCATATTTTTTCCCAGGAATGTCACCTTTTCCATCTATGGGTTGACCCAAAGGAGTTATTACACGTCCCAGCATTCCTTCTCCAACCATTATAGAAGAAATTAATTTGGTTCGTTTAACTAAATCTCCTTCACGAATTCCTTCACTGGAACCCAACAATACAATCCCAACATTATCTTCTTCAAGGTTTTGTACAATTCCCTGTACGCCATTCTGAAATTCAACCAGCTCATTTGCCTGAACATTTGACAATCCATACGCTCTGACAATTCCATCACCTACCTGTAAAATGGTTCCAACCTCTTCCATTTCAACTTCGGCAGTGATTCCTTCCAACTGTTTTCTCAGAATTGCAGAAACTTCTGAAGGTTTAATATTAGCCATATCCTTATTCCTTAATTATTTTTTATTCAATCACCGCACTTTTGCGCAGCAATTCTTTTTTAATTTTATTCAATTGTGTGCTTACGCTGGCATCCACTTGTTCATCTTCAATCTTGAGTACAAATCCACCCAGAATCTCGGATTTCAGCTGCTCGTCCAAAATAATTTTTTGATCAAACCTGTTTCCGATAAGCTTTATGATTTCATCTTTCAATTTCTGATCTAGAGGTTGAACAGTGGTAATCACTGCTTCAATAATTCCTTTGTATTTCTTATATCGATCCCTGAATTGACGCGCAATACCTTCAATATATGACAAGCGATTGTTCTTTATAATCAGGTCAAGGAAATTCAGTGTTAAGGGGTTGAGTTTATCTCCAAAAATTTTATAGTATCACCTCCTTTTTCCTCTTCAGAGGTAAAATAGGATTATGAAGGAAATTATAGAATTCTTTCACTTCATTGGATGCATTAAAAAGAATTTCCATATCCTTTGATACTTCATCAAGGATGCCTTTCTGCTCAGCAGTCTGAAACAAAGCTTTTGCGTATCGGACAGATATTTTACTGAGATTCATTTTGGAGTATCTTTCTTTTATGCAAGGATTGTTAATTTAATTTTAAATCATCCATGTATTTTTCAATCAGGCTTCTCTGTTCATTGGTATCTTCAAGCTTCTTCTTTAAAATCTTTTCAGCAATTTCAACTGAAAATTCAGCAACCTGATTCCTTAAATCCATAATGGCGGCTTCCTTTTCACTATTTATTTTAACTCTTGCTGTTTCAATGATTTTATTTGCTTCTTCATTGGCCAGCACTTTAGCATCATCAATCATTTTAATCTTAATGCTGCGGGCTTCCTGAATTAATTTGTTTCGCTCTTCTTTGGCTTCTTTAACTATTACTTCATTATCAGCTTTTAATTTGGCCATTTCCTCTCTGGCTTCTTCAGCTGACTCCAAAGCACTTTTAATTCGTTCTTCACGGCCCTTAACTGCATTTAAAACCGGCTTCCAGGCATATTTCTTCAATACTATAAGAAGTATCAGGAAGATCAAGGTTGACCAAAATATAAGGCCTATTCCGGGGGTTACAAGATCCATAATGTTAATTTTTTTGAATTAAAAAAACCGTGCCGCAACCAACCGTTGCGGCTTTCGGTTCTTATGCAATTAATGCAACAACAACGGCAAATAATGCCACTCCTTCAATAAGAGCTGCAGAAATAATCATGGCTGTTTGAATCATTGAAAAAGCCTCTGGTTGTCTTGCAATGGCATCCATTGCCTGACCTCCAATTCTTCCAATTCCCAAACCTGCTCCGATTACTGCAAGTCCTGCTCCTATTGCTGCAACAGTTCCTGTCATAATAATGAAATTTTAATTAAACAATATAGCATCAATCTATGTACTATCATTTCTATTAATGCTCCTCCTGTACAGCTAAACCAATAAACAATGCAGACAAGAGAGTAAAAACATAAGCCTGCAAAACGGCTACCAACAATTCTATAACATCCATAAACAACACAAAAATTATGGATGCCGGAGCAATAAGAATAGTTTTAAATATAAATATCAGTGATATAAGTGTAAGTATAATGATATGCCCTGCAGAAATATTGGCAAAGAGCCGCACCATAAGTGCAAATGGCTTGGAAAATACACCAATAATTTCAACTGGGATCATAACCGGATACAGCCAGAAGGGAACACCTGGCATCGCAATAATGTGTTTCCAATAGGTCTTTTTTGCATTTATCTGTGTAATGATAAATGTAAAAACTGCGAGAACCAGGGTAACTGCAATATTTCCGGTTACATTAGACCCAAATGGGAAAAATGGAATAATACCAATCAGGTTATTGATCCAGATAAAGAAAAATGCGGTAAGAAGATAAGGCATGAATTTTTCATACTTATCCTTTCCAATTGTAACAATTGCGATGTCATCACGCACAAAAAGGATAAGAGGTTCAATAAATCCCTGAATTCCTTTTGGCTCTGAAACACCTGATTTGCGATAGGAGTTACCGAGTGAGATAAATAGCCACAAAATGACAATTGCTGAAAGCATCATCGAAAACACATTTTTCGTGATTGAAAAATCAAGAGGGAGTATGATCTCACCAGTTTCTAAGTGCTCAACTATCTTTCCTTTGTGTTCTCCTTCCTCATCCAATGCAAATCCATTGTGCTCATGCCCATGTGCAAATTTGGAGGACATAAAAAAATGAAAGCCTGATTCTTTGCTGAACAAAATGATTGGTAGAGGAAGCGTAACATGATGTCCATTTTTTAGCGTAGCTATATGGAATTCATGTGAGTCGGCAATATGACCTAAGATAAACTCACTCGCATTGAATTTCTCCTCTGAAGATTCTTCATGCTTTTCTTCCGATGCAAATAACCCAATAAAAGGTATGGATAAAAAAAGACTTAAAATTAACTTTAATCCTGCTTTTTTCAAACCTAAAAATAATTATAACTAGTTTGTTTTAAGCGCTTTAACTATTATAAGCACCGTGAATAAAGTGAAGGCTAAATATAGAATAAAAAATACAATTAAATAGGCTGTTGAAAGATTTTTTGTGACCAGATAATATATCACAATAAATAGCAGATAAAATAAAAATTTTGCTGAAACAGCTGAGAACGTATACAGAACAGATTTTTTGGGATCTTTCTTTTTTCCTTTATAGAAAAGGTACAAAACAACCTGATTCACTATAAAATAGAAGCCCAGTGTAAGTAGAAATTGATTCAATGATATCCCGGAAATAATTGTCGGGATCAGGATTAAACCAGCAAATAAGAATACAAGAGTTATCAGAGAAAGGTAAGCAGCATATTTTACTTGTAAGGATACTCTCATTATTTTTTTAGAAAATCTTTTAAAACAACATATAGTGCTGCTGCAACACTAAAAACTGAGAGGACAAGGGTAAAAAGAGGGAATTCCCATTTCACTTTTTCATCCAGCTTCATCCCTCCGAAAACTCCGGCAAAAATGATTATTCCCATTTGGAAAACCATTCCGGAGTACTTCGCATAATTATTTAGCTGGTGTTTGTGGAGTGGTTGTTTCCTTGGTTGGTTCTTCGAACGACTTTCCTGATTTTGGACTTTCTGTACCATCCGTCATTATGCAATTACCTGTAAACGCAGAACCGGGTTCAATAGCAAGTCTTCCCGTTTTAATATCACCATTCACTCTAGCGGAAGTTTTTAATGTTAATAATTCTGCCACATTAACCTTCCCTTCAATGGTACCTTCAATATCGGAACTTTTACAAAACACTTCTCCCTTTACTCTCCCTGATTCACCAATTACCAGTTTACCTTTTGTGTTTAGATTACCATTGAGAAAGCCATCAATTCTGATATCCCCGCTTGATTTAACATTTCCTTTTATTTCTGTTCCGGTACCAATCAGGTTAATAACATTACTCGTGAATTCACTATTTTTTGCCATAACTAATTTGTTGTATTTTTTTGATTACATACTTACTTAAAGGACAAAGTAATATACGTGATTTTAAAATCTTTGTTGCCAAATTAGCAAAAAAAATAACTCCCTAATATAAATTCAGATATTTATCTCAATTTAATGCCTAAGATTTCCCGTCATAGGCCCATTTAAGGTACATTGAGCCCCAGGTAAAACCGCCACCAAAAGCAGCAAGAATTATATTGTCTCCTTTCCTCAATTTATCTTCCCATTCCCAAAGGCATAAAGGTATAGTAGCTGTAGTGGTATTGCCATACCTCTCAATATTTATCATTACCTTTTTCTTATCAAGTCCCATGCGTCTGGCAGTGGCTTCAATTATTCTCATATTGGCCTGATGTGGTACAAGGTATGCCAGGTCATCGGGAGTAAGATTGTGTTTCTTCATCATCTCTACTGAAACATCAGCCATTTTGGTAACCGCAAATTTGAAAACGGCCTGCCCTTCCTGGTATATAAAATGCTCCCTGGCATCAATGGTTTCATAAGATGCAGGTTTGGCTGATCCACCGGCTTTCATATGTAAATAATGCCTGCCTGAGCCGTCAACTCCAAATATATGATCGATTATTCCAACATCCTCAGTGGTTGGCTCAATAAGAACGGCAGCGGCGGCATCACCAAAAAGCGGACAAGTTGTACGATCGGTATAATCCGTTATTGCAGACATCTTATCTGTCCCAACAACAACAACTTTTTTATAACGCCCTGACTCAACATACATAGCTGCTGTTTGCAAGGTATAAAGAAAGCCTGAACAGGCTGCATTTATATCATATCCAAAGGCATTTTTAATTCCAACAAGGTCAGCAATTATGTTTGCGTTTGCCGGAAAGAGCATATCAGGAGTAACGCCTGTGCCTATAATCAAGTCAACTTCATCGGGAGAAGTGCCGGTTTTTTTAAGCAATCCTTCAACCGCTTTTGCACCCATAAATGAGGAACCCATGTTCTTTCCCTTCAGAATTCGCCTTTCCCTAATTCCTATGCGTTGCATTATCCATTCGTCTGAAGTGTCGACCATAGTTGCCAATTCATCATTGGTAAGCCGATATTCAGGAACCCAGGCATGAATACCTGTTATAGCAACTTTTATTTTATCCATCTAAGTTAATGCTAATGATATTTTATCTGCCAACCCTGCTTCAACCATATCCCTGGTATGCAAAATCATATTTTTAATAGCTTTTGCATTGGATATTCCATGGCCAATTACGACAACTGATGAGGCACCCAGGATTGGACTTCCTCCAAAGTTCTCAAAATTAAATCTCTCAAAATATTCATCCTTAATTCCTCTTTTTCGAATAAGCTTATAAAATGCTTCGCCCTCTTTAAGAATGACATTTCCAACAAAACCATCGCAAACTATTACATCTGCTTTTTCATTGCTAAACAAATCATTGCCTTCAAAATTACCAACAAAATTGAAATGTTCAGAGCCAGCCATCATTTCATAAGCAGAACGAACTGCCAGATTTCCTTTTGATTCTTCTGAGCCGATATTTATTAGTGCTACCCTTGGGTTTTCTATTCCCCAAACCCCTTTTGCATAAACCGATCCGAGTATCCCGTATTGATATAATACATCAGGTTTACTATCCGGGTTTAGGCCTACATCAAGAATCAAAGTAGGAATATCAGATTCTGTTGGAATAAACGTAGCTATCGCAGGTCGAATAATCCCCGGAATAGTTTTAATGGCATAATGTACGCCAACGAGCATAGCTCCGGTATTCCCTGCACTGGCAAAACCATCTATTTTTCCTTTCTTAAGCAAGCCAAAACCAACCGAAATACTTGAATTGGATTTTTTTGAAAATGCTTTGGCAGGATGATCCCCCATTTCAATAACCTCAGGAGTATGTAAAATGGTAAATTGGGAAACATCTGCATTTTCCCGGGTAAGGATCTCCTCAATCTTATCTTTATCGCCAATTAAAATCAGTTCATCCTCTGGGTGCAATTCAATTTTTGCCTGAATAGCACCTAAAATTGTTGCTTCGGGGGCAAAATCGCCACCCATTACATCCAATCCTACTTTCATAATTAATTAAGATGAAAAGCTTTAAGAAGCAATTTCTTTCTCAATAGCTAATTTTCCCCTGTAGTATCCACATTCAGGACACACTCTGTGATATTGCACACTTGCTCCACAATTTGAACAAGCAGCAACCGTAGGCAAGGTGGCTTTATAATGAGTTCTCCGTTTGTCTCTTCTCTGCTTAGAGATTTTTCTTTTCGGATGTGCCATAATATAAAATTTAAAATTCTACTTATTTGTAATATTTTTCAACTGATCCCATCTGGAATCATAATTTTCGTGGTTGGTATTTTGAACGGATAATTCCTCAAGCATTTTTAACATCTTCACATTGCAGGTACCATTCCCATTTTCATCATTCGGATGAATACGCTTATAAGGAAGGCTAAGATGAACAGATTCAAATATATAATGTGCTATATTAAAGGTATGATCGTTTTCATTAAGATAAACTACATCATCCGGTGCTTCATCATTTACTTCTCCATACTTCAGAAATAAACTTCCTTTGAAATCAACAGCTAAACCAAAATCATCCAGGCATCTGTCACACATCATTGCCACATCGCCCTGAATAACAAAGTTAAAAACCATTAGCCGAATACTTTTTTCAACTAAAACAGTAATTTTTATTTTGCCCTCCCTGACTTCAGATGTTTCAAAACTCTCAAAGAACTCCCCGTCTGCATGAAACTCAAATTCATGCTCCCCTTCTTTTAATCCAAGAAAGGGAATGTCATATTTTGTCAACATATCCACGGTACCACAAAAAAATGCCGTGCAAAAGTAGAAATTTTAATTTGAATAAAAAAAAGAAAAAAATCTCAACAACATACTGTTATACACAGCCGAATAAAAATCATCACAAAAGAGTTACAGCTTCATTTTCAATTAGATTCAAAAGTACAATTCAGATATAATATTCATTCGGGTATTTTTAACTGCTACAACTGATTTATTTTAACTTTGTGTTTAGTTGATGAATCCCCAAAATCAATATCTATGATTAAGTACTTTTTTTCTGCCCTTTTTATCTTCTCTTTTGTTGTTTCAGGATATTCTCAAGAAACAAAATATAAGCCAGATTGGCGTTCGCTGGATTCCCGACCAATCCCAGGATGGTTCCAGGATGCGAAATTCGGAATTTTCATACACTGGGGTGTTTATTCAGTCCCGGCATGGAGGAAAGTAGTTCCCGGCAGATATGCCTCTTACGCTGAGTGGTATTATGCCAGGGTTATGTTTGATACTGTTCAGGGTGGGGCTGATTTCCACAATAAAAACTATGGAAAAGATTTTGAGTATAGAGATTTTGGACCCCTTTTCAAGGCTGAATTGTGGAATCCGGATTATTGGGCTGAGCTATTTAAACGGTCAGGGGCGAAATATGTGGTTCTAACCAGTAAACATCACGATGGATATTGTCTGTGGCCTACCAATAGCCCATATAAAAAGGATTGGAACAGCAATGATGTTGGACCAAAGCGAGATTTAGTCGGAGAGTTAACAACAGCTGTTCGCAATAAAGGTCTGAAAATGGGCCTGTATTATTCTATTATTGAATGGGAAACGAACAAAACCCATCGTACCAATACCGGCTATTTTATTCCTGAGTACCTGGTTGAGAAATATTCTATCCCTAAGGAGGATTACATTGATAAACACATGATTCCTCAACTGAAAGAACTGGTTGAGAAGTATGAACCCTCATTGATCTTTTCCGATGCCGGAGAGTGGGACAAAAGCAGCGAAGAATGGAAAACTATTGATTTTCTATCCTGGCTTTACAATGAAGCTCCAAATAAAGAAGAGGTGGTTGTTAATGACCGATTTGGCAAAGACATGCCCGGTAAACATGGAGATTATTTTTCAAGTGAATATGAGGATGCTGAAGGAATGGGTTCAAGTCATCCCTGGGAAGAAAGCCGTGGTATGGGTGTATCTTATGGATATAACAGGGCCGAGGACATTGAAATTTACAACAGCTCGAAACAATTAATCCATGAATTAATAGAAATTGTGAGTCGTGGGGGTAATCTTTTGCTAAATGTTGGGCCCACAGCAGATGGAAGAATCCCGGTGATAATGCAAGAGAGATTATTAGATATTGGTGAATGGCTTGACCTGAACGGGGAGGCTATTTATGGAACTCACCCAAGGGGACCCTCATCAGAAAATCAACAACAAAACATCTATTTTACCCAGAAAGACGGTAATATATTTGTACTTTGTACTGAATGGCCTGGTAACAATCTCGAAATTACTGGTATCTCAGATTCAGTTGAGGATATAAATCTTTTTGGATACGAAAAGAATATTGATTGGAAGGTAATGAACGGGAAAGTATCCATAACTCCTCCACTTGTTTCTCCTGGAACATTTAAGGGTAAATATGCTTATGTATTTCAAATAAAATTAAATGTCAAATAGAATAAATATTAGCTATGAGAGCAGCAGTCTATGAAGAGTTTGGCAAATCAATCAGTGTACAAAATGTTCCTGATCCAAAGCCACAAAAACATGGTGTAGTAATAAAAGTTCAGGCAACCGGTCTTTGTAGAAGCGATTGGCATGGCTGGATGGGACATGATCCAGACATAGTATTACCTCATGTTCCAGGTCATGAACTGGCAGGTATTGTAGAAGAAGTGGGTAGTGAAGTAATACATTGGCATAAAGGCGATCGGGTAACTCTACCCTTTGTTTGTGGATGTGGTTCCTGCCCTCAGTGTAGCTCAGGAAATCATCAAATATGTGATCATCAGTTTCAACCCGGATTTACACACTGGGGTTCCTTTGCTGAATATGTTGCAATTGACCGAGCAGATATAAATCTGGTACAGTTGCCAGAAGAAATTGATTTCGTTACGGCTGCCAGCCTTGGTTGCAGGTTTATTACCTCCTTCCGTGGATTGGTAGCACAAGGTAAAGTAACTGGTGGACAATGGGTGGCAGTGCATGGATGTGGTGGTGTTGGACTTTCAGCTATTATGATTGCAAATGCCATGGGCGCCAATGTGATTGCCATTGATATTGATGATGAAAAACTTGATTTTGCAAGGTCTATTGGGGCCCACGCAGTTGTTAACTCCAAAGAGATAAATGATGTAATAACTGCAGTAAAAGATCTCTCAAAAGGTGGAGCTCACATTTCCGTTGACGCCTTGGGAAGTCGTGAAACATGTTATAACTCAATCGGAAACCTGAGAAAAAGAGGAAAGCATATTCAGATTGGATTGATGCTTGCTGATGATTTGAATCCTCCTGTTCCAATGCATACAGTAATTGCCAATGAAACAGAAATAATTGGCAGTCATGGAATGCAGGCCTATGAATATGGTCCAATGATTGAAATGATCAGGACCGGAAAATTAAAACCTGAAAAGCTCATTGGAAAAACCATAAGTCTCGAAGAATCATTACAGGCATTGCCAGATATGAATTCTTTTACTGAAACAGGTGTGATGGTAATAAATAAGTTTTGAAAAAGTGTTTCAATTGGTTTCAGAGTGGTTTCAAAGTTGTTCCAATTGGGTTTATATTGCAAAATCCAGAAGGAGCTATAATTTTTGTGAATTAATGAAGAAAAGTGTCCTGTGAATGCTCAAATGAAAGAGATAAAGTGTAATTAAATAAGGGAAATATTACACAATACATACCAATATTTGATATATTCGGTAACTTTAGCATGCAAAGTTGACTATATAAACAAGTTATGGGCAATAAACAAACCGGCAGTGTAAACAATTTAAAATTAAGATTATGAAAATTGATTGGTTTAAAACCTTAATATTGTGTGCTTCCATTGTAATGGCAGGATTTTTTATCGGGAACATGCATAAAATTGGCAAAAAGTATGACAGATTTGTTCAAGTAAAAGGTCTTTCTGAACGTGAAGTAAATGCTGATCTAGCGGTTTGGCCAATAAATATTACACTCACTGCAAATGATCTCAACTCTCTAAAAATTAATATTGAAAAGCAAAATGATGAAGTATACAATTTTTTTATTGGTCAAGGTTTTGAAAAGGATGAACTGACGAAAGGGAGCACGAATATTAGTGATGTTCGTGCTGATATATATAATTCTAATTCTCAGAACAA
>CAVVRY010000017.1:0-22705 GCA_963750735.1 uncultured Bacteroidales bacterium | reverse complement strand
AATAATGGGAAGAATAAAATAAAGGATATTGGTTCTCTTTGCGGAAATTGACTTTCTTTTATTTTGTATTTATCAACAAGTCTGCCTATTTATCCTGGATAATTCTGTAGGTGTCAGAAATACAGGATCTTGCATTTGTTCAGGCAATTTTATCCAGTTTTTTTGGTTGATAAGATAATATGCATTGTTGAAAAACAGTTATACCTGAAATACTCTATTTACTTATATTTGCAAAGTTTTTTTAGGAAGAAAATATATAAATGACAGCAAATTATTCAGAAGAAAGCATTAAGACTCTCGATTGGAGGGAGCATATCCGAAAGAGACCGGGGATGTATATTGGGAAACTGGGAGACGGATCTTCCCAGGATGATGGGATATATGTTCTGCTGAAGGAAGTTTTTGATAATTCGCTCGATGAGTATATGATGGGTCATGGCAAGACCATTGATGTTCGGATTCAAGAGAGGGTAGTTGAAGTGCGGGATTTCGGAAGAGGGATTCCTCTGGGTAAAGTGATTGATGTAGCTTCGAAAATGAATACCGGAGCAAAGTATGACTCAAAGGTATTTAAGAAATCAGTTGGGTTAAATGGTGTTGGAATAAAAGCAGTCAATGCACTTTCTGAGGATTTTATTATTAGTTCAATCAGGGATGGTCAGGTAAAAACTGTTGATTTTTCAAAAGGCAAACTTGTCGATGACAAAGATCCAGCCCCAACCGAGGAAGTCAATGGTGTATTGGTGAGGTTTATTCCTGATAAGAAACTCTTTGGGGACTACCACTATATTTCTGATTATGTTGAGACCATGCTTCGGAATTATGTATTCCTAAATTCTGGGCTAACTATAAATTTTAATGGGAACAAATATTATTCAAAAAATGGTCTTCTTGACCTTTTGAACGAAAACATGAGCCGCCCGGGTTTGTATGAAACCATTCACCTGAAAAATGGTGATATAGAATTGGCTTTTACCCATGGTAATCAATATGGCGAAGAGTATTATTCTTTTGTGAATGGGCAACATACTTCTCAGGGTGGTACTCATTTGTTGGCATTTAGAGAAGCTCTTGTGAAAACCGTGCGGGAATTTTACAAAAAGGATTTTGATGCTGCTGATATTAGAGCCTCGATTATTTCTGCTTTTAGCATTAAAATCGAGGAACCCATATTTGAATCACAAACAAAAACCAAATTGGGATCAAGAGATATGGGCCCCGGAGGTATCTCTGTAAGGAATTTTATAATCGATTTTATTAAGAAAGCACTGGATGACTATTTGCATAAGAATAGTGAGACTGCTGATATACTCCTTAAAAAAATACAGGAATCAGAAAAAGAACGAAAAGCCATTTCAAGTATCCGAAAAGTGGCCAGGGAAAGAGCAAAAAAGGCCAGTTTGCATAACAAAAAACTCCGTGATTGTCGGATCCATTACAATACAAAGGATGATAACCGGCTGGGAACCACAATTTTTATCACTGAGGGCGACTCAGCAAGTGGTTCAATTACAAAATCCAGAAAAGTTGAAACTCAGGCCGTATTTAGTCTGAAAGGAAAACCCTTGAATACTTTTGGGCTGACAAAGAAGATTGTCTACGAAAATGAAGAATTCAATCTTCTCCAGGCAGCTTTGAATATTGAGGATGGTATTGAAAACCTGAGGTATAATAATGTAGTTATAGCAACTGATGCAGATGTTGACGGTATGCATATTCGCTTGTTGTTAATTACATTCTTTCTACAGTTTTTTCCCGACCTGGTAAAGCAAGGTCATCTATATATCCTGCAAACACCATTATTTAGAGTTAGAAATAAAAAGAAAACAATTTATTGCTACTCCGATACTGAAAAGGAAAGGGCGATAAAAAGCCTGGGTGTTAACCCGGAAATTACACGATTTAAAGGATTGGGTGAAATATCTCCGGATGAGTTTAAACACTTTATTGGGAAAAATATGAGATTGGAACCGGTTCATTTGAAGAAAGAAGACCTGGAGTCAGATTTCCTGCGCTTTTTTATGGGAAAAAATACCCCTGAAAGGCAGGATTTCATTATTGATAATTTAAGACTTGAAGAAGATTTGGTTGAGTCATGATTCTATCTTTAATTTGGACCAGCATTTACGATATTGATTAATGGAAGATCAGAAAGAATTTCCAGAAAAGGAAAACATAGAGGAAGTTGATACCCCTGTAAACGAGGATGGTGATAAGCAGTCGAAAGACCTGTATAAGGTTGCTCAAATCTCCGGAATGTACAAGGATTGGTTTCTTGACTATGCCTCCTATGTAATTCTGGAAAGGGCTGTTCCGAATATCTATGATGGATTGAAGCCTGTTCAGCGCAGGATCCTTTACGCCATGCGTCGTCTGGAAGATGGCCGTTATAATAAAGTGGCCAATATAATTGGATCCACAATGCAATTCCATCCCCATGGTGATGCATCAATTGGTGATGCTCTGGTTCAATTGGGCCAGAAAGAACTTCTAATTGATGCACAGGGAAACTGGGGCAACATTTTAACAGGCGATAGGGCAGCTGCACCACGCTACATCGAAGCTCGATTGTCAAAATTTGCCCTTGAAGTTGCATTTAATCCAAAAACAACCAACTGGAAGCTTTCTTATGATGGGCGCAATAAGGAACCGTTAACTTTACCGGTTAAGTTCCCTCTGCTTTTGGCACTGGGAACTGAAGGGATCGCTGTTGGCCTTGCTTCAAAAGTCCTTCCACATAATTTTAATGAAATAATTGACTCTGCCATTCTGCACCTCAGAGGTAAAGAGTTTGAACTTCTCCCTGATTTTCCTTCAGGGGGGCTGGCCGATTTTTCAAGGTACAATGAAGGACTTAGAGGTGGTGCTATTAAGGTAAGGGCAAGAATAAAGAAAGTCGATAAGAAAAACCTGATTATTACTGAGCTTCCTTATGGAAAGACTACCGGAGCTTTGATTGAGTCCATTATTAAGGCAAATGATAAGGGCAAAATCAAAATTCGTAAAATTGATGATAATACAGCAGAATCCGTAGAAATACATATATCTCTTGCTCCGGGTGTATCACCTGATAAAACGATTGATGCCCTTTACGCATTTACCGATTGTGAACTTTCCATTTCCCCCAATTCATGTGTAATTAAAGATGATAAGCCTGTATTCAGTAAAATGGGCGAACTGCTAAGGACTTCTGTGGATCATACACTGGAACTTTTAAAACTGGAGCTTCAGATTAAGTTACATGAACTGGAAGAAAGCTGGCACCTTTCATCACTGGAAAAAATATTCATAGAAAAAAAGATTTACAGAAAAATTGAGGAGTGCGAAACCTGGGAGGCTGTATTAGAGACCATTGATATAGGACTGAATCCCTATAAAAAATTATTGCTGCGTGAGGTGACAAAGGAAGATATAATTCATCTTACAGAAATTAAGATCAAGCGGATCTCAAAATACGATGTAAAAAAGGCGGATGAATATATCAAGTCTATCCAGGAGGAAATGGATGTAATCAAAAATCATCTGGCAAACATTGTAGATTACACTATCAACTATTTTAGGAATATTAAAAAGAAATATGGGAAGCAATGGCCTCGTAAAACTGAAATAAGGAACTTCGATACTATCGTGGCTACAAAGGTTGTAGCAGTAAATACCAAGCTCTTCGTAGATAGAAAAGAAGGTTTCATGGGTACATCCCTGAAAAAGGATGAGTTTGTTTGTGAGTGTTCCGATATTGATGATATAATTGTCATTCGGAAAGATGGGAAATATGTAATTACAAGTGTTGCTGACAAATCATTTGTTGGAAAAAATATAGTTCATATTGCAGTTTTTAAGAAGAACGATACTCGTACTATATACAATCTGGTTTACCAGGACGGAAGAACTGGAAAAGTGATGGTAAAACGGGCTGCTATATCCGGAGTTACCCGGGATAAGGAATATGATTTGACCAGGGGTAAACATGGTTCCCGTATCCTATATTTGAGTGTCAATCCAAATGGAGAAGCAGAAAAAATACGAGTTTTGCTTAAGCCCCGTCCTCGCCTAAAAACTCCAATTCTTGAGTTTGATTTTGGTGAGCTTGCAATTAAAGGGCGGTTTTCAGTAGGTAACATTCTTACAAAATATTCAATTCAGAAGATCAGTCTAAAAGAAAAGGGAGTTTCAACCCTGGGTGGTCGAAAAATATGGTTTGATGAGGCTGTGTATCGCTTAAATGTTGACAATAGGGGAAAATATCTGGGTGAATTTGGTGGTGATGATGAGATTCTGGTGGTGACTAAACGGGGAACATTCAGAACTTCAAACTTCGATCTTTCAAATCATTTTGAGGAAGATATATTAATAATTGAAAAATTTGATTCAAAGAAAGTATATTCTGTAGTATACTATGATGGATCAAATAGCTTCTACTACCTAAAAAGATTCTCAATTGATTACTCGGAGAAGGAACAGGTATTTATCAGTGAACATCCAGATTCAAGGCTGATTAGTATTACTGAAGTTGAATACCCAAGATTTGAGATTAGTTTTGGTGGAAAAAATATAGACAGAAAGAATGAAATAGTTGAAGTAGTAGAGTTTATTGGAATTAAAAGTTACAAAGCAAAGGGTAAGAGGTTGAGTAATTATCAGGTTTCAGAGGTGCATGAAATTGAGGCTGTTGTGAAAAAAGAATGGGAGTCGCAACCTCCGGAGGCTTTAGAGGAGAAAAAAGAATTCAAAGCCGGAGAAACAGTGGATTTGGATCCCGAAAACGATACTCAAATGTCATTGGATCTATAAAATAGTTTATCTTGAGAGTTTTCTTAATAGGCTTCATGGGAGCAGGTAAATCGAAGTTAGGCAGAAGCCTGGCTAAAAGGATGGACCTGGACTTTATTGACCTTGATGATGAAATAGTCAGGAATCAAAGGCAAAGTATAAGCAGTATTTTTGATGAAAAAGGTGAAACCGGCTTTCGGGAAATTGAAAAAAAAGAATTAACAAATTGGATTGCCCGGGACAATTATCTGATGGCTTGCGGGGGAGGAACACCGGTTTTTAGTGACAATATGAAAAAAATGAATGCAGCAGGAGTCACTGTTTATCTGGACGTACCCCAGGATATATTACTATCTCGATTAGCAAATAGTAAAGTAAAACGTCCGCTTATTGAAGGAATGTCAGAGGGTGAGCTTAAAGATTATATCGATGGCAAAATTATGGAAAGAAAGCCATATTACTTGAAAGCAAAACTCTGGATTAACCCCATTGAAACCAGCCTTGACACCATAATCAATTCCCTACGATACTGCTGATTCCTCTTTGAATTCTTTTTGCAGATCTAATTCCAGATAACGACTTAAGTAGCGAACCCCAATATAAAAGGGGATAGTGTCAATTAATGCTGAGACCATTTTAAATATATAATTTGACAGTATTAAGATTAAAAGTCCATGAAATACTGTTTCACCTGGTTGAATAGAAATGGCATCCCTGGCATATAAATAGGTTATGGTAATTACTGCAATCGAGTCAACCATCTGGCTGGTGAGTGTGGATCCATTGTTCCTTAACCAGAGCATCTTTCCTTTTGTAGCCTTCCGAATAAGATGAAAAATATGCACATCAATAAATTGTGCTGTTAAATAAGCAATCATGGATGCAATGGTAGCTCCAAATGTCCACTTCCTTATTTGGAAAAACGTCCTTGAAGGATCTGTTAAAGCAGGTAATCCATCTTCCATAAAATCTACAGATGGAGGCAGAACACCTCCAACCCAAAGAATAAACAATACCCAAACATTAAGTAACAAGCCTATCCATACAACAGTATTGGCCCTCTTCTTACCATATAGTTCACTAATAAAATCAGTGCATAAAAATGTTATTGGATAGGGAAGTACACCTACAAAAACAACAAACGGAATTGTCTTCCCAAAAAGAATAAACGAAAAATCAATCTGACGCGAAATCCCAAGAACATTCAGGATTGCTAAGGTGCCTAAAAAAAAACCCGCAAGAATGAGGAAAACAACTTCTCGCCTGCGACTAATTGATTTACTTACCTTATCACCAAAATCAAACATGGAGTTAAATATAGAAATTTATCTGTTTTAATTACACATACTTTTATTTGTACCAGGAAAACAAAGATAATTTTGTGTTTGTTCAGTCAAAACAATAAATTTGCTCCTCACAATAATAAGTTATGACAGGAATGTCTATGGTGGTTTGGTTTTATATAATTTTGTGTTTCCCATGCTTCCAGGTGAATGAAATTAAAGTGGTGGATGCAACCAGAGTTAAGTTTGAAGGAGGAAGGGAAGAGTCAGGATCAGGCATTCAATATAAAATTTGGATTAAGGCCCCAAAAAGTTCCAGGAAATTAAAGATTCAATATGTTTGGGTTGATGGAATGAACTACACACCAAGGATTACATTTAATGAAAATTTTCAAGGTGAGGCCGGGTTTCAAAAAGGGGATACTTTATTGCTTAGTTTTACAAAATGGATTCATAAACCAGAATTTGGAGAGATAATAGAAGATGAATTACCAATGACTCTACAGCCGCCAGTGAAGTATGCTGGAGAAGGGCTAATTGAAGCTAAAATAAGAGGAAAAACAATTTATACCCAAGTTGACCACTTTAGAGAACTTAAACCTAAAGAATACAAATAATAACCAAACAGCTAAAAAAACAGAATTTGCTTCAAATTGACAATACCATTATAAGTCTGGATGTCCTTGAGAAAAACTTTGCATGTGATCTGAGTAAATGCAAAGGAAATTGTTGCGTTTATGGAGACTCAGGGGCCCCACTTACAAAAGAGGAGGCAGATATGCTTAAAGAGCTTTACCCAAGGATAAAACCTTTTCTCCGGTCTGAAGGAATTGAAGCCATTGAGAAAAAAGGTACCAGTATGGTCGATTCCGATGGTGATACTGTAACTCCGCTAATAACTGATAAAGAATGCGCCTACACAATAATTGAAAATGGCATTTTCTTTTGTGGAATTGAAAAAGCCTATGCAGCTAAAAAGGTTTCTTTTCAGAAACCTATTTCATGTCACTTATTTCCTGTTAGAATAAAGGATTATACTGATTTTTCGGGGGTAAATTTTGAAAAGTGGGAAACCTGTAATCCGGCAGTGGAAAGAGGAAATAAGGAGGAGATTCCGGCATTTGTATTTTTGCGCCCAGCATTAATTCGTAAATTTGGAAAAAATTGGTATAAAAAACTAAAATTCACAGTTAAAGAATATAATAAACAAAAGAAAAATAAAAACGTGCTTTATGGAAACAATAAGAAAATATGTTGAGGAAAATAAAAACAGATTTCTGGATGAGCTTTTTGGCTTAATCAGGATTCCGTCTATAAGTGCCAGGCCAGAAAATAAGGCTGACATGTTATCTGCCACCGAGTATATTAAAAAAAACCTGCTTGAAGCTGGTGTTGACGTAGCAGAGGTAATAGAAACGGATGGGCATCCTGTGGTTTACGCTGAAAAACTGATCAATCCTGACCTCCCAACTGTGCTGGTATATGGTCACTATGATGTTCAACCTGTTGAACCACTTGATTTATGGGATTCCCCACCTTTTGAGCCTGAGATCAGGGATGAAAAGATCTATGCTCGGGGTGCGGATGATGATAAGGGTCAGATGTTCATGCAGGTGAAGGCTTTTGAACTTATGATGAAGACAGATACCCTTCCATGTAATGTGAAATTCATGATTGAAGGAGAAGAGGAAATAGGATCGCCCAGCTTAAAGAAGTTTTGCATCGATAACAAAGAAAGGCTGGCTGCTGATGTTATCTTAATTTCCGATACTACCATGATTGCCTCGGATATTCCATCGATAACAGTAGGGCTAAGAGGACTGAGTTATATGGAGGTGGAAGTAACCGGGCCAAACAGGGACTTGCATTCAGGATTGTACGGAGGGGCTGTCATTAATCCGGCAAATGCTCTGACCAAAATGATAGCTTCCCTAACCGATGAAAATAATCATATAACTATTGGAGGATTTTATGATGATGTACTCGAAGTAAGTGATGAGGAAAGAAAAGAAATGGCTAAGGCACCTTTCAACCTTGAAAATTATAAAAAATCTATCGATATTGATAAGGAAGTTGGGGAGGAAGGTTTTTCGTCTTCTGAAAGAACAGGAATTAGACCTTCACTTGATGTAAATGGGATCTGGTCAGGTTATATTGAGGAGGGCGCAAAAACGGTTCTCCCTTCAAAAGCTTATGCCAAAATATCCATGCGTCTTGTACCCAATCAAAAATCAAAAAAAATAGATAAACTGTTTGAAGATCATTTTAAATCTATTGCTCCTGAAGGAGTACGTGTAAGCGTAAAAAGTTTGCATGGAGGGGAAGGATATGTAAGCCCAATTGATACTGTAGCCTACAAGGCAGCAAGTAAAGCTTTTGAAGCTTCTTTTGGAAAGAAACCAATCCCGGTAAGAAGTGGTGGAAGTATTCCTATTGTTTCTGATTTCGAAGAAGTCCTTGGGATTAAATCAATTTTGATGGGTTTTGGATTGGACAGCGATGCCATCCATTCTCCAAATGAGAATTATCCTTTATTCAATTTCTACAAAGGGATTGAAACCATCCCAATGTTTTATAAATACTATGCAGAAATGAGTAAATAGACATTATGGGCTAAAATTTTAGGCAAAAATATTTTAAAGTGGTTATTTTTTATAGAGTAACCACTTTTTTATTTCTATGAAAAATACTCTATTTGGTAAGAAATATGTAAAAATATTGGGGGTATAGTTATAAAAAAGATAAATAAATAAATTTAGACCATAAATTTAGAGGGGGTCATTCAAAAAAATAATATATTTGCCAGATATTTTAAACTAAAACTAAAGTAATGGCAGATTTAAGATTTAAAGCGCTTGCAGAAGTCTTTTCAAGACAACCCAAAAAAGTGGTATTTCCATCAAATGAAATATCTGATTTTTTCGGGACAAGGGTTTTTGATAAACCAAAAATGGAAAAATTTCTGAACCGGGAAGCTTATGTTAGTGTTATTAAGGCAATGGATGAGGGAACATCAATCGATCGGAAAATGGCCGATCAGGTTGCTACCGGAATGAAGGCCTGGGCAGTGGAGGTTGGAGCAACTCACTACACACATTGGTTTCACCCACTCACTGATGGAACTGCTGAAAAACATGATGGGTTTATTGAATTTGGAGTATCCGGTGACCTGATTGAAAACTTTTCAGGAGAACTCCTTGCACAGCAGGAACCAGATGCATCAAGCTTTCCCAGTGGCGGATTGAGAAATACCTTTGAGGCAAGGGGGTATACAGCCTGGGATGTTTCTTCCCCTGCTTTTATAGTCGATACTACATTATGTATTCCTACAGTTTTTGTTTCCTATACAGGTGTTGCACTTGACTATAAAGTTCCTTTGCTGAAAGCATTGAATGTAATTGATAAAGCAGCTGTAGATGTGTGCCAGTATTTTGACAAAAATGTAAAAAAGGTGATAGCTACCCTGGGTTGGGAGCAGGAATATTTTTTAATTGATGATGCCTTATACAATACCCGGCCTGATTTAATTCTGACAGGTAGAACCCTGATGGGTCATCAGTCTTCAAAAGATCAGCAACTGGATGACCATTATTTTGGCTCAATTGCCGAGAGAGCAGGAGCCTTTATGAAAGATTTTGAGATTGAGTCCTATTTACTTGGAATTCCTGTAAAGACACGACACAATGAGGTTGCACCAAACCAGTTTGAATGTGCACCTATTTTTGAGGAGGCAAACCTGGCAAATGATCACAACCAGTTGGTTATGGATGTTATGAAACGCGTAGCTCGGCGACATAATTTTAGAGTACTTTTCCATGAAAAACCTTTTGCTGGGATCAATGGCTCTGGGAAACACAATAACTGGTCGTTGTTAACAGACACAGGCGTTAATCTGCTATCACCCGGGAAAAATCCAAAGAGAAATATGTTATTTCTAACCTTTCTGGTAAATGTGATAAAAACTGTTCATGATAATCAGGACTTGTTAAGAGCAAGTATCCTCACAGCAGGAAATTCACATCGCCTGGGTGCCAATGAAGCACCACCATCCATTATTTCTGTTTTCCTCGGTTCAAAATTAACTGAAACACTAGATGAGATAGTTGAAAAAGTTACGGGAAAGAAAATGACTCCGGATGAAAAGACTAAATTAAAATTAGGAATTGGTAAAATTCCTGAAATATTACTGGACAATACAGATAGAAATAGAACTTCACCCTTTGCATTTACTGGAAACAGGTTTGAGTATAGGGCTGTTGGATCATCAGCTAATTGTGCTACAGCCATGATTGCCTTGAATGCAGCTGTTGCAAGTCAGTTGAGGGAGTTTAAGGCAGATGTGGATGCATTGATCTCAAAGAATGTTAAAAAAGATGAAGCCATTTTCCAGGTATTAAAGAATTATATTATTGAATCTGAGAAAATTAGATTTGAAGGCGATGGATATAGCAAAGAATGGGAGAAAGAGGCAAAAAAACGGGGCTTGACAAATATTGTAAGTGTTCCTGAGTCGATATCAAAATATCTGACTAAGCAATCAAAAAAGGTTTTAATTGGCTCTGGTATATTTATTGAAGAAGAGTTGGAAGGAAGAGTTGAGGTTGAATATGAGAAATTTACCAAAAAGATACAGATTGAAGCCAGGGTTCTGGGTGATCTTGCAATAAATCATATTGTACCTACTGGAATTTCTTACCAGAATACTCTACTTCAAAATGTACAAGGGCTTAAAGATGTATTTCCTGCGGCAGAATTTAAAGAAATGGCAGGCGCCAGGATTGAATTAATTAAAGAAATTTCATCACGGATTTCACAAATTAAAAAGCTTGTTGGAGAAATGATAGAGGCCAGAAGAAAGGCCAATAGAATAGAAGGTGAAAAAGAAAAAGCATTTGCCTATGATTCTGAGGTCAAACCATATTTCGAAAGCATCAGGTACGAAATTGATAAATTAGAGTTAACAGTTGATAATGAAATCTGGCCTTTGCCAAAGTTCAGAGAACTTCTGTTTACCAGTTAAGAAACAGGTCTTGGTTACATTTTAGTTTGTGTATCTATTTTAAAGCCCCCGGAGTAGAACTTCGGGGTTTTATTATTATGTATTGCAGCACTATTATTTTAAAAAAAGCATAATTTTAACTGCTTTTTGTTTGAGTTAAAAAATAATTAATTTTACCTTTCGTTAATATAAGGAATTGTAACCTTTTTGAGGAATATAAGTTAATTACAATAATACCTGGAGTTGTTTAGTCATTCACCATATAGAATACTTGAAAAAGTAACAAAAGTTCTATATGAAAACAAGAAATAAATGAGATTAACAAAAACCCTGTTTCTCGCTATTCTAACATTCGTTTTGCTGATTCCTATTACTTCTGCCCAGAAGAAGAAATTGCAAAAGGCTTCAGATGCTTTTGATGCGGGAGAATATTTCGATGCCATTGATCTTTATAAGGATGCTTATGCAGCATTGCAAAATAAAGAATTAAAGACTGAGACAGTTTTTAAAGTTGCTGAATGCTATCGGCTGACCAATGATCCGGAAAAAGCTGAATTGTGGTATAAAAAGGCGATCGGCAGTGATTATCCTGATCCAATTGCTGTTTTGCATTATGCCGAATCAATGAAGAAGAATGATAAATATGAGGAAGCAATAGGTGAGTTTAAACGATATAAGGAATTGGTACCCGATGACCCTCGAGGAAATGAAGGTATTACATCATGTGAGTTAGCTATGCAATGGACTGAAAATCCTGTAGGATACGAGATTGTTGGAATGAAGTTTTTTAATTCCAGAGGTCGTGATTATAGCCCTGCATACGCTCGCGATGATTATAAGGTTGTTTATATAACTACTTCCCGTGATGATGCAAATGGGAACAAAACACACGGGGCAACCGGACAGGATTTTAGTGATATTTTTGTCACAAAAATGGACAGGAAAGGGAAATGGAGTGTTCCCGTAGCATTGGATTCACATATTAACACAGAGTTTGAGGAAGGAACACCATCATTGGATGCAAATTTCAATACCATGTATTTTACTCGTTGTGAGGTAAGCAGCAGGAAGAAGCTGGGATGTGAGATCATGGTAACAAACAGAACGGCAGATGGCTGGGAAAGACCCGTTTCTCTAGGTATTTTACCAGATAGTCTTGTTGTAGCACATCCGGCGATTTCTAATGATAACCTTACTTTGCTCTTTGTGTCCGATATGTCAGGGTCCATTGGTGGTAAAGATTTATGGCAGGTTTCAAGAAATGATCCTACCAGTGATTGGGGAACCCCGGAAAATCTTGGACCTGATATCAATACTCCTGGAGATGAGCTTTTCCCATATTATCATGTAGATGGATCCATTTATTTTGCATCGGATGGACACCTGGGTATGGGAGGTCTGGATATTTTCAGAGCTACAAAGGAATCAGGAGGTCGATGGAATGTCGAAAATATGAGATATCCTATCAATTCTTCATCAGACGATTTTGGGATTGTTTTTGAAAATGAAGATGAAAGAGGATATTTTACTTCAACCAGGAAAGGCAAAGGGAATGATGATATTTATTCATTTGCATTGCCCCCTTTGAAGTTTAATATTACGGGTGTTGTGGTTGATAGAAAAACTGAAGCAGTTGTACCAGATGCTAAGGTTAAGCTTATTGGCAGTGATGGTACTACTCTTGAAAATGAAACAAGTGAAAATGGGTCTTTCAGGTTCATGTTGAAACCTAATACCGATTATATTTTCCTGGCATCAAAAGAAGGTTATTTGAATTCGAAAGGAAGAGAAACAACCAAAGGCCAGGAGACAAGCAAGGATTATCGTATGACACTTGAGCTGGCAGCTATAGATAAACCAATAGAACTTCCGAATATTTTCTATGATTTTGGTAAGTGGGATCTTAGACCTGAGTCAATGGTAGCACTCGATCGATTGGTTGAGGTACTTGAAGACAATCCGAATGTAACAATAGAATTGGGTTCACATACCGATAACCGGGATACGGAAGCATTCAACCTGCAATTATCACAGCGTAGGGCACAATCGGTAATTGACTATTTAATAAGCAAAGGAATTGCATCTGACAGGCTCACGGCTAAGGGGTACGGCGAATCACAACCTAAAGTGGTCGATGTGAAAAGCGTTAAACTGTATTCATTCCTGAAAGAGGGAGATGTGTTAACCGGAGCATTTATTGATGGACTTGCAACTGAAGAAGAACAGGAAATTGCTCATCAGATGAATCGTAGAACAGAAATGAAGGTACTTAGAACTGACTATGTTCCTGCTGATGAAAGATGAAATGAATCCAGGAATAACTAGTGTTACTTGCTCCATTTCTTTTTTGTTATTTTGAATTGCCAGTTGTATGGGAGTATGTGAGCTTTCAGACAGGCTTTTAATATTATTTAGAATATTTGAACCAGAATATTTTAGATATATATATTTTCTTTAATTGTAATCATTCACAGTAGTTTACAAATGGATAATCGCTACAATATGCGAGGTGTATCAGCCTCAAAAGAAGATGTTCACAGTGCCATAAAAAAAATTGACAAAGGACTTTATCCAAATGCATTTTGTAAAATTATTCCTGATATCCTGGGGGGTGATCCTGAATATTGCAATATTATGCATGCTGATGGGGCGGGTACAAAATCATCCCTGGCTTATTTATATTGGAGAGAAACAGGCGACCTGAATGTTTGGAAAGGAATAGCACAGGATGCTATTATAATGAATACTGACGATCTTCTTTGTGTTGGAGCGACAAAGAATATTCTTCTTTCTTCAACCATTGGCCGAAATAAAAACCTGATACCCGGGGAGGTAATTTCAGCTATTATTAATGGTACGGAAGAAATTTTAGAGGAATTGAGAAATTTAGGTCTTTCAATTTACTCCACAGGAGGTGAGACAGCTGATGTAGGTGACCTGGTACGTACCATTATTGTAGATTCAACTGTTACGGCCCGAATGAAAAGATCTGAAGTAATTGATAACAGTAATATACAGCCTGGGGATGTAATTGTAGGATTATCATCTTCCGGGCAGGCAAATTATGAAACTGAATACAACAGTGGAATGGGTAGCAATGGCCTTACCTCTGCCCGTCATGATGTATTTCACAACTATCTGGCCAGCAAATATCCTGAAAGTTTCGATCCGATGATACCTGAAGATCTTGTATTTTCGGGTTCATATAAAATAACAGACGAAATTGAAGAAACAGGAATTTCTGCTGGCAAGTTGGTTCTTTCGCCTACCCGCACATATGCACCCATTATTATTAAACTTCTTGATGAATTCAGATCAAAAATCCATGGGTTAATTCACTGTTCAGGAGGTGCACATACGAAAATTCTAAACTTCGTAGAAAATTTACATGTGGTAAAGGATAATTTCTTCCCGGTTCCACCGCTATTCAGAATTATTCAGGAACAATCGGGAACAACCTGGTACGAAATGTATAAAGTGTATAACATGGGCCATCGCTTCGAAATCTACGTTCCACCAATTTATACAAAAGACATTATTGCTATTTCCAAAGAGTTTGGGGTTGATGCAAAGATCATTGGACATTGTGATCGAAGCGCCAATAAAAAACTTACCATACATTCTGAGTTCGGAGTGTTTCGGTATGATTAGCTTTTTTCTTAGAAATCATTATTCCTAAATTTTCTTGGTTTTTTTTCTGAATCCAAATATGTATCTATTGATATCATTGATTCATGATACTAAAGTGTTTTTGGGGTTAAACAAAAAATAATAACTTTAGAAATGTCATGAGTGCTCAAAAAAATCATAATAAACGGAGGTTTCTGGTCAGGTGGGTGGGTTTTTCTGCCCTGGCTTTATTTTTTGGGTTGATATTTAGTTTTACGCTTGCATTATTTGTTGCGTCTTACCTTGGAGAAATTATTAATAAACCCATTGCCAATGCCATTGGATATAGCATCCTTGGAGGAGGTACAGGTGCATTAGTTGGACTGGCACAATGGAAGATGCTTCGAAAGAAAATTCATATCTCAGCAAGGTGGATTTTGACCTGTGCCGGTGGATTGGCCATAGCTGAATTAATTGCAGGCTTAGCATTGATGATTATAGGTTCAGACCGTGACCTGGTTCAGGAAAGTCAGAATATTCCAATTTATACACTGATTTATACCTTTGGAGGTGCTCTTGTGGGATTGCTTCAGCATTCGGAATTTGAAAAATTCAGCTCAAAATCTATTCTCTGGATATATGCCTGTTCTCTGGCATGGGGAGCAACTATTATGATACTTCAAATCGGATTTAGCATGGACAAACCAATTCCTGTTATAATTGCTTTTCTACTTGGCTTATTTGCATTGGGACTAATTACCGGTTTCTTTTTGATTAGAATTATTGGTACAGATAAACTAAGTTCTTCAAAAATTAATAGCTAAAAAAAATCAATACAAATTTCCGAGTTGAACAGCCCAGACTTTGAGAGTGTCGTTACCAAAAATTTTATCTGTCCGGTTTAAGATTATCTCTATTTTATCAATGTCTTTGCTTACAATTACTGAATCCTGTCCTGAAATACCAAGCAATTCTCTTGAAAAGGAAATCCTTCCTGTATAAGTTTCACTATCTAAGTACTTTAATGATTCTGAAACCTCAATGTCTTTAATTTTTAACTGAACTAATTCAAAATTCAGCTTGGAAAATTCAGCCATGAAAGTATATAAGCTGTAAGTATCTTCTTCATGTGGGGTGATGATTGACGATTTAATTTCTACCTCACCATAAAATTGATCCATCACCATTTTTTTCGCCTGGTTCCTGAAAGCTTCATCATAAGTCCCATTCGTATAAATATTTATATAATCGGCAAAATCCATTAATTTCTCTTTCGCTCGTTCCTCAAAGGCAATTAAATTTTCTTTTTGAAGCATTGGAGCATCAAATTCCTTTTCAATTTTTTCAATTATTTCCTTCCTGGCCTGCAGTACTGATTCAGGATCGGATTTGGTATCAACTCCTTGCAGTATCTGGGCATTTTCCCATGGATCCGGATCATCGCAGGTAGGAGCTCCCCATAAGGCAAAGCCTATTACTATTAAAATAATATGAATTTTTCTATATTTCATTTATTCTTCATTCACCTGCCTGAACCGTAGGAGTGAAATTTTTCTCTCTGTATAAATTGTCTCCATTATCTCAATGTTTTTCAGACTATTAACCGGCATGGTTAGTTTGTCGATAAATTCCTGCTTATTGTATAGTTCCATACCAAGCATATCATCGGTATAAACCTGGTAGATATAGGCACTATCTGCAATCATCCAATCCAGTTGTTTTCTCCTCCGTTCCCAGGATTTTACATTTGTTGCCGAAAAATAATGGATCATTAATGCAAAATCATTGGGATACAGGAATATACTTTCATACCCTTCAAATTTATCCAGTACCCTGAGAATGGTGTCTGGTTCATAATATGGAACCTTAATTATAAATCGAATTTTCTCCTCCCGGCTTTTAAGGGTATAATATCCGGGAGGATCTAATTTTTCGTGCACAGGGGATTCATTCTCATTCAGTATAATTATCTCAGCTAATGTATCCGTAATATATCTTTTGGTATATGCATCTTTAAAGCTAAACTGATAATGTTTGTTACCTGTATATTTGACCAGAACAACTGAAATAGCTAATAATAATAATAGACCTGCAATCTTTACATAAGGAATTGAATTACCTGCCTTATTTTGTTCTTCATTTATTTTAAGCTTATCCTTATTCTTATATACAAAGTCACTCCAATCGATATATCCAACATAACGGCAAAGGAAATTTAACATATCTATGCGGGGAAGTTTCTTGCTTTCAGCCTTCATATGTGTATAAAACCACTTCTCGCTAATATGTTCATTCACCTTTTCCAACAGATCTTCCTGGAAATTCATAATATCCTGACCCTTCCAATCCGAAATATTATTACCAATACCTGGATAAGATTGTTTCATTTTTTCCACAACCCTGGTTTTTAACAAATTCAGATATTGGATTTCAGCTTTCTCCACAAATATATATGCTTATATCTATTGTTGTTGGTAAAACAATTGTAAAACAGTTTACATTTTTTATACAACTGATTTTCAAAGTTTATTTAGCAATTGACAATAAGTTTATCTCAAATTTCAAAAGGAATCTTATCAAATATATAAAAATTTATAAAAAGGATATAAATTAATAAGTCTGCTTGATTAAATCTTAATTTTTAATTTAAAATAACATGCAATGAAAAAACAAAGTGGAAAATTTGAAATGAAAACAATGCTTTTTACCATAATTTTAATTCTGGGTATTTTATGCCCGGCTTTTATGGTAAGTGATTTAGATGAAAAGGTAAAAACTGCTTATACTATGAGGTTGTCAGGAAAAGTGGATGAGGCGAAAGCTTTACTTGATGAGATAATAGTAAAAGATTCAACCAATGCTCTGGCTTGGTATGAACTGGCAAGAACACAACATCACATGATGCTTGGTGGGGGCGGGTTTAGCCCTGGGGATATTTTAGCCACAATAAATAAGGCAGTACAATACGATAATGACAACGTAATATTTGCTTATTATAAAGCGAATATTTGTTTTCTGAATGCTTACGCTTCACAGGGAAATACAAATGATTATGTAACTCAATCATGTGAGACATTCAACAAAGTGCTTAAGCTTAATCCTGACTATAAGGAGGCTATTCTCAGCCTGGTGGAGATATATGGTTTATTACCAGCTGAAATGGGTGGTGATAAGGTGGAAGCTCAGAAATACGCTAAGAGCCTGGAGGAGTTGGATAAATTTTATTTTGCTAGGGCAAACTCAGTATTGCTGGAAGAGGATACAGATAAAATTGCCTATTGGGAAAATATACTCAAGGATGATCCAAAAAGTTCTAAAATAAATGAAGAACTCGGTAAAACCTGCTTTTTAAATGGGGATATTGAAAAGGGAACAAAATATATGAAAGATGCAATGACCATAGATCCAAAAAATAATTTGCCCCAACTAAATATAGCCAGAGCACATGTTATGATGGTTATGCAAAGCAAGGGGGATAAAGATACAAACCTTAAACAGGCCAGGAATGCTTTTAATAAGTATATCGAAATTGGTTATGACAATGTGAGCTCTCTAAAAGCGTATACACTAGGCTGGGAAGCCAAAATAAAAGGATTTCAGGGTGATTCTGAGGGTGCTGAAAATCTAATAGCCGAAGCGAAATTACTGGATCCTTATTTTTCGAAAGCCTTTGGAGTACCTGCAGGTTATTTGTTCACTCCACCTGATGAAGTATCATCATATTTCAGTTCATTTTTCAGTCCATTTTAGAGTTTAGTATCTCTAATGATGCTTCCTTGGAATACAAAAGTTAATTATATTATGAAAAGAGGTAATTATATTAAAGCAGCCAATATATTTCGAAATATAGCCAGATACACTCTATTGAGTTTTGGATCACTTTTATTCGTTTTTGCACTTTTCTCAGGTGCTGAAAGCTTTGGAGGTGGAATTATGGGAGTAATTAAAAATAGTCCAAATGCAGCTCCCTGGCTGGGTCTATTGTTGTTTGTTTTTATTGCCTGGAAATGGGAACTCATCGGGGGAGTGCTGATTACCTCATTGGGTTTGTTTGTCACTTGGTATATGTCTATCCGGGGAGATAATTTTTTTATCTGGCCTTTTATCATGTTTATGCTTTTAATTCTTATGGGGTTGTTTTTTTTACTAAGCTGGTATTTACGGAAAAAGAAACAAACCAGTTTCTAGATTTTTACCTGACTAATTCTGGTAAGTCTTTTTAAGGAGAGTCAATGGTATTTAAGAGGAAAAAATTAATATATTTATACCAATGTAGGGACATTTAAAAACCTATAAAATACAATGAATTCTCTGTGTTAATATTCAGATTGCATGAGATACAGACAAATATTATTATATTTTTTTCTCACCCTGATTTTCTCTTCCGTAAGTTTACCAGAGGAAAATTTAATAGTTCCCGATTATGGTGGAGAAAAAATGCAATATACTATTCAATATGGCTTGCTAAATGTGGGTGAGGCAATAATTTCATTTACAGCCGATTCATCTGATTGTGGAGGTTATTTGCAAGCATTGGCCCGGAGTACAGGTATCGTAAGATTATTTAAAAGTATTGATTACCGTTTCAAATCATGTATGGATTCAATCACCGGACTTCCTAAATATGCCAGTGAGAATTTAGCAGATAGAAGGCATCAGGCTCAAAATGAATTTTTATTTGACCAACATTCCAGAAATGATTCCTCTATTGTTCATAGTCAAAAGTCGGGAATGCATGTTGTGCCCAAGAATATGTATGATCTGCTTACAGCATATTTTAGTTTCAGAGCAAACTATATTTCAGAGTGTATTGAAACGGGTCAAGAGGTGGTAATAAAAATATTTATTTCTGATGTTGTATGGGATTTAAAGATAAAATATGTAGGGAAGGAAACTATAAAAACATTATATGGGAGGATTGAGTGTTTGAAGTTTAATCCATCTACTGTGGCAGGAAACTTTTTCAAAAATGAGGACGATATGACTTTTTGGCTCACAGATGATGTTAACCATATCCCTGTTCGAATACAACTAGACCTGATAATTGGATCTTTAATTGCTAACCTGAAAGAATATCAGGAACCAAAATAATTTTTTTCCATCTCACCATCTTATCCTTTGTTTCTTGCATCCTTTCTCCTGCTTCTTGATAATTGTCTCTTGATTTTTGTTTCTTGTCTCTTGTTTCCTGTTTCCTGTCTCTTGAATCTTGTTTCTTTTTCTAGAACTTGAAACTAATTTTTGCTATCTGAACCCTGAATCGGGATATCTTTTTATTTCTTACCTTTGCAGCCTGATAACAGGAGGTGTTGATATGAGTAAAAATTTGATACTTGATAAACTAGAGGGAGTTAACCAGCGGTTTTTAGAAGTTTCTAAATTGATAACGGAACCAGAGACAATCTCTGATATGAAACGCTATGTGAAGTTGAACAAGGAATATAAGAGTCTTGAGCCAATTATTGAGGTCTATAATGAGTATAGGAATGTTTTAAATAATATTCAGTCTACAAAAGATCTTTTAGGTGATGAAAAGGATCCGGAGATGCGGGAAATGGCTAAAGAGGAACTGGATGAGTTGTTAGAAAAGGTAACTCCAATGGAGGAGAAAATCAAATTTCTCCTCATTCCCGAAGATCCTGAGGATGCAAAAAATGCCATGATGGAAATCAGGGCTGGTACCGGTGGTGATGAAGCCAGTATTTTTGCAGGTGATTTGCAAAGGATGTACATGAAATATGCTGAAACAAGAGGATGGAAAGTAGAAGTAAGTGACTTTACCGAAGGTACAGTTGGAGGTTTCAAAGAAGTGGTCCTGAAGATTAGTGGCGATGGTGTTTATGGAGTACTGAAATATGAGTCAGGCGTGCATCGGGTACAGAGAGTACCTCAAACGGAAACTCAGGGCAGGGTGCATACATCTGCTTCTTCAGTAGCAGTTCTTCCGGAAGCGGAGGAATTCGATGTGGAGATAAAATCTGATGACATACGGAAAGATACTTATTGTTCCTCAGGCCCGGGGGGGCAGTCTGTAAATACTACCTATTCTGCAATACGATTAACCCACGTTCCTTCTGGTATTGTGGTAACCTGCCAGGATCAAAAGTCTCAATTGAAAAACCTGGATAAAGCAATGGAGGAACTTCGTACCAGATTGTACGATCTTGAATATCAGAAATATCTGAGTGAGATTTCAAAGAAACGAAAAACCATGGTGTCAACGGGTGATCGCTCAGCAAAGATTCGGACTTACAATTATCCTCAGGGTAGAGTTACTGACCACCGCATTAATCTTACCATGTATAATTTGCAATCGGTGCTTAATGGAGATATACAAGAATTAATTGATCAGCTTAATATGGCTGAGAATGCTGAAAGACTCAAAGAGAGTGAAGTGTAATTTAACATTTTTTAAACAGTCAGAAGAGATAGGTATTGTATTAATTCGTATCTTTGTTTCTACCAACCCCTAAAAGCCTGGAATTACCCAATCAGGTTTCTATTATTAACCCATTAGTTAGTTTGGTCCAAAACATACTTTTGGTAATAAACTATTGTGTAAATATATACCCTAATTGCCTGTAATGGATATTGACCGGTTTTTGTTTAAGGAAGAAGCACTGAAAGGAGAGAGAATCGCTCTGAAATTCAGATGGATACTGATAATTGTGGTGCTTGCATTTATTGTTGTTACCTTTCTGAAAGGGATGTATAAAGAGGCCTATTTATCTCTGATTCCGGCCTCATTTTTCTTGCTTTACAATCTCTACGTGGGCTATCTGATAAAGAAAGGAAAAAATGTTTATTTCCTCAGGTATTTTTCTGTAACAATTGACATTGTTATCTTATCGGTACATATTTATATTAACTCGGTCTATTTCTCAGAAATTGCCGTTTCTACTACCGCTTCAATTTTTATCTATCCGGTCCTTATGTTTTTATCTGTTTTACGGTATGATAAAAAGTTAATTTTGTATGCCACATTTCTGAGTATATTGGTCTTTAATCTTAATTATTACCTACGTTTAAGTTTTATTGATCCAAACCTTATCGATCAGGTTATTTCCTCTGATCCTATGGGACATACATATAAATCTGCTTATTTCTTAATACTGGGGATTTTCTTTTTACAGATTCCAGATTTGGTTTCACGATATATTGAAAATCAGAGGAAGATTCTATTGAAAAAAAACGAGTCTGAATTGAACCTGGCCATTGAAAAGAAGGAGAAAGTAATACTTAAAGAAAGCTTGGGTGAGGTAAATGAATTGAATCTAAAGCTAAAGGCAAGAAATCAAATGATTAAGGATCAGAATAAGCAACTAAATGAGTTGAATCAGACCAAAGATAAATTGCTGAGCTTTATTAGTCATGATCTGAGAAACTCCTTTTCAACAATGACATCTATCATCGATACATTTTCGGATGATTTTGAGAATCTTGAACTGGAAGATATTCAAGCTGCAATGCAGATTTTATCAAGGCATTCAAAAAACAACTATCAACTTTTTGAAAACCTACTCCACTGGGCCCGTTCTCAGCATGAAGATCTGCCATTAAATAAGGAAATGCTGAGTTTGTCAGAGATCATCAATAAGCAGAGGGACAAATATGCGGATGCAATATCAAGCAAACATCTTGAATTGAAGATTAGCACTGATAACGACCTGAAAGTTTTTGCGGATAGGAGGATGTTAAATAGTATTGTAGGAAATATCTTAAGCAATGCAATAAAATTTACCTCCTCTGGTGGTAATATTGAAATTGATGGTGTTTCCGGAGCAAATTCAACTATGGTAAGAATCATTGATTCCGGGATTGGGATTTCTGAAGATCGGGTTGATCAAATGTTTAAACTCGGTGGAATGGAGTCGACAAAAGGTACCAATGGAGAATCAGGAAGTGGATTTGGATTGATTTTATGCAAGGAAATGATTGATAAGTGTGGTGGGAAGATAAATGTGAAAAGTCGGCCTGGGAAAGGCTCTGTTTTTTCAATTATGGTTCCAAATAAATCCGATAACGGTATAGAAAAAAATACTAA
>CAVVRY010000016.1:0-375460 GCA_963750735.1 uncultured Bacteroidales bacterium | reverse complement strand
ACCAGCGGGAATCCAACAGCCAACACTATCACTACGATTGTTGCCAGGTTGGAAGGAAGGTTCAGCGGCTCAGTCAGGTTGTTGATCAGTTCGATGATTACAAAAGCGGCAGAAGCATATACGGTTATCACATAAATAACTCTACGCCTTTTCAATTCCTCCCAGAATTGGGATAATTTGTTTGGATTTTTTGGCATTTCAAATGAGCTATGTGAAATTATTACAGTGAACTATTAGTTATATGAGTTGTTTAATGGCTTATTTACTTTGTGTATGTCGTTTATTTGTTGCTATATAGAAATTTTAATCCTTTTACTATCGCTGGTGTTGCCGATAGGAGATGTCCTTCTCCAACGACGATATAGCTCTTTACCTTCAAGCCTGGAACTTCCTTTTTAATCATCAGATCTCTTAAATCTGCAAAACCTTTCAAGTAATCTCCTGGTTCCTCTTCACCAACAGAAATAAAAATGGCTTTAACAGACGAGTACATATCAGGTGAAGTCTCCTTTAGCCTCTCTACCATAACAAAATCATCATATCTCACAGTAGGACTACCTATAAAGTACTTTTGGAATAATTGCGGTTCGGCAGTAAGCACATATGCCCCAAAAAGACCACCTAAAGAGTAACCAAAAAAACCTCGATTCAATGTATCAGATGGATATTTAGCTTCAATCAGAGGAATAAGTTCATTCTTTATGAAATCAAGAAAATTTGCTGCTCCGCCAGAAATGCCTCTCGCTCCATTTCCATTAGGATCGGGCTCGTCGAACTCAGGAAGATTCGTAGGAGTAAGGTCTCTCAACCTTTCCAGTCGCCAGTCATTCATATCCCCTTGGGTTCCTATACCAACTATGATAATAGGCTCCATTTCACCAGCAAGCCTCATACGGCTATATAATTGAGGACCAGCCTGTGCACTAAACCACCAATCAGTAAAATATAGAATAGGGTATTGCCTGGTGGAGTCATATTCATCAGGAAGTACGACTTCAATTGGATAGATTTCACCTTCAACTGATTCGGATATTATTTCAAATTGATGTTTCTGACTCTGGCAATACAAATTATCACCTATCAAAAGAAAGCTGCATAGTAAGAATAGTTTTGTTTTCATATTGGTTTTTTTAAGACATACGATTAATAAATCAACTAAAAACCTGTACTTTCTCAGTCAATTTATCGGGATAACATAAGGTCTAGTTAGTATTTATTAAAATTTAATCCTTATCCTTTTGTTTCAACAAGTTACAACAAATATTTTGAATGGCCAATAAAGTTATTCCAACACTTATTGAATGACAATCAAAGAAAACCTAAAATCAATAGGGGAGGGGCTGATCCAATTTATTAATTGGGCGCCGCTTATTCAGGTAACTATCAACAAATTCCTGAAATACCTGATGCTTGAAAGAAACAATGCCAGTCCAATACCTAGATATATTGGAGAAAGATATTGTTTTTGAATGGGAGAGTGACGTAGAATTATACCCATGCTAACCATTAGGATGATTATGATATAGCTTTTCCATGAAACAAATGAGAAAATACATGGTTTGCCAGGTAATCGTGAAATACGTCCCAAATTTTTATCTACAATTTTAAGGAATCCATAATAATGAATGATTAATCCGGCGATTAACCCGGGAACAGCAAATAACCAGGGGTTTCCATCATAAATATACAACCATTGAATGGCCATTATGACCAGCATGATTCCCACACAAAACCACATTGAACCGATAATAACCAGTAAAACTTTTTTAGGAACTGCAGGTTTAAATTTCTCTTCAAAACCAGTCATGACTTATTTTTCAATCTTATATTTGGTTTTTTTGCCTTGATGGTATCGATGTTATTCGATCTATATAAAATCTATTTCCTGTAAATCTATAAAAACATTAGAAATATTACTTGATTTCCAGTAAATTATCTTTGGCTAAAACAAATAACTTTTCAATCATTTCTCATTAATGGTATTTATTCCAGTTCTGTTTATTCCGGCTATATTTGATCCGATAATTGCAGTTTATTATCTTTTCTATATATTTAGAAAATTAAATAGATAGTTTTTATTACCGAAGTAAGTATGTTATTAAAGAATTGATTTAAAATATAGAAGTTATGAAGTTGAATAAAAGTATTTTATATATCCCAATGTTTGCCTTATTGGCATGCGCTGCTAATATTGACGCCCAGGATTGGCCGCAGTATCTTGGAGAATTTAGAAATAGTACCTCAAGCCAGCAAGGTATTTTACGCTCCTGGCCGGAGGAAGGTCCGGAAGTTCTATGGGCTGTTGATGTTGGTATTGGGTTTGGTGGGCCGATAGTAAAAGACGGCAAAGTTTATATGCTTGACAGGGATGATGAGTATGGCGATAAACTGAGGTGCTTTGACCTGAACAGCGGAAAAGAACTCTGGAAATTTGAGTATGAAGCGCCCGGATCTATTTCGTTTCCTGGCTCAAGAAGTGTCCCGGCTATAGATGGCAATTTTGTTTATACATGCGGTCCGTACGGCGACCTGTACTGCGTTGACATCAACACACAAAAGCCGGTATGGAACAAGAACCTCTGGACAGATTTCGGTGGTGATCAAATTCCACGGTGGGCAATTGCCCAGTGCCCATTGGTTTATGGCGATTTACTTATTGTGGCTTCGCAAGCCCCAAAGGCAGGGGTGGTAGCTTATGATAAGCTAACCGGCAATGTAAAATGGAAAACACCATCCCTTGGTCAGGTTGGATATGTTAGTCCATCTATCATAAAAGTAGGCAATGAAAACCATATTGTTATGATAACTGGTGCCTCTGGTGGAAGAGGAGAACCCGTCACTGGCGGAAAAGTAGTTGGAATTGAGCCGCTTTCAGGGAAAATCCTGTGGGAATATACGGGCTGGCAATGTAGAATTCCAGCCCCTAGTGCTTTTGATGCCGGTGAGGGCAAAGTGCTTATTCTGGGCGGATATGAGGCCGGTTCGGCTATGATAAAGCTTGAAAAGAAGTCAGATGGCAACTACAACGTTTCTGAGCTTTTTAAAAATATCGATTTTGGTGCACATACGAAGCCACCATTGTATTTCGATGGTTATTTTTATGCCCAGTACTCAACCAATGAGCGGCGTGATGGCCTGGTTTGTATGAGCATGGATGGCAAGATAATGTGGAAAACAAAACGTGCACCTAAATTTGACAAGGGAAGTATGATACTGGCTGACGGACTGATTTTGGCTACCGATGGTGCCAAATCCTTGTATCTCATAGAGCCCGACCCAAATGAATTTAAGCCACTTGCAACAGCAGATTTATTTGATGATGCTTCGGGTTCAAAGTCTTCTTCACAAAACTGGGCACCCATTGCGCTTGCCAATGGCAAACTCCTTATCCGCGATCAGGGCGTGTTAAAGTGTATCAAAGTGGCTGAATGATTCTAAAAAACAGGACTTAATTTACCAAATATAAACCCAATCATTATTTAAGCAGAGTTTCTGCTTGCATTTATATTTCCGTATAATGATCGTTCAACTATTTTTTCGTAGTTACTTTTGTTACTGGAATTTTGTTCAATTTCCTGCAAAGCATATTGCTGGATAACAAGCAATGGCAAAACGATTTGCTCCCTGATCTCAATTGAATTTCTTGAAATGGGTTCTTCCTCCATTAAAATACCATACTGGGAAATGAGCAGCGTCATTTCTTTTGACAGTTTGTACTCTTCATACAATATGTTCCAGAATTCTTTGTATTCTTCATCTTTGGCAATATAGCCGGTTAATTCAAAATAACTTTTTGATAATGACATCATGCTGTTAAGAATTAATGCTTTAAAGAATGGTACTTCTTTAAATAAGTTCTTCAATTCATCCAGTTTACCATCATCCACCAATGATTTTATTGCAGTTCCTACACCAAAATAACCGGGAACATTTTGCTTCAGCTGACTCCAGGAACCCACAAAAGGAATGGCCCTCAGGTCTTTTAATTCCAGTTTTTCCTTATTTCCTCTTTTGGCAGGCCTGCTGCCTATATTGGCTTTACTATAATACTTTAATGTGCTCTTGTTCTCCAGGTATGGGATAAACATTTCGTGGTTTTTTAGCGCATTGTATTTTTCAAAACTTAAATGGGCCAACTGCTCTATAATTTGCCTTGATTCATCGGAAATGTATGTTTTCTTTTTCAGATAAACTCTGTGATAAGCCGGCTGTAAGCAGTTGCTCACAATTGTGGATAAAATGCTCTTTGGTCCCATATTTACTGGTAATGGTCTGACCTTGAATGGTTAATTGTATGGCATGATTGGCAATTTTTTTACTCTGTGATGCATAAAAACGATGTGTTTTACCTCCACCACGGGCAGGGGGGCCGCCCCGGCCATCAAAAAATATGGCCTTGATATTGTATTCATCACATACAGCTGATAAATTCTCTTTTGTTTTGAAAATAGACCAGTTTGCCTGCAGATAGCCTCCGTCTTTGGTACCGTCTGAAAAACCGAGCATTACAGTTTGAGTCTCGCGGCGCTGACTGATGTGATTGCGGTATTCCGGGATCTCAAAGAGTTCTTTCATAATTGATTCGGAGTTCGTCATAGCTTCCATCGACTCAAACAGCGGAATGATATCAACTGGAATTTCCCCTTTCTCCCAACAGCACCACCGTAAAAGGCTAAAAACAAATAAGACCGAGTAAATATCTTCAGAATTACTGATGATATACCTGTTGCAACCCTCTTCGCCATTTTTGCGCTGAATGTGCTTTATCTGGGCAATTGTACGTATTGTATCTTTTACAAGCTCGGCTTCAAACTGATCAGCCTGAACATGGATATCTTTGCGGAGAAGAATCGAAATTAATTCATCTTTTTCCAGCTCATCCAGGCTGTTTTTGATCAGATTTTCTTTTTTTAGTATTTCTTCAATGGTTTGTTTGTGTACGCTATGGTTCTGCCTTATGTCAAGAGCCGCAAAATGTGTTTTGAATATTTTGACTTTATCAATTAGGTTTTCAAGTTCTTCTATGTAAAGGCTGTTGTAATTATTTATAAGTGAATCTTTTACAGTATAAAGCGGATCAATAATCTCTTCAAATGTTATTGTTTTTGTCACGGTCGAACATGGTCACATAAAGCCTGGCTCTCAAACTTTCAACAGTACCTTCTATTTTCCTGAAGGTTAGTTTTTTCTCCAGTCTTTTTAGATCCTTGTAATAGCATTTCATCAAATTCATGCGAAGTTCATCGGCTACATCATTGGTTATTTCTGAAGTAACAAAAGGATTGCCATCGCGGTCGCCACCTGGCCAAAATCCAAACTGAATGATATTGTGATTATCGAAATTGCTGTTCCGGATATTCTTTTTTAATTGGGAATAGAGCTCAGGTACGGCGTCATAATACACATTGCGAAGGAAGTAAATGATATTTTTTGCTTCATCAAAAGGGGTCGGTTTTTTGGAGTTAATTAATGATGTCAGGCCCAGTTGCTGCAAGGTGAGATCAATTTTATTTATATCATTTTTTGTAATAAGCGATTTCAGTTTGGCAATGATATCCAATACTGAGGGAGGATAGAACTGCGTTGGGTGAGCTGTAAACACGATACGTGCAGTAAAAGAGGACAGTTTCTCTAATACATTAACATCATCTTTTTTACTTTCCAGAAGATGTATGTAATCTTTTAGCGTTAAAATATTCTCAAGCGTCAGTAGTTGAGAAAAAGCTGCATCTTCCACACTGTCATAAAGAACCACCTGGCGCTCAACATATTGAATAACCCGAAACATGAAATCGATTTTCTCTTTTTCCGATTTTATGTTGGTGTGAATGCTGAAAAACGAATCCAGGATTTCAATTGGGTCTCTTCCTGATTCAAGTCCGTTTTTGCATACATTTTGCATTAAAGGAATAAGCATTCCAATATTGCTGATATTTGGATAGGGTAGATTTAAAAATAAGCTGTTGTAAACGTTAAACTTATTCTTTACCAGTTTTTCAAACTCTTTTTCTATTAAAGGATTGGTATTCACTGTAATATATGTTTTTTTAAATTGTTTTTACTTTCTATTTTAATGCCGGTTCAAATAGTTGGATAAACCAATAATAAGCATTTGAAAGCTTATCTCTTTATATTTTGTTCATATATATTTACCCATTCTTTAACACTTATTTTTGCTGCCAAACGACCGATAAGTTCATATGGAATTTGGTCTGGTTTTTTAAAGCGAATGCAGCTCTTGCCCATATCTAATCTGGCCTTACTGTAATTTAAATATTCCCCGGTAAACCAATCCAACAGCTTTTTATCAGAATAAAGTACCATATGGTATAAGGCAATATGATTTTTCTGTGAAGCAATGTTAATGAATGGCAATGGCTGCTTTGGGTCGGCGTGATAACCACCAGGGTAAATAGAATGAGGAACTACATATCCAATCATTCCGTAAGTCATGGTTTCGGAAAATCCTTCTGGAAGATTTTCAAGAATTACATTTCTCAATTGTCTGATTGACTGCTTCCTATCCTCCGGAAGCTGGTTAATATATCCTTCAGCTGTCTTTGCTGTACTTTTCATCCTTAGAATTTATTTAAAAATTGTTGTAATAGCATAAAATAAGCTAAAATTACCGACTATTCTATTAATTTATTTTACATTTCTTCTGAAATCGATGTCTTTGATGCAATGTGATTACACTTTAGGGGTTTTGTAAATTTGAATAGCGAATAAGCAGGCACAACTAGACGGTTAAAGTTGCTGATTTAAGAGTTAAGTGGAACTCATTAGCCAATACAAAATAATGGGAGGGGGAGGCAAAGAAATTCTTTTCAGAGTGTTTGTAGTGTATCTATTTACTCTAATAACAAGACTGGCCAATGGTTGAGTGGGTTGTTAGTGTAAATGTTAACGGTTTTGTGTTTGTGTAGTGCGGGATTAAAAGTACGAAACTTTCAAGCTCGCACGGAGCCAATTCGTTTATTCAGTATTTCAAATTTTCCGTCAATCGTCAAAGACGAATTGGCGGTGCTGCAACAACGAGCCGCAGCCCAAAAAACCGCTGAAACCCGCATTACATATGACACTTTGTTATGGGCTGCGCTTTATTGGTTTCCATTTTTAATCGTTACCCAATTCTTGTCAATCATATATTTTACAAATTCGGTTTCCCCTTTTTCCTTTATCATCTCAATCCCTAATCTCCGATTTGTCCGTGTAATAAATTGCCCAAATCGTATCATGAAAGGATTATATAATTTACAATCCTTAACTGAGTCAAATTTATCACAGTCCGCACATGAATAATATCCACTCTCAATGCAACAAGGTCTAACTTTACATGCTTTGAATCCTACGGCACATTTGGGACTTTCTCCTTTGCATCCCTGACAATCTCCTTTCACATATTTTGGACATGCACCACAATAGAATCCACAGTATGAAACTAAACCAATCTGAGTTGAACTATCAGTTTGATTTGCAATATTTTCTTCCATGATATTTTTATTTTGCATTTTTAATTTCAATTCCTTCTAAATCCTCAACCTGAGCAATAAACCCCCAACCGAATTTATCTTCGGATATTTCAATAATTAACTCATTTTCTCCTTTAACCAAAGGTAATTCTATAGTTTCATGTTTATCTAAAACATAACCTCTATCATCATACCTCCCTGATTCGTAGAAGCTATTATCTCCCGTAAACAATTCCATCGAATTTAGATAAACCTTTATCTTGTCGCTATATCCGATATGAAAACTTTTCTTCTGCGTCTTTTCTGAATTCAAAAATGTTTTTGCAAGAACAGTATTTTTAGTTTCAGATTTAGTAAAATACCTGTTCAGGTTTATTAAATAATTTGCTTCAACATTTATCTTATGCCATTTAGTTATTAGGTCTTCATCTAAAAATGGTTTTTCAATTGCAAAATCGTAATTATCGTATGGTTCAGATATAAGCCAATTTGAAATATATGTTTCCTCTTCGATATTTGGTAGAGTTCGTCTTTTTAGGATATTAATAGGAGCGAGTTTTGTTATTCTCAGGTTTGCAAAAATCGCGGGATGATAGCTACAGACTCCAACACCACCAGAAATATAATCATGTTTTAATTTTACAGATAGAACTTGATTTGGATTATTATCGAGATAAACTTTTGCAGAGTCGTCCACAACTTCAATTTTTACATGAAACCACTCTTTTGTCGGAATAATTGCAGCCGCTTGATATGATTTTCCATTATAAAGTTGCCATGTGGCTGACATGTTAAAAATTGGGTCATATTGTACCGCATCCCATTTTCCGCTTGTATGAGGTTGAAAATATATGTACTCAAAATTGGCAAGTGAACCAATCCGAAATACAATTCCTAAATATGCTTTATGTGAAGGTGAAAATAAATCGCATTCGATTATTCCATTTTGAAAATCTATTCCATCCAGATATGCTATTCCAGTTCCATCGGAAATACATGTGGATAATTTCGAATCAAACTCTTTTACCTCTGCCGAACCTAATGTTTTCCAATTTTCAGATGAAAAATCAACGTTTGTCGTACTTTTTTGAGCTAAACAAAAGTTTGTACTTATAATTAGAATTAAGATTGTAATTGATTTGTATTTCATTTCATCTCTATTTTTAAAATTGGATTTTAGCCAGTTTTATCTTGAAAATAATTAATAATATCATTCATCGGTCAATTTGTTATTGAGTACGTTTTCCAGCGTTGCCCATAACTTGTTTATATAGTCAACTATGCAGGCTAAAATTAACCAATATATCCCTATTGGGCATTAATGGTTATGTTTTGAATATTAAAGTTAGCTAATATATCTCCTGGTTTGATTATACTGGGATACTAAACAACTAAAATAATATAATCTTGGTTTTAATAATGCAAAAGGGATATGTTTTGAAGCAGTCAGTGGTTCGTGTAGGTCATTTTAGCCACTTTTAAGGGGTTATCTTTATAAAAAACCAATATGCCCCAAAAGAATCAATAAGGTTAGAAACTAATTTAGTGTAAAGTCTAATCTTTAACTTTTGTAAACGATGTATCTAACGAACAATATATTTTACTAGTCCTCTTTAGTTATAAGACCAAATTGGACAAACTTGTCTATTAGAAAATCGGCATACCTAATGAAACCTAAATCGGTAAAGTGGACTCCATCAACAGTTCCTTCATGATCTTCTCCAGTAGCATTCTCACTACTTATATAGAAAATATTTTTGAACCCACCTTCAATCATTTTTATGTATTCTGTTTTTAGAGCTGCATTCTTTTCATTAACCATAGCTTCTTTCTTTTCATCCAGGGCCAATGATTCATATATAAAATTTTCAATAAAAATAATTGGAGTTTCAGGTCGCTTATCTTGAATAGTTTTTACGAGAGGAATGGTACTATTTGTTACTTGCTCTGCGCTCATGTTTGGTAAGCATTCAATAACATAGAATAAGGGATTAAATTCCGAAATCAAGTCATTAATAGGTTGCTCCATTCTTCCATTTCCACTGAACCCAAAGTTTATACAATCAATATTTAATTTTCTGGAAATAATATTAGTATGTGCCATCCCGGGGCGAGATGCACACCCACCTTGAGTAATACTGGTTCCGTAAAAAATAATTGAACCACGGTTCTTTTTTAATGGTCTCTCAATCACACTATTTGAATCAATTCCTATCTCAATACTTGCCACGCCATCATAAAGAGGTAAATACATTTTAAACTCTCTCATTTCATCAGACATATCCTTAATTAGCATATATTCATTTTCAATAGCACTCGGTCTGGCTGTATTAAGGTATTGCCAATTACCCATATTATTAAAATATAAATCAACACCCTTAATTCCGGTTTCAGCCATGTGATTCATTTTGATATTTTTTAGAACAGTCCATTTCACGCTAATACTGGTAGAATTAGAAAGAAACCTAATAGACATTCCTGCTGAAGCTTTAGACAATTCCCACACAGGTTTTCGAACAATCTCTTTATAGGAAAGCGGTAATCTATCATATCGATTTTCTTTAAGAGAATCGGGAATTTCAGTACCCTCCAGTATAAAAAAATCTTCACCATAATAGACAGCATTTTTTAGCTCTTGTGAACTACTTAAGATTGGGATACTTAAAAACAAGAGTATTAAAAAATGTCGAAATGTTATTTTGTGCTTTTTTGTCGTCATAATTATTTTATAAAATTTTAGCTCATTTCTCTTAGTTTGCATGAACCATAAAGTTAAGTATAAGAATAGTAGCAGATTATTCGCAAAAGCTCATGAGAACGCTTCGCTTAGTTGCGGGCTCCTTTCCTGTCAAGTTACAAGAAAGTTGAGGCGGGCTGCACACCTCTAAATCACTACTATCACGGCTATTATTTTCATACATTGTTGTGCGTTTGTTTTAAATTACTGTAAACTTGGATGTCCTTCAAATGAACCTATTCCCGAACCAAGTATAAATATGTAAAAGACAGTAGCAACTACTCCTATCACTATCCATAGGACTGATCTATTTGGCAATAAATCCTCAATTGAATATTTCTTGTTTGAAGCAGGGACAATATACACAACTATCGCCCACAAAATAAAATGAAAATATGCAAACACTGATGCCAGAAGGTGATTTTGAGAAGCAGGTAAATATGAAAAAGGACTACTTAATCAGAGATAAAGTTTGGATAATAATAACTGTAATTACTGGTAAAAAAGTAATTGAAAAAAGGATTGACCGATGCTTCTTGATTTCTGGCATAAAACTTTTTTGCAGAGCTAAATAACCAACAATCATAAACACGAAACCAACAATTAAGACTATCATTTTAGTACGTTCCTGATTGTCGTATGTCCTGATAATTCCAACTAAGTCTCCGCCACCAATAATCGGAACCGAAATAAGGTTCATTACAATAATAACGTAGCTGAATGATGCAAATAGCCATAGGAATAATCTCATCTGAGTGTTTAGTCCGCTCTTATATTTCAATATCAAATAGGCTATCAACCCCGTAAGAAAATTCATAAATACACCGCCGAAAAGAAAGAGTCTGTATTTTATGAATCCATTCAGATTAATCTCGTTGTCCCAATTGACATCAAGATAAGCAGTTGTTGTATTTACTGCATTCAATTTAAAACCAGATAAGAGTCCAAATCCTGCATGGCCAAAAGTTTCATGCGAAATATTGACCAACATCCAAGCTAAAGCTGCTATAGCTATTAAAGTTGGTAGGTTTTTCTTTTTCATTTTATATATTTTATTAGTTGTCTTAACATTATGTCAAGGTTCATCAACTTTTCAAAACCATACTTTCAATACTTATTACATAAGTTCTAAAACAGATTCCTCTTTTATAAGCTTGAATTTTTTTAAATCCTCATTCCATTCCCAGTATTTTCCACTCTCTTCAATTTCTCCTGATGATGATTGAGCTACTGCAACTGTTTTAAGAATTTTGCTTTCTTTTTTTGATTCAATATACGTTCCGTTACCTCCCCAATCCTTGTCTTCAGGCAACGAATAAACAAAGCCATCTCGAATATCAACCATTACCCCTGTCACACAACCAGAACCACAACCCCAAGTTGTAATTACATAATAGGAAGCGAAATTCACCTCAAGTTCATTATACTTTTCGGTGATAACAGTTCTGTAGCGTTCAGCTATTGGGTTACTCTTAAAATTAATATCAGCCTTAACTGTTCTTTCAGAATTCAAAGGAATGGTACTAATGGAATCTTCCTTCTTTTTAGTTTTGTCTTGGCATGAAACCAGAGAGATTGCTATAAAAGTTATCAGTATTAATCTTCTCATTTTTATTCTTGTTTTTTTAATATGGTACAACTTGTTTATATAGTCAACTATGCATGCTAAAGGTACCGAATATATCCAAAATTGGGGTGTATTGCTTATGTTTTGAATAGTAAAGTTAGCTAACATATCTCGAGGTTTGACCATTCTGGGCTACTCTAAAAGCTAAAATAATATAATCTTGCTTTTAACACTGCAAAAGGGATATGTTTTGAAGCAGTCAGTGGTTCGTGTAGGTCATTTTAGCCACTTTTAAGGGGTTATTATTAGAAAAACCTCATACACCTCAAAAGAATGAATATCGTCTATTTACGGATTTAAAATATCATGGTTTATAGAAAAATTGAATCAACGGCTTGCGCAAAGAGTAAATCGAAGAAATTGGCACTGATTGCCTTAGCCAACAAGCTACTTAAGCAATCATTGGCAATTGCTAAATCAGGATTATATTGTGATGAAAATTATAAAAGTGTTTATGTAAATATTGGGTGAAAAAGTTTGGATTTTAGCACAGTTCATTGTTATGAGCTTTTATTACTTCTCAGTATTTTTACAATACGATTATATACAATTTGCGATAAATTCCAAGTGTATCCACCACTTGTATTTACAAACTGAACAACGACCGCATCAATATCTTTGTGATACCTGGCAATACTAGAGTATCCTGGCAATAATCCTGTATGTTCATATTCATAAATAGATGAATAAATAGCTTGTTCATTATCATTTAGCAAAGAGCCATCGTTCAATGCCCTCAAGAATATTCCCACATCCTTTGCTGTAGCTACCATTGAGCCGCTAGGGTTTATAAAATCATTATACTTTATATCGCCATCATAACCTACGGAATACCCACTCATAACATCGTCTAAATCCACTTCACTAAGCAAACTGTAAGTATTGTTCAGCTCAAGCGGTATCAAAATTTCCCTCTTGATATATTGGTGATGGCTATATCCCAATGTTTTATCAAGGATTTCGCCTATCAACAAATAATTCGTATTTGAATAACTATATTTTTTATCAGGTTCAAAGTCAGCAGGCTTATCCAGTACCAACTCAAGTGTTTCTCTATTGTCTTTCGGTGGGTCTTCCCAATAGCCAGGGGTGTCGGTAAAATTGGGAATGCCACTTCTATGCTGCACCATCATTCTCAAGGTAATTTTATCAGCATTTTCAATTCTTCCCACAAGTTCTGGAAAGTAATCAGCGAGCGTTTTATCCAAAGACAAATGTTTGTCATTTACCAATTTAGCGACAGCAACAGCAACATATAACTTGCTAATGCTGGCAATCTTGAATAAGGCTTTCGGGTCGGCAGGAATTTTATTTTTTCGGTCATGCCAGCCTGCGGCATAAAACTCCGGTGGCTTCCCAGCTTGGTCCACGTAAACAATCATTCCATCAAATCCATTACCAATTGCTTCATTTACTTGTTCTTGAACCGTATCAGGTAGTGGTAAAATCCAAGCCTTTACAAGTATCCATGGTACGAAGAACAAAGAGGTTATGCTTGCAATAATAAATACTATTCTGATTATTCCCCGCAAGGGCAGGGCAGGCAGTTTTGTTTGTTTTTTTTTCATATTATTTCAGCGGTTAGTATAAGAATATGTAGCCGATTATTCGCAAAAGCTCATGAGAACGCTTCGCTTAGTTGCGGGCTCCTTTCCTGTCAAGTTACACGATAGTTGAAGCGCCTGCCTGCCGGCAGGTAGGTTTACTACTGAATCGGCTATTATTTTTATATATTGTTGGCATTTCGTTGTTTTCTATTTTGGCGTTTAGCTTTTCATTTTTTCGTTGTGTACTGCCCCTTTCTGTGGTGTCACGTTACAATGAACGCCAACGGATAGCCTTAAGTTTGTAATTGTTTTTCTAAATATCATTATGAAAGGATCATGGTATTCACCTGAATCATAATTCCTGGATATTCTTACTAATTGAAAACCACAATCGATTATATCACTTATCTGTTTTTCAAGTGGAGATGCATTCCAACCGTATTTTAGCCTAAGTGACTTCGTGTATTCATCCTCTTCTTGCTGGGGATTAATTACATAAAGCAATCCATCATCTTTCAAGTTATTCCTGATATCCTTAATGAATACTTTGGGTTGCTTAAGGTATAAATAAGTCCATAACATCATTATTTTATCAAAGCTGTTATCTGGTAGATTTGTCTTGGAGTCCGTTCCATTGATTATAATAAATTTGTTAGTGAATGGTTTGCCATTGACTTCTTGATAAAAGTATAAAACTTCATCAAATGCTACCTGATTGCAGACAGTTGAGTCTATATCTTGAATATAAAAGGTGAGACTATCATGGAACATAGAAAGCATAGCTTCAAGGTATCCATTTCCAGCTCCTATATCCGCAATTACTTGACCCTTTTTGAAATCAATAGTATCTACACACTTGTACTTTAAGTTACTTTGAATCTCCTCCAGGTTTGATAAAAGGGGATAACCGTCGAATGGTTGCATTGTAAGAGGTTCATCCGGAGTTTGACAGCCCAATAAATTAAGTAATGAAAGTGTAATTAGTACAGTTATTGTTCTTTGAAAAAAATCCATGGTTTATTTTTTACAGTACAATTGAAAACTGATTAGTCCTAACGTGTTTGGCGATGGGCAGTAGCGGATTTCTCGTCGAATGGTCTGTCCAAAGGACAGATCTTTCTACTGAAATCTGCGGTGTCCATGAAACACGGAACCCGCTATTGCCTATGCGCCGGTGTTAGCAGCAGTTTAAATCACATATTTGATCATGAACTGCAATCGCTGACCAAGCCCAGAGCTATTGTCTGTATTCGTTCTTCTTAATATCATATACTCAATCCCGGCATTAACCTTTTTTAAAGGCGACCATATCAGGTTCAGGTGAGCAGACTCCCCACTTTTCATTTTATCAGGGGCACGGTAAACTGAGGGCTCTATTGCATACCAGTTAATGTTAAAATTGGTTACCAATGTTTGCGTAAGGTTTATGGCTATCCCTGTTCCAAGGTTCCATGCGGACATGGTTTCCAATTCGCCTTCCGGAGTGAGGATTGCTGAAGCCTGGGTGCCTAGTGTAGCGACAATTTGGCTACCCCATCCTTGACCATAGGAAGCCATCCATCTAAAGAAATGTTTTTTGCCAAAGTACTCTCTTCCACTAAAACTAAACCCCCAGCCAATAGCCGTAGCGTTGTCTATCTTCCCCTGGCCATCCCATCGCAACTGGAATAATGAGGCACCAAGCATCAATCGACCGCCTTGGGAAGTACTTTTAGTTATTCTACCCGCCAACAAAGGTAAAAGTTGGCTTGGCTGACCTAAGGTGTCTGGTCCGTCAATACCTGGAAACTCCAACATTTCCAGTCCTACCGCGTATTTGAAACCCTTCCTACCTATTTCATCCTCAAATCTCACCTGTGCCCGCCTGGTTCCAGTAATGGCATCACCTGCAGCAAAATCAATTGTATTGGGCACTGCATAAAGATCAGACTGTGTTCCCCAGGTTCTTCCGATCAGAAGCCTTCCGAGAACACCGTAAGCATGACGCAATCTGAGTGTTTGATTGAAAGGCCCCCTATCTAAATTGTAAAAATCAATTTCAACGAATACTCGATAAGGCCGTCCATTTTCCGAAATACTTCTGAAGTCAACATTGAATCTAGTCTCCCTGGCATGCATATTCATATAACCGCTTTGTTGAGGTCGACCATCTCCTGGAACCGGAACATTTTGGATTTCATATTGAAAACGGTCATAACTACCATCAAAGTCTTGTATATAATCTAACTTAACATACCCGCCAAAAGCAATCCGTGATTTTGTTCCAAAAATTGGTATGGAATTGGGGAAGGATGCATCAACCAGCTCCTGACCAGTATAATCAAACTCGTTGTTTCGAAACTGGTCAATTCGAGTGGAATCTTTTTGTTTAGTGTTGAGTGTATCACCAGGATGCCACTGCTGTCCATATGCACCATAAGAACATATCCATAAAATAGCTATTAATGTAAAGTTATTTCGTAAAGTCATTGCACGGTTTTTTTAGAATATTGATTGAAAGAAGAAATTATTCACCGGCAAGATATTTAGCTGCTCTTCTTAAATAGCCTGGCATTTTATCTTCTCCATAAGGAGGAATATAACCATTGGTTGAAAAGTAAACCCCCACAAAATCGCGAGCTGGGTCGATGTATATACCTTGTCCTAAATTACCATGTTTCCAAAGGGCACCATCTTTAAATACCGCATCAAACTGATACGAATTCATCCATGGTTCTTCACCAAAATCTTCAATCTCTCCTTCGTATTTAGCTCCGGCTTTAAAAGCTTCTCTATTACCTGCTGTTTGAAGACGCTCTAGAACTTCAGCCGAAACAACTGGCTCTACTGCCGCTTTATTCCAACTAGGGGTAAATAGCATTCCGAAACGAGCAAAATCTTCAAGGGTTGTTGATAATAATCCGTGAGCAACAGAAGTACCATCAGGTGTTAAGTGGTGCTGCATGGGTAAACGGGCTGTCATTTTTCCCCAAACGCGTTCTTGAAAGAGTCTTGCCCATGTTTTATTTTCAATACGTTCGGCAATCACCACAAATATTTGAGTAACAGCTGATGAATAACGAAAACGTTCTCCCGGTTTTTCACCTTCTACTGGTTCAGCTTCTTTTAAAATAGCCAACCAATCGTCAACCTGGCCAGTTGCTGGGTTTGGAGAACCAAATTCAGCGCTGAAAAATTTCACAATAATGGACTCAGGATCGATAATGGCTTCCATTGTTTCTTCCAATTGTAGCGCGGTGGCCATATTTGCGGCATCGATCATTTTAATACCATCCCAATTCGAGCCTTTAAATTCAGGAAGATAATACACAACTTCTTTCTCCATGTCGATTTTTCCTTCGGCTTCGAGTTGGGCTATAACTAATCCAACCGTTGCTTTACCGGGAGACATCCATGCATGTACATCTGTAGGGTTCATTCCCGGATACGTTTCATATACAATTTCACCCTTGTGTATCAGCATAATTCCTTGTATTCGATGATTCGGATGGATTGAATACTCATTCAAAGACATTTCGCCTTCCTTGGGTGTGAATTTCACTTCATCACCAATTTTAGCATTAATCTTTTTCTTCAGAGGAACATAAGTTTCATTTGGCTTTGAAGTTGCGGTGTGCAATACTTCACTCAAGTGCAAATTGTAATACAAGGCATGATCGCCACCTAACTGGTAGTGAAAATTACCAAACTTAGCTTGTGCATCTTGTGCAAATTCCAAAGAAAATGGCTTTTTAGCTTCACTTACCGGAAGTGTTGTTGCTGCACCAGGAACTTCCAGGTATTTTGTCAAAGGATTCTCTTGTGCAAAAAGATGGGCTGATAAAATCAGCGCAATAAATAATGTAAATGTTTTCATTTTAAGAGTTTTAAATTTGAATTATTCTTTTTTTATTCTTGTTAGCATATAATTTACTAGATAGTTCTACAGGCTGCGCTCAGGGCGAATAATGGTGTAACCAATCAATATGCCGGCAAGGATGGTCATGGCCACCACAAACATCTGAAAAAATTGCTGTAAACCTAGCAGTACTTCTCCCTGCGCCATGGAGGCCAGTCCACGAAAACCAATGCTACCACTTACTAACATGACGATTGCGGGAATGAGGACGATCGAAGTTGGTCGGCCCGTTTTTCTTGCCCAAAGGTTAGCAATGACCACAGCCGTAATTGTGCCGAACAGATTTCCAAGGTTGCTATCAAGGATCGAACTCCCGGCCAAAATCGCCAGATAGGCAATACCAGAAACCAGGACAGCCCAAAGCAAATCACGGCGCGATGTCTGAAAAACCAGGCAAAGGCCAAAAAGGAGCATGGGAAAAAGCAGCCACAACCAGAAATGATCAACAGGTGTAGCTGGTCCGCTTGACTCAATAGTAAATACAGAGCTAGCCACAACAATACCTAGCCAGCCGCCTGCTATCTGCTTAACAAGGCAGATCAAACCGCTCATCAGATTAGCTGTTCCTGATACAACGTGCTGCCCCACCAATTCGCCGGCACCAAGACTGATGGTGTATCCCGGAAGAATTATTGCGACAGCTGATAAGATAACAATGACCAGATTAAGCTCGGGTATCCAGATCTTTAATGTAGTTGCCAAAAGCCCCACAACGAAAGCAGACGTAAGTGGCATCCAAGCTGTAGCGTTAGATCCAATTCGTCCGGAAAGCAATACAATGCCATAAACGAGCATACTAAAAAGCGTACTGAAAATAGTGTCGAACCATCCACCCCCCAGAAGTGGTGCAAGGCCGGCACCAACAAAAGCGTAGCCCAGCAGGATCACAAGCTTTCCCCACGGAAATGGCACCTTTTCGATTGTATCAATACGAGCATAAGCTTCAGTAAGCGACACGGTTCCGGCATTATACTCGTTCAGCAGATCACCTAAGCTGGCGAGCTTATCCAAATTGACATCCGGGGCAGGCGTAGCAATGACCTCAACACGCTGTGGCGAATCGGGGTTTTCCCGCATAGCAAACATGATCTCCGATGGAACCGACCTGAACACGCCAGAATAGCCGAATCTTTCAGACAAACCAACAAGGAATGATTCCAGCCGTGTTGCGGTGGAACCGTATTTGTGGGCTGCAATACCCACCTTTACAATGAATCGCCAAGCTTCCTCAAAGGGAACCTTCAAATCTTTAGCGAATCCTGACTCTTTCATTTGAACCATCTTTTAAGAGGACTTTGAATTTAAAACCACTCTGTATTGTTGGTATAGAGTGGTTTATTTATCATTCAATATTAATTATTTCTTGCTTAGCAACTTCGTAATTTTGCGAAACTAGCCAAACGAGTGATTTCATGCACTTATTTCCAGACCTGACTCATCACCCGATACATATTACCACCCAGGAATTTTCCGCAGTCCTCTTCGGAATATCCATTCTCAAGCATTTTATCAATCAGTGCTGCCACAATCTGGTAAGGTGCTGGCGTTGGAAACCCCTTTGCACCCACTTTTGTGGTATAGCCACCATCAGGAAATACAGATTGCCCCATTGGTGTTTGAATAATGGAAGCTGTAAAGTTGATATTAGGAATATAATCAGAGCCAAAGCCAACATGATCAATGCCAACAAGGTTAGTCATATAATCAATGTGGTGGAAAAGCATGTCTGTAGTTACGATATCTGGGTTTGAGGTATCCATAAAAGCGCCCACCATATTGATGGAACAAACCCCACCGCTCTGCGCAATCCCTTTAATCACCTCATCAGTAAGGCTTCGGGGATACTTAGCCATGGCCATAGCACCTGAATGAGAAGATATTACAGGTTGACTACTGCGTTCAATGGCATCTAAAGATGTACGATCTCCGGTATGGCTTACATCTACGGGCATCCCATATTTATTATAGGCATCAACAAGTTTCTTTCCATAAGCAGTTAAGCCTTTGTTTTCAACTTCAAAACATCCGTCGCCCACATCATTACGTTGATTGTAAGCCAATAAACAATAACCATAACCCAATTCGCGCCAGAAAGCTACACGGTCAACATCTCCACCAAATATCTGAGTACCTTGATGGGTAAAATAGATGCCTAATTTATTCTGTTTTACGGCTTCGTCAATATCCTTAGTTGTACGGACGATCATATAGTTATCGGGGCGTTCGTTCATCTTTTTAAGATAAAATTCCATCCCTTTTATGATACCTTCAATGGATGCATCGAGCGAATCTGCTGAAGGACAGGCTGCCAATACTTTAAACCCTGCAGCTTTACACTGATCCATTTCATCGTGAAACTCAGGTGCCTCAGGCGATGACCATTGGCTAGGCCATAGTGCTGAGAATAAAGTATCGATGGTCATTGAATCGTGCACAATCTTTTTTGCCCGATCTGATGCTGGATATACTTGCGAGCGTTGTGGTATTTTAGTATAGTCTTTTATCTCAAATTTTGGTAATTCTTTCTTTTCTGAATTCATATGTCTTTCTATTTTTTTTAATTAAAACTGGTATATTAATATTGCCTCCCAATTCAATCGAAAAGCACTTTTTATTAAATAAGTATTTATTTGTCCGCTAACATTTTTGCTGCTGCACGCAAATAGCCAGGCGAGTGATCCGCACCAGATATCGATTCATCGTTTGTTGCCAGGCCAAAATAACAGCCGCAAAAATCACGAGCTGGATCGACGTATATGCCTTGTCCCATATTCCCATGTTTAAACATAGCGCCGTCTTCGAAGGCATGATCCCACTGGGCAGAATTCATGTAAGGCACTTCTCCGAACCAACTTGTACCGTAGGCTTCTTCGGTAGATTTGTGATAAGCCTCATGACTACCTAGGGTTTGTGTCCGTTTTAATACTTCATCGGAAATCACTTGTTCTTTGGCTACTTTATTCCAGCTTGGGGTATAGAGCATTGCATAACGAAGCATATCTTCCGGTGTGGTATTGTTCATTCCTGCTGCTATAGGCGTACCATCTGGAGCCAATCCTATGATAAATGGATTCCTAGCACCAATTTTTGACCAAACACGCTCCTTCCAGAAATCTTGCCATGGCTTTTGAGTGATATTCTGTACTATCAGAACAATTACCATTGTAATTGCAGAAGAATACCTAAATTGATCACCTGGCTGCTCTCCAGTAAGTGGTTTAGCTCCATGAATCAAGTGCTGCCAATCGCCTTTTGCGTCAAATACAGATGTAAAGAAGCTTGAAATCCAAGATTTGGGGTTTACAAGGTTTTCAAATGTTTCTTCCATATCCAATCCAGCCGACATATTCATAGCATTCTTTACGGTATCTTTATCCCAAGAAGTGCCTTTTAATTCAGGTACATAATCAGACATATTTTTATCAAAATCCAGTTTCCCTTCTTCCCAGAGAAATGTTGCAAGCAGACTTGCAGCTGTTTTTGAAGCTTACATCCAAACATGTAAATCTGTAGGGTTCATTCCGGGATAGGTCTCAAATAGAACCTTGCCTTTATGTGCCATCATCATGGCCTGAACTTGCTTTGGTCCTTTTAAGTACTCCTCCAAAGTTGGGTTCGCACTACCGTCAAGGTTATTAAAAGTCAAGTCCAACAAATCAGGATCTAGATTCCGTTCCAATATACTGGTTTCTGCAGGAGGCATCACCACCCGGGTTTTAAAAAACGATGGAATATTTAAATTGTAATATACCGAATCATCGTTACCTGTTTGCCAGTTGACAAAGTTGTAGTTCTGGGTTGCATTGTTTACAAAATCGAGAGGCTGTGGTTGTTTCCATTTTGACATGCGTGATTCGAGGTTGAGCATGTCTTTGATTCTATCTTCTCTAGTCATTTAAATATGTTTTAAGTATTGTTATTCAATTGTATTCTTATAGATCATTCCGTCCTTCATGATCAATACGAAGTTTTTATCAGCATCGGCAATAAGGTCAATATTTTCCAGTGGATTTCCATCCACAATAATCATATCGGCATAAGCACCTTCCTCTATAACGCCGATTGGTCCTAGCGGATATGGGTCGCGAGGTCCGCACATTTTCAACAATTCGGCATTGGTTGAAGTGGCCATCTTGAGCACTTCATAGGGTGTAAACCACCGCTTCATTTTTGCTAACAAAACACCTTGTTTAGCAGCAGAAGCAGGATCAAACAAACAATCGGTACCAAATGCGATTTTTACGCCTACCTCTTTAGCCATTGTATAAGTTCTGGATGTCCCATTGGTTACTTCGATAAACTTCTGTGTGCTGGATGGATTATCGAACTTCAGCGCATCTTCATCGTTCAGGAGCGGTTGCGCGCTCAACCACACACCATTGTCTTTCATCATCTGCATGGTTTCTTCTTTCTGAATCAAATTACCATGTTCAATCGATTTTATACCAGCCTTGACTGCAGTTTGAATGGCCGCGTCGGTAAAGATATGTGCAGCTACATAAGTATTCCAGGTATTAGCCACATCGACCACCGCTTTCATTTCTTCAAAGGTGAACTCCTGCACATCCAGAGGATCATATGTTGAAGACACACCTCCACCACCCGCAATCTTTAGCTGGGTGGCACCCATACGCAAGATTTCCCGAGCACGTTTCGTTACCTCTGGAACACCGTCTGCAACGGATATAAGACCAACGCGTTGCCAGTAAGGCAGCACATCCCCCGTATTTGAAGGCACATCATTCTTCGCGCGGAAATCAAAATGACCGCCAGTCTGACTCATCGGAGGCCCCGAGATATACATACGTGGGCCGGGATACTTGCCGGAGTCAGCATATTTCTTCACAGCGAAAGGATTACCACCAATATCACGAATACTCGTAAAACCGCGCATAAGTGTTTCTTTGGAACCAAATAGTCCGGCAATTGCAACTTCGGACATGTCACCGGTAGCTAGAGTGCTTGCCGGAATGTTAGCGTAGTAGGTGTGCCAATGCGCATCGATAAGTCCTGGCATAAGCGTACGGTCACCGCCATCGATCATGGTTACATTATCAGTCTGAATAATGGCCAATGGTTCATCTGAAATGGTTTCGATGAGATTGTCCACTACCAGGACATACATATTTTTATGGAGTTTTTCAGTTTTACCGTCGAAGATATTGACGTTACTGATTAATACCATTTTTTTTTGAACTCCCTCCTGTGCTTTTACCCCAATTGTGAGGAGTAGCAACAAACTTGTTAGGTATATTAATTTTGTCATGGCATATTAATTTACAATTTGATAAAAATAAAACTATGTGCCAAATATTTTAATACATGGCACATAGCATAAATGTTGTTAATGTTTATGTCCTTCTTCTCCGGCAAAGTCGCAGCATTTCATTGATGCACCACCAAAATCGTCAGGAATTACATAAAATTCTTTGTTCCAGCGGTCAACACTCAATGGCACAAGCTTACTTTCGGTAACAGGCTCGAATCGGATGGCTTGTCCCGGGTTCACATTGTCAGGCATACATTTCGAGTCTTTCACAACGATAACGCCATTCACCAAAACATAAGGGATACCCGTAGATGGTGTAGCACCTTTAGCATAAGTTGCATTGTCTTTTACGTTTTCGGGGCTGAAAATGGTAATGTCAGCTACCATACCTTCTTGCATACGACCACGAACTTGCATTGATTTTAAGCCCATTTCACCTAAAGGTTTGGCATAGTTGTAAGCAGTCATGGATACCAATTGCATTAATGGAATATCATTATCTTGACCTAAACGTAATGTTTTTGCAAAAGCACCGGCAAAACGAGGATGGGTATTTGGGTAGTCTTCATAGGGTGTATTTCTGGTTAAGTCAGCATCCGGAAATATTGGCATTCCATCGCTACCAATGGCCACGCCCGGCATTTTTAACCAATCAACAATGGCATCTACCGGCATTTTATATACAACACAAGCACGTGTAGGCTCTTTTTTTAGCATTTCTTTGCGGCTTTCCTCGGTGTAAAACTCCAAAGTGGCCACATCTTGAAGGGTTTCTTCATATTTATAACCAAGGCTTTTAACCCAAACCTCAGGTTCAAGAAAAACAGCATTTAATGCTGTAGAACCAGCAGCATAAGGATATAATTCGCCCCAAACATTGTAGCCTTGCTCGCGCATTTTTACCAATAGTTCATGTACCAAATTATAACCAGGGTTATTGAAATGGCAGGCAATAGCTGGAGAACTAAGCGCTGCAGCATTGGCTAACATTTCTTGAATCCCATTAACTTCAGCCACATCGTTACCGGGTGTTCCTCTAAAGTGCATACCCATTTGACGGCCATAAAAACCGGCTAACTTCTGCAATTCGTAAATTTCACGTGTTGAAACACCTTCGCGCATATAACCAACTGTAGAACCGATACCAATACCTCCCTGGCGTAAACCTTCGTCGATAAGCGATAAGATTTGATTCCCTTGCTCAATATTCGGTCTTGTTTTTGACCATCCCATACTTTTTCGTGAGTTAACAGCATCCGGAGTGTTCAGGTATTTCCAATCGGTAAAACCATCTAATACTTCAGCACGTGCAAATTCATGGGCTACAGCAGCTCCAAAATTTAAAGGTGCTTTGCCTTCAAATCGTTTATAAAACTCATCTAATTTTGGGCCATGAGCACCAATCTCTAAATCAAGAATAGTGGTACGTCCATCGCGCAACATTAAACGGTAAGCATAAGGCTCAAGGCAATGTTGGTGCCCATCGATAAAACCAGGAGCTACCACGTGATTTTTAGCGTCAATTGTCTCTTTACCTTTAATTTCGGCTTCGGTAATGATGGCAATTTTACCATCTTTAACACCTACGTTTCTAACGGCATCAAAATTGGTTTCGGGGTCCATTACTCTCCCGTTAAGGATGACTACGTCAAATTCCTGATTCGGATCTGCAGCTTTTTTGGTTGTTGTTTGCTGGCAACTACTGAAAATAAGTGCAGCAATGATTAGGGTAAAGATTGTTCTTTTCATGTTTTTAAATTTTTGGGTTTATGGATATTAATTTATAATAGTTCTACGAATGGCTTGGCCGGGTGCGGCATCTGTAATGAGTTCACTATTGTGAACAACCAGCACACCATTTACTAAAAGTGTACTTACACCTACTGCGGGTTGATTTGGTTTTTCGTAGGTGCCAACATCAGCAATGGTTTCTGGGTCAAACACCACAATATCAGCATCCATGCCCTCCTGTAGCCGACCTTTCTTTTTCATCTGAGGAACAAATTCTTCAAGTGTTTGAGCCGGCATTAAAGTCATTTTGTTTAGAGCTTCCTGCATTGTTAAGAGTTTTCTTTCTCGTACGTAGGAACGAAGTATTTTGGCAAATGTGCCATTTGACCTGGGGTGACTGAAGGATTCTTCAGGAAGTGGCCATTCATCACCCTCATAGTTGATGACGTGGTTGTGTTCATCCATGAACATCCAGAACATTTCGTCTGATTCAACCAAAATTTTTGGATGGAGTATTGACATATCAAGCAGGGCAAGGTCTTCAGGATTGCTTTCATCCAAAAAATGCCAAACGATAAAGGTTCCGGGACTGTTTTTCTGATATTCGTTCAGTTGCTCTTCGGTCATACGTTCTGTACCTAACTGAAAGTTATTAGCTGTGCTGCCCATCCGCTCGCGCCATCCTTCACCAGAAAACATGGCTGCACCAACAACCGTGCTGGCTGCACCCCATGGGTAAGCACCCACTGATATATTGATGTTTTGCTCGTAGGCGTCATCAACCATTGGTATAATGGCTTCAATATCTTTTAATGAAGAACTATTGATGTGGCAAATGTGCATGTGTGCTCCTGTTAGTGCTGAATTAGAAATGAGTTCCTTAATCGCTTCGTATGAACTTTTCGGCTCCATATTACTGGCATAGCGGACGTGTGTAAAAGTGGCTACATCGTAACTTGCAGCCATCTTAGCTAAAGCGTAATATTCTTTTTGTCCATAACCGGGGGCGTATCCGGCATTGATGCCTATCCCCAGGGCACCTTGATTCAAGCCTTCCTCTACATATGCCAGTATTTTCTCCTCTTGCTCAGGTGTTGCGATATCCATCTTCCAATCCAAATCCTTTTGGGCATTCTGAAAATAGGCTGAAGTTGCTTCAGGTTCGGTCCCTGAAAATGTAGCGATGCGGGCAAAAGTCCACCCTGAAGCAGCACCATAGTTTAAAGGCAATTTCTTTTGTGCTTGACCATCGTACCAATCGCTTATCGGTAAAACGCCCGATTCTAATTCAAGCATGGTTGTAACGCCCTGCATGGCTTGCATGCGGTAATCGCCGATATTTTGACCATGCGCATGAATATCAATGAAACCTGGCGAAACCACTTGGTTAGTAGCATCAATGATTTCACTACCTTTTATTTCTTCTTCTGTAATTAAGGCAATTTTACCATCTTTAATGCCTACGTTTCGTACAGCATCAAAGTTGGTTTCGGGGTCCATAACGCGGCCATTTAGAATTACTATATCAAATGTTGTATTTACATCCGTTTTATTTGATGTTTTTTCTTGATCGCATGAGAGTAATCCAACAATAAGAATTAAGACAAAAAATACTTTTTTCATGATAATTTTTATTAATATATGTTTGGTATTTAATTTACAACTTGCAAAAAAATAAAAATAAAAATTTTATATAAACAAGTCATTAATTAATTCAAAATTTAATAGAAGTATTAAAATCTATGACATTTCTGAAAAATAAATTGGTGCTAACTTGTTTATATATGTTCTTTTGCAAGCTAAAGGTACCTAATATATCTCCTGGTTTGATCTTCCCGTGATACTAAACAACTAAAATAACATAATCTTGCTTTTAATAAAACAAAAGGGGACATGTTTTGAAGCAGTCAGCAGTCTGTGTTTATCATTTTAGGCACTTTTAAGGGGATATTATCACAAAAACAATATTTCCCCCAAAAGAATGAAAAAAGTTTATTTGCGGCTCTAAAATATCATGGCCTATAGAAAAGTTGAATCAACGGCTTACTCAAAGAGTAAATCTAAGAAATTGGCACTGATTGCTATAGCCAACAAGCTACTTAAGCAATCATTGGCAATTGCCAATTCATGATTATATTATGATGAGAATTTTAAAAGTGTTTTTATAAATATTGGGTGAAAAAGTTTGGATTTTAGTACAGTTCATTGCAGTGCCTTTCGTTTTTGTAAGTATTAATTTCTGTTTAAGTCGTAACGAATTTTTGCTCTCATTCTTTAATTAAAAACTAGTCGGGTAACTGACGTATTAATTTTATGGCAGTGTTTAATGCTGAATTGTATGCGTTAATTGTATTGTTTAAATTATTGCTATTCATTTTAGTTGCAGTTAATAAGGTTTGGTCATTTAAAATTTGAAAATAATCATGAGGAATAGCATAGTCTCCGAATTCCCATTCCTTAAAGTACATTCTAACATATGGTAGCCAAAAGTTTTCAAATTCCAGTTTGTCGTCCGCGTACTCTCGATGAACCCATGCAATATCCCTTTCATAGTAACGGGTAAGTAAAATTCGAAGTTCCTTATCCTTTAGGGCTCCCAGATTCAATTCTTTCAATAAATCATATCCCTTTGAAGCCGAGAAAACATTTCGAGCCAAATGAATACGCCCTAAATCGGAACGGACATTTTCATCAAAACTGCTATTTGTTTCAAGTACGTGTATTATTCTTTTTTGCGCTTCAAAATCTTCAGTGCGTAATTTTAAGTTACGCTCTAATTCTGCTTTGTCTTGAATTAAATCTTCTTTGATTTCAATTAAAACATTTTTGATAGCCAGTGATTCTTTTTCTTTCCTCATTCCAATTATTTATTTGCAGAGCAATCAAAATCCCAATTACCACAAGGATAATTTCGCCTATAGCATATCTTGCATACTTCATTGGTTTATTATCATCTGCCATTTTTTTACGAATTTTTCTAAATAATGGAATCATTTAATTATTCAGTTTTAATGAAGGCTAACGGTCAGATATATTCGATGTGCGGTAAACCTACAAATCCACTTTCCTAAAGATCGTGTTCACCTTCTCCTAATAGCAATTCAAGTTTTACAAAACCATCTAACGGAGCATATTATATATACCATGTTGGTGGTTGTTTATTTCATCGAATATCAATCAAATCTGGTTAATTCCTGGTTGATTAGTTTTAAAATATCTTCATTACTCACCCTGAGAACCATTAGCTTATCAGCAGCCGTTTCCATATTAAGTAGTCGATCCATTACGATATTTTGAAAATCACGATCTCTAAGCTATCGCAGGTGATCTGATTTATGCTAGTTTGTGTCAAGCTTTGTAAATTAGGTCTCATTGATAAAATGGCTACATGTTTATGGATGCAAGTGACGTTGTTGTAAAGTTCCTTCTTTCGACACTAATTCATATTCCTTATAGCTGGCATATAATCCTGGAAAAGAAGATAAGAAAGTTTTTAGGATGGGGGTTGCTTTTGATAAAATCCATTTGGTCGGTCGTGAGAATAGGGTTTACAGTGCTATATACCAGTTCGAGTGAAGCAAAGCCAATATTATCAATTGAATCCAAAACTTCCGGTTCAGGCATTTCCACCTCCTGACCTGTATGGCATTAATGTCAATTGGAGAATTATATCATATAACCAGTTCTTCCAACCCTTCCTCGATAAGTTGTTGATTGGTTTCAAAGTCCGCCTTCAGTTGTTGCAGACGAATGTATTCCTTTTTTCTGTCATTTCTATCTCATTCAAATTTTCAAGTGACAAAGCACCCAGGACGCCGATTAATATAGCTAATGTCTCGAATCCGTATTTGATCCAATTTTCTCCTAAATGATTAATTATTTTTTTCATGGATTAATTTAATATGACCACCAACGTTTTTGTGTAAGCCCCGTTTTAATGGGATTTACACGATGCTGTGTACAGTTTATTGTTTCTCATTTAAAGGACTAAATTTAGCAGTAATCAAAGCAATGATTATCGGACTCGACAAAAGTGACCAAAACACAGTTTACCGTATTCAATTTTTCGTTTTGCACTGATATGCATAGAAACCAGATGTGTTAATACAATGTAAAGTGCAATAATAAACATCCAAATGTAATTCATAGCTTGAATTATTTAGAAGTTTTTTGATCTTGTATACATTTCATTCATTATTTCATTTTATTTTGTATCCATTGACATAAAATTATCATAATCAAGTAATTTTATTTCAAAAAACATTGTGCCATTTTAAATTGGCCCCAACGGTTTTAATATGGGGCGTTTGGCATTCCAACGCTCCAAACTTTCAATCTACTACTATATTTAATTATTGCTACCATCTTCATTTTAGTACTAGATGCCAAATGCACTATATTTCTTGTTTTACAGCAGCTTTTATTTTCAGTTTTATCATTAAATTATTTATCTGTTTGATTCAAGAATATATTTTAAATTACTCCTTATTTGATTTTACTTTGTTGCCAAATATCTTTTTTTTAGATATATGAGTGAGCCTAAGGCTATTATTATTAACGTTATTATTATGAATATTTTCTTGTTTCTGTTTTGATATCTTTTGTATTCAGTATTTGCTTTATTAACAGTTTCGATATTGAAAAGACTTTCAATGCGTTTTGGATCAGGCTCGTTTTCAATCCATTCTGAAACATCAATAGCAACTACATCATCAAATTGATGCCAATAGTATAAGGAAAGAATACCCTTCTTCAAATCAAAAATATTAGAATACAAAGTATTGAGTTTTCTGCCTTCTTCATGAACGGCATCTAATACAGATGCGAGATAATCTACTGTAAGGTCTTTTTCTGTTTTTTCCAACATATTGCTTGCTAAGTCATATCTTTTGCACGGATAAGAGCCATACCTGTTTTTATGATAAGCCCGATTGAAATTTGTAGATACTATATATCCATCACCTTTTGGCTTTCTTGTATAAACAAGCTTGCCACCAGAGTCAAAACTTATGACAACAGCATCTCCAGTAGAATCAGCTAGTAAGTATTGCCTGGAAATTTACCACTGTAAATTTGCCCCCAATCATAGGAGGAGGCCATGCTTATTGCTTCTTCAACAGTTGCACATTTTCGCATAATAATATTATTGACAATAGCTTTTGTTGGTTGTAGCTTATCTGGACAGGAATCAATCTGTATATATGGAAGTGCATTTCCATCGAATGCGAGACCTTTTTCATTTATTCCCCCCTGCGGATAAAAATTATCAAATCCTAAATAAACAACAGCATAATTTTCATCATTAGCTGGTTCAATCCATATGTATGTGAGGGGATTTTTCCAATCTTCATTATTCCCAAAAAAAACTGACTCTCCTATTGACACACTAAATATAGTGCAGTAACCCGGAAATAATTTGTTGTCAACAATATCTTGTTTAGACATTTCACTTGAGGAACGATTACTGGCTATTAATGGGAAACATTGGCAAGTGATAAAAATCAAAAGCAATACACTAAATGTGCCTATTAGATTAATTCTTATTGGTTTATCAGTATTATTTCTCATCTATCTGAAATTCTAAATTTCGATAAATTGAACTAGCATTTTACATGCTGGTGTATAACTTGTTTATATCGTCAACTTTGCATGCTAAAATTAACTAATATATCTCGTATAGGTATGTATTACTTATGTTTTCAATATTAAAGTTACCATACATATCTCCTGGTTTGATTACCCTGGGCTACTTTAAAAGCTAAAATAATATATTCTACTTTTTAGAGCGCAAAAGGGATATGTTTTGAAGCAGTCAGTTGTGCCTGTAGATCATTTCAAGCACTTTTAAGGGAATATCTTTATAAAAACACCAAATACCCCAATTTGCAAAGCTCCTTTTCACAAATTCATCAATTTATCATCATTCCTTAATATTATAATACTTTTTATCAATTTTAAATAATTCAAATGAATAGTCAAATAATAATAGCCCGGGGTAAGCAAGTCGGCGATAGCATGAGATTGAGATTGACCAACTATAGGCACGAGCTGTAATGTACTAGTTGATTTGAACCCTTTTTTCGCCCCGGTAACTTCTTACATTTTGATTTTTTTTCAGATAGGTGATTGTTGCATCAGCGGTTGTAATAAAGAGCGATTGACCCGGATCACTGTGTTTGTATTTGTAAACCTGTGTCATAAAGTTATTCATGGCAACCGAGTAGGTTTGATTCATGTCGAGCGGGGTGCCGCTTTCGGTCAGAAGAGCAACATCTGCAAGATTGCCGTTCGCATCCAGTTTCAGTTTTGTTTTGATCCCCGACGGATAAATGGGAAGTTCTTCGTCAATTGGGTAGGCTGCAAGCATCAAAGAATGAATTTCATTTCCTGTAAGATTTGTTACGACCAATTCATTTCCAAACGGATCGAGCTGATAAACATTCATCATTGTGATGGGACCTTTTGCCAGATGATCGATACGAACACCACCCGGATTTACCAATGCAATGTCGGTTTTGGCAGCATCGCGTTGTGCATCGGCCATGAGGTAACCCAATTCTTCATCCGATGAAAAATCGTCAGTAGCTGTTGAAATCACTTCTTTCAGTGCCGGATTGTCATTGTATTTATCAACCATGGCACGAATGGAAGGTTTTTCGTTCTTCGAGTTTTTAATGTCTATGAGCTCCATGTTTCTTTGCAACGTTCCATCGCTATTAATGGTTAATTTGATCAGAGTGCAGTATTTCAATTTGTTTTCAGCTTGCGTAATCAGGATGCCGTTGTGGATTTGTTCTTTTTCAACCTTTGTGTGTGAATGTCCTCCGATAATCAGATCGATGCCAGCTGGCATGGTTTCGGCCAGTTGCACGTCGTTTTCAAAACCAAGGTGAGTCAGTGCAATTAAAATATCACTTTGATCTTTCAGATAGAGATATTCGGGAGCTGTTTCAAACGGAGAGCGGAAGGTAAATCCTTTTACATTGTCGGGATGCGTATCGGGAATGCCGTTTTGATTGATGTGTAAAAGTCCGAGAAACGCTAGTTTTAGTCCGTTGGGTAAAGTGATAATTTTATAGGGATTTACCGTCATATTAAGCGAGTCGTTCATTGATATGTTGGCGCATATAAAATCGAAGTTTGCTTTGTGAGTCAGATTGCTGAATCCTATAGGGCGGGAATCGAATTCGTGGTTTCCTACTGCGCTCAGGTCAAAGCCTACAGCATTCATCAGTTCAATCATGGGTAATCCTTTTTCAGGATACTGATCGTTCACCGGATTTCCTGTTTGATTGTCTCCCGCACCAATAAGAAGCATGTTGGGATAAATGGCTTGTAAGCTATCGACAATGTAAGCAAGCTTTGGAAAATTATCGATTGTTGCATGCATGTCGTTTACCGCAAAAATGATGGCTTGTTTTTCACCTTGTCTCCTTGTAATTGCTTTCTTTCCGGTGCTGCAGGCGAAAAGAAATCCGATTGAAAGTATGGCAAGAACCAGTTTTGGGAATGAAGATGTCTTTTCGTGTTTTGTCTTAATAAAAAGGGTGTTGCCATCGGTCAGTTCTCCGTCGCAGGCAACTTTGTTTCCGTAACGATCTTCGACAAGAGGGAAGTATTTGGGGCTGTTATAACCTTGTTGCAAATAATATTTCAGAATTGCATCTTTTACTTTGGCTCCATTGTGTAGTTCAAGCGGAGTGTTGTTTACTGTGATTTTCATTTATTGAGGTTTTGAGATTGATACAAAAACTTAAAATACAATTTTCCCTATAGCAATACATGCTGTTCGTTTATATTTTCGTTTTGGTATTTCTTTATTGTGCCCAATTTGTTTATACAGTCAACGATGCATTCCAAAGTTAACTAATATATCTCCAGGTTTAATCACCAGGCTACTTTAAAAGCTAAAATAATACATTCTTACTTTTCAGAGTGCAAAAGGGGACATGTTTTGAAGCAGTCAGTGGACCGTATAGGTCATTTTAGGCGCTTTTAAGGGGATATCTATACAAAAAATACCCAATACCCCAAACCGATAAAATTGTTTTATTTACGGCATTAAAAATATCCTGGCTTATAGAAATATTGTATCAACGGCTTAGCAAAGAGTAAATCGAAGAAATTGGCACTGATTGCTTTAGTCAACAAGCTACTTAGGCAATCATTGGCAATTGCTAAATCAGGATTATATTATGATGAAAATTATAAAAGTGTTTATGTAAATATTGGGTGAAAAAGTTTGGATTTTAGCACAGTTCATTGTTGGGCAATAGTTGAGGGAGCTTTTTGTTTCTGTATATTGCTGTCATTTGTCATATGGCCCTGTTTATAGATTTTTTGGAGTAGATACATTGCAGTATTCACGATAGCGTCTGCCTGCCGCACCTTTATAAGGAATTAACGATGGTACGAATCTTTGATAATTTTTGTAGTCTTCGCCAAATCTCTTAACCAAGATTCGCTCTTCCATAATAACGACAAAATGAGAAAGAACGAATATCACAATCCAAGGAAAGAGGAACAGAAGGTCAGAAAGGCAAACTATTAATATCGGTGGAATTGTAAACAGGAGTGTTGCGTAAAGTGGATGTCTGACGTAGTTGAATGGGCCATGCGTGACTAACTTACTCTCATCACATAACAGATTCACCTTTATCAGGTTTAATGAACGATTGAACCAGGTAATGCCCATAAGGCATACAGTTATGCACACTATGGATAAGATCACTCGCATTTCGAAGCTTAATGACATAGGAAACGACACCCATCGTCGCATTGCTATCGTTAAGGCCTCGAGGATAAAACCTAACAGGAGTAAATATGGCCCTACACCCAGAAGACTCTTAAATCTGCTATACAATGATGGCATCTTGTCTTTTTCAGTTGCTATCGTTTCGTTGCTCTTTTTAAATTGACTGAAGATTGTCATTTTTTATAATTCCATAATTTTGGAGATAACTGTGATGTATTGTTTTTGTATGCAACATAGTCCTGTCCAAATTCTTTCTCCATAAGTTGCTCTTCCCTATTTATAAACACTTTGAATATCACATACATAAAGCATGGAATGGTTAACAAAATACAGGAATCAAATAGTAAAAGTAATCCAGGTAGAAGTAGATATATCACCACTGCAAAGAGAGGATTCCTACAAATAGAAAAGAAGCCAGTTTTCAATAATTCGTGTTTCTTATAAGCTACCTTAAGGTCCTTTAGTACTACAATATAGAGGGGAATTACTATGCAAAGAAAAACAATCGCCAATACAATTGATACTCTATTTGAAATAAAATCGATTTCAAATATGGACCCATATAAATGATCAATAATGAATATTAGGATTGCATAAATGATTGTAAGTACAAATATTATTGGTGAAGCACCCAAAAATGTCAATTTCTTATAATCACTGTCATTCATTTTTCAACCCTTGTTCATAACAACACTATTTGATTTCTATTCTCAGCCACAAAGTTAAGCAATATTCAAAACGAGGCTCCCCAATTGCGCCCAACTTGTTTATATAGTCAACGTTGCATGCTAAAGTTAACTAATATATCCTATATAGGTATTTATTGGTTATGCTATGAATATTAAAGTTACTTAACATATTTCCCGGTTTGTTCCTCCTGTGATACTAAACAACCTAAATTAATTTAATCTTGCTTTTAAATTATGCAAGAGGGATATATTTTGAAGCAGTCAGTGGACCGTATAGGTCATTTTAGGCACTTTTAAGGGGATATCTTTACAGAAACATCATACACCTCAAAAGAATAAGTATCGTCTATTTCCGGCTTATGAAATATCCTGGCTTATAGAAAAATTGAATCAACGGCTTAGCAAAGGTAAATCGAAGAAATTGGCACTGATTGCCTTAGCTAACAAGCTACTTAAGCAATCATTGGCAATTGCTAAATCAGGATTATATTGTGATGAAAATTATAAAAGTGTTTATGTAAATATTGGGTGAAAAAGTTTAGATTTTAGCACAGTTCATTGTTGGCGTTTTGTTTTTTGTTAAGTCTCAATTTATTATTGTTGCAATAAATTCTCCAAAGCCTGATTAGCCTGCTTATGCTCTGGATTGATAACCAGTGTTTCTTTGTATTCAGCGATTGCTTTTTCTTTATTATTTGATTTTAGGTAAACATTCGCAAGTTCAAAATGTACTCTTGAAGAATCCGGGAATTCGACTTTATTCCTCTCCAGGAAAATCGTTGCGTCTTCCAATTTGCCTTCCTCCATCAGCAATACTCCCACTTGGCTAAGTGCATTAATATCAATATGTCTGTAGAAAGCCTTGGGATATTGAAATTTTAAAATATTAAAGAACATCATCGCAGCATTTGTATTGATTCTGCTATAGCCAAATTCTATCATATTTGCTGGCCCCTCAGAAATAAATATGATATATTTTTCATTTTTCTCTGTGAATAGGTTGCTGAGATAAAATTCTTTATTTCCTTTACCCAATTCTTCTTCGAGTTTGAATGTTATTGGATTGGAGAAATCGTGATAATTGTAAACATATACTACCCCCTCTTGCAAGTCGCAAATAAAACTGTATACTGTAGAAGAAAACTTACTCTCCTGGTGTGTTGCATCGAGTACATCCCTGACAGTATTAAGTGAAAATGACTCTTTATTTTGAAGCATTTCATTTGCCTTGTTATATCGCCAGCAAGGTTTTTCAATTCCGATATATTCTGACCCAACAAAATTTGTTGCAATCTGGTAAGGTTTTTCTGTTTCCAAAAACACTACTTTCCCATTGTGCCATTCTACAATCATTGATGCACCACTTCTATCCATCACTGGAATTCTTGCCTTGTCTAAAGCTGGCGTATTGTATGTATTAAAAAATTCCTTAACCTCTTCAATGTTAGCACAGGTGGCAAGAATCCTGTCCAGGAATGGACTAAAAAGTGCCTTTTTACTTTCATCTGATTTCCATCCCTGTTTACCTAAAGCATTTCCATCTATGAATAAACCCTTCTCATTCATGCCTCCCTGAATAGAATTGATCATCATCTTATATCCCAAACATACCCGTCCATAGCTCCCATCAGTTGCCGGGACAAACCAGAGAATGGTTAAGGGAAATGGAGAATCCTCATTACTCCCGGCCAAAGTAACTTTTGAGTCTGATGCCATGATAATTGTGCACGAGTAGGATTCTGTTATTGAAATTACGGATAGAAAAAATACTATCATTATTGACTTTTTCATATATCCCTTTGTTTTATTTTATTCTTAATAATAATGAACGCCAACGGTAAGTATAAGAGGCCGTTTTAATGACGCTTATTCAATGTTGTACTCAGTTTTATTATTATTTAACACCTTAATATCTGATAGATTTAATTTATTTTTTTGTGACTTTAAAAAGATAGCTATGAAAGTTAGTATAGAAGCAACTAAGTCGCAAAAAACACTTATAAACAACAAATAGGATACGTAAAGGATATTCTTATTATTCAGGAATGCGAAAGCACCATCCGAATCGATTAATCCAAAAACAATCAGAAGAATCCCGATACCGATGTATCCTATTTTTCTTGTTTCTCCATCACGCCTAATTTTTTTAATTAATGATATGTACCAAATAACTATTAGTAGACGAATGATAATTAATATTGATATTCCAATTACAGCACCTAGATTGTTTTCATTTGGTAATGACCTGGTAAAAACTCCTGGTATTATTATTAACATCAATAGTATGGAAAGCAATAACATACCAGCTGCAATAATTAATATTCTTTCATTTCTAGGCAATTTTTTCATATCGTTGATTTTAAGTCCATTATTGTCTAAAAATCTTTAATAATTGAGTACAACTTGTTTATTTAGTCAACTTTGCATGCTAAAGTTAACTAATATATCTCGAGGTTTGATCATCCTGTGATACTAAACAACTAAAATAATATTATCTTGCTTTTGATACTGCAAAAGGGATATGTTTTGAAGCAGTCAGTTGTCTGTTTAGTTCATTTTAGGCACTTCTAAGGGGATATCTCTTTAAAAACACACTATAAGTGAAAAAATATCGGGGGATTCTAACTTCAAATAAAGTTTATATATAATGGGAGGGAGGCAAGCAAACTCTTTTGAGAGTATTTGTAGGGCAACTATTATTTCTAATAAGGTTGGGTTGGGTTGGGTTGGGTTGGAATGGGTTGGGTTAGTTTAACGGTTTATGTATGTTTTCGTGCGGGATTACGACGCGATTTCCTATCAGTTTATACCGACTTTTTTTACGAGCCACAAGCAATTCCAAACCTCTGAACTGACCGGAGGGATCTCAGTGAAGCTAAACCCGCATGCTCTATACCATGTGTTATATGGTGTTTTTATTCCATCCTTTCTAGTTTCTTTAATCTATTTATTGAATTTTCCTTATTCGGGTCTAACTCTAATGCTTTTTTAAAGCTCTTAATAGCATTTTCTTTGTCGCCCTTCCAAAAGTATCCATCACCTAAGCTGTCCCATGCATTTGCAGATTTAGGATATGCTTCAGTATTTAGTTTGAATATTGCAATTGCTTCTTCAAACTTATAGCGAATCAGTATATCATATCCCAAGTTATTAAGCCATTTCTCAGAGAAATCATACGAATCAAATTTATTTGCTTTCAATTCAAAGTATTGTTCTCGTGCCTTATCTGAATTTTGTTGAATAATTACTTTCCCTATTGGTAATGAAATTGGTTTTTTCGGCAAATCAACCGTCTTGCCAATTATAATATCAATAATCTCATACGCTAATTTTTGTGGAGGGATACTCTCGGAATTACTCATTACAATTATGCCAGTTTCAAGAGAGGGTATCAAAACAAGGAAATTTTTATATCCGGGGTCTCCACCTGCATGGTGTATTATTTGAATATTATCATGGTCGTCAATGAACCAACCAAAACCGACATATCCAGATTTTCTTCTTTCAACTGCTGGTGTCCAAAGCAAATTATACATTGAATCAGAAAGAATTTTGTTTTTATTATAAACACCTTTGTTCAAATTCATTTTCATCCAAATCTTCATATCGTTTAAATTTGAATGAAAGCATGTGCTGGGAGCATGTAGTCTATTATATGGATATGTACTACTTACTGAAAGTTCAAATGTACTGTAGCTATATATATGTGGTGATGTTGCAATTGAATCATTTACATCGGCTTTTAAAAAAGTCGAATAATTCATACTAAGTGGTTGAAAAATATGCTCTGTTGCGTAATCTTCAAATGTTTGTTTTGTTACTTGTTTTACAAGCTCTGCCAGTAAGTCATAAGCATAATTGGAATAATCGTATTCTTTGCCTGGCTCTCTTAATAACTTCTTTTTTGATAAAGCCAAAACTAGTTGATATGATGCCGTGGAATCAAAGGTTGGATTGTTAAACTGATAATCTTGTATATATGGCATTCCACTTAAATGTGTTACAAGTTGTCTGGTTGTAACTTTGTTATATAGAGTGTCTGCCATCTTGAAAGATGGAACATAATTAACGTATGGCTTATCTATATCAATCAAACCATCCTGGTATAGTTTTGCTATTATGATTGCTGTAACAGGTTTTGAAATTGAAGCCATATGAAACACAGAAAACTCAGTCAGTGGTGTTTTTGACTCAATGTTCTGATAACCGAAAGCTTTCGAATAGAAATCTCTGCCTTGTTTTACAATTCCAACTGCTAATCCGGAGGCTTCAAATGATTCGAAGTATTTCTGAACTAGAGAATCAATCTTATCATGACTTCTTTTATCAGATAAATTCTGTCCAAAAGACAGTTTTATACTTAGCAATAAAAATAAAGCAATCTTTAATCGTTTTTTCATTACGATTCTGTAACTAATGCCATATAACTTGTTTATGTCGTCAACTTTATAGGCTGAAGTTAACTAGTATATCCCTTAAAGGGGTGTATTGCTTATGTTTTGAATATTAGAGTTACCTAACATATCTCCTGGTTTGATCACCCTGGTATACAAAACAACTAAAATAATATAATCTTGCTTTTAATAATGCAAAAGGGATATGTTTTGAGAAATAAAAAAAGTCATGAAAATAATTGTTGAATTAAAAAATATATATACTTTTGTCGTTGTAAACAAATGTTGTTTATACGTGCAGTCGAAAATTAATTTTTATAAATGGAAGATTTTATGTCCATGCATGCGAAAGCTTATTTCAATTTTTTAAAGACAGGAAGTTGGATTGAGGAGAAGGTAAAAGAAGCAATAAAGCCTTTTAACCTGACCCATGCCCAACTAAATGCCCTTTATACTCTGATGGAGCATGATCCCAGTCCTGTATCGGCAAATGAATTAAAAAAGAGCATATTAGTTAACAATCCTGATGTAACCCGCCTGATGGACAGGCTGGTAAAAAAGGATTTTGTGCTAAGAAAAACCTGTCCTGAAAACAGAAGGAAGGTTGATATTTCATTGACAGACAGTGGGAGGAAATTGTTTGAAGCGGCTCATTTAGCGGCCAAACAAGCTTTGGGAAATTTCTTTGAGGATCAAATCACTGAAGAGGAAGCAACAGAACTGAGAAGAATTTTACATAAACTAAGAGAATAAAAAAAATTTAGAAATACAATTGTTGTAAACGTATGTTGTTAACAACACCTAATTAATTAGAAACGTAAAAATGAATCAAGAAAGAATAAATCAATTTAACAACGGAGAAATCACCATTGTTTGGAAAAATGAGCTTTGTGTACATGCAGCAAAATGCGTTGGTGCATTGCCACAAGTATACAAGCCAGGTGAAAAACCATGGATTAAAATAGAAAATGGTACAACTGAAGAACTAATCACTCAAATTAAAACTTGTCCTTCAGGAGCATTGACATACAAAATGAATAAATAAAGTATTAAAATAAATAGACATTAATAAAAACTAAAATTTAAAAAAATGAAGACAAAGAATGTAGTATTAGCATTGATTATCATGCTATCAGGTAATATACTATTAGCTCAAAAAGTAGACTTAAACACAAAAAAATCAACTGTAGAATGGCTTGGTAAAAAGATTGGTGGCCAACACAATGGTAACATCCAGCTAAAGAGTGGATCTTTAGAATTAAAAAATGATAAGATTGAAGCAGGCAACTTTGTTATAGATATGACAACCATTAAGAATACTGACCTTAAAGACGAAGAGTACAATCAAAAATTGGTTGGCCATTTAAAATCAGATGACTTTTTTGGAGTAGAAAAATATCCCACAGCTAATTTTGTAGTTACTAAAAGTTCAAAATTCAGTGATGGAAAAGCTACTATCAATGGTGATATTACCATTAAAGGAAAAACGGAGGGTATCTCTTTTGAAGTTGTGCGCTCAGGAAATGAATATTCAACAAAAATTGATATCGACAGGTCGAAATTTGATGTAAGATACGGCTCTGACTCATTTTTTGACAATCTTGGCGATAAGGCCATCGATGACATTTTTACACTTGACATAAAGCTTATAGTTAATTAAATAAATAATCACTAACAAAATTTGCAACAATGGAAAAAGGAAAAATAGCTGGAAAAGTTCCACAAATGGTAGCACTAAAATCAGGTGAAACCTATGCATGGTGTGCATGCGGCAAATCGTCAAATCAACCCTTTTGCAACGGTTCACATCAGGGAAGTACTATTTCACCGAGCATTTTTACTGTTGATGAGCCAAAACAAGTAGCCTTGTGCATGTGCAAACAAACAAAGAATCCGCCATACTGCGATGGTTCACACATGAAATTGGGAGAGTAATTACAACCATATAACCGAAAACTGAAACATGGAAACAAAAGAGAGAAAAAAAATATTTTGGCCCGAGCTGGATTTTCTTAAAATGCAGGACACCATTGAAACATTGCACCAATGGATTCAAATTGTGGGAAAAATAAGGTTAAAGGCCATGCCCTGGCAAAACCATTCATGGCATACAACCCTTTATATATCTCCCAATGGTTTTTCAACGCATGGTATACCCTATGATGGACGTATCCTTCAAATTGAATTTGATTTCCGCAAGCATAAACTCATTATCCAATTCTCTGATAGCGATACAATTGTTATTGATTTGTATTCCAGAACGGTTGCTGATTTTTATGAGGAACTATTTGCAAAACTTGATAGCATTGGGGTGCATGTCAAAATACATCCTAAACCCAATGAGCTGGAACACACCATCCCTTTTATGGAAAATACGATGAACAAAACGTATGACCCCAACGTTGCTTTTGCACTTTGGCAAGCTATGTTAAAAGCTAATCAGGTCTTTACTCAATTTCGAAGTGAGTATATTGGCAAAGTTAGTCCGATACATTTATTTTGGGGTGCATTTGATTTAGCAGTAACCAGGTTTTCAGGGCAAAAGGCGCCTCTGCACCCGGGAGGTATGCCTAATATTCCTTTAGAAGTTATGCAAGAAGCTTATTCACAGGAGGTGAGTAGTGCAGGTTTTTGGCCGGGCTCTAAAGGCTTTCCTCAACCGGTTTTTTATTCGTATGTGTATCCAACACCGGAGCAATTTGCAAAACAAATAGTGCTACCGGAACAAGCCTATTATAGTCCTGAAATGGGAGAATTCTTTTTGAACTATGCTGATGTTCAGAAGGCTGAGAATCCTGAAAAAATGCTCTATGATTTTTTAGTAACAACATACAATGCTGCGGCAGTATCAGCCAGTTGGAATAGAGAGTCACTCGAGAAATCTAATTAAATCCGGACAACAGAAAAGTTGACCGATTTTACAAGATTCACACCATCACTTAAAGATGTAATAAAGGATATGGAAAAGAATAAAAGCCGTAGAAAATTCATTAAGAAAACCGGAATAATAACCGCAGGATCTATTTTATTATCAAAAATTGGATTTGCAAAAAATATAATTGATATGAGTTTGAATACACCAATTTTAAAAATTGAGCCTTTAAGTTTACCCTGGAAAACACAGGATCCTTTTATTTTTTGCTCGTATCACTATGATCTGTATCCGAGAGGCAATGATGATTTAGGCCCAGATAGCACACTGTCAGGAAGAAACATCGGACAGGATTTTTCAGGTAAAGATGGATGGAGCATGTATCATGGAACAAAAGTACCTGGCTTTCCTGCACATCCCCATAGTGGTTTTGAAACCGTTACTATTGTGGCAAAAGGTATGGCTGATCATTCTGATTCATTGGGTGCATCAGGTCGTTTTGGAGAGGGCGATGTACAGTGGTTGACATCCGGAAAAGGTGTGCAACATGCCGAAATGTTTCCTCTGTTAAATAAAGATTCTAATCCTTTTGAAATTTTCCAACTCTGGTTGAATTTACCGAAGAAAAGTAAAAAAGTAGATCCATACTATAAAATGCTATGGAGTGAGGATATTCCCAATTTAATTGAAAAGGATAAAGATGGAAAAGTGAGTAAGATTAATTTGGTTGCAGGTTATTACAAAAACAAGGTAGCGCTGCCACCAACTCCCGATTCCTGGGCAGCTGACCCTGACAATCATGTTCAGATTTGGACTATGAAGATGGAATCAGATGCTGTTATAATCATCCCTTCTGCAAAAGCAGATGTAACGCGCTCGTTATACTTTTATCAAGGAAATTCATTCCTAATAGGTGAAAGAGAAATCAGGGAAAACCATTTGATTGAACTTGATCCATCGCAGGAGGTGCAAATTAAAAATGGGGCAAAAGAAGGTTACTTTTTGTTCTTGCAGGGACGCCCTATAAACGAGCCAATTATACAGTATGGACCTTTTGTTGCAAATACGAAGGAGGAATTACAGGAAACAATACAAGAATATCGACAAACACAATTCGGTGGATGGCCATGGGCTTCATCAGACCCTGTTCATGACAAATCAAGAGGAAGATTTTCTAAATTACCAGACGGAAAAGAGGTAATAAAATAAGTTGGACAATATATTTTTATAAATTGCTGGTAACGGTAAATTGTATAAGTAAAGGCAGATTGCGTTGCACTTACTTTTCAAACTGCAATGAAGTTTAGGCGAACTACAAGCCTTGATATTAAGCACTTTCCTTGCCATTACTTATACAAGATGTTGCCAGTTGCTATCTATTTCTTATCCAGAATGGCTTCGTAAATTTTAAAAAATTCAATTCCAATTCTTTTCATACTTTTTGCAGTATAGTGCCCTTTCGGTGGTGGATTTTGCTCGTAGAAATCGACTGATTCCTCGTCGTTAGATTGTGGAATTAGATAAACATTATTATCATTTTTTGCACTTTGTTTCATTCCTTCTACAACCTTGCCACGCCCTACTTGAAACATTACAAATGGCATTTGAGGAATGCTTAAATCTGTTCTTGTCTTTTCAATAAGATTTCGAAGATTGTAACCATACTCATTTGCTGGCTTTTCTCCCCATTTTTTTACTCCGCTATCAGTTTCTCCCTGAATCCAAAGCATACCAACAATTTCATATTCATTAGGTTTATAATTTCCCAATATCTGACCTATGTAATCTGAAAAATCATCGTATAACTTAGGCTCTTCTAGTTCCTTCATTAATTGAGCTTTTTCTATACTCCAATAAGGGTTCCAGCAACCATATAATGACGTTGCACCCATAGCTCGCTTAATGAAAATGAACTCTTCATTTGGGTATCTTTCTGCCAATTCAATCCCAAAAAATAATTCAGGTCCAAAACTTTGCGTCAGATTGTATATTTCTTGAATATCTTTTGCTGGTATGGTTAGTTGTAGGGGTGTTACAGGTTGATGATTGTAATAAAAATGAATTCTATCGGCAATTTGGGAAAGCCTTTTTAAGTCGTTTGCCGATAATTGTTCCCCGTTAGCCCTACCGTCCATATTGGATTGTCCTGCAAAAAGAAAGACTTTCTTTTTATTGGTATTACTTGCTATTTTTTTTACTGTTCCACAAGAAACAATTAATGAACAAGCAAGAATTAGGCTAATAATATATTTCATAAGACTGTTTAATATTAGTTACTGCCAACCGTGTGTTATATGCCGTATTTTTAATTGATTTGATTTCATTTATCTGAGATATTAGATATAATTTTAATTCCACTTTTTTTCATAAGTTCACTTGCATTAAAATCATTACATATACCTGGATGAAGTTCATAGCTAAAAATCATTGAATTATTTTTAATTTCACTATTAAAACTATAATTTGTAACTAACATTTTATTTCCCGATAGCTTTGCAAGTTCAATATCGTGTGTTGCAATAATTCCTGACGCTTTGAGCTTACTTATTTGATTAATCAATGAAAAACCTCCTTTATGCCTATCTTCTGAGTTTGTTCCCTTAAACATCTCATCCAAAAGAAAAAATACATTGTTTTGACTACTTTCTATCAGTTTCAGCATTTTTTCAATTCTATCTAATTCTGCATAAAAAGAAGAGATTCCTTCCTTCAAATTATCTTGGGTTCGCATGCTCGTAAATAATTTCAGGTTCGAAACCTGCCCATATTTTGCACAGCAAGGTGCACCAGCTAATGCCAATACAAGGTTTACGCCTACGGTTCTTAGAAAAGTGCTTTTCCCTCCCATATTAGAACCAGTAATCATTACAATATCACCTTGTCCTTCTGAGTGAAAATTATTACAAACACGTTTATTAGAATTTATTAAGGGATGTCCTAACGACTCAAAATGCACGTAGTTGTTCTTTTCTGTTATCTCTGGAAATGTATATGATGGGTTTGAATAGCAAAATCCTGCGAAACTATTAATTACCTCAAATTCACTTACTACTTCAGCCCATGATCTTAAAAACGCCTTATTTTTTGATTTCCATTTTTCTGTTCCAATAATCACGTAAATATCAAGTAGCAGGAAACTGTTTAATAAAGAATAAAAAGGATTTCCTTTTATTGGTATCTTTATATTACTTGTACCTCTTTGCTGAACGAATTCCAATAGTCTGCACAACCTATTAATTTCATTGAATGCTGAATAATTGTTATTTGACAGTAATGATTTTAATTGATGTAATTTTTCTGACTTGAAATTTTCACATTCAATTTTATTGATAAGTGTCCGATAACCTCTAAAAGTGTTAATATTCTCTTGTGAGGTTTCAACGATATTATCGGCAATGGGTTTTACTTTTTTTAAAATTCTGTTAATTAATAAATAAAACAGTAATTAAGGGAAGTAAATAAATAAACCAGCTTGATGAATCAAAATGAGGTATATAAAAATATAAGGCAAGAAACGATAGAACCGAAAGGATTATTGAAACTGCTATATATATTCGTCGATATTTTAATAAAACGACAGGTGCTTCTACCCAATCTAACAATTTATAATAATCACTTTTTTTATTTTGAAAGTGCATGCCTGACGCCTGAAAATCTTGCCTCCAATCCAATTTTTGAGATAATTCTTTTATGGCTTTTTGTCTGTCATGTATTTCATAATTAGGTGCAGGTTCAGATAGCCATTCTGATAAGAGTATCATGCCTGACTCTGTAGTTGTTCTATTAACCAATTGAAAAATGGAATGTTGTCCGAAAATATCTAAATCAGAGGTGTATGGGTGATTTTGATTTATAAACTTATGTCCGGTATCAAATTCTTCCAGATTACATTTTTCTCTTAAAATTTCGGATTCATTTATTCTTTTCAGGAATGACGTATGTTTTCTCAAGTAAGCTATTTTGTTATGATGCTTTATAACTAAAGCAAAACATATTATTGAAATAGGAAAAACAATAAAAATGGGAGTAATTAAATTGATACTAAACAAGGTTATAAGAATGGTACTTGAAATAACAAAAATAAATAGCCTAAGTAATGATATTCTATTTAATACCTTCTTTAACCTTAATGTTTTGGCATTATACTTTTTTATATTTTCTTGATAGACTTTCATTAATTATTTTTCAATTATCTAAAATATGATAGCAAATCTTTAATATGGCATATTATGTTAAATGTATGATTTCGTAAGGGATTTCGGGCTTCAAACCTATCAAGTTACCACCTAAAATTGATGCGGGCGATAACGCTCGAAAACCTCTAAAACCCTTATGAATTATAAACATTTTTGTGCTTAGTGCTTTCTCCATCCGGTTAAATCACGGACATTAATTTCTCGAAATTCCAAACAGTTGCGAACTCCTCATTCAGATTCGCGAGGGTTGTCAAATGGATGGTTTCCGAATCATATTTTTCTCCATTAATTCCAATTCCGTCAAATGCTGCAGTCGCATCGGAAATTAGATAAGTTTCGTATCCGAAATCACCAGCCATTCGCGTTGTTGTCGATATGCAATGATTTGTCGTTATTCCAACAATACACCAGAGTGTCAATATTTAATTTGTCCAATTGCTCTTTTAGGTCAGTTCCAATAAATGCACTATGAACCTCTTTTGTAATTATTGGTTCTTTTTCCAAAGGTGTTACGTTTTCATTGAATTCAAATCCCTTATTGGATTGGTTCAATTTGGATTTTAGATTCGTTGAGCTGTGTCTAATATGAAATATTGGCAAATCTAATTCTCTCCATTTCTCCAAAATTTTGCCACAAACAAGTTCCGCATTTTTATTGTTCTTATTTCCTCCCCAATATTCTTCGTCCAAAAATGCTTTTTGTACATTGATTAGTATTAGTGCAGGTTTTTTATTTCTTAATTTCATTATCTGGTAGTTTTTTTGCATGTGCGTTTGGCTTTTTGGAAAGCTGCATTTTCTTAAGGCCTGGCCGTTTTCTCCTTCATCCAAACTGGCGTTGTGTCAGATTTATGATTTCCACCAATAATATCCTTATAGAGTTCGGGTCTCCGGGCATTTTTATATCTCCAACCTCCTGAAAGCTGGATTTTTTCTTTTGATATTTTTGAAATGCTTATGTCGTCTTCAAAAGATCTTATTTCAGATAAAACTTCTCCGTATGGGTCGATTATCATCGAATTACCATTTTTCAAATGTTCGCCGTCATAACCAATCGGATTGGTAAAGGCATAATAAACTCCATTGTCGTAAGCCCTTGCAGGTAGCCAACGCATTAACCAACGCCTACCTTTTGGTCCGTCAAATTCCAATCGCAAAGAAACAGGGTCACTTTCACGATTCTGCCAAAACTTGTCAGCTACATAACCCCGCCCAGGCATTGCAGAAGGGGTGCAGCCCGTTACGTGCGGTGCGAATATCAACTCTGCTCCTAATAGGCTTGTAGCTCTAACATTTTCTATAACGTTATTATCGTAGCAAATTAAAATCCCGCATTTCCAGCCGAGCAGGTCAAAAACACAATATTTGTTACCAGCGGACATATATTTGTTGATAAATGGGTGTATTTTTCGATACTTGGCAATAACTCCATCTTCTGTTACACACATATAAGTATTGAAAATTTCAGCTTGGTCTTTTTCGACAAGACCTGCCAATATTGGCATATCGAATTCTTTGGAAATTCTTATCAGTTCCTGCGTGCTTTTTCCGTTTGGCACTTCCTCCGCCAAGTCCGTTATCTGTTTGTGGCTTAAATCCTTGGTAAAGGTGTAAGCAGTAATCGACATTTCGTGGAAGCTTATCAAGTCCGCTCCTTTGGATTTTGCCTTTTCTACCAGATTTCGAATAGTTGATAAGTTGTAGGCTTTGTCTCCGTCCTTTGGTTGAAATTGGGCAACTGCTAAATTCATATTTTAATTATTTCTTGTGTCATCTCTGTCAGAAAGATTTTTAGGATTGGAAACGAAAGTGAACATTCACAATCTCATATGCCGTAGCCAAAACAACCAGACACCAATAGAGAAATATATTACAGTCAAAACAACCAAAGCGGTAATCTCGGGAAGAATATCAACAAATCCCATATCCATGATCATTATCTTATTCATGGCGTTTACCGAATGAGTAGGCGACATCAAGCCTTGTAAAGTGATGGGATATCCACCAATAGAGAATAACTCCTTCGCGTGGATTGGTATAGCAACTCCCGTAAAAAACATCAATAAAAACAAAGGAAAATTGCCGACTATCAACACTTCGGTCGCCGTTTTTGTAAATGCAGCCAAAATCAGGCTGATAGCAATTATGGAAATACTACTTAAAACTGCAACAACAAAAACATTGAACAATGAACCTGCATATTCAAATCCAAGACCGACAGCAACCACTAAAGCAAGTGCAATGGAAATAATTCCGATGATCAATTGAACTGCACTAATTCCCGTCAAAAATTCAAGAGCTCTGAGATTCGACAACTTCAGGCGTATCATGGTTTTATTCTCAACTTCGTTGATAATGGAAATAGAAGCAGGTAACAAAATCATAATAATCGCAAGTATCAATAAGCCGGGCACATAAAGGTCAAAACTATCCATTTTACCTGAAATGCCTATACTGGTTTCCGTGATCTTTACCGGATTTTTCTTATCGCTTGCCTCATATATAGATTCACTTAATGTTTCTGCTGCCCATATGGCGGTTACCATATATTTAATGCTCGTCAAATCACCCACAAATTCGATATTTACATTTTCCTCTTCATTTGAAGTTAAAAGATTTTGAAACTTTTTAGAAAAATCATCCGGAATAACTACCAAAGCATCTGCCTTTTTATTTTTTAGTTTTTCTATTGCAACTGATCTATCATTTGATACCTTAATGGTCATCGGAAAATGCAAACTGTCTTTGTCTATTTTCTTTACTTCTTCAATGATCAAAGCTCCGTAATTGTAATTTTTCGATTGAAATTCAACTCCGACATCTTGATTTACGAGCAAAATATCATAATTAGGCTTTTCGGCTTCACTTACCGCCCAATAAAAACCTACGAAAAACGGGGTCAGAGATATGGTTAGTATCAGCAACCAAAGATGTCTGATATTTTCTTTTATGCTTTTTTTTATTATGCTTAATATTTTCATATTTTCAAGGTATGATGTTAATTCGTCACCAATTTTTCCCCTGTCAAATGAATAAAAACATCTTCGAGAGTATTTTCTCGCAATGTCATTTTTTTAATGATGAATTCGTTTTGTCTGATTATTTCCGTTATTTCCACAATTTTTTCGACTATATTTTTTGACTTTATTTTAATGGAAAAATCTGCAATATATATTTCATCGAATTTCTCTGATAATGATTCAAGCAGAACTGCTCTTCTTTCTGATATGTCTTGATCTACGATTATCTCTAAAAGATCTCCTTCGCCGATTGATCTTTTAAGATTTTCAGGCGTATCTGTCATTAATAATTTCCCTTTGTTAATTATAGCTACGCGATCTGACATACGATCGGCTTCGTCCATGTTGTGCGTTGTTAAAATTATCGTTTTCTCATTGGTAAGGGATTTTATAAAATTGCGGACTAATATACGGCTTGGGGGATCGAGACCTGCTTCGGGTTCATCGAGGATAAGTATTTCGGGATCATGGACTAGGGCAAGACAAATACTCAACCGTCTTTTCATACCACCTGATAATTTTTTTGCTTGTACATTGGATTTTTCTGACAATCCGAGAAAGTCTAAAAGTTTTTGAGACTTTTTTTCAACCCTATTTGAACTCATACCATACATCTCTCCCATAAATATTAATTGCTCTTTGCATGTCAATTTGGGCCAGTAGATGTTTTCTTGGGGACAAACACCTATCATTGCTCTCGTTTTTTTTTCGTTTTTGTTATTCTGAAATAATATTTCTCCGGTTGTCCTATCCAATAATCCGCAAATCATATTTATTAGTGTGGATTTGCCTGCACCATTAGGTCCAAGAAGTCCCAATATTTCTCCTTTTTGAATATTCAATGAAAGGTTGTCAACGGCAGTAAGAGCATCGAATTCTTTAGTGAGATTTTCTATTTTTATTATGGGTTTCATGGTGATTATATTATCAAGTTTTATATCTTATTCTATAAAGAGAGATGAATTCTGAGTTCTTGTTTAAAAGGCCACTCTAATGTCCCGTGTATGCATCGTAGCTTAGGCCTGTAGGTTTGCCTTGTGTGGCTATGATTTCATACATAATGTTATCTCTCGTTTTTATATATCCATTTATAAAAAAAAGCCTTTAGGTCTTTGCCTGACGACTCCTCGACAGCTTGCTGAAAGTCAACTGTCTCAACAGATTTTCCAAAATACCTGGTACTATAAAATCTAATTGCTTTCCAAAATTCTTCATCACCTATTTCTTCTCTTAATAGATGCAATACATAGGCTCCTTTGAAGTAAACTATGTTTCGGTCATCTCTTGATGGGTTTGACCAATCCTCGAAAACCAGAGGTTTATCATTCCCTCGCTTTTTTAATGCTTCATATACTTGATAGTAGGAATCTATATCGGAGTGATACTTTTCCTTACCAAAACGATATTCGTTATAAGCTGCAGACAAGAATGTCGCCATTGCTTCATTAAGCCAAAAGTGATTCCAACTCTTGCATGTAATTCGATTGCCCCACCATTGGTGGGCCAGTTCATGTGAAATCAGATTCGTTTCGGTACTATCTTTTAAAACTAGATTCCCGTAAATGTCTTTCAAAATTGAATATCCAGCCATTTCCTGATAATGGTTTCCAATTAGTATTTGTGAATATGTGGATTGATAATATTTAACACCGGATTTTTCTTCAAAAAAAGACATCATAGTTGGGGTTTCCTTGAAAATGGCCATAAGCTCATCTGAAGAATAATTCTGTGAATAGTATTTTAGTAATACCTCTCTATATTTTTCTTCCGCTTCATTGTAATTTCCAATTACAAATCCATAGGTGTAGGTTGGTGATTCATAATCTTGTTGATAGGAATATTGTATTTTGCCATTTTTGTGAACCTTACTAACCAACTCTCCACTTGCAATACAGGCTTTATCGACTGGAATTAATAGATTCAGATTGAACAAGGCTTTATCTCCTGGTGAGTCATTGCAGATCATCCATTGGCTTGTGAAATACATCGTATGAACCTGACCCTGATCTGAGTCGAATAAAAGCCCCCTTGTAGGATTTCCATGATAATCAATGGTTATTTCGTTTTCCTTTTTCTCTCTTTCCGATAAATTAATAATTAAATCATTATCAATTTTCTTAAAGCCTATAACATTTTCACCAACTAGCTTATCAACTATCAAGTTTCCAGAATTCATGATTATTGAATCAGCATTCGTATTGATCTGAAAATTAATAATAACAGTACCACTGACGTATCCTTCATCAATTTTAGGCTCAATTGTCAAGTGATAGCTTATAACATCTAGTTCAGTATCAATAGAGCTGGCATGAGCTATTATGGGCAATAGAAATAAAACCTTAAGAATTAGTGTGCTGTGCTGTATATTCATATTTTAGGACGGTTCATAATTTAATAATAAAGGCTCACGTTTGGGTTTAAATTGTTGTTTTTATGTGATTTACACATTTGTTGATGGTCGTTTATTTGTTTATGTATTCAGCTCATCTTGTATTCTCCTGGACAATTCCTCAGATGTTTTCCTTAAGCGCTCCCAAGATTCTATTTGAGAACGCATAAAGCTTAATCTATTGAGAAAGGAACCCATAAATTTTTGATCTCTGATTAATTCTTCGAGGTTTAAATTTGGCAAGGGTAATTCTATATTGAAACGAGCAAAACTTTCAGATGTAGCAAGTACTTTCTCATAAATTTGAGGGCTGGTAAATTCATGATTATACTTAAAGGCACTTTGTTCACTTAAGAATTTAATATTTTCAATTTCCATATAATATTCAAAAATTTGTCCACGTAGTTCATCAGATTTTATTAATCTCATAGTCCCGGAAGAGGTTGCCTCTTTGAAGATTCCATCATTTGGCTGAAAGCTGAAGTCGGCGATAATAGCTTCCATTTTCAGTATGAAGTCAACTTTTTCCCCAGTAATAGTGCCCATTATAATCTGGGTTATTGAATCAGTATCATGAATCAGATTGGTTAACTGTTCTATATCATTTTTCAGATCTTGATCCAATAGGTTGGTTAATATCCTAATCTCTTCTTTTTTATTTTCCCTGTTTTTTACCATTGTGTCTATCTGCAAAGCAAGCAGTATTCCAATCATGACAAGCATAATTTCTCCAAGTGCAAAAAGCAAATATTTTTTCAAATTACTTTCTGCAATTGCTTTCCACCTTATTTTAAATATTTCCAGCATTGAATATTGTTTTATGTTATATTTAAATGACCATCAATGATTGTTATCTGCTTTATTTTTTAGCGGTTCATTTCTAAACCCTCTGGTAATGAGCCATATGGCAAAAACCATTTCTTGGATTGCTATTATAAAATCTAGGGCCTCTGTTACTTTAATATTATAAAACTTTAATAGTACAACAATCATTGATACAATAGCACCAAGAAATCCCCAGGCCGATAACCATCGAGGCACAAGTGCAAATTGAAACAATATGTAATTTAAAATAAGGGCAGAAATGGTAAAAATAATTCCAAGACCTATATTGAATGTCCACTCCAATAAAATTATCAAGGATTGACCTATAGGTATGAAGTTACCTGCATCCTGGATATTACTAGCTGAATACTCTTTACTTATGGACAAAATAGTCAACAAAACAACAACGTAAACGGTGAATAGAAAACCTTCCATGATCCGCATACCAAGATATCCCAGAGCCAAACTTTCACTTTTCTTTTTAAGAACAGGAAATAACAATATTGCAATGAATACTACAGAAATAGCATCAATAAGCATAAGAAGCGCTGCCAAGGTAATTTGACTTGCTTTATTATTAAATACATGGAGGAAATCAGTGGCCTCAAGAGCGGTTCGGTGAGCCAAACGCATAGTGAAGAAGTAACCGTAGCGGTAATAAATAATATTCCAACAATTTTAGCTATACGCTTATTTGAATACATAATATTCAATTTATTATTGCAGATAACGTTTTGTGTATGAAACGTTTGTTATTTCGAAAGTCTTTCCTGCTTATCTCACCCAATTTATTAAATGTACAGCTTCGAAATTAGTACTATCTGCCAAATGAATTATACAAAGTATTGTAACATGTTAGTTATTAAATAATCAAATTTAATTTTACTCCACTATACCTTTCTTATGGAGAAATATATAAGCCTGATGAAAAGATATAAAGCCGATACAAACATTAAAAAGAGTAGAATCAAGTAATTAGTCTTGTAGTTCTCACCGAGAAGATCTAGAGCTCCCATCAGACCGAATATAGTATCATCAGACTCCAGATTATTATTAAAATAGCAGTTGTTATCCCATTTATTAATACTTTGCCGGTTAATCTTTTATTACGTTTTGTTCCATATATCATAAATGGAAATGTTACTAAAAAATAAAGACCAAAAGTCAATCTGAAAGTGATTTCAGTATTGAAATAGCCCGAAAGAATCACCGGAAGAAAACAAAAGATTGAGATCAGGCAGGCAAACTCGATCATCATATAAAACCTGATTAAATTAGATTTATCCGAATCACCCCAGGTCTTCTTTTGCGGTTTGAGAATAGAAAACAAAGCTGCGAATCCTGCAATGGTAATTGTTACTTCTCCTAGTGCATAAAATTCATCCATGATATAATTAATTATGTTACAACGGTTCGTATGATGTTGTGCTTTCGTTTTTCTTAATATCTGTATATTAAATAGTTATTACAACATTTCCCTTTTTATGACCTTTATCAACATATCGATGTGCTTCAACCATTTCTTCTAAAGGATAGGATGTATCGATGATTGCTTTCAACTTTCCTTCTTTAACTATACTATTGATTAATTCCAGGTCATCAATAATTGCTTTTGGGGATCCATCATCCACCGAGATATATTTACCTTCTGGAGCTAACGCTTTTTTGCACTGTTGTTTGAAGTTTGAATCCTTCCATCTGCCAACTGCATCAAGAACAAAATCAAAATCCTTATTAATATTTTCAGGCTCCTCCTTTGTGTAATCCATTACCGAATCAGCTCCGAGTGATTTTACCATTTCCAGGTTTCTAGTGCTGCAAACACCGGTTACTTGCGTTCCAAAGTATTTCGCCAGTTGAACCGCAGCAGAACCTATCGCTCCTGAAGCTCCATAGATAAGAACCTTTTTTCTCTGTTGAATTTTTCCTCGTTTCAGGAAATGTAAAGCTATCAATGCACCATATGGGATTGAAGCGGCTTGTTCAAAACTGATGATGTCTGGTTTTAATACGATTACGCTGTTTTCCGGTAGGCATATATATTCTGCATAAGTACCAAACCTAATTTTAAAACCATCTTTCAGCGTCCAGCCATATACCGAATCTCCTTTTTTAAAGCGGGTTACATTATTTCCTGTAGATTCAACAGTTCCTGAGACGATCATTCCGAGAATGGAGTTACGTGGTTTCTTAAATCCGAGTATCAATCCCATCAACATTCCTTGTAGTGATCGCCTTGGGAGTTTAAATCCTCGTACTATACAATCGCTTGCAGTTACTGATGTGGCATGTATTTTAATGAGCACTTCGTTAATTTTGGGTTTAGGTTTTTCAACTTCAATAAACCTGAAGACTTCAGGCGGCCCGTATTTTGTGCATTCAACTGCTTTCATTTTCTTATATTGTCTAATTGTCTATTTTAAGTAATTGCTTATCATTAAAATGATGCACGACTGTTAGCGGTATATTATCAGCACCGCTAGCCCTTTATTGATTTATATTTGTTTTCTTTTCAAATCGTTATTATTCTTACTTTCAATTTGTGGTGTTGAATATACCCCATGTTTGCACACGTTATTTTCTTAATAAACTGTCTAATTGGTTATATAGTTTCATGCCATCACTAGGTCTATTAGCTTTGTTTGTAACTACTAACCCTTCTTCATTAATTATCAGATATTGAGGAATCATTGGTATAAAGATTCCCTTATCAATAAGGTCAGCTTTTAGAGTACTGTCTAATCTTAGATGGTTACCTTTTAAATTATGATCAATTATAAAATCAAACCATTCTGTTTCGTCAAGGTCTGTGTCAGAATTTAGATATACAATTTCGATTTTATTGCTATCTAAGAACTTGTGTAAAGCCTCATTATGTTTGAATTCTTCTATACATGGGCTACACCATGAAGCCCATCTGTCTACATAAATTGGTTTACCCTGGAATCTGTTGGTTAGTTCTTCAAATGATAAAATAGGATCATTTTTATCTAAAATGTATATGTCCTGAGCTAACTCATAATTTTTATTGCTTGTACAACTTCCTATGGTAATAATAATACTGATGAAGAGTAGTTTGTATTTCATTCTTAGGTATTTTAGTGTGTGCTAACTCATTTATATAGTCAACTATGCATGCTAAAGTCAACTATATATCCCGTAGAGGTATGTATTGCTTATGTTTTGAGTATTGAAGTTAGCTAACATATCTCCCGGTTTGATCATCCTGGGATACTAAACAACTAAAATAGCATAATCTAACTATTAAATATTACAAAAGGGATATGTTTTGAAGCAGTCAATTGTGCCCGTATATCATTTCAAGCACTTTTAAGGGGTTATCTTTACAAAAACACACAATATACCTCAAGTTAATAAATATCGAGGGATTCTAACTTCAAACAAAGTTTATAAATAATGGGAGGGAGGCAAACAAACTCTTACCAGAGTGTTTGTAGGGTAGCAATTAACTCTTACTGAGTCGCACAGACAACGCGTCCAGCCAGGAGTTGGGTTGGGTTGGATTAGTGTAAGTGTGTTCGTTAAGTATATCGATTCAGCTATGTGTAGTGCGGTTTTTCGGAGCACTTCAGTTACTACCTGAGATAAAGTTTGAGCAGGCTACAAAGCTTGATATTTAGTACTTTCCCTGCCATTACTTATACAAAATGTTGTACTTAGTGAATTTAAAACCATATTCGATAACTTTTATTACGAGCATTATTCGCTTTATCAATAAAGCAAACACCTCTAAAGAAGTTATCTACCGACCATGTAATCCTATCATCTTTTCTTATAGTTTTCCATGCTCTTCGCATTCCATTAGACCAATTTATGTCATCAAATATCAATATTGCTTTTTGTGAAAGATTACTATAAAATGCCTCGAAATATTTTATAGTTGCATTTTCTTCATGATGCCCATCTATAAATGCAAAATCAATATTATTATATTTTTTTAAGAGATGAGGTAAACTATCTACAAATCTTCCTTCAACAACAAAGTAGTTTGTAAATGAGAATTTCTCTAAAGTTGATTTTGATAATTGAGCGAGTTTAGGCGCTCCTTCGAGAGTTATATATTCACCGTTATTCTTATTTAAGCTTAAAGCTTCTGCCCCATATGCAGAAGAAACCCCTAAACATGTGCCAAGTTCAAAGCATATTACAGGCTTGTATTCTCTAATAATCTTGAACATAAACTCGCCATGCTTAATAGAACTAGATGCCGATTGATAAACCGTTGATACTATTTTAGTTTGTTCTACTCCTTTTTGCATTTGTTCATCTGTACGATTATCATTTGAACTTCCAAAGCCATAATCTGTTATTGATATTTCATTTTGATTATGAGAGTAAAATTTTCTTAGCTTATTTATCTTTTTCAAAGCTTCTTTTTCTTGGTAAGTCCAATGATTTTGTTTGATTTCTTTGACGATTTTATATAACAAAAACAGTTCTCCTTTAGCTTTTCTCAATGCCATAACATTAAACTTACTTATTACAACATGTAAACCTTTCCTAATTTTGTTATTTATCATATTTTAAATTTCAAATAAATAATTGCACTATTAAGGTATACCACTGTTTTTGAACTCATTAAGCATAACGTTCTTCATTAACCCTAGCAAGATATTGAAAAAGATTCTAAATTTCCAGTTTTGTTATTATGAAAGTTAATAATGCTTCTAAATGAATAAATAGAGGCTATTTTCGCAAAAGATGAGGGATAATATTGGAAAAAAGAGAGCAAATGCGCCTTCATTTTGCTTATTAAGGCTTCAAATCCAAGAATGGACATAATTCTCCTAAGATTGTAACAAGTAAACGCTAAATAAACCTCTCCAAGCACTTTTTCTTTTCCTTTTGTCAGGGTGTAATCAAAATGCCAATGTCGTTTTAGTGTTCCAAACTGATGTTCTATAATCTGTTGTCTTTGCCTGTAGTAATCGGGTTGCTGATTAACCCTATTGTTATTGCGGTCTATATACTGCTGATATTCTGTTCTTTCGATAAATCTGCCCCGTTTATTGGTGGTACATTGTCTTCTTAACCTACAGCCGTTACAAGCGTTGGTTTTGTAGTGTTTTACTTTGTAAGATTGTCTGCCGTTTTTTAACTTTTTGTTATACCACCTGCCGTTTGTATGCAATGTTACACCTGCGGGACAAGTGTAGCTGTCCTGAAGTTCATCATATTTAAAGCTATCCATTGCAAAGTCAGGATTGGTTTTTGTAGAACTCGATTCTTTTGGAGAAATCAATGTAGTAACACCAAGCTCTTCACAAGCTTTAATTTCCCGACCAGAGTGATATCCTTTATCTGCCAAAACATTCATTTCTACACCATCTTCTAAACCACCAATATTCTGTTGGGCTTTTTCAACCATCACAGCCAGTGCTTTGGTATCGTTTACATCTCCAGTGTCAGCTGCTATTAAAAGCTTGTTTTTGGAGTCGCTGGCAGCCTGGATATTATATCCTACTTTTACACTGTTACGTTGAAAAACTACTGCCCTGGAATCAGGGTCTGTTGTAGATATCTGAGCATCGGTAATTTCTTTGAGTTGTTTACAGATACTTTGATAATTTTCTTTTTTCTGTTTATTATTTTCAAGTTTATTTTTTGTATCCTCATCAAACTCCTGATCTAGCACTTGTTCGTACTGGTCTATTTTGTTGTCGATATAATTGATATGTCGCTTAACTTTCCGTTCATTAAAATTGTTCTTTAAACTATTCTGTGCTCTTATTTTGAAAGAATCAATTGCAATGGTTTTTCCATCTATTAGTATAAAAAGGCGTTTTAATGCTTTTTATACACTGTTGTAGTGTCGTTATTTTTTTCTCCCGATTAATAAAAGAGAATCTTCATCTTCAAATTCATTATAACTTTCGATTGAAAGAATGTCAAAATAATCCTTATAGAATTCTTCAAGACTTTCTTTGTTATGATAATTAACAAAAAGACCTTTGAAAATTTCAGAACCTTCTCCTTTCCAGAATGAATGACAAATTATTCCATTAGAATTTAGAATCTCATATTGTCTTTTAAAAGAATCAATTAATTCGTTGTCTGTTAGATGATGCATTACTTTGTTGGAATAAATCCCATCAAACTTTTTCTCGGTTATTATAGTTATTGCATCAAGTTCAAGAAATTCGCTCTTCGGATTTTCAGAAATTAAACGATTCAAAAATTCAGTTGAATTATCAGAACCTACAACACTATACGATCTGTTAAGAATTTTCCAATCAGTTCCAGGACCAGAACCAATTTCAAGTAAGACTGAATTTGGTTGTAAAAACCTTTCAAGTTTTTCAATCAATTGCTTTCCATTAACATCTTTAGCTAATTTGATGTATTCATCAACCGATTCTTTTGTTTTATAATATTCTCCTTTCATATCTTTTTCTAATGCACTGCACATCCCAGCAGCCAGAGTATATGGTGTCCCAACCATTTAAATGGCTTGCATAAGGCTCATACCTCTTTTAACAATCATGTCTTAGCCGTTTAAAAATTCAACTTTTCCTGAATCTAAATGATAATACGCAGGAACAATTTTTACTTTTCCCTCATCAACAGCTTTTGCTATTATTTCAGAATCCTTGCTGATTGTCCAGACCGTAAGTTCAACATTTTTCCGAATCACCTCATCAACTGAGGAAGGATCTGATGATTGCTCAATTGCAGGCTTAATATGGCCAAGTAAATGGTTTAGATTCGGGCCGTTATCACCACCCTGAACAGCAGCAGTTACAGCCCCACAGTTCTGATGACCTAGCACCACAATAACCTGTGTACCCAAATAAGCAACGGCAAACTCCATACTTGCCAGGGAAGAAGTATTGGCAATATTACCAGCTACCCGCACAACAAATAACTCGTCCATTCCTGCATTAAAAATTAGTTCCGGAACCACACGGCTGTCGGCACAGCTGAGAATAATGGCATGAGGTGATTGCCCTTTTACCAGTTCGCTTTTTATTGTTTGGTCAACCTGTACGTTTTTTAATTGATTTTCGACAAACCTTTGGTTTCCTTCTTTAAGTTTTGATAGTACTTCCAGTGCGGTCATAAATATTGTTTTATAGAATTTAGGTAATTAATTTTTCAAGTTGTTCAAGATATACCTTAAGCCGGAAATGCAAAATGGAATCAACTGTTAATGTTGTCAAAAATAAAGCAATCAAGCCAATGGATAATCCCTTGAAATAATCAGTTGAAACAAAAACATATAAAATTGCTGCAAGAACGATCAATACAACCCACACAACTTTTAGGGTACTGTAGTTGCGGTGGTCCTTTTCAGCTTTAGCAATTTCCTGCTCAACAGCCTGGGCTGGGTTTTCTTGAAACAGCTCTGTCACCTTTTTGATGTGTGTTGGCCGGTTGAAAGTCTGAAATCCCCCATATCCAAAGAAAATTAGAAGAATTAGCCCCATTGGAATCAGTGTGCCACGCAATAATGTATTATCACTTCTGAAGATAGCTATGGCACCTACTAACATAATAAGACCAATAGCCAGCATTATCTTTCCTTGCAAAACTTCCCCCTTGATCCAGGTAGTAGTATAATCGAGTAAATTCATAATCAAATAATTTTCTGTTAAAAGTACCCCACAATTTGCTTAATTACAAAAGTTGGGTAAAATTACTATTTGCATACAGATGCTTCTTTTGTATACTAAAAATCCTTAGCTCTGAAACCGTCAACCATTGTTCCGCCCATTAATTTGGTCATTTTACCCCATGTCGGAGCCATGGCAAATTCGGCCATATGACTAGCAGGGAAATACCAGATGGAGTAGGGGGTGGAGGGAGCATCTACTTACTTTACGACAGCCTAACTTTCAACAAAACTATTATAAACCCAATTAAGTGCATATCCTGTTACCAGGGTGTAAGCTTTTTCGTCCCTAATCTTACCCATTAGTAGGTGTAAATAAATGGGAGGGAGGCATATTTTTATCTTACATCACATACTTTGAGAGCGATATTAAGCCATAATTATGTTAAACAGGCCTTCAATTAATTTGGTTAATAAATCTTTGCAAAGGCCTGTAGAGCAAGCCAGTAAAGAATTACACGAGTTTCAGGATTGAATGTTTACTATGAAATACTGGAATTTCCACTGAAATGGTTTCTAATGCGACACGCAAAGCCGGGCAATTAGATTTATCCAAATTAATTGGCAGCCTTGATTTCCTGCCTGCCGGCAGGCAGGTTTGGTTCTTTGTACCAAAACAAAATACAGAGAATAAATTATTCCAAATTCTATTGGAGAATTCCTTAAAGAATAACTTTTAATTCCAGATTGGAAAAATTTAAGCCAGTGCGCTTGTTACTCTCCAATAAAAGGAGCGGCTGTTTTTTGTTCATTGAATAAATTATTTATTGAATAACTCCTCCACCAATTTCAAATTCTTCTCCTTAATGCTTTGGAAAATCTCTTTCTCCAAAGCAGCAAATTCCGTTTTGGTTTTGCTGTATTTAATTTTGCCTCCTTCCAAAAAATGGATGGTATCACAGAGCTTGGTCAGTGATTCGATGATGTGGGAGGTGATGATGATGGTTATCCCCTTTTCCTTCAATTTCAATAAAATTATCCTTAAAACCCGGGTGCTTTCGATGTCGAGGCCGTTAAAAGGTTCGTCAAGGATAATCACCGGTTTATCCTGTTTCAGGCAGCCCATCATAGCTAGTTTTTTCTGCATGCTGCTTGAATAGAAATCGATGAGTTCATCTAAAGGCAGCCGAAAAAGCTTGTTCCATTTCTCCGTAAGGAATTTTTTGTTTTTGAATAATTGCAAATATTCACGCCCGGTGATGTTGCTGTAGAAATAATTTTTGGTAACAAGGTAACTGATGTCTTTTTTCGTTGCTTTTCTACCTTGAAAAAGAACTATTCCCAACACCGGCCGTTTGAGTCCAAAAATAGTATTGAGCAAGGTTGTTTTACCTGAACCGTTCAACCCCATTATACCATGGATCGTTTTTTCTTCCATCTTTAAGTTTAAGCCTTGGATAACCGGCTTGTCAAGTTGGTAGGAAACCACAAGTTGGCTAATTGAAATCATTGAGGTAAAGATTAAGATTAGTAATTGATTTTGAGTAGAAGCGGACAGATAGTATCCACAACAGTGGGATCAGAAAGGGAAGAAACAAACTCATGGCACCAATAGCGGTAAAAAGCTGCCTGGCGATGAGTTGTTTGTTGGGTTTGTAAAAGGTATATTTCAGAAAAATGGCATACCATAAAATGAAAGATATGAGCATATATTCAAAAAACAGTATAAACCACAATTCTAGATGAAAAATAAGATAAGCGATGACCAGCGGCAGCAGAATTACCGAAAATATAGCTTGTACAGTAAGTATTTTCCTGAAAAGAAACTGCTTTGGACCAAGCTCCTGACTCATCAGTAATGAAAGGGGTTCTCCATACTTGTAAAAGTTGACCATCACCAAACCAAGTATAACTATAGCAACCGGAACACTTACAACATAGCTTGAAACGAAGAGTCCAATGAACCAGACGATCACCATGAAAATATAGTACTTTCTAGCGCCCGATTTCCATTCAAAAGCCTCATCAGGAATAGCCCGGATAAAACGGTTATTTAATCCCTTTCGCTGAATGGAGAATCCCATAAATGGAATAACAAATAGTATTAAAATGGTAACAACCGCTAACTCAAAAAATTGTAGGTAAAGCTGACAAAACACTAAAGGAATGGCCAACAAAGCATATTCAAAAAATAGAATTCCACGGTGATTGGCCACATTTATTTTCAAAAACCGCCTATCAGGCCTTTTGACGTGAACGATCAAAATAAAAGCCAGGTAGCCGGCAGTTATCCATCCATGCAAACCAGGTTTTGAAATGTAAGTGTACAAAGCCATTATCAGGAAAATGATCAGTCCGGAAGCAACAATACTCCTGAACAATCCCAAATCTGAATAGGCTCTGTACAATTGTTTTAGCCGGATATGTGGTATGGATGAATACATGTTTCTCTTGATTCTGTTTGTAAGAACACTTAAAAACAGCGTTTAAAGTTGGTACTTATCATCTTTACTGGAATATTGGAAAAGTAGAAAAATGGATGCAAAACAAACCCATTTTTCCACTATTCCATCATCCCGGTTTTTCAATTCATTTTTTGAATGCTTGAACCACCAGACAAATCCTGGCTATTTACTACACCATTGCCTTTGTAGTATACGTTACTAGCGCCATTTGCTCTTACATTCAAGGTTTGTTGTATGGTAAGATATGCCTGGCATCCCCCTTCAAGATCACAAGTGAAGTTGTCGGTTTCAAAACCATAGTCTTTCATATTGCTTGCTCCGTAGGCTTCAAGGTCAATCGAATCCGAGCTGCCCTCAATGTTTAAATTCGAGGCTCCCGTAAGGTCTGCATATAGCTCTTTGACAAACATGGTTCCACTAAATGTGGATGCTCCAGTTAAATCTATTGTTACGTCAGTAGCATTTAATTCATTTTGCAATTGAATAGTTGACGCACCAGCTGCATAAAAAGCATCAAGCTGTTTTGTCGTGATATAAACATTCAGCACGGCACTACCTTCAATATTTACATTGTTGGAAAGATAAATAACCAGTTGGTTGCTTTGCTTTTCGCAGGTAATGTATTGCTGAAGGTTGGAATTTGCCTCGATCCGAATAGATTCTTCGCTATCAGAAAAAGTAACGTACACTTTAAATGGATCCGATACATTCAATTGGCTGTATCCGGTAATGTTCTTGTTTACTGTTGTTACCTGGTTTGATGGAGTAACGTCATCATATTTCTCGCAGGAAGTAAATAAAATACCGAGTGCAAAAAGTACTAATAAAATTGATTTTGTTTTCATGATTTTTTGTTTTTAATAATTAATTTAAAATTTGTTTAATAACAACTAATTTTTTTAACAGTTGCAATTTGATGAAGCAAAGATGCGGCAGGCAAAAACAATATGCGACCGACTACGCGAAGTCGAACCAATTTGCTCAATCAAAATCAGTACGACTAAATTATAAAAGAAGTTCGACTTTTAACTAAGCAGCTGATAAAGAGTTACTTTTACGGTATTCGGTGGGTGTGTAACCAGTATGTTTTTTAAAGGCGGTATTGAAAGAAGACTTTGAATTAAAACCAACATCGTACAGGATTTCAAGTACGGTGAACTCTTTTTTTCCCGGATCAGTGAGTATTTTCTTTGCTTTTTCAATTCTGTACTCGTTTACAAAATCAAAAAAATGTTTGTTGAGGTGGTGGTTGATCAGCAGTGACAAATCTCTTGTAGGAATTTCAATTTGTTTTGACAGGTCATAGAGCGACAATGAAGCATCAAGGTAAGGCTCGTGTTCAGCCATAAAGCCTTTAAGCCTTTCCAAAGTGTTGGCTTTCTCCACATTTGCAATTTCTGGTGCTTGTCCTTTCGTTTCAGTATCAGAATCTTGTTCAGCCATTTTTAGCAGGTCTTTAACTGGCGGGAGTGTTGTTTCCGAATTTTTAAAGAGTTCAGGCGAGCGTAGTCCGGTATAAATTATCCAACAAAATAAAACAAGCAATGACAACTTTACGATATTGGTAGCGTAGTCTGCCTCGGGCCCCTCATAATTGAAGACTAAAATGTTTTTTGCCAATGAAATCAAAAATAAAACTGTAAAAATGATATTGAGGGTTTTGAGGTACTTATACCGTCGGATGTCGGTGTTGGAATAATTCTCAAAATACAATTGTTTGTTTTGATGCAATAGCCGAAAGGAAAGAAACTGGTAGAAAAACAGCACCAGGTAAAATATGATGTAAAAGGCTATCTGCATTTTCACAAACAATTCTGTGTTTTGTGGATTATCTTTCAGGTTTTCAGCATATGCCGTGGGAATAAGAATCAGATTTATCAGTATAAAAGGTATCAGGTGAAGAAGGCTATTGGCAGTTAATTTGAAATTTGGCTGAATGCTTGATTTAGTGTACAGGTATAAAGAAGCCGGCATCAAGTAGAAGGACATGAGAATAAACATGTAAAAATTAGTCGAGAAAGGACTCAGGAAAAATTCAAGAAAATCTTGCACCGTATTTATACCCAAAAGAATAAGGAAAACAGCTATATAGACTGTGCTTTTCGACTTTACATCTTTTGAGCCCAGCAAATAAAAAGCAAACAGAAAAGCCTGAAAAGCTGCAAGTAATTCGATGGCATTTTTGAGGGTAATCTCCATTTATAGGCAAATTGCGAAAAATTGATTGCAATTATACGAATAAAAAAAAGATTCCTCAAAATGAGGAGCCCATTAAAAATAATGGAATTTATTCTCTCTTTTTAAATATCTGTAAACCGAAATTATTGAAATAAAACAGACGAATATTTAAAACTGATAATCATCTCATCAAATTGTTTAATATAATCCTGCCCGAAATTACCGTGAAAATAGCTTTCTTCGCCACCAATATTCTCGATATGAAGACTTGTGTTTACTAAATCTGCTTCTGAATCTGCCACTTTTAAATGAATTTCAGGAATAATATAGCCTTCAAAACTATAATTACCACCGGCACTACCTGCATTAAAGCTTTCCTTCTCATATTTAGTTTCTATTTCTGATTGATAATCATGATAGAAACGAGGAAACAAAGATGTATTTGTCGCTCCAGTGTCGAAATGAAAACTTAAGGTATCTCCTTCATATTCACAGGCAAGGATTGGCATTAAACCATCGAGGGCAAAATTATTAAAGGTGTATTCAACCGGATATTGAGGAACAAAAATCTGGTTGTCTTTATTGATACGGATTTCGTCCATAGCTTCAATTACAGGAAATCCAATGGCTCCATTAGGGTAGTAATCAATTTGTGGGAATGAAATATCTTCATCATTAAGCACTAAAAATACAACATTCTTACAGATGATGTCACCCATTATTAGTTCGTTAGCAACAGCAATATCACTTTTCACTTTGGCACCAGTTGCAGCGGTAACATAAAAATCAGCTTCAATTAATGTTAATCCAAGTTGTTTAACAAGCGACCTTTTGATAGCTGAGAAATTAGCGCCGGTATCAAACAGAAAATTTTTGGTGCTATCACCAATTTTCAAATCTACATTAAATAGTCCTACTTTATCTCGGTACATTGGGAAGGTGCAGTCCGAGTTTTTAATGATTTGCTGTTTCGGTGTATCAGACAATGCCCTCCAAATTTTGATTTCATTTTGCAACATTTCCAAATCTGCTGAATCAGTCAACGATTGAAAATAGTTTTGGATGTAAGCACTTGTTGCTGCAGCTTCAGCATATTCATATAAATTGATGTGGTTTAGCAATTTTGCACTGTAAAGTTTATTCAACAGTGTGTCATTCAAGTTTACATTTTCCTTTGCCAACAGTTGATTAATGGCAGCATTGGAAATCTCCGGTTTGTTAAAAACATTGCTGATGATGGCACCAAAATAAAGTGAATGCGCATCAGAAAGCTGGTCTTTTTTCAAATCAAAATTTTTCTTCAGCTTGAAAAAATCCTGTGTCTCTTCCAATTGTTCCAATTCATTCAACACCATTTGATTGGAAACTTTTGTCTCTGGGTTCATGCATCCAAAAAGTGAGACAAGAATTATTATAGTTACTATATATTTATTCATTATTTACTTTTTAAAAAATTAATTTATTCAATTTTCAAAGCCATGGCCAATTCAGATTTAAGCTCTTTATTCTTTTCCAGAGCCTCTCGGTAAATCTTATTGTTTTGCTGAACAAATGACACAACACCAAGATACATATTAGTAAACTCCAGGCTCTGATAGCTTTCTTTACTTATAAATTCAAGATTATATATATGTAAAGATTTATACAGTATAGGAAAACCATAATTGTCCATGTGGTTAAGGTAATATTGTTCAACATTGTCTACTTCGTTTAGAAAAGCATAATAGGAGCTTATTTTCTCTTTCAGTTTATAATCAGAAATGAGGTTTAGATTGCCGCTGTTAATGATGTCTTCATACGTGTCGTTGGAAGGCGCAAACCATTCAAGAGACAGTAGTTCCATTACCAGGGCTTTTGCAAGTTCTTCACTAAGCGGCTCATCAATCAGGACTGATTTTTTCAAGATTCCCATCAGAGCATCTTCTTTTTTTTGGCTGCGAAAAATCAATGAGTCCAAAACAACGGCATCAGCCTCAACATCGGCATAAAAACTTTCCAGGTACTTTTTTTCCAGCTTCAATTCAGCGTTGTCTTCTCGCCAGTTATTTAATAAAAAACCAGCGGTTATACCAATGAACACAACCAACAGTTCGATGAGGTAATAGGTCCACCCGATTTTGGTTCTTTTTTTTTTACTCATTTTAATGTCTTTGAGGTTAAATAAATTTTATAATTAAAATATAACATATGAAACTAAAAGCCGAACAGCGAAATAAAATTGGACCTATTTACTCAGTAATTAGCTTTTATATCAGTACTTGTCTCGATAATGAATTTATTCAACTCTTTGTAAAATAATTCTCTTTGCTCAATAAAAGGATAATGCCCAGCACCCTCAATAATTACCAATTCTGAATTTTGGATTACCTGATGAGCTAGTTGGGGCGCATCAAAAACAATAAAATCATCTTCCCCATTAATTATCAGGGTTGGGCAAGTGATTTTTGAAAGCTGGCTCTCGACATGAATATTCAACTTCATACCAGTAGACAATTCACTCAGGGCAACCATATTTTTAGCTGTTTGTTCATTAAACGAAGCTACGCTCATGTATTCATCTATGACTGACTTGTTGGAGAAAACTTTTCCTTCGGCTAGCCTCATCGCTTCATTATGTACTTTAGGATCGCCATTTAAATAGGCTTCACTTTTCCATAATTCCTGGACATAGTCCCATTCTTCAGGAGTAAACCGGGTAATCTGATTTTCATAACTTTCTATCAATAGTTCAGTATTTACTGGGGCCGCGTCAATCAAAATTAGTCTTGAAACATTTTCAGGATATTTTGAAGTGTAATACATGGCCAACAAACCACCCCACGAATGCCCTATTATATTTAGTTTTTCCAAACCAAATTCTAAACGCAAAGCTTCTAAATCTTCCACCATTAGCTCAACTGTAAAATTGGTTGAATCAATTTTATCCATAACAGATTTCCCATTTCCACGCTGGTCGTAAAAAATCACCTGGTTGGATTTTGCCAATTCCTGGAAATAGGGATAAAGCTCATCGTGATACATCCCAGGGCCTCCATGGAGAAGGATAAATGGTTCCCCCTTACCCACAATTTTATAGAAATGATTTACACCATTTACATTCTTGTACCCTTCCTCTTTGTACAATTCTTTGGAATTGCAGGATGAAAACAGGCAACATGTAATGACTAAAATGAAGATTTGAATTTTCATGGTTTCATTTCTTTAGAACTCAATTTTAAAGTTGAGTACGGGAATCAAACCTGTCATGTAAATCGGTTGCACTACTTCATTTTCAGCATCGTAATACTCGCCCCAAATATTTGAACGGTTGGTTAAATTCTGTAAATCGAGAGAAACTATCCACGACCACTTCGGTTTATTTTTCCGATAACTGGCACCAAAGTCGATTCTGAAATAATCAGGGTCACTGGTTTCGAATGCCTGTGAATAATCGCGTACATCTTTACCGGCAGCTATAGAAGCATCCAAATCGATTGGAATAGTGCGGTAACCACCACGCAACATTCCCCGGAGGTTAAGCGAAATCACGTTTTGTTTGCCTTTTCCCACTTTAAACTCCTTGCCACCTAAAAAGTTAAAAATGTAGTTGCTGTTGAAATAGGTATTGCGCTGGCTGAGCCCTGGCATTGTATATTTCGATTCAAACAAAGAGGTGGTAAACAACAGATAATATTGCTGTGAAAATCTTTTTTCAAGTGTAAGTTCAAGACCATAGTTTACACCAATTCCATCATTGTTAAATGGTTCGTTTGTAAAGCCGCTACTGAAATTCAATGAAGAAACAGTACCGGTTGTATCTCCAATTTTAACAGGTACCTGGAACAAATGCTGGTAATAAACTTCTGAGCGCAAACTGAAATTAGATGCAAAATTCCATGTGTGCCCGGCAGCTGCATGAAATGCCCTGGTCATTTTTAAGTCTTCGTTTGGTAAATAGTACTCTCCGTTTTCATCAAGTAGTTGAGCTGTATAAATAGATATGGGTTCTACCTTACTGTGCAAACCTAGGGCAATGTTAAACCTGTTTTTATCGTTCAATTTATAAGAAAAACCAAGCCTTGGCTCAACCGAAAAATCGTTGTTTAATGCCAGGTACAGTGCGTGAACCCCTGCATTCATATCCAGTTTTTGGTTAATCCTGTACTTCCATTGAACATAGGCCTGTCCTTTGGAAGTTCGGCCATCCTGGTTCAGATCTGTGTTAAAATCACCATTGTCAAAATCAAATTTCTGGACATTAAGTTTAAATTGCTGGTTTGTATATATAATTCCTGCACGTAAATAGTTCTTTGCATTGAATTTATGGTTCACTAAAGTGCTGGCTGTGATAGTATTGTATATGAAATCTTCATCCACAATTGGTGTTACATCAAAATTGTAATTCAACGAATCTTCAACCTGTCCGTTGTTGGTGTGCGAGTAGGACAAAACGGTTTTAAAATAGGTTTTGCTGTTTTTCAGCAGATAAGTATTGCTTAGCCCAACCACCCCAAGCGTTTGGTTTTCAGTGTAACTAAAATGGTCGCCACGATACAGCCATTGCGAAGTATCCTGTGCGACTTCTCCGCCAGAACTACTTAAACCGCCTAATCCCCAAACCTTAAATCTTCCGAATTTTTTAGTAGGAATGTGAACATTGAATGACAAATCCTGCCACTTGGGATAAATATCTTCATCTCCAATGCTGATGCCTAAATTATTGAGCAAAGAGGTGGTAGCATAGCGATAATTAATCAAATAAGAAGCCTCTGATTCTTTGGAAAATGGCCCTTCGGCAGAAGCCTGAATACCCATTACACCAAATTGGAATGAGTATTCACGTTCCTGGTTATTACCATTTCTAAGCCTCAGGTCGAAAACACTGGAGATGGCATTGCCATATTCTGCAGCAAAGGCACCGGTATAAAAATCTGAATTATCAAGCACCTGCGTGCTAAGGGCGCTTACTCCACCGCCACTGCCGCCTTCGCCATTGCTAAAGTGGTTTGGATTGGGAATTTCAACACCTTCCATACGCCACAACATGCCCCTTGGTGAATTTCCTCTTACCACAAGTTCATTGTTCTCGTCATCTTCAATGGATACACCGGCATAGGATTGTACCACACGCGATGGGTCGTTGATGCCTGCAGCAACTCGTGAAGTTGATTCAATGGTTACCCTTTGCGCGCTGATGGTTACCATTGAGTTGATGGGCTCGCCCATTTCGTCTTTTGCGATTACCACTACTTCCTTTAGCGTTGCGACATCCTCGGTTAATGCCACGTTTAATATCAGTTGGCTTCCAGTAATTATTTCTATTTCGTTATAGAAAACATCTTCGTACCCGATGTAAGTTACCTGGATATTGTGTCTTCCAACAGGTACGTTTTCAATAGTGAAATTTCCCTGGTAGTCAGTAGTTCCACCCATTAATGGGTCAGTATCCGTAATAATGATATTGGCACCGGGCAGCGTGATGTGGGTATTTGCATCAGTTACCTTTCCCCTGATGGTTTGTGTGTAATTCTGTGCAAATATCGGAACTGAAGCGATCAGTATTATTAAAATAATTGTTGATTTTTTCATGGCTTGATGATTTACTATTTGTTTTAAATTGATTTTAATGACAGTTTAATTTTTTTTACAGTTGTAATTTTGATGAAGCAAAAGTGCTGCTCCAAAATGAAGGATGCGACCGAATGCGCGAAGTCGAACCAATTTGCTTAAACAAAATCAGTTCGACTAAATCAGGAAGAAAGTTCGACTTTTATCTAAGCAACTGATGAAGAGTTGCTTTTGCGGTATTCGGTAGGTGTGTAACCGGTTTGTTTTTTAAAGGCGGTATTGAAAGAAGATTTTGAATTGAAACCAACATCGTACAAGATTTCAAGTACTGTGAACTCTTTTTTGTCTGGATCGCTGAGCATTTCCATCGCTTTTCTAATCCTGAAACCATTCACAAAATCAAAAAAGTGCTGGTTTAGGTCGTGGTTGATCAGCAAGGATAAATCTTTAGCGGACATGCCAATTTGCTTCGACAGATCGTAAATGGTGAGTGATGCGTCGAGAAAAGGTTCATTTTCTGTCATGTAATTATTTAAGACCTCCACCTTTTCATTGAATTTGGAAGGGTAATCAGCCTTTTCAGTTAAAATAACCGGCTTAACATGGCCTTCATCTTTTAACAGTTTTGTAACCAGTTGCAATTTAGAATCAATGCCCCTGAAAAGTTCAGGATGACGCATAGTCTTCAACACCAGCCAAACAATATAGGCAAGAGCAACTAGTGAGGTTATAAGCATCGAATAGAAATAAGCCTCTTCAGAACCAAAAAACATAAACAGGTTCTTCAACGAGGCAATAATTGCATCAAAACTAATAATGACGACAAACTGAAACAGCCATTTGTAATTGAATAAACTCGCGTTGGAGTAATTTTCAAGCAGCAGCCTCCTGTATTTATTCACCAAAATGAAAGAGAAGATCAGGTAAACAAATATCTGCAGGTGTAAAGTAATATAGGAAATATGAACTTCAATTTGCCTTTCGGATATCGTTTGTGCATTAAGATACTCTAACTGTCCTTCCGTACCAACAGCATAAAACCTTGGAATAAAAACTATAAAGTTAACCAGGAATGGCAAGCCATGCCACAAGTATTTCCATTCCAGTTTAAAGTCGGAAAAGGTTACAGAAACCAGGTAGAGGTATAAAAGTGGCATTTTAAAAAATACCAAGGAACTCAGAAAGATACCCAGTGCCGGATAGTTGGGGTAAATATAACCGATAAGAAAAATGCTGTCGGAATCAATAGCCCCAACGATTAAAAACATAGCCAATAGCACATTGCTCAAATAATTTGCAGAGCGCATGGTCAGCAGGAAAGCAGCTAACATTAAGCTTACAAATACAATTAGTAGTGAAAAAATTTGAATAATGTTGAGTTCCATATCAAGAGATCACAATAATAGTTATAAATTTAAAAGTATGAAATTGTTTAACTCAATTGGATTGATTGATAATAGAATTTAATTAAATTATTCTACCCAAGACTGGGATAATTCAATAAATAAATCCTGATAACTGCTGGCTACCTGGTTGATATTCTTACTAATTCCTCAAAAACTTAAAACTGAAAGGGGAGGGGTTGTTCCATATATTTCTATAGTTTCTATTAATTCAAATTATATAAAACCATTTTTTCTAAATCTTTTTTATGCAGAACTGGAAAAAAATTTGTTTGTGTTAACCTTACGAATGTGATAAGCTAAAAAATGGGTCAAAATAGGGTCTTTTTCAGGTGTTTTTGAGACTTGCTATATAACCAGTCTCATTGGATTGTGTTAACGCGACCAACATTCGTCCATATGTACCTCTTACATAGCGCCTTATACTTCTGTTAAGCCCTAAAAAAGTTCCATTTAATCGTTTTTCGCTTTATAAACCTCTATAAACACACAATAAAGCCTTGTCTTACAACCTCTTATGGGAAATATTTCGAAAAAAGGCGACAATTTTAAAAATTAGGGAAAAAATGAATTATATTACGTGGCAAATACTCGATTTTTGCAAAAAATGTACTTTTCTATGCTTTTTTGGTATTCAAAAACCATTTTATTCTAGCGATCAATTTATATATTTATCTAAGTCACCTTAAAATCCAAAATGTAAAAAAGAAACTTTAATAACTTTGTGAATTAAAAAAAGCGACTTTTAAAATTTTAAATACCATCTTATGTCTTTATCTACGATTATAACATTTGGAGTTATTTTATGGATAGTTTTATCTATAATAATTGGAATTGGGGGAAAAAGAAGGGAAATTGGTGGTATTAGAGCATTTTTTATCAGTTTACTTCTTTCACCACTGGTTGGATTGGTAGTTATTCTGGTTTCAGAGAAACAAGCTCCTGTTACTGTTATTGATAGTACTGGAAAAGAAACCATAACTTATTACGGCAGCGTTCCTATAAATGGTTATTACATTTACAGGCATCCAATTTCAAATAAGTTTGAAATAAAAATAAAAAGAAGAAAAAAGTCATTTGAAATCAAAGCTGAGTTTGATAATTACTCAGATGCCAAGAATCATATTAAAGAAAGATTTAAGAAAATAAAAAAATAAATTTCATATATTTGACAAGGAGAGTATAAAAAGTATACAATTAGAATTCAAAAAAACATCATCATAAGATTATTCTTAATCATCTAATAATCAATAAAATCAACGCAAAATGACAGCATGTATTGAAATTAGGCCAAACCAGTATATTTGTCCTATAATTAATATTATGTTAAATAGGGTATTTAAAAATATAGGGAGATCAAATAATTGGCCTCCCCTTTTTTGTTAGATTCCTAAAGCATCAATTTGCTTCTGCATATCTTCGTATTTATCCATCATCTGTAACCTGCGGTATAAAGTCTTCAGGTTCAACATGGCATCCAGCTTTTGCTTATCATCTTCGGCAGACTCAAATGCCTTCTCAAACAATGGAATAGCTTCACCAAAAGTTTTATCGGCTTTTTCTTTCGCTACAGCAAATTCAGCATTGTCCATGATCTTATTGGCCTCATCGTATTCCTGAACTCCTTTGTTAAACTGTATTACACCCATATTATAGTATGCACTATAGTATGCCTCATCAATCTCAACAGCTTTCCTATAAGATACCATGGCTTCGTCATACTGCCCTTTCTTGTCTAAAAGTATTCCTTCTACATACCAGTATGATTTATTACCGGGATCCTTTTCCTTGGCTACCTTCAGATATTCAAAGGCCTTATCATCCTGATTTGAAGTAAGAAGGTAATTGATCATATCAATCATCATGGCATCGTCATCAGGAAAAGCTTCAATCCCTTCCAGCATAACCTTTTCAGCAGCAGTTGAATCACCCTCATTGAGGTATATTCTTTCAATCAACTGGTATACTGTGGTTCCACCGTATCCCATATCTTTCGCCTGGCTGAAATACTGAATGGCTTTATCGTATATCTCGCCATTATAAGCTGCAAGTCCGGTATTATAAACTATGGTTGTATCCACTATTCCACCAAAAAATTCTGCTTTGCCAATTTCAAGTGAATATTCAAAAGCTTCAACTGCTCCGGCAAAATCCTTCTCCTGGAACTTTTCGACACCCAGGTTTATAAAGTCATTATTAAGCATAGTATACTGTAGATCAACTGATTTGCTCATTTTCCCCTTATCATCCAGCTCAATAGCCTTCTGGTAAGCATTATAAGCTCCCTGGAGCGGATTTTCAGCCAATTTCTTTATATTTTCATCCTTTGATTCCCCAATCTGCTGTAAAATCTGACCTTTCACAAAGAAAGTTTTTGGATAAACTGCGGTCTTTTCATGTTTTTCAGCTTCCTGAATGGCTTCCCAGGCTTTATCAATTTGCCCGTTTGTAAGATAGTTGCTGGCACTTGCCACTTTACCTTTCTGGGCTATAGCGCCAGTAAGTCCAATGGTAAGAATGAATAATACGATTACTAATTTTCTCATCTTTAAATAGTTTAATAGTTTATTGGTTTCAAAAATAAAACATTTTAGTATATTATTCTTCAAATTTCCTGCCATTTTCTTCAGATTCTGAATTATTTTTATCCTGATCCTCTGGACTTATCACTTCATCCTCTTCACTATCAGTGACTTCAATGTATTCTATGGCGGCTATGGAATCTCCCTCTCTGAGGTTAATAAGTTTCACGCCCTGTGTGGCCCGTCCCATAACTCTAAGGTTGGCAACAGCCAAACGGATTACGATTCCTGATTTATTGATGATCATCAGATCGTCGGCATCAACCACTCCTTTCAAAGCAATCAAACTACCGGTTTTCTCAGTAATATTGATGGTCTTCACCCCTTTTCCACCCCGGTTAGTAATCCTGTAATCTTCTATCTTAGAGCGTTTTCCATATCCGTTTTCTGAAACTACGAGTATATCCTGGCTCTGTTCTTCAACACAAACCATTCCTACTACTTCGTCGTTCTCATTGGCAAGCGTAATTCCTCTTACACCAGATGCATTACGGCCCATAGGCCTTACTTTTCCCTCAGGAAAACGAATGGCACGTCCCGACTTAACACCCAGCATGATATCATGATTTCCACCGGTCATCTTTGCACGCAACAAGGTATCCCCTTCCCTGACATTGATGGCAATTATACCATTTTGACGAGGTCTTGAGTATGCTTCCAGCGAGGTTTTCTTGATCACACCCTTGCGTGTGCAAAGGACTATGTAGTTGTTGTTAATATATTCCTGGTCATCCAGCTTTTTGACGTTAATATATGCCTTCACCACATCCTCCGGTTCGAGGTTGATAACATTTTGTATGGCCCTGCCCTTTGAAATTCGGGAACCTTCAGGAATTTGATATACTTTAAGCCAGTAACACTTGCCTTTCTCTGTAAAGAATAGCATGGTGTTGTGCATGGAGGCAATATACAAATGCTCTATGAAATCCTCTTCACGGGTGGTGCTCCCCTTTGATCCTACCCCACCCCTGTGCTGAACCCTGAAATCAGCCAATGGTGTACGTTTTAAGTACCCCATATGTGAAATAGTAATCACCATTTCATCATCGGCATAAAAATCTTCCGGATTGAATTCTTCTGCATTGGGTATAATCTCTGTACGGCGATCATCACCATATTTATCTTTTATTTCCTTGAGTTCATCTTTGATAATTTGGAACTGAAGTGCTTCATCTTCAAGTATTTTCTTCAAACCAGTTATCAGGTCCATCAACTCATCAAAATCTTTTCTTAACTTTTCTCTTTCAAGTCCGGTAAGTTTCTGAAGGCGCATGTCCAGAATGGCTCTTGCCTGAATTTCAGTGAGCTCAAAATTACTCATCAATCCCTCTCTGGCGATTTCCGGGGTTTTTGAAGCCCGTATCAGCTTAATCACCTCGTCGAGATGGTCAATTGCAATTAACAATCCCTCCAGAATGTGTGCTTTCTTCTCTGCCTGATCCAACTCATACCTTGTTCTTCTCAAGACTACATCATGGCGATGATTAATGAAATACCTGAGCAGCTGTTTCAGGTTCAAAGCACGCGGCCGGCCATTCACCAGGGCAATGTTGTTCACATTAAAGGAAGACTGTAATTGAGTATACTTATATAGCTTATTTAGAACAACATTTGAAGTTGCATCTTTTTTAAGGATTATCACAATCCGCATCCCATTCCTATCCGATTCATCGTTGATATAGGAGATGCCTTCAATCTTTTTATCATTTATAAGCTCGGCGGTTTTCCGAATCATTTCCGCCTTATTCACCATGTAGGGAATTTCTGTAATAATGATTTTTTCCCTGCCTGAGGCTGTCAATTCAATTTCGGTCTTTGCACGAACAACGATTCTTCCCCTACCCGTTTCAAAGGCTTCCCGAACTCCATTGTAACCATAAATAATTCCACCAGTTGGGAAATCAGGGGCCTTTACATACTCCAGTAATTCTTCAATGGTGATTTCAGGATTTTCAATTTCAGCAATAAGGGCATCCACAACCTCGGTTAGGTTATGTGGTGGCATATTGGTTGCCATACCTACTGCAATTCCTGAAGCTCCATTGACCAATAGCAAAGGAACCCGGGTTGGCAACACCACTGGCTCCAGTATGGTATCGTCGAAATTCAGCTGATAATCAACTGTATCCTTCTCGATATCTGACAAAGCCTCTTCTGCAATTTTCTGCAGGCGGGCCTCGGTATAACGCATTGCGGCGGGGCTGTCCCCATCAACCGATCCGAAGTTACCCTGTCCGTCCACCAAAAGGTAGCGCAATGACCATTCCTGTGCCATTCTTACCATGGCCTCATACACTGAAGAATCACCATGAGGATGGAACTTACCAAGCACCTCCCCTACTATTCTGGCTGATTTCTTATGAGCTTTGTTCGCCTGAACACCCAATTCATGCATTCCATATAAAACCCTGCGATGAACCGGCTTCATCCCATCTCTGACATCCGGCAGGGCCCTTGAAACAATTACCGACATAGAATAGTCGATGTATGCCGATTTCATTTCCTCTTCAATGTTTATCTTAACGATTCTTTCCGTTTCTGGCATATTTATTGATATCTAGTTGTGGATATAAATATCCGTTTATATTTCAATCTATTTTTTAAGCGTACGAAAGTAGTGATTTTTTGCTTATTAAAAGGTATTATTACCACTGTTTTTTCAACACTTTGTTGTTTATAAATGATTGAAATTGATTTACAGATATATTTGTAATTTAGCAGCCGGAAATATTGCTATTTCAGACTATTAAATAGACAATTTGTCAGATAAAAGACAAAGTTTTACAGGAAAAGATTCGAACTTTGTCAGGTCTGAATTGTTAATTTATTATAACAATCATTTGAATTCATATTATTAGTCTCTATTTTTATAAACTTTTATTGAGAAATAGACAACGATTTTCCAGGCGATAAAACATTTAAGGAACATTATGGACGCAAAATTTTCACAACGAATAAAAGATGTACTAACCTACAGTAAGGAAGAAGCTATCCGACTCGGAAATGCTTACATAGGAACAGAGCATCTCTTTCTGGGTATTCTCCGCGAAGGTGGTGGCATTGCTATTGATGCTCTGCTTTCAATGGGGATTAATCTTCAGGATCTTAAAAAAGCACTGGAAGGCAGTATCCGGAGTGAGGAATCCCTTACTATCAGGGACTCTGAGAACATTCCCCTGTTAAAGTCATCTGAAAAAGCTTTAAAGCTTATTTACCTGGAAGCCAAAGCATTTGGCTCACCGGTCATCGATACAGAACATCTTCTACTCGCCATACTGAAAGATGAAAACTCATTGGTTACCATGAAGTTAAAGGAGTATGATCTGGAGTACGAAGGAGTGAAAGAAGAAATCAAGGAAATGATTCCTGAAGCATCAGCCGATTTTCCGGGCGATGAGGACGATGATGAAGCAAAAAATTTTGGTGACAGAGGAGGCAAAGGACAATCAGCACCTTCCTCAAAAACGAACTCTGAAACTCCTGTACTGGATAATTTCGGTATCGATCTCACCAAGGCAGCCGAAGAAGACAAGCTGGATCCGATTGTAGGAAGAGAAAAGGAAATTGAACGACTGGCACAAATACTTAGCCGCAGGAAAAAGAACAATCCAATCCTGATTGGTGAACCAGGAGTTGGTAAATCTGCCATTGCAGAGGGACTGGCGTCAAGGATCATAAAGCGCCAGGTTTCCCGCATTCTTTTTGGCAAACGAGTGGTAACTCTTGACCTTGCCTCAATAGTAGCCGGAACAAAATACCGAGGGCAATTTGAGGAAAGAATGAAAGCCATCTTGAATGAACTTTCAAAAACCGATAATATCATTCTGTTTATAGATGAAATCCACACTATTGTAGGTGCTGGTGGCGCAACAGGATCGCTTGATGCTGCCAATATGCTTAAACCTTCGCTGGCACGAGGCGAAATACAATGTATAGGTGCCACTACCCTCGATGAATATAGTCAGCATATTGAGAAAGACGGTGCCCTTGAGCGCAGGTTCCAAAAGGTAATGGTAGAAGCCACCTCTATTGAGGAAACAATGGAAATTCTGAGAAATATTAAAGACAGATATGAAGATCATCACAATGTATTCTATACCGATGAAGCCCTTGACGCCTGCGTAACGCTTACCAACCGGTATATAAGCGACCGTTATCTGCCAGACAAGGCTATTGATGCCCTGGATGAAGCCGGATCAAGAGTGCATATCTCCAATATAGTGGTTCCTGAGAGAATTCTTGAACTTGAAAAAAGGCTCGAAGAAACTAAGAAAGAGAAGATTAAAGCCGTTAAAAATCAGAATTTTGAGAAGGCAGCCAGCTTCCGTGATCGGGAAAAAGAACTGATTGACGGTCTGGAAATGGAAAAGAAGAAATGGGAAAAAGAGCTGAGTAAGAACAGGCAGGAAGTAAGTGATGAAACAGTAGCCGAGGTGGTTGCCATGATGACCGGAGTGCCAGTACAGCGAATTGCACAGGCTGAAGGAGCCCGACTGCTGAAAATGAATGAGGAAATTCAGGACAGCGTTATCGGACAGAAAGATGCCATTCAAAAAATAGTAAAATCTATTCAAAGAAACCGCGCCGGACTGAAAGATCCGAATAAACCGATTGGAACATTTATTTTCCTCGGGCCCACTGGTGTAGGTAAAACGCACCTGGCAAAAATACTTGCTCAATATCTCTTTGATTCAGTCGATAACCTGATCAGGGTTGACATGAGCGAATACATGGAAAAGTTTTCCGTGTCCCGACTGGTTGGAGCGCCTCCCGGATACATTGGATATGAAGAGGGTGGCCAGCTGACAGAAAAAGTGCGGAGAAAGCCATATGCAGTTGTCCTACTGGACGAAATTGAGAAAGCTCATCCCGATGTATACCATATTCTGCTGCAGGTACTTGATGAGGGACAATTAACCGACAGCCTTGGACGCAGAGTGGATTTCAGGAATACCATTATCATCATGACCTCGAATATTGGGTCACGACAGTTGAAAGATTTCGGTCAGGGTGTTGGATTTGAGACCAGCAATAAAAAAACCACTAAAGATGAAATGAACAAAGGGATTATTCAGAAAGCGCTGAAGCGGGCTTTTGCCCCTGAGTTCCTGAACAGGGTGGATGATGTGGTAATGTTCAACTCACTCGATAAAGAGGATATCTTTAAGATTATCGATATTGAACTGAAAGGTTTGTTTGCCAGAATTAACAACCTGGGCTATCAGATAAAACTGACTACCGATGCAAAAGACTTTGTTGCTGAAAAGGGATATGATATTCAGTTTGGTGCAAGGCCATTAAAAAGGGCTATTCAAAAGTATATTGAAGATCCAATGGCTGAGGTAATTATTCAGGCAGATATCAAGGAGGGCGATACCATTGCCGTTGGATTTGATAAGGAAAAGGAAGAGTTGACCTTTAATGTTGTAAAGTCTAAGGTAAAAAAAGCCACCGAAAAGAAATAAGAAATCTTTAAGATACAGATAAATGAAGCCCTGGCAATTGTCCGGGGTTTTTTGTTTTGGGTTTGTATCCTCTATAATATCGTACCTACGGCACTTGAGATAATTGTTGGGTTATGACAAGAGGCAGTACCCCTTGTTAGTTATATTTCGCCCCTCAGGGGCTTGAAATTAGTAATAATTGTAACGCCGAGTTTCGCTAAGAGCCGCTAAGATTCGCAAAGAAAGTTCTAAGTGCGTCTTTGTTGAATAGCTTTGATGAATAATTTTATCTACGAATCTACTACCACCCCAAACAGGTCGAAATCGGTGGCATCGGTGATGCGGACCTGGTGGAATTCCCCAATAGTGAGAGGATTTTCTCCCTGGCTGATCAGCACTTCATTGTCTACTTCGGGTGAATCATACTCCGTTCGGCCAACATAATACTCCCCCTCCTTTCGGTCGATAAGCACCCTGTATTCCCTGCCTTTCCTGGCCATGTTGAGATCGGCAGAGATCTCTTGCTGGATTTGCATTAGCTCCTCCACCCTTCGCTCCTTCACCTCCTGAGGGACCTCATCTGTAAAATGCTCATAGCCATAAGTGCCCTCCTCATGCGAATAAGGAAAAACACCCAGCCTGTCGAAACGAAACTCCCGGACAAAGTCTTTCAATTCCTCAAATTCCTTTTCACCTTCCCCCGGATGCCCCACCAGCATGGTGGTGCGAATAGCAAGTGAGGGAACTTCTTTTCTGCATTTTCTGTAAAAGCTCCAGGGTGCTATTTCTGTCGGAAGCACGACGCATTTTCTTCAACACCGAGTCGCTAATATGCTGAACCGGTATATCAATATACTTGCAAATCTTCTCACTGGAGGCCACCAGGGGCAGTATTTCCACCGGAAAGTTAGCCGGGTAGGTGTAATGTAATCTAATCCATGAAATGCTCTCTATCTCCGTTAAACGACTTAAGAGATCATAAAGCATTCTCTTTTTATACAGGTCAAGTCCGTAATACGAAAGGTCCTGGGCAATTAATATCAGTTCCTTTACTCCTTTCGCCGCGAGCGATTCTGCCTCGTGGAGTATATCTTCGATGGGTCTGGAAATATGCTTTCCGCGTATCAGCGGTATGGAACAAAAGGAACAAGTTCTGTCACATCCTTCTGAAATTTTCAGGTAAGCATAATGCTTTGGTGTGGTGAGGATTCTTTCCCCCAGAAGTTCTTTCCTGTAATCAACGCCGAGCATTCCAGCTATTTCTTTTATGTCATTTACTCCAAAATACTGATCTACTTCCTCAATTTCGGTTTCCAGATCCTTTTTGTACCGTTCTGATAAACAACCCATAACGAATACATTATCGATCTCTCCCTCCTCTTTCGCCCTTATGAATTCAAGGATGGTATTGATGGACTCTTCCTTGGCATCATGAATAAAACCACAGGTATTGATTACCACTGTACGGGCATCTTTGTCATTGGAATCATGCACCACCTCAAGGTTTCCGGCCTGCAACTGTCCCATCAAAACTTCAGAATCAACCAGGTTTTTGGAACAACCCAGTGTGATGATGTTAATTTTATGCCTGTTTTCGATGGTTTTCATAAGTCAGCTTCTGAGAATGAGTATTATTAGATTAGATTATGTCATCCCGAGCAAAGCTGAGGGATCACCCAACATTTTAGTAATCAATTAAATTAGTATTTGTATCCCTCTAATAATTCGTCATTTAAAAATCGCCATTCCGGATTAAAGGCATTGATCAGGTTAAGCTTCTTCTCCCGTCTCCATCTTTTTATTTGTTTTTCCCTGTTAATTGCGTCCCATACAAAATTGAAATGCTCGTAATAAACTAGGAAATGGCAGTTATACCTTTTTGTAAATCCCTGAAATAATCGGTTCTCATGTTCATATACTCTACGCTCCAGGCTGTTTGTCATGCCAGTATAAAGGACATTCTTTCCAGCATTGGTTAGTATGTATACAAAATAGTTATGGAATCTCATAAGAAACTAACTGCTTAAGCATCATACTGAAAATTTGGAGATTCCTCTATTCAGCTACCTCCGGTAGTCTCACTCGGAATGACGTTTTAAATAGAATTTAAGAAAACAGGCTATCCACAAACTCTTCCTTGATGAAAGGTTGAAGATCCTCGAGCTTTTCGCCAATGCCAATGTACTTAACCGGAATTTTAAACTGATCGGAAATACCAATGACCACACCCCCCTTGGCTGTTCCATCCAACTTTGTGATGGCCAGAGCATTGACTTCAGTAGCCAGGGTAAATTGTTTGGCCTGTTCAAAAGCATTTTGTCCGGTAGATCCATCCAGAATAAGCAAAACTTCATGTGGAGCACCCGGAATAACACGATCCATAACTTTTCTCACCTTGCCCAATTCGTTCATCAGGTTTACCTTATTGTGCAGGCGACCTGCAGTGTCGATGATTACCACATCGGCATCTTTTGCTTTGGCTGATGCCAGTGTATCGAAGGCTACAGAGGCAGGATCGGAACCCATCCCCTGTTTTACTAATTCCACATCTACCCTATCGGCCCAGATCTGCAATTGATCAACAGCAGCTGCCCTAAAGGTATCACCAGCTCCCAGGATTACTTTCTTTCCATTTTTCTTAAAATGATAAGCCATTTTTGCTATAGTAGTGGTTTTTCCTACACCATTAACACCCACAACCATAATTACATATGGCCTCTTATCTAAAGGAATACTAAAATCATTTGCAGAAAGAGTTTCATTTTCCGAAAGAAGACCAGAGATCTCCTCTTTGAGTATTCGGTTGAGCTCTTCAGTGCCCAGGTATCTGTCTTTGGACACTCTTTTTTCGATGCGTTCGATTATACGGATGGTAGTATCTACCCCTACATCAGAACTTATCAACACTTCCTCCAGGTTATCGAGTACTTCGTCATCGACCTTTGTCTTTCCCACAACGGCCCTGGAGAGCTTCATGAAAACACTTTCCTTTGTTTTCTGAAGTCCCTTATCTAAATCTTCTTTCTTTTTTCTGCTAAATAACCCCATGGCTTATATCCTTTTTGAAATAGGCTTTCACAATTTAAAAAAGCTTCCCTCAATAAGAAGAAAGCTTTCCTAAAATATTCTAAATCAAAGAATTATTTCTTTTCAAGAAAATCTTTGATATGATCGTTATGAACCATTTCTTCTTTAAAAGCATACGCACCGGACTTATCAGACTTTACCATTTTTATTACCTTGGAAAAGGATTTTCCGGAACCGGTTTTTAGTGTAGCAACAACTTTCTTAGCCATATCTCAAATAATTACTTAATTTCTCTGTGTACTGTTACTTTTTTTAGAATTGGATTGTATTTTTTACGTTCCATTCTATCAGGTGTGTTTTTCCTGTTTTTCGTGGTAATATACCTTGAAGTTCCAGGCATCCCACTGTCTTTATGCTCTGTGCACTCAAGTATAACCTGCACTCTATTGCCTTTTTTAGCCATTTTCTTTTATCCCTTATTAAAACTTATCAATATATCCTTTTTCTTTAGCTTCTTTCAGTACAGTTGCCAGACCCTTTTTGTTGATGAGTCGTATTCCTGCAGCCGAAATTTTCAAACTTACCCAGCGATCTTCTGATGCCAGATAGAACTTTTTATTGAATAAATTCGGGTAAAACCTTCTCCTGGTTCTTCTTTTAGAGTGAGACACATTGTTTCCCACCATCATACTCTTACCTGTAACTTGACAAACTCTCGACATTTTCCTTCTTTTTTTCTAAATTCAACTGCTTTTTCGAAACAGAGCGCAAAATACGTGATTTTTATTCAATTAATCAAGTAATTTTTGAAAAATAATTCAAAATATCCTCATTTTCACCCTGTCAGCATAACTTTTCGCAATAAGTTCAGGGCAATTAGCGATGCTCTGTGTATGTTCCTATCCCGCTCTTTGCCCAGGTTATACTTCTGTGCAACAGATCTTTCAGGCGTTGAAACGGCTATCCAAACTGTACCTACCGGCTTATCGGGTAATCCCCCTCCCGGTCCGGCTATACCTGAAACAGCAATTGAGTAGTCCGTTTGCATTATTTTTTTAACTCCTTTAGCCATTTGAAGAATAACCTCCTCGCTCACAGCACCATGTTTTTCAAGGACTTGAAGCTGGACACCTAAAGTTTTAATTTTAGTGTCATAGGCATAGGCCACAACCGACCCTCTGTAGTATTCAGAGCTACCTGGAACCGAAGTTATAAGGTGTGCAATATTCCCCCCGGTGCAACTTTCTGCAGTAGAAAGAGTCTGCTTTCTTTCCTTTAGCATATCTCCTATTATTTGTTCGAGACTTTCTGGTTCCTGACCAAAAACCAGGTCGGGGATAATGCTTTTTAGCTTCACTAGCTGCTGATCGAGGATGGATTTTAGTATTTTTTCGTCGGCCCCGCGGGCAGAAAGGCGGAGTTTAATGATGGGTGATGTTGGGAGGTAGGCCAGCTTAATCCCTTCGGGTAGTTCGTTCTCAAAATCTTCAAGCATATCGGCAAGCCTGGCTTCTATTGTACCCATTGTCAACAGGGTTTTATGAAGTATAACAGGAGGATGGTACTTTTCTTTAACTGCCGGAAGAACACACTCTGCCATAAGGCCTTTCATCTCAACGGGAACGCCGGGCATAGCTACAAACACCTTGTTTCCTTGTTCAAACCACATGCCGGGTGCAGTACCCCATTTATTGAGGAAGATCCTGGCATTTTCCGGAACAAGAGCCTGCTGCCTGTTCAATTCATTTATTTCCAGGTTTCTGTCTTTTAAACGGCCTTTGATGCTCTCCAGGATTTCAGGATGCATTATCAGCCTGGTTTTGAAATACTCCACAAGGGTGGTTTTGGTAATATCATCCTTAGTAGGGCCCAGTCCGCCAGTTATCAGTACAAGGTCTACCCTGCTTCGGGCTTCTTCTATGGCCTGAATGATATGGTCTTTATCATCTGAGATGGCAGATACCTGGTGTACATCCACTCCTATCTTGTTTAGCTCCTGCCCCATCCAGGCTGCGTTGGTATTGATGGTCTGGCCAATGAGTAATTCATCTCCAATGGATATGATCTCTGCTTTCATTATCTGGAAAATTCTTTTTTAAGGTTTGCAAAGATAGGAATCAAAAAAGATATGTAGCATAAACAGTTAAAAAGATCTTTACTTATATGTCATCCCGACCGGGCGAAACGAGTGGAGAAACAAAATTGTCATACCTTCGACTGAGCGTACCGAAGGAGAGATCTGGTTTGTATCCTCTATGTTTCGTACCTACGGCACTTGATATACTTGTTGGGTTAAGACAAGGGGTAGTACCCCTTGTTAGTTATATTTCGCCCCTCCGGGGCTTTGGATATTATTCATATTTAGGTTGCAAGAGTTCTCAACCTGCCTTTGCCTAGCCTTTGAGCAACTTCGCGGAATAGCCTCATCTCAACCAAATTGAAAATGTCATCTCGACCTAGCGTAGCGAGTGGAGAGATCAATGCATTTGTCCCTGTGTATATAGGTTGTTCAAGGTTCCAGTAAGCAACTCGAATAGTGTACAGAACGAGGAGAAATCTTGACTGAATTCTATATCATGTTTTCAACTCCTCAGCCTATCAATTATTGCAGGAAATATCTAGAAGATATAGGGAATAAACATTTTGCTTTGTTTCATATACTCCTTATACTCTTCACCAAAATAGGCTATGTTCTCAGTTTCTTCTTTCCGGGCGGTAATTACCAGAAAAATAGTTGAAAGAGCAGCTAGAATAATACCCACAGCGGAAACAGACTTAAAAAAAGCCCCCCAGCTGAGTAAAAACAATGAACTGTACATTGGATGCCGAATATAACGATAAGCACCAACACGTACCAATTTGGCAGTTTTTTCAAAACTTACCAGGGCCGGGTCTGCCCGACTTGAAGTTGATTGTCCAATCTTTTTAAGGAATATTAAACTATGTATTGCAAGAAAGAGAGAAATTATCAGCAATACCCAGGAAACCAATTGGTACCAGCTAAACAGATCTTTAAACCATACATCAAGGTTCAGAATTACCAATAAAAGAATAAGCTCAAAGGCAAAGAAACGATATAACCCATGCGAATGGACATTCAGAAGGGAAGCCCAGGAAAGCCATATAATTCCGGCCGAAGCCAAACAAAATAAGCCTATTTTCAGGTAGGTTTCAATCTTTAAGTAATTTTAGATTCTGAATAGCTGATTGAGTTAGATGGCCCATATCAGTTCCACATACAAAAACAGTAAATCCCTTATCTTTAAAGGGTTTCAGGTATTCAGGAGAGCCTCCGAAAATGGCCAGTTTCATTTCTGCTTTTTTACAAACTGAGGCGATATATTCGATGGCATCCAATACTTCCGGATCATTAACCTGCCCTGCTTTTCCAAAGCTTGCAGACAGGTCATATGGTCCGACAAATACTGCATCCACTCCCTCCCACTTTCACAATTTCCTCAATATTTTCGAGCACATCCTTGTGCTCAGCCTGCACCAATACGGCAGTTTCCTGATTGGCACTTTTTACCGACCCTTCGAAAGTATAGCCATACATGTTTGCCCGTGCCGGTCCGATCCCTCTTGCCCCCTGGGGTGGATATTTTGCATACCGAACTATGTTACGGGCCTGGTCAGCTGTATTCACCTGAGGAACAATTATTCCTGCAGCACCAATATCCAGTGCTTTTTTTATACTAACTTCCTGATGATCCGCCAGACGGATCACTCCCGGGCATTCCTTTCCCGATGCCTGTAACAGACCAAGTACGGTTCTATAATCAAGCGGGGCATGTTCAGCATCAATAAAGAGCCAATCATAACCAAGGTTAGCTAACAATTCAGGGACTTCGGAACATCCGAGTGTAATGGCAGTTCCGTATAACAATTCTCCATCTAAAAGTCTCTTCCGGAAACTATTCATTCTTCATTGAATCTGATTTATTCAAACCTGGTAAATTCAAATATTTCGAGATAACTGATCCCTGAAAATTGATAAACACTGATTTTTACCATTCTGGTGGCCAATCAGACAATCCCTTAAAGAACTGAAGATCTTTATAATAAGGCTTGGTTTTATCCTCAATAGCCAACATTTCATCGGCTGTGAGTGGTTCGAATTCTGTAGCTATCTTAATATTTTCCTCCAGTTCGGGAATTTTATCAATTCCAACTATAATGGTACTTACAGGCAGAGTAAGTACATATTCAATGGCCTCTTTCATGTTAATGATTCCATCATGACTAAAAATGCGGTCGCGGGCAGGTATTTTCATCCCAACAATGCCGATTTGTTTCTCAATAGCAGTAGGTAAAAACTTTTCGATATAAGGGTTGTGATGTTTATCAGCTGCATTTATTGCAACAAGCGCATTGTCGAATGGATATCTTTCAAGCAGAGTACGCATTACTACAGGGTCTTCATGGCCTGTAATGCCTAAAAACTTAACAATTTTCTCATCCTTGGCCTTTTGCATGGCTTTCAAAACGCCATCATCGGCAAAAATTTTATCGAGGGTATCTATTTCCCGGGCCCGCACATTGTGTATTTGCCACAGGTCAATTTTGTCGGTCTGCAGATTTTTTAGCGACTTTTCCAAATGGCGCATTGCCCCATCGTAGCTTCTGTCATGGGTCTTTGTGGCAATAAACACCTCTTTCCTTCTGTGCTTAAGTACTTTTCCAATATAGCGTTCACTGGTACCCTGCATCTCAAGCTGATTCTGTCCTTCCGCTGCCCTGCCATAATACGCAGAAGTATCTATATAATTGACTCCCAGATCCAGTGCTCGATTAATTATGTCAATCGATTCTTTCTCCTTTCCAGGAGTTTCAATTGTAGCCTGACCTCCCAGGCTAAAGAGGCTAACCTTATAACCGGTTTTCCCTAGTGGTCTTTTTGCCATCTTTCCAGCAGCTGTTGCCGCCAGCAAATCAAGTGGGTTAATATAGGTGGCTAAACCTGCCATAGTTGAGGTGGCTATGATCTTCCGAAGGAAATCGCGTCGACTGTTGCGTTCTTTTTCTGTCATGGAAATAAGTTTTTGATTGTTTTATGAATGCTAAATATAGGGATTAAAAATAATTTAGCAATTCTTTTTCTGGCGGTTATACTATTGAAATGACGAGATTTATTCATAAAATCAAATGGATGTAGCCCATTTCTACATATATGAATTTCTAAAACTCCTGATCCTGATCAGATTTTTTCATATTTTTATCAATTAATTTTTTTATACACAAAGCATAAAACATGAAAAGAATATTTTTAATTACAGGTGCAGTTTTAGTATTGTTTGCAAGTTGTATTGAGAACTCAGAAAATCTTGCCTCAAAAATTAAGAAAAAATCAAACAAGCATATATCTGTAGCTTATAATATTACTCAAAAAACCTATTCTCCGAGCTTACCGGATACTACTGTTACTCCTTTTGAAGTCTGGGTTGTTCGAGATAATAATGATTCACTTAGGAATGGATATGTTTGGGTGAACAACAACTATCGCCCTTATAATATGATTTACGATGCTGGAAATTATTACCTTGCCATACCACCAAAAAAAACAACAGTATTTTACCCAAATTATAAAGAAAACTTCATATCAGACCTTGATTGGATTGATATTTTTCTACATCCTGAGAATTTGGCGGCCCAGATTGATGGTGCAGATGCCAATAGCATCATTTCTGATACTATTTACCAGGGAAAGAAATGTGATAAAATAATAATGACATCCAATACTGGTAATAAACAGGGAGAAATCAAGATTACCTATCTTATTGACAAAGAAAACCTATTTCCTCTCTGGGCAAAAAAAGCAACCAATTATAAAGATGAAATGAGCTATGAAGAATTATTCTTCTCAGACCTTGAATTCGACAAGGTAGACCTTCAAAAGCTTAGAGAAATGCAAAAGACTGTTCTTTCAGATAATCCTATTCAAAGCGAAGGAACCAATTCAGAGACTTCAAGACTTAGAGAAAATGCTCCACATCGGTGATAAGGCTCCACTTTTTACAGGGTAATTATTATCCCAATGGTAAAGAATTCAATCTTGCCGATTATATTGGAGAAAACGTAATAATAGTTGATTTCTGGTATACCCATTGTCCTCCTTGTGTTAGAGCCATGCCTGCCCTATCGGAACTATACACTAAATACAAAGATAAAGGATTGAAAATTTTCGGATTAATTCTGTTGATAATCAACCTCATAGTCTGGAAAATCTTGACAATTTCCTTGCAAACGGGAGCTTAGCTATGATGTAATTCTTACAGATCCTGTGGTTGACAGAATGTATAAAATTAGTGGTTATCCAACTATGTATATTGTTGACAAAGAAGGTAATATATCATTGGTTGAAGTAGGTTTTGATGAGGAAAAGTTCAGGATTTTAACCGAAAAGGTTGAAGAGTTGACCAAATAGTATTTGATTTCCAATCTGAATTGAGCCAAAAAATTTATCTTTGAAATACAATTTTGCGGGAGTAGCTCAGGGGTAGAGCATCAGCTTCCCAAGCTGAGGGTCGCGGGTTCAATTCCCGTTTCCCGCTCTTTTTAGATTTTCCCAGACAGTCACTATCCTATACAGTGGAAAATAGGTTCATTATTACACCAATTTCATTATCGGCTAAATGCCTCACCCAATCTGAATGTCAGGCTCCAGTCATCGCGGCCCACAGCTACATCAATACCGATATTTATTTTTTCCTTTTTAATAAGCATATACCTCACACCCACCCCTGCCCCGGGAAGATACATGGTATGCAAAAGATCGAGCATTTTAGGTACGGCCGCTGCAATGCCGGCAAAGGCCACAAAACCAAAACGATTCTCAAAGCGGTGCCTGTATGCCACCTGGTAACTGTAAATTTGATTGTCTCTGTATTTTCCTTTTGAATATCCCCGAATATCATCTCCCCTAACCACATTTTGTCCCTGAAAAGGAACCTTTCCGAAAGATGATCGGGAATAATACCTTAACATCAATACCCTTTTATCAGATTTAAAGTTAAAGTAGGCATTGTAAGTGAATTCAATTCGGGTAAATGAGCTATCGTTGCCCATCCAGTCCTGGTAAAACTGGGTGTTAAAATAAACCTGAAGACCCTTGGTAGGGTAATTCAAATTGTTGCGTGAGTCGTATAAAACATTAATACCCAAATTGTTCATGACCTGCTTATCCACATAATTTTCACCTGTCCCAGGGTCTATATAGTCAAAAGTTGTATTCGCAGTCATCAGTGAGCCTGAAACACCCCCATAAAACTTTTTATAGACTTTTCTTTTTACATCGAGAGAAAGAATAGACATCAGCGTGGAATAATCAACAAACTGTCCGGCATCACCGAAATCATTATAGACCTGTAAATTCGCATTCCCATACCCTCCAATAAGTTTCAATCTCCATTTATCCTCATTGAGATAAAACTGCTGAATAAATGCAGCAAAGTATGACTTGTTGGTAGTATACATACCAATTATACTGGTTGAGGAAGATGGGGAGATGGTGTCTTTTTGGTTGATCTTGTAATAGCCATTCAGCATGGCTCCAAAGCTAAAACCAATTGTCTTATTGTAACCCACCAGGGGGATACCGGCAAATTTAAAGTTTTTTTCTTCCTTGTTCTCATCCTCAGACTTTTGAGCGAATGAAGAGAACGAGCAAATGCATACAAGAATAAGAAAAAGACATTTTTTCATGCACAATAATAGCAAATATTCTCCTGCAATTTGTTCGAAACCAATTTTGAGCGGAAGGCATACGAGAAGGAAAGATGAAAATTTGACAATTCATCTATGCATGGATTTTTCCTGTTCTTGCTTATTGGAAAAAGCTCTGCAACATCGATTTAGAGGATCGATTGATATTCAGAAAGTATCAATCATGTTTTTACCGATGCTGCAGGATTTTAAAATATGAAACAAATTCGAAAAAAGCATTAAACAATAGAGCTGAGATTACTTTTCTACCCTGACCACTTCAAATTCCACATCCGGATAGATTCCGGGTGGTGGGGCCATATCGAAATGAGCATTTACAGCATATAAATGACTTCCAAATCTATCAATTGTAGTTGGGACACCAAATTTAGGATCCTGAATAACTTTCTCTATTGTTCCTGAGAGATAATCATCACTTAGTGCTATTACAGAGATCTGATTCATTAAATTCTGAACTACATATAAGGTTTTACCCTCGAGTGAAATACCATCTGCAAAAGGAAGAAGAACCCCTCCCAGATCAATAAGAGATGATACACCAGTACCTGGATCTACCACATACAACTCTCCGCGGTCCGTATTTGCAATGATCAACTCCTTCCCTGATGGGGTTGCGTCAATTCCATTTGAAAAAGCACCCAGTTTTGGAATCATGGGATTTGGTACCATTGAAAAATCCCCAGTTAGAGGCAAGGAGATAAGCTGTCCGGGATCCGGTAATTCGCCTGTTTTGCCAAGAGGTATTTTATACAATACAGGACTCAATGAATTTGTAAAATACACAGCATCCCTGGTTACGGTTACGTCGTTAATTAAGGCTGAACCAGGCGGGGCAAATGCATATGTTTGCACATGATCGCCTGTTGCACAGTTATATACTGAACCAGTGCCTGTAAATCCACCTGCTACGAAAAGATAATTATTTCGTTTATCTATAGCTAAACCAACTGCTTGAAAAGGTCCGGGAGGTGCAATAAATATCTCGCCTTCTCCGGTTCGTAAATCGCCCATATATATCTGGCCGCTCATGAGTGAACCAACATAAAAGCTGTGGTTGGGTCCAATTGCAATTCCTTCTGGTTGAAAACCATTTGGCAGGGGCAATTCATCCGGGAAAACCATTCCAGAATGCCCATTTGAGTTGACTGATTTACTTTTTAAGTTTACATCATTAAAATCCTCACAGCTTATCAATAGCATGAGGAAAATAAAAAAAATTGAATGTTTCATAGCTGTAAATTTTAGTTAATAATTATAAATCTGTTTTTTGAAACTTATATCAGTATGCAAGTTAGGCAGTATCTGAGCAATCATCTTGCACTCATGTTTCAAGTTATTGGACAAAATGAGATTTATGCCCATTTTTATCGAATAATATTAAGGGAGACGAATAGAAATCAATTGCGGAGAGATGTGGGCGTAAATCCGAATTCTTTTGAGAATGCCCGTGTGAAATAGGCTGGATCTTTAAACCCCACATCGTAAGATATTTCAGAAATAGTTAGTTTGGTCTTAAGTATTTTTTCCTTTGCCACTGACAAACGAAAAAAGCGAATGATATGAGAGGCTGATATACCTGTCAATGCCTTGAGCTTGCGAAAAAGTTGAACCCGACTCATGCCCATTTTAAGAGTAAGCTGGTTGGTATCAAAATTCTCATCATTGTGTTTTTCTTCCAGAATTTCTTTAAGTTTCTTCAGGAATAGCTCATCCAGGTTGACAGGTTCAATGGCTTCATCTGTTGTTGTAATAGCCAGTGTAAGATATTTAGATTTTAATTTTTCCCTGGATTTAATGAGCATTTGCATTTGAATCATCAATTCTTTCGAGTCAAATGGTTTGGTTAGATATGCATCTGCTCCATATTCAAGGCCTTTAATTTTAGATTCTGTATTGGCTTTGGCGGTAAGGAGAATAATTGGAATGTGATTTGTTCGAAAATTCTTCTTCAAAGCTTTGCACACATCATATCCATCTTTTCCCGGCATCATAACATCGGAGAGAATAATGTCAGGGATCAATTCCAGGGCCATTTCAATACCTTCTTCACCATTCCTGGCCCGGTCTATCTGGTATGTTGTCTCCACAATTGATCGCAAAAAGGTAACCACGTCATCATTATCTTCGATGATTAAAAGGTTTGGGAGATCTTTGTTAAGCTGCCAGTGGTCAACTTCATCCTCCATGGGAACAGAATCATAGATTCCAGATGCTGTCGTCTTTTCCTGAATAAATGTTTTATCAGCCATATTTGTAATCGGTAGGAAAATCGAAAAGTTAGTACCTTTACCTGGCTCACTTTCTACAAACAAATTTCCATTTAGAATTTGGACTATTTCCTTTACCAGAAGAAGTCCTATTCCTGCACCCTCCCGATGACGTATATTTTTCTCATCAACCTGATAGTAACGATTAAAAATCAGGGGTAGCTCCTTTTCAGAAATTCCCTGCCCGGTGTCCCTAACTGTCAACCTGAGGATTTTTTCAGAACCAATGTCCTTCTCCGGAAAGGGAGAAAACCCCCTTTCTTTTTCAAATCTAAACTCCGAAAATTCTGATACATTAAAATGAATATTGGCCCCTGGAGAAGAATATTTAATGGCGTTGGTTAAAAGATTGCCAATCAATGATTCCATTTTCTCCGAATCAAAATCCATACATAACTCATCTAAATCTGAGTTGAAATGAAAAGCTATGTTCTTTTCTTTTGCCAAATATGAGAAAGGCTCATTCGTTCGCCGAAGAAAAGGAATTATATCTTGCTGAATTAGATGAACTTGCATAGATTTTGCCTCCAACTTTGAAAGATCCAGCATCTGGTTCACAAGATGAAGAAGTTGAATTCCATTTTTACGAATCAGTTGTACCCCTTTTTCAAGATACTTTCCAGGCTTGCTGCTAATTTGATTCGTCATTCCCAGTATTACTGTTAATGGTGTTCTGAATTCATGAGTTATATTGGTATAAAAATTTGTCTTCAGGGTATCTAATTCCCGCAGTCTTTGAGTTTCAAGCTTTTTGATTTGAATACTTTGATTGATATAAACTGAAAGTCGAGTGTATAAGTTGTTTGCTACAACAATCAGGTGAAGTACAAACAATACCAAATTTGCAGTCGGTGTAAGTTCCGGAATTGGTTTCAGAAAGGGTTGAAGCAGTGCTTCAATAACCACAGTGATCAGGTAAAAAGCAAATATGTATCGAATCTGGTTTGGTTTAAAATAATATAAGGATTGCAGGACTCCAGCCAAACCTACCAATACAAGCCCTCCCGAATGAAGGATGCCACCAAAATACAGGACTCCTGCAAAGGAGAATAACACAAAAAAGTACTGGTTAATAACAGCGAAATATTTCACATAAGAATGCAAAAACACAAAGGCAATGAGAATTATCAACTCAATCCCTGTAAATAGCCATGTTACTATAGCAAATGTTGGTAATTCAAAAAACCATAGCACTAATCCAAACAAGGCCATTATAGGTATGCCTGGTGCAATAGAAAGAAATAATCTTTTCTTTAATGCCAGTATTTCTGGAGTTTCCTTCGAATGTGAAAAATGTTTTATTATCCAATATTCTATTTTACTTTTCATTGATGGATTCCTGGCAATGTGTGATTTAATTTTCAAACAAGTTTAGGACTGTAAATATGCTGACGTATGTAGTTCAAAGCTAAGCTGGATTTGTTGTATAAAAGTAAGTAAGTTCCAGATTAGAATCAAGTACTCTTCAATTTATTTGTGGCTGTTTGTTATATCTTCAGCGAGCGCTTTGCTTAGCTACAAACTCAATGAAATATATACAATCATGGAGTTATCATGGAATGGATCGAAACTAACTTTAACAGAGTAACCAAAAGCAAAACAACACGTCCTACATGTATAATTCAATAATTAAAAACCTTAAGGAAATGAAAAAACATATCAATTTTGTTTACAAAATACTGATTATCCTTTGTGCCATAATCCTTACTATGTCTCAAAAAGCTGATGGATGCTCAACATTTAAGCTGCAAAAAGGAAATAAGCTGGTATATGGGCATAACTTAAATGAGGGGGACATAGGAGTACCTGGATTAATATTCATAAATAAAAGGGGGATTTTCAAAAAGGGACGAACCTGGAGTGAATTGACTACTGCTGGCCAGGAGAATCCTTCATCGCACTCATGGATATCAAGATATGGCTCGGTGACTTTCAATAACTTCGGCCGTGATTTCCCGGATGGAGGAATGAATGAAGCAGGATTATATATATGGGAAATGAATGAAGATGCCGACTATCCGAAAGACGAAAATCTGCCCAGGCTTAATCAAATGAATTGGATGCAATACATACTGGATAACTACTCCACAGTAGAAGAAGCCATACAATGTGCTTCTGAAATTGAGATCGATGGTTGGGGATGGCATTTCTTTGCCGGAGATGCAAAGGGGAATACAGCGGCCATTGCATTTATTGATGGAGAAGTGGTTGTACATGCAGGTGAGCAAATGCCCGTACCGGCCCTTTTTAATACTCCTTACAACAGGGAGATGGAATTGCTTCGTTATTACAAGGGGTTCGGGGGTTTATATGAGCCTGATCTTAATGATCCAAAAGTTCCGCGATTTGTAAAATCAGCTGTTATGATCAGAGATTATGATCCGAAACAAAGCATAATTGACTATGGATTTGAAATGCTTCAGAACATTCGTGTTGACGATGATCCGGAGTGGTCAATACTTTTTGATGTTAGAGATAAAAAAGTTTATTTTAAAACAAGGTTAAACCCTGAAATCAAGAGTTTTTCAATGGAGGAGATTGATTTCTCAAACGCCAGCCCGGTAATGATTCTCAATATGGATCTTCAAAACGGTGGCGATGTCCTTTCTTTGTTTGAAACTTGCTCAAATAAAAAAATGGAAGAATTCACCACTAATTTTATGTTTCCATTACTTCCTGAAGAATTTTTTACCAGCGGGGGGATAAGTAAAGAAGAATACCTTAAACGAATTTCAACCCATAATGAGAAAGCTACATTTCCAGAAAATCAATTTTTTAGGGGTGTATGGAAAAATCCTCCAGGTCCAACAGAAGATGCAGCTCTAATCATTATAAAACTGGAAACAAATGGAGATGCAGTGCAGGGATATATTACCACCGATGAAAAGAAAGGATTCTCCCAGGTAGATCACCTGGAAATGATTGCAAACAGGATGAAGTTTACCTATAGAACTTCTAATAATACCTTGATTGAAATAAAAGCTATCATTCGCGATGAAAAGATGGACATAAAAGTTTCTGGTATAGAAAATGAGTATGGGAATTTCCAACTGTTAAAAAGTATGAAATGATAGATGTATTGCTGGAAAGCAAATCTCTACCAGATAAGCTGGCAGGTTATTCTATTTTCCAAGCCTGAATAGGGTAAGAATTGCCCGGTGGTCGGAGTTAAAAATGCCCCCTGGTGGGTTGTCCATTACTATTTTAGAGCTTTTGGTCCAAATTCTATTTCCTTTGTAATAAATATAATCAATCCTGTCAGAGATCATTCCTTCAGAAAGAAATCCCCATGTACCATCTAATGATTTAAGCGGATCCGGATTGGCTTCCCTGAATGAATCTATAAACCCATTCTCCATCATCATTTTGCTGACCGGCCATTCTACTACTTTTCCATAATGGAAGTCTTTGGTGCTTTCAATCCAGTCAAGGTGAGATGCAGAATTGAAGTCCCCTCCTACTATTATTGGCATTTCTGGATAATTTTGTCTTATGCTGTCAATAGCCGCGAGAATTGCAGTTATTTCCCTTCCACGGGTAGCACCCTCGCCCCTGATAAGTGAATCAGGTGAAAACGAGCTAAGATCCTTAAAATAATCAGGTAAGTAATGCAACCAGATATTGAAACACATGAGTTTTGTGCCCTCCACATCAATAATTACACCCTGCGAATTAAAAGGTTTAAAAATGGCCAAAGTATCGACAATAGGATATTTGCTGTGAATTGACAGGTTTGAACTTGCTCTCCAGGCATATTTGTAACCAGCATTTCGGGCAATTTCCATACCGCAACAATAGGTTTCCTGCATAAACAAAATATCCGGATTGTGCTGTTCAATAACCCGCTGAACATTCAGAGTATTGGCGGTATCCTGAACGAAGTCATCCGATTTGGCTCCATGCAGCCCTCCATGCCAGATATTCCAGGTCATTATTTTAATCTCTTTCTGTCCGTAAGAAACTGATTGACAAGCAAGAACCAGGCAAATAATGTAAAATATGATTTTCTTAATCATGATTAGCTTACCTAAGATGCAATTGGTTTGAGGCAAAAATACTTATTTAATGAATACTTAAAAAGTTTGAATGCAAATTTAGAGTGTTGGTGTAAAACCATACTAATGTGCTTATATACTAGAATTTAACCTATCCTATTTTAACCTAATCAGAACCTTATTGTTGATTTCAGATTGAAGATTTCAATACTTTCTGAAGCCATATTTTCAGTCTTATTTTAAGGCTGAAACTAATTAAATATAGCAAACAAATTATTTTTATGATAAATATTTATAATTCAACATTTAATACTAATATATTAATTTGGAAATATGGAATATTATTTCCAAATTTGCCATTGTACTAAACATTGTACCAAAAATTAAAACCCTATGGAAACAAGAACAAAACTTTTTGATGCTAAAAGATTTGAGAAGACAAAGCCACAAAGGTTTTTAAGACCAAACACCGAAGGGTGGAAAGTGGTTCAGGTAAAACCAGGCATTATTGAATCAGGAGCTGTAAGGACTTTAAGAGGATCCTGTTACGCTATTGCCGCAACTAAAATGAACAGAAACTATGGATATGTTGAGGGGGTTATCATTTCAAAAAATAATAAGGAATTATTCCCCCATGCATGGAACATAGATTCCAGAGGCAGGCATGTTGATTTCACAAAAGATCCAAGTAAGTACACCTACATTGGGAAGGAGATTCCTGCCCAGGTAGTCTGGAAAACAGCCAGGAACAATGGCTACGGATGGTTCTCAGTGTTGCCTCATATTGACGAAAACTATTTGAAATGTTCTATTTACGAGCTGGTGGAGGAACTAAACCTAAGCCAATTAACTTAAAATATTATTCCCGACCGAGTAAAAAAAACTTCGAATACGCTACCCTTGAAAAAATACCTGCATCCCGATGGGATCAGGCCAATCAGTGTCCGATAAAAGACCGCAGGGGAAGAATGACACGGGAAAACAGGAGGATTTATGAGTCTATCCTCCCCTATAGGGTATTCCTGCAATCTACCATCAATCATTTTAATAAAGAAAATAAGGATCTTACCGTTGAAGCACTCAGGTATGAGTTTGACAAAGAATTCAACAGAAAAAGAAAGCGGGAAACTTTATCAGAATATGTTGATGATGTTCTGCCCCTGTTTATTAAAATTAAAACAGATACCAAAGCTCTTGAGGAAAGCAGTATACAGAAATACAAAACCCTTGGACTTCATCTCGATAATTTTGGCCAAAAACATAAAATCCGGCTCAAACTAGTCGATCTGGATACTGATTTCTACAAGAATTTCATTCTGTATTGTCGAAAAGACCTCTCCCTACAGGACAACAGTCTTGGACGATATATCATAAGTTTAAAATCATTTTTACGTTGGGCTGAAGAAAACGGCTATCGTACCAATCCTACTTTCAAGGACTTCCAGAATATTGATTTAACATCCGTTACATTTGCTTTAAATGAAGCAGAGGTGCTTATTTTGTATAAGTTCAATTTTAAAAATGATGCCCTGAGAAGATCAGTAGACGTTTTTACCCTGGGCTGCTATGTCGGACAGATGTACACCGACCTTAAGGAATTAAAAAAAGAAAACATCAAAGATGGAGTGGCCATCATTACTCAACAGAAAACCAAAAACCTAAGTGTTCAAACAAGAGTTCAAATACCTCTTAATAAATTAGTCACTGAAATTCTAAAAAAATACAAATACCAATTACCGCTGGTTAGTATACAAAAGTTTAATTCTGACTTGAAAGTGGCTGCAAAACAAGCCGGATTTACCGAGGTTTCAGAAAAGGTATATCAGATTGGAGCTATTGGCTTTACCGAGAAGGTTGAAAAATGGCAAAGGATTTCCAGCAATATTATGCGCCGAACATTTGTAAAAATGAGCCTGGAAAAAGGAATGTCGCTGAATGAGATTGCGATGGTAACAGGGCATCGTCACCTCACAAGTATAAGGAAATACGATAAAACTTCCCTGGAGAGCCTACGGGAAAAGGTCTATTCAGTGTATGGGTCACCTGAGCCCAGAATGGTCGCCTGATGGGTCCCCAGAAGGTCCGAGGCCGCCTGAATAGATCACCTGAATGATATATAGCTGAATATTAAATCATAAAGCCACAATTACTACCTGGTTATCGTTCTGTTATTTCCCTCAATAATATAGATTGGGAAGTCCGGGCATAAAACAAAAACCAGCTAAAAATCCCAAATATCTTTAAACTATCTTCCAAAAAATATTCCCATTCCACTATAGGCAAAAAAAGGTCACATACAATTGATGCACCAAAAAGTAAGATTGAGATTATGAAATATTTATAATCGAATTCTAAGATTATTTTCCAGAAAAAGAATATGTACCCGGACATTGTAAATGCGTATCCAACATAAACAAGTTTCTGGTGAATGTTTAGTTTATAAGGAAGAATGTTTTCATGAAGTAGAAAAAGATCGTCAGCTAACAGAATCAGGGAAAAGAGTCCGGAAAACAAAAGAAACCAGGAAAGCTTATTTCCTTTCTTAGGGCTAATAATTGTAAAAGAAAATAAGCAGATCGTAGCAGTTGCACACCAAAATAAAACACCAATATTTGATATCAGGCCAGTAAGCGGATGAGCCTCCAGGGTGGCAGTTGGATCGGCAGTAAACTTCTGTAGGGGTAGATCATAATAATTACTTACTATTAGAACAAACAATAACAAAATAACTATGCCAATATACCCAAATACAACTAAATGCCTGAAGTTCAAAAACTTCATAAAGAAAGTCTATAGTGTTAATACTTTACAAGAATACAATTTAAAGATCATACTTGATAATTTTTCGAAATAATTTCAATATTGGCCTATAAAATCCAGAACAAAATTATTTTTTTGCCGTATTATTGGTATGGCAAATATTCATCAGATTGCCTCTTATCTTGAGGCAGTGCTAACAATACGGGGTTTTGAAGTGGACAAAAGAGTCCGGAGCTCAACCCCCGATTCCATTTTCATGAGCGCAATGAGAAATGGAAAAATACAGGGAACAGTTAAAGTCACCAGCCAACTAAACCACGATTGCTTTAGCTTTGGTCCTATCTATTTTGTTACCAACATGGAAACAGCCGACCGGTTCTTACTGGATTTTTGCCCCGCCAAATCTTAACCAAACTTTTCAAAAATTCTCATTTCAACCCGATGTAAAATGAACAATGAGGCTTCCATTTATATCTGCATCCTTATACCAAGGTTTAAATACTCTTTAAGCAGAGATTAAAATAACCAATAGCTTATCCCATTTTTTTGTCACTAATTATCTGATATTCATCAATTAGTAACAATAAAATTTGGCTATTTCAAAAAACATATGTAACTTATTTCGATATGATTATTTAACTAACCTTATAATTCTAATAACTATGAAAAAATTATTAATTGTACTCTTTGGTGCACTTTTTTTATTTGCATGCGAACCAAAAGAAGAGGAATGTTTCAGAAGTGATGACCTCTCTTCTGTTGAACTGAAATCAAAAAGAGAGAAAGTAGAATTTACTGGGGTATGTTCAAAGGATCTAGATTATGTAGATGTACCAGGAATAGAAAAACTCCTGCCTAACGGCAAGATGCTGGTGAAAGGGTCTACTACTGTTTGGCACGATGATGCATCTGATTGGAGGGTAACCGGAAGTACTTTTTGGTATGTCGATCAAAAGATTGAAGAGGATGGTAGTTTTAAGTATTGGGGAAAGGCTAAGCTAATTGTAGATGGCGAAAATGAAGGTGACCCATCCCGTGGAAGTTGGGATATGACATGGCGTGGTTATCTTACCTACACCCCAATGGGTCCAAAATTAATCGCTTATGGTGTGGGACAAGGCAAATCTGGTGATGTGAAGGGAATGGTTGGAAAATGGACATACACTATGGATTTTTCTCAATTTGTCTACAATATCGAAGGTTATTACAAATAAGCAAAATAAAAATTATTTAAATATATTTAGACTTATTTGGTACATATTACCTTATAGCAGATGAGGGAGAATCCTTCTTTTTTGGAAAAATAATGTATTAAAAGCATTTAGACAGAGCCTAATTTGCATGCTTTAACAGGAACCTCTTTAGAAATCAGGGGTTTTTTCGTCGTGGATAATCGACTGTTAATCAATTTAGTTACAATTTATTTGGCTATCTCAAAAAACATATGTAACTTATATCGATATGATTTATTATAAATTTTTAATTCTTAGCAGCTATGAAGAAATTATTATTTATTCTTACCCTTGCACTGATTGTTTGCTCCTGTGAAAAACAGGAATACGAGTTATTACAGCCAGAGGAATCTGCCGATGTTGAGCTCAAGGCAAAGAACGGCCTCACAAAATCAGATTTAAAGTCTTTTCCTTATTGGGCCAGAATGGGAGCTGGTGCTCCTTACGGAATTCCAACAGATGGAGAATTTGGCATAATATGCTTTTATGTAGCTGATCCTGTTAAAGAAATTGATGAAAACTTTGATCTCCTGGACTTTGTAAACTATCGTGCTACTCTTCCGGGTGTAGAATTTGCAGTTGAAGGTTATAAGTGGAATCAGCCAGATAACTGGTATCCCCATCATCTACATCTTAAAGGTAAAGGAGCTATTCCTTTCTGGATAATTTCATTTGATCAGGTCAAGCTATTTGTTAATGATGAAGGACAGCGAATTGGAGAAGTTACAATCCCCGCATTACAGGCTCTTGATCCTCCACCTCTTATTGGCTATGCAAGCAGCTTTACAGAAAATCTCAGGCCTTTTGGTGGTGGTGCACCTGTAAACGGGATAGAACTTACTGCTCAAGGACAGCTTGTGGATGGCCGGAAATTTAACTATTCCTATCATACCAAAGCTAAACCAGGAGAAGAACTTGAATCAAAAGTAATTCTCCATATAATCGAATAGAAAAAAATTATAGCCTCCTGAGAAATCAGGGGGTTTTTTATTCCTCGAACTTGTCAATTAAGGGTTGGTAGTCTGGTTTCATCTCACGGAATTCACCTTCCTGAATGTAGTCTGAAATATTATGAACATCCTGGCAGTATTCATCCCACAGGTTTTGGTTTACCTCTTCCCTATTGCCCATCTCTAACCTTTCTAATTCCTTAAGAACTTCCATATCTATTTCATATGAACAAGACTTGTTACAGAGCTTACTGATGAACTTACTTATGTTGTACCTGTCAGCCATAACACAAAGATATGCAACAAAATCGGGTTTCCAAACGTATAGTCAATATGGCTCATATGTATGAAATAGCATCATATCTTGAAGCAGTGATTATTATTAAGGGATTTGAGGTAGTCAGGCGAAATGCCCTGTTGTGTCCCGGGGTGATGGTTTTAAATGTGCTTAAAAACAAGGATCTGGTTACTACTATAATTGTTGACAAACAATGCCAGGGTGAGTATTTCGAGGAAGATTCTTTTTTCCTTATTCGCACAATTGAAGATGCAGAGCGATTGGTCGAGAATTTCGATGCAATAATTTCCTGAGGCGCAGATTCATACTTTCCGGAAACAATTCTTTCCAATTAGCTTGCTTCATATATCTTTTTAGCCAACTTTTTTAAAGAGACAGTAAATATAGGGCCGTTCATCGCCCTCAGGATTGATATAGGTATATGACTCAGATTGAATCAATTCAAAGTTTTTCCCGCATCTTTCAATTAACTCTTCAACTGAGTAGCGATGTAGTTCAAGTCCGGCACATTTGGGAGCACCATGTGAAGCAAATTCAGCCAGAAAAGCATATCCATTTATTTTTATTTTGTCATTCAGATTTTTGAAATAAGTATCAATCTGATTTTCGTCTATCAGAAAATGTAAAACGGCCCGGTCAATCCATACATCTATTGATTTATTTTCAATTGGCAGTTCAGCACCAATATCTGCTTTCAACCATTCAACAGGCTGTTTAACCTTAGCTATTCTCTTTTTGGAAATGGACAATGCCTCTTCACTTATATCATTTAATATCAGACTTTTACATTTACCAATTAGCCGTTCAGCCAACGTGGAAGTCCCGGTGCCTGCAATAAATACTCTCTTTTCACTTAAACAATCGATTGAATTTAAGAACTTTAAGGTCTGTTGGAAATCTTTCTCGTACCAACCTAAATTTTCAGACTCAGTCTTTTTAAAAATCTTGTTCCAGTGTTCGTTATTCATTTGTAATCTCTAATAAATAGAATTCGCTTGGATTTACTAAGTAAAAAATCTTAAATATGGAAAATAAATAAGAATCAAAAACAAAAAGGTCAACGCTTTAATGCTGCTGACTTCTAATAATATAACAAATTCTCCTTGCAACCAAACTCAAAACTTTGAACTCAAATCTCAACACTTCCTTAGAGCCTCCCATGCTGACACCCATAGGGGGTCTGGTTTCATCTCACGGAATTCACCTTCCTGTAGTAGTTCTGAATATTATGAACATCGCGGCAGTATTCATCCCATAGGTTTTGGTTTACCTCTTCCCTATTGCCCATCTCTAAGTCTCTCTAATTCCTTAAGAACTTCCATATCTATTTCATATGAACAAGACTTGTTACAGAGCTTACTGATGAACTTACTTATGTTGTACCTGTCAGCCATAACACAAAGATATGCAACAAAATCGGGTTTCCAAACGTATAGTCAATATGGCTCATATGTATGAAATAGCATCCTATCTTGAAGCAGTGATTATTATTAAGGGATTTGAGGTAGTCAGGCGAAATGCCCTGTTGTGTCCCGGGGTGATGGTTTTAAATGTGCTTAAAGACAAAGATCTGGTTACTACCATAATTGTTGACAAACAATGCCAGGGTGAATATTTCGACGAAGATTCATTTTTCCTTATTCGCACAATTGAAGATGCAGAACGATTGGTCGAGAATTTCGATGCAATAATTTCCTGAGGCGTAGATTCAAACTTTCCGGAAACAATTCTTTCCAATTAGCTTGCTTCATATATCTTCTTAGCCAACTTTTTTAAAGAGACAGTAAATATAGGGCCGTTCATCACCCTCAGGATTGATATAGGTATATGATTCAGATTGAATCAATTCAAAGTTTTTCCCACATCTTTCAATTAACTCTTCAATTGAGTAGCGATGTAGTTCAAGTCCGGCACATTTGGGAGCACCATGTGAAGCAAACTCAGCCAGAAAAGCATATCCATTTACTTTTATTTTGTCATTCAGATTCTTAAAATAAGTATCAATCTGATTTTCGTCTATCAGAAAATGTAAAACAGCTCTGTCGATCCATACATCTATTGATTTATTTTCAATTGGCAGCTCAGCACCAATATCTGCTTTCAACCATTCAACAGGCTGTTTAACCTTAGCTATTCTCTTTTTGGAAATGGACAATGCTTCTTCACTTATATCATTTAATATCAGACTTTTACATTTACCAATTAGCTGTTCAGCCAACGTGGAAGTCCCGGTGCCTGCAATAAATACATCTCTTTTCACTTAAACGATCGATTGAATTTAAGAACTTTAAGGTCTGTTGGAAATCTTTCTCATACCAACCTAAATTTTCAGACTCAGTCTTTTTGAAAATCTTGTTCCAGTGTTCGTTATTCATTTTCTGATTTCTCGAATCTAATACCATCTATAACAGACAGTTGTAATCTTGTTTATTTATAAAGGAAGATGCTAAAAAAGGTCAACATAAATGCATTAATTCTGCATCATGTGACTGTCTCCTTTAAGTGGTTAAATTTAAAATTTAATTCTATAATCTCTCAATACAGGTAAGTTTTATTTGGCAGTCTCGCCAAACAGTTGTAACTTATTTCGATATGTTTATTTAACTAACCTTATAATTCTAATAACTATGAAAAAATTACTAATTGTACTCTTTGGTGCACTTATTCTCAACTCCTGCGCAGAGCCAGAATGTGAACAGTATTATGGTGAGGATGCCGCTGTTGAACTGAAAGCAAAAAAAGGTGATGTAAAAATTGAATATTCCGGAGTATGTACTCCTAATTTTTCCATTCCAGACATACCTCCTGAAGAAATAGGTAAACAATTATTGAAAGGCGGGGTTGTAACCTGGTATGATAATGCTAATGGTGATCCTTTACTAACCGGTACTAGTATTTGGCATGTTAATACAATACCAAAAAAAGATGGTATTCAAAAATTTTGGGGGAAAGCAGAAATACTAGTAGGAGTTGAAAATCCAGATGATCCGGATGATGAATGTCTGGGGAAATGGGATCTGACATGGCATGGATACATTACCCCAATCTATGATGGGGAAACACAAATTGGTATTACTGCCGCATGTGATGCTACTGGAGTAGGTAAAGAAGGTATTGTAAAAGGATTGGTTTCAAAATCGTATTATGAAATGAATTATATATTTGTCGACTTATCCACCCTTGCATATTATTTCAGTGGTTCTTATCATTAAGTACAAGAAAAACCACTTTTTAGTATTAGCTTCAGATATTTCAGGTGAATATGGCTATTTTATTTATCCCAATTTAAAATAACCAATACGTAATGCTTTTCTCTATCCAGGTAATTAGGGGTGTCATTTGACACTCCTTTTTTGTTAAAATTATGAGTTTAGCAATCCAACTTTTATTGACTAAAAGCTTAGGGATGATCTGAAAGAATCTTCAACTACAAATAACCCCAAGAATTATCGTATATAATTATTTCATATTCCCCAGGTTCATAGAAAGTAATTTGTAAGCTAGCTGAGATTTCTTGCTTTTTAAGCTTTATCTCGAAATAAAAAGAAAGTGATATAGTTGCAGGGAAAGAAAGATCCTCAATCCCCACCAGAATACTATTCCTCACCTCTTTTCCACTTGAAGATATTATAACCATGTTTTGTATCCTTTTATTGGGGTCTTTCTCAGCAGGAAGCCTGAAGGACACTTTGTTACCCTTTCCAATTCTACGGATACTGAATAAGATATTGCTTCTTTTTTCTATTTTGTATTCATTGTTACGCCCTACAAATTCATCATTTAACCACACTACCTTCCAATACCAAGACTTCTGCTTCGTATCGTAAAAATAAATTTACCAGTGTCCATGCCGTTACCCCCTTCTTCCATTCACCTTCATAATTATCCCCATTATTCCATTTATAAAGTCCATTTCCATTTGGCCATCCTTTTTTGAATTCTCCAATATAATGATCTCTCCCAAAAGCCTCTCCTTTTCCATGAGCCAATCCCTTCTTGCATTCACCATGATAATCGAGTGAGATTTCTGGTTTGAGCACTTTACAATAGGTCTGGCAATACAAATGGGTGAAATGAATGATGATAATAAAGCAGGTAGATAATAGAGCAAAATGTTGATTTCTTCATGATTTTTCAAAAAGCAGAAATCATTTAAAATTGGTTTTTACCTATTTCAAATTTAATTTATATCCAATAAATAAAGGATGTTATTCAATTCTAAAGCCAAACCTGAACCTTCTTCAAATTTAGTTCTTCTGGGATAAAGTTTTAAGATGAAATAAAATAGAGCTCTTATGTATGTTTTTGGTAACTTATAGATTATTAATCAATTAATCATTCATTCATTAGGAAAAAATTAATTTGAATTTAACACTATCATCATGGCTGCCAGTAAAAAAGCCATCCCTTTTGGGGCAGACAAGGCTCAAAACTAACTGTAGCCTCCCATGCTGACACCCGCCAGGGTCAGCATCATGACATCCCGACAATTTCGTCGGGATCGTCTGGACCGGACATGCCTGAAAACTTCTATCAAACTATGATCTGAGCCTCCCATCGGACTTGAACCGACGACCTGCTCATTACGAGTGAGCTGCTCTACCAACTGAGCTAAGGAGGCATAGTGAGCTGCAAAAGTAAGAAGTAAATAGAAGAAAGTAAAACGTAAATGGTGAAAAGTAAAACGTGAAAAGTAAATCGTAAAAGGTAAATAGTGAGAAGTAAGGAGTCGGAAGTCAGAAGTAAGAAGTAAGAAGTAAGAAGTAAGAAGTAAGAAGTAAGAAGTAAGAAGTAAGAAGTAAGAAGTTAGAAGACAGAAGTCGGAAGTTAGAAGTCAGAAGTCAGAAGTCTGTAGTAAAGTGACAAGGTCAATCAAGTTTTGCATTCCGTATTGTATAAAAATCGCAAATTTTTGTTGGCAGTTAAATGAAAATTCCATAACTTGAATCAATTGGTAACAAGTTATTTAATATAATCCAATCATCATGAAAAAACTTTTGATTATAGTACTGTCGGTTTTTATGGGTACATGCATTTTTGCTCAGAAGAAATATGAGGTCGGTGTTAAGGGTGGATTAAATATCACCACACAAACCACTAAAGGATCCGCTAAAATGTTAACTCGAATTATAAGGCTGGATATCATGCCGGTGTTTTTGGAAACTTCTTCTTCAACAAGAAAATGGCCGGACAACTGGAAATTATGATTTCTCAGAAAGGATCAAAATGGAGTGACCCCTACTTCTCAGGCAAAGATAATCTTTGTTATATTGATATCCCTATACTGTTCCGGTTTCAAATAATTGATCTGATAAGCGTTCATGCCGGTCCTCAATTCAGCTTTATGACCCGTGCCAATTCAATTCCGGATTCTGGTGATAAGGTAGATGCCAAGAGCTATTATAATACCACAGACGTAGGCATAGCCATTGGTGCTGAAGTAAGCCTTCCTCTTCGATTTAGCATTGCTGTTCGGTATATTGAGGGTTTATCTGTCACCACTAACAACACCTACTATATTGACCAATGGAAAAATAGAGTTATCCAGGTATCAGTAACTTTTACCATTCTAAGTAAGAGTCTGGATAAAAGTGCCAGCTAAAAGCAAAACACTGAATCCCTGAAGTGTTGAATTTTAAATGTTTAGTGCTGAGTTATAGTTAAGAAAAATTGAAAAAAGGTTTTACAGGCCTTACTCTTATAATAGTCTATTTTATTCCTCCAATTTCTTAAGTCTCTGAATTATTGGTGGATGAGAATAATTGAAAAATACGTATAGTGGATGAGGTCTTAGATTTCCCAGGTTTTTAACTGTCAATGTTTTCAAGGCTGAAGCAAGATAGGTGCCACTATAATTTTTCTTTGCAAAATCATCGGCTTCAAATTCATTTTTCCTGGAAAGGATATTCATTCCCAGCCCTAAAACTGTAGAAATGGGTGAATAGAGAATTCCAAAAGCGATAAGACTTACATGGAAAGCGGGTCTTTCTACACCCAGGGCAGCCGACAAAGCCGGGTTGTTAATAAACCAGCTGAGAATAAATAAAGTTAATCCGGTTTGAATGACGGACAATACCATTCCCTTTTTCGTGTGCTTCTTCTGGTAGTGTCCAATTTCATGTGCCAGCACAGCCACAATCTCCTCAGTACTAAGATCATTTATAAGCGTATCGAACAATACAATACGTTTTTTCTTACCCAAGCCACTAAAATAAGCGTTGGCTTTTGAGGACCGTTTTGACCCATCGATTACAAAAACATTATCGAGTTTAAAACCTACCTTATCGCAAAAACTTTGAATGGCATCCCTGAGCTCACCATCTTCAAGAGGAGTTTGTTTATTGAAAATGGGTACAATGAGCGTAGAGTAAAACATGGTCATAAAAATCATAAAAACCGTTACAAAGCCCCATGCTAGAAGCCAGAAATACTTTCCTGTTGACAGGTAAAACCATACAATCAATGCCAGTATACCTCCACCAATAATCGCACCCAGTAACCATCCTTTCAATTTATCAGTGAAGAAAAGTTTTAGGGTGGTTTTATTGAATCCATATTTTTCCTCAATTACAAATGTATCGTACAGGGAGAATGGTGTGGTAAGCACATCCATTGCAAATCCAAGAATTCCAAAAAACAATAGAGCAATGAGTACTGCATTGGTGCTTATCTGGCCCGCCCAGGAATCAATAAAGGCAAATCCAGCGAATAACAGCATAAGCAGTATTAATATTAGACTAAACGAGGAAGTGATATGCCCAAACTTTTGATTTTCTTTAAAATAGTCCTGTGATTTCCGATACTTCTCTTCATCATAAATCCCTTTGAATTCATCGGGCAGCGTATTACTCCACATGGTTGAGTTTAAATACGATAGAAAACGTTCAAAAGCAAAATCTAGGAAAATTATAGCAAGGATGATATAGAAAAGAGTAGTATACATATTTAACATACTTTAAGATGGTGTGCAAAAGTAATACATTCTGAATTTATCGTGTAGATTTCTGAAAAAGAAAGTTTTAGCCTTGCATATAAACACTAAATTGCGAGGAATTGATGAGAGTTATTTCGAAAGTTACGACAAAAAGTAAAAGCTTAAGGCTCGCAAAGATTCCTTCAATTAATCATAAGTTTGATTGAATAGCACTTCTGAAAATTGCACTTTCATTCAATCAATTTCACGGATTGGTTTTCATCATTAACCAAAAAAAAGCAGGGTCTCCCCTGCTTTCTTCGTATTTCTGATATAGATTATTCCTTTTCGGGTTCTTTTGATTTACAGGTACTTAATCCAAAAGGTGCATACAAGGGGCAAAAACTTACGAGGCTGGTAAGGAAAAATACAACAGCCAGAACCAGGAGAACAATACCCAGTGTTCCCGGAATAACTTCCGCAAAGTATAATACTGCAATAAGTGCAGCAACAAGGAGCCTGACAATTCTGTCGACTCCACCCATGTTTTTCTTCATAATAAAGGGTTTATTGATGTACAATACATTAATGATATCAATGTAAATATAAAAAAGTTTCCTCCAATTGCAAGCTGAAATTTCCATTCAGGATTATTAATCAGCTTCAAATGCCTCAGAGGAGAATACTTATCATGCAATTTTAATTTTTTATCCCTTTTATTTGCTGTAATAGATATATATTTGCATTTCTTTCATACCAGAAGGCAAAATACACCAGCTTATGGGCACTTTTCATTTTAAAAAATATTTTTTTGTTTTCTGGTATGCCCTTAGCCTAATATTGAAGATTTTACACCTGAAATGATTCGGAAATTCAGTAAAAGTTTAGATGGAAAATATATAATCAAATACCGATGGTGGATTATTACATTCTTTGTTGTAGTTACCATAGGTTTTGGTATACAAATTCCTAAATCAGAGATAGATCCTGACCTGGCGAACTATCTTCCGGAAACCATGACCTCAAGGATAAATACAGATAGCCTTGTTTCTATTTTTGGTGGAAATGGCACATTAATGATTGTTCTGGAAACTGATGATGTATTGAATTCAGGGACCCTTGAACGCCTTCAGCTTTTATCTGAATCACTTGACAATTTAAATGGTGTAAAAAGGAATCTCTCCCTATTTAACTCAAAGAGTATTGTTGGTGATGAAGGAATGTTAATCGTGAATCCGGCTATAGATGAAATTCCAACAACTTCTGAAGAAAGGGAAATACTCCGGGAGAATCTGAAAAACAACAAAATGGCATTTAAAAATGTCGTTTCTGCCGATTTCAGATTCTCCAGCATCATCTTATTGCTCGATAAAGATGTAAACGATAAAGAATTTCTCACAGAAGTCGAAGGTGTTATTGAGCAATTTCCAGGGCCAGAAAAAGTATATATTGGAGGTTTGCCTGTTATTAGAGCTACCATTACAAGCCAGATGAGTCATGATTTTATGTTACTAATGCCTGTAGGTCTGGTTATTATGCTCATCATGCTTTATGCCTTCTTTCAGCAAAAGCGAGGAATGCTACTTCCATTTTTTGCAGTGGTGATGTCGATCATTATTTCTATGGGATTGCTTCCGTTGCTGGGTTGGAAACTTTCCATGATCAGTATTCTGCTTCCTGTTATTCTCATAGCTGTAGCCAATGATTATGGAATTCACATGGTTGCACATTACCAGGAGCTTGCCAGAATTGAAGGCAAAAAAGCCAACCCTATAAAACTTGCTGTTAGGGTGTATCAAAATTTAAAGAGGCCAATTATTCTAACCGGACTTACTACTATTGCCGGTATTTTAAGTCTTTTAACCCACAAAATGGTCCCGGCCAAACAATTGGGTATTCTGGCAGCTATTGGGATAGCCATTGCGTTGACCATGAGTCTATTCCTTATTCCTGCTATACTGAGCATTTTCAAAAAAACACAAACACCCGAAAGCTTTTTCGGAATGAAGAAAGATTATCTGGGAATGGTTCTTTCCAGTATAGGGAAATTTGTAAGTATTCATCCCAAAAGAATTTTATACACCTCATTAATATTGACCTTTGCAGCCGGAACAGGTATATATTTTCTTAAAGTGGATACCAATTTGGTTCATTTCTTCCCGAAAAATCATCCTATCCGACAGGGAGCAAACGTGATCAATGAAAATTTTGGAGGGACCCAGACTTTATCGATCCTGGTACATGGCGATATAAAAGATCCGGATCTTCTAAAAAGAGTGGATGCTTATGCAAAAGAACTAAGGAATTTTAAGGGAATTGGAAGGGTAGCTTCCATTAGTGATGTAGTGAAAGAAATGAGCAAAGCCCTAAATGACAAAGGTGATCCATGGTACAATAGCATTCCCGATTCACGCGATGCGGTAGCCCAATATTTTGGTTTATACAACTTCAGTGGAGATGAAGGCGATTTCGATCAACTTGTTGATTTCGATTTCCAGAATGCCCAGGTAATTATTACAATGAATGATGCCAGCAATAGTACTATCAGGTCAATTATTAAAAAAATAGACGAATTAACTGAAGGCGATCCAAACATTGCATTTGTTGGAGGTCATTCATATAACACCTATGAGCTGGCAAATCTTGTAATAACAGGGCAGTTTCGCTCAATTGGACTCGCCATAATTATCATATTTCTTCTTATTACAATAATCTTTCGGTCGGTAAGTTCAGGTCTTATCTCTGTTATTCCACTTGCACTTGCCATTATATTTCTGTTCGGTTTTATGGGAATCCTCGGGTTTCGGCTCGACATCTCAACTGCACTTCTCTCCTCAATTATGATTGGCGTAGGAGTGGATTATACAATACATTTCATCTGGAGATATAAGGTGGAACGAAGATTCATTGATGACCCCAGAAAAGCCATCCAACGAACCATTGAAACTACCGGAAGAGGGATATTTTTTAATGCCATGTCGGTAGTTATTGGATTCCTGGTACTTTTCCTGTCAAGCTTCCCTCCAATTCGTTTTTTCGGATTTCTGGTCATAATTTCAATTACAGCATGCCTTGCAGGGGCATTCCTTGTTATCCCTGGCCTGCTTGTAACGTGGAAACCGCGATTTGTTGAACCCAATAGAAAAAAAGTAAGGTAAATTAAAATCCTGGTATTATCTTTGCAGCTTCATTGTACCTTCTAAATTATTTTTATTTGTAACGGGAATGATTGGTATGGTAAAGGAAGAGGAGACAAGAGACAAGAGACAAGAGACAAGAATACAAGAGATAAGAGACAAGAGACAAGAGACAAGAATCAAGAGACAAGAGACAAGAGGCAGGAGACAGGAATCAAGAGACAAGATTTGATTTAGATATTTCAAAAGAAAAATATTAAATAATGAAAAGAATTTTACTATCCCTATTTATAATTAGTTCCTTTATTCTGGGTGTATATGCTCAGGGAAATATGTCAGCCATTGACATAGTGAAAAAGAATATCGGGAAGAAAAACTTTAAGGGCCTGGAAATTGAATCAAGCTTCAATACAATTGACGATCAAGGCAGGGAAAAAGGAGGTAAGATTTATATGGCTTCAAAAACTTCCGACAATGGATCTGTTGAAAAGCGTCTGATTGAGATGCTGGAACCAGCTGATATGAAAGGAACCATTATGTTGATCCTCGATTACGACAACAAAGATGATGAGATGTGGATCTATATGCCAGCCTTAAAGAAACCTCGCCAGATAGTTAGCAATAAGAGAGGTAAAAGCTTTATGGGCACTGAGTTTACTCTGGGTGATATGGCAGTAACCAATATCGATGATTTCACCTACAAGTTATTGGGTGCCGAACAAGTTGATGGTACAGATTGCTGGATTGTAGAATGTATTCCTGCGAACAACCAGGTGTCTTCAAAGAGTGGCTATTCAAGAAAACTACTCCATATCGGCAAGAAAGATTATATTACCAGAAAAGGTATGTTTTTTGATTTGAATGGAAAACTCAACAAGGTACTTACTGCAGGCAAAGTTAAAATGGTAGATCCGGCCACTTCGGAATATATGGCTTTTGAAATGGCAATTGAGAATGTTCAAAATGGAAGAACATCATCAATAAAAATGGACGATGTTCGTTTAAATCACTCCTTAAAGGATGATATCTTTACGGTAGAATCTTTGGAAAAGAAAGCAGAACAGGATCAACAGGCTTCCAAATAAGACAAATACATTAGGATTTTACCCGATTGAAACGCATGGCTTTCACAAGCCAGTTTGGCAATGCTTTCTCCGGGTTTCTATTTTTCAGGTTTAAATAAAATCCCAATTTCTCAATAATTGGCAGTCGATGGGCTTCAACAAATTCTATCAAAGTACCATCCGGATCTTCCACGTATGAAAAATGGCCACTGGCTTCTCCCATATCAAAACCGTTTTCGTCGTGGTCGCGGTGACTATCGACTGTGAAAGGGAAACCTTCCTGATCACATAATTTCCTCAGGTTTTGCATTCCACTGATATCGTAGCACAGGTGTATAAATCCCAGGTCACCCCAGAGTCGACCTCCGAAAATTTTCATGGGTTTCCTTTCCTGGGTTTCAATTAGTTCCATATAACTTGCACCAAACAACCTACTGAAACCTCCCATGCGCTCCTTATTGTGAAACAACAATACCCTTCTTAACTTGTCGCCTCCACCAGGTAGTCCATTCACATCATCAAAATTACCTGTTTCATCATACACCACCTTATCGTAACCAAGAATGCTTGAGTAAAACTTAATTGCCAGGTCCATTTTTGAGGTTCCAACTACCACACCATAGGCAGCACCGGTAAGCTTTTTCTCATTGCGGAACCAATTTTCACCACTTACCACCTCAAATATATTACCAAAAGGATCTTTTAAATAGAAATGCTTTTCACCACGGGGATCAGTTTTCAGTTCGCCCAGTAACTCTACATTACTTTCTTTGAATTTTTTATAAGTAGCCTCTACATCTTTGCTTTTAATTTTTACGGCAAAGATTCCTAAATCGCCCAGTTGAACCTCGAATTCGGGTGCTACCGGAGTACGATCGGTATATTGCCATATTTCAAATCCACCACCTCCTTGCAGATTGAGTGCCATTGCAGCATGTCTGCTTCGTGCTATACCGCCGGTATATATTTTCATCAAACCAGCTTCTGCCTTTTCTTCAAATACCCTTATATCCACACCAAACTTATCCCTATACCACTTCCAGGCCTCCTGCAAATTAGAAACCCCTATTCCTACCTGCTGAATCCCACTTATTACTATTCCTGACATTGTTTTAAATTATTTATGGCCACAAAGTTACAGATTTATTTTGATTTTTTATGTACTATCAATTTTATTGACCATTCTCCAGAATAACCAGGGGAAAAATCGTTTTATTTGAACCATCATTAATTCCTTTCCTCCTATCATCACTTCTTTCTTCTTTTTCTTTATGCCATTTAATATAATTTGGGTGGCTTTTTCAATGGATATTCCCCCGGCCTGACCAGCATCTTTCTTACCCCATGGCTTGCCATTACCGGTTAAAGCATTGAATGAGATACCTGTATTTACTCTACCTGGAATTAAGATAGTTACAAAAATGTTATTTTCCATATTCTCTGCCTGCACTGATTCAAAGAATCCATGCAAAGCATGTTTCGAGGACGAATAAATGGACCGCAGTGGGAATCCAAACTTACCTACTATACTACTGGTCGCAGCAATTTGTCCGAACCCCTGTTTTTGCATAATGGGAAGAACTGTTTTAGTAAGTGCTACAGCACCAAAAAAATTGACTTCCATAATCTTCCGTACCGTATCCATAGAAGTATCCTGGATAAATGCACGCTGACTGATTCCAGCAATGTGAATCAATATATCAATCTTACCAAACTCATCGACGATTTTATCTGTTAAGGACTGGAAGTTATCGGGTTTCATCATGTCAAGAAGGACAATCTCACAAAAATCTTTCTTATCCCCACAATTTTCTTTCACCTTCTTTAATTCATCTTCAAAAGGTGCAGAAGCTATCACCCTTGCCCCTTCTTTAATAAAAGCATACACAAGGCCTTCTCCAATCCCGGAGGAAGCGCCGGCTATCCAAATAACCTGATTCTTAAATTTTGACATGAGAATATGATATATTGCTAAAATACGAAAAAAGTCTGTTTTTCGATCTTATAGTAAAGTTTTATGATTTGCATCTCATTTAGCTCCTAAAATGCTTATTGAAGTTAAAATAGAATCCCTTTGATTCCCGGCCAAAGCCAATATCAACCCTAACATTCATCCTGGGTTGAACTTGAAAACGATAGCCAAGACCGGCGTTAGTGGAGCCAATTTCTAAATTGTGATACTTCCTGACCAATAGATCCAGTTCCCAGCCAACCAACAACACCATGTCTGCTCATTTCACCTGATTTCTTCATAAACATATGCCGGTATTCACCCAAAAAGAATATCAAAGAATTATCTCTATATTGCCCCCATCTGTATCCTCGTAAATCGAAAGGTGTTCCCAGCTGAGACATTTCTGCATAGGGTACATTGCCTAATCCAAGCCTGGTTTTTGCCTGAATTGCTATAGTCATACCCGGCCTTTTTATCTGAAAGTATTTTCGAAAATCTAACTGGTAGATCTGGTAGTTATTATCTCCTCCAAATGAGGGAGAATAAAACGTGCTTCGAAAATCAATATACATGCCTTTGTAAGCATTTACAGGTACATCCCTGGAGTCATACCGAAGAATTACACCAAGACCGGAATTCAAATTTACCGGGCCGAATTCATTATAATATAGATCCTCCTGTACGCCTGCACTTGGATCAGATGCATCGGTGTAGTTGTAATCAATATTGACCCCCACAAAAACATGGGTTTTAAATTGCCATAAGATTCTGGGATTAAACCACCACCACATTCTTTTGTAGGCTGTTGTGGAATCAGATTTTGGTGTATTGAAGGCATTATCATAACCAACTCCATAATAGTTGTCTGGCATATTTTTCAACCATATGTCTCCATAGACTCTAAGCTTGTCCTGTAACCAGTATGTAGAAACAATTGTCGAGAAAAAATAACCTCCTGTTGAGGTAACTCCAAACATGATAGGTGAAGAGGATCGTTGGATTAAACTGTCGCTGCGTTTGGTTTTGTAAGATAACATAACACCGCCTGCAATTGTAAAACCCATCTCAGGTGTGTATGCCGGCCCAGCAAGAGGTGTAATCAAGGGTTTTCCCTGTTCAATTTTAAGAGCTTTTTTTTGTTTCCTGATCTCTTTTTTGGTAAGAGTATCTGATTTTGTCAAAGTATCTGACTGTCCAAAAAGAATCAATGGTACTTGCAATAGCAAAACAAGCATTAAATACTTCAGGGTCTTCATGTTTTGAATCTAAGCTATTATATCTTAAAACGATAATTTACTGATACTAATATAGATTTTCTATTGCCTATAATTCCAGCTTCAGAACGGAACATTAAACTTTTATTCAACTGAAATTGTACTCCTATCACCCCATTCCAAATATCCTGAACACGTTTATCCATTCCATATCGGATAACTGTACTACCATCTGCCGCATCCAAACTCTCCACAATGGGTGTGAGAACATTATCAGCAACAATTATCTTTCCTGCATCGCTAATTGGATTAAGTGAATTATACCAGTCCCAATAGTCATTGACAATCTCATCTCTTCTATCCCAGGCTTCAGGTGGCAGAGCATCTATTAAAGTGATAGCCCCTTCAGTTGAAGAACTCATTCCAACCCGCATGCCGCCCATCCAAACGGCAAAATTTCGATAAGGCTTATTCTTAAAAGTAAAAGTATGCCCAGCCCTCAAGCCTAATACATTAACATTTACTGCTTTGTCTAACAATTCAGGTTTGTTCCAGGTGAAGTTGGCATCAACTGACAACCAAATGGGCCCAATACCAAATGCAGACATCAGCCCAAATCCAGCAGTTGAAATCTTTTGCTCAACAACTGACGTAAGTACAATAGGATAAGTCAGGTTAACTTCTGTAGTGGAACTTCCATATCCAAATATCCCATAAACATTTAAGAAAGGAAAAATCCAAAGATCAGGACGAACATTAAAGGTGTATGAGGTATTGCTATTTTCACCAAATTGAATAAAATCCACATCTGTTAGGGGAATATCCTGATTTTGGGATTTTATACCAAGCTGGAAGTTTTCCAAAATAATGTTTTGCCGCATCCACATATAATTTGCCATTATTCCGGCAGGATATGGTATATCAAAACCCTTCTTATATGCTCCCTGCCCCAGTATTGGAAAAACATAATTGTATTCTACGTTTTTCAAACTATCAGTGTAGGCTTCATGAACCGACCTCACTTTTTTGTTGGTATATTGTCCATTTACACTAGAATGGAAAAAACCAATGCAAAATAAGACTATGAATATCCTCTTAAAAACGCGCATATATAATTTCTTTTACAATCAAAAACAGAATTTAATTTTGTGCGAATATAATCAATAATAAAAACAATGGTATATCAAAAATTTTTAGAAACATATAGGGTTAAAGGTTATTCCTGCCACTTAGATATTGATAATGAGCCAGTATGAAAAGAAGTATCAGCTATAATTAGATTGTATTCTTGAATCTGCTTTAAGATATTGAAATTCCCATTCCTCAAGCATATTCAATAAGCCATAAATCATTGCATTGTTAAAGAAAATACTTCTACTTTTGTTTTCCATTCAAGGAAATCAATACTTTTTGTAATTAAATTAGCTGATTAGTAATTGGAAACTGTTAAATGCATACACTGTGGTGCAGATTGTGGCAGATCACCTATAATTTGGAATGATATGCCCTTTTGCTGTAATGGTTGTAAAACGGTTTACCAGATATTGAACGAAAAAGACCTGAGCCAGTATTACAAGATTTCACCCATGTCGGGCATCAGGGTGGAACCTGCTGAGACCGGAAGCAAATATGCCTACCTGGATGATGTGGAAATGCAATCCCGAATCCTGGATTTTTCTGATGGGGGAATGAGTAAGGTGAGTTTTTTTATACCTGCCATACATTGTAGTTCCTGCATATGGCTGCTCGAAAATTTAAATAACCTGGATGATGGAATTATTCACTCGAGTGTAAACTTTGTCAAAAAAGAAACCTACATAGTCTTTAACGAAGAGAAAACCAGCCTCCGAAGGATTGCTGAATTGCTGGAATCCATCCATTATATACCGGAAATCACCACAGAAAAAGCGGAGGAAGGCAAAAAAGCTAAAAAAAGCCTGGTCATCAAAATTGGCATTGCCGGTTTTGCCTTTATGAACATCATGCTATACAACTTTCCTGAATACATTCCCGGAGGTGATAAAATTGAAGGCTTTATACAGGATTTCCTGGGATACATGAGTTTTATTCTGGTTTTGCCGGTGGTTTTTTATTGCAGCAGCGATTATTTTTTATCAGCTATTAAGAATTTAAGAAAAGGCATTGTTAATATTGATTTACCAATTGCGCTGGGAATAACAACTCTTTTCCTGCAAAGTTCATGGATGATTTTTACCGGATCGGGCATTGGATATATGGACTCCCTTACAGGGCTGGTTTTCTTTTTGTTGATTGGAAAGTGGTACCAGAACAGAACCTATCAGGCCCTTTCATTTGAGAGAACATATAAGTCGTTTTTTCCGGTTGCTGCGACTTTGCTAAAAGATGGCCTGGAAGTACCTACTCCATTGGAAAAGATCGAAGTTTCTGACATATTGCTTATCCGAAACCAGGAACTTATTCCCGCCGATTCAAAACTTCTTAAGGGAGTTGGAAATATCGATTATAGTTTTGTAACCGGCGAATCAATACCATCAGGTAAATTACCGGGGGATCAATTATTTGCAGGAGGGAAACAAATAGGAAGCAGCATTGAAGTAGAAGTTACTACAATTGTCGATCAAAGCAAGCTTACCCAGTTGTGGAATCAGTACCAGTCAGGTGATAAAAAGGATGAAAGTCTTGAACCATTAATGAATAAGGTGAGTCATTATTTTACTATAATTATCCTGGCCATTGCTGCATTGGCTGCAGTTTACTGGATATTCAATGACAGGGAGAAAGCCGTTTTTGCCTTTACTTCGGTATTGATCATTGCCTGCCCCTGTGCCCTGGCACTAACAATTCCTTTTACTTTCGGGAGTACCATGCGATGGTTTGGAAGAAGTGGTTTCTACCTGAAAAAAGCGGAGGTGATAGAAAGCCTGAGTAAAGTAGATACCATTGTATTCGATAAAACAGGAACCATTACCTATACCGCCACCATGAAATCTGAATGGCATGGTGAACCACTGTCAAAAATGGAATTAGCATATATAAAATCAGTGGTCAGGCACTCTGCACATCCTATCAGCAGGGCCATTAATCTTGACTTAAACATTGAGGATGAATATCCGGTTGATCAGTTTAAGGAAATTGCCGCTATGGGTATTTCAGCTATGGTGGATAACAAAAAAGTAAATATTGGATCTGAAAAGTTCATAACGGGAAAGACCGTTCAGAGTGAAGCAACATCCACCATTGTTTATGTTAATATTGATAATCAGGTTAAAGGATTTTTCAGCATTCACAATCAATACAGAAAAGGAACAAGTGAACTTATTAGGGATCTTTCGCAAAAGTATGAACTCCACCTGATTTCAGGCGATAATGATTCAGAAAAAGACCAACTATTGCCCCTGTTCAAAAATGAAGGACAATTGCATTTTAATCAATCCCCGGAAGATAAACTTCAATATATCAGGCAATTAAAAAACAATGGTAAAAAGGTGCTTATGATTGGTGATGGATTAAACGATGCAGGTGCCCTGAGTGAAAGCAATACAGGTATTAGTATTGCTGATGATATTTTCCAGTTTTCTCCCGCCTGCGATGCCATTCTGGAATCGGATAATTTCTGGAAACTGAAAAGCTATATTGACTTTACCCACATTTCGATGAAAGTAGTTGTTCTCAGTTATATTATTTCGTTTTTATACAATGTGGTTGGACTTTCGTTTGCCGTTGGAGGGTCTCTTTCCCCTGTAATAGCAGCCATCCTTATGCCCATAAGTTCGGTTTCGGTTGTCGCCTTTGCAACCTTTAGTATATCATACCTGGCAAAGAAAAACAAGTTCACTTCATAACGAACTGAAGGTCAAGTGTACTTTTCTCAGATTTCATTTTAAATCATACTATATTGAATTTATCTAAATAACAATTAGCTCTTGCAATACAGGCTTAGTTCGATATTTTTGTATACATAAACCAGTAATATTTAAAATTGCATACTGTTATCTTCCTCATTATCATTGGTGTTATAGTAGCCGGAGGCTTCCTGGCAGCATTTGTATGGGCCGTTCGCAGTGGTCAGTACGATGACGATTATAGCCCTGCTGTTCGAATACTATTTGATGATAAAATAGAAAATGAGGAAAAAGTTGAAGACAATGATAAAACCTCTAATAACAACCATTAATAAGATTGCTTATGGAACCTGAGAAGTATTATTACGACAATAAAATCGTAAAACAGTTTGCAATTGCTACAATTGTATGGGGTGTGGTTGGTTTACTCGTTGGGTTGATAGTGGCTTTTGAGATTTTCATCCCGGCTCTGAGCTTTAAACTCGAGTACCTGACCTTTGGTCGTGTGCGGCCCATTCATACCAATGCAGCAATTTTTGCCTTTGTGGGCAATGGTATCTTCACGGCAGTGTATTATTCCATGCAAAGGCTATTAAAAACCCGCATGTACAGTGATGTGCTGAGTAAAATCCATTTTTGGGGATGGCAGCTTATCATTGTGGCAGCCGCAATAACGTTGGCGCTGGGGTTCACAATCAGCAAAGAGTATGCTGAACTTGAGTGGCCCATTGACATTGCCATTACGCTGGTTTGGGTGGTATTCGGTATCAATATGTTTGGTACACTTTTAAAAAGAAGAGTGAGCCATATCTATGTTGCCATCTGGTTTTATATTGCTACCTGGGTTACTGTAGCTGTTTTGCATATTGTAAACTCCTTTGAATTGCCTGTAAGCTTCTGGAAAAGCTACCCACTATTTGCCGGTGTGCAGGATGCACTTATACAATGGTGGTATGGCCACAATGCAGTGGCATTTTTCCTTAACCACTCCATACCTTGGACTGATGTACTATTTCATTCCAAAGGCTGCAAACAGGCCGGTCTATTCTTATCGTCTGTCAATTATACATTTCTGGTCGCTTATATTCCTCTATATATGGGCAGGCCCGCATCACCTCTTGTTTTCCACCCTGCCGGAATGGGTTCAATCTCTTGGAGTAATCTTCTCCATTATGTTGATTGCACCTTCGTGGGGAGGAATGATAAATGGCCTACTTACACTGCGAGGTGCCTGGGATAAAGTCAGGGAAGATCCCATACTTAAGTTCTTCGTAGTTGGTGTTACTGCGTATGGTATGTCAACTTTTGAAGGACCAATGATGTCACTCAAATGGGTAAATGCCATTAGTCACTTCACTGACTGGACAATAGGCCATGTTCACATTGGTGCCCTGGGATGGAACGGATTCCTGACTTTTGGGATGCTTTACTGGCTGATTCCCAAAGCTATTTAATGTAAAACTATACTCCAAAAAACTGGCTTCAACACATTTTTGGATTGCTACACTGGGAATTTTGTTTTATGCCATACCTCTATATTTTGCAGGTATAACTCAGGCATCCATGTGGAAACAGTTTACTGCTGAAGGATTTCTTGTTTACCCCAATTTCCTTGAGACAGTGACCCAGATACTGCCTATGTATCATATTAGAGCATTTGGTGGTTTACTGTACTTCATAGGAGTACTCCTATGGGTATATAATCTCTACAAAACAATTCGTTCTGGAAATTGTGTTGCCAACGAAGAGGCAGAAGCTGTACCACTTGCTGTGCAGGGCAAAAAAACTCCAGCGGAGGGATGGCATCGCTTCCTTGAAAGAAGGCCTATTCAGTTCCTGATTCTAGCCTTAATTGCTATTCTGATAGGTGGTATTGTTGAAATAGTCCCAATGTATTTCATTAAAACCAATGTTCCCACCATCGAGAGTGTGAAACCTTATACACCTTTAGAGCTGCAGGGACGAGATGTTTATATTAAGGAAGGCTGTTACAATTGCCATTCTCAAATGATCCGACCTTTCAGATCGGAAACCGAAAGATATGGTGAATATTCAAAAGCTGGTGAGGGAGTCTACGATCACCCATTCCAGTATGGTTCTAAACGAACCGGACCAGACCTGGCCAGGGAAGGAGTAAAAACCGGTAAATTATATAAACCTGATTCATGGCATTACAATCATATGATGGACCCTCAGAAAATTAATGATAAATCGATTATGCCTCCATATCCATGGCTGGCAAAGACTGAGATAAATCTAAGGCTCACAGGCCCAAAAATCAGGGTTATGCAAAAACTGGGTGTGCCCTACCCTGAGGGATATGATGAGAAAGCAAATGATGATCTGTTAAAACAGGCGGAACAAATTGCTGCCGGTCTTAAGAATGAAGGTATTGAGATTCAATCTACCAGTGAGCTGATTGCTTTGATAGCATATCTTCAAAGGCTTGGTACTGATATCAGTGTAAATACAAAATAAAATTCCGGTTATGTTTGCTTTCATTCTTCAAAATAACGAACAGGTAACAGAACTTACAAAGTATCCTGTTATTTCCATGTTTCTTTTCTTATTCTTGTTTATTGGAGTAACAGTGTATGCTTTTACTGCTGATAAAAAAAATATTGAAGAATGGAGCGAACTTCCTTTAGATGATAAGGAGAATCCGAATCAAGAAAATTAAAATATCTCAGTTATGGATACAAATAACGAAAAAAATAATAACCTGCATGCAGCTGGCCAGGCCGAGTACGATGAAATCACCAGAGAGAAGTTAATAACAGATCATGAGTACGATGGAATTCGTGAACTCGATAATGACCTGCCACCCTGGTGGAAATATCTGTTTTATATTACAATAGTTTTTGCCTTGGTATTCTTCCTTGTATATCACGTGTTTAAAGCAGGTGATCATCAGGATGCATTGTATGAAAAAGAAATGGCTGCTGCAGCTGAAATGTATAAAAGTACTGGCCCAACTATTGATGCTTCTACTGCTGTTGTAATTGACGACGAAGCCGGGCTGGCAGATGGTAAAGATACTTATGATAAAATCTGTTCAGTTTGTCACGGTAAGTACGGTGAAGGGTTGATAGGACCTAATTTTACAGATGAATACTATGTTCATGGCGGTACAATCGGAGATATGTACACAATAGTAATTACAGGCGTAATTGAAAAAGGTATGATTTCATATAAGGATCAACTATCACCTGAGAAAATACAAAACGTTCTTAGTTATATTATCAGTCTGGAAGGCACCGAACCGTCAAATCAGAAGGCTCCTGAAGGCGATCGCTGGGTGAATGGCGAAAAAGTAGTAGAATAAGCCCGGGCTGAAATGGAATGATACGAAGGAAATTAGAAATCTAACATTTTTTATTGATAAAGTACATGCTCACCCTGAATGCATAGGAAATTTGCAACATTTCCACTGGGTTTGATGTATTTATTTCAAACTTTCAGAATCGATGGCAAAATCACAGGACAGCTTCAGGGATCGAATTTCTACAGTTAGCGAAAAAGGTAATAGAGTTTGGGTATATGCCAAAAGGCCCAAAGGTAAACTATATTCATATAGGAATTTCCTGGCTTACTTTCTGATTGGCTTTTTATTCATTGCTCCTTTTATAAAATTGGGTGGTGAGCAATTGATCTTGCTAAATTTCATAGAGCGAAAATTTGTAATTTTTGGTGTTATCTTTTGGCCACAGGATTTCCACCTCTTTGTAATATCAATGATTACATTGATTGTATTCATTGTCTTATTTACAGTCATCTATGGTCGGCTTTTCTGTGGCTGGATATGTCCCCAAACAATCTTCCTTGAGTTTATATTCAGGCCTATTGAATGGTTGATAGACGGAAATCCCCAGCAACAAAAAAAATTGAGGGATCAGGAGTTGAATGCCAATAAGGTCTTCAAAAGAATTCTAAAACATGGGATCTATTATCTGATATCCGTTTTCATTGCGCATATATTCCTTTCGTATATAATTGGCTCTGATACAGTTTTTCAAATACTGAAGGAAGGAATTGGATCACATATTGGTGGTTTCATTGGATTACTTGTTTTTTCTTTCGTATTCTATTTTATATTTACCTGGTTTAGAGAGCAGGTTTGTATTATTGCCTGTCCTTATGGCAGGTTACAGGGGGTTATGCTCGATAACAACAGCATGATTGTTGCATATGATTACAAGAGAGGAGAACCCAGGGGCCCTTTAAAAATTGATACCAATGGGGATTGCATAGATTGTCACAATTGCGTTAGTGTATGCCCAACAGGTATAGACATTCGAAATGGAACACAACTTGAATGTGTAAATTGCACTGCCTGTATCGATGCATGCAATTCTGTTATGAATCGGATTAAAAAACCAAAAGGTCTTATCCGGTTTGCCTCGGAGTTCTCTATTTCTGAGGGTACAAAACATAAATTAAACACCAGGGCAAAAGCCTATTCAGTAGTCCTTGGATTTCTGATCTTATTTGTTGTATACATGTTCAGCGTGAGAGCTGACATTGAAACAACTGTCCTTAGAGCTCCCGGAACACTCTACCAGGATGCCGGCGATGCATACAGCAATTTATACACTATTGAATTTGTAAATAAAACCAGGAAAGAAATCCCTTTAAATATTAAAATACTTTCAGGTACAGGCGAGATTAAGATGATCGGCCAGGAAATGATAGCAAAACAGGGAGAATTAACAAAAAGCATGTTTTTAGTTCTAATAGATAAAGAAGATTTAAAGACCTCAAAGAACGAAATCCTATTCGGTATATATTCTGATGGAGAATTAATAGATGAACTCGAATCAACATTTGTAGGACCAAATAGTTTGGATAAATAAGCACTAAGAAGTTGTGAGTTGTGAGTTATGAAATCCTAAACCAGCCTTTTGTGGATATAGTTATGTATTAAGTTTTTTATATATATTTATGCAATTAATTTTAATTATCTAACCCAAAAACCCAAGAAATGTTACAAGAATTTAAGAAGTTTATTAGTAAAGGAAATGTCATGGAAATGGCTGTAGGTCTCATCATGGCAGTTTACTTTGGTGCGATTATTAAATCCCTTGTGGATCATATTATCATGCCACCTATTGGTCTCCTTTTAGGAGGGGTGGATTTCAGTGGCCTGAAGCTTGTGATACAGGAAGCCCAGTTAAGTGATGGAGTTGAAGTTGCTGAGGTAGCTATTAGTTATGGTACTTTTCTGAATACCATCATTACTTTTATAATTGTAGCATTCGCTATTTTTATGGTTGTAAAAGCTTATAATTCAATGAAGGAAAAAATGGAGAAAAAAGAGGAAGAAGCACCTGCTGCTCCACCTAAACCAACAAAGGAAGAAGTATTGCTTACGGAAATTAGAGATCTATTAAAGAAATAAAGACATTAATTTCTTTAAGATTATATTGTTAATCGACTAATTCTGTACTTAATTTAATAGCTTTTGCCCGGAAATTTCATTAATTTTCGGGCATAATTGTTTAGAATTGGTTTTGTCAAATCATCTGAAATATCCTGATGAAAATAAATTTTAGCTGGGGAACGGGAATTGCGATTTTTATAATAATCTTTATTGGATTTTATGTATCCCTAATGCTAATAACCAAGCAAAGAAAGTTTGACCTGGTCTCAAAAGAGTATTATCCTGAAAGTATAGAATTTGAATCAAGGATAGAAAAAACCAGGAATGCAAAAGCTTTGCATGAAAAATTGCAGATTAAGGTAAAAGGCGACAGCCTTCAAATTATACTTCCAGACTGGAAAAACGGCAGTATTGTCTCCGGAACAGCTTATTTTTACAGGCCAAATAATTCTCTTCAGGATATTTCTGTTCCATTAGAAATGAATTATGATGGAGAGCAAATGATTGATGCCGGAGAAATGAAAACAGGAAGATACATTGCCAAGGTAGAATGGATCATATTGGATACAAAGTATTATGACGAGATTTCAATTTATATTCCCTGATAAATGGATATAATCACTGCCTTGACACTTGGATTTATCGGTAGCTTTCATTGCATTGGCATGTGCGGCCCCATCGCTATTGCCCTGCCCCTTCCTAAGGAAAAATGGACATATAAACTTTCAGGTGTTTTCCTCTATAATTTTGGCCGGGTTACCACCTATGGAATTCTGGGTGCTATATTTGGCCTTCTTGGAAAAGGGATCCAACTGGCTGGATTTCAACAAACAGTCTCAATCCTTATGGGAGTTATAATGGTTCTGTCTGTTTTGTTTCCCCTGGTTTTTAAAAGTAAGATAAGCATCGATAATATTTTGGGTGGTTATGTTTCCAGGTTCATTATGGGATTCAAGAAATTATTCAAGGTTCGATCCCTCCCCTCCCTTTTTGCCATAGGATTATTGAATGGACTCCTCCCCTGCGGCCTGGTTTATATTGCCATTGCCGGTGCCATAAATACGAACGATGTTACTTTGGGAATTATATTCATGGTACTATTTGGACTCGCCACTGCCCCTATGTTAGCAGTTGTTACGCTTGCCGGAAATCTAATAACCGGGCAGCTTCGATCAAAGGTGAACAAGATAATTCCCTATGTAGTTGTAATAGTTGGTATCCTGTTTATTCTGCGTGGATTGTCATTGGGCATACCCTACGTTAGTCCCAAAGAAAAAATGCTGGAACCACATGAAAAAATGAAAATGCAAAAGAATACCCAATCTTCCGCAAATTTTTCAGACTCCGATGCGAAATATTTTAATTTTGTAGTACTTTTGCCAGAGAAACATTAAAGTTTAACTAAAAACACGAATAAGATGAACAAGAAAGTTATGAATGTATTAAGCGGATTGGGTATAGTTGCTATACTTTTCCTATCTTCCTGCGGGGGATCAGCGCCAAAAGAGGATGCTGAAAGCACACCTGCTGTAGAAGAAGCTGCACAGCCTGCAGCTGAAACCGCCACTGAAACTGCAGCTGCCACAGATGAATTTGCCGCTGGCAAAAAAATCTATGATGAAAAATGTGTTGTGTGTCACCAGGCAGATGGCAAGGGTTTACCGGGAGCCTTCCCTCCATTGGCTGAATCTGATTATCTGCTGGCAGATCCTATTAGAGGAATAGAACAAACATTGAATGGTTCACATGAAGAAATGGTTGTTAATGGGATTACCTACAATGCACCTATGACACCTCAGGTGGACACCAAGGAAGAGGCACTGGCCGTTATCAATTACGTACTGAACAACTTCGGCAACGATGGCTGGAGTTCTTACAATGGAAGACATTAAAGACATACAGATAAAGCCACGCGGAGAATAATTTGTTTGTACTTGAAGATATTAGAAAGCAATCCTAGATGGGTTGCTTTTTTTTAGATAAGTCAGAAATCCCAAACAATAAATTTACTCTTTCTTTTGTCCTGCTTTGAATTCAGCCAGAACCTGCCCTTCAGAATTCCTGAATAATAATTTATCTTCCTCAATAGAATAGCTTTCAGTTTTAGAAAGCATAAGCAGATATTCCTGTTCCTGGTCAATGGTTTCCACACACATTTTTTTGGTTGACATCATCATCCCAAACTTAAGATTTACTCCCTCTATCTCATACCCACCAGAAAAGTTATTGCAGCCAGCATAACCGCTAACGCGTTTTTCATCATATAAAAATTGAATATACAAATCACGATCACCATCCCCCACTTTTACATCTTTGTCATTCATGCTAACCAGCTTCCAGTAAGTATCTTCAAGGGGAATCTTTCCCTGTGCTAAACTGGCTGACTTGCTATCCAGGCTCCTTACCATAATTTCAACAGGCGAACCATCCTGGTTTTTAAATGCTTCAATGCTTTCTGTACTTGTAAATATAAGCTTTTCGTCCTTCCGTATTGTAGCTCTCAGAACATACCTGCCTTTTTTGTTCAACTTTCCCGGATCATAATCCAGTGTCAGATCATAGGGCGGACCACCTTCTAAAGGTACAATCAAACTGGAAATCTCTTCTGCAGCCACATCCATTTTTGCAGCATCGGCCAGTGTGAGCTTTAATTCAGCACCAGGAGGCAACATTATCCTTTCCCGATAGGCAACGCTTACATTTATTGATTTCATTTTTTTGTTTTTGGACGATTTACTTCCTGTGCAACCCTGAAAAAAAAATGACGACACTATTAAAAGCCCAATTATTATTCTACTTTTCTGCATTTAGTTCAATTTTATAATTTTCATGAGACAATTTCATCAATTCTGGAACTAAATTCAACCAGATATTTTCATTAATCCTTAAATAGCCAGCGATATTTTTTAGTAAAATAGGCAAATCCTAAAGTAGTAAAAAATGAGAAGATAGCATACACAAGCGCAGGCTTTGTCATTTCATTGTTCTGCAGAATGGTTGCAGTAACCATCAAGGCCAATGTAGTATTCTGCAAACCAACCTCTATCCCAATGGTTATGCTGCTTTTCAAATCTTTTGTTACATATCTGGAAATAACATAACTTATAAGAATGGATAATAGATGAATTCCAAGTGCATAAGGTAATATTGCCTTAACGTCCTCAATGCTAATGCCACTCCCGCCAAACTCTTCAGATGCAAAAAACTTTATCCCAAACATTATTCCAAGTAAAACAACCGTCAACCATTTCAATGGCTTTTGAATTTTCAATGATATATTGGAAAAGTACCGATTGAAAAGTAAACCAAGTAACACTGGTAGTAAAATAATTCTCAAAATATCGCTGGCTGTTTCAAAGAATGACAATCGAATGTGGCCTGAATTGTGCATAAAATTATTCAGGGCAATATTGGTAAATAAGGGAATAGTGATAAGGATCAGGAAACTATTGATACTTGTGAGAGAAATTGAGAGTGCTGTATCAACTTTAGTAATGTAACTGATAAAATTAGAGGTGGTTCCACCGGGACAAAGGGATACTATAAACAGGCCCACCTTTAAAACAGGATCCAGGTTTGAGAATAACACAATTGTAAAAGCCAGCAATGGAAGAAACAACATTTGCAAGGTCAATCCCAGGACAATTCTTTTTGGATTTTTGAATACATAAGCAAAATCCTTGAATTGCAGTGATGAGCCAATTGCAAACATGATCAGCGCCAGGACAATATCAATCAGGTAATTTACAAACATTTAACGATTAGAAATAGTTTTCATATTAATTTTATTCCTTTTTCCATATTATTCTATTGTTCCTTTTTCCAATAATTCTTTTCTCCCGCCACCCCTTATTTAGCCCATTCCGGCATCTCATTCATATCAATTCCCAGCAAGGGGCCAAGAAGGATAATTCCAACTGTAAGTATGATTATCCCAAGAATATTAATGATGAGGCCCACTTTGGCCATATCCATTATCTTCAATCGTTTGGTTCCAAACAATATAGCATTGGGAGGAGTGGCAACAGGCATCATGAAGGCAAATGAACTGGCCAGCGTTGCCGGAACCATTAACAGCATTGGATTGCGCCCTATTGCCTTACCCAGTGCCGCAAGAATTGGCAGGATCATTTCAGCTGTGGCTGTATTGGAAGTTAACTCAGTAAGGAAGGTAATAAAAAAACAAATGCTCCCCACCAGCATTACTGGCGAAAAGGATTCCAGTCCAGACATCTGCACTCCAAACCAATCGGATAGGCCTGATTCCAGGAACCCGCCTGCCAATGCAAATCCTCCTCCGAATAGCAAAACAATATTCCAGGGCAACCTCGAGGCGGTACTCCAGTCCAATATGCGTGCATTATTTCTATCTGGAATAATAAACAGAAAAAGTGCAAGGGCAATTGCCACCGTTCCATCATTTATGTAATCAGCATTTGGAAACAACTCTGACCAACCCGGAATTACAAAACTACCAAATTGAATTTCAGCCCGTGTAAGCCACAATATTACCAGGCTGCAAAAAATAGATAAAACAACCTTTTCCTCAAACCCCATTTTCCCAAGCTCCTGGAATTGTTTTCGTATAGCACTTTTATCAATTTTAAAACCACCCCGGCAAAAAATAAAACTCAACAACAGCCAGACTGTAAAAAGAAAGAATACTGAAATAGGCAAGGCAAAAAAGTACCAGTTTGCAAATGAAATTTCAGGTGCATCGGGGAAAGTAATACTAAATATTCTGGCAAAAGATAGATTGGGCGGCGTTCCAACCAGGGTAGCAATACCACCAATGCTGGCACTATAAGCGATTCCAAGCAAAAGCCCTATTGAATACTTTCCCACTTTCTCCTTTCCCAGTGTTTCTTCAAGATTAATAATTAATGAAAGAGCGATGGGTACCATCATCATGGCTGTAGCTGTATTTGAGATCCACATGGAGAGAAAGGCGGTAGCAATCATAAAACCCAGCATAATCCGGGAGGGTTTAGTGCCGAATATAAGAAGAGTAAACAGAGCTATTCGTTTGTGCAGGTTCCACTTCTCCATTGCAAGGGCTACCATAAATCCACCCAGGAAAAGGAAAATAACATGATTAAAATAAAGAGCCGATACATCTTTTCCGTCCATGATTCCAAAGAGAGGAAAAAGAGCCACCGGAATTAATGCGGTTACAGCAAGTGGAACTGACTCTGTAATCCACCAGATTGCCATCAGCAATGCAATACCGGCCATAAAACCCACCTGAGGTATGGATGAGTCAGGATTAAAGAATACAAATAGCAATATGGCTAAAAGAGGGCCAAGGACAAACCCGATTTTTTTAACCGAGGAAAATCCAGAAATAAAAGTTCTGATTTTCATACTGTTAGCTAGGTTAATCTTATCGGGCGGATCATATTAATTGCAATTGCTGAAATTACTATAAATAAAACATAAATATAGCTGACGTTAACTGCTAAAGCAAATTATTCAATTATTTATTACATAGGCTTTGCAAATTTGGGAAGTCATATTTTTCTTCTACTTTTGAAAGACAATCTTACCAAATTACCCAATAATATGTCTAAACACATAGGAATACTTACCTCAGGAGGAGATACACCCGGCTTAAATGCAGCTATTCGTGCGGTTGGGAAAGCTTGTATAAATAAATATGGGATGCAAACTACCGGTTTCTTAGATGGCTTCAGAGGCTTAATGGAAAACCGCAGCATTCCGCTTGGACCCAAAGCCCTGGCAGGTATTCTTACAATCGGGGGTACTATACTCGGCACCAGTAGAGAAAAGCCTTACAGGATGACCATTGGTACAAAGGTACATGATATGACAGATGCGATTGTGGAGAACTATCATAAAAATCATCTCGATTGCCTCGTTTGCCTGGGTGGAGGCGGTACACAGAAAAATGCTTATCATCTGGCCAAAAAGGGACTTAATATTATCACCATGCCAAAAACTATTGACAATGATGTTGGCATGACCGATATAACTTTTGGGTTCGATACGGCATTGGGCATTGCTGTTGAAGCTATCGACCGCTTGCATAGTACTGCCCACAGCCATCACCGAATTATTGTTGTGGAAATTATGGGTCACCGTGCCGGATGGCTGGCCCTTGGGGCCGGAGTATCCGGAGGGGCAGATGTAATACTGATCCCGGAAATTCCATATGATATAAATGTTATTGCTGAATCTATCACCAAACGCAGCAGAAGCGGTAAATCTTTCAGCATAGTCGCTGTGGCCGAAGGGGCTCTTACAAAAGAAGGTGATAATAAGATTATGGATGCAAAGAGACGTTTAAATGAAGCGAGTAAAAAGAAAGATCGCATTGCGATAAAAAATGAACTTAGGGCTCTGGATAAGGAATATACCGGAGGTACAGTTTTCCTGGCAAAGGAACTTGAAAAAATTACTGGCCTTGAGTCCAGGGTTACTATTCTTGGGCATCTGCAAAGAGGAGGATCTCCTTCTGCCGGTGACAGACTGCTTGCTACACGTTTGGGAACAGCATGTGCCAGGTATATCAGCGAAGAAAAATATGGCAATATGGTAGCTGTTTCCGGAGATGAAACAATCCTGGTTCCCCTTGCAGATGTAGTGGGTAAATTAAAAAGTGTTCCTCTCGATCATCCATGGCTTGAATCTGCCCGCGAAGTTGGCACCTGCCTTGGCGATGAACTGGTTTGATTTTAACAGACTTTTTATACCTCATTTCCCTTCAATTATCTTTTTCATTTCTAGGTGGAAACGACGAGAAATCTACTTGATTATAGCATAATTAAACTTATAGATTTCTCAATTCGTACGAAATGACTAAATTAAATGGCCTCTACAATTACATTGGATAATTTCAGTATACACCAGGGATGTATAGGCCAGATTAAAAAAAATTCATACATTTATATTGAGAAAGTAATTGGGTAAAATTCTTCTTTTTTACTCATGAATTTAAGCAATATTCCATTTTCTCAATTTTTATAAAACATGAAAAATACCCGGTATACCTGCTTAATTATTCTTTTTCAGGTTTTTATTATTATTTCATGCCAATCACAAAATCGTTCAGATATGAAACAGGGTGAAGATCAATTAACCAGAAATCCGGTTGTAGCCGGCAGTTTTTATTCCGATGATCCGGATGATTTAAGAAACATTCTCGAAGATCTTTTTTCAAAGGCCAATACTATAGAATACAAAGGTGAAATTCGGGCATTGATCTCTCCACACGCGGGCTATGTATTTTCAGGACAGGTGGCCGCATCAGGGTTTGCCCAATTAGATCCGGATACTCAGTATGATCGGATTTTTGTAATCGGTTCAAGCCATCATACAGGTTTCGATGGTGCTTCAATATACCAGCCTGGCAATTATAAAACTCCTCTGGGGGAGGTTGAGGTAGATATTGAACTGGTGAATACCCTGATTGAAGAAAACAAATGTTTTGTCTATAACCCGGCTGCCCACACAAGGGAACATTCCCTAGAAGTACAACTTCCGTTTTTGCAGTATCATTTGAAGAAAGAATTCAAAATTGTTCCTATTGTTCTCGGTTCCCAAACACCTTCCATGTCAAAAGAAATTGCAAAAGCCCTCCTGCCCTTTTTCAAATCCGGGAATCTTTTTGTTATTAGTACAGATCTGTCCCATTATCCACGTTATGATGATGCAAAACAGGCGGATCATCATGTTACAGAAGGAATTTTATCAAAGTCACCCGAGACCTTTCTTAAATCGATCAGGCAAAATGAGAAAATGAACTATGCAGGCCTGCTCACCAGCATGTGCGGATGGCCATCGGTTCTCAGCTTGATGTATATGACCGAAGAAATGGAAGATATTGATTATAAGGAGGTATTGTATTTAAACTCCGGGGATAGCCGGTATGGTGACCACGATCGGGTTGTAGGATATGTATCTGTAATAGTTACAGATCAGAAAAGCATCGGAGGCGGAAGGATTCCTTAGTTATAAAGATAAAATATCCCTTTTGAAAATTGCCCGGGAAACCATAGAGGAAAAAGTAATCCGAAATACTAAGGTCAAACTAAAAACTGAAGGCTTCTCTGAAGTATTGCTTAATCCTGCAGGAGCTTTCGTTACCCTGCATAACAAAGAGGGTAAATTGAGGGGATGTATTGGGAGGTTTTCCCCTGAAAAACCACTTTATCAGGTAGTAAGAGATATGGCTATATCCTCTGCTTTGCAGGATTATCGTTTTACTCCACTCGGTAAAGATGAGATTGATGAGGTCGATATAGAAATATCAGTCCTTACACCCATGAAAAAAATCGATTCAATTGATGAGATAGAATTAGGAAAAAATGGCGTTTATCTTCGCAAAGATGGCCGCTCAGGCACTTTCCTTCCCCAGGTAGCAACAAGCACCGGATGGACAAAAGAAGAGTTTCTGGGGCACCTGGCTAAAGATAAGGCCGGTATAGGCTGGGATGGTTGGAAGAGTGCAGACTTATTCACCTATGAAGCCATCATATTTTCAGAAAAGGAAATGGGCATAAAACATTAAAGAGTCTATGTTCCATGAATAATATCCTGTTTTCCCTATTTTATGTCAAGTAATCTCCAATCTAAATAAAACTACATTGAATTATGAAAAGGAATATTGTATTCTTCATATTGTGTTTATTGTTGGCTTCAAATATTGCTTTTGGGCAAATTACCGACCTTTCACGGGCTTCCATATTAATTTCACCCAAAATCAAATTGGAGGTCCAGGAGTCTTCCATGCGAATCCTTTCAGAAGAAGTGTCTGCAAGGTCTGGTATTTCTCTAAATAAGGTTAAAGATTGGAAAAGTTCTGAAAATACTGTTATTGCATTGGAAATAAGCAATTCCAAAAAATTAATCGGGCAGCCTGTTCCTGGTAGAGATAAAAACATATGACCCTGAATACAAAGCTGAAGGATTCCGTCTATATCTTGAAAAAACCAGTGATAAAACCATACTATGGATGCTTGGAGCTGATTCCAGGGCAGTGATTTTTGGAATTGGAGAGCTCCTTCGCACTGCAAAACTATCTCAGGATCAATTTAGTATAAGTGAAACACTGGACGTTGCCAGCTCACCTGCATATCCCCTTCGCGGACACCAATTGGGTTATCGAAATACAGCCAATTCCTACGATGCATGGAGTATTGATCAATACGATAAGTATATACGTGACCTGGTAATCTTTGGAACCAATGCCATTGAAAATATACCCTTGGGAGACAAGGGAGATGATAGTCCGCATTTTAAGGAGCCCAGAGAAGTCATGAATGTAGCTATGAGTGAGATTTGTAATAACTATGACATAGATTACTGGGTATGGACACCAGCAACCATCGATCTTAAAAACGATTCTTTAAGAAATATTGAAATTGAGAAACACGATGCTTTTTATAAAAATTGTCCCAGATTGAATGATGTATTTTTTCCAGGTGGTGACCCTGGTGATAATCATCCAAGAGAAGTTATGCCCTTCTTAAAAGAATTGCAATCAAGATTGGTAAAGTATCATCCTGAAGCTGGAATGTGGATTTCTCTTCAGGGATTTAGCCAGGAACAGATCGATTATTTCTACAAGTATTTAACTGACGAAAAACCTGATTGGCTAAGAGGAGTTGTATCGGGTCCAAGCAGTCCATCCATATCGCAGACTCGCTTCCGATTACCATCCCAATACAAACATCGGCATTATCCCGATATTACACATAATGTTCGATGTGATTATCCTGCGTTAAATTTCGATCAGGCATTTGCACTTACAATTGGCCGAGAAGGGATCAATCCTCAGCCTGTTTACTATGCTAAAATTCATGGTGATTATGCCCAATTTACGGACGGATTTGTTTCATATTCTGATGGTTGTCATGATGATGTGAATAAAATAATCTGGAGTCAACGCGGATGGGATCCAAATAAAAATGTTAGAGACATTCTAATTGAATACAGCCGGTATTTCTTTGGCCCTGATGTTGAAATTTCTGCAGCAGAAGGCATCCTGGCTCTTGAAAATAACTGGCTGGGGCCACTGAAAGACAATGGAGGTATAGAAACTACCTTCGCATACTGGAATAAACTGGAAAAGGACCATCCTGAATTAGTCAATAACTGGAGATGGTTATTATTGCAACTAAGAGCCGATTATGACACCTACATACGACGCAGGCTATTGAATGAAAAAGAGCTTGAAAAAGAAGCTAATGTGATTCTTTCTAAGGTGGATGAACTTGGCGTGGAAACTGCCATGCAAAAATCCCTTGGACAAAATAAAGGATGCTGAAAAAGTACCTATAGAAGGGGATCTAAAAGTTAAAATTGAAAATTATTGCGCCGATCTGTTCAATCTCATTGGTTTACAAACAAGTGTGGAACTATACCAGGCCAGCAATTCACAGAGGGGCTGTATATTGGACTTTGTCGATTATCCATTGAACAACCGGTGGTGGTATGAGGATGAATTCAAAAAGATTCAACAATATGATAATGAATCAGATAAAAAGGAAAGGCTGGAAATAATTCGAACCTGGGAAAACCCGGGAGCCGGAAGTTATTATGATGATATTTCAAATATTGCCAACAGTCCGCATGTTACTACTACTGTTTATGATGCCGTAGACTTTGGATGGTGGGATTCAGGATACAGTCGAATGCGGCTATCCTCCCAGGTATATCAGAACGATCCCATTCTGGAATATGAAAATCTTGATCCAAATGCCCGCTACCTGGTAAGAATTACTGGATATGGGGATGCACTTTTAAGAATTGACGGCTATCGAATGGAACCTATACTTTATAACAAGGAAGTGGAGGAATTTAAGGAGTTTATCGTGCCTCGCCAACTGGTTGGAGACGGAAAAATCACACTAAGTTTCGACAGACCCGAGGAATCGCATATTCGATGGAAGTTTTACTCCAGAATTTCTGATGTTTGGTTAATAAAAAGATAAAAAATGAAAAATATCCAGTGGATGGCAGTAATCGCCCTGATTCTTGGTTTCACAGCATGCGGTGAGCAAGAAAATCCAAAAGAAATTACTCAGCCAGTATATATGGATATCCCCTACCTTCAAGATTTCTCAATTAAGTATTACTTTGAGGAAGAAATTGAAAATCCTTTGAAAGTGGCTTCAGATAGAAATGGGGTCATTCAGGTGCTTGCATCCAATAAATTGTACCGACCTAACAACGGGCGCTTCCAATATCCCGGAACCTTAAGCCTGGATATGAATTACCTTCCAATGAATGATAAAATGGTTTCCGATTTAACTCTTTACGAGAATCAGTTTGTCTATCTCGATGATCAGGCTGTGTTAAGCAATGCCTGGGCAGGGAAACTTTTCTTAAATCACGAAACACCCTCTGCATCAATTCTTTGTATAGACAACAATATGGATTTCATCATTTCGAATGGGCACGATTTAATTTATTTAAAAGATTCTTCGCCGGGATGGAAGGGAAATCTGGAAGGTGAAATGATTCAATCAATAAAATATGATCCCCTAAACGATATATTTATAATCCTTGGTGAAAATTCTGTTTTTTCTTTCTCAAGTCATGATAAAAAACTGTTAAAAATCTATAGCGGGAGCAGTTTAACTTGTTTTGAACTTATTAAAGATTCACAAGAAATTGTGTTGGGTACAAACAATGGATTTCTTATAATCAATCAATCTGGAAAAATCATCCAGGAATTAAATGAGAAACTACCCTGGCCAGAGCTAAATGCAATTAAAGAAATTAATGGGGACCTCTGGTTTGGATCTTCAAAAGGGGCATTTATGCTTAAAGAGGATGGCAAATTCAACTATTATTTTGGAGAACGGTGGTTGCCGGGGAATATAGTAGCAGACATTCAACCCGGACCTGAAAATTCAGTATTAATTCTGACCGATAAGGGGCTTGGACAGATATGTTTTAAGAAAATGACCCTGGAGGACAAAGCTATGGTTTTTGAAAAGCAGGTACGTGAAAGACATATTCGGTACGGATTCAATGCAAATGTTACCCAGCTTGTAAACAACGATTTATCCACAAACATTCTTAAAAAAGCAGATAGCGATAACCTTTGGACATCCATGTATATGGTTAGTCAACTCTTCAGGTACCTTGTAACAGATTCTGAAGAGGCCAAACAGAATTGTTTTGAATCATTTGAAGCCATGGAAAGACTTCACACAATCAACAATATTCAGGGATTATTTGGCCGGACATTTGAGAGGCAGGGTTACCAGGAATTCAGAAAAGAATACCGGACCTATGTTGAAGATTACTGGTACCCCGGGTATAACGACCAGGTTTCATGGTATCATGCTGATGATGAATGGGATTGGAGAGGCACTGCAAGCAGCGACCAGACAGTAGGTCAAATCTTCGCAATGACCCTTCTTGCAGAATATATTGATGATCCGGAATGGAAAAATAGAGCAGTGAAAATCCTGGACGATCTGATGAGCTATATAGTAGAAAATGATTTCTACCTGATTGATGTAAATGGCCTGCCAACTTTATGGGGAAGGTGGAATCCCGAATATGTAAATCGTTTCGGAACCATGATAGGCGACCGGAAAATATGTTCCTCAAATATTATTGCCTTTTTGCAAACGGCATATAAACATACCGGAAAGGAAGTATTTAAAGAAAAAGCTTTCGAACTAATGAACGAACACGGATATCTTGAGAATCTTATGAGACCCTGTAGTGAAATTGGCCCTGCCCCTGAGGATGGAGATAACTGGAGTAAAATGCTATCAGAAGAATGGAACCATTCCGATGATGAAATGTATTTCCTTGCCTACTGGTTTTTATATCCGTATGCATTTAATGACACTTTAAAAGAGCAATATAAAGAGGCCATTAGAGATCATTGGGATATTCTAAGGCCTGAGAAAAACTCACTCTGGAACTTCTGCTATGCCGTAACCGGAGCCAATGAATTTGATCTGGATGAATCGATATGGCACCTGAAGGAATGGCCCCTTGATATGATACAGTTTGAGGTAAAAAATAGCCACAGGAAAGATATTGAGCTGCTGGAACCCAATTTCATGGGGCAAATTACAAGTGAAATACTCCCGCCGGATGAACGGCCTGAGTTAAAGCACAACCGAAGTGGCTTTCGACTTGATAATTCCGACAGGAGAAGTGAATTAAGTGCAGGAGACACCTACCTGCTGCCTTACTGGATGGGAAGGTTTCTTGGGGTTATAAGTCCTCCGGTAAAAAATTAACAGGAAGGGAAGTTATTTAATATCTCAACAATAAGTATTGAAAACCTGAAAGTTACTTCTTATAATTCATAATGGGGTATATTTTATTCGTATCGAAGAGATTCAACCGGGTTCTTTCTTGCTGCGCGCAAGATTTGCCAGTTAATAGTTAATAATGCAATCCCGAATACCAAAATTCCAGATAAAGCAAAAATCCACCAGCTTAGTTCGGTTTTATATACAAAATTATCTAGCCATTTATTCATTGTATACCATGCAATTGGAGATGCAATAAAAAAGGCAATTACTACCCATTTTATGAAACCCTTATTAAGTAAAATTAATATTTCAGATTGCCTTGCTCCTACTACTTTGCGTATTCCGATTTCTTTAGTCCGGCGATCGATGGAAAATATCGCCATACCCAGAACCCCTAAGATTGAAATCACAATTGCCAGGATAGCAAAAGCTATAGTAATATTTTTTAAACGGGTCTCTGGCTGGTACTTTTCATTTAATAGATCGTCATAAAAACTGTATGAGAATTCTCTATCATCGCGGTGTTTCATGTAAGTATCCCTGATGTAATTAATCGTTTCTGATCTATTCTCAGGTGCTATACGCACATTCATTGTCATGATATTCTGAGGATCATTGGTCATTAACAGAGGTCCGATTGGATAATGAAAGGGTCTGAAATGAAAATCTTTAACAACTCCCACAATTACATTATCTCCAATCCGCTGTCCTATTGGATCATTAAATCCCAGAATCTTTTCAGCAGTTTCGTTTATTACAATTGGAATGGAAACTGTATAATCAGTCCCCTCTTTCCTGCCCTTACTTGAATTCTCCATTTCTTTCCAGTAGTCACTGTAATTCATCTTTAAAAACTGGCCTTTGGTAACTTCCAGATTGTAAGTTTTTGCAAAATCTTCGTCAACAAAAAACAGATATGCTTTTAAAGTATCGAGACTTCCCTGATGGCTTAAAGGCAGACTATGTCTGAATGCAAAATCAACAGGTGCATAAGTGCTGGCTGAAACACTTAAAATCCTGGGATTACCTAAAAGCTCTTCTTTAAATTGCTTATTACCATACCATAGGCCTGTTGGAATTATTAGCATGTTTTTGTCGTCAAGTCCAAGGTCTTTGTTGTGGATATAATTTAATTGTTTTAAAAACAGACCAGTCGATATAATAAAGAAAATTGTTATTGTGAACTGGATAGTTACAAGTACTCTGATAAAATTACTTTTTGAACCTGAGATGGAACCTCCTCTGAATATCCCTATAGGATTAAATGAAGATAGATACAATGAGGGATATAATCCGGCGATGATACCAACAATGAGAGTCAATAGAATCAGGTTCCATAATAAACCTGGCGAAAAATGTAAGCTCAGTTGTTCCATCGAAAGGGTGTTGAACCATGGGAGAATATACCAAACAACAATTAGGGCAACAATTGCTGCTATAAATGTCTGATAAACTGATTCTGACATAAATTGTCGAAAAATGGATATCCTGCTTGCTCCGATTACTTTTTTGATACCTATTTCAACCTTTCGTTCTGAAGCACGAGCAATAGATAAGGCTGAAAAATTAAGTGAGGCCATAAAAATGATCAAGAAAGCTATTACTGAAAAAATCCATAAATATTTATAATTCCCCGGATTTATATCATACCTGTCGTTTTGATAATCGGAATAGAGGTGGATATCAGTCAGAGGCTGAAAAACAAGTTTGTCAGTATAATTTGAATACCGGCTGATATGATTTGATATCCTGTCGAGAAACTGGTCATCAATTGTAGCACCTTTTCGCAATTTAAGATAGACCCGTACATGGCCTTTATCGCTCCAGCTATTCGAATATCCTGAATAGCGACTATTCTTGTCAGAGAGCATAAACCCAAAATCCATGTGGCTATTTTCCGGAATACTGACTACCCCGCCTACCGTATAAACTTCCCTAGTGTATTTATCACTGATCAGTATTCTATTATATGCAGGCTCATCTCCAAATATTTTTTTTGCTGTTTTTTCTGACAGAACAATGTTCTCAGGTTTTTCAAATGCGCTTTCAGCTGATCCTTCTATAAATTTAAATCCTTCAAAAATGTTAAAAAAATCAGCATCGCTCCAGCACATCTTCGCTTCAATTTTGTCACCCCCAGCTTCCAGTTGTAAAGGAGCATCCTCTGAGCTGTAACTTATATAAGTTGCATACTCAATCTGCGGATAATCCATTTTCATGGTTTTGGCAACCGGACGGTAACACATAGGTGATTTTACAATTTCATCACCCTGTTTAGAAAGTGTAAGAACGCGATAAATCCTCTGATAATCACGATGAAATTTCTCATAACTCAGTTCATTATAAATCCATAAATAAATGAGCAGACTGGCCACAATACCAAATGTAAAACCAATGAAATGTAATGGCTGGAATAAACTGGCTTTCGAAGTAATTTTCTAAGCGCTATTTTAATCTCGAAGTTCATATAATCATCATTATTATTTTACTATCATCAGGATATCTTCAATATTGGAAACAGAATTTGCCAATTGTTCCAATTCCATCTTTTTTGCCTTCGAAGCTCCTGAAAGTTTAAAATGATCAGATTTTACACGTTCTTTAATTTCATTTCCTTTCAGGGAAATCAACAATTCCCCACTTTTTCCAATCATGTAGGAAGAAGGCCAGACAGGTATTCCTCCATCAATATCATTTTCCAGAATTTCAGGAGAATAATCAAATGGATCGCCTTTTATCACTGAAAATTGATTATCCAATTTTGAATACAGGCTATGGTAGATTTTGACAGTTTTATTCTTTCTTGTATTGGGGCAATCGTAATTGTCTTTTGTAAAAGTAAGAAAGATGAATTTCTTTGTTTCGGCAAAGCCCTCAGGGATTATTTTGCCAGTGAGATCAAAGTCAGGATCAACCCCTTGCTGTTTTGAAACTTTATATCCTCTATGGTTCAGGACATATACCGGTAATAAACGGTTTGGAGGAATCACTTGAAATATGGTATCATTGAAAGCCGTTCGAAAGTACAACTTCCCATTGTATTCATACTGAATCCCTGTATCAGTATTTCGAATCAATGATTTGGTATAATTAATCAATTGTTCAAACCGGGTGAATGTTGATAAAGTATCTCCCTGATTATTAAGTATTACCATCATATTATCCCCATTTGAAGGGAGGGCATAAGTATTGGGGTCAAACATAAATTCACTCCTGTTTTGAAAAAAGGATGCCGGGGACCCGCTGAACATCCCCTGGTGTTTTCGGGGTTTTGGGGCCTCTGTTTTTCCATGGTTAAAGTCAATGGCAACATTTCCCAAACCTGAAATCTGATCAGGATTTTCCGGATCAAATATGTAGTTTGTCGATATCTGGCTTGAAGAGCAATCATATTCCATTAAATACTTCTGACCGGTTATATTATTGCTGTATTTGTAAAACAACCTATCCCCTTTCCCACTCACTGTCAGACCACCACCTTTCATAGAATAGTCGTTCCAAAACACTAATCGGTCTGCTTCTACTTTTACGCCGGTAAACTCATTTTTTACGATTGAACGAATATATCTTCCATTTTTTGAATACAGATGAATTCCATAGAGATTTAGACCAACAATGTAGTTTTCCAATAAGGTAATACCTTAATTTCAGATCCATAGGAATGGTAGAATCAGGCACTGGCTCCATACGAATATATGAAACAAGCGAAGCTACATCAGATAATTTGATTTCTTTAACATTATTAAGGCCTCCTGCAATATCTATAATCATGGGTGGATTGTTGAGGGTCAACTGAACGGTCTTCTTTATATCTGAAAGCCCTGGGAAAGCTATTCAGGCTATCGCCCTTCTGGTTTTTATTGGCATATATTTCTGCTTCCTCTTTTTCTTTTTCCTGCAAAAGAATCTCCTGTCTCAACTCTTTTTCATTGGTCTTCAGGCGATTATTTCGACAGGAGGAAATCCCTAAAAGCAATAAAAACAGAAGTAGAAGAAAAGTAATTCTGTTTAAATAAATCAAGTTCATTTGCTTAAACCTACTCATGCGCATAAATTGAATATGATAAATTCAGAATAATAAATTAATCAGTTGATGCTTCTTTGTCAATAAGGCAAATTACATTGGGATGCAACCAGAGAAATGTTGCAGGGATTCTTGTAGAAATTCTTTTTGAAAAAAATTCTTTAGCAATAACCCTTTTATGAGAACCATTAATCAGTAGGATAATTTTCTTTGAATGCAGAATATCTGCCATTCCTAAAGTTAATCCATAAGTTGGTTTTTCCTGCATTCCTTTCACCATGGGGTGTTGCATAGACATATCAGAAAGTTCAGCAACATGACAATTGGCCTGTAAAAACTCCGCTGGTTCATTCAATGCAATATGCCCATTCATTCCCAGACCTAAAATACATACATCAACCGGACCATGAGAAGTCAGTTCATTTTGAATTCTGGAGCATTCAAGTTTCGGATTAGGGGGATTGCTTTGAAAGGAAATATACCTTGAATCTGGAATATGAAGAGGCTGAATAAGATGCTGCTGGAGATATGATTCACAAGTTTCGGGATTATCCATTAAAACATTTCCCCACTCGTCCAATTTTATAACCCTCAGGTGAGAAAACAATGCAGAATGATGCTTATATTCTTCTGCCAATAATTCATATGTTCTGGTTGGCGAACTTCCCGTTGAAGCACAAAGAAGTAGGTCTTTTCTATTGGAAATTTCTTCAATGATAAGCGCCTTAGCTTGCTGGCTGATTTCCTCATAACTATCTAATTTGAATATCTCCATATATATTTTAAATTTTAATACTATTTCTAACAAAAAGTCAATCTTAATCAGTTTATTCCTTAATCAACCAGACTTCAGAAACAATAGTACCCCAACCGCCGGAATTTCGCCATTGTTCAATTTCAACACGGTCTCCATGGGCAACATCTGCTGCTCGTTCAAATCGGATAATAAGCTCTCCGTCACCTGTGGTAGATTTTGGAATTTTAAATGTAAAGAAATCACTCATCTGTAGAGGTAATTCAACTTCTCTGGCAATGACCCTGTCATCCGCATAAATTGTCTGAGATTTTTGATTCATCCTGTCTGCATACCGAGCCTGATACCAGGGACGTACAAATGTAAATCGAATTGAGTAAGATGCCTCAGGATCAAGATCGGTATACTTTAGGGTGACGCCCTGATCTTCATCCTGTGTAAAATGCATGGTTCGCTGGTTGGGTCTGTTTCCTTCCGAGAGCATCTCTGATACATATGGCTGTCCATGATCATAGGGATAGCCAAAAACCAGATTTGGGGCATTGTTATAGGTACCAAGATTATCATAAAATCCTCCTTCGCCGGGATTCTCATAATCTACAATCATTTGCAGGAGTCCTTTTGCCTCCTTCTTTTTTGCATTCTCAGCCCTGCCCAGTTGACGTTTAAGCCATCCCAAACCAATAAAATCATGATCTAAATTATAAATTCCATCATTTCTAAGCCCAAAGAGTGTATTGCTCTCTTCTCCCAGCGCCTCAGCTTCTTTTCTCAGTCGGGTCATTTCCGGTGTTTCCTTAATGGTATTGAATTCGGCTAGTAAATCATTAATTTTTACTGATCTACCTCCATTTAGTAATTCTGATACCTTATTTTCAATGTTTATCTGGAATTCCTTCTGCTGTATTAATTCCAATTTCACATAGAGATCCAGGGCAGCTTTTTGCATATACATCCTCCATAGCCAATTCTTATTCATTAGTTCTTCTGGCATTTCCTCTCCCGCCTTTTTAACCAGCTGGTAGAATTTCTCTATTCCATCCTTTCTTATCCAGAGGCATTCCTGGCTGTTCTTCAATATTTACCTCAAGTTCAAAAATGGCTTGGGCCATAAAAGGAGCAGCCTCCTCTCCAAACCAGGTTTTACAATATTCGTTAACCACTGCTTCCACAGTCATTCGGGGAGACCAGAGCAGGCGCTGCCACATCCATTGATTGAAATGATCATGATGTCCGCTGGAATGGGTTATATCCCCTATTCCATATCTCATAAGATCATTAAAAACCCTGTGGTAGTATCTTGGCCAGGCATAGAATGTCAATCGGTTATACACCATTGTCAAATACTGATCCGGTTGCCGTTCATAAATATCGTGACTCCAGTGGGGAGGTAAGTCGCCATTGCGATCGGCTCGTGGATACATCTGAATATAAGCATGTTGTGCATATTTCCAATGGGTAATTTCATTGTAGAATACCAGATCATGACGGGCAGGTATCTGATGTAATATTTCCTGGGGATAGAGCCCATAAGGTCCGAAACCAGGGTATCGAAATAAATCCATCCTGTGCGTTTGCCGGTGACCTGGTTGCCATGTAGTGGCATCAGAACCAGGTCCATATCCCCAGGCCCAGAGCCATGATCTTGGTTTTTCGTTTAAGTATTCGAAAATGGCATTGTCATCATCATTATCAAACTTCTGATTCGTAAAATATACTCTGGTGTCTGGATGGTAGCGATGGATAATTTCAGCCATTTCCTCCACCAGCTTTATGAATGTAAGGCCGTATGGATCACATTTGTCACATTCACAACCTCCCCCATCACCTCCATGGAATTTGACCAGGTCAAAGGTCGGACTGGACTTAAAATAATCATCACATTTTTGCAACATAAACGCTCTGGCTTCAGGAACCGATAAACAAACATAACCTATCCGTCCAATCGATTCGGAGGCATTCCATTCAGCTGGAACATCCCGCCCGGATGTATTTGCACCAAATCCACCCTGGGTCATTAAACCATAGGACTTTATAAAATCGAACATGGGTCCGGGTTGAGTACTGAATATATTTGCTCCTGCCAGTGCATAATCCAGGATTACTCTTTCTGTTTCTTCACTGGTCCAGTCTCTGACCTTGGCCAATCGTTTGGCTACTCCACTTTGCCCATATTGAGTTCCTCTAATTTCAAAGGCAGGGGCTGTTCTAAGGTTCAGATCATCCTGGATGCTAATTTTCCCATATCGGATCTTGACTTGCCTGAGCAATTCCCCTACCGCATACAAACACCCTCTATCATCCACTCCGGCTGCCAATACAATTGAATTTTTAGTTCCCTTAATGTATTTAATTAAAAAACCCTCTGGTCCGGGAGCCAGTTCCGTGAGCTCAGGAATTCTATAATTGTTAAGTTGTGCTTTTAAATATTCATGATGTTCTGGAATTCCGAGTAAAATTCTTATTTCATCCAGGTTTGAAGATCTTTCATCTGTTTCAAATGTCAATCGGGTATTCACAACTCCAGCCTCATTCAATCGGTCAACTAAAAGCTCAGCTACTTTAATTTCTACCTTACCAGCCCTGGAACCTATTTCTATAATTACACTATTAAACTCATTGGCCAACAAAAGTGAGTTAAGCAAAATAAATGAAAGAAGGAGGATAGAATGGTATAATATTTTTCTTACTAACGTACTTATTTTCAATAATTTCATATCTTTAAAGGATGTATAATATTTAAAAATAATTAACCACTTAGCCTGATATAGCCAATTCTGATCTTTTCCTCCAGAACAAAAATGCCACCAATGAAATTACCAATGCCAACGCAATACCAAATTCACTGCTGATATATGCAGTTATCCCGGTATCGTCAGTAGCCTGGTCAAAATAACTTTGAATATAAAGATTATGGCTGGCATGCAAAAACATTGCAGTCCAAACACTGCCGGAACGGAGACGCAACCAGGCAAATATAAAGCTGGCACCAATGGCCATTAATGTAAAACATCCCAGGCCAAACCACCATGGAGTTCCTGAATTGTAATCTGCAAACAACAAAACAGGATAGTGATATACCGACCAGATTATGCCACTAATCAGGGATAATTTTGTATAGCTGGTTACTTTAGCAAGTTCAGGAACCAGAAAACCTCTCCAGCCAATTTCTTCGCCAAGGGCAGTAAAACAACTCATCAGGGTACCCATTACTAAAAAGTTGAATAGGTTGGAAGGAATATATCCAGTGTACTTTCCCAGTCCGGTAATCCAAATAAGTCCATAAGCTATAAAAGCATATAAAATTGGTAAAAAATAAGCGGTAAGTTGATATTTTGTTTTTCCCCACTTCCATCCCAATCCTTTCAAATTTTTCTGAAAAATAAGTTGCGTTATAATTGCTGAAATACCCGGGCACCACATTAGGCCAATCACATACATACCACCTTTTACGTTAAGGGAACCAGCCGAAATAATCAGATAGTAGAAAATTGAACTCAATCCAAAAGTAAGTGCCAGGTAGGTCGCTATTTTACTATAGGAGTTTTTAGGAGTAATCATGGGTTTTGATTTGACTCAGGGATCAGTAAAAATAACTAAAAACCATTGAATTTAATCTCAAATGACAATGTATGCTAAAATTTAATTAAATTCATGCTTGATTGCTTAACTCAGCATTGTGCAAACAACTTACGCTATAATACCCATTGCTTCGGGATTGCTCCTGGCTTACCTAATGAGCTCATTTGCAGTTAGGCTGCACATCATTCAGGTGTCACAACACAGAAAATTCTGGAATGTACTTTTGTTGGTTGCCTTTTTAATTACTGCCGTTTTGGGAGTTATTTTGGCCATCCAGGTGAACTACAAACTAGAATTTACCAACATTGATCAATGGATGGTATTTCATGTGGATACCGGTATTGCACTGGCCATGATCAGCATTTTTCATTTAAGCTGGCATTTGGGCTATTATTCCAGGCTATTTGCCAGTAATTCCAGCTTGATTCAAAAAAAACCTGAATCAGAGGATGATATTGAAAACAGCCAACCTGGAAACCCTGTTTCCATCCTCGATAAACTGCCTGTACTCGCCCTTGGTATCACAGCAATTGTAACTCAAATAGTTGTTTTGAGGGAGTTTATGGCTGTATTTCAAGGAAATGAGCTAATTCTTGGTGTAATCCTGGGCAACTGGATGTTGCTGACGGGACTTGGTGCCTGGCTGGGAAAATCATCTTCCAAAATAAAAAATCATTTTGCATATACATTTTCATTTCTTTTAATCCTGGGATTTTTACCACTCCTTACAATATTTCTATTGCATTACCTTAAAAATATAGTATTTCTACCGGGCAGTATTATAAATATTTTTGAAGTTTTTTATTCTTCCTTTATTCTGCTTTCACCATTCTGTTTGCTCTCCGGTTATGTATTTACATTTTATGCCGGGCGAATATCTATTAAATACAAAGCAAACCTTGTTCGAAAAGTCTACGCATGGGAATCATTGGGTAGTGTTGTTGGCGGTGCTATATTTAGTTTAATTCTGATCTACTTCTTAAAATCCATGCAGATTCTGGCTGTGGTTTTACTGGTAAATGCCTTTGTAGCGGTATTCCTTCTAAGAAATAAAAAATCAACTAGAGGAAAGGGAATGGCTGTTGCTCCTATTTACAATTCTTGGTATTGGATTCCTTTTTCTTCCGGCTGATAAATTCATCAAGCAGTTTATATTCAGAAATCAGGAAGTATTATTGCTAAAAGATACACCTTATGGAAGTCTGGCTTTAACAAAATCAGGGGATCAACACAATTTTTATGAAAATAACAACCTGATAACCAATACTATGAACATTATTTCCAATGAAGAAGATGTTCACTACGCACTCATACAACGACCACAAGCCAGGAAAGTACTTCTTATTTCAGGGGGTGTCTCAGGGGTGATATCTGAAATATTTAAATATAAAATTGATAGAGTTGATTATGTGGAATTAAATCCCTGGATTGTGAAATCAGGGAAAGAATTTGCACCCGAATTAAAAAACGAAAAAGTGAATATTATTCACACTGATGGAAGAAAATTCGTATCCAATTGCAAGGAAAAATACGATGTGATACTGATAAATATGCCCCCACCTTATACAATTAATCTAAACCGGTTTTACACAACTGAATTTTTTGATGAACTAAAAATAATATTAAATCCAGGAGGAGTTGTATCCTTTGGCCTACCAGCCACTGCCAATTATTTAAGCACAGAGTCAAATGATATTATTAGTCTTATTTACAGCACATTAAAAAAGACCTTTGCAAATACAATTATCATTCCAGGGGAAAAGAACTATTTTATTTCCTCAGATAGTCAACTTAGTCTTGATATTGTACAATTAATTTCATTGGAAGGAATTGAGAATGAATATGTTTCTGAGTATTTTCTGGACGATCAGATACTGGATAGCAGAAATAAGCTAATCATGTCAAAAATAAGTACAGATTCAGAAACAAATGCTGATTTAAATCCGCTGGCTTATTTCGCCCAAATAAAATTTTGGTTAAGTTATTTTAGTGCGTCTACAAAAATCTTTCTGGTGCTATTGGGAATGTTATTTTTATGGGTCATAATCAGGCTGAATCCAATAACGGCCGGGATGTTTGCAGGCGGATTTGCTGCAGCTTCAGTAGAGGTACTTTTGCTTTTTAGTTTTCAGTTGCTGTTCGGATATGTTTATTTAATGACAGGAATTATTATTACAGTATTCATGACAGGATTGGCCCTGGGTGCTCTTCAAAATAAATGGCTAATTGCTGTTCCAAAGATTCAAAACTATGTTAAGCTTGAAATTGTAATTGGTTTCACTGCTGGCATTTTACCTTTAATTGTTTTTTTGTTGAAAGTAATTCATTTGCCTTCCTTTTTGGAACAGTCTGTTTATCTTCTATTTACATTCATTTTTTCTTTTTTCATAGGCCTGCTTTTTTCTTTGGCCAGCATTTTGCGCAAGGGGAATATTGGTAGAATAGCTTCTTCTATTTATGCTATTGATTTATTGGGATCGGCTCTGGGAGCAATGCTTGTTACGGGATTTTTGCTACCAAAGCTTGGAATGGTGAAAACATCTATTGTTATTGGCCTTTTTTGTTTCCTGGCAGCCGGCTACACCTACCTGGGAAGAAGAAAATTGCAATAATTTTTGTAAATTGGAGGACGGAAGATTGAAGACGGAAGTTGGAAGACGGAAGTTTGAAGTCGGAAGACGGGATTAAACTTAAAAAGCGGTTTTGAAAAATGAAACCTAAGCTAAAATATTCAAAAAGGGATTTTTTAAAGCTCGGTGCAACCGGTCTGGGAGCTGCACTGTGCTGTCCTCAAAACCTATTTGGGACTTCTAACCATGACTTAATGAAAGACAGAAAATTATGGAAGTGGAGCAAAGAGGCACTTTTCTATACTGAAACTCCCCGCGGATTAAGGTGTTTGATTTGTCCGAACGAATGTACTTTAAAGGCTGGTGAGTTAAGTGATTGCAGAAACCGGATCCACAAAGATGGAAAACTATATACTATTGCTTATGGTAACCCGTGTGCAATACATATCGATCCAGTTGAGAAGAAGCCATTGTATCATTTCTTACCCTCAAGCCGGGTCTATTCCCTGGCTACTGCTGGTTGTAACCTGGCCTGCCTGAATTGCCAGAACTGGACCATTTCACAGAAAAGTCCAACTGAAACAGATAACTATGACCTGATGCCAGATAAGGTTGTAAGTGAATCCATTCGGAACAATTGTCCCTCTATCGCATATACTTATTCTGAACCCATAACTTTTTTTGAATATACAACTGATTCAGCACAACTTGCACATGCAGCTGGCCTCAAAAACATTCTTGTTTCAGCTGGCTTTATAAAAGAGGAGCCCTTGCGCTATATGTGTAAAAACATGGATGCGGCAAATATCGATCTGAAATCTTTCAGTGAGGATATTTATTTAAAGTTAAATGCAGGAAAACTGCAGACTATTTTAAATACTTTGAAGATATTGCATGAAGAAGGAGTCTGGCTTGAAATTACCAACCTGGTGGTTCCAAGTTGGACCGATGATTTTGATATGATAAAAGAAATGTGTGATTGGCTGTATCAAAATGACCTATATAATTATCCTCTTCATTTTTCCAGGTTTCATCCACTATATAAATTAACCCAGTTGCCGCCAACACCTGTTTCGACACTTAACAAGGCCAGGGAAATAGCCCTCAGTGCTGGCATTAAGTTTGTGTATATAGGCAATGTTCCCGGAACAGATGCCTCAAATACTTTTTGTCCCAACTGCAATAAGACCTTAATTGAGAGAAAAGGATACAGAATTGTAACAAATGATATTGAATCAGGAAAATGTAAGTTTTGCCAGGAAAAGATACCGGGCGTTTGGCAATAAGCATGTTGTTTTATAATGCATATATACTATATTTACTTACAAATTCAATTTGAATATTTTAAGACTTGCATTAAAATAAATTATTTAACCAGTTAAGCGTAAAATTATGAACTCTATAAAAAATATTTTGGTCTTTTTAGCCCTGATTATAGCAATCCCGTCATTTGCCCAGGAGCCAATAACAATCAGGGAAGAAAATGTAGATATGTCAAAGGGCAACCAGCCTGCTTATATTGTTATGATTCCTCAATCGAACATGAAAAATGTTTTGAAATCATGGACAAAAAAAATCAAACAGAATACAAAATCGAAAGTTAAACAAAATGGTGCTGAGCATTCCATTCAGGGTACATTAATTACTGAGATATACAGTGATCCTATCAATATTTATAGTGCTGTTATACAGGTAGATTCCTCAGTTAAACTTATTAGTATGTATGAGGTCGACAGCGTATTTTTCTCACCCAATGTTAATGATTCGCATATTGATAATGAAAGAACTTATCAAGGTATTAAAAATTTTATTTATGGATTTGCCCTGGAAGAGTATAAAAATTCAGTGGGTGAAGAATTGAAAATGGAAAGTAATACATTAAAGGATTTAGCTAATCAACTGGAAAAACTCGAAAAACAAAACACCAATTATCATAAGAACATTGCAACCAATGAACAGAATATCCTTAAAAGCGAATCGGAATTAGAATTACTTGGGAAGCAAAAGGAGCGAAACCTTGAAGATATTGATAGAAACCGTGCAAATTTATCCTCTGCCAGTAAAGAAGAAGAAAAAGGTGCCAAGAAGTTATTGAATTCAAGTGAAAAAGAAAAGAAGAGTATTGAGAATAAATTAGAGAAAGAAGAAAAGAATATCATTAATTACAATGCAAAAATAAGTGAATTCACCCGACTTGCTGAAGAAAATCTTATAGCACAAGTATCCACGAAAGAGGAAATTGAAGCACAGAAAATGGTAGTTGAAAGAGTAACTCAAAAACTAAACAACATCAAGTAATTAAAATCTATAATTACCTACTTTAGCTGATCTTTATATTTATTTTTAAATTTCTTCACCTTCGGGCTTATAACAACTGAACAATATGGTTGATTCGGGTTGTTGATAAAGTAGTTCTGGTGGTAATCTTCCGCTTCATAAAAGCCCTTAAACTCAGAAATCTCAGTAACAATAGGGTCTTTGTATAATCCTGATGCATCAGCTTGTTTTTTAGATTCCTCCGCAATGCTTTTCTGTTCATCAGAATGATAATATATCACCGAACGGTATTGTGAACCTATGTCTGCTCCCTGCCTGTTTAAGGTGGTTGGATCATGAACTTCCCAAAATACTTCAAGAATATCCTTATAGCTAATAAGCTTGGGGTCAAACGTGATCTGTATTACTTCTGCATGACCAGAAAATCCTGAACTGACTTCCTGATAACTAGGATTCTTTTTAGCTCCACCAGAGTAGCCTGAAATAACAGATTCAACTCCTTTAAGATCTTCGTATATAGCTTCAACACACCAAAAACAACCTCCTCCAAGAGTGGCCACCTGCATACCCGCAGGAATGGCGTTCAAATTCTTATCTGATTTTTTCATAGTATTTAATTCATTCAAATTCTCACCTACCAAAGCCAATGAAAAATGGCCAGTGATGATTAAAAGGAGTAAAGACAAAATATTGAGTTTTATTAACTTCATTTTAAATTATTTACGCTTAACAAATAAGCAAATTTTCTTTAATATGGAAACGTTTTTTTAGTAAAAATATTTTATAAATTAAAACTGCTGTTAAAACCATTCCTTAATTTTCCTAATAATAAAACATTCTATGGCCGATAATTGTTCAGGTGTATGCCAGAAAATAATAATCTCTGAATAAATAATAAAGGAAATAATCCTAATTTAGCAATTAAGCCGACTTCAAATTAAAACACCAAAGCGAAATGGATATAATACTGGCATCGAAAAGCTCGAAAACTTTATTGCAATCAATAAACAAATTGTTACCGCAATTATCAGCTTTGGCCAAACCACTTTCTGAAACGGAGCTAATTGATATTATAGATTCGAACCAACTTTTATTGGCCACTGAGGAAAAAGAAATCTATGGAATGCTTTCTCTTGTCACCTGCACCTTACCTACCGGGAAAAAAGCCCTGATAGAAGACCTTGTAGTAGATAATTCAGTTAGAGGCAGAGGATTTGGAAAAATGCTTTTAAACAAAGCAATAGAATTGGCGAAAAGTAAAGAACTCAGGCATATCGACCTTACCTCAAATCCGTTAAGAAAAGAGGCCAACGCACTTTACCAGAAGTTGGGATTTAAAAAACGAGAAACCAATGTATACCGAATTCATTTATAGTCAATAAAATCTTGCACTATAATTCCGTAGAATTATTGATCCAGAAAAAAATCTACCAGGGTATTCCACTCCTCCTCTAAGGACTGATTGGGTAATTTTTTGTTTGCTCTATTATACCAGTAGGAAGCATTCCATTCGTCTCCTTCAACCCTGTGCAAATAGGCATGAACCCATGACCCGTCTCTGCCTGGAACATCCTGTGCAATAGAATGAGCTCTATCCCAGTCGCCTTTTTTATCCCACCACAAAGCCGCTAATAACTGAGAATAATTTGAATCGGGAATACCTTCCGTCAAACTTTTCAAAAAATAATTTTTATTCATAAAAGCTGTCTATTTTAGATCAGATAAGAAATCATTTATAAGCTTTTTGGCTTCGTCCAGTTCAACATACTCTTTTACTGTAATATCCGGGCAGCCTGCAATCATGGCAGATAGCTTTTTATTCACCTGCTTCTTAAAAAGGCAGAGGATTTTCTTTTTCAATCCTATAGCACTCGCAATTTCAAATCCAACCCCAAGGCTTGGATTGGAAACCTCCGCAACAATTACATCTGAAGAACTCAACCATTCCATATCCCTATTAAATATGAAGTTATCTGTTAGGGTATTCTCCCCCTCAGGTGTAATTGAACTATTTCCAACATGCTCTGTCAAGACCTCACCAAAATTTTGCAAATACTCAATGATCCCAATATAGAAGTCGATGTGTTCTCTTCCTCCTCTTATTGATCCTGCAAAATAAATTTTAAGCATAAAAAATTATTTGGGTGAATATAATATACAACCAATTTTATCCGGATGGTCTTCCACATATCTGTTGGCTGCCTCCTTCCTCAATAGCCAGATGAAGATAAAATCGCCACCAGCAGCAACAGAAAAGACAATTCCAAATAACAATGCCAAAACGCTCCCAGATATGATCCCAATCAGTGCGGGGATAAAGCCCAGGATAAAGCCAGGCATTATGGTCCCCAACCTGTAATGCCAGATAGGCAAAACCTCCTTACAATGGCAATATGGTGTAATGGCTTTCCAGATAATTCCAAACTTAATGGATTTAAGACCATTCTTGCAAAAGATTGCCCATGTAAGTCCATGAATTGCTTCGTGTAGAAAGATTCCAGCAATTAACAATCCAAAAACGAAGAATAATTTTTCTTTTATCAATGAAAGATAGTCGTCAACGCTCAGGGAAGCGTGCCATAATAGTAAAAATGGAATAAGAAATATTATTAAAATGGGAATTAGAAATGACAAAGAATAAAGATTTGCCTTTCCGACTCCCAGTGTTATTTCCTTTTTATGGTAAGACCCTAAATCCAAGAAAAATATGGTTTATAATCGCATACCAAATTAAGAATTTCCTGGGAAAATAATTAGAATGAACCCTCAAAATTGTTTAAAAAGAAATGCTATGTTCCTGAAACCTGTAAGTTATAATATATAAAAATCCCGACAAACTAAGTTATCGGGGATTAATTCGACATGCTGATTTCAATTCACTTTGCTCTTGAAATCAGTGTCTCATTAAAAAAGATCCCGCTCTAAGCTATTGCTTTGGAGCGGGATGAAAATATATACAATCTAATCCTTATAAGGTGTCCATTAAATATCTGATTTTAAGCAGAGCGTATTCTTCGTAGGTTTTCTGGATTTCCATATCAATTTTATCCCAGCTTGCCCCCCCTGCCGAAACATTTAGTTTATTAAATAATTTAGAAAAATCAAAACCTGAATGATCACCTGATTCTCTGATGCTTTCAAGCTGCTTCAGTTTATTTTCAGTTTTCTTCAGTTGATTCCAGATCGGGCTCATGGCAATTTTAAAAATTCAACAGGCTTTTTAAATCTAATCTCAATAATAAGACGCTTGAAATATTAAATTGTTGCACAAGTAAGGCAAAAAAAGTCAAGTTTTTTATTAAAAAATGTTAACAGATCTTTAAAAAATAGAAGACCTGGTAAATCTGGGATATATAATTTGAAATTTAAATAAGAGAGATCTGAGTGACTGATAAAATGGTTTAGCAGTTCTATATTTATTATTGATCAGTTACGGCCAATATTTTGTCTTCCATTGGATTTAAGTAAAAGAACATTGACTTAGGCGGTATTGTATCACTCGAACTTTCCATAAGTATACATTGATACTTCATTGCAAGAGGGCGATCGGAATTGGTTTTATAACTTTCCAGTCGATCGTGCAAATGCTGGTATTTATTTTTAAGATCTCTGCTTCGTTGCAATGATTTTGAATAGATTTCATACTCACTAAAAGTTAGGAGGTCCTTATAAATTTTGTTTTTATCCTTCTCTGTTTCATCTATTTCACCTACCATTTTTTGAAGTGAATCAACTTTCTGATTCAACTCAATTATAAGTTCTGAATAGGTTTTAATTGTCTCTTCGCAGGTGCTTAGAATATGGTCTGTAAATTGAGGGTCCTGCATTCTGGTCTGGGAATTAAATTCCTCACAATATAACTTGAGACTATCAGAAGCCAGCACTTCTCCTACTTTTTCTATTGACTTAATTTCCATAGATGTATTTTCGTCAACCAATTCTGATTGCGCAATGTAATCTCTAATCAATTTTTCCCATGCGGGCAATTCATTACATGAACTAAAAAAAAGTCCTAATGCTATAAGCCAGATTATCACTTTTGAATTCATGGTATTTCTTTTTAGGAGATTTTGCACTTTTAAGACAGAAATGGATCTACTTCATCAAATTTCCTTATTACTATTGAGTAATATTCATCACCATCCTTTTTATAACCTTGTTCATAACAGTAATACTGAATTTGCCCATCCTTGGCTGTGAGTACATTGGTATGAAAATCGAAATGGAATCCCTTGGAAATCAGCACGTCCTGGTGAACTTTCTTCAATCCTTCATTATTCAAATCAGACAGGATTCTTCGGTTCCTGCGAAGAATATTCTGAATGTTCCGCATGAAATTCGTTTCAGAACGATTCATACGATTGTTATAATTATTGCGACAGGCATCCGAGCAAAATTTCTGATCCGCTCTTCCCCTGAGTATTTCCCCACAGTCTAAACATGTACGATCCATACAATGCTATTTGATTCGAATTTACAAATTATAGTATGATTTATCTGTCGAAAAAGAAGGTTTCTTTTATTAAATAATATAATACGAATATTATGCAAGAAGGATACTTAGTGTGTACAAATAAACCAGGAAAATTTATAATTGAAATGAATTGCAATTGTCAAACTCAAATCTTAGCAAGACCTATTCTATTGATAATCTGAAACATATCCGTTTACAAACGAATACAAACGACTGTAAGTACTTAATAACCGAATAATCCGGGCAGGCCACCTTTACTTTGTGGTGTAATGATGGAAGTATCACATCAAATTTTGTTAAACTTTAAATTTTAGTATCATGAACAATTTAAAAAACAGAGTAAACCTGATCGGAAATTTGGGAATTGACCCTGAAGTGAAAGAACTTGAAAGTGGAAAAAAAATTGCTAAGATCTCGCTAGCCACATCTGAGACCTATAAAAACAGCAATGGTGAGCAGGTTAAAAATACAGAGTGGCACAATTTGGTTGCCTGGGGACCACGCGCCAACTTCGTTGAGAAATACCTGAAAAAAGGCCAAGAGGTGGCTGTTGAAGGCAAACTAAGCCATCGCTCATATGACGATGAAAAAGGAAATAAGAGATATATTACTGAAATAGTAGTAAATGACATCCTAATGTTGCGAAGCAGCAAGTAGGTTCATATATGCCTCCGAAAAGGGCCGTTTCAGATACTTTTGAGTAAGAAAGTTCTGATGCGGCCTTTTTTATTTTGCTGCCCAGAAGCACCTTTTAGGTGAAACAATCAGTTCCTCGGTCTTAAGCAGCTTCATTGCCTTATCAACTTCCTTTTTATCCAGGCCTGATTTTTCAGCAATATCTCCTGCTTTCAACGGCACTTTGGTTTCCTTAAGTGTTTTCAGTACAATTTCTCTTGAATCCATTCGGGTATATAATTTAGAATTAAATATATGCTAAAAGTTAATTATCAATTGTCGAAGACCATTTTTACCTGGCAGGATAATTTATCATCCTTTTTAACATTTCCAAGCAAATTATTTTTGTCATCCTCTTCCCATCCCAATTCGATTTCAATTGATTCACCAATTTTTATCTCCGACAGGTAATTTATTTCATAGGAGCGAAGAATCCGCTCTTCCAATATCTCATAAGGCATGGCATCAATTATCCATTCTGTATACTTAACGTTATTGACATGCCAGTTTTCATCTATCTCTGAGTACATCGATTTTCTTTTATCACTATAATCAACAGTTTTCAGATTTGGCAGTTTTCCCAACCTCTGATCAATTCCTGATCTATCAGATTTCAGTTGATCACTAATATATGATTCAAATGGTTTCGGTCTTTTCGTTTCCTTGTTAACCAAAAGCCAGTATGAGGAGGACCTGGCAACAATTTCCCCTTTCTTATCATACACAAGAAAATCCCGAACTGCAAAAAGACGATCGACACCTTTTGGCCAAGTCTCCACCACAATCGCTTCACCCCTTTCCGGCCATCGGTCGATTTCAACACGCATCCTTGACAGTACCCAGGTTTCATTCCTGGCGCTTAATTCTTCCATCCCAAAATTAAGCTTAATGGCGTGGATGCCAGCTGTTTCCTGTAAAAAGTCCAACAGAGATGGCATTGATAATTTCCCGTTGGGATAAGTATCGTACGATTTGACAATAAAATCAAGTTTTAGGCTCTTGCTCATTAGATAGTTTTTTCCAGTCGGAAAAATAAAAAAAATCCGACCATTTACATAGTCGGATCTCAAATTTAACCAAAAGTTAATCTGGTAATCTCTATTATAGCTTTACACCATGACTTCTTCTACTTCTATATCAAGCATATGAACAACTCTCTCTTTTATAAAGTCAAATTCTGCTTTTCTATGAAATACTATTGTATTCCGCATTTCATCGAGCATATCAAGGACATATAAAACAATTTCCCTCCAGTTATCATCGGGGCTTGTATTTAAGGCCTGAACAAGTTCTTTTGCATAGATCACATCATTTGATGATTCAATGCCTTTTACAATATCGGTAATTTTATTTACGTTCTCCAGAAATACTTCAGCCTGCATCCTCTTGTAAATCCCCATTCCATTACTGCGTGGAACTTTAAACCGCAATACATCTAAGAATTGTTTGTTCCTTTTAGCTAAAACTTCCAGTCTGTAAAGTTCTTTTTTTGTCATATTCTTTTCAAATTTTCATTTTAGGCAAAAACATACACTATCTCAATTTTGAGACATTTCACATCAACAATAAATTATAGGGTTTATTTTAAGAAAAACTCGGTAAGCTATGCTTCTACCACATTCACCTTCCGATTGTATTAAATACTACTCAACTTTTATACCATAAACTTTGTAGCAATGTTCACAACTAAATGCAATAGGGTTTTGACAGCACTTATGTTACAGTTTTCTACGTAAGATTGACTTCAGTGGTTACAATACTTTTTGAATAAATATGTAACTCACTAATACCCAAAGTCAATAAAATTCAACAATCAATATAATTGCGGTTTTTCAAGAAAATTCAGTTATGTCACAGGGCTGACTTTTTATCTTTTATAAAGCACCTATACTTGTAATGAAATATTAATAAATAAAAATTTATAGTTATGAAAACAATTAAAAACATTTTTCTTTTAATGATTCTAATGGCAGGTTTCGGATTTTCCAACCTGAATGCGCAGTCCTCTGAGGCACCAAAGCTTTATGCAGTAATGTTTACCGCTGATTATTGTTCGGCATGTAAAGCCATTGCTCCTAAGCTAATGAGCTTACAGGAAAACCTTGATGGAAAGGATGTAGAGTTTGTTAAATTTGATTTCAGTAATAAGGAATCAAAGGAAGAAACAAAAAAAATTGCTAAAAAACTTGGTCTATCTGATGTTTTAGCATCAAATAATGGTACTGGCTTTGTAGTATTGGTTGATGGTAAAAACAAAGATGAGAAAGCTGTATTGACTACGAAACAATCAGCTGATGAAATGCTTAAAGTTGTTGAAAAGAACCTGCTTCCTTAGAAATTTCTGTGAGAAGGTGGTTTATTTTTGGGGTTAGTAGTATTGCGGGGATGTAATAGTCCCCGTTTTTTTTATAAAAAACCTATTTCAATACCTTTGATAATTTACCAAATAACCATTTAAAATTACTTCGTGATTCTTCATCAAAATCTTCTAGATTTAATTTCCCATCCTCTATAAGTTTAGAGAAATTTGCGGCCAACAAGACTCTGGAAATTTTCCTTTTCTTCATATAAGATGAGTTTGACTCGCCAATGGAAGCTTTTTTTTCAAGTAAAAATTTCTGGAAGTCTGAATTCGAAAATATATCTTCAATGGAGGCAAACTTTTCCAGATTAATAATGTTTGGAGATTGTCGGCCATTTGCCAGAGCTGATAAGTTATCCAGAAAATCCTTTCTTATAGTCCCCTCCTCTTCCCTATTTCCACGAATTACGATGAAATTATACCCCCATGAAAGAAGAATATTTGCAATGCTGACCATGTTATCAGTATTAATTGCAGGAATAAAATACACTTCCTTCCTATAATTAATAAGGTTTTTTATCGAATACATTAAATAATAGTCAGCTACATTTTCAAGGATTAGGTTATTGTTTTTAAAATCTGGTGTTTTAGCAATCAGGTTTGCACCCAGCATTGTATTAATGGGTAACAAGGTATCATCTGAAGCCAACTCCAACGAATTTGAATTTAAAAACTTCGTTTCGCTAATTTCTTCCTTATCGAACGCCCTTTCAACGGCAATTAAGCGATACAATTTGTTGGTATCAATCAGGTGTGGTGAATGGGTTGTGTAGATTATCTGCATTTTATCCTTAACCAGTTCAAACACCCTTAAAACATCTTCCTGGGCGCGGGCATGCAGACTTAATCCAGGTTCATCAATTAACATGATCTTATTTAAGCCATTGTTTTTAATTTCAGATGCTTTCAACTCCAGATAGAACGATAGGAACCACCGGACTCCCCTGCTTCTTTGCTTTGGAAACAAGCGCTCATTCTTATCCCGTATCCAGAATTCAAGATATGGCTGGCCACTTTTATCCGGAACAGTATTATCGTAATGCTCCAGTTCGAAATTGATGGTAATTTTATTCTTTCTCCCCACCTGCTGGCTCCAATACTCCTGGAAATTAAGGGTAACATCCCTGTTAAGCCTTTCTATTTTCTGTTTCAAAATACGTGTATTTGACTCAGAAAAGAACCCGGGTTTCAAGCCCGAAACGAGCAGATAATTTCGTGCTGCCCGGGAACCTTCCACAACATTCTCCAGGTCAAATATATCGAAGAGGTCTATCTGGTCAGGTAATAAACTGCTAAAATCTTCGAAAAAGATAAATTCAGGAATCAGTTGAAAAAGAATCGCTCCTGCTTCTTCCTGAGTATAATATGGATCAACCTGCGGTTTCTCCATTTGCAGTTCCTGCTTTGCAACTGACAGGCTGGTTCCTGAAATAACTTTGAATGCAAGATGTTTTTTCAGAATGGCATCTTCTTTGGCAGCTTCAAACTCATGCACTGCCTGTACATGCAGTTCATTTAAATGATCAAGTTTATGCTGCATGCCTCTTTTCTCTATTTCAATAAGGTCCCCTTTTATTCTATCCTGAAGATTGGCCAGATCATTGAACGCCTCTTTCAGCTTTTTTCTTGACTTTTCAAACTCTACTTCTGCCTTAACAAAGCTATCAGCTATTCGTGCCTGGTAAAGCACAGCATCGGCTTTCTGGCGTTTAATATCAAAGCTCTTATCTGTTTCTTCACATTTTTTTCTAACGTTTTCAAGCAACTTTTTTGCTTCATTTAATTTCTCCTCAGCATATTTTTCATTGGGAGTTTTTCTCAACAGTTTAAATTCCTTTTTTGCTTCAGCCAGAAGTTCCTTTGCAGTTTCAAGATTTTTTGCCTCATTCTTTAAATCAACTTCAGCGCTTTCAGCTTCAGCAACTATTTCATCTCTTTCTAAAAGATATTTATTTATAGCCTGTTGAATTTCTGCCTCAGCCTTATTTTTCAGGTCTATATGTTTGCTATACAAATTGGCCACCTCATCTCCATTGAATTCAACAATGCTGCGCAATCGTGAATCCCAATGCCTGGTAAGACACATCTTTTTCGTCTTCTGGATATAATTTAATACACCTTCAGGAATCAATTTTTCCGAAAGACCCTCTTCAAACTTTTTTGGATCGATGGTAAAACAACAACTCACCATGGGATGACTCATATCACTGCGGATAATTTCCTCCGATACAATTCCAGAGTGAAAGCTCTTTAAGGCTTCCAATACTGATGTTTTACCAGATTCGTTTTGCCCTATTATTCCGGTAATGTTGTCGGGAGAAAGTTCACACCACCCTGAATCAATAATCGATCTGTAATTAAAAACCCTGAAACTTAGCAATTCCATTTTGTGGTATTTTAAGAAATATGTTATTCTAAAATATACTCTTTTGCCAGCGACTTATATGCTTCCAATTGATTGGATATCCATTTTTTATCTTTTTTCAATTCACCGGCCATAAGCCTGGCAACCACCGGAGCAGCTTTTATGCTGGCTCTCGCATCGAGAAACAATAGTCTTATCCTCCTGGCTAAAAAGTCTTCAACAGTCCTGGCCATTTCATGGCGAACTGCCCAGATCACCTCGGCCTTAACATAGGCATATTCATCCATAATTTTTGCTCCCAAAGAATCATCTTTTCGAATCATTTCCTGAATATCATACGCTTCAGAGCCATAATAATGCAAATGATCATGCCTGTCAAAATGCTTCACATAACCATGAATGGGCATATTTTCAGTAACCGACTTTCTTTCTTCCAGGCCTCCCATAATTATTGCCTTATCTATTACATCCTGTCCCATTTTTCTATAGGTGGTCCATTTTCCACCAACAATGGCAACCAAGCCTGATAGCGAAACAGTTATCTTGTGATTCCTTGAAACTTCTTTGGTCTCTTCACCCGGATTTTCGGGCGCTGCCAAAGGCCTTAATCCGGCAAAAACACTCAACACATCTTTTTTAGTTGGAGGAAAATTAAGATATTTCTTAGCTGTTTTAAGGATAAAATCAATTTCTTCCTTTAAAGCCCTTGGTTCAAGACTTATTTCTTCAATTAATGTATCAGTTGTTCCCACAACTACCTTATTGTGCCATGGAACTGCAAACAATACTCTTCCATCAGAGGTTTTTGGAATCATAATGGCAGAATCCCCTTTAAGAAAACGTTTATCAAGGACAATATGAACACCCTGAGATGGAACAATTGAGGTTTTCGCATGTTCATTATCCATTTTGGAAATACTATCGGCAAAGACCCCGGTTGCATTTACAACAACCTTAGCATGAACCTCATATTCTTTATTTGTTTCTTCATCCCTCACCTTAACACCCTTAATCAGATCATTATCATTCTTCAGCAGACCAATAACTTTCATATAATTTATAGGCACTCCTGCATTATCATTCATGGTTTGTGCCAGGTTAATCGCCAGACGTGAATCATCGAACTGCCCATCGTAATAAATGATCCCTCCCATTAATCCCTTCTTTTTCAAGTTGGGTATTGTTTCCAATACTTCTTCAGTTGTTATGTGCTCTGATGGACCCAGTCCCAATTTTCCGGACATCAAGTCATATACTTTTAATCCAACTGTATAAAAAGGGCCACTCCACCATTCATAATTTGGAATAATAAAGGCCTGGTTACTCACCAGGTGAGGAGCATTTTGTCTGAGCAATCCTCTTTCTTTCAATGCTTCCAGTACAAGGGAAATATCCCCCTGGGCCAGATAACGCACACCACCGTGGACGAGTTTTGTACTGCGACTGGAGGTGCCCTTTGAAAAATCGTGCTGCTCAAACAACACGGTTTTATATCCCCGTGTGCAGGCTTCAACTCCTGCTCCCAAACCAGATGCACCACCACCAATTACAATTACATCCCATTCTTCTGTTTTGTTTAATCTATTGATCCCGTTATTTCTGTTCATATATTGATTTATAAATTTTTTATTATCATATAGCAGGTAAATAATTGGTATGTTGCAAAATAGCAAAAATAAATGTCATTTACAAGTAGGGACCAAGAGCCATTTTCAAAAAGAATTTAAGAGTATCACAAGGCAAATTATTAAATATGCCCCATTCAGAAATATCACAATGCCTTTTCAATTATGAAATAAATAAAAGGTAAGGTAAGAATACTTAATATGGTGGAAATGAATACATTCTCGGTAGCCTGTTTATCATCTGCTCCATAGATTTTAGCAAGTACAACAATATTTGCCATGCAGGGCATCGAAGTCTCCAGTATTATGACAGAAGCTGCAGGATAATCCAGGTTAAATGAGAGATACCTGTGCATCAATAGGTATAGCCCCAGACTTAAAACGGGAATAAGAATTAACTTATTGAAGCTTAACAAATATGCTTGAAAAGAAACTATTGCCTTTTTCCAGTTGATACTGGCAAGCATTGCTCCAATGTACAGCATGGAAAGATATATAGTGGTATCACCAAGACCACCAAGTGATTTTGACAATAAGCCGGGGAGCTTTAAGGAAAAGGACAACATCAGGAATCCAATAAGAAAAGCGAATGTATTCGGATTCAGCAGGTTTTTGAGTCCGCCAAGCCAATCTTTATGGTTATTTTGAAGTATATTTATTCCGGCTGTCCACATGATCAGGCTTGAGACCAAATGAAACAGCATGGCATAAAAAAGGCCTTCCCCACCGGGAAATAATACATTTATCAAAGGAAATCCCAGGTAAACGATATTTCCAAACATGGTATGAGCAATATGAACTGAAGATGATTCTTGTGGCAATTTGGCAATTTTTGCTGATCCAATTCCAACAATTGTCATCATACCCAATACCAAAAATGAAAACAATATAGCCATCAGGCTGTTTTCAACCAGCTCCAATGATATATCCATTTCTGAGATCCCAACCAGTACCAATAATGGCAGAGTAATGTTGAAAATAATTTTGGCCAGACCTTCTTTTATTGGTTCAGTAATTACCCTGAAACGCACTGCAAGTACTCCAATAAGTACCAGGACACCCAGAATGATAATTTGATTTATGAATATTGCATACTCCATATCTGTAAGCCAAATCTAGTTATTTTTAAATCATCTGAATCAATAATTAAGCAGGAATTTTATTAATATATTTTTAAGTAATTTTGTAGCAATGAAGGAGATATTTTACAAGAAGAATATTTATGGGATAATGGGTACTATTATTGTACACTTAATTATCGCTATAATCTTCATGTTAATCAAATTATCTTCTGATTATAAGAATCTTGATAGAGGTATTCTGATTGATCTTTCAGCTGTGCCAGAAGAAATGATTGAAAGACCTAATGAGATTGACCTACCATCAAATGAAGGTGAATTTGTCGATAATAATATTCATGATATAGCTGTAAATGAAGCCAGCATTCCTGAGGAACAGTTTGATATTAATGAATATATCGATCAGATTAAGAATGAAATGATATCTGAAGGGGAATTGGGGGAAGACAACTTTATTGACCAGGCAAAGCAAGAAGCTGAAAGTGATGCAAGCCTGGAGTATCAGGAAGAAAACCCTGAAGATAAAACTCCCGAAGAAAAAACAGCTGCTGATATGGCATCAGACTACAAGGGGCCAACCCGTATTTCCTATTACCTTGAAAACAGGAGCCATATGCGCTTGCCCCTGCCAATTTACAAATGCCCGGATGGTGGTAAGGTCACAGTTGAGATCACAGTAAACCAATATGGTACCGTTATTAGTGCCCGAGTGTTAGAGAATGAATCTACCACTGTAGATTATTGTCTCCAGGATGCAGCTTTAAAAGCTGCCCGGAGTTCAAGATTTAATTCCGGAACAAATTTCCCTGAAAGGCAAAAGGGCAGCATCAGCTATGTTTTTACTTCACAGTAGAATTCAAAAAAAGTTCTCAGTTATCAGTCTTCACAGTTCCCAGGGAGCAATTATCAGTTAGCAAAAAACAAATCATAAATGTTAAAGGCTTGTATTTAATAACTCAATTAGCTAATTACTTCTTGCTTCCATCTTAGAATCACTCCTCCTATCAAATTAAGATCTACATTAATAAAAACCTAATGTGAATTATTTTAAAATCCTATCCTTCGTTTTATTTTTTTTTGTAACTTACTGTCATTAGCCAGCTATTCTAATAAATCAATATAAATAATTAAAACCCTACACTATGAAAAAAAAACTTTTACTTCAATTTTTTTTGGTAGTAATTCTATCATCTTTGGTTACATTCTTAAATGCTCAGACTTGGAACGAAGTAATGAAAATAGTTGCTTCAGAAAGAGCTGAAGAGGATCGTTTTGGTCAGTCTGTTAGTATCTCAGGACATTTTGCCATTGTAGGCGCATATCAGGAAGATGAAGATGAATTGGAACAAAATACCTTACCTGATGCAGGTGCTGCATATATTTTAGAAAAAGACAATGAGGGCTATTGGAATCTTGTGCAAAAAATTGTCGCCTCTGACAGGGATGAATTTGATGAATTTGGCAGTTCAGTTGGAATGTCCAGTAACTATGCCATTGTTGGGGCAATTTATGAAGATGAAGATGCTTCAGGTGGAAATACCATGAGTAGTGCAGGGGCAGCATATGTTTTTGAAAGAGATGAACAAGGCAAGTGGAACCAGGTTCAGAAGATTGTTGCTTCAGACCGAACTAGTGGTAATAAATTTGGATCTTCCGTTTCCATGTTTGGAGATTACGCCCTTGTAGGTGCGATTGGAGCAGAATTTAGGGATGGAAGCTGGATTTACCAGAAGAGCCGGGACAGTATATATTTTTGAGATGGATGACGCAGGATAACTGGAATGAGGTACAAAAAATATATGGTGATCCCACTTATGAAGGAAAATTTGGAGGAAGTGTGAGTAATTCGGGTAGCTATGCAACTATTGGGGCAGACGAAGATGCAGGCGTTGCTTATTTCTTTGAGAGAGATGGCTCTGGTGATATGGAACAGGGTAAGTAAGCAGATTGGTCCTTATTACGCTGGTTGGAAGGATGGTGTAGTGAGTATTTCCGGGAACTATGCTATCGCCGGAACTTCCTATGATTATAATGATGAAAACGACAGTGATAGTTTGTACATGGCCGGTTCTGCCTTTATTTTTGAAAGGAATAGTTCCGGAACCTGGGAAATGGTTCAAAAAATAGTGGCTTCTGACAGGGCAAAAATGGATCACTTTGGAACATCGGTAGTATATCTGACGGATATGCCTGTAGTTGGAGTTCACAGCTAAAAGATGCAATCTTGACCTGAAAAATTTTTATGGCTGGGCGGGTGCAGCTTATGTATTTAAGAGATCGGGAAACGGTACCTGGGAAGAGGATACCAAGCTTATGGCATCTGATTTTAGTTCAGGAAGTGGCTATGATATTTTTGGAGATGCTGTAGGAATATCAGGCAATTATGCTATCATTGGTGCTCCTTACGACGATGAAGATGATACTGGTCAAAATCCACTCAATGAAGCAGGCTCAGCCTATGTATTTTCCTATTGTTCAGATGTGGCAAAAAACAATCAGGAAACAATTTGCCATGGTGATAGCATAATGTTGGGAGGAGAATACCGGCTGGAAGCCGGCACTTTTTATGATACCCTCCGTGCTTATACAGGTTGCGATAGTGTTATTACAACAGTATTAACAGTAAATGTAGTTGAAACAGGTGTTACCGCATCTGAATCCAGCTTAACCGCCAATGCTGCTTCCGGAAGCTACCAATGGATTGATTGTTCGAAACAAACACAGAAATTCAGGGAGAAACCAGTCAGTCCTTCTCTCCTACCACTGGTGGTAATTACGCAGTTGAACTAACTCAAAATGGATGTGTTGATACATCCGATTGTTATACTTTTACCATGGTTGGAATAGAAGAATTTGACCTGGAGGGATCTGTAAAAGTCTACCCTAACCCGGCAAACAACATACTGAATATTGAGCTGGATGAGGTGTATGAGGTCGTTAATATGAGGATATTGAATATTCTTGGAAAAGAGGTTCAGCAGAAACAATTTAACAGGGAGCAGTTATTAAAAATAGATATTTCTGAGCTACCTACCGGGCCTTATTTTATTCACCTGAAAACTCCTGAAGGCAAGGCCAGCATAAGGGTGGTTAAAAATAAATAATTCAATACAGTGACCAGTTAAAAATTATCAGTTATCAGGGATCAGGGATCAATTATCAGGGATCAATTATCAGGAATCAGTTATCAGGAATCAGTTATCAGGAATCAATTATCAGGAATCAGTTATCAGGGATCAATTATCAGTTATCAATTATCAGTTATCAATTATCAGGGATCAATTATCAGGGATCAATGATCAATAATCAGTTTTGGAATCTGGTTCCCATAAGTTCCTGATAGAGGAAAAGTCACAGTTGAGATTACTGTAAACCAGTATGGAACGGTAATTAGTGCCCGAGTATTGGAGAATGAATCTACCACTGTTGATTATTGTCTCCAGGATGCAGCATTAAAAGCTGCCCGGAGTTCAAGATTTAATTCCGGAACTAATTTCCCTGAAAGACAAAAAGGCAGCATCAGCTATATTTTTACTTCACAATAAGTTTTAGCCATTTTCTTATTCATCAGCCAGGGAAAATCTAAGTTTAGTTTTCCTTACCTGGCATCTATAAAAAACTCTATACAATCTAAATCCTGGATTATCTTTTCAGGATACATTAAGATATCCCAATAAATTTGGTTATTAAAATTATATTAGTATCTTAAACTCCGATTTTCAGTTCTTTGAAGTGTTCTAATATTAATATTAAAATCAATAAATTATGAAGAAAACTCTACTCATTAAAATGGTGGTGGTTCTGCTTAGCATTTCTACAAACTTATCTGCACAGAGTTGGAATGAAGTCATGAAAACTGTAGCTTCTGACCGGGCTGAAGTTGAGGAATACTACGGATGGTCTGTAAGTATTTCAGGGCATTTTGCTATAGTGGGAGCTTACTGGGATGAAGAGGATGCCAACGGTGAAAACACCTTATACCAAGCAGGTTCAGCTTACATCTTAGAAAAAGATGAGAATGGTTACTGGAACCAGGTACAAAAAATTGTTGCATCTGATCGGGAAGAAAATGACAAATTTGGTAATGCAGTAAGTATATCTCGGAAATTATGCCATTGTTGGAGCCTATTATGAATCAGATAGATGCTGACCGGAGAAAATACATTGGCTCAGCTGCAGGATCAGCCTATATTTTTGAGCGAGATGGCTCCGGGGTTTGGAGCCAGGTGCAAAAAATTGTTGCCTCAGACAGGTTTTATAATAATAAATTCGGGCATTCGGTTGATATCTCAGGAGATTATGCTGTAGTCGGGGCAATAAATAATGGTGGAAATGCTAAATTTGGTGCAGCTTATATTTTTAAAAAGGATAATCAGGGATTCTGGTCAGAAAAGCAAAAGCTCACTGGTGATGCTGTTGTTTTTGCAAATTTTGGTTATAGTGCAAGCATTGACCAGAATTATTGTATTGTTGGGGCACCTTATGAACGTGAAGAAGATGAAAATGGTGGAGAGGTTAATCAGGCAGCTGGTGCAGCCTATATCTTTGAGAATGATGGTTCAGATACCTGGAACAGAGTAAGTAAGTTTGTTGCACCAGTCCGCAGGAAAAACGCTCATTTTGGCTTCTCCGTGGGGGTCTCCGGAAACTATGCAATAGTTGGTGCCGACATGGAAACACACGATGAGGTAGAAGCCGATAGTTTGGGGATTGCCGGAGCTGCTTATCTTATTGAAAGGGATGGCTCAGCAAACTGGAATCTGGTTCAAAAGATTGTACCTTCAGATAGAGCCCTTACTGACTTGTTTGGAAGTTCTGTTAGTGTTTCAGGAGATATGGCTATAGTGGGTGCATATTTAAAATCTGAAGTTATCGACGAAATTTACTATGGACAGATTGGTGCTAGCTATATATTCAAAAGAAACGGCTCAGGAACATGGGAAGAGATGACCAAACTTTCTGCCTCCGATGGCGGCGATAGTGATTACTTTGGGTGGGCTGTAGATATATCAGGTAATTATGCAATCGTTGGTGCTCCTTACGACGATGAAGATGAAGCCGGTACAAATCCTATTAGTGATGCAGGCTCAGCCTATGTATTTTCCTATTGTTCAGATGTGGCAAAAAACAATCAGGAAACAATTTGCCATGGTGATAGCATAATGTTGGGAGGAGAATACCAGCTGGAAGCCGGCACTTTTTATGATACCCTGCGTGCTTATACAGGTTGCGATAGTGTTATTACAACAGTATTAACAGTAAATGTAGTTGAAAAAGGTGTTACCGCATCTGAATCCAGCTTAACCGCCAATGCTGCTTCCGGAAGCTACCAATGGATAGACTGTTCGACAAATGCTGAAATCCAGGGAGAAACCAGTCAGTCCTTCTCTCCTACCACTGGTGGTAATTACGCGGTTGAACTAACTCAAAATGGATGTGTTGATACATCCGATTGTTATACTTTTACAATGGTTGGAATTGAAGAATTTGACCTGGAGGGATCTGTAAAAGTCTACCCTAACCCGGCAAACAACATACTGAATATTGAGCTGGATGAGGTGTATGAGGTCATTAATTTGAGGATATTGAATATTCTTGGAAAAGAGGTTCAGCAGAAACAATTTAACAGGGAGCAGTTATTAAGAATAGATATTTCTGAGCTACCTACCGGGCCTTATTTTATTCACCTGCAAACTCCTGAAGGCAAGGCCAGCATAAGGGTGGTTAAAAATGAATAATTTATTACAGGGATCAATGATCAGGAATCAGTTATCAGGAATCAATGATCAGTCCCGAAAAATTGCAAATTTTCAATTTGCTTCTTTTTTCGAGGATCCTCGAAATGCTAATAAAATCAAAGATTTTAAGTATTTCGGGATTATCAGGGATCAGATATCAGGGATCAATGATCAGGAATCAATTATCAGGGATCAATGATCAGGAATCAATTATCAGGATCAGTTATCAGGGATCAATTATCAGGGATCAATGATCAATGAGCAGTTATCAATGATCAGTTATCAATGATCTGTAGTCAGTTTATTGGTTAATGATATGTATTTACATAATGTTGTGTGTTTTCTGATAATTGTTAATTGTTAACTGATAACTGTATTTATCTGAATGCAAAATCAGTTTTGGAATCTGGTTCCCAAAGGACTCTTGTACCCCTGTAGGGTATTGTAAAGGATACTGATATATAAAACAACCGGATCTCAAGATCCTCGTATGGTTTATTTCCATCGGCATCGAGGTAATCCCGGTTGAGATAATTCTGAAGATAATACTTAAACTTTACATTTATTCCTCTTGGAAACTGAACCCCGGCAAATAAAGAGGGAATAAAATATGGGGTATTATTACTGAACCAGTCGGTATATTTTACTTTTTCATTGTTTCGGCTACCTCCACCGCTTGGCCAGTATTTATGCTTGAAATGGAAATAGCCATTCATATTCAGCACCAAAGAAGATAAAAAAGTTATCCTGAATTGAACCTACCTTAAAAGCAAGAGGAACTCCCACATTATAGGTCCGGTAAATATGCTTCACAAGAACACTTTCATTCTGGCTGTTTAGTTCTTTTTCATTCATTATAAATCCAACATTTCGAATAGCAATACCGGAATAAAATCCAACATATTTATTTATATCAAAATGAAAATACTGTCCCAGGTGGAAGAAAATAGTCCATCGCAAGTCGGTTGGTATTTGATTCCCTCCACGATTAACTTCACTCATCTGGAATAGCATCTCTCCCGCAGTATTGGTGTATATCTCCTGTGCTCTGGAATTAAAATTAAGAGCCCCTATTAATATAAAAGTTACTATTACACTTTTTTTCATGACTGCTGTATTAAATTGAAAGTTAAGACTATTATTGGCTGCTCATGTAGCTATAACAAATGTCAACATTATTCCTTGAAAAAAAAAATGTTTCAATATTATCAGGAATCAAATAATCCCGGACTATCATAGTTATAGGGTTCAATCAGGCCGGGTATATTCTTTTCTACTCCCCTTTTTGAGATCAAAGGTGAAATTGTATAGGCTTCCATGAAGTTTTCCGAAAATGGTCTCAAAAAATCCTTAACTTTTTCTCCTGGCAGAGAAGGATCAAGCCATGCTTCCTCATTTTGCTTTGAAAGAATAACAGGCATTCTTTTTTTTGTATTATGGATAATCTCAAGTTTTGAATTGGCTGTAGTAGTTACAATGCTAAATGTGTTGAGTAGCTCTCCTGTATTTTTATCTAGCCAGGTATCATAAATTCCTGCAAAACTGAATATTTCTGAATTGGGTAAAAAGATGTAATAGGGTATTTTCTTATCCCCCCTATGCTGCCATTCATAAAAACCCTTTGCCACCACCAGGCACCTATTTGACTGAACCGGTTTTCGATATGATGGTTTCTCAGAAATTGTTTCGGCCCTGGCATTAAATGTCCGAAAACGGATCTGGTCAGCTTTTTCTTTTGACCCGGTCCAGGAAGGAATTAAACCCCAGTGAAAAAGCTGAATCAGGTCTGGATTTGCCTGACAAATAACAGGCATTTTTGGTAGTTCGAAAGCGTGATAATAATAACTTGGACGGTATGATTCGGGGTCATTTAAAACAGCCCCGAACCGTTTCTCCATTTCTTCCTTTACTATATTGACATTCACTGTAAAACACATATCGCGAACAGGATTATTTTTCTTACAAATTTATATTATTCGTATTAAAGTCCAGGTTCTACACCCAGGGAAACTACTATAAAACAAATAGACCCGTGAACTCATTAATTTTGTAATGTTGGATTTCCTAAAAATTAGCCTGAGTCTGTTTTAAATTAAGAAAATTGAACTACTTTCACTTCACAGAGTACTTCTTGAAAATTATTTTTTCTCTATCAGATTATTATTAAATTGAATTTAGAAAGATAATAAAAGGAATTCGTAAACATGGCATTAAAAACATTTAGCAAAGTATTTGAAAGCTTAAAACCTGTTATCGGAATGATACATGTTCCCGCCTTACCAGGAACACCAAAAAGCAAGTTGAATCCCAATGCAATTATTTCATCTTGTATAAGCGAAGCCTTAAAATTAACTGAGGGTGGCGTTGATGGAATTCTTATTGAAAACATGCATGATGTCCCCTATCTAAAAAGAAAAGTCGGACCGGAAATTGTTGGATTGTTAAGCATCATAGCACATGAAGTTAAGAGAAAAAGTCTATTGCCTTGTGGCATTCAAATACTGGCCGGGGCAAATAAGGATGCCCTGGCAGTTGCACATTCCGGAGGACTCGATTTCATTAGATCTGAGGGCTTTGTTTTTGGACACATTGCGGATGAAGGATATATGGATGCTGATGCGGGCGAATTGCTTCGATTCAGAAAAAGTATTGGAGCAGAAGATATTTTGATTTTTACTGATATTAAAAAGAAACACAGTTCTCATGCCATCACAGCTGATACTTCACTTATTGAAACGGCAAAGGCAGCCGAATATTTTTTATCGGATGGGGTTATAGTTACCGGAAAATTAACAGGCAGTGCTGCCAATCCAAAAGAACTGGAAGATGTAAAAAAAGAAGTCTCTATTCCGGTATTAATAGGTTCCGGTATATCTGAATCTAATCTTGAGGCATATTTTCAACATGGAGATGGATTTATAGTTGGATCTTCTATAAAATACGGTGGAAAATGGGAAAATGATATCGATCCGAAAAGACTACAGAAACTTGTCCAAAAAGCAAAAACATTGCGAAGCAAAATGTAATTAAAATGAATTATAAAAATTACTTAAACCTTTTCTTTCTTCTTTTCCTACTGATACTTGTATCCGGATGTAAAAAAAATAAGGACATACCACCACTCATGCTTGAAACTGCTATTTCAGGTGAGGTAAACCTAAAAGATCCAGATCGCACAACAGATGTTCCGTTTGACCAGGAAATTGAGTTGTTATTTAGCCACCCCCTAAATACCGAAACAATAAATACAAATTCTATAAAACTCTCAACGACTGGAAATCAGGTAGATATATCCTTCTCATTTCAGGATAAAAACCGGAAGGTAGTGATCACTTCTCTGTCACCGCTGGACCATTTCTCAAAATATCATCTGTTTGTTTCCAATTCTGTTATGGGGGAGAATAAAGAAAAGTTTCAGGGATTTGAAACAGAGTTTTACACTGCCCTTGATACGCTGCCTAAATTTGAAAAGATAAGTGACGTGGAATTACTAAACCTTGTTCAGAAACAAACTTTTAAATATTTCTGGGACTTTGGGCATCCCACCAGCGGTATGGCCCGCGAGCGAAATACATCTGGTGATGTTGTTACTTCAGGTGGAACAGGATTTGGGCTAATGTCCTTACTTGTTGGGATAAACAGGGGATTTATTACCCGAAATGAAGGTGTCGCCCGCATTGAAAAGATTGTTGATTTCCTTGCTCTTGCTGATCGGTTTCATGGTGCATGGCCCCATTGGATGAATGGTGTAACAGGTGAAACTGTTCCTTTCAGTCCCAAGGACAATGGTGGTGACCTGGTCGAAACTGCTTTTTTAGTAAATGGATTACTTACCGTGAGACAATTTCTGGATCCCTTGAATGCGGATGAGTTGCAGCTTATTGATAAGTTAAACGGACTTTGGGAAGAAGTAGAATGGGACTGGTATACCAGAGATGGAGAAAAAAAGCTTTACTGGCATTGGTCACCTGAGTTTAATTGGGATATGAATATGCCAATTCAGGGATATAATGAGGCCTTAATCGTATATGTTCTGGCTGCATCCTCTCCTACTCATGCTATTGATGCCGAAGTGTATCATCAGGGTTGGGCCAAAAATGGTGATATGGTAAATAATAAAACATATTATGACCTGGTTCTTCCTCTTGGTTTTGAATACGGAGGTCCGCTTTTTTTCGCACATTATTCATTTCTGGGACTTGATCCACGAAACTTGCAGGACACTTATGCCAATTACTGGACCCAAAATCTGAATCACAGCCTGATAAACAAAGCTTACTGCGTTGATAATCCACTGAATTATGTTGGTTATTCAGGTAAGATGTGGGGATTAACAGCCAGTGATAATCATGAGGGGTATTCGGCTCATTCTCCGACCAATGACCTCGGGGTCATTACCCCTACTGCTGCCATTTCATCTTTGCCTTATACACCTGAGAATTCAATGGAAGCAATTCGGTTTTTCTATTATACACTCGGTGACAAACTCTGGGGTGAGTATGGTTTTTACGATGCCATTAATATAACAGAGGGCTGGGTGGCCGATTCCTATCTTGCCATAGATCAGGGTCCTATTGTTGTTATGATTGAAAATTACAGAACTGGTCTGCTTTGGGATCTGTTCATGTCCTGTCCTGAGATTCCTCGTGCATTAGATTTATTAGGATTTCAATATTGATATTCAGAGAATTTTATCGATCCTAAATCCTTGTAAAAATCATAAAATAAACTAAAAACAAAAATGGGAAACATTTCTTGCGAAAAGCTTCCCATTCTCACTACCAGGAACCCATAGGTTTCAAGTAGCGCCAGACTACAGTTATTCTGGCTTCTCCCTTTGTTGCACTTCTAAAGAAGTGGTCCCGCCGGTGTCTAAGCTTTGAGATTTCAACTCTCACGAGCCTTATTCTCTCGACTCTGGCTTCAGGCCTGCAGATTATTCAAATCTTGCGAAAGGAATGCTCTGAAGTTGAAATCCGCCTGGGGTTCCCGTCTCCGGGTCTGCCTTCTGTCATTCGCCTGTGTAATCTGCCCCCTGCATTAACCCCGCTAATTATTTCCTTCTGAACCAGTCCTCAGAACTTTCATACCTCTCGGTTTTCCAGTCCCGACTTCTTTGCTTTCTTCAAGCTGATCCAGTTGAAGCCAATCATTAGGATTCTTGACTTACGAGAGGTTAAATTGGGCCGGTTCATTACAAACCTTTCTTCATTAACTTAAGACTTCACGCCAGCCTTTTATCTCTCACCTGGTCCAACAAAAATAACTTCATACATGATGTTATACAAATATTTTGAACCCTTGATATGAACATTATTTTAACATAAGTTATCAACAATTGTTAATAATTACATATCAGGTTAAAAGTGCCTTAATTGCTTCTCATTATAATATTATATATCAGTAGATTTTATCTGTGTATTCATTATTCAAAAGTTAAAAGCACAGTATATTTCATATGTCCGGAGGCTAATAAATAAGATTGAATTGACAAAATATTATTTTATATTTGTGCCGAACCTATAGCGGATATCATGATAAAGAAAATTCTGATTGCCAACCGCGGGGAAATAGCTGTTCGAATACTCCGATCATGCAGAGAAATGGGTATTTCAACAGTGGCAGTTTATTCCGATGCCGATCGTACAGCCATGCATGTTCGATTAGCAGACGAGGCCTACTATCTGGGTCCTTCCCCCTCCAATGAGAGTTATTTAATAATAGACAAAGTAATCGAAGTAGCCAAGCGATCGGGTGCCGATGCCATTCACCCCGGATATGGATTTCTTTCTGAGAATGCCGAGTTTGCGGAGAGAATTTCAGCCGAAGGCTTAATTTTCATTGGCCCTCCACCGAATGCCATTCGTACTATGGGCGATAAAATTACAGCGCGGCAAACAATGATCAAAGCTGGTGTTCCCGTAGTTCCTGGTACAGAAGAAAAGATCATTGATGAAGCTCATGCAAATCGCATAGGAGAAGAAATTGGCTTTCCTATAATGGTAAAAGCATCTGCCGGTGGTGGTGGAAAAGGAATGCGATTGGTTGAAAATAAACAAGAACTGTACAAAGCAGTCACTGGTGCTCAATCAGAAGCACTGGCCGCCTTTGGCAATGATTCAGTTTACATAGAGAAATATATTGGTTCACCACATCATATTGAATTTCAGATTCTGGCGGATACTCATGGCAATGTTATTCATCTGTGTGAAAGAGAATGTTCCGTCCAGAGAAGACATCAAAAAGTGGTAGAGGAAACTCCATCTCCCCTGATGACTGACAAGCTGCGTGAAGAAATGGGTGAGAGTGCCAAAGAAGCTGCCAGAGCTGTTAATTATGCAGGAGCCGGAACCATTGAATTCCTGGTTGACGATGACCGAAACTATTATTTTCTTGAAATGAATACCAGGCTACAGGTGGAACACCCTATAACTGAAATGGTTACCGGGGTTGATCTGGTTAAGGAGCAAATTCTCATTGCCTCAGGTGAAAAGCTAAGCTACTCTCAGGATGACATCAAACAGAATGGCCACTCAATAGAATGCCGAATATATGCTGAAGATCCCGAGAATAAATTTATGCCGAGTCCGGGCCTTATCACGAGGCTGGATGAACCTCAGGGTGTAGGTATAAGAAATGATGGCTACGTATATTCCGGATTTGAAATACCTTTGTATTATGACCCCATGATATCCAAATTGGTGACCTGGGGAAAGGATCGAGATGAAGCCAGAAGGCGTATGATGAGAGCTCTATCAGAATACTATATTTCCGGAGTAAAAACATCCATCCAATTCCTCCGCAGAATTATGGAAACCCCCGATTTTATAAAGGGAAAGTACAACACCCATTTTATTCCAGACAACGAGGAGTTTTTGTTTAAACCCTGTATAGATGAGAACAACATAAAACGTGGTAAAGTGCCTGTAGAGGAAAGATTCGAAAACCTTGCACTTGTGGCTGCCTTACTTCAATACAACGAAGACATAAAATCTAAAAACGGCCAGAATGGACACAATGGCCAGAACGGAACATCATCAAAAAATCCCTGGAAGGAATTTGGTAGAAAAATATCCGCGTCCAGATTGTAAAACCCAATTATTTCTCATTCATTATGGAAATTCAACTAAATGACCGGACTGCCGAAGTAAAAATACTGGAAGCTGTTGGACATGTTCTGAAAGTTGAGATTGATGGAAAAATTCACGAACTGGATTATGCCAGAGTAGGCGATGGAATTTATTCTTTTCTCATCGATGGCAAATCTATTGAAATGTCAGTCACTCGCACAGCAAAGCCAAAATCCTTTGAAGTGAAACACGATTGCTATAATTACAAGGCTGAAGTTGTTGACTCTGAAGCCAAGTACCAGAAAAACAGGAAGCAATCAAGTGTCGAAGACGATGAAAAGACAATCTCCTCTCCCATGCCCGGGAAAGTTGTTAAAATACTTGTAAATGTTGGAGACAAAGTGTTAAGTGGTGATACCTTAATTATAATCTCCGCCATGAAGATGGAAAGTGAGTATAAGGCGAAAAGTGATGGTGTGATAAAAGAGATTCTGGTTGAGGAAGACTCTACCATTGATGGAAATCAACCTTTGATCACAATAGAATAATCAAATCATTCCGGTTCTGTCTTAAATAATTTATCAATTTATCGAATCAAGCAATCTTTAATTTATACTATGTCAAGCTTAGAAGAAAAATTTCAGGAATTTCAGGAAAAAAATAAAGCTGCCGAGCAGGGTGGCGGAGAAGCAAGAGTCAAAAAACACCATGCTGCTGGTAAAAAAACGGCCCGGGAGAGAATCGAAACTCTGCTGGACGAAGGAAGCTTTGTTGAAATGGATAAGCTTGTTCGACACCACAATCACGATTTTAATATGTTTGAAAACCGTCCCTATGGTGATGGTTTTGTAACCGGGTATGGTAAAATTGATGGCCGTTTAGTCTATGTGTTTGCGCAGGACTTTACAGTTTTTGGAGGCAGTCTGTCCAGGAGCAATGCGGATAAGATCATCAAAATCCAGGACCTTGCTATGAAAGTAGGTGCCCCGGTAATAGGATTGAATGATTCAGGCGGTGCGAGAATACAGGAGGGCGTTAGAAGCCTTGCCGGTTATGCCGATATTTTTTACCGGAATGTAATGGCCTCAGGTGTAATTCCACAAATTTCAGCTATACTGGGACCTAGTGCCGGTGGTGCTGTGTATTCTCCTGCTTTGACAGACTTTATCCTCATGGTAAAGGAATCAAGCTATATGTTTGTCACCGGTCCTGATGTAATCAAGTCAGTTACCCATGAAGATGTAACCAAAGAAGAACTGGGTGGTGCAATGACTCACAATTCGAAGAGTGGTGTTGCACAATTTATGGCCGATGATGACGACCAGGCAATGATGATGATCCGGGAACTTTTTAGTTTCCTTCCATCAAATAATATGGAAGATCCGCCGGTTGTGAATTGTATGGATGATATTGAACGGGAAGATGAAAAACTCCAGGAGGTTGTTCCGGCTGATCCGAATAAACCTTATGATATCAAGGAAATTATTAATTCTGTTGCAGATGATAATTATTTCTTTGAAATAATGCCACATTATGCACAGAATATTGTCATTGGGTACATGCGTTTAAATGGCAGATCAGTTGGTGTAGTGGCCAACCAACCTGCCCACCTTGCTGGTGTACTTGATATCAATGCCTCGGTAAAAGCGGCCCGCTTTGTACGCTTTTGCGATGCTTTCAATATACCTCTGGTTACCTTTGAGGATGTTCCTGGCTTCCTTCCTGGCACGGTGCAGGAATTTGGAGGAATAATTAAGCATGGAGCTAAATTGTTATATGCCTATTCTGAGGCAACGGTGCCGAAGATCACATTAATTACCAGGAAAGCCTATGGTGGTGCCTATTGTGTAATGTCAAGCAAACACATAGGGGCCGATGTGAACCTTGCCTATCCAACAGCTGAGATTGCAGTAATGGGTCCCGATGGTGCTGTAAATATCTTGTTTAAAAGTTCCATTGATTCAGAAGATGCAAAAGCGAATCTGGTTACTGAATATAAACAAAACTTTGCCAACCCATACAGGGCAGCTACTTTTGGATACATCGACGAGATAATATTACCTAAGGAAACCCGGAAAAAGCTTATTCAGGCGCTGGAAATGACCAAGAACAAAAGTCAATCCAATCCACCGAAAAAGCACGGAAATATCCCATTATAGCAAGATATTCTTACATACATACTATTTAATTGAACACAATCGTTTATATATTGTTATATAAATATATAAGGCAATTGATATGAGTAACAATTATAGTTTGAATAGAAACCGCTTAATAATAATAATGGTTTTATTGTTATCAGGTTTAGTTGGTTTTAGTCAGGATTCACAGAAAAAGAACGAAAAAGTGAAAAAATCAGATAATGAATGGAAAGAACTGCTCACACCAATGCAGTTTCATGTACTCCGCGAAAGTGGAACAGAAAGCCCTTTTACCGGTGAATATGAGAATACATTTGATGCAGGGGAATATCTTTGTGCCGGTTGCGATAATTATTTGTTTAGCTCTGATAAAAAATATCATTCAGGTTGTGGATGGCCGAGTTTTACTGAAGCCGAATCAAAGGAAAATATAACACTATTGGTGGATAAGAGTCTTGGAATGGAAAGAACAGAAGTAAGGTGTGCCAAATGCGATGGCCACCTTGGACATGTTTTTAACGATGGCCCTGCTCCTACTTACATCCGGTATTGTATCAATTCAGCTTCGCTTAAATTTGTAGCTGATAAGGATAAAAAGTAAATTTCCTGGCTGGATCCTGGTGATCTCCTATGGTGAAACCATTTGCATCAATAATCCGCAAAGGTAGGCTCCATAAGTGCCTAATGCATAGCCAAAAACTGCCAATAATACACCTACAGGTGCCAGGGAAGGATTAAATTCACTTGCCACAATTGGGGCCGAAACGGGTCCGCCAATATTCGCCTGGCTACCCACTGCTATAAAAAAGAATGGGGCTTTAATAATCCATGCAACCAGTATCATTACAGATATGTGAACAAGCATCCAGATCAGCCCAATGAGGAAAAATTGTGGGTTCTCTGCAATATTGCTGAGATCCATATTCATTCCAATAGTGGCAACCAGGATAAATAAAAACGCTGTACCAAATTTTGAGGCACCCACCCCTTCCAGTTTTCTTACTTTCGTAAAGGAAAGAAGGACCCCCAGAGTGGTGGCTATAATAACAATCCAGAAAAATTTATTGGTGAGAGAATAAGCTTCAAGTTGTGGATAATTCTCCTGCACCCAGGGAGCTATGTAATCCGCCAGGAAATGAGACATACCGGTTATACCAAAGCCCACACCCAATAACATCATGATATCTGGAAAGGTGGGAATTCGCATGATACTTTTCTGATAAGCTTCCACCTTCTCTTTAATTTTTTCAATATTTGAAACATCCGCTTTGGTAATCCTGTCAATTTTTTCGGGCTTTTTGGCAAAATACAGCAGGACAGCCATCCATAGGTTTGCAAAAATTACATCAACAGCCAATATCTGGCTAAAAAGACCTTTACTGGCACCAAAAATCTCAAGCATAGCGGCCTGGTTTGCACCTCCTCCAATCCAGCTTCCGGCCAGAGTAGCCAATCCGCGCCAGACTTCCTCCCCGTTATAGCTAAACATATCTGGTGCAAATAAAGAAATTAGAGAGATTGAAATGGGCCCACCTAAAATGATACCCACGGCACCAGCCAGAAACATAATAATGGCTTTGGAGCCCAGTTTCCACATTTCTTTAATATCAATAGTAATGGTCAGTAGAGCCAGACTGGCCGGGAGAAAATAACGCGATGCAATATGATATAATTTTGATTCCTCTCCTGAAACCACTCCAAAGGTATTCAGTAAACCTGGGATAAAATAGCAAAGTAAAATGGCAGGAATGAAAGTGTAAAACCGTTTCCAAAACTTCCCCGGAAGAGATGAGGTGTAGAATACCAGGGCAAGTACCAGAAAGAGAATCCCGGCCACTACAGCATCATTTTTTACAAGCGGCTCCCTCTTTTCTGTTGTTTCTTCTAATTCAGGTCCCTCCAGTAAATCCACAGATTCAAGCTGCTCCTGGACTACAACAGGATCTGCCTCCTGAACAGTATTACAAGCACTTAAGAGTATAAGCACGAAAAATATGGAAAGTACTATTCGATTCATTTAGCTTGCTAAAATAAGGAATTTGAATTCATTTTGATATGGAAGAATCAATTATCTTTCCCACATCGATTCAGGTTGAATGAGGCCTATCCCGGGAATATCATTGTTAAGTAAACTGCCAGACCTGGTTTCAATTCCTCTATAGGGATCATTGGTTATATCGAGGTTACCATCCAGGTCAACCCAGTCAGCAAAAGAGGCAAGATGAAAAGCTGCAGAAATAGAACAGGAGGTCTCTGACATGCAGCCAATCATTACCTTCATCCCTTTCTTTTTCGCCAGTCTGGCCATTTTTACTGCCTCATGTAAACCGGTTGATTTCATAAGTTTGATATTTATTCCGTGATAAAATTCATCCGCTTTGTCTACGTCTTTAAGGCGTTGGACTCCCTCATCTCCAACCAGGGGCAATGGACTTTTCGATTTCAACCAGGCCATCTCATTTTTCATGTCAACAGGCATGGCTTGCTCCACAAATATTACCCCCTTTTCTTTAAGCCATGAAATACGTTCCAGCGCAAGAAATTTATCCTTCCAACCCTGATTTGCATCCACAAAAAGAGGCTTGTCAGAAACATCCCGTACAGCATTGATAATATCATAATCGTTTTTGGTACCCAATTTTATCTTCAGGAACTGGTAATCCTTTGCTTCCTTTGTTCGCTCACGAATGATAGAAGGAGAGTCAATTCCAATTGTTTTTGAGGTAGGCAGGCTTTCTACCTTAGGAAGATCAAGCAACTTGTAGCAGGGCTTATTTGCCAGTTTCCCGGCAATATCATGCAGGGCAATATCAATCGAAGTCTTGGCCGCTGAATTCCCGGAATCCACATCATCGACATATCTGCATAATCCCTTCAATATCAAAAGGGTCTGTAAAGCCGGAAAGATCTAGTTTAGAAATAAATTTACCGGCTGATTCCTGCGATTCTCCATATAGTGGAGGCATTGAGGCTTCACCATATCCAATAACATCTTCAAAATGAATGGCTGTTAATAGTAGAGGGGTTGAGCTCCTTTCCCCTCTTGAGATTCTGAAAACATGTTTAAATTGTAAAGTATATGGCTGGAAATCAATCCTGAACATATTGATGTAAATTTCGAAGTAATAAAATAGAGTCAAGTTGCTGAAAACAATACCAAAGGTACATTTTTAGCCTGGTTCGAAGCAATAAAAAATTCGGAATTAATGAATTATATCAGGCTCGTTTTTCTTTCTCCAATATTTTTTCAATTACTTTGACCGGGAATGGATCCCCATGACCGGGATAAATGGTTTTGGCTCCCATCTTGATCAATACTTCCCAGGATTTCTTTAGTAGTTCTATATCATTAGCATAGATCGGGTAACCAGGCTTCAAGCGAAAAGGCGGATTGTTGTGTGCCATACAACCAACAAAAGCATCTCCGGTATCCAGCAATACACTTAATGATCCTGCTGTATGCCCCGGAGTATGAACGACCTTTCCTTCTACTCCATAATCATGAAGTGAGAATTCATTGGTATCTAGTATTATATCGGCCTTTGTTTCAGGGAATTTCATTTTATTTACCAGAATAATCTTAAAAATTGAGCTGGTAAACTTTCCCCATCTGTTCACTCCTGTCGGCCAGATCATTTCAGACTTTTCTATAGAATCATTGTCCTCCTTGTGTATCATTAACCTTGCACCGGTCAGATCCCGGATATCTCCAGCTGATCCGGCATGATCGAAATGGCCGTGCGTTAGGACAACAAGTTTAATTTCATCTGGTTTCAGCCCAAATGACTTAATAGACTTTTCTATAGATTTTATTTCATTTGGGCTTCCTCCATCTATCATTATGGAACCACTCTGCCGAATTATGTAACATCTGTTTATACCTACTTTGAAGGAAAAAATTTCAGGTTTATTCATTGATCTGGCAATATTGAATTGATACTTAATTTGCATCAAGATATTACATTTAGAGAGAATAACCAAATAAAAATTCAGGAAAAAAGAACAGATATACTTGAAAAACAGGAGGTTATTTAAGAGGAGCTCATTGGCATTCCATTGCTCCGATCAGGCTGTTTATGTCGTATATCCAGGAGAGGATGACTGCTATAATGAAACTCACACAGAGAAAAACAATCATAAAAGGCAAGGTCCATTCAGGCAACTTCAGGGGCTCAACAATGATTGAAACAAGCTCCAGGATCACAAGAGCGGCAGCGGCTTAGACAGTAATGGTACGTGTGACCTTTCTGCGCTTTAGCTCCTGCCAGAATTGGGATAGTTTGTTGGGCATTAGATTAGGATTGCTTACTGCACGTTACTGTCTTGTAGCATATGAGTCAAATACAACAACATATCATTCTCTTTCAGCCATTTCCGGACCCTCTCATCCTCAGCTTGTTATTTTTCTTCTTCTCTGACAAGCTTCAGAATAATTTACACTCTTACCCCAATAACTAAAATATCATCCATTTGAGAATTCTTACCCATCCAATCTATTAATGATCTGTTCAAAACATCCTTCTGATCGTACATGGATTGATCATGAATTTCTAACAATAGACTTCTGAATTTTCTACTCATGAATTTCTTGTTTTCCTTCCCTCCTTTCTGATCGATGAATCCATCAGTAAATAGATAAAACGTATCACCGATTTCAAGCTTGATATCATGATTTGTAAATGCCCTATCCTTGCCATGATAAAACCCTATTGGCATCCTGTCTGCCTTTATCTCTTCTAATTCGGGGACACCATCTTCACCTCTGATCAAGTATAATGGAATATTTGCACCTGAATATTGCATTGTCATATTTCTTGAATCCAATACACATATTGCCATATCAATTCCATCTTTTGCTTCGTCGGGTTGTCCATGCTGTCTGAGGGCGAACTTGATCCGTTTTCTTAGCTCATTCAGAATTTGGTTAGCTTGGGTAATTTCTCGTCTTTGTACAATCTCATTCAAATGGCTGATGCCTAACATACTCATTAATGCACCTGGCACACCGTGTCCCGTACAATCGGCAGCTATTAGTATAATGTATTGGTTAATTTGCTTAATCCAGTAAAAATCTCCACTTACTATATCCCTCGGCTTATAGAAAATAAAACTCTCGTTAAAAAGCTCAGTCACATATATATCAGGAGGCAACATTGCAGACTGAATCCTTTTTGCATAAGAGATGCTATCGAGTATTTCATTTTTTTGCTTGTTGATGGCCTCGTTCAAAACGGTTAGTTCTTCATTTGCCCCGAGAATATTGTCATTTTTTTCTTTCAGTTCCGAGCTTTGTTTTTCCAGTAATACCCGGCGTTCTTCGAGGGCTACAGTAAGCATTCTTGAGCGTTTCAGGCTGGTATAATACAAGGTGACAAGCCCAATGGCTAGAATTAGAATTATTCCTAATCCTATATTAATAATATTCTGTTTCAGCTTATTTTTCTCCAATACATCAACCTCAGCCTGTTTCTGCTCAACTTCATATTCAGTACGCAGGTCAGCCATTTTCTGAACACTCTCTATATTTTTTATACTGTCGTTTGCGACTATAAATATTGATTGATAATAATAAGCACTGTCAAACCTGCCGGAATTCTCATACAGCCGGGCAAGTAGATTTGCTGCATCGCGCTTGTAAAGCGGGTCATCCGTACTAATTAACACCCTGGAAGCATAGCTAATGGCTTTGTTGGTTTCTCCCTTTTCCTGAAAAATATTAGCGTATTCAATCGTGAACTCTGCAATGGCAGGTTCATCACCCATTTTAGCCAGGGTATCAATCGCCTGAAGAAGACATTCCTCTGCCTTATCAAAATCTGATAACCTGGAATAAACAAGTCCTGAATTGCCCAGGCAATAGGCATATGCAAGGTTATCGTTTACCTTTTTGAAAAGATCACCCGTCAATGCATAAAAGAACAAGGCAGAATCGTACTGCTCCATACTGTAATACAAATAAGCCAGATTGTGAAGGGCGTAGCTCAGGCGCACTGAATCTTTTTCCTGTTCAAAGATTTCGATAGAATTCTGAAGATAGATCTTTTCATTTTCATGGCTTCCCTGCCTGTTAAAGGTTTCAGCCATTGAGTTGTACGCCATTCCAAGACCTGTATTATCATCATTTGTTTTGAAATAGTTGGCTGCCTGTATAAAACATTCCATGGCCAATGGAAGTTTACCGATACTCATGTAAGCATCGCCTTTCATAAGATATGGCAGGGCAGGCAGAATATCCAGCTTCTGAGCAAGTTCTATGGCCTGGTCACTATATCGTATTATGCTGTCAGCATCAGTTATATCATCGATTACCCGGCATAAAAGATCGTATTTCTCAGCATCTACTTTAACCAGTTCATTGTCTATTAAATACAACAAGCTGTCAATTGATTGCCCCCTAATAAGCTCCGGAGAACAAACAACAGTTAAAAAGGCAACAAGAATAGCTGAAATAATAAGACGATACATTGATATATGGTTAGGGATCTATTCCTACTTTCGCTTAGGAATCTTTAAATAAGGATCGATAGTCCATTATTACCATTTGTATCCTTAAATTTTATATAAGTATTTTTCTTCGATTGCGGGGTGTTTGATTGTCGGGTACTTTATGCTTCTAAATTTTTTGGGGTAAAGAATTCCTGTGGCGATCTAGGCATTATTTCACCATACTGGTTTTTCTGGTTTAATTTTTATTATTTTCCTTATTCCGCTATCATTCAGCCAGCTTCCAAATAACTATTGTCAAATCCCGAACATATGTATGAAGTGTATCGACTACTACAGTGTCCGGGTCATTTGAATCATACATTTTAAGGTGCATTTTCCTTATCTATTTTATGAGCTTTTAAATAGATTTTTACTGTGTCCAATTCTTCCCAGGCTATTGGCGGCTTACCATCGTTACCTATTGGCTGTATACCATTGCTACCTGCTTGGCTACAACCACCGGCAACCAGAATTGTAATTAAAAACACAATTCCTGTCAGAAATGTGAGATTCTTTTTCATATTATGCCAGGTTTTAAATTAATAAAAAAGGATATTATTTATCGTTATAATTCGCCATATTATATCGGCCTTTGTTTCAGGGAATTTCATTTTATTTACCAGAATAATCTTAAAAATTTAGCTGGTAAACTTTCCCCATCTATTCACTCCTGACGGCCAGATCATTTCAGCCTTTTCTATACAATCATTGTCCTCCTTGTGTATCATTAACCTTGCACCGGTCAGATCCCGGATATCTCCAGCTGATCTGGCAATATTGAATTGATACTTAATTTGCATCAAGATATTACATTTAGAGAGAATAACCAAATAAAAATTCAGGAAAAAAGAACATTTATACTTGAAAAACAGGAGATTATTTAAGAGTAGCTCATTAGCATTCCATTGCTCCGATCAGGCTGTTTACGTCGCTTACACCATGTCTCTTGCAGTACTCTTCAATACCATCAAGGACTTTTATGGAAACTGTAGGATCGATGAAATTTGCTGTACCAACCTGAATGGCTGTTGAACCTGCAAGCATAAACTCTATTGCATCGGTTGCATTCATTATTCCTCCCATACCAATAATTGGAATCTTGACTGCATGATATGCCTGCCAAACGAGTCGCAGTGCCACAGGTTTTACAGCAGGACCAGACAGTCCGCCTGTTACCGTTGAGAGGATAGGTTTCCTGGTTTCGGCATTTATGGCAATTCCCAGGAGTGTGTTTATCAATGAGATAGAATCTGCGCCGGCTCCTTCTACCGCTTTGGCAAATTCCTGAATAGAAGTTACATTGGGCGAAAGTTTAACAATAAGTGTTTTAGAAAAGGCTTTGCGCACTTCGCGCGTAACTTCAATAGCAGAAGGGCAATGGGTTCCAAACACCATGCCTCCCTCCTTCACATTCGGACATGAAATGTTCAATTCAATGGCAGGAATTTTATCCAGCTCATTCAATTTTTCTGATACTTCAACATATTCATCAATGGTTGATCCTGATACATTTACAATAATGTGACTGTCGTATTCTTTTATGCGCGGATAAATATCTGAAATAAAGTAATCTACGCCTTTGTTCTGAAGACCAACGGAATTAAGCATTCCGGCAGGTGTTTCGGCCATACGCGGGTAGGGATTTCCTTCCCTGTTGCTCCCTGTAGTGCCTTTAACAAAAATGGCTGACAGGCGGTTTACATCCATGAAATCATCATATTCATAGCCATAGCCAAAGCACCCGGATGCGGTAGAAACCGGATTCTTGAACTTTAAATCGCCAATTTGAACAGCCAGATTTACCATATAATTTCCTTTGTATTGAAAACAGGTCCCTCTTCACAGACCCTTAGGTTACCATGAATTGTTTCTTGTATACAACATAAGCAGGCTCCAAAACCGCAGGCCATTGTATTTTCAAGAGATGCTTCACAGTCTATGTTTTGCTTCTCAGCAAACTTTGCCACCGCTTTCATCATAATTTCGGGGCCACAGGTATAGATTTTATCAAAATTAGCCAGGTTTTGCCCAAGAGCAGAATGACTTAATACAACTCCCTTTTCACCCGCACTTCCATCATCGGTGGTAATGAATACCTTCCCATATTTCTCAAATTCGGGAATGTCAACTAATAATTCTTTCGACCTAAATCCCAGTATGAAGGTTGGGACAATGCCCCTTTCATGCAGATATTTTCCCAGATAGAGCAAGGGTGCCACTCCCACTCCGCCTCCAATTAGCAGAGCATTTTTCACACCCTCAAAAGAAAATGAGTTGCCCAGAGGGTAAATCATGTTGATGTATTCCCCCACTTCTGCTTCAGCCAGTTTTTTTGTTCCTTTGCCCACTTCCTGAATTAGGAGGTGAATTACATTATTTTGAAAATCAATATCGTAAAAAGAAATTGGACGACGTAGGAAAGACATCCTGGGAATGATCAATGCGTAGTTCTGCAAATTGTCCGGGTTTTAATTCTGGAAGTTTATTATCAGCTTGTAATTCAAGAACATAATACTCATTGTTTACTCGCCTGTTTTTAATGAGTTTGAAATCCTGAACCAATTTTTTCATACGATCACCTACAATTATGCTATAAATGGGAGAATTTAGCCTCCAACTAAAATATTATGCAAAGATAAGCAAGCTAATGGATGTAAAGAAATTTTTAGCACTTTTTGGATGTATCTAAAGAAATAATAAAACTTGTTAGAGAAAATATTGGAGACTTAGAAGTTAAATATTTTGATAAAAGCTTAATTATCCGCTGAATACTCATGAAAAGTATCATTCGTATACAGAATAATCACCTTTTTAACTGCTTTAGGAGGCTTCTCCTGCATTTTTGGCTCCTGACTGGTAGGCTGATCCGGAAAAGTCAAAGATTGTTGCTTATTGAGGTTTATATCCGATAGTTGAGGCTCATTTTTGCTTTCAGCCTTTTGCGACTGAGCACCAGGCTCAATTATCATATTGCCCAAACCCATAATAAGCCATTGGGAATTAAGGGTAGGGTATTTTGTAAACAATTTTTGCAGGAATTCAAGGCTGGGTTTATTCCGTCCGGATAATATATGTGATATACCTGATCGTTGCACATCTATTTCATCAGCGAGGGCAGAATTATTTATACCAAGATAATTTATGAATTTAATGAGCCTATCTGCAATTTCTTCCATGTTACAAATGTAACTATTTCATTTTGTAAAGATGTATACATATGTAATCTTTTTTGATTACAATTGTAAATAGTCAATATTAATAAATTTCGATCTTTTTATTGGATTTATGCAGATTTGCATTATAAAACAGATAATGTCTATATTTTATTATTTTAAATCAATACAGGTCATATAAAGCCGCTTTATCCCCTTGTCAAAGAAATGAAATACGTTTATAATATTAATTATCAGGGATTATTGAACTAATACTTTAATTATAACTCATATATTACTAGAATACTGCGTATTATACTATCTAAATACATAATTACCATGGTTTTTTGCAAAAAAATCCAAAAAGTAATTATATTTTTAGTTTAGATAAAACATATAAAGTACTGGAATTCTTAAACTTATGAATTCTAATAATAATCTAGCAGTAAGTTATTGAATTTTTGTTCACTTGTGTAATATAATAATTAGGAATATCTTAGTTTAAATGTATACATATGTGTACTTTCTCAACCATTTAGGGTTACATATGTAACTTACATTGTTGTGTAGATTTAAATAACTTATTTATTAATTTGACTTTAGTCTTAAGAACATTTCCCTTGAAAATATTTTTCGACTTAGTTTCTCAAAAAATAGAAATTCACATAGGGAGTTGATTGTTTAGAATTTGTTTTCCTCCTACCTGGAGTCTTAGCTCACAATGTGTGTGATATTTAGGATAGTTTATAAGGTCTGCCCCATTTATTCTCTTCTATTGAAGGATAATTTTAATCAGATATTCATATAATATACTGACATATAGTACCTTAAATATATGTATTACAGTTAAAAATGGCTACAAAGTCCTTTTCTAACCAGCTAAATTGAATCAAGAGTAAGTGAAATCAGATCACTTACAGGTTATTTTTGGAAAATTCTGTATAAAAGTTTCCTCAAAAGGGAAAGATAGATATTATTATATCCTAGTTATCGTGTGAATGTATCCGCTTAGGAGGATAATGAATTGCTTTTTCAGATTTAGCCACCATGGAAGCAACTGTAGAATCTCCAGTTACATTTACAACTGTTCGCAGCATATCCAGTGGCCTGTCTATACCCAATATGAGTGCCAATCCCTCTATAGGAAGGCCTACAGAGCTTAAAACAATAATCAACATAACAATACTACCTCCAGGGACACCAGGAGATCCTATTGACGCCAGCAAAGCCGTTAGTAATATCATCATCAGCTGTCCAAAGGTCAGGTCAACCCCAAATACCTGGGCAATGAAAACGGCTGCAATGGCCTGGTAGGCACTGGTTCCATCCATATTAATGGTTACCCCTATTGGCAATACAAAGCTTGAAATTTCCTCATCCACACCCAGCTCATTCTCTACCTGCTCTTTGGTCACAGGCAGGGTAGCCGCACTGGAGCTGGTTGAAAAAGCCACCATTTGAGTAGGTAAAACGGCCTTGAAAAAGTCTCTGTATTTAACACCAACAAATATTCTCATTAGGGTTGGGTAGAAAACCAGTATTAAAACGAATAAACCTATTACCACAGTAATTGCATACAGGCCAAGTGCTGCAAATAGATCCAGATCTCCTCCAAAATCAACCACAAGTCCGGCCATTAAGGCAAATACACCATAGGGTGCAAATAGCATGATAAGGTCTATGATTTTCAGTATGATATCATTTAAACCGTCAAAAAATCTCTTTACTGTTTTTACTTTTCTCTTTTTAAGTAAAACCATAGCCACCCCGAAAAGAATGGCAAAGAATATGACCTGCAACATTTTAGAGTTATCGGAACTGGCTTTCACGATGTTCTCAGGCACCATATCCACTATTATTCTAAGTGGAGATTCGTTTTTCTGTTCGGCTGCTGTCACTTCCTTTTCAGCTACAGTGCCTTGAAAACGCTCAAGATACTCTGCTTTTTTCTCCTCGGAGAAGGTATTGCCCGGGTTGATAATATTTACCATTACCAGGCCTACCAAAATGGCGAATAGAGTAGTTATAATATACAATACAAGGGTCTTAAGACCAATCCTTGATAGCTTTGAAATGTTGGTTAAGCTGGATATTCCTTTTACAAGGGAAACAAATATCAAAGGAACTGCTATAAGCTTCAGTAAATTAAGGAAAATTACTCCCCAGGGGCTGATCCAATCAGAAGTGAACTCTTCTGCACCAATTATTACTGCTACAATACCCCAGGCCATTCCCAGGGCCATTCCTATAAGAATTTTCCAGATAAGAGATAAGTTCTTCCACTGTTTCCACATATTGGCTCAGGTTTGTTTTAAAAAATCCAAATTTGGTGAAAAAAAATGAAATAAGGATGGAAAGGCGAAAGATATTAGCTGGTAGTTGGTGAATGTGCTGAATCCATATCGAAGTCTGGATTGAATTAAGAAAGTTAAAAGGTAGTTTCAAGTAGTTTTAAATGGTTTCAATCAGTTTCAAAGTAGTTTCATTAAGTTATGTTATCTAAGTATTCTAACTGTTTCAATAAAATACTAGTTATCTTAATGCTATAACTGAAACAATATAGAACAATATGAAACAATCTGGAACTACATGAAACAATGTAAACAATTGGAACAATGTGGAACAACATGAAACAAGATGATGTTCCATGATTGTTAGAAAGTAAAAAATAAGGAGCTAAGAAATAGAATGATTGCTATTAATGTCCACAACCACAGCCACTTTCTGAGCCATGTGCTGCACTCTCTTCGTTGGAGCAGTCGCATCCCTCGCCACAATCATGATCATCGCTATTGCAGTTTCCATCACCACAACCACAACCACCGTGATTATGGGCTTGCATCTTCTGCAACTCCTCTTCAGTAGGCTCTCTGACCTCAACTATCTCTCCCTGAAAGTATAGATCCTGGCCTGCGAGAGGATGATTAAAATCCATGGTTACAAGTTCCTCATCCACCTGAGTGATCCTGCCAGTCATTCTGTTGCCGGACTGGTCTCTCATGGGAATGGATTTACCAACCTGTATCATAGTTTCATCGATCTTACCATCTACTTCAAATGACCTCAATGGAATATCAACCACCATTTCCTCCCGAAATGGTCCATAGGCATTTTCAGATTTCAATGGGAATGCAAAGGGTTGACTAATGCTTAATCCTGCTATATTGTGCTCAAAATCAGGTAGTAAATATCCTGCACCATATAAGAATTCCAGGGGTTTATCTTTGTTGATTGTTTCCAATACCTCTCCTGTTTGATCGTTTAAATTCAGTGTATAGGTAAGAGAAACTATTTTGCCTTCAGAAACATTCATATGTAAATTTCTATAGTTATTTATAAAGAAGTTGCAAATTAACAGGTTCAAATCAAGATTTCCAACTTCTGCATATTAATTTATTCCACCAATTAAAATAAGGATTTTACAAATCGACTTATAAAATTCTGTTTATCATATTATTAGAGAAACAAAAGGCTATTATAACTAAATTAAAAATAAATTTTCGCAAACAGGTTTGGTCTAATCTGAGTGAATAATTCACTGGTAAAAACGTGCTTTAATAAATTTAGAATAACGCAATTACCTGGCCAGACAAATTGAATATCTACTAGAACAAAAAATAACTAGAAGGTAAAACCAACACGGAAAATTGGATTGGAATAAATTGAATTTATGTTTTCATTAAGATTCCAAAGAATTAAAAAATAAATTCCAGCCCTTTGTCCAATAGGCTGACGGATTCCACCTCCAACAAGAAAGCTGTTGAGCATAAACCTCCCATCGCAGTTGCCTTGCGTGCAGTTATAATCGAAGTATTGTCTTTCCAGGCTAAGCGTTTCCCATTCTACATGAGCAAATAAACCCAATCGTACACTGCCCGGAATTATATCGCTAAGTTCTTTGATAATATAAAACCGTGAAAAGAGCTGAACTCCATACATGTGGGTATCAAAATTATAATACTTGTCATATAAATACTCGTATTTGAGACCAACGCCCAATGTCAAACGTGGTAAAACTTTATAGCCAACAATTGGCTCGACAACAATATTTGTCACGGAACCAAACTGGAATGAGAAAAAGCCTCCAAAGACGAACTTGCTCAGGTTCTTTGGCCGCTTCTTCTGCTGCTCCTCTGTATCATCCTTACCATCAATACTTTCAAGGTAATCGGGCTGCTTTTGAGAGTACGCAGCAACACTTAAGACTAAGCTAAGGAGGATCAGTGAAAATATCCTTTTCATAAATCAATTAATATATGATCACACTATTGTAAAGATTTCTTTACGCAATAACTATGCAAAAGTAATATAAAATAGTATTTTTTTTAATTTGTTTTGTTTTAGAGGAAATTAGCATTGTTGAAATCTCAATTTCTAGATGAAATATTTTACTTTTATAAAAAGTATTATCAAATCATGAATATTGTTGTAACAGGTGCCAGCAAAGGTATTGGCAGAGAATTAGTTAAAATTCTTTCCAATGACAATCATAAAATTTTAGCCATTTCAAGAAATGAACAGCTTTTACTAAGCCTTTGTACGGAAAGTAATATAAGTGGTTCGGAGGATAGGGTTTTTGGTTTCCCATTTGATCTGCTAGATTTAGGAACTAAGAAAGACGATTTTATGGCTGAAGTAAAATCCCGATTTGATTATATAGATATTCTGATTAACAATGCCGGATATTTGAGTAATAAGGCTTTTGAGGCAATATTGCCTGAAGATATGAAACAAACCCTTGGTGTAAACTATACGGCTCCTCTACTTACAATTCAGGCACTTCTTCCCCTTTTAAAGAACAGCAAACATGCCCATGTTCTGAACATTGGAACAATGGGAGGAGTTCAGGGATCTTCCAAGTTCCCGGGGTTATCTATTTATAGTTCCTCAAAAGCAGCATTGGCCACTCTTACCGAATGCCTTGCTGAAGAGTATAAGGAAAGTAAAATATCATTCAATTACCTGGCTTTGGGAGCCGTGCAGACGGAAATGCTGGAAGAAGCCTTCCCGGGATATAAAGCACCTCTTTCAGCCAAAGAAATGGCTGAATTTATTAGTGATTTTGCCATAAACGGCCACAGGTTCTTCAATGGCAAGATTTTACCTGTTTCAATGAGTACTCCCTAGCCTGAAAAGAATGGTTTTAGTTCGATTTAATAATAAAAAGTGGTTTGAAGGGGTAAAAATGTTTAGCTCTTTACCCATTTAAGCACCTCAATTTCAAAGCTTTTGGTATTAATAATTTTAATGAAGTAGAATCCACTTGGATACTCTGAAACATTAATTCTCAATTCATCAGTTTTATGGATTAATACCCCTGCCTGATTGTATATCTCAAACTGAAAAATATTCTCTTTTCTTTCAAGATCAATATATAAGATTTTATCGACAGGGTTGGGATATATCTTCACCTGGATCTTTGATCCTACATCCTGAGAACTCAATGAAGATAGATTAATATCCTTTATCACAGTCTGTTCACATTCATGAAAATGCCGCGTTAGACTAATAGTATAGTTTCCTGAAGAAGAATAAATGTGCATTGGATTGAGTTTTTGAGAACTTCCCCCATCTCCAAAATCCCACAAAACACTATCAGTGAAATGAGATTGATTATTAAAAAAGATGGTATCATAACTGATGGTATAACTAAAATCAGGCAATGGGTAGTAAGTATTTATTCTCCAATCCGATAAGTGCCCAAATACTATATTGTCAGCAAGTTCTTGAAAATCTGCAGCTTCTCCAGCTGTTATTGTACTTATTACTGTAGAGCCCGATGAAGGTTTTTGAAATATTGTAACATAAAAGATACAAGCAGCAAGATAAGAACCTCTGGGATTGGGATGTATATCCGAATAACTATTCCAGAGCATAATATCCTGGTCAATATTATAATTAGTCATAAAAGCCTCGCCTACAGGAGCAAAAAACAATTGTGTAGAATCTGAAAGAAATTCCAGGTTATGGAGGATTACTTTCATAGAATTATTGTAGTTGATTAAATCATCATGAGTATCCCCAAAAATTCCCCAGGGTACCTCATAGTACAATACTTTTGTACAAGGATTGTATCTATAAATAGAATCTATCAGGATATGCGCCCTGGATAAGGTCTGCTCAATTGAGTATGATTCCCCTAATGCTTCATAAGTACCTGGTTGCAAGACTATAATATCCCAATCTCCCTGTCTGAAAAGGTCAAACACCAATGGATTGACTGCATGATCCACAAAGCCGGTTCCTCCCATAGCAAACATAGTTACTTTGGTAGTATCACCCAGAGAGTTGGCAATTTCCTCAAAAGTGAAAGGCATATTGTTAAAGTAGGTAATGCTATTTCCAATAAACAGCACCCTGGTTGTATCCTGAGCATCGCTCAAAATGGGATTTAGAAGTACTAAAAATAGAATTATAATTTTTTTCAATGGTACTTAGCTTTTCTCTCAGATTTACTGATAGTATATATCCAATCTGAGTAATTTTTCACCGGGTTCTAAGATATAAATAAAGTGAGATGGATACAATTTATAAGTGGAGAGTAATTGAAAAATGGAATCAGTAAATCTTACATTCTTCCTCACCCAGCATAACTTTCAAAGCATTTTCAGCCAGGGCTTTCATCTCATCCTCACCAGGATATACAACTACCCTGGCCATATGGGCTACCATTGCTTTTATATAGTCAACAACTACAGTATTGTGGGCTATTCCACCCGTTAGAAGGATGGCATCTACCTGTCCTTTGAGAACTGCACTCATGGCTCCAATTTCTTTGGCTACCTGATAGCCCATGGCATTTTGGATCAGTTTCGCTTTTTCATTTCCCTGTTCCGCCATCAAGCCTACAGTATAGGCATCGTTTGTATTGAAATAGGCCACATATCCACCTTGACCCGTAATCATTTTTTTAACCTCATCGAGGGAGTATTTGCCTGAAAAGCAAACTCGTGCAAAATCCCCCATAGGCAGTGTACCACTTCTTTCCGGGCCGAAAGGCCCCCCTCCATCCAAAGCCTGATTTGCATCTATTACTTTACCTTTCTGATGCGCACCTACGGATATTCCACCACCCATATGAGCTACAATCAGGTTTAAGTCTTCATATTTCTTCCCGGCCAGTTTTGCATGGTTTTCAGCTATCATTTTATGGTTCAGGGCATGAAAGATTGATACTCTTTTAAAAAGCGGATGCCCCGAAATTCTTGCAACATCATGGAACTCGTCTACCGTTGTTGGATTTGCTATAAATGCTCTGGCACCTGGAATTGAGGAGGCTATATCATCAGCAATTAATCCACCCAGGGAACTGGCATGTTCGCCGTATCTCATCGTCCTGAGGTCTTCCCGCATGGCTTCATTTACCTCATACACACCGGATAACATAGGTCTCATAATCCCACCCCGACCAATTACGGCAGTAATCTCATTCATTTTCATATCCTCTTTTGCCAGCTCTTTCAGAATGAGCTCTTTGCGGAATGAAAACTGGTCAATAACATTTTTAAAACTTGCAAGGTCTTTTTGTGAATGGCGAATAGATTTTAGGAATCGTGGCTTAGTATTCCTGTACACCGCAATTTTTGTTGAGGTGGAGCCAGGATTAATTGCCAGGATCCTTTGAATAATCATGTACTATTTTAGTTTTTTACCATTCTATTGCTCAGGCCAGGAGAGCTGCCAGAGCAATAGAATAAAGCTTTGTTTTTGCACTGTCGCCCCTGGATGAAAGAATTGCAGGAACTTTAGCACCTGCCACTATAGCTCCCAATTCCCCCCCTGACAATTTGGTATGAAACTTATAAAATATATTGCCTGCTTCTATATTTGGAAACAGGAGGCAATCGGCATCTCCTGCAACAGGAGAACTGATCTTCTTTATCTCTGCACTTTCCTTATCCACAGCAACATCCAGTGCCAGCGGGCCTTCAACTATAGCGCCCGGAAACTGACCCCTGTCTCCCATTTTTGCAAGAATGGCAGCATCTACACAAGCCTGCATTTTAGGTAAAACCTGTTCTGTTGCTGCCAGTACTCCAAGCTTTGGTTTTTCAATACCAATTGCTTTCGAGGTTTTAATAAGGTATTTTGCAATGGCAATTTTCTCTTTCAATTCCGGATTTGGAATTATAGCTACATCGCCTACAACCAATAATTTATGATAGTTAGCTGGTTTCAGTACAGATACATGAGTTAAAATGCCTCCTGCAGGCAACAATCCATTCTCCTTATTCAGAAGCGCCCTCATATATTTATCCGTACTGATAAGTCCTTTCATTATCAGGTCTCCTTCCCCTTTGTTTATCATCTCAACAGACCTGGAGGCAGCTTTTTCCTCATTGGGCTCATCAAGAATTGTAAATTTTGAGGAATCAATTCCAAGTTCTTTACATACAATGTTGATCTTATTTTTGTCACCTACCAAAATTCCAACAATGAGACCCATATCAACCGCTTCACCAACTGCTTCAATAGTATGATTATCGTTGGCCACATTGCCACCAGTCGTTTCTTTTTTTTCTCTTTAAGCAGGTCAAAAAGATGGTCTAATTCATTAATTGCTTTCATTCAGGAAGTTTAATTTATTATTTTTTCATTCTCTCGTTTATAATTTCCATTGTATCACTGGCAATTACCAGCTCCTCATTTGTTGGAACTACCAAAACCTTAACTTTTGATTTCTTCGAACTTATTACAGCCTCTTTTCTTCTAACCTTGTTTTTTTCAAGGTCTATATCTATTCCCATATAACCCAGTTCGCAACATACTGCTCTCCTAACAATATCTGAATTTTCACCAACACCGCCAGAGAACACCAGTATGTCCAGGCCACCAAGTGCAGCTGTATAGGCACCTATATACTTTCGTATACGGTAATTATACATTTCCATTGCCAGTACTGCACGCTCCTCTCCACGTTCAGATGCCTCCTCTACTTCACGCATATCAGAAGAAATCCCCGATACGCCGAGCATACCACTAAATTTATTAATCAAGGTATTGGCTGTTGATATACCAATCTGTTCTCTTCGCATTACATAGGTAAGTACGCCCAGGTCAAGGTCTCCTGAGCGTGTGCCCATAATTAAACCCTCAACCGGCGTAAGTCCCATGGATGTGTCTACAGATTTCCCATTCAGAATTGCGGCCATTGAAGCTCCATTACCAAGATGGCAGGTAATGATTTTCTGTTTATTAAAATCCACCTTTAGAATTTCACAAGCCCGTTGTGAAATATATCTATGGCTTGTACCGTGAAATCCATAGCGTCTGATAGAATATTTCTTATAAAGAGAATAAGGTATTGCATACATATAGGCTTGTGGCGGCATCGTCTGGTGAAAAGCTGTATCAAAAACAGCTACCTGAGGTACATTCGGCAATAATTCCTGCATTGCGTATACCCCTTTTAAGTTAGGTGGATTGTGTAAGGGTGCCAGATCGACACATTCCTCCATTTTCTTTACGACTTTACGCGTAATAAAAACACTTGAATGGAAAGTTTCACCTCCATGTACTACACGATGGCCAACTGCATCAATTTCATCAAAACTTTTTATACTGCCACGTTTTTCACTGGTTAACAAACCCAATATATATTCAATCCCCATCTGGTGATCGACAATTTCCCCCTCAAGTTTTACTTTGTCACCATCACTTCTTTCATTTTTTATGAATGAGCCGTGCATTCCAATTTTTTCAACAACTCCAATGGCATTAATTTTTCCAGCCGGCATATCCAGGAGCTGATATTTTATAGAGGAACTTCCACAATTCAGGACAATTATCTTCATTCTTGTATGTTGTTTAATATTTTATTTACTTCTGCAAACTACTTGTATTCAGGACAATGAACTGATTCATCCACAATTATTCCCTTGTTGTATTTATAAAAACCAATTCCGGTCTTTTTACCAATTTTACCTGCTCTGGCCAGTCTTTTGATAATAGGATTCGGTTTGAATTTGTACTCTCCAAACTCCTGATACAAATTTTCCATACTTCTGATTATCTTATCCAGGCCAATTCGGTCTGCCAACTCGAGCGGTCCAAATTGCATACCAAACCCCAGACGCATGGTTTCATCCACATTGGAGGCAGAAGAAACACCTTCCATGAGTGTTTCGCAAGCCTCGTTTATTAGAGTTACAATCAATCGTGTACTAATATTTCCTGGAGATTCAATCAGGCTGATAACCTTTTTATCAAGCATCCGGGCGAACTTAACGGCAAAATCAAATGCATGATCGGATGTATGAATTCCTCGAACAACTTCGATAATTTTTACCGTGGAGGCAGGTGAAAGAAAATGCAATCCAACGGCTCGATCAGGATGTTCCAGTGCAGAGGCCAGATCTGAAATAATTAAGGTAGATGTATTGGAAGTTATTAAGGTTTCCTCGGAGACAACTGCTTCCACTTTTCTAAAAATATCTTTCCTGAGTTCCAGACTGGTACCGGGTTTACGGGAGTTGATTGATTCAATAACCAAGTCACAATCACTGATATCATGGTATTCGGTGGTGCCATGAATTCTTGACAGAATAGCTCGTTTCTCACTTACCGTTAATCCCCATTTATTGATGACCTCATCCAGACTTTCATTCAATTCAAGGAATACCTGGGTCACTCTTTCTTCCGACACATCCACAAAAACCACTTCAATTCCATTTTTACTTACTACATGGGCTATTTCCTGGCCCAGGGTTCCACAACCAATGATTCCAACCTTTTTCAAAGAGCCTTTTTTTCTGGCTCTCTTACTTAAAGCATAATCTTCTAATACTTCTCCCATTTTATATTTTATTTATTTCGTTTTAAAGCTTTTATCTTAACTAATACCAGCTGCCTGGTTGGCAGTTACTGCAATCATGTTTACTATATCTCTCACATAACATCCTCTCGATAAGTCGTTTATAGGTGCAGCCATCCCCTGCAGAATGGGGCCGAGAGCTTCAGCATGAGCAATCCGCTGTATAAGTTTGTAGGCAATATTCCCCGATTGCAGATCAGGAAAAATCAGAACATTAGCCTTCCCGGCAATTTCACTATCAGGACATTTTTTGCGGCCTACTGATTCAACGATTGCAGCATCAAGCTGCATTTCTCCGTCAATTTTAAGGTCAGGAGCCATTTGTTTGGCTATAGCAGTGGCATTTACAACTTTATCAACCAGCTCATGAGTGGCACTTCCTCTTGTGGAGAAGCTCAGCATGGCCACCTTAGGATCCATTCCTGCAATCACTTTTGCAGTATGAGCTGTTGCTACTGCAATTTCAGCCAGTTCTTTCTCATCAGGATTGGGATTTACTGCACAATCAGCGAAAACTATCATGCCATTCTCCCCATATTCATTGTCGTTCAGAATCATTACAAAAGCTCCTGAAACAACGCTTATACCTGGTTTTGTTTTTACAAACTGAAATGCCGGACGAAGAACATCTCCCGTTGAGTTGTCCGCACCTGCCACTTCTCCATCGGCATCTCCATTCTTGATCATAAGAGTTCCGAGATAGAGTGGATTTTCAATCTGTTTAATGGCATCCTCATATGTGAGTCCTTTGTGACCTCTGAGTTTCACCATTAGTTCAGCATATTCTTTCTTCTTATCATGATTTTGCGGATCAACAATAGTTGCATCCTTAATACTATCCAAACCCAACTTTTCTGCATCTGCCATTATGCTTGCAGGAGAACCCAGAATTATTATCTCAGCAATTTTTTCTTTTATCGAAATATCAGCTGCTTTCAATGTTCTTTCTTCATAGCCCTCCGGTAAAACAATTCTTTTTAAATCTTTCCTGGCATTTGCCTTAATACTCTCAATTAAATCCATTCTAAATCAGCTATTTACAATTTTATTATCAAACTCCTCAAAACTCCCACAAAATAGGCATTTTTCAAATGATTATTATCATAAATTATCAGGTTATGAAACATGATTTATCTCTTTTTTATTTTGATATAAAAGAAATCAATTTACTTCCCAATATGAAAGTTTACTATTTTGTTAAATTTTTAAATAAATGATAACTTAAGGGCTCCATTCGCGCTCAATATATAAATATGGTAGATACTCAAAATAAGGAAATTACAGATAAGGTTGAAGGACTTGCAAATGAAATATCAGGTGATGTATACACCGATCATACCATGCGCCTACTGTATTCAACCGATGCTTCAGCTTACAAGGAAATGCCATTGGCTGTAATTCGTCCGAAGAATAAGGAAGATATTTATAAGACAATTGTATTCTGTAATGAAAATAGAATCCCCTTAATTCCGAGAACAGCAGGAACTTCCCTTGCAGGGCAGGTTGTAGGAAACGGCATTGTAGTAGATGTCTCAAAATATCTCACCCGGATTCTTGAGTTCAACAAAGAAGAACGATGGATTCGGGTAGAACCTGGAGTGGTTTTAGATGAATTAAACCAGTACCTCAATCCCGAAGGACTATTTTTTGCACCTGAAACTTCCACCTCAAACAGGTGCATGATGGCAGGAATGCTGGGAAATAATTCCTGTGGGGCACACTCCCTATTATACGGTAGTACACGTGATCATACAATTGAGGTTGAAACCTTATTAAGCGATGGATCGGAAGCAACATTTGGGCCAGTTGGCATTGAAGAATTCAATACAAAGTGTAAGAACACCAACCTGGAGGGCAAGATATACAGTAAATTAAAGGAGATTCTAGAAGTCCCTGAAAACAGGGAAGAAATCAGCAAAGAATATCCCAATCCTAAGTTAAACAGAAGGAATACAGGTTATGCTCTTGACCTCCTTATGAAAAGTCAACCATTTGTTGAGGAAGGCCCAAAATTCAATATAAGTACCCTGCTGGCCGGCTCTGAGGGTACCCTTGCCTTTACCACAGCCATAAAACTAAATCTTGTTCCCCTGCCTCCCAAATATAAAGCCCTGGTCTGCGTTCATTTTGACAGCCTTGAGTCTTCATTTAAAGGCAATTTGGTAATATTAAAATACAAGCCCGGAGCTGTGGAAATGATGGATAGGGTAATTCTAGAGCTTACCCGTGAAAACATTGAACAGGAAAAGAACCGATTTTTTGTTAAAGGTAGTCCGGCTGCTATTCTGGTTGCTGAATTTGCCAGGGAAAGCCAGGATGAGATAGATGAGATTGTAGCTAAAATGGAAAAGGAATTGCGGGATATGGGCCTTGGATATCATTTCCCTGTTGTTACCGGCAATGACATTCCAAAGGTTTGGAACTTACGCAAAGCCGGACTTGGTATTTTATCCAATATGAAAGGAGATGCCAAACCTGTCCCTGTTATTGAAGATACTGCAGTTGACGTGAAAGATCTTCCAGAATACATGGAAGATTTTAAACAGATACTTATAAAATACGATAAGGAAGGTGTTTATTATGCGCATATTGGTGGTGGTGAGCTTCATCTAAGGCCTATATTAAACCTCAAAGATAAAAAGGATGTGGAACTGTTTCATACCATTGCTGAAGACACAGCAAAGCTGGTAAAAAGATACAATGGTTCCCTTAGTGGTGAACATGGAGATGGTAGACTTCGTGGAGAATTTATTCCACTGATGATTGGCGAAAAAAACTATCATCTGCTAAAGGAAGTTAAAGAAGCCTGGGATCCGAATTATATCCTGAATCCGGGAAAAATTGTGGATACGCCAAAAATGAATACTCAATTGCGTTACCATCCTGATATTCAAACACCTGAATTTGAAACCATTTTTGATTTTTCCGATACAGAAGGCTACGTAAGGGCTGCAGAAAAATGCAATGGAAGCGGTGACTGTCGCAAAAGTGAGTTGATTGGTGGAACAATGTGCCCAAGTTTTATGGCTACCCGGGATGAAAAGAATACAACCCGTGCAAGGGCAAATATTCTTCGTGAACTACTCACACAACCACAAGCTAAAAATCCATTTAACCAGAAGGAGATTTACGAGGTTCTGGATTTGTGCCTCTCTTGCAAAGGCTGCAAATCAGAATGCCCGTCAAACGTGGATATGACAAAATTAAAGGCGGAATTTATGCAGCATTATTACGACGCAAATGGAATTCCGATGCGCACCCGCCTGATTGCCTATATTACTAGCATTAATAAATTGGGATCTCTGGTTCCTTCCCTGTTTAATGCGGTGGTTACCAATCCATTTTTATCAGGTATTATGAAGAAAATGATTGGTTTTGCCAGGGAAAGATCCATCCCCGTTCTTGGAAGAAAAACAGTGAGAAAATGGGCCAGGCAAAATCTGCCGCATCTCAACCCCAATGGCTCTTCCAAAGGTTCTGTCTCGCTCTTTTTAGATGAATTTACCAATTACAACGACATTCAGATAGGTGAAAAAGCAATTAAATTGCTTACTAAATTGGGTTACAAAGTAAATCTACCGAAGCATAGCCTTAGTGGAAGGACTTTTTTGTCGAAAGGCTTATTGAGAAATGCCCGAAAAATTGCCATCAAAAATGTGGAGCTACTGGGTACCATAATTACTGAAGATAATCCACTTATTGGATTGGAACCATCAGCAATCCTGGGTTTCCGGGATGAATACCCCGTTCTTGTTGGAGATGATTTGAAGGAGAGTGCTGAAAAACTCGCTCGGAATTCTTTTATGATAGATGAATTTTTGGCAGCTGAAATTAAAAAGGGGGAAATTGATAAAAACCTCTTCAAAGATGAAAAGCGTCATATTAAGCTGCATGGACATTGTCAGCAGAAAGCCATTGCCTCAACTGATTCAACAAAGGAGGTGTTGTCCTTTCCTGGCAACTATACAGTAGAGGAAATACCTTCGGGCTGCTGTGGTATGGCAGGCTCATTTGGTTATGAGAAGGAACATTATGAACTATCGATGCAAGTAGGTGAGCTTGTGCTTTTTCCAGAAGTCAGGAAAGCGGAGAGTGAGGCAATTATTTCAGCCCCCGGAACAAGTTGCAGGCACCAAATCAAGGATGGTACCGGAAGGGATGCTAAACATCCTGTGGAGATTATTTATGAAGCTCTAAAATAAAGTTTTTTAATGACGTTTAAAACTATACGCAATGGAAAAGAAACCTAAATCCTTCATAGTATTGCTGTTTTTATTGGGATTCCTCTCGCTCGGAGCTTTTGTTGGAGGAATACCATTGCTGATGGATCCCACCGGAGTTTTACTGAAGTTGCCTATCTCCTTATTGGAGGGTACTCCATTTAGTAGTTTCCTTATTCCCGGCCTAATTCTTACCCTGGTTTTTGGAGTATTTCCACTGGTTGTCTTCTATTCCCTTATTAAAATGCCTCAGTGGAAGTGGGCAGAAAGCCTTAACTTGCTTCCCGATATATACTGGGCATGGACCTATGCAATATATATTGGGTTTGGACAGATTCTCTGGATTAGTATACAGACGGTTCTAATAAATGAAGCAGGCTTAATTCATTTGTTTTATACTCTCCTTGGAATATCCATTGTTGCCGTAGCTTTATTGGCACCCATTAGAGTTTATTTCTCCAGGAAATAGATTAAAAAGTTAAACTATTCCCAGGTATTTCAGCTCTGAATCTCTGAATATTTAGAGTTTTAATTTTTTATAGTAAACTCATCTGCATCAAGATGTACCGGGAATTTTTCCCTAAAATCCTGGAGCTCATCCAAAGAGATTTTCAGGGTTTCCACAGATTCTTGAAATGGCCTGGTTTGGCTAATTATTTGTCCTCTTGGATCAATTACCAAAGAATCACCTGAATAGGAAATGTTCCTTCCATCTTTTCCAATTCTGTTCACCCCTACCACATAAGCCTGGTTTTCCAGGGCACGTGCAATTAGCAGATTTTTCCATACTTCCCGTCTGGATTCCGGCCAGTTTGCCACATAAATAAGTACATCATAATCTGCTCTGTTCCTTGACCATACCGGAAATCTTAAATCATAACAAATAAGGGGTCTGAAGCGCCATTCATTGAGCTTAGTAAGCAGAATTTCCCTTCCTGAGGTATAATGTTCATTCTCCTCTCCCATCCTGAAAAGGTGTTTTTTGTCGTAATATAAAACCTGGCCGGAAGGAGTTACCCAGAGTAGTCTGTTCATATAATCCCCACTGGAATTTATAATAATACTTCCGGTTAAAACACATTTCCACTCCGAGGCTTTTTCAACCATCCATTCTACCGTTGGTCCTTGCATATCTTCGGCCAGCTTCTCAGGTTCCATACTAAAACCTGTAGTGAACATCTCGGGGAGGATAAGGATATCTGTTTCAACCTGAATATCAGAAAACAGCCGGTCAATAGTATCCTTATTGGCAGAAGGAGATTCCCAGATGGTATCCAATTGCATAAAGGTCAGGGTCAGTTGATTTCTCATAATTATGGAAAATAAAAAATGTTGGATAAAGGTAGGAAAAAAGAGGGAGTTGGAAGACGGAAGTCGGGAGTTGGAAGTCTGAAGTTGGAAGTCTGAAGTCTGAAGTCGGGAGTAGGAAGACAGAAGTCGGGAAGTCCAGAAGTCTAAAAATCTAAAAGTCGTAAGGTCCAAATAGAAAAAGGCCCACACTGGCAGGCCTTCGACTCTTAATCAACAAAAATGCATCTGGCTCTACTCAGATGTGTAGTTTTCCATAATACTTGCTACCATAGGGCGATAGAACTCCCAGAAAAATCTCCTTGAATCTCCTGGTTTTTCTGAAAATCTTGTCCATTCGGGCAATTTTTCAATATTCTTACAATACGCTGAAAATGGTCTTACGTAGTTATTTGAAAAATCACCACAGAAATAATAATAGGGTGCGTCTGTTGTACTTTCTATAACTGCCGGAAATTCATTTGGAATAAAGAATGTACTTAAAAGGGAATCACCCAGAGAATTGGTATGTATTTTGTATGAAGATGTTACCTTATTGTTTCCGGGGGATACAATATCAAACCAATTTGTATAATTCACCTGGTAAGGAACACCAAACTGCTCTCTTTCAGCTTTATGGGTGTAAATAAATGGTACTTCAAAGTTTAAATGAGTCTTGTGTTCAAGTACGACTACCTGATCCTCATAATTGACCAACACTATGCCTGCATTGTGAAAATCCCATGGAACTTCGTACTGCTTTTCATAAAGGGTTAGAATCCACTCCGGAAAATCAGTATTTTCACCTGTATCAAGACTTTCAAAATACCTCCCTGTCCATCCGCTCCAGCGAATATCCAAAAGATTCCCTACCTTATCTCTTTCCAGGTCAGTTGTTGGATATCCCATAAGGTTATATTCAGCAACGATGAGTTTTTTTCTGTCGTTCATCTCCTTCATAAAGAGATAATCGTTGTTGTTAAGCCCACCGTAAATCATCCTTGATCTTCTATCCTTATTCAGTCCCTTATACCAGTCGTTGAAGTATACTCCATAAGTATCGATATAATAAGCAGCATCAAAGGAATCAGCCATTTCAATAATTTCATCCAGACTTATACGTCTGATTTCATACTGCCTGTTTCGGAAAGGCTTTAAGGGAACGAACCCAAAATAATCATTCACAAAGGAATAAGGCTTTTCATCTTGCTTCACATACTTATTGTGGTTCAGCACCCAATGAAATGATCTGTGCTTGTGGCGTTCAAGCGAAGGAACAGTTTTGTTAAGTATCATTATCTGAACGGGCACTTTAGGTTGAATTACCCATTTTACCAATGAAATTGCCGGAATAATCAGGAGCAATGCAAGAACAAACAGGAAAACTTTAAAGGATCTACTCATTTTTAATATGTTTTTAATAAACCTTAATAACCTAATTAATCAGCTATTCTCCAAAACAAGAAACAAACCCTTCTACCTCCTGTAAATGTATTAAAAGTAAACCAATTAACAAAAAAACATTTACGCCTTAAAAAGGATTCTATTCAATAATTTGGGTTATTAGACTCTAATAGTTTAGATTATATACTGGTTTTAGGCAAAATTGTTTCAAAAATCCGGGATGATTTTAGCAATTTTTACATTTATCTTTTTAATAATACAACTAATCTGTTTCAGTTCAATGCATTAGTTATACAAATATAGGATGGTCTATGGAATACTATAAAAGTAAAATTCTTAGGAATCTTTACTCTGGAGCTAGTTCTCCTGAATTTGGATCAGGGCTTCACTAACAGCGTTAACCGGTAGTTTGCATATATTCTTCTTACATACAAAAATATAGGTTTGATCAGGTGAAAACCTGGATTGCATCAATGGCATGCTGCTTTCTTCTATACCTCCTGCCACAATTATATTGGGCAAGAATATTTCATCCAACTCATTTCTTATTTCATGTGCATCAGGACCGGCAATAACTACCTCACTGGGAGGATAAATAAATGAAAGCATCAATTGTGCCCAGTTTGTGTGATAGGCAATATTGGAAGCCATATTGCCCTCAATATTTACGAGCATTTGTTTTGAAAAGTCGATATAATCTGGTTTATCGAAGTAAACACCTAACAGATAAAGATTTCTGGCCATAGCTGAATTGGAGGAAGGGATTACATTGTCTGATAGTTCCATTTTCCTGGCAACCAGCTTAGGATCAAGATCCGAAGTATAAAAAAACATTCCTGATTCCTCATCATAAAAGTGTTGTAGAGTATAATCTGTCATTTTTAAAGCATTATCAAGCCAGAATTCATCAAAACTAAGCTGGTAAAGGTTAATGAATGACTGAATTGTAAAACTATAATCATCAAGAAAACCGTTTATGGAAGATCGCCCATTCTTAAAGTTTCTATTTAAACGTCCGCTCTTATCTACCTGCTTTAGAATAAAATGTGCATTTTTCAAAGCTACCTCTTTAAATTCAGGATTACCAAGTATGCGGTATGCATCGATAAAGCCATTAAGCATTAGTGCATTCCATGAGGTAAGGATCTTATCATCCAGACCAGGCTTAACTCTTTTCTCCCTTTCTCTAAGCAGTAGCGATCTGCTGTCTTCAAGTATATTACTGAATTCAGAAATGGGAATATTTTGTTTTTCGCAGAATACCTCCATTTCTTCAGTTACTAACAGGATATTGTTATCTTCCCAGTTCCCTTTTTCTGAAACATTAAACCAGGAATTTATTATTTCACTGTTTTTACCCAAAATGTTATCAATTTCTTCTTTTTGCCACACATAAAACTTCCCTTCAACCCCTTCACTATCTGCATCATAGGAAGAATAAAACCCACCCTCAGGGGAGGTCATCTCCCTCATTACAAAAGCCAGGGTCTGCTCCACAACATCACGGTACAGACTCTTATCTGTTAATTGAAAAGCCCTACTGTACAGGCTTACCAGCTGCCCATTGTCATACAACATCTTTTCAAAATGGGGTACCTTCCAATACATATCAGTTGAGTACCGGGCAAATCCTCCACCAATCTGGTCGTATATCCCCCCCATAGCCATCTTCTGCAGACTTAGATCGACATGATCCAACACTTCCTTATCCTGAGAATGGTAATAATAAGACAGCAGGAACTCATAGGTATTTGGCAATGGAAATTTAGGTGCCCGATTGTTTCCACCATCCTCTTTATCAAAAAACTTTTTCCACTGATTTACCATTTCAGAAAGTTGATTTTCACTGAAAACAACTTCCTCCTCTATTTTTGTTACTATATCTGACCCGGCTATCCCTTCCTTAAGCTGCTGTGAATATTCCTTAAATTTCTGTGGATCAGACTTATATGATTCAATCAAACGTTCCAGTAAATCCTTCCATTTATCCGGGGGGAAATAGGTACCTCCGTATACAGGACTTCCATCAGGGAGAGCGAAACAGTTAAGCGGCCATCCTCCACTTCCGCTAATCAGCTGGATGGCGTTCATATAAACTTGATCCACATCGGGCCGCTCCTCCCTGTCGACTTTTATGCAGATAAAATGCTCGTTCATTATTTTTGCAATCTCTTCATTTTCAAAGGATTCTCTTTCCATTACATGACACCAGTGACAGGATGAATATCCTATGCTTACCAACACGAGTTTACCTTCTTTTTCAGCTTTCGCCAGAGCTTCCTCACCCCATGCATACCAGTCAACCGGATTATGAGCATGTTGCAACAGATATGGACTGGTTTCATTGATAAGACTATTGGTGAACTTATGTTTGCTGGATTCCTTGGTTTTCATAGGATTGGTTTTTTTCTGCCCTTGCGAGCAGGATTGATTAAAAATCAGAATCACTCCAATGATTAAGTACTTCATATTACTTAATCCCGCCGTAAATCTAATTTTGGATTGCATAAACTGAAGAATATGTTTCTTTCTATAAGAAAACAATTATCCTCAAAGCTATAAATAATTTTGATTAATTCTAAATAAGGAGATGGCAAGATATTATGAGCAATGTTTAAATTACTCATATATTATATTTTAGATTAAATTATCTAAAGTTTTCAATTAACTATGAAAATCGATGCATTTTAATAGCCATCTGCTGTATCATCCCCACGCGGATCAGCACCACCCTCAAGGGTTCCGTCTTTGCGTTTTAATATTGCATCAACTCTGCCAATAGAATATCTTTCTTTAAAATTATGTCCCATTTCCTGCAGAACCAGGATAAGACTGTCACTTAAGGCATTCTTTTCATAGCTAATATAATCTGGCAACCATTGGTGATGGAAACGTTTAGCTGAAACGGCTTCCTGCATTGACATGTCATGATCAACAACGTTTATAATTGTCTGAAATACAGAAGTAATGATTGTTGAACCACCAGGCGAGCCCACCACCAAAAACAGTTTTCCATTCTTTTCTAAAATAGTGGGTGTCATGGAGCTGAGCATACGTTTATCGGGCTGAATGGAATTGGCCTCTCCCCCAACCAATCCATAAGAATTCGGGAATCCCGGTTTGGAGCTAAAATCATCCATTTCGTTATTCAGGAAAAAACCCGCATCCTTAACAATAATTTTGGATCCAAATCCTCTGTTCAGTGTGGTAGTCCCGGCCACTGCATTCCCTTCTGAGTCAACAATAGAGTAATGTGTAGTTTCCTCGCTTTCAATACCTAATGGGTCCCCATGACCAATGTCTGTAGAAGGTGTTGCTTTATCAGCTGAATAGTCTGACATTCTATTGTGAATATATTCCCTATTGATTAGGCCCTCAACTGGTACCGCGTAATGGTCAGGATCACCTAAAAATTCAGCCCTGTCAGCATAGACCCGTTTTTCAGCTTCTACCATCAGATGAATGGTTTGAGCATCCATATAGCCTGATTTTTCAATAGAATAAGGTTCTGTCATTGCAAGAAGCTGCAAGAGTGCGACCCCACCGCTGGATGGAGGCGGCATAGAAATCACCTTGTGGTTCTTATAATTTCCAGTAAGAGGTTCACGCCAAACAGCATTGTAATTTTCAAGATCCTGATAATTTATCAGCCCACCCCCTTTTTCCATCTGGTTTACAATCTTTTGAGCTGTCTCCCCGGAATAAAATCCAATGGCACCCTGATCTCTAATTAATTCAAGAGTATGGGCAAGGTCGGGTTGTTTAAGAGTATCATCCTGCTGCCATTCTTCATCTCTTACGAAAGCAATCGGATAATCATTCGCCTCCATAAATATCTTTTTATAATTGTTAAAACTGGAGGCCTGACTTTTGGTTACAGGAAATCCCAATGGCTGCCAGATCAATAGAAGGTTGAACAATTTCCCTAAACTCAAGCTTTCCATATTTAGCATGAGCTGTGGAAATTCCCATCACCGTTCCCGGAACACCCACAGCAAGGTGACTATCCGTACTTAAACCAGGTATGACTTCGTTATTTTCATCGAGGTACATGTTTTTACTGGCACCTGCCGGGGCTTTTTCCCTGTAATCTATTGAAGCAACAGTACCATCATCAAAACGGATGACCATAAATCCACCTCCCCCAATATTTCCTGCCACCGGATAACTAACGGCCAGTGCTAATTCAACAGCACATGCCGCATCAATGGCATTGCCTCCTTTTTGCATGATTTCTTTGCCAATCCTGGAGGCTTCCGGATGTGCTGTAACGACCATGGCATTATTTGCAACCACACCGTACGAATGTTCCTGAATTGGTTGAGAGTTGCAGGAATACAGCATAATTGCCATTAGACTTACAGCAAACATTTTGGATTGATTGAATATGGTCCTGGTTGTTTTCAAAGTGTTTATTTTAAGAGAGTTTTAATTGTCTAAAACAACTAAAAAAAGTTGAAAGTATCAAATGGTGCTAATCCCAGAAAGTATTATTGGCTTGATTAATAATTAAATATTTGTTTTATTTGTGGCCATTCAAATTTATCTTAAAAATATTCATTTCAACCTACAAATTAATTATTCCAACTATGAAGCTTTTAACTTTTATTCGCACTTACGCGATTGGTTTTCTCAGTTTGATCCTTATCTTTTCCACACCTCAACTCGCTGAAGCGAAAAAAAAGAAAAATGAAGAGGAAGTAGTCAAGGTTGACACATCTTTATTCAATGCATTAAAATACAGGAATATAGGCCCATTCAGAGGAGGACGGTCTGCTGCTGTTGCAGGTGTAAAAGGTCATCCACGTACTTTTTACATGGGTGCTACAGGTGGAGGAGTTTGGAAAACAACTGATGCAGGCAATTCATGGAAAAATATATCTGATAAGTATTTTGGGGGCACCATTGGATCAATTGAAGTAAGCAAATCTGATCCCAATGTGGTGTATGTTGGTGGTGGGGAAGTTACCATCAGAGGGAACGTTTCCCATGGCTATGGTATCTGGAAGTCGGTTGATGCAGGAGAAACATGGACATATTCCGGACTGAAAGAAGGTCAATATATACCCAGGTTGAGAATTGATCCTGCCGATCACAATATTGCCTATGCTGCAGTTCTGGGTCATGTTTTCGGACCGAATCCTGAAAGAGGAATCTATAAGACCACAAATGGAGGTAAAAGCTGGGAAAATATACTAAGTATAAGTCCGGAAGTTGGCGCCTGCGATCTGATTCTTGATCCCTCTAATTCAAGGGTGATTTATGCTTCTACCTGGCGGGTTATCAGAACCCCATACAGCCTTGAAAGCGGTGGTGAAGGCTCGGCACTTTGGAAGAGTACAGATGCCGGTAAAACCTGGCAGAAACTGAATGAAAAACCCGGTTTTCCGCTAGGAACCATTGGTATTATTGGGGTTACTGTATCCCCTGTAAATCCTAAAAGAGTTTGGGCCATTATTGAAGCTGATCAGGGAGGATTGTTTGTTTCTGAGAATGGCGGAATGTCATGGAAAAGAGTAAGTGAAGACCGGAATTTAAGACAACGGGCCTGGTATTATTCAAGGGTTTATGCCGATACTAAGAATGAAGATAAGGTATATGTGCTGAATGTAGGTTTTCATGTTTCAAAGGACGGGGGGAAAACTTTTGACAGAATTCGAACTCCCCATGGCGATCATCATGACTTATGGATCTCAGAAGAAGATCCCAATATCATGATAGTAGCCGATGATGGGGGTGGTCAGGTTACCACAGATGCCGGCACCAACTGGTCAACCTATTACAATCAGCCTACAGCCCAATTCTACAGGGTATCCACCGACAATCATTTTCCATACAGGATTTATGCAGGGCAACAGGATAACTCTGCTGTCCGGATTAAGCACAGGTCAGAAGGCCGTGGAATTTCGGAAAATGACTGGGAAAGCACAGCAGGAGGTGAAAGTGGATTTATAATTCCTGATCCGAAAGATCCTGAAGTTGTTTATGGTGGTTCATATGGCGGTTACCTTGCCCGGGTAAACCACAAAACGGGCGAAAACAGGTCCATCGATGTGTGGCCTGACAACCCACTGGGCTGGGGTGCAAAGGACTTAAAGTATCGATTCCAGTGGAACTTCCCAATATTATTCTCGCAACACGATCAAAATATTCTTTATTGTGCTGCCAATGTATTGTTCAAAACCAGCAATGAAGGGCAAAGCTGGGAAGTTATCAGTCCAGACCTGACCAGGCATGACACTTCCACCCTACATCCTTCAGGTGGACCCATTACCAAAGACAATACCGGTGTTGAAGTATATGCCACAATTTTTGCCGTAGCTGAATCAATACAGGAAGAAGGTGTCATTTGGGCCGGATCTGATGATGGCTTAATACATGTAACAAGAGATGGTGGAAAAAGCTGGAACAATATTACACCTCCAGGCGACCTTATGCCGGAATGGACTATGATAAATTCTATTGAGGCCAGTCCATACTCCAAAGGTGGTGCCTATGTAGCTGCAACCGGTTATAAGAAAGATGATTACAGACCTTACCTTTTGAAAACAGAGGACTACGGTGCTTCATGGACATTGATTACAAAGGGGATTGAAGCAGACCATTTTACCCGTGTTGTTCGGGCTGATCCTGATCGAAAAGATTTGCTATATGCAGGCACTGAATCCGGAATGTACATATCTTTTGACGATGGTGCTAACTGGCAGGCTTTTCAGTTGAATTTACCTGTTGTCCCAATAACTGACTTAACCTTAAAAAACAAGGATTTAATTATTGCAACACAGGGAAGAAGTTTCTGGATACTGGATGATCTTACCCCTCTGCATAATTTAACCACAGATGCTACAAAAAATAGTTTTATGCTTTACAACCCAAGACCAACTTATAGGATATTTGGCTCTGTGGGCGGAGGAAGCAATGGGAAAAATCCGCCAAAAGGAGTAATAATAAACTTTAATTTGAAAGAATTAAAGAAGGATCAGGCAGTACGCCTAGACATCCTGGAAACAAATGGCAACCTTATTAAGAGCTTCCAGAGCGGGGTGGATAAAAAATCTTTAAAGCCAGAATTACAACTTGGTTTATTGGAGGTAAAAGAAGGCCTAAACCGTTTTGCCTGGGATATGCGATATCCTGGGGTAAAGCAATTTAAGGGGCTTATAATGTGGGCAGCTATGACTTCAGGCCCTCATGCAGCACCTGGCGAATACATTGCCCGCCTGGTTGTTGGAAATGATTCAAGCGAGGTAAAGTTCAACCTCCTTAAAAAACCCACCACCTCCAGTTCAGAAGAAGATCTGAAAGCTCAGTTTGATTTTCTGATGGAATGCCGGGATAAGTTAACAGAGACTCATCAGGCGATTATTGACATCAGGAAAATGAGGACGCAAATGGAGCAGGTTGAGAATAGCCTGGATAAAGAAAAAGATAAAGAAATTCTTGATTACATAAATAAACTTAAGGAAGAGTCATCCAGAATTGAAAAAGCTTTATACCAGACGAAAAACCGCAGCAGCCAGGATCCGCTAAATTATCCTATCCGGCTTAATAATAAGCTGGGCGCACTGGCCAGTACTGTTGCATCTGGAGATTACAGACCTACAGATCAGTCATACCAGGTTAAGGAAGATTTAATTGGCAAAATTAATTTGGAGTTACAGCTTTTCAACGAACTAAAAAAGAATGACATACCGAAGCTTAATCAAATGGTTTTGGACAAGAAAATTGAACTGATACAGCTATAGGTTCAAGCTGATACAATGTGAAAAGAGCCCATTTCCGGGCTCTTTTTTGTTATCTTAAATTGATAAATAAGTCTTTTTATTTCCCCGCAAAATATTTCATGAACTGCGTTCTTTCGTATGCAGCAGGATTCTCGGCCCGGGCATAACTCATTTTACCTTTGAAATCACTCAGGCTATTAAAATTATGCTTTTTCATCCAGGTTTCAAGGCCAGAAAGCATTCCACCTGCATATTCTTTCCCATTTTTATAGAATGCTGATGCAACCTGTACTGCATCGGCACCTGCCAGAATCTGTTTAATCAATGAGGTGCTATCGTGTACGCCTGTTGAAGCAGCCAGATCACAGTCTACCCTGCCTGACATTAAGGCAATCCATCGGAGTGACAATTTTAATTCATCCGGCGAGCTGTATACAAAAGAAGGCACAACCTGGAAATTTTCAATATCTATGTCAGGACTGTAAAACCTGTTAAACATGGTTATCCCGGCTATTTCAGTTTTTGACAATTTATTTACAAGGGAGGCGAGATTGGATGAATAATATCCAATTTTCAAAATAACAGGAATGCTTACTTTGTCTTTTATAGCCTCAACGATGTCAAAATACAACTTCTCATCTTTCTCAGGTGTATGTGCAAGATCTGATGGTAGTGAAAAAACATTCAGTTCAAGTGCATCGGCACCTGCATCCTGCAAAGTGGTGGCATAATAAGGCCATTTTTCAGCTGTTACACAGTTGATGCTTGCAATGATTGGAATAGAAACAGCTTTCTTCGCATCGGAAATCAGCTTCAGATAACTTGTAAGCAGATCGTCAACGTCATTATAGCTATCGTAAAAGTCCATGGTTTCAGGATACAGGAAACTTTCCTTGTTCATTTGTGCCAGATCCTTTTCAAGCTCAATCCTAATTTCCTCCTCAAAAAGTGATTTCAGCACTACAGCTCCAACACCGGCCTTATCAAATTCCTTTATATCGATTAATGAGTTGGTTAAGCCAGAACTGGCTGCAATTAAAGGATTTCTAAGATTTAATCCTGCAAATTTTGTTGTAAGGTCTAACATATTGAAATGATTTATCTGTTGATTTTAAATATTTTATCCTAACTCACTTAATACTTTAATGATATCCATACTTACAATGTTTATATGGCGCCCATCCAGGGTGATAATTTTATCGTGTTTGAACTCATTAATTGTCCTTATAAAACTCTCTTTTGTAGTCCCTGCCATTTCTGCCAGCTCCACTCGTGTTAGGGGGAAGTCAAATGAAACATCATTGTAAATTTCCTGTGAAAAGTATAGAATTACTTCGGCTATTCGTCCTGGTAACTGCTTATGCGATAAACTCATCAGGCGGTCTGCCAGGAAAAGTCCATCCTTGCTCATTCTCCGGATTAGCCCCATTGCAAAATTGCCATTTTGCTGAATGATAGAAACAAAAGTCGCATAATCAATAATCATTATCTCCACCTCATCAACTGCTGAAGCCGATGACTGAAAGATGGTATCCCCAAAAATAGAATAGAAGCTTATAAAATTTCCTTTCTTAAGTATGGAATAGGTAAGTGCTTTATTGTTTCGACCTGTTTTATAAACCTTTACAAGTCCAGATAGCAGAAACATAATATGAGATGTACGGGTATTCTGCTTAAAAATAACATCTCTTCTGTTGTACCGAACAATATTGCTATTTAACAAAATCAGATTTTCTTCATCTTTTGTCAGATATCTATGAAACCAGCTTTCCCTTAATGCTACTGTTAGTTTGTTGTCCATTATATGTATTGATAAAAATACCGTGTAAAAATAGTAAAAAATGCAAAACAATGATGATACAGACCCCTAAGCTTTGATGATATAAATCACCCTTAAATAATAACACAGCTCACCTATTGTGTATTTGTACGTATATTTAAATAGTATATATTTAGATTGTAATTGGGATAATATTATGAGAAGCCGTTCAAGGCAGAAGATTTTGGTGGTTGATGACTCGTCAACCAATGTAGTTTTATTGGAGGCTATCCTGCAAAAAGATGGCTATGAAGTAATCAGTTCACTACATGCAAAAGAGGGCTTAAAATATGTATCAAGTATGGATCCTGATTTAATTCTCCTTGATTTGCTAATGCCTGAGGTTAGTGGTTTTGATTTCTTGAAAAGTTACAATGAGATGGATAAAACCAGAAAGATCCCGGTTATTGTAGTCTCAGCTGTCGGCACTACCGAAAATAAAAAATTAAGCAAAGAATTAGGCGCTGTAAGCTTTATTAATAAACCCGTCGATATCCCCGCATTACTGAACCTTATACACGAAACCATTTGATCCCAGTATCACATTCCTACCTAACTTTGAAGTTAAAAGATACCAACCCTCCCCCGGTTGGTATTTTGTTTATAAAAAGAATTATAAAAACCTTTTCCCAAAATCAAAATTAACGTTAATTTAACATCAATTTTCAACTAATGAATCCTGATAAAATTACTTTTGCTTAATTTTTAAGACTTTTATTATGGGAAATATGTACCTGTTCTTCGTTGTAATTTTGTTTGCATTGGCTATTACTGATTTGATAGTAGGTGTAAGCAACGATGCAGTAAATTTCTTAAATTCCTCCATAGGATCAAAAGCCGCACCTTTTCGGGTCATTATGATTATTGCGGCCCTGGGAATACTTGTTGGAGCAACCTTTTCTTCCGGGATGATGGAAGTAGCCAGGAAAGGCATATTTCACCCGGATATGTTTCTTTTTGCTGAGATTATGATCTTATTTCTGGCAGTAATGCTTACCGATATTATTCTGCTCGATGTATTTAATACATATGGACTGCCAACCTCCACTACTGTTTCAATAGTTTTTGAATTACTTGGTGCCGCAGTGGCTATATCAATTATTAAAATATCAAAATCGGCAGGTGATGCTGGTTCTCTCGCAAATTATATAAATTCATCGAAAGCACTTGCAATAATATTTGGGATATTAATATCAATTATCATTGCTTTTTCTGTTGGAGCGCTTATTCAATACCTTACCCGTATACTCTTTTCATTCCGATACGCAACTTCCTTTAAATACTTTGGGGCCATCTGGGGAGGCCTTGCCATAACAGCTATAACCTATTTTATCCTTATCAAGGGGCTAAAAGGATCCTCCTTCGCTTCTTTTGAGCTGGGATCTGGTGAGACTCTGCAAGATTGGGTAAAACATCATTCCTTCGCAATTATTGGCCTGAGTTTTATTGGCTGGTCAATTCTCTTGCAACTTCTTAGCTGGCTTGTAAAATTAAATATATTAAAACTGATTGTTCTGGTCGGAACATTTGCTCTTGCCATGGCATTTGCAGGGAACGACCTGGTTAATTTTATTGGGGTACCCCTGGCAGGATATGAATCTTATAAAGTTTTTATTGCTTCCGGGCAGGATGCCGGTCAATTGTTGATGGAATCATTGGCAGGACCTGTAAAAACGCCAACTGGTTTTCTGCTTATTGCTGGTTTTGTAATGGTAATTACACTCTGGGTTTCAAAAAAAGCCCGGTCGGTTACAGCCACTACACTTGATTTAAGCAGACAGGATGAAGGTTCAGAACGCTTTGAATCATCAACTATTGCACAGATAGTTGTTCGTCAATTTATTGGTTTGGGTAATGGGATCAGGTATATAACTCCGGCCGGATTCAGAGACTGGGTGAATAAAAGATTTGAAAGAACGGAATACGATAAAATGAAAGAAGACAAGGGAGTGTCTTTCGACCTTATCAGAGCCTCGGTAAACTTAACCGTTGCCAGTATTCTTATCGCCATTGGTACTTCTCTTAAACTGCCACTTTCAACAACTTATGTTACTTTTATGGTTGCCATGGGAACCTCACTGGCCGACAGAGCCTGGGGTAGAGAAAGTGCAGTGTATAGAATAACCGGGGTAATTACAGTAATTACCGGATGGTTTTTCACAGCTCTTATTGCTTTCACGGTTGCTTTTGTTGTCGCAATCATACTGTATTATCTAAAGATTATAGGTGTTATTGCATTGGTAATACTGGCGGTTATCTTCATAATTCGCACCCATAGCATACACAAGAAAAGAGAGGAAGAGAAAAACAGAAAAGATAAGCTGGCAGACACCGATGATATACTCGATGCAAGAAGTATAGCCAATTCTTGCAAGGAGAATACAACCGAAATATTATCTATTGCTTCCAAAGCCTATAATAAGTCTATTGAGGCTGTTGTTGAGGAAAACCGGAAGAAAATTAAAAAAACATCTGCTGAAATAAAGAAATTAAATAAGAAAACCAAGGAGTTAAAAGATAACCTTCATAAGGTTATTGCCAGGCTTCAGGAAGACTCTCTTGAAAGTGGTCATTATTATGTGCAGGTACTTGATTATTTGAGGGAAATGGCTCATTGTCTGACCTATATCTCAGAACCAATTTTCTTACATATTGAAAATAACCACCCTCCTGTTTCTTCAAAACAGGTAGAAGAACTGCTGGAAGTAAAGGAAGAAATCACCCAACTTTTCCATATGAGTGAATCAATAATTCAATCCAATGGTTTTGATAAGCTAGATGATGTATTTGATCAGCAACAATTAATACTAGATAAAATCCAAAAGTATACAAAGGGATTGATCAAGGCACTTAAGAAAGAATCTCTTAGCACCAAGAGCAGCATGCTGTTTATGGAAATTCTTAATGAATCAAAGAACCTTGTTCTGTATGTAGTTAATGTTTTGAAAGCCCAGCGTGATTTTGTTAACGCTGAACATTGGGAGAATAAGGAATAAGTTTTGGATTATTTATTATTTTAGGCTCTTACTTTACATTATGGAATAGTTAAGAGTTGGGATGGATTAACTTTCAATCTTTAATTTATAGCCAACTCCCTTTACAGTTTTAATTGTTTTTTCACCAATTTTTTCTCTGACCTTACGGATATGAACATCTATGGTGCGATCGCCAACAATTATGTCATCACCCCATACTTTGGTGAATATTTCTTCACGTGTAAATACTTTACCTGGTTTAGAAAGCAATAGGGAAAGGAGTTCAAACTCTTTTTTTGGTAATACAATTTCCTTTTCATTCAAATATACCAAATATTTTTCCCGGTCTAAAACAAGCCCGGCTGACTCAAGTGAATTCTCCTGTGTATCATCAGAAGTCCTGGAGGCTCTTTTAAGGAGGGCTTTTATTCGACTGACAAGAACTTTTGGTTTAATCGGTTTTACAATATAATCGTCAGCTCCAGCTTCAAATCCGGCAATCTGTGAATAGTCTTCACCTCGTGCTGTTAAAAACGCAACAATTGTATTTTCAATTCCCGGGGTTTTTCTAATATGCTCACATGCTTCGACCCCATCCATTTCCGGCATCATAACATCCAATAGGATAATATCTGGCTTATGCTTTTTTGCCATCTCAACAGCCTCTCTCCCATTCCTGCAAGTAAAAACTTTTAACCCCTCATTGTTTAGATTATACGAAATAAATTCAAGTATATCTACTTCATCATCTACAACTAATATCTTAAACTTGGGTTCATTCATGCTTATAATTTATGAGTCGAAATTACAGAATATAAAAATATAATTAAGTATTTAAAGATAAGCTTAATGTAATGTTAAGAATTTATTAAGCTTTTCATATAGTATTTACAATTGTTAACTAAAGTTTAACAGAGCAGTAACTGCAACTTAATAACTATGTGATTTATTTGTAATCAAAGTTAATATTGAAAAACTTAATAAAAAGAATGAATTTTAAAAATTATGAAAAACCAATTTAAAAATATGGCTTTTGTGATAATAGCCACAACTTTAGCATTTTCTGGCTGTTTTAAAGAATGTGAACAGGTATCAGATCCAAATGAAACCGTGTATGAAGATGTAAATGGTGTTGTGACAGTAACCGATAATGGCAAGGGTACTGGAACTATGGCCTGGACAAAAGACAAAGTATGGGTTTTGAATGGACTGGTGTTTGTAAATGAAGGCCAGACTCTTACAATTGAAGAAGGTACTGTGATCAAGGGAAAGCCCGGACAGGAATCGGATGCTAGTGCATTTATTGTAGCTCGAGGAGGTAAAGTAATAGCAAATGGAACACAGAGTGAACCCATAATATTCACAGCAGAAGCAGATCAGTTAAACGGAAATGTTGGATTGGATCAAAGAGGTCTATGGGGTGGAATAATCATTCTCGGGAAAGCACGTCTGAATTCAAATCCTGGAGAATCGGCCATTGAAGGTATCCCAACCAGTGAACCACGTGGGTTATATGGGGGAAGCGACGATGAAGATAATTCGGGTGTACTTAGTTATGTTTCAATCAGACATGGCGGGACTGATATAGGTGAGGGAAATGAAATTAATGGACTTACCCTGGGTGGAGTTGGAAGTTCAACTCAAATAAATTATGTTGAGGTTATTGCAAACAAAGATGATGGTGTTGAATTTTTCGGTGGAATGCCAAGGTTGAAGCATGTAGTTGTATCTTACTGCGGTGATGACAGCTTCGATTATGACGAAGGCTTCCGTGGCTATGGCCAATTCTGGTTAGCTATTCAAGATCCAAGTGCCGGTGATCGTTTGGGTGAGCATGACGGTGGTACCGATCCTGAAACTGCTGAACCCTATGCAATCCCTAATATTTATAATGCCACCTATATTGGAAGAGGTGCAAGTGCAGGTAAAAGAGTAATTACATTTCGCGATAATGCAGGAGGAAAATATCTTAATTCAATCTTTGCCAACCAGGCAAAAGGGATTGATGTGGAGATATTAATTGGTGACCAGCACAGCTTTAAGCAATTTGAAGATGGTAATCTGACTTGTTGGAAATTCAATTTTCTCTGATGTTGCAAATGGAACCGATGCAGGAATTTTCAAGCTCTCATTCTCCGGTGACTCATTGGATGCTTCAGGTAATAAGGTAACCGATGAGGATGGAAATCAACTTCCAACCAAAGCTTTGCAAGATAAAGTAACTGCAAGTACACCTCTTTGGGTAGCCTCATTTGATTCAAATGACAACACGATTGCATACAGGACCTTGTAAGCGCAACAAATCCAATTCCAGCTTCCGGAGCAGATAATGGATTAACTCCTTCAGATCAGTGGTTTACATCTGTTACTTATCAAGGAGCATTTGAACCAGGTGGAAGCAATTGGGCATTGGGATGGACAAAACTTTACGGCAATTAATACCCGGTGATTCGCCAACAAATAAGTTTACTTCCATTAATGATTATAGAATTGGAATCTTGTTGGGCTTGAAGGCAAGATTTCTTTATTTTTTTAATTAATACAATTGCATAAAATGATAAACAGAACTTTTGCAACATGTTCTTCTAGTTTTTATAACTTTTTCGATTTTTGCCCAGAAAGGTATACTGGCAGGAAAAGTAATAGATGAAAAAACAGCAGAAACATTGATTGGCACTACCGTTGTTGTAACAGGAACCACCATAGGGGCAATTACCGATTTTGATGGTAATTTCAACCTTGAACTGGATCCAGGAACCTACAGCGTTACATGTTCTTACGTTTCTTACCAGAGTAAAGTCTTTGAGGATATATTAATTATTGCGGGCGAAGTAACCCAGCTTGATGTGCAATTGGGAGAAGCAGTAACCGCACTTGATGAAGTAATTATTTCGGCAAAAGCCCGGCAACGATCAGAGGCAGCCATACAGGCATTGCAGCGCAAATCAGCCATTGTATTGGATGGGATATCAGCCAACCAAATTACTAAAATGGGAGATTCTGATGCCGCAGGATGCCCTGAAACGGGTTACAGGTGTTTCTGTGGAAGGTGGGAAATATGTTTATGTAAGAGGATTAAGTGACAGGTATAGCAAAACAACCTTGAATGGAGCTGATATTCCGGGATTGGATCCTAACAGGAACTCAGTTCAAATGGACATTTTCCCAGGGAATATTATTGAAAGTATATTAGTTCATAAAACTTTCTCCGCTGATCTTCCGGCTGATTTTACTGGTGGACATGTGGATATTCTAACTGTGGACTTCCCCAACAAATTCAATTTACAGGCTTCAGCCAAATTTGAATACAATCCTCAGACCAATCTGAATAGTGATTTTCTTGGATACGATGGAGGCAAACTGGATTGGATTGGATTCGACGATGGTACCAGATCTATTCCAGAAGATGCCCGTAGTCAGATACCTCCCAGATTTGTAGATGATCCTTTGCTGGATGAAATCACCAAATCGTTTAACAAACAAATGGAACCCCTGCCAAAGCAAAGCTTTATCACTCAAAGTTATTCCCTTGCTTTTGGTGATCAGGTGAAAACTGGAAGTTCAAAGCTTATTGGATATAATTTAGCATTTTCTTACACCAACGAATACGATTACTTTGATGATGGTATTACCGGCAGATACAAACTTATTGATCCGGCTGATAAAACTCTTTCCGGACAGCTAACTCTAAATACAGATATTAAAGGAGTTCAAAATGTCCTTTGGTCTGCATTGGGAAATATTAACCTGAAATTCAATGAAAACAATAAGGTTGGACTATTGTTGCTTCATAATCAGAGTGCATTATCAACAGGCAGGTACCAGGAGGGTGAAAAAAATTCTGATGAGGCTGGTATGTTTTACCAGACAAGAACATTAAAGTACCTACAACGTGGCCTCTCATCCGCACAATTAAGTGGTGATCATTTTTTGGAATCCTTGGGCAATATGAAGATTAACTGGTTGAGCTCATTTACCTATTCAACTCAAAAAGAACCAGACCTTAGGTTCTTCACAAATAACTACGATATTTTTAATGACAATATAATCTATGAAATAGCGCCATCGATCTATCCGGTTCCCAACAAGGTATTTCCGGGATATGAAGGAGATCAATTTCGATAGCAAGATCCATTTTGATTTGCCTTTCAGGCTGTTAGGGAATTCATCAAAATTGAAATTTGGTGGCGCTGCGATTATAAAAGATCGTGAATTCAGGGAACAAAAATTCAGTTTCCGTGAAAATACAAATTCATACAACGGAGATATCCCTGATTATCTTCAGAATAGCAATATGGATGCAGCGGCTGGTAAATTACATGTAGCCAACTCTATCAGTTCAGACAATAAAAACAGTTATAATGGTAATCAATATGTATTTGGTGGTTATATATCCGGTGATTTGGGATTAACACCCAAACTCAGGATTGTTGCCGGAGCACGACTTGAATACTCATATATAATCTCGAAAAGTCTGAAAGAGAACGAAAAAAAAGGAGTGGTAGAGAACTACGATATTTTGCCATCGGCTAACCTAATTTATTCCATTACAGAAAAAATGAATTTACGTGGGGCTTATTATCGTACACTGGCCAGGCCCACATTTCGGGAGTTGGCTCCTTATGCATCTTTTGACTTTGTTGGAGATTACATTTTCATTGGAAATGCAGATCTGAATAGGACCCTGGTTGATAATTTTGATATTCGCTGGGAGTATTTTATAGCTCCGGGAGAAATGGTTTCAGTAAGCGGATTTTATAAATCATTTACCGATCCAATTGAGCGGACCTTTAATACAGAAGCAGTAAACCCGGAGCTTACCCTTAGAAATGTAGACCAGGCAAAGGTAGCCGGAGTGGAAGCAGAATTCAGAATTGGCCTGGATTTTGTATCTTTTCTAAGAGACTTTATAATTGGAGGGAATGTGGCCTTTGTGAAATCAATGGTAAGCATTGGAGAACAGGAACTGGCTCTAAAGCGTGTTTTTGATCCCAATTTCCCCAATACCCGCGTAATGTTTGGACAGGCACCTTATATTGCGAACGGTTACATTGAATATAAAAATGATAGTATTGGATTGGGTATAAACGTAGGATATAACATCTCTGGTGAAAAACTCTTCCTGGTAAATGCAGTCGGTATTCCTGATGTTTATCAGCAACCACGAGGACAGCTGGATTTCAATATATCGAAAACACTGGGAAGAAGATTTTCTCTAAAATTTGCTATTAAGAATATATTGAACAGCGATTATCTTAGCACATACTCTTATAGCAATATTGATTATATTTTTGAAAGATACAGTCTTGGTCGTTACTACTCCCTTGGGCTAAAATACACCATACGATAAAGAAACCAGGAGTTTATTATATTTACACAATGAAAAAAGAATACATGAAACAGGTTTTATATATCTCAATAATATTCGTTGCCTTTACAACAAGTCTTTCAGGACAAATAGTTGAAAGAGAAGGGGTTTATTATGATGAGAACAGCGAATTATATTCCGGTCTTTACAGGGAATATTTTGAAAGCGGGCAGGTAAAAGTTGAAATGGCTGCTCGTAAAGGGCAAAAACATGGCTTAACCAGAATCTTTTTTGAAAACGGATCTCTAAATGAAATCCGATCCTTTAACAAAGGTTTGATGGACGGAACCTGGATGACCTGGAATGAAAAAAATACCAAAATTGGAGAAGCCAATTATAAGAGAGGAAAAAAGGATGGGAAATGGTATATCTGGGACGAAAATGGCACGCTTAGATATGACATGACCTATAAAAACGGAAAGAAAATTGGTACCTGGCTTATTTATAATGATAAAGGCGAACAGGTATCCAGCAAGAATTATGATGAGTAGCCTGGTTGAATTTTAATCATAGATCCTATTCGTATTAGCCCATGATTATTGCTAGAATATGGGCTTTTTCAGACCAAGGTTAAATGATTTCCTAAGAAACCTACCTTCTAGCAATGCAATCTTTTAGAAAATCTAATTTTCAGTATTGAATGGATTATATATTGTGTTTTCACCATCCATTGCACCATTAATTCAAAAGTTAAAGTATCCTTTTAACCAGGGTTTTAAGGCTCTCTGATAAACTCTTTCACGATACAAAATTTATATCATCAATACATGCTCTTTAACAATATGGTATCTGATAAATAGATAGATAGTAAGAGTTTGTTAGTTAATCGGAAAACGTTTTAAAGGAATATATTCTGAAGGATAAAAGGCATAAAAAAACCTGTGATTAAATCACAGGTTACTTCTATCTATTTAATGTAATTTATTTTTGAGAAACATTGTTTAAATTGAGTTTTAGGTCATTCTCACTATTAAGTTTTACCTCAAGTTTTGATGATTCTTTTTTATATGAAATCATAGTGGCAGAAATAGTATATTCTCCAGGAAGAATTCCATCAAATTGAAATATACCATCGAAATCGGTATATGCTTCTACATCTGAGCCTTCAATTTTAACTGATACTCCAACCAATGCTTCCCCTGTTTGAGCATCAAGAATTTTACCTGTCAACGAAGTTGTTGGAGCTTCTGGCTTTTCTTTTGGGTTATCTGTAGCCATAACTGATGAGAAGGAGAGAAATAAAGTAAGTGCTAATAATATTGTTGTTAATTTTTTCATAGTCTTATGTTTTTTATGTGTTTGAAACAAAAATAAAACACGAATGTTAAGTAAATCTTAAGCAATTGTCATTCTTATATTAAGATTATGTTAATAACTTGAGTATAAAAGAGGGCCTTTCCAACAATAGTCTACCTTATATTTTTGCTAAAATCGCAACAAATAATATTAAGCAATCAGGCATTATGAAACAATCCAAAATCATAATAATACTTTTCCTTTTGTTTTGTATTACAGGTAATTCGTATTCACAGAAGCTGGATTCTATCCCATTTCTTAAGAATACTGATTTTATTGGCAAGGTGTATGGTCATTTTCGCACTTCATTGAATAGCCAGGAAAATGCTTTTGACATTACCCGTGCATACCTGGGTTTTGAGTCACAGGTAGCGGAGGCCTATACCATTACTTTAAAACTTGACATAGGAAGTCCTGAAGATCTTTCTGAATTTTCAAGGATTAAAAGGTACGCCTATTTTAAAAATGCAGCCTTGTCATATCATAAAAATGACTTGACTCTCAATTTTGGAATTATTGATATGCTGCAATTTAAGGTGCAGGAAAAATTCTGGGATCACAGGTATCTCTATAAATCCTATATGGATGAATACCGCTTTGGTTCATCGGCTGATATTGGAGCACAGGCTATTTATAAGGTTAATAATTGGTTTACCGGTGACCTGACTTTTTCAAATGGAGAAGGGTATACAAAACTTCAGGTGGATAATTCATTTAAAACTGGGTTTGGAGCCACTTTTTTACCAGTAAGAGGATTAACCCTGCGACTTTATTACAGCTTTATAGGTAAAGACGGTGTTGTTCAAAGCACACCATCTTTATTTGCAGGCTATAAAATTTCTAATTTTAAAATTGGTGTCGAATTCAATTACCGGATAAATGATGATAACGTTGAAAACCACAATAAATGGGGATACTCATTCTACTCAATGTATAATTTTGCTAAAAAATGGGAAGTCTTTGCCCGATACGATATTTTAACATCTTCCAGATTATCAGGAGAAGATTATGGCTGGAATTATGCTAAAGATGGAAGTGCCCTAATTGCCGGCATACAATATCGACCTATAAAATATGTTAATATTGCATTGAACTATAGAGACTGGTATCCCTATCCTCAGAACCTTCCAAATGAGGCATTTATATTTTTAAGTCTTGAATTTAAACTATAAAGTAATGCAATATACTTCTAGACTTTTGTATAAGCTTATATTAATTACAATTGTATTTACATTAAGTTTTGGCGGATGTAGAAAAGGGAATACACCAATAGCTATTACTGAAACAATAAAAGACAATGGTGGTGGTACCGGAACGGTAACCTGGGCCAAAGACAAAACCTATATAATTGAAGGATTTGTTTTTGTAAATGAGGGTCAAACCCTGACGATTGAACCTGGAACAGTTGTATATGGACGGACAGGTCAGGGAGAAAATGCCAGTGCCCTAATCGTAGCCAGAGATGGAAAAATCATTGCTGAAGGAACTTATGATGAGCCCATCATCTTTACAGTTGAAGGGGATGATCTTCAGGGTTCTGTACCCGTAAAAGCTAAAGGATTGTGGGGAGGCCTGATTATTCTTGGAAGAGCAAAACTAAATACACCTTCGGGTGAAGCCAATATTGAAGGCATTCCACTTAGTGAGGATAGAGGTATTTTTGGTGGTCTGCTTGATGATGACGATTCAGGGATTCTCAGATATGTATCAATTCGCCATGGAGGAACAAATATTGGTGAAGGAAATGAGATCAATGGTCTTACTCTGGGGGGAGTCGGATCTTCTACTATAATTGATCACATTGAAGTGATTTCAAACCTGGACGATGGTATTGAATGCTTTGGTGGAAGTGTAAATCTCAAAAACATTGTTGTTTCATATTGTGGTGACGACGCTTTCGATTTGGATTTCGGGTACCATGGGAAGGCACAATTCCTTCTGGCTATTCAGCCTCAGGAAACGGGAGATAAATTGATAGAAATTACCGGAGGCAAGGAATTTGGATATGGCCTGCCCTATACTTTACCGAAAATTACAAACTTCACAGGCATTGGCAGAGGATTCAATACCGGAAACAAAATTGGGACATTTTCCTCGAACGGGGCTGGTCACATATTTAATTCAATCTTTACCGACCAGGATCTTGGAATATATGTTGAAGACACTGAGTATGAGCAGGATTCTTATAAGCAATTGCTTCGTAACAATTTAGCCCTTAAGTCAAATGTATTTTGGCATGTTTCTGATAATGATTCGTCAGAAGTTTTTAAAATAATGGCTATTCCAGGCCTGGATATTACTGATCAGGAGCAGATTATTGAGGAGTATTTTGCCGTGGGAAAAAATTCAATAGAGGACTATGGTATAGGGATTGATAATGAAAACTATAGAATCCGACCCAATAGCGATATATTTCACGGATATAGCTCCAAATCCTGATAACTGGTTTTTGGATGTAAGTTATAAGGGTGCCTTTATGAATGAAAACTGGTTGATTGGCTGGACTCTTTTATACCAGGAAGGAAAAATACAATTCTAAGAGACCTTCCTTTAAGCCTGATGTTCTTTACGCAACAGGTCATTGATGGTTTTTACAGGGCTAAATGTTTCAATTGGTACTTCTACAAATACTGTGTTCCAATCTGACATTGCCCCATTCCATAAGTCCCGGAAGTTCCAAGTGCTTTCAGATCTCTTCCATCTTTCGATTTCTGTGAAATGAATCCTGTATTCATATCTCTGTAATCGAGAAGGTTAAACTTCTCACCTTTGTAGTTTCTTAGAGCACATACCAGGTCTACCGGGTTGAAATGTGTAGCTTTTTCCAACAATTCCTGGTTTTCTTTTAGTTCTAGATTAATCTGTGAAGTTTCCACAATCTGAGGTGAGGCTGTACCATCAGGATTCTTAACAATAAAGGGTCCTCCACCCGGTTCTCCGAGGTTTCTGACCATTCCGCACACACGAATGGGCCTGTTTAATTTTTTTCGCAAATATTCTATTTCATTCTGTGCACTTACCATATTGGAACCAGATTCAATATTCAGATCATCTTGCAAAAATTCCCGAACCTCATTTATAAAATCTTTATCCCGTATTCCATCATCCAGTTTTTCCAGGTATTCAAATATTTTAGTCTGATAATTCAACAATACTCCCCCTAGTATTTTCTTGTATCGTATTGTAGGTTCCTTCAACCTATCCGGAGCTATATTATCAATGTTCTTAATAAAAACTATTTCCTCCTGCACATCATTCAGGTTTTCCACCAAAGCACCATGCCCTCCTGGCCTGAACAATAGCTCCCCTTTTGCTTCCCTGAATGGTTTATTTTTCATATCAACGGCTATGGTATCAGTTGATTTCTTTTGAAAAGAAAATCCCACTTTAAACTTCCCATCATATCGTTCAATAATTTCGGGAAGAGTTTTTCGCATCCTATCCTCAAATAAAGCCTTATGTTCAGGGGAAACTGTAAAATGAAAATGGGCTTCATCATTTGAATCCTTGGCATAGAGTGCACCCTCTACAAAATGTTCCTCCATTGGAGTTCTGTCTACATTTGTGTAATGATGAAACTTTATCAACCCTTTTGGAAGGAATCCATAATTTAACCCTGATGAACTCAGGATTTTCTGCAACAACAATGCATACTCCTGTTTGTTTAACAAAGTTTCGACAGAAGTTTTTTCTTTTTCCAATACTCTATCCAGATCACTTTTGAAGGCAAACAGACTAAGGTTTTCAAAAATTTCTTTTACATCAGGATATTTCTTCAAAAGATCATCGCTGGTTTCTGATTTTTCAGAATCTTCAATAAATTCAAATAAAGTCTTGAACATTCTTGAAGCCGCGCCCGATGCCGGCACAAACTTCAGTATTGAAAATCTTGACTTTTTGTTTTCAAAACTTTCAATAAATGATTCCTCCTCATTCTTCGAAACCTGAATTATTCCATCTCCGGGTGTAGCAGGGCGATGTATTTCAAGATAGGGAAAGCCAGTTCTAAAACTTTGTAATTGTTCTTCGATTTCCTCAACGGTTAATCCTTTGGAACTAATTTGATCTAAATCTGCTTCTGTGAACATAGAATGATCTGTTAGGTTATTAAAAATATAAGCCAGGAACTGGTCGCCTTTTTCTCAATTCCGACTTTCAGCAAACTCTTTACCCAGCCTCAAGGCCTCCAAATTTTTATCAACTAATTCCTTCCCCTTAGATCCAAATAACTGGTTTATTCCTGTCTCAAAATCTTCCCATTCAAAAGGCAAAAAAGGAATAGCTGCTCCCAGTACTATCATATTTGATGAACGTGGTGATTTAATCTGCGAAGCCATACTTGCGGCATCAATAATAATATTATTTGATACTGATTTGATATTGTCATAAACCTGATCAATTTCAGGGTAATCAGATATATTACTGAATGGTTTCGAATTGGTTACCAACCATCCATCTTTTGATAACCAGGGAAGGTATCGCAGAGCTTCCATTGGTTCCACAGAAATAATCAGGTTGGCTTTCCCTATAGATATCACATCAGAATATATTTCTTTATCTGAAAGCCGAAGGTTTGATTGCACCGCTCCTCCCCTTACACTCATGCCATGCACTTCCGACTGTTTAAGGAATAACTTTTTATTCACTGCTGCATATCCTACGACAGCTGCAATGGATAATATGCCCTGACCACCAACACCTGCCAAAATTATATCGCTCTTCATATGCTTCAATTATTATTTATTGTCAATTTCAATCATTATTAAATATCTATCAGGAACTTTTTGCCTTAGCAGCTGTCTCCTGTCTTTTTCTCCTGGCAAAAGTCTGGATACACTCGCGCAGTGCAACAATTACAGAAACGCCATTGTACTTTAGTTCTTCGCTAAGAATCTTAACATTATTTTCATGATGCTTTTTTAAAGGAATGAGTACATGCAAATGCTCAGGCTCAACTCCCAGCCCCAGGCAGATCTTTTCCATAGCACCGGTTCCGGCTGACTTTTGTCCTCCTGTCATTGCAGTTGTTGAGTTATCCGAAATTATAAGTGTAATGGGCGATTTTTTTACAACAGCATCTAACAATCCCGTCATACCTGAATGTGTAAAGGTAGAATCCCCAATAAATGCTACTGCAGGCACCAGACCTGCATCTGCTGCGCCTACAGCCATTGTTACTGAAGCACCCATGTCAACGCAGCTATCAATTGAATTGAGTGGATTTAATGCCCCTAGAGTATAACAACCTATATCAGAAAATACCCTGCCTCTTCCATATTCAACCATGGACTCATTCAAAGCCAGGAAAATATCTATATGACCACATCCTGGGCACAGAGCTGGAGGTCGGTTTGAGACAATACTGGGAACATCTCTTGACTCAGGAATCTCATACCCTAAAGCTTTTGCCACAAGATCGGAGTTTAATTCACCATCACGCGGCAAACTTCCATTTAACCTTCCATGAATGGTGTATTTTGTATCCAATACACCAGTAAGCATTTCTTCCACAAAAGGATAACCCTCTTCCAATACCAATAATTCATCACATTCATCTGCTATCTCCTGAACCAACTTAACGGGTAAGGGGTACTGGCTTATCTTTAAGACTGGATATTGTAATTCTTTATCATCATATATTTCACGTAAGTAATTATAAGTTAGTCCACAGGCTATAATTCCCAGGGTTTTGTCCTTACCTTCAAAATGCTTATTGAAATTCGATTTTTCTGATTCCAATTCGAAATGAACCTGGTTTGAAAGAAGTCCCTGATATTGCTTTTTTGCAATGGAAGGCAACAAAATAAATTGCTTCATGTTACCCGGCATTTGCAGCTTATTCATCTCCACGGACGGGCTCAATTGTACTACTGACCTGGAGTGTGATATACGAGTTGTCAATCGAATCAAGATCGGGACTTTATATTTCTCAGATAAATCCAGGGCCCCATATGCCATGTCGTAAGCCTCCTGCTGATTCGATGGTTCCATAATGGGGACCATTGCAAATTTGCCATAAAAACGAGAGTCCTGTTCATTCTGGGATGAATGCATGGATGGATCGTCGGCTACTGTTATTACCAAACCTCCATTTACACCAGTAATAGCTGAGTTAATAAATGCGTCGGCTGCAACATTCAGACCAACATGTTTCATACAAACCATAGCTCTTTTTCCGGCATACGACATACCAAGAGCTGCCTCCATAGCTGTTTTCTCATTGACACTCCAACTCCGGTGAACATTTCTTTCAACAGCCATTTTATTCTTCTGCACATATTCCATTATTTCGGTAGATGGGGTTCCAGGATAAGCATAACATCCTGATAATCCGGCATCCAGGACACCCTGGGCCACGGCCTCATCTCCCAATAGCATTTTTTTATCCATAATTCGTAATTTTCTATTCCATTTAAGTCAATAAAATTAGAAACATTTTTCTAATCCGAAGCTAACAATTGACAGGTTTACACCCCAAATATAATTATTCACCGGTGACGGTTACCACAAGTTGTCTTGAGCCCCCATGTTTCCTGAATTCACAAAGATATATTCCCTGCCAGATACCCAGATTAAGCCGGCCATTAGAAACCGGAATTGTTACCGAGGAACCCAGAATAGATGCTTTTAAATGAGCTGGCATATCATCAGCTCCTTCATATATATGGTTGTATACCGGATCATTTTCAGGAATAAGTTTGTTAAGAAAAGACTCAAAATCATGACGAACGGTTGGATCGGCATTTTCATTAATACTTAGCCCAGCTGAGGTATGTTTTATAAACACATGAACCAACCCTGTTTGGGGTAGATCAACTAACTGATTTTCAATATAATCTGTAATAAGATGATACCCTTTGGGGTGAGCTGGCAGGCTTATCTCTACTTGTTTAGTCATTTTTTAATTTTTTAAAGCAAGGTAGAAAGAATTACTAAAATATACCGGATTATTTGTGACAAATTTCGCTGCCGGAAAACATTCCTTATCCAGTATATTTACTATAATATTTTATCAATTCCCTTCCTTTTATTACAAAACAACAATTTTACGTCAAAAAAATAGTTTATTTTGAGGTGGAAAGTCTCAAATCCGGATGAAACATATACTAAAACCTACCCTTTTTCTTTTCCTGTTGTTATTTTTTTCCAGTGCTTATGCACAAAATAAACTGGTGGTTACCGGGACGGTTTCGGATTATAATGGCAACTTCCTTGTCCCCGCTGATGTAGCAGTACCTGGCACAGTTTTAGGAACCTCCACTACCGAAGGAGGTAAATATACCCTTATTATTCCTAGAAAAGACACCATTCGCATAGTATACTCCTTCATTGGATATAAAACTCAGGTGATTTCAAAACCACTACCAAACCTGGATTCAATTTCAATTAATGTGGTTCTAGAAATTGAAGTAAGCGAACTTGATGAAGTAAGTGTCAAAGGTGAACGAGACCGTGATTTAAGTTTCGAAAAGCTTAATATGAAGGAAGTAAAAATTCTACCTACTGTTTCGGGCAGTATAGAATCCTATCTTGTTACTCTACCTGGGGTTACTTCCTCCAGTGAGTTAAGTTCACAATATTCGGTAAGGGGAGGAAACTTCGATGAAAACCTTATTTATATTAATGGTATTGAGGTATATAAACCTTACCTGATTCGTTCAGGCGAACAAGAAGGGTTGAGCATTGTAAACCCCGATCTGGCTTCTTCTGTAAAGTTTTCTGCCGGAGGGTTTAATGCCAGTTATGGGGATAAAATGTCATCGGTTCTTGATATACAGTACAAAAAACCTACACGATTTGGTGGTGGCTTTGATTTGAATTTTATGGGTGGATCGTTTTATCTTGGCGGTACATCAAAAGATAGTAAGTTTAGTTATATAGCCGGTATACGATATAAAAGCAATCAATATCTATTAAAAAGTCTTGATGTAAAAGGCGATTATAAACCTCGTTTTGGCGATTTTCAAACCTATTTATCCTATAAGATAAACGAAAAGTGGCGATTGGATTTTCTGGGTAACATAACCATAAATACTTATAACTTCATTCCTCAGGACCGAAGTACATCATTTGGAACAGTCAGTACTGCCGTGCAGTTAAATGTACTGTTTAATGGCTGGGAATCAGACAAATTCAACACTTACCTCGGTGCTGTTTCAGCCACATTCCAACCTATTGAAAAGGTATCTTTGCAGTTCACAGGAAGTGCCTATCGTACAAATGAAGAGGAGACTTTTGACATTGAAGGTTTCTATTCATTGAATGAACTCGATAAAGAACTGGGATCAGAAAGTCAGGGGGACAGTATAATGAATATAGGTATTGGCCGATTTGTTGATCATGCCAGAAACTACTTTACTGCTGATGTCATTGCCCTAAAACATACTGGTAATCTGGATATAAATAAAGAATCATCACTTAGTTGGGGGTTGAAATTTCAATATGAAGATGTTGATGACAGGATGAATGAATGGAAAATGGTTGACTCGGCCGGATACTCAATTCCCTATACTGGAACTGAAGTGAATCTCGCTTATTCCCTTCATGTTAAAAACCAGCTATATTCCAGCCGGATTACATCATTTGTTTTGTATAATCGTGATTTCAACTTAAAAAAGGTTGACCTGGAATTGGATGCAGGTATTAGAACCAATTACTGGAGTTTCAGCAATCAGTTTCTTGTAAGTCCAAGGTTGTCAGTAGTATTGGATCCGCGGTGGGAAAAAGACTTCCGTTTTCTCTTTGCTACTGGCTTTTATTATCAACCTCCATTTTACAAGGAGATTGTTGATCCGGCCGGCCAAATCAATGAAAACATACAGGCCCAAAAATCAACTCACTTCCTGGTAGGTACCATATGGAATTTTAAAGCATGGAACAGACCCTTTCAATTCTCATCGAGCTTGTACTATAAAAATCTAACACACCTGATACCCTATAAGATTGATAACGTCAGAATTATTTATTCTGGTAAAAACAATGCAAAAGGGTATGCCGCTGGATTGGATTTCAACATTAGTGGCGAATTTGTGAAAGGAGTTGAATCATGGGCCAGTTTTTCTCTACTTCAAACCCGAGAAAAATTAACGGATGAATATGGTGAGGAAGGATCCTCAGGGTACTATCCCCGACCGACTGATCGATTGTTGAATTTCAGCCTGTTTTTCCAGGATTATTTTCCCAGCAATCCCACCTTTAAAGTGTATATGAGTCTTCACTATGGAACCGGATTACCAACCAGTCCGCCCACTGCAGAATCAGGTGAAAATTATTTCCGCATGCCTCCTTATCGTCGTTTTGACATTGGAATTTCCAAAATCCTAAAAGATGAAAACTCCATTATTGGTGAGAGGGGATTGTTTAAATCTTTCCAAACTGCATGGATAAGTTTTGAGGTTTTCAACCTTTTGGGTATAAACAATACAATATCCTATACCTGGATTACCACAGTGAACAATTTGAGTGGCCAGGTGGGACAATTTGCAGTTCCCAATTACCTGACATCCAGACGAATTAATCTAAAACTTACTGCTACTTTCTAATCTGGATGATTTTTAGCATTTAATATAATTTCCAGAAAGAAAAATAAGGCTCAAAAACAAGTTTCTCAAGCAAAACAGCCACTATCACCCCAATTCCATACATTAATATATCTAAGGGATCAAAAGTACTACCAAGTGCATAAATGCCAAATGACTGAAGGATTTCAGCAAAGGTAGGGATGCTGAAGGTTAGTAATGCTTTGACCCACCATTTCTGCAAAACCGGGTAGCGCCAGTCATTCATTGCAATTAGAAAATATACACCAAATGGAAGCAACAAATCAGAAAAAAAACTGGTATAATAAATGTACAACTTTGAGTTTAGAAAACTCTTGATATTGATGATATGTAAGAATGAAATAAACAGCATAAGTCCTACGACAAATACTATTTTTTTACGCAATTTCTTCTCATCCGGCCTGATATTGGATCCTGCCATGGTAGTTGATTTAAAATCGGAGGAAGTAAGATTACCTTATTCTTTAAGAATACTCTTCGAAATTACCAGACGCTGAATCTGATTGGTACCCTCATATATCTGGCATAGTTTGGCATCTCTCATCATTTTCTCTACGGCAAAATCCCATGTATATCCATCACCGCCCATAGCCTGAACCGCATCTGTAGTAACTTCCATACCAATATCTGAGGCATATAATTTCGACATAGCTGAAAGTTTATTTAACTTTTTCTTATCAAAGTCATAAGCCCAGGCTGCATACCAGGTAATCAACCTGGCTGTTTCAATTTTGGTTGCCATGTCGGCCAACATGAATCCTATGGCTTGATTTGCGGCTATGGGCTTACCAAACTGCTTTCGGTTTTTAGTCCACTCCTTGGCTATTTCATAAGCTGCCCTGGCATTCCCCAGGCTTAAGGCAGCCACTCCTGTACGCGTTCGGTCAAAGGTTTTCATAGCAATTATAAAGCCATATCCTTCCCCTCCTATCCTGTTACCTTCAGGAACTTCAACATCTGTAAAAATAATTTCATTTTGAACAGAGGCCTTTTGACCCATTTTCTTCAAACGGGGTTTGATTTCAACCCCGGGAGTATCTGGAGGAATCAGAAATGCAGTGAGACTCCGCGACCCTTTTTCGGGATCGGTTAAGGCAAACACCGTAATAAATGTTGATGCTTCTGCATTGGTTATAAAACGCTTGTGCCCATTTACAATATATTTATCTCCCTTTTTCAAGGCAGTTGTTTTTATTCCCTGGACATCTGACCCAGCATTTGGCTCAGTCAATCCATAGGCGGCAACAGCCTTTTGTTCATTTATTTGGCCAAAGAATTTCTTTTTCTGCTCATCATCTGCTGCCAAATAGAGAGGTGTCAATGCCAGCGTGTTTGCATCTATGCATATTCCAATTCCCACACAGCCGGCACCCAATTCCTCTGAGGCCAGAGCTCCATCTAACAAACTGTGATTATGACCGCCATATTCAATTGGCATCGGACCATTCATTATGCCTTCAGCATAGGCTGCTTTCACTATTTCCCATGGGAACTCTGCAAGGTCATCATATTTCAGGCGATTTGGTACTATGTAGCGATCGGAAAAGTCCCGATACTGCTCAATTATCCCTTCCTGTTCTTTTGTAAGACTAAAATCAATCATGCTAATAAATTTTCAATTTTGGTTTGAATTGCTGGTTAGAAATGATATAAAACTTGATGATCTAAGGTAAGGAAAAAAACCGGAAATACAATGTTAAGGAATCAATAGATTTTGATAAGCTCATCAATATTAAAAATATTCATGATCCGAACAATAAATCGAAAAGTACTATTCCATTTGGAATTCAATGGTATTCCAACCTGGCTTAAGTGGTATGCTATTTTCTGTAATTGCTATCCTTTTCCCATTCATGTGAACCTCCAGGTCTCCCCAATTTTCAGTTGGCAAAATAAAGTCAGCAATCATATTCCCGGGAATTCTCAATTCATATGTATGATTATTTCCTGATTTCCAATTGTATTTTGCCTGGATAGGCCCTCTGATTGTAGGGAACTTTATTTCACTATTGGCTAGATTATCCATATAGGGTTGTATCTCTGCTTTTGCAAAACCAGGTTCTAAAGGCTGTATCCCCCATAGGTATCCGGGAATAATATTTGCGGGAACAGCACCCCAGGCATGATTCCAATCGGAGTTTGGCTTGTATTTCATATCCCAGGCTTCCATGCTAATGGTCGAACCCGACCTTATCATGTTCCACCAGCTTCTATCATGTGTAGCTGTCAATAAGCTATAAGCATAAGAGGCCTCCCCTGCTTTAAAAAGTCCTTCCAGTAAATATTGTGCACCATAAACACTACAAGCCATACCTCTTGATTTAATGAAATCAACAACACTTTGTTTATATTGCTCAGGGACCAATCCTACTGCCAGGGGCAACATATTGGCATGCAATGAAGAGTGGGTTGAGCCTTCCCCATCAATATATATTCCCTTTTTTTCTGTCAAATAATAAGTCGTTGACTGATGCTTTTACTTTTTGTGACAGTTCATTAAAGAAAATCAGATCTTCCTTTTCATTAATCATTTCTGCTATATCCTTCATTATTAACAGGTTCCAATAGAAGAATGCATTTACAACCGTATTTACCTCCACCATATCATAACCATCGCGCTCACCCTCCGGCCTGGCAAGTTTCCATCCTGTATCATTTTGTCCAGGGGGCCAATCCACGAGGTCACGAAGTCTCTCATCATGATTGGAGAAGCCAATTTTCTCCATAAAATCCGGAGTTAGTTTATCAGTATACACTGAAATCAGCCCATCGTCCCGTGATAAAAATGACAGGGTTTTGTATTTTAGGTATTCATAATTGTGGACAATGGATTCAAGGTTGCCGGTGTAGAAGTAGTCAGCATAAAACATGGGAACTGTATGCAGGATCCATTCTGTTGGCCAGGTTGGGTTCTGAATAAAATATTCGTTGGTACGGCGGGCCATTGAATACTCCCGATCGGTACTATAATGTCCCAACTGATTGATGTAGGCATCTCCCTCGTACGGAATTCTTTCCCGGTCTCCATCGATATACAATCCGGTGAAGGAGGTTGCCTTCATGCTATATTTGCAGATATCCCAAATCTTATTCAGGACTGTGTCAGAGCTGGAAAAATAACTTTCCTTATCATCAAAGTAATGCCAGTAGGCATTCTGTAGGACATTTTCAGTGTCAAGTTCAACCGGACTATTCTCTATTTCACAATAACGGAATGGCAGAATTACACCAATGGAATCTGGTAGCAATATCGCCTTTCCACCAGTGTTTCTGCTATTTGGGGGCAATTCCAATCGATATTCTGATTGTCCCGGACTAACTTCAAGAACTATTTTTTGATAGCGAATGGAACCTCCTGGATCTCTGTCAACTTCATGTTTATCAGAGAGTTTTTCACCAAGATGAATTATAAGCGAATCTTTTTTATCAACCTGGATATGAAGTTCAAGTGTTGCAAATGCATCTTTGCCAAAGTCGAAGAAATAATGAGCTTCTGAAAGTTTCTTTGAAAATACAGGCTTCCTCAAAACAGACTGAAAGCTATTATTTGTGGTTCTATAATCTCCAAAAGTACCTGTCCTTATATGTTGAACGACTGAATAATTTGTTGGATTGCCCTGTTTATCCCATATACGTACTCTCCAATAATAATCAGTATTATCATTTAATTCTGCACCCTGATACTCAACTTCTGTGGATCTGTTTCCAATATTTTTCCCACTGTCCCAAAAATCAGGATTATCGCTTTTCAATATCTCTTCAGTTGAAGCCAGTTGGATCTGCCAGGCAGTTTGCACAATTGCATTTTCTGGTACAATCCATGAGAATTCCGGCTTTTTGTCCAGGATCTTAACGTTTCCTGGCTCCCGAATAAATTCAGTCATCAGGCCCGTAGGGCCTCCACCATCAGAATGACATCCTAAGAAGCCAGGGATAATAAAAACTGCTATATACCAAAGAAATCTCATAGTTTTACACCTTGTTTATTATTTAGCTAAAGGTACTCTAAATCAATAATTTAGTTCAGTTAAATATTCATCAAATAAGGAAAGTGATTCAGGGAAGTTCTCTCGTCCAAAACCAATCCTTACACATTTCCTATCATAATCATATACACTTGAAGGCAGTAGCATTACTCCCTTTTTCTTTATCAGATCAAGGCAAAACTTGTACACATCTTGTTCAATTCGTAATTCTGGAAATGCAATGGTTCCAGCCTTTGGTTTTTTCCATATAAGTGTGTCAGCATGCTTCTGTAGAATTGTATCTGCAAATTCAAGATTACTTTTTATTAATTCCAGGTTTCTGGTTATAATGGATTCTTTGTTCTGTAAAGCAATGATACTGAGAATTTCACTGGGAGCACTTGAACATATGGTCGTATAGTCCTTAAATGAAGCTATTTCAGCCATTATCTCCCTGTTTCGGGAAGCTAACCAGCCAATTCTCAAACCGGGCAATGCAAAGCTCTTAGACAAGCCAAATAATGAAATTCCATTTTCATATATTTCACTTACTGATGGTAACCTATCCTGTTGGTCGTATTCCAGAAAACGATACATCTCGTCAGAGAATACAACAATATTTTTCTGTCGGGCAATTTGTATGATTTTAATTAAATCAATTTCTGTTATAGTTGCTCCTGTTGGATTATGTGGGAAATTTAAAACTATAAGCTTTGTATTTTCCCTTATTTGCTGAAATAAATCCTCCAATTTGAAATTCATATCCTCATCGGGCAACCATTTTGAAACTTTGCATTTATTGCTTTCGGCAATCTCATACAAAGACTGGTAACCGGGGAAGGTAGTAATCACATGGTCTCCCTCTTCGAGAAGTATATTCATTGCGATAAAAATCCCCTCCTCAGGGGTTAAAACCAGAATATCATCCTCTGTAATTTTTGTATAAAGTTTGGAGATTTCCTCTCTTAAAAGCGGATGTCCCTGTGAATCAGTGTAGGCCAAAGTTAAATTCTCCCATGCTTTCAGCATATCAGGACTGGCCATGGATAGCAGTTCTTTTATTGTTAAAGGTTCGCAGTCAGAACAACTTAGCAGATAAGGAGTTGTAAATTCATACTTAGCAAAATATCGCTCAAGTTTAAATGGCTGAATTTTCATTGAGGCTTTTCTATTCCAATAACTTATAATTTAGAAAAGTAATAAAACTTTCTCTTTCTAACAATTCAAAATTTTAATTTACAGAATATTTAATCCGGGAAATATATATGTATGTATTAAATCAGGCTTACATCAGTCATAATTTCAAGTAGAGCAGTTCCATTATAACTAAGGACCTCTTGCATCTTCTCTTCCAGGTCAGATAGATTTTCAACCCGAACCCCAAGGGCACCACAGCCATTTGCAAATTCTGCAAAGTCAGGATTTTTAAGGTCGGTGGCGAAAACATCAAAGCCACCTGATCGTTGCTCTTTTGAAATTTTGCCCAATTCTGAATTATTTAACAATATAATTTTAATATTCATACTGTATTTTACGGATGTAGATAATTCAGCCATATATTGTGCAAAACCACCGTCACCGGCAATAGCTACAACCGGTCGATGGCTACCAACAGCAGACCAGGCACCCATAGCAGCAGGAAAAGCGAAACCTATTGAGCCAAGATATCCGGACATCAGGAAACTTTGTTTTTTGCACTCAAAGTAACGCCCCAAAGAATATGCATTGTTTCCTACATCAACACATATTACCGCATTATCTTGAACATGACGTGATAAATTCTCAAAGACAGCAATTGAACTTATCCCCTTGCCATTGTCCTGACTCAGCCTTTTATTCTTTTCCTCCCTCCAAATATTCCAGCGACCTTTTAGTTCTGGACGTTGATCTACTTTTTGTACATATTTCTTTAATTTCTCCTGCATCAAGGCGAGGGTAACAGAAATTTCTCCCCATAATGGAACATCAATTTTGTGAAACTTTGCCAGTGCCAAGGGGTCAAAATCAACCTGGATAATCGGCTTCTTAGAGGTTATACCAGTATGATTGCTAAATGAAGCTCCAAAAACAATAAGTAGATCACTTTCATTCATAAAATATGAAGCTATGGGAGTTCCACTTCTTCCTAGTACCCCTGCCGCAAGCGGATGCCCATCAGAAATCAATCCTTTTCCCTTAAAAGTGGTCAATACCGGTGCATTTAGCCTTTCAGCCAATGCAATTATTGCCTCCATATGGAACTTGGCACCGTGTCCAACAACTATCACCGGTCGGATTGATTTTTCAATTAGATGAAGAGCCTTATTTAAACTTTCTTTAGGTGGTGCAATTTGGGATGCAGGCATTCTGTTATCTGGTGTCTCTGGTAAAGCATCACCAGCAGGAATTTCCTGGATTTCATCGGGAAAAGTAAGGTGGGAAACATCACGGTTCAGTAATGCATGTTTAATTGCCAGTGACATTAGCTCAGCATGTTGACTATCGCGTTGGACCCGGTGGTTAAATTCTGCAACTGATTGAAATGCCAGGATAAGATCAACCTCCTGAAAATTACCTGTACCCACCACCTGGGTTGCAACCTGGCCTGTAAGTGCCAATATAGGTGCCCGATCAACTTTTGCATCCCAGAGACCTGTATACATATTGGTTGCTCCCGGACCAGCAATAGAAAAACAGGCTGCAGGTTTCCCTGTTAATTTACCATAAGCACTTGCTGCAAAGGCTCCTGCTCCCTCATGGCGGATGCCAATAAATTTCAATTTACCTTTTTCCTGAAGTCGCTTAAATGCATCGGCCAATCCGAGATTGGAGTGCCCTACCATACCAAATACTGTATCAACTCCCCAGTTAACCATAGTTTCTGCCATAATATCAGAAAGTGTGGTATTGTGTATTTTTTCAACTGGTAATCCAACATAAATGCCATCTTCCCTTTCCTCTACAGGGTAGGATTTCACTCCATCGTCGAAGCCAGGAGCTTTTCCAGAGCATGGGTGATAGTCCCAGCCATGCCATGGGCAGCGCAGAATTCCGTTTTCAATGCTACCCTCACCCAGGGGGCCTCCCTGATGCGGACATTTATTATCAAGGGCACATATTTTACCTTCGAAGTTAGAAAGACAGATTTCATTATGCCCTGCAGATACTGTCATCACCCTGTTTGGTTGCAATTCCGCCTTTGATTCAATAACTTTATACCAAACTAGTTTTTCGCTCATGGTTTTTCGTTTATTATTTTCTTACAAGTCGGACATCTAGAACCACTATTGGCTTTTATTAGTTTTATTCCATCTATTTTGTTGATAACAAAATTCTGAATAAATGCATGGTTAGCCTTGTAATTATTTACATCTATTTGCTTGTCTTCATACATTACTCGTATCCTATCGTCATATTCCTGTTCTCCCCAACAATTAGGGCATAAGCCTGAGGGTGTTTTCTCTTTTGTATCTTTTGCTGATTGCTTAAAAAAGCCAATTAAGGTATCTATCATAATCGTTTATATTACACCGGCATATGATATACCAGTAAGTTTATGCATTTCATAACTTGAAGTGCTTAAATCATCAAAATTAAAATCCACAATATTATGGTGTCCGCATGATCTTGCCACAACTTTTATTAACTCATTGGTAGCATTAAAAAAATTATACAACTGTTTTGCAGACTGTTCGATGACAATCCGCTGCCTAAGATTTTCTTTCTGAGTGGCAATGCCCACGGGACAGTTATTGGTTCCACATGCCCGCATGCCTAAACAACCGATAGCCTGTAGAGCTGAATTTGAAACGGCTATAGCATCAGCACCCATCATCAATGCTTTTGCAAAATCTTCTGCAACTCGCAAGCCACCTGTTATAACCAGAGTAACATCTTTAGCTCCCACTTTATTAAGGTGTTTTCTTGCCCTTGCGAGCGCGGGAATCGTTGGGACATTTATATTATCCCTTAATATGATTGGAGCAGAACCTGTTCCACCTCCTCTACCATCGAGGATAATGTAATCCACCCCTACTTCTAAGGCAAAGTCAATATCTGCTTCAATATGGCTGGCTGCAATTTTAAATCCAACGGGGATACCACCAGTTTTTTCCCGAACTTCTTCTGCAACTTGTTTAAAATCCTCAGTGGTAAACAAATCAGGGAAAGCTGCAGGTGAAATGGCCGTTTCTCCCTGTTCTAATCCACGCACTTCTGCTATTTCTCTGGTTACTTTATCCCCTGGTAAATGACCACCAGTACCAGTTTTAGCACCCTGGCCCCCTTTAAAGTGGAATGCCTGGGCTTTTTTTACTTTATCCCATGAAAAACCAAATTTCCCTGAGGCCAGTTCATAAAAGTATCGGGAATTGTTTTCCTGTTCTTCAGGAAGCATACCTCCCTCACCACTGGCAATGCCAGTACCAGCCATTTCATGCACCTTTTGATAAGGCAATTTTCGCTTCTCTTGACAGGGCACCAAAACTCATGTCTGATACAAAAATTGGGATTTCAAGGAGGATTGGTTTTTTTGCTTTTGGACCAATTATCACTTTAGTATTTACAGGTTCTTCATCCAATAGAGGTCTTTTGGCCAATTGAGCAGGTAAGAATTGAATATCTTCCCATTTTGGCAAGGTATTTCTGTCTACTCCCATTGAAGCTGAAGGACCATGATGTCCATAATTCTTTAAACCATTTTTCGCCAATTCATTAATGTAACTGGTATATGGCTCTGTGGCTTCAGGATGTGTGTCTGCATATTGACCAAGATATGCTTCCCTGTTAAATGGTTGAGGATATTTCTTTTTAAAATCGTGAAGTTCATCTAAATCTACCAATACTTTATCCTGCTCAATAATTGAAGTGAATTTTGTAAGGGTCTCTTCATTGTTGTATTCTGATACTCCTGTATCGTATCGGTAATCCCAGCCATGCACACCACAAACGAGGTTTTCACCTTTAACATGGCCATCAGCCATCAATGCACCGCGATGCAAGCAACGTCCATACAAAACAGAAACTTTATTGTCATATCGTATCACAACCAGATCAACATTCTCAACCAGGACGTGTTCAGGTTGTCTGTCTTTTAGTTTAGAAAATTTGCAAATTTCAAGTTTTTTCAAGATCAAGAATTTAATTAATAATTCAATATCAAGTTCCAAATTGGGCTTTTACTCTTGAGCCCGATTTGTCATCCAATAACCAGATCAATTCCCCGCTTTTAGGACGAACCATGGAAGCTGGAAGTTTTTCCCAATCCCCTTTTTGGTCTATGATTTTTGAAATCATCATTGATTTGGACTCTCCTGTTACAAGAAATGCCACTGTCCGGGCATTGTTGATTAATCTGCCGGAGGCTGATATTCTCTTTTGTTTGGTAACTGGATGCTCCGCCACTACAAAAAGTTTGTCAGTGTTAAAAAGGTCCAATCTTCCCGGGAAGATAGAAGCTGTGTGCCCGTCTTCCCCTAGTCCAAGCAATATGAAATCAAACTGTGGAACAGTATTTTGAATAGGAATATGTTGTGTCACTACTTTTTCATATCGCTCAGATTCAAAGACTGGATTATCTTCACCCTTTATTCTGAAAATTTGTCCGGCAGGAATAGGAACACGATCAAAAAGACTTTCTTTTGCCATTTTGTAATTACTTTCATCACTTTCAGGTGCAACGCACCGTTCATCACCCCAAAAAACCTTTATTTTTTTCCAATCTATTTGATTTCTGAATTTTAAAGCAAGTTGCTGAAAAACAACCCTCGGAGTTGAGCCACCAGACAAGGCAATTGAAAAGAATTGGCCTTCAGGAATATTCTGTATTTGTATGATTAACTGCCTGGCAAGAAAAGCTGACAATTCATCAATATTCCCAAAAATCTTTATTGATTTTTCCATATCTATAATTCGCAATAAAAGCCATCGTCTAAAAGGTTTTTGCAAGGATACCGCCATGTCATATCTTTCTCCTCAATCAGGTCGTCAGCAGTTTCCGGCCCCCAGGTACCAGCAGGATATCCATAAAGAGGCACATCTTTATCATTTTTCCAGGACTCAATCACCGGGGATAAAAATTTCCATGCCTCAATCACTTCTTCGGTTCGGGCAAACAATGTTGCATCCCCATTTATGGAATCATAAATCAGGCGTTCATAAGCGGAGGGTATTCTTAGGTGTGAAAGATCAGAATAGTGAAAATCCATATTCACGGTCTGCACATCAAATCCTGCTCCAGGTGTTTTCATACCAAATTTCAACAAAATACCTTCATCGGGTTGTATCCTTATTACCAACTGATTACAGGTGTTACATGCTGCCCCTTTTGCAAAAAGAAAATGAGGAGTTGGTTTAAAGTGAATAACAACTTCGGTAACCCGTGTTGGTAAACGCTTGCCTGTGCGAATATAAAATGGTACACCTCCCCAGCGCCAATTGTCTATATAAAATTTTACTGCTGCATAGGTTTCTGTATCGGATTCAGGTTTTACTCCCTCCTCTTCGCGATAACCGGCAATATTTTCATTCTTGATCGTAGAGGCTATATATTGCCCCCGGATTGTGTTTTTCTTAACGTCTTCTTTTAGAATAGGCCTTAAGGATTGAAATACTTTTAATATTTCATTGCGAATGGCAATTGGTTCCAAGGAAGAGGGTGATTCCATCGCTGTAAGGGCAACTACCTGAAGCAGGTGATTCTGCACCATATCGCGCAGAGCACCAGAGGTGTCATAATATCCGCCCCGTTTCTCAACACCTATACTCTCTGCAGAGGTAATCTCCACGTGATGAATGTAGTTCCGGTCCCATAAAGGTTCAAAAATTCCATTTGAAAATCTTGTTACAAGAAGATTTTGAACGGTTTCTTTTCCAAGATAATGGTCTATCCTGAACAGTTGATCTTCAGACCAGTCTTTCAGTAGTAGGTCTTTTAGTTTTAACGCTGATTCCAGGTCATAACCAAAAGGTTTTTCAATAATCAGTCTTTTCCATCCATCATTTTGATTATTTAGTCCAACGGATGCCAGATTCTGTGGAATAACCCCATATAAACTAGGGGGTGTGGACATATAGAAAATGACATTTCCATTGATTTTTTTGCTGCCATTAATCTCTTCCATACGATTTTTGAGCATATGGTAAGTAGAAGCATTATCAAATTGTATAGATTTATAATAGATCTTTTTAATGAATTCATCAATCTTTCCAGCATTGTCAATTTCTTTGAACTCATTGATGGCTGACCTCATTTCCAACCTGAAAGCCTCATCTGTAAACTGAGATCGGGAAACACCCAAAAGGGTGAATTTATCAGGAAGCAAATTCTGCACAAACAACGAATAAAGGGCCGGAACAAGTTTTCTTCTTGTGAGATCACCTGAAGCTCCAAAAATGACATAAATAAGGCTATCGGTTTGTTGCATTTTAATTATTGTTCTATTATTATAAAGTTATGTATCTAAAGTATATAAGCTGGATGGCATTCATTTACTATTTTTTAAATGATCCAATAACATATTAAATCCGGATATAAAAAAAGACTTCACAATTTCATATTGCTCATCTGCAGAACCAGCTTTTAAAATGTCTGAATGCTTCAATATAGCACCCTTCCAACCTGGCAGCATCCATTCTCCAGCGATTAAAGAAGGAAGTTCAATAAGACCTTCTACTGCATTGCTTGACCTGAAACTAAGATAATAATAAGGTTCACTTACCATGCTATCGGGTATAGCAAAACCAATACCTATGGTTTGTTTGGCTTCCCCATCCTCCTCTTTCGAAATGATAAATACCGTTCCTGTATCAAAATGGTGTGGCCAAATTTTTACTGGTTCACCTCCTTCAAATGTAGCAACTATTTCATTCAAAACAATTTCAGCATTGTGCCTGAATTTGGTATTCTCTTTAAAAAGTTCTGAATTTTCCACTTTAAAGGAGGAGCCTTTATCAAGCATATGAGCTGGAAGCTTATAATGTAATTCGTTTTTAAATTCTAAAACATCAAATCCCAGACTTGCAAGATTAGTTTTTAATTCTTCAAAAACTTCCGCCTTTGATTTCCCCTCCAGGATAATTTCTTTTGTACACTCACCTTCACTATCGAGGAAACATAATCTTAATTGTTTGGGATTGAGAGCAATCCGTAAACCGATTGAAAGCAAATTACCGGCTATAAGTTCACTCTCCGGCAGATATTCCATATTGGTGTTACTATCATCTGATTCCTGAGCTATTAAATGCCGACCAACCATTGCAATAAACTGTGCTGCATGATGTTGTTGAAGCAAGGCCTCATGTCAATTCTGAATTGAACGCCTTTCCAATTGCTTCCAATTGTTCTTATACATAATGATTCTTTTAAATTTCCTTCGCAAGTTAGGATTTATAAATCCGTTCAGATTGTAAGACAGATGACAGTTTCCTTTAAGGAAAGACTGAAAGCTTATATAAAGTTAACTAATACTTAAAATAAATATTGATCATTTGGAGAATACAGATAAACCTCAGGATTGAAGTCGGAATTCCTGAAATGTTTACTTTAGATGGTCTAATCTAAAAGGCAAACCGTTCTATTGCAATGGATTACTTTGTTGTTACTTCCAACCTGTTTTTATCCGGATCAAGGGTAGCAAATTCATAATATCCATCACCGGTTCTTCTTGGCCCGTCCAAAATTTTGTAGCCTGCGGCCTTCAGTTCTTCTGCTTTTGCATTCACGGCATCAACAGAATCCAACTCAATGGCAAAATGAATAATACCAAGATGTTGCTTAGTTTCAGTATCGTTTAAGTTTGCAGGAATACCTGGTTTTGACATAATTTCAAGGCGCGCTCCTGAACCAAAACTGAGAAAATAACTCTCAAAGTTTTTTTCTGGATTTCTGTATTTCTTGTTGGGAATTGCCAAAAAATACTTAACATAATACTCTTTAAGTTCTTCCAGTTTGTTTGTCCAGATGGCCAGGTGTTCAAGTTTCATATACTGCTATTTAAAATTGCTTTTTGGCATTACACCAAAGATATAATAATCAAACATTCCATGCAGTTGAATCAATACAAAGTAAAGCAATTCCTGCACACCTGGATATTCAGTGCGAAAAAGTACACAATTTCACTAAATAATAATATTATTTATAAGCTAATAGTTTTCTTCCCTGAGCTGCATATATGATTTTGGATGCAGGCAGGCAGGACAGTTTTCAAGGGCCTGCTCAGATTGATACACATATCCACAGTTGATACATTTCCACCATACTTTTCCATCCTTCATGAATACAGTGTCTTCTGATATGTTTTGAAGCAGTTTCAAATAACGTCTTTCATGCTCCATTTCAACCTTTGCAATCATTTTAAAGGCTACTGCTACCTCTGGAAAACCCTCCTCTATAGCAATTTCAGCAAAGGCCGGATAGAGTTCGGTCCATTCTTCATTTTCTCCCTCAGCAGCTGCCTTAAGATTTTCTGCAGTTGTTCCAATCTTACCTGCAGGATATACTGCTGTAATTTCTGTCATTCCACCTTCCAGAAATTTAAAAAACCTTTTGGCATGTTCCTTTTCCTGATTAGCTGTTTCCTGAAATATAGCCGCTATTTGTTCATAGCCTTCCTTTTTAGCTACTTTAACAAAGAACTCATACCGATTTCTGGCCTGTGATTCTCCGGCAAAAGCTTTTAATAAATTTTGTTCTGTTCTTGTTCCTTTAATTGATTTTTCCATAGTTTTCGTATTTGTTGATTATAATTTTACAAAGTCTTCTTTTCCAGTCCCACAAACCGGACATACCCAATCATCCGGTAAATCTTCAAATTTTGTTCCCGGCGCAATATTGTTTGAGGGATCGCCCAACTCTTCATCATAAATATACCCACATGCGAGGCATTTAAACTTATTAAAATCGGAAGCAGGTTCCTTTTTTACTAATTTAGTTTTATCTACATAAGTTGGTGCATTTTTCGGTGCGCTTCCTTTGCGAACCTTCCTGAAATAAGCGTAGGTGATTGGTTCCAGCTTCTCATCCATCATTTCAGCATGCACCAGTTCCCCTATAAATATATAGTGGGTTCCAACATCAATCGTTTCAACTACTTTACACTCCATATATGCGATGCAATCATCCAGTACAATTGGAACTCCTGTTTCACCATATTTTACATTCAGGCCATCAAGTTTGTCGATATCCCTCCCACTTTTATATCCAAACCTGGTGATGATTGCCGGGTTTGTATTTTCTGGCAATATAGAAGCCGAAAAAGCGCCTGTTTCTTTTATAATCTCAGCGGTATAATTATTCTTGTTACAGCATGATGCAAACATAGCCGGTTCAGAAGTTACCTGAAAAAAAGTATTTGAAATAAAACCATTTCCCTTATTCTTATCTCCGGAAGATACAATGTATAAACCATATGAAATCTTAAATAAAGCTTCGAAATCAATCATAATATATTGTTTTAGGGTGAGTTAATTATCAAATAATGCATCATTGCGAGATATGACAATTAGTTGCCTACAATTAGCAATGCTACTATTCTATGAAATTGAATTACTTCAGAAGTAAAAATAACAAAATTAGGCAGATTTGCAAATGCTTTAAATCAGTCAGGAAGTTCAAACTTATCCTCATTATAATTGATAATAATATTTAACTTTAGTCCGAATAATATAACTTTATAAACAAGTTAGATTCAGTTAAAATAAAATTTTTGGTCATGGACAAAGCTTTAAAAACAATGATTGACAACATGCCTGAAAAAACAGGCAAATCGTTAAATGAATGGAAACAGATATTAAAGGAAAAGTCATTTTCGAAACATACAGAAGCGGTTGGATTTTTAAAAAATGAATTCAATGTGACTCATGGTTTTGCAAATACAATCGTGGCTCTTTCAAAAGATGAATCTGAAGCACCTGATGAACTTACTGCAAATCAATATACTGGAAAAGAAAACCTTAAGCCTATCTATAAACAGCTAATAGCCACAATTCAGGAATTCGGGACCGATGTAAAAGTGGTCCCAAAGAAAGGAAGTGTAAGCCTGGTAAGAAAAAAGCAATTTGCACTTATTAAACCAGCAAGCAAAACAAGAATTGATTTAGGACTCAAGCTTGTAGGTAAAGATTTAACCGAACGACTGGAAAATTCAGGGCCCTTTGGAACAATGTGTACACACAGGGTGAAAATATCAAATATTGAAGAGGTGGACACTGAACTAAAAGCCTGGTTGATTGAAGCATATAAAAGAGCAGAATGAATGACGTATTTATAGAGGAAAAAACTTTTGATAAGAAGGACTTTACTCAAAATTTCCTTGAAAAAGGGGACTATGAATATTGCCATTTTATCAATTGCGATTTTTCAAATTCTGATCTTTCTAACATCCGGTTCCTTGAATGCGAATTTGAGACTTGTAATTTGAGTATGGCAAACTTGACAAAAACAGCTTTCCGAGACACAAAATTCAAAAACTGTAAAATGCTGGGACTACATTTTGAAAATTGCAGCGAATTTGGCTTACTGGTTGGTTTCGAAAATTGTAATCTCAATCATTCTTCATTTTATCAAACAAAATTAAAGAAGACAAGCTTTAAGAACACTCAGCTAAATGAGGTAGATTTTGCTGAATGTGATTTAACCAATTCCGATTTTGATAGTTGCGATTTACTGAAAGCTGCATTTGAAAATACAATACTTGAAAAAGCAGATTTCAGAACTTCATATAACTATTCCATTGACCCTGAAGTGAATAAAATTAAAAAAGCTAAGTTTTCCTTACCGGGAGCAGTTGGTCTTTTGGATAAATATGACATTTCTATTGATCGGATATAGGAATCAGGAATTGAAATCCAGAAAATATTGGGCTGGATTGAAATAACTAAATATATTTACAAGGAAGCTTATTACAACATAAATAAATGAACAAAAATGAAAAAAATAATTCTTGGCTTAATAACTGTTTTTACTGCATTTGGGTGCAGCAATCAGGGTGCTGATAAGAATGAATTACCACGAATTGCCATTGCCGGTATCGCAATTGAATCAAGCACCTTCTCACCTGCACAAACCCATGAGGAGGCATTTCATGCCAGAATTGGTGATGAAGTATATAGTTACTACCCATTTTTATCTCCTGACTCCATTGACAGGAAGCGTGCAAACTGGATTCCGACCTTAAGAGGACATGCTATACCAGGAGGTATTGTTACCAGGGAAGCATATGAATCGCTGGTTACGAAAACTTTAGATATGCTAAAAAACAATGGTCCTTACGATGGCTTATTTTTTGATATTCACGGGGCCATGAGTGTTGTTGGCCTGGATGATCCGGAAGGCGACTTTATAGTAAGAATTCGGGAAGTGATTGGTAAAAAAACCATTATTTCAACATCTATGGACCTGCATGGCAATGTTTCCTGGCGACTGGCAGAAAATAGCGACCTAATTACATGCTACCGTATGGCTCCACATGAAGATGCAATTGAATCGAAAAAACGGGCGGTAGATAATCTGTTGGAACGAATTGAAAGTGGCAAAGGAAAACCAGCTTACAAAGCTTGGATTCCAGTACCTATCCTGCTACCAGGAGAAAAGACCAGCACAAGAATAGAGCCGGGTAAAAGTTTATACGCTAAAGTAGCCCCGGCTGCAAACCAAAAAGGAATAGTCGATGCTGCCATATGGATCGGGTATGCATGGGCTGATGAGCCTCGTAATCATGCCGTAGTAATGGTTACAGGAGATGATAAAGAAAAAGTTACCAGTACCGCTGAAGAATTGGCCAACAGCTTCTGGAATGTAAGAGAAGAGTTTGAATTTGTTGCACCCGTTGCTTCTCTTGAAGAAAGTCTCAACAAGGCAATTGCCAGCGAAAAAAATCCTTATATTATAAGTGATATGGGAGATAATCCTACCGCTGGGGGAGCCGGTGATGTAACCTGGACTCTACAGGAAATATTGGCCCGTCCTGAATTTAAATCAGAAGATGGCCCTTCTCTTATTTATGCATCTATCCCCGGGCCTGACTTTGTAAAACAGGCCATTGAGGCAGGAGTTGGCGGAAAAGTGGATGCACTTGCAGGCGCAAATGTGGATGCCCGGTATGCACCGCCAATAAGGCTTGCCGGAATCATTGAAGCTATTGAGCATGGAGATAGAAATGCAGAGACTGAGGTTGTTGTTAAAGTAGGAAGCGTGCATATAATTGTCACAGCCAAGCGTAAACCCTATCACAGGGAAAGTGATTTTACAAGATTAGGACTTAAACCAAGAGAAACTGATATTGTTGTTGTTAAAATTGGTTATCTGGTGCCAGAGTTATATGATATGAGGGCAGATTGGATAATGGCTTTAACCCCTGGTGGTGTTGACCAGGACCTGGAACGCCTTGGATATAAAAGAATAAATAGACCAATGTATCCGCTTGATGCCGATATGAATGATCCGGATTTGAAAGCTAAACTGGTACCCTTATCAGATGAGCTATAATTATTGCTTAGAATAATTGCCCCGATATCTTTTTAATAATTAATAGATAATGGTTTAATTAAATTTATACCCTACTCCTATTTTATATTTGAAAAAAATCTTAACCAGTTTTTCTATAACTAAGTATTGCCCAGGTATAAAATATGGCTGCAAAAGAAAGCAATATAAAAAAGGGCTTCCTAAGGTCATCGAGACTGCTTCCTTTTAAGTAAACAAGTCGAAATACCTCCATAATATATTTCAGTGGACTAATGTTGCTAATCATCTGTGCCCATTCAGGCATATTTTCAACCGGGGTGTACAAGCCGCTCAAAAATATAAAAGTCAACATAAAGAAGAACATCATTAAAATAGCCTGCTGAACCGTTGTTGCATAATTGGATATGACCAGCCCAAAACCAGAAAAAGCAACAATAAACAGGCTGGCAAAGAGATAAATCGTCAGTAAACTACCGGATGGTTTTAACCCCCAGTAAAATAAGGCAATTCCCATTGCAATACTAACAACAATATAGCCTATTAACCAATATGGAATAAGTTTTGACAAGATAAAAGTCCATTTTTTCACAGGGGTAACATTCATCTGTTCAATAGTTCCACTTTGCTTTTCAGCAACAATATTGAGTGCTGGCAAAAATCCTGCTATCATGGCAAGAACCATGACCAGCAAGGCCGGAACCATAAATACTTCATATTTAAGTGTTGGGTTGTAACGATATAAAGGCACCAATTCCATGGACGGAATAGAAACTTTCTCAACAATCTGCATCTGCTCAACTCTAATTTCACTATTGAAATCTGCTATTATATTCACCAGATAGGCACTTCCCAAGCCACCTTTGTTCCCGTTTACTGCATTTGCTGAAACCATTAAATCTGTTTTTTGTCCCATTACCAATGATCGTTCGAAATTCATGGGTATTTCTAGGATTACATCCGATTCATCTGATTCAATGCTTTGCATGGCCTGTGAATAAGTGTCAGAAACCCCACTTATTCTAAAATATCCTGAAGACTGAACTTTTTGGACTAAATTTTGAGAATAGCTGCTTTTATCATTGTCTATAATGCTCAAATTAATGTTCTTCACATCAAAATTAGCTGCATAAGGAAAGATGATCATGGCAAATAAAGGCATGATAAAAATAAGCCTGGGAATAAACTTATTCCGTTTAATTTGTTTAAACTCTTTTTCTATAAGATAGCGTAACATTTTTACTCCAATCTGGTTTTAAAGTTCCTTAAACTCAAGGCTATTAATACAATGGCCATGGTGCCAAGAACAGCCAACTCCATTAAAATGGAAGTTATTCCCACACCTTTTATCATTACATCCTTTGCCGCCATAATAAACCACTTGGCGGGAATCACCTGTGCTATCACCTGCAAGAACATTGGCATATTTTCAATGGGAAACATTAAACCTGATAGCAATACTGCAGGCAACATCAGCCCCATTACCGAACCCAATAAAGCTGCGATTTGCTTATCCACAAGCGATGAAATTAAAAGCCCCAATGCCAATGAAACAAATATATATATTAGCGCCAACATGGTTAGGAGGAATAGGCTTCCCACAACAGGTACATCAAGCACATAAACACCCAGCACCAAGATTGTTATGTAATTGATTATGGAAATGGTGAAATACGGAATAACTTTTGAGATAATGATCATCAAAGGAGGCATGGGCGAAACCAGTATCACCTCCATTGTTCCAAGTTCTTTTTCTCTAGCAATGGACACGGATGTCATCATCGCACAAATCAGCATCAAAATTAAACCCATTACACCGGGGACAGTAGAGTATGCACCCTTTAAGGTAGGGTTATAAAGCAGTTTAACTTCCGTTTGGATTTGATAGGGCATTGCACCAAGTGCACTCATCTGATCCTGCTGATAGGATGCAATAAGTCTGCTGACGTATGAAACAAGTGTTGATGCTGTATTGGGATCGGTACCATCAGCAATTAATAAAATCTGTGCATCACCGGTATGCAACATGTTTTCGTAAAAGCGTTCGCTAAAAACAACAACCAAACTGATCTCCCCTTTTTGAAAAATGGTTTCTATCTGACCGGGATCAGTTATGTATGCTTCCAGCGAGAAATATTCGCTTGTCTGAATTTTTTCAATGATTTTTTGTGTTGCCAGATCCCTGGATGGATCATATACTGCAAAACGTGCATTTTTTATTTCGGTGGTAATTCCAAAGCCAAACAAAAGGATCATCAAAATTGGCAGAACGAGAAGAATCATCATCGTCCAGCGGTCCCTGAAGATGTGATAAAACTCCTTTTGTGTAAATACCAAAAATTTTCTCATCCTTTAATCTTTTGCTTTTGCGCCCCTTGCCAGGTGGAAGAAAACCTCATCCATTGACTGCACATTGTATTTTTCTTTAAGATTTGTTGGGCTATCAAGTGCATCAATCCTTCCATCTACCATGATTGAAACCCGGTCGCAATATTCCGCTTCATCCATGTAATGTGTCGTTACAAACACGGTAATTCCTCTTTCTGCAGCCTCATAAATCAATTCCCAGAATTGCCGTCTGGCAGCAGGATCCACTCCACCGGTGGGTTCATCCAGAAAAACAATTTTTGGTTCATGAAAAATGGCCGTTGAAAAAGAAAGTTTTTGTTTCCACCCCAGTGGAAGTGCTTTTACCATGGTATTTTTCTCTGCTTCAAAACCAAGAGTTTCTAATAATAAATCAATACGGGGGTTGATTTCTGCATCTGGAATGCCATATATACCGCCAAACAAACGAAGGTTTTCCCAAACTTTAAGGTCTTCGTACAAGGCAAATTTTTGGCTCATATAGCCAATATTTTTCTTTATTTTCTCAGGATTCTTTTTAATGTCAAATCCTGCTACCTGACCGAAACCTGAGGTTGGTTTGCTCAGTCCACATAGCATCCGCATAGCAGTAGTTTTCCCTGCACCATTCGCCCCTAAAAAACCAAAGATCTCTCCTTTTTCCACAGCAAATGAAATGGAGTCTACAGCTGTAAAATCACCAAATTGTTTTGTCAGGTCGCGGGTTTCAATGACTTTCATGATGCCTGGCTTAATTCCATAAAACAATCTTCAATTCCAGCTTTAATAGGGACAATGCTAAGCTCGGTATGTCCCAGATTTTTTAAATATGCTGATAATTCTCCCTGACTAATATCCGCTATGGTTATGTGATGTGTATCCCCAAATGCAAAACTGCTTTTTATCTCTTCGTTGGCTCTGAGGTCCTTCAATAGCTTTGACATATCAGAACTTTTAACTGACCATAGAACCTGCTTGTATTCTCTTACAATATTTTCAGGGGTATCAATTTTCATAAACGCCCCGTTCTGGATCAAGGCAATACGATCGCAAAGGCTAGCCTCATCCATATAAGGTGTAGAAACCAAAATGGTAATACCTTGATTTTTTAATTTCTTCAACATTGCCCACAATTCCTTGCGGGAAACCGGATCAACACCCGTTGTGGGTTCATCCAAAAAGAGAACAACAGGCTCATGGATCAAAGTACAACAAAGGGCAAGTTTTTGTTTCATCCCTCCAGATAGAGCACCTGCCCGACGAGTCTTAAAAGGCTCAATCTGCTGGTATATATCCTTGATCAGATGGTAATTCTCCTCTATAGTAGTATTAAAAATGGAAGCAAAAACCTTCAGGTTTTCTTCAACGCTTAGATCCTGATACAACGAAAAACGACCGGGCATATAACCTACTTTTTTCCTTATTTCCTTGTATTCATTGACGACATCATTTCCATCAACAATTGCAGTTCCGGAATCGGCAAGCAAAAGAGTAGTTAATATTCTGAATAAGGTTGTTTTACCGGCTCCATCCGGACCAATAATACCAAATATCTCACCTTTATCTACCTCAAAACTGAGGCCTTTCAGAGCTTCAACTTTGCCATAACGTCGCTTTATATCCTGAACCGATATTGCACTCATTTATTCAGAGATTTTAATTCCACCGTACATCCCAATCTTCAAATTTCCATCATTGGGGACAGCTATTTTAACTGCATACACCAGGTTTGCCCGTTCATCCTGGGTTTGGATGGTTTTTGGAGTGAACTCTGATTTGGCCGAGATCCAGCTAATCTTCCCCTCATATTCACGGTTCTCATCTTCTCCAAACTCAGCCAATACTATTACAGATTGACCGATTTGAATTTTTGGCAACTGGTTTGCTGTAACATATGCCCGCAAGATCATCCGATCCAAATCAGCTACTTTAAATAGTGGTTTGCCCATCCCGGTTAGTTCTCCTTCTTCAGCATACTTAACCAATACTGTTCCGTCGATTGGGCTTGTTATAGTGCTTCTTGCCAATTGATCATTGATCAGATCAATCTGAGCTTCCATTGCTTCGCTTTGGGCATCGATAGCTTCAGTACTTATAGTTAGAGCTCTTTTTTTAGCCTTTAAGTTAGCCCTGAGAATCTCAAGTTGTGCGTTGACATCATCCAGTTGTTTCTGTGTTGCCACATCCCCTTTCAATAGTTTTTCTATTCGCTTTTTCTCAAATTCAGCTTTATCGATTTCTCTTTCAATTCCATCTAATTGTGATTGCACATCCGGTCTACTCGAAAGTAATGCTAATTGATTGGCTTCAACCTGTAGCTTATTCAAGTACAATTGAGTGCTGTCAATTTGACCCAGTATATCATCCTGGTTTAACTCATCTCCTTCCTGAATGGAGAAAGAAAGAATTTTGCCAGATGATTCGGCTGAAACAATAATCTCAGTGGCTTCAAATACACCTGTGGCATCGGTTCCATTTTCATCTGGCGAACATGAATGAAATAGAATGTAAAAATAAGATTAGTAGGTAGTTAAGTGCTTTCATCGTTGTTATTTATAGATTAATTTCCTGATTTATTAAGGTATTGGTAAGCCTTCATTAAATATTGAATTTCATGCAAAATCATGTTCTGTTTTGCTACATTTTCATCGTTGATTCGATCCAGCATATCAGACATGGTTGCTACACCATTATCGTATTTTACAATATAGGCTTCTTTAATACTATTTTTAAGTTCAAAGAGTTCTCGATCCTGCTCAATTAGCTTACTGTACTTTTTTAATTCCATTTCTGTCTGGCTCAACTCTAAATTCGTGTTAAACAAAAAAGTCTCTTCTTGATTTTGGATGCGTTGCAAGCTAATCTGGCTTAGCTTTTTATTGTTTCCATTTTTATACACTGGCCCCAGGTTCCACGACAGACTTAGTCCCGCAACAAACACGTTTGTTAAGTTTGAAGTGCCAAATTCTACTCCCGGTGTTAAGAATACACCAAATCCCATTAATCCGACTTTAGGAAAAAGCATTGCTTTGTTCAACTTTGCCTGCGCGTCAATCAAGGCACGCTGTTGTTCAAATTTTAGCAATTCCGGTCGATTGACTGTTAAGGTCTCAACAGTGGTTCCCAGAATGGGGCGGACAAATTCCTCATCTTCTTTAATTTCTTCCCCTATCATTGCAGAAAGGACTTTTATGTATGCCTGCTTATTGTATTCAAGTTCAGCCTTTTTTTGTTGAATGTTGATTAGTTCAACTTTCAACTCATCTGCATCAGACTTAAAAGCTGTTCCATTTTCAATTGCATTATTTACTCGCTTTTGATTGCGCTCAAGGGTTTCTTTCAACAAATTCAACTGAGCAATTTGCTCATTTATTAGCAATACACCGAAATATATGTTGTTAACACGGTCCTTTATCTGGTATAAGTTAACCTCCATATCAGCTTTTTCAATTTCTGAACTGGCTTTAATAATGCTTTTGCTCGCTTTGGTCATGCCTCCATCCCAGATAACTTGATTGAATTGAACCAAGGAAATCAGGTTGGCTTCAGTGGAAGAGGACGACTCAGTTCCCGGAGGAGCAAAACTGGGCATACCTTCAATAATACCTCCAATTAGAGTAATATCCAGTTGAGGCAAATAAGCCTTATTGGCATTTGACAGCGTCAATTCCTTTGACTGCTCTATCAAACCATATTGCTGGATTAAAGGATAATTTTTAAGTGCTTTTATCTGGCAGGAATCCAAATTTTGTTGTGCAAACATTGCCCCTGGGCCCAGGTATAGCATTAAAACAAATGCCTGTATTAGAATTCTTGTTCGTAGTTTCATTGGATTATAATTTACGGTCGTAAACCTCTTAGTATAATGTTCACGTTTTCTGTTCTTCTATGATTAACCAGATTGATAAATTCCTCATCTGATAGCCCTATAAATGACTTCATTATTGGCCCTATTAAAAAGACAGAGATATTTAGTGCAAAAATGTTAAAAATCAAGTCTATCACCTTTGTTTCTCGAATATTTCCTTTTTTAATTTCCACATCTAATTCCGCCTGAAAATTAGTAAAGACAACAGTTGGAAGTTCGCTTAACTTTTCTTTCATTGATTGCAAGCGATCGGGATTTGTGTTCATCTCATAAGCAATAAGCAAGGGAAGTTTCGGATTCTCCATTAGCATATCAAAATGAGATTCTATCTTCATCCTGAGCTTTTCCTCAAAAGTAAAATCACCTTTATTAATCTGTAGAATATTGGAAGCGAAATTCTGAAATTTCTCTGCAAAAACAGCTTCAAATAAGCGCTCCTTGGTACGGAAATAATAATGAACAAGGGCCTGATTACAACCTGCTTCTTTGGCAATTTCCGTAGTGGATGTTGAGGCAAAACCTTTGTCCAAAAAAAGTTTGGTTGCAGCTTCCAGAATGATTTTCTCTCTATCCTTATTTTCTTTAATCGACATATTTAATAACTCTATTAAATAACAAAATTAAATAACTTACTTAAATATCCAAATTAAAAGTTGAAAAAATATACAGGAATTGAAGGTTGTTTCTTGAAAAATAAATTTAATGTATTAATATTCTGTCATTTAAAGATTTTTAAAAGATTAAATATTTTAAATTCATGTTCGTTTTTAGAAAAAAAGAATGCCTAATCAATTTATTCATTGTATCTTTTCCAGTATATTATAGCAATTTTTAAAAATGGAAAATCCAAAAAAAACAAAAAGGGGAAGCAAGCACCTGACATGGGGGTTGAGAATTTTTCTAATTCTGGCAACCCTTTTTTTCATGATGTTTTCCTTTGATGTATTTTCTGAAGGCTACTCTTTCTGGAAGACAATTTTAGCATTTCTTATGCATAATATATTCACGTTTGCTTTACTTATTATCCTTTATGTTGCATGGCAATGGGAACATATTGGAGGAATTCTGTTAATAGGAATCGGAATTTTCATGATATTCTTTTTTGGTGGTCCTTTAAACCTCATGTATGGCACCTGGATAATGATTGGATTGCCTATCCTTACCGGCACCTTATTTCTATGCAATTACTATTTTATTCCTGGTAAAACTGATTGAACCCCCTATTTTCAGTATTAATTTGACAAGATATCTACTGGGTTATAGGCTCTCAAGGTAGTTTAGAATTGTTTTAACCTAAAGATTTTGTAATTTTCGAAATAACATAAAAACATCAGCCATGGAATCCTCAAAACTTAATCGTCGAAAATTCATTAAAAGGGCCTCTATTGGAGCAATGGGAGCTGGAATAGTCTCAACCGGAACATTTGCAACAGGTCATACATCCATCAACTCTGAATCTGCCATTGTAAAAGAGTATAGAAAATTTGGTAACACCGGCTTTAAGGTATCTGATTTTAGTAGCGGAAATCCCACAAATGAAGCTGTTTTAAAGGCTCTGTTAAATAGTGGCGTAAATCTTATTGATACTGGTGAGGTGTATATGAACGGGAATAGTGAAAGAATGATAGGAAACGTAATTCAGGATTTCGACCGCAGTAAGCTTTTTATAAACACAAAATTATATACTGAAGAACCATTCCCTTCAAAAGAAGATGTTATTAGGCGAACAAATGAAAGTTTGGAAAGACTAAAAACCGATTATGTTGACTGCATGCAAATCCACTCTGCTGAAAACTCTGCCATTCTTAAGGATGAAGCTTTTCATGCAGGTATGGAGCAAATGAAAAAAGAGGGGAAAGTCAAGCATTTAGGGGTATCATGTCATGGCAATAATTGGGCATATAATACGGATGAAAACCTGGAGACTATTCTTATGGCTGCAATAAATGATGGCCGGTTTGATGTAATTCTCCTTGCTTACAATTTTGTTAATGCAGACATAGCTGAGAAAATTCTGGAAGCCTGTGACAAAAAAGGTATTGCAACCATTATTATGAAATCAAATCCTGTTCATATTTACGGCATGTTGGAAGGCAGGCTTGCAAAAATGGCCGAAGCGGGTAAGGAGGTTGATGAATATACCAAGGCATTTTACGATAAATACAAAGTAATGAATGAGGATGCAAGCAGCTTTTTTGCCAAGTATGGGATTACAAATGAAAAAGAGCTAAATAATGCAGCATCTCGCTTTGTTTTATCCAATCCAAAAGCCCATACTACAGTCTGGGATTTCCAGAATTTCGATGATGTGCAAAATATTTTGCAACTATCAGGTCAAAAACTTACTGACAGGGATGAATTGGTGCTTAACGGATACCAGGATCACCTGGGTCACACAGCCTGCAGGCTTGGATGCAACGATTGTGAAGCTGCCTGTCCACATCATATGCCAGTAAATAAAATACTGCGGTACAATTACTATTTCAGTGTGAAACAGCAGGAAAAAAGGGCTATGACTAAATTTGCCCGTTTGAACTCAAAGAAGCCATCAGAATTGTGCTCAAGTTGTGAAGGTTTTTGTGAAAAAGCATGCAAATATGGCGTTTGGACCCGTCCGCTGCTGGCTGCTGCCCAGCAAAACCTTGAGCTGATTGTTTAGAACTTAATAAGGCTTTATCAAATTATCTTTCTGACTCAATCCACAACAAATACTCTTAATGGGAAGAAATTTGAGTAAATATGGTGTAATCTTTGATTTTAATGGCACACTGTATTGGGATACCAGTATTCAGAATGATTCATGGGATAAATATTTAGAAATCCATGGTATTCAGTTGAATGAAGCTGAAAAGAAAGAATATATACATGGCAGAAATGGCAAGGACAGCTTTGAATACATTTTCAAGAAGTCTTTTTCACCATTGGAAATTGAAAAATTAACTGAAGATAAAGAAGTTATCTACAGAAGCGAGTGTTTAAAACATCCAATGGAATTCGCACCTGGAGCACTATCTCTACTGGAATTTTTGAGTGAGTTGAATATAAAATTGTCTATTGCCACAGCTTCAGGTAAGGCAAATGTTGATTTTTTTATTGAAAAGTTCAATCTGCTTAAATATTTCAGGTATGAAAACATAATTTATAATGATGGATCAATGAGAGGTAAGCCTTTCCCTGATCTCTTTATAAATGCAATTGAAAAGATGAATATAAGTAAAGATCACACAATAGTATTTGAAGATTCCATATCAGGAATTGAAGCTGCAAGTAACGCCAGAGTGGGTAATATCATAATAGTTGATTCAAATAATGAGAATTTTGATGAGTATCCCTACCCGAAAATTAAACATTTTGATGAGTTTGATCGGAATTTAATTGCGAACTAAACTATTTAAAAAGGAATTCGAAAGCTTGGATAACAAAAATAACTGACCTTACAAATTATTTTCGCTTTCCAGCCATAATCACTACCATTGCCCCTACGAGTACTATGAAAGCACCAACAATGCTGAAAATGGTAAAAGACTCCGGCTCTATCCATGAAACTTTCATTTTCCCAAGAATCGCCATTGAGATAAATGTTATAACAGGGTTCATGGTGATTATAACACTTACTTTATTTGCCTCTGTATACTTGATTGCCAATGACAGGGAACCATATGCTAAAACTGTATTCAAGCCCAGATAGCTTAATAGAATCCAATCACCGGTGGAAAGTCCACCAAACTTTGAAAACTGAGCAAAAGGCAGAAACAAAAGTGAACATAAGCTGTATATAAATAGGTTCAGCTGGTTGGGAGTATATTTCTTAACCAGTTGTTTTTGTAAGGAAGCAAAGACAGTCCAGGAAAGTCCACCCGCCATAATTAACAACATTCCCTTTGTAAAATTGTTACCAGTCCCCGTTAACGCAGAAATCTGTTCTGAATAAAACAAAAATATTCCTGCAATCACGAGGCAAAATCCTACTATATGCCGCCAGTTTACCTGTTCCTTAAAAATGACAATCCCAGAAAGTGCAAAAGTCACAGGGGCAATCATAATAAACACCTGAGAAGAAGATGGACTAACAAACTTAATACCGGATATGAATCCCAGGTAATTAAAACCTAGAAAAAACGCAGTAAGTACAAGAAGCCATGGAGGTTTCCGGTAAATATTAAAATCACTTCTTTTAAATATAAACGTCAAGATAGCAAGGAGTATAAAGGCAGTAGTAAACCTAAACCAGACAACGGTGACAGGTGACAGGTCTGTAACAGCAACTTTTAAAGCAATCGCCAGAAATCCCCAGAGAGAAGCAGTAAATATTGCGTATAATATCCCTTTAGAATTGTCTGTCATGAACTAGAAATAAGCGACAAAGATAAATGAAAATTGGTAAGATTGATTAAAGACGCAGACCAAAGTATTTGACTATATCAAAGCATTCATTCTCAGACAAATAAACCACTAAAGGATTAGTTTGGTTATAGCAAATTTTCGTGTCTTTGAATATGTATTGCACATGGTTTTTGCATTTTTTAATATCTTCGTAAGCATCCTCTCAACTAATTTCTACAAAAACAACCGCTAAAATCCTAACAAATGAAAAAAAAGCCTGCAGATATTGGTGTCGAATCATTTAGAAATGGATTAAACTGTGCACAATCGGTTTTAACAACTTATGCCCCTGAACTGAATATTGATAATAAGCTGGCAAAGGATATTGCAAGTGGATTTGGGGGTGGAATGGGTAAGTTACAACTTACATGTGGAGCTGTTACTGGATCATTTATGGTACTTAGCCAATACAATTCCCGAATTTATATGGACGATAAAAAGAGCAAAGAGAAAACCAATTTTATGATACAAAAATTCAGTGATAATTTTATTTCCATTCACGGAACAATGGATTGTAGTTCCTTGTTGAATTGTGATTTGAAAACTGAAGAAGGTCAAAACTATGCAAGGGAAAATAATTTGTATGAAAAAGTATGTGAGAAATGTGTTTCAGATTCAATTGATATTATTGAAGAACTTATTAGGGAGTAAATGAACAAACACAAAGGACATTCGACCCAAAAAATATGAAAAAATGACAAGACTCTTAATTGTATTTGCCCTTATCTTGCTATTCAATTGCTGTCAGACTGACTCTTCATATATTAGAACTTCTGATGCGGATAATCCTATTGTAAACCTCAATGGAACCTGGAAAATAAATGTAAATCCCACAGGAGAATTTTGGAAAGATGATATTTTTTCAGAGGATTGGAAGGATATTCAGGTTCCGGGTGAATGTATGATGCAGGGATTTCCGATAAAACACGATAAACCATTTGTATATAAAAAGAGCATCAACATACCTGAAGATCTCCAGAATAAGAAAGTAATGCTGCAATTCGACGGAGTTTATAGTTACGCCAGAGTATGGATAAATGGGAATTTTATAAGGGATCACTCAGGTGGTTTTACCCGATGGGAATGTGATATTACACCATTTGTAAAAGCGGGGGAAGAAGTCATGCTTACAATGGAAGTTACAGATAAGGCAGATGAAATATCCTACGCAAGTGGGTATGCAAAACATCAAATAGGAGGTATTCTTCGTGATGTTCGCCTATTGATATTGCCTCATAATTATCCAAAAAATATTTCAATCGAAACTGATTTAGATGAGAATTATCAGCATGCATCCCTTATCGTCTCAGGAAAAACTTTAAAGGAGACAAGTAATGCCAGAATAAAACTTGAATTATTCAATATCCTTGGAAAAAAGGTCCATCTCAAAGCAACTCAAATTTCACCCAATAGCGATGGAACCTTCCAAATTATAAATCTAATTAAGAATCCAAATAAGTGGGATGCTGAACATCCTAATCTATATAAGTTAAAAATCTCATACCTGGAAGACGATAGGAAATTATGGCAAAAAGAATATAAAATTGGATTTCGGGAAGTAGAAATAATTGGTAATAAGCTATTTGTAAATGGCAGGGAAATTAAGCTTAGAGGTGCCAACCGGCATGATATCCATCCTTTGCTTGGGAGAGTTTCTACTCCGGAATATGAACTTAAAGATGTACTTATCGCCAAAGAGGCGAATATGAATTTTATCACGGACTTCTCATTATCCACCCACAGAGAACTTCCTGAAATTATGTGATGAATATGGTTTATACGTTGAATCCGAAACGGCAGTATGTTTTGTGGGATCTCACAGAACTGCTGAATATTCTCCCGGAGCCTCAGAAAGTGATCCTGCTTTTACGAAAAGATACCTGTCCCAGCTGGAGGAAATGGTTATGAATCACAAAAACCACCCATCCGTAATTATCTGGTCAATAGGCAATGAAAATTCATTTGGCAGTAATTTTATCAAATCATATGAATGGGTAAAAGCAAATGATGGTTCTCGCCCAATTATTTATAGCTATCCTGGTAATGTACCAGATAGCCTTCAGTGTTATAATATTTTAAGCATGCATTATCCTGATATATCAGGGAATTTGAGTCAATATGCTATAGAAACCAGAAGATTTTGGATATTCTGAAATGCCTGTGATTTTTGATGAGTGGGCTCATGTGGCCTGTTATAATAATTTTACCCTGATGGAAGATCCAAATATCAGAGATTTTTGGGGAAGGAGTCTGGATACCATGTGGCAAAAGACCTTTGAAGCTGATGGTGGCCTTGGGGGAGCCATTTGGGGTATGATAGATGAAACCTTTATGTTACCGGCTAATTTACCTGGCTATAATGAGTGGTGGGGGAAAATTGATAAAAATGTAATCCCAGCAGCATATACAGGCCATACAGTTGGATATGGAGAATGGGGGATTGTAGATACATGGCGAAGAAAAAAGCCTGAGTTCTGGAATACAAAAAAGGCGTATTCTCCTGTAAAACTTCTGCAAACAGAAATAAAGAACTATTCAAAGGGGGAGCCTGTCTCACTTCCAGTTTACAATCGATTTGACCATACAAACATAAGTGAGCTCACAATAAAATATATTTACAAAGGAAGTGAAAACACGATTGAGGCACCTGACATTAAGCCTCATAGCAAAGGTGAATTGTTGATCCCTTTGTATGATTTGGAACCAGATGAACCTATAATCCTTGAGTTTTCCAGCCAGGATAACAATCTGATTGATAAATATATGGTTAATCTTAAATCAAATAATGATCTTATCAGAAATAGTAGAAACCTGCAAAAAGTAGAAGTTATAGAGGATAAAAGTACTGTCAGTGTTATTTGTGAAAACGATACACGAATAATCTTTAATAAGAAAACCGGATTTATAAATAAAATCCAAAATAGCTCAGGATCTTTTGCTCTTTCAGGTCCCTCCCTCAACCTGAGGACTAAAGGTAAAGCTGTAATGTACTCATACCATAAAATAAATGAGTTTGACCAAAATTGGAGATTAAAACACTTTAGCTATGAGCCTTCAGATGAGGGTGTTTCAATATCAATCAAAGGGGTATATAATAATTCTATTCCCGTTGAATTTAGTTTGGGAATAAATTCAATTGGTGAAATAAAAACACAATATCAAATTGAAAATATGCCTCAGGAATATATTCGAGAATTAGGGATAAAATTTGAATTGGATGATATCATTGATACGCTTTCATGGGAAAGAAACTCATATTGGACATTTTATCCATCTGACCATCTTTCTGCTCCCAAAGGAAAAGCTTCCCTATATTCAGCACATCAGAAAAGTTATAGAACTGATCCAATGAAAAGCTGGAACCAGGATGGAAAAAGCTTCTATTACGATGGAATTGAGGATGAAATAGCTGGCAACAGGCTTACAAATATTGCTAAATCAATGAAAGAAAATGTAGAAACCTATAATATATTTGAAAAAGGACAACTTATTCTATCAGTTATAGGAAATGGGGAAATTAATTGCAGAATTGCGAAATCAAGAGAAAAAATAATACTTTTTGCAAACAATGAGATGGATTATGTTGACCTGAGCTGGGGCAACTTTCAGAAAAATATTATGCTTGATAAAATTTATTCCAATGAGGTATTGATTCGCATAAATACCCTTGAAACAATTGATTCTAAATAGGATTTCAAAATGGATTAGCGATCCAATAGAAATGACCTGATAAAAACTCCTAATGCCACACAAATTGAAGTAAAATCAGTAAATATTTAAATAAAATGCAATATATATTTTGCATTTTGCAATATTTATATTACTTTTAGACCGTGGAAAACATCAAAATTAAAATAGCCAGAGTTGAAAAGGGATTGTCTCAACAAGACTTAGCTGATTTATGTGATGTAACCAGGCAAACAATTGGCTTAATAGAAAAGGGGAAATACAACCCAACATTAAATCTTTGTATTAAGATTGCCAGCGTATTGAATAAAACCTTAAATGATTTATTTTGGGATGAAAGCAAAAAATAAAAGACCATTTCTTGGTATGGATGAACGAAACAAGCAGGTAGCTTATAAAGTTATATCTGTTATGTATTTCTTAACAATTCTTGCTATACAGGGCATAGTAATCTACCGTCAGTTTGCCCTTGGACAAGAAATCCGTGATTTTGAAGATATTGCAATAATTATGACCGTCAACTCCTTATTTCTTATTAGTGCTCTTTTATACTTTGGTGCTATCCCAGTTAGAAAGCTAAAAATAAAGAGTATCTTACTCATTTATTTAGCTTTTGTTGTCCTGGGCAGCTTGTTTACCTTTCTGAAATATAATGTGTTCCAGAAAGCTGGATTGTCATTTATGCGAGCTAATTGATAAGCTCTTAATCATCATCTGCAGTCACAGGATTGATTTTATTATTTTTTATAATATTCTCAATTTTAGGTAAAAGAAAGCTGGAAAAAGAATTAGAATAATCTTAAAGTAAATATGATATGGATAACAAAATGGAAAAATACAGAAGGTACATTTTTGCCGGGATAATAATAATTGCTCTTGGAGTTACTTTCACAAATACAATGAAAGAGACAAGTGGTTCCTTGGGAACTGTTTTTATAGCAGTGGGGGGTCTTTTCTTTATAATAGGTATGAATATGAAGAGGAAAAAGGACCAAAGTGAACTCGAATAAGAGCACTTCTAATTAAATATATTGCACTAAAATCCTCTTTACATACCTGGCACAAAATACTTATAGTCATAGCAATATATATTTACAGATTCATTTTCCAACTGCCTTGGGAGTGTCCCAGTTACTTTTAAATAGGAATTTTGTATTTTCATGCATTGCAGAATCGATTTCCATTTTGTAAGATCTGGCATTATTTTTATTGTCATAAATTAGCACGACATGTCAAAAAGAATATCAAAAGAATGGCTAATAATAATCGGGCTTGCATTATTAAAACTTGGTATTCATTTGGCCACTAATACAAATTATGAACTTCATCGGGACGCATTTCTATATTATTCATCTGGGTGAAAACCTGGCCTGGGGATATGCTTCAGTACCTCCCTTAATTGCATTAATATCAAAAATATCCACTTTCCTGTTTGGAAATACAGTTTTTGCTCTGCGGTTTTTTCCGGCTCTCATTGGAGCTATCTCGGTTATATTCATTGCAAAAATTGTTAAAGAACTTAGAGGAAGTTATCTGGCTATAATAATCGCTTCAACTGCATTTATATTTTCACCTGCCTTTCTAAGAACAAATACGTTATTCCAGCCAGTTGCATTCAACCAGTTTTTCTGGCTCCTCTCGGGTTATTTAATAGTAAGACTTATAAATACATCCAATACAAAAATATGGTACAGTATTTTCATTGTTTGGGGAATTGCTTTTTTGAACAAATATTCAATTAGTTTTTTTATTGTTTCCTTTTTAGCAGGATTGATTTTTACAAAACAGCGAAACTTACTTATTTTCAAAGCATTTCTTAATCGGAGGTATTATCGGAGTTGTTATAATACTTCCGAACATACTCTGGCAATACAACCACAACTGGCCTCTTTTGCATCATATGTCAGAATTGCAAAAAAATCAACTTGTAAATGTTTCTCTTATCGGATTTATTATCGACCAAATTGTAATGAATTTTCCCGGTATTATAGTCTGGATGACCGGTTTGATCGTATTTTTGTTTTTCAAAGCTGAAAAGGAGTACCGGGTTTTAGCCTTAATTTATGTGTTCCTTATTCTTACCTTAATTTTACTTCGAGGCAAGTCATACTACACGTTGGGTCTCTATTCAATACTTTTTGCATTAGGGGGCTATGCTATTGACAAATACTTTAAGAATTATCTTAAATACATAGTTGTGGCATTAATTGTACTAAGCTTCCTGCCAATGATGCCTTTAAGTTTACCGGTTCTAAGCCATGAAAAAACGGCCAATTATATAAATAAAAATGACCTTTCTGAATTGGTAAACCGATGGGAAGATGGAGAAATACATAATGTACCTCAGGATTACGCTGACATGACCGGATGGAAGGAGTTAAGCGAAATTGTAATTAAATTCTATAATACTCTGCCGGCATCTGAAAAAGAAGATTGCGTCATCTATGCTGAAAACTATGGCCAGGCTGGTGCCATTAAATTTTATGGTAAAAAACATGGTTTGCCCTCCCCTATTTCATTCAGTGATAATTACCTTTTATGGGCACCTGATACTGTTGCCAATGTTTCTATGATATTCGTCGAGCATGAAATTGGTGATATCGAATTTTTATATGACTCCTATAAGGAAATAGGTAGGGTTGACAATATATATTTTAGAGAAAATGGAGTAAAGGTGTTTTATTGTACTCAACCAAAAGACACATTTAAAGAATTTTATTCTGATAAGGTTAAGGCATTAAAAAACATTTATCGTTAGCAATAAAATTTCGGTCTTATTATAAGCTTTAATGAGGAAGTTTAATTTAATTTATTTTATAAAGCCAAAAACTAAAACTGTTACAAAAAATCTGTCAGCATGATATTTAAGTGGTTTCTCAGATTTCAATGGAAAGAAATGAGAAGATCTTCCATATGGCAAAAGAGCATAGCTCTTAACATTGTCCTTGGAATACTTCTTCTAATTATGTTATTAAATATCTTGTTTTTTGGACTTTTTATAGATAAGATTCTAGAAGAGATATTTCCCGGGCAAGATCATGTTCCAATAATAAACGGTTTCATTATTTATTACCTGGCAATCGAGTTTTTCTTTCGATTCTTTATGCAATCTTTACCCACTCTGAATATAGAAACCTATTTACACTTACCTATTAAAAAATCATCCATTGTGCACTATGTGGCTGGAAAGTCAATTTTTGCAATTGGAAATTATATTTCGTGGCTGGTAATCTTCCCAATTGCCTTCAAGGTTGTTGCACCAGAATATACAAACAGCATTGCCTGGATTTGGCTACTTTCTATCATTTTGCTGGTATTTAGCAACAACTTCCTGGCTACCTATATAAAACGGCAATTGGCTGGAAGAGCAAAGATTGTTGGGATTTTTGGTCTTATCCTAATTACCCTTTTCATGCTTGAATATTTTAAGCTTATTTCCTTATCAAATATATCATCATATATCTTTGGGCAATTGCTCTTTCATCCCAGTTTCATAATTGTTCCGATAATAGTTTTGATTTTCACATATTGGCTGAATTATAACTTCCTGGAATCGAAGTTATACCCTGAGGAAGTTAATGTGAAAAAGAATGAAAAAATTGATTCCCTTTCTAATATAAAATATCTAAAAACAATAGGACTAACAGGGCTATATATATCACTGGATTTAAGACTAATATGGAGGCATAAGAGAACACGTTCAATAATATATATGGCACCCTTATTCTTATTGTATGGATTTATTTTTTACCCCCAGCCTGAATATAAAGATGGTTCTGCATTCTTGATTTTTGTTGGAATATTCATGACCGGTGGTATGATGCTAAACTATGTCAATTATTGTTTTAGCTATGAAAGCAATTATTTTGACAATATCCTGGCCAATTATACGGATCTTGAGCGATATATTTATAGCAAGTATATATTGGCAGTGGCTATAGCTACTACATGCTATATTTTGACCATTCCCTATGTCTTTTTTGGAGTCAATATTTTGTTAGTTAATTCAATGACCTTTTTGTATAACATTGGATTTCTATCATTTGTTCTACTTTATTTCTCCACCTACAGCAAGAAAAGAATGGATTTGAGTAAGGGGGCAGCGTTTAATTATCAGGGGCTTGGTGCCACACACTGGCTATCAATGTTGCCTGCATTTTTGTTACCTGTATTCATATATATACCCTTTAATCTATTGGGTATGCCTACGGCAGGTTTGTTATTTATAGGTGCACTTGGTTTAATTGGACTATTATTTCATAAAACCTTACTTGATTTTTTAGTAAAACAATTCTATAAAAGAAAATACGATATGGCCGAGGGTTTTAGGTCATAATCATTTTATTTACTCAAAGAATAAATTATTAATTATGATTGAAGTTAAAGGTTTAACTAAGATATATGGTGGAACTACCGTTCTGGATATTCCAGAACTTATTATTGAGAAAGGGGACAGCTTTGGTTTGGTAGGGAATAATGGAGCTGGGAAGACCACCTTTTTCAGGCTTATTCTTGATCTTATAAGAGCCAATTCAGGAATAGTAAAATCTAAGGGTGAGGATGTTAAATTATCAGGTACCTGGAAGTATTATACAGGTTCCTATCTCGACCAACGTTTTGTTATTGATTTTTTAACTCCGGAAGAATATTTTGAATTCCTAAATGAGATTTACGGTTTATCAAAAGGAGACCTCGATCAATTTTATTATGAATTTAAGGATATATTTAATGACGAGATTCTTGGGAAAAATAAATACATCCGGGATCTTTCCCAGGGAAACAGGCAAAAAGTTGGAATAGCTGCAGCCTTGATGGCCAAACCCGAAGTATTAGTTTTGGATGAACCTTTTAACGGCCTCGACCCTTCTACACAGATCAGAATGATAAATCTCTTTAACGATTTGAAGATAAATCATGGAGCAACACTTTTAATCTCCAGTCATGATCTGAAGCATATAACACAAGTATGTCAGAGGATTGCCATACTCGAGAAAGGTAAAATAATTCACGATCTAGAGACAAGCGAAAATACAATTAAAGAACTGGAAACATATTTCTCGATATAGACTACTTGGCCTTGATATAAAAGTTCCATTACACTCCCTCAGGTAAATTATATAGCTTATAATCTCAAATTATCGAAAAAAATGAATATCAAGCATATATACGTCTTAATTGGTCCCAAGGGAAGTGGTAAATCATTTATAGGTACCATCTTCCAGAAACAATTCAATATTGATTTTATCAGAGTAGAAGACTGGTTCCTTGACTTAAAAAAAAGTGCGGATATCGATGATGATAAATACGTTCGGCAATCCTTCCAAACTATTGAGAAGGGGATTCGAGAAGCTATTCTTGAGAGAGATTGTATTGTATTTGAATCCACAGGTTTGACTGTACATTTTGACAATATGCTTTTAAGTCTAAAATCTGATTTTAATGTAGTTACAATAAAAATAAATACTGACATTGACCTTTGTTTAAAACGGGTTCAGGAACGTGATCAGACTATTCATATTAATATATCTGATGATCAAGTAGAAAGAATAAATTCCATGGTAGTACTAAAAAATCAAACAACAGATTTTTCAATTGAAAATTCCAATAAGTCAACTAATTCACTTATTAAAGAAATTAGAAGAATATTAAATACTTCCTCTCCCAATTCCGAATTGTAAGATCAAATTTCATGCTACTTCCTTCTGATATAGTGGCAGCAATAAAGGAATTTGACATACATTTGCAATCAATAGAATTATGTATGCTAATACAATATGTTATGGTTAATAATTAGTTGAATATGAACATCAATATTATACTCACTGCTTCTTTCCTATTTTTCCTCTCTGAATTTGCCTTAATGATCGCTAAACGATCAAAAAAAGAAAAGACAAAAGCCAGGAAGGATAAAAAATCCTTGATCTTATTTTGGATAGCTATTCCATTGGGAATAAGTTTAGGTTTTTTTGCCGCCAATTACCATGTTTGGAGCTCCTTTAACAAATTTGCGGCTATAGTTGGATTATGCATATTCATTTTTGGTATTCTTTTCAGATGGATTTCAATAATCAGATTGAATAAAGAATTTACCGTTGATGTAAGCATTACAGAAAATCATACTCTGAAAACAGATGGTATATATAAAAATATTCGGCATCCAAGTTATTTGGGCTTATTTATTGAATGTTTTGGCCTTTCCCTTGCAATGAACAGTTTTATCTCAATACTGGTGGTAAACATTCCCATTTTATTGGTAATACTTTATCGAATTAAAATCGAAGAAAATATTCTTATTGAAGAATTCGGCGATGCATATAGGAATTACATGAAGGTGAGCAACAAATTACTCCCGAAAATATTTTAGCATGCCTATTTGTTCAGCAAAGAGCTAATTTTTAAAATTATTCTCTTTATTTCCTGCAGGCCAAACTAGTTTTTCTTCTACTCTAGCTGATTTGGTAATTTCCTTCTTTCCTATTTTAAGGGTAATCTGATACTCTCCGGGTTCTGCATCATAGGTATTCCATACAGTTTTATGTATTCCTTTCTCAGCCTCCCCCATCTTTTCATCCAGCAACACTCCTTCATTATCACGAATCAAAATTCGAACTTCAGCTTTAGTTTGTTTACCCAGATAGTAATATATGTGTAGACCATTTGCCTCATTTGATGTCCTGAATTGGCTGTCTTCAAACGGGCCATGATTGCCCCACCAGGCCTGTTCAGATTGATTTCTCTGTGGTTTAGATTCAATATTAAACAAATGCATATCCTGGCTGAGTAGTTCCTCGGTTAACTCAAGAAAAGGATATATATCGGTAACATAAACACCCCTACCATAGGTGCCAATTACGAGGTCACGTGCTGAAGGATGCACCATTATATCTTTAACCGGAACATTTGGCATATTGTTTTTCAAAGGAATCCATGATTGTCCACTGTTTAAGCTAAAATATACTCCCAGGTCATTTCCAATAAATAACAAATCAGGATTTGTATCATCCTCCCAGAAAGCTGAAATAGGCTGGTCCGGCAGGTTCGATGAAATATTTGTCCAGGAGTTGCCATAGTCATCACTTTTATAAACATATGGTTTGAAATCATCGTTTCGAAACCCTGATTTTACAACATATCCCCTACTTTCCTTATGATGAGATGCAAAAATGCGGCTAACATATCGTTCATCCGGTGCTCCAGCGGCCTGCAAATTTTTCGTAATACCAAGCCAGTTTCTTCCATGATCTCTTGTTAACCAGACCTTACCATCGTCGGTACCTACCCATATAACTCCTGGAGTTACCGGAGATTCGCTTATCGAGGAAATTGTACAATACATTAAATGTCCACGACCGGCAATTTTTACTGAATCATTTCTTGTTAAATCGGGGCCCATCTCCTGCCAGGTATCACCTCTGTCAATGATCGAAGCAGCATCTGGCCTCCTGTATATAAGATACTTGTGTTATGCGGTGAAATAATAAGCGGAGTATTCCATGTATATCGGTAAGGAGGGTTGCCTTCTTCAGCCACCGGTTGTATATTTTTACGTTCACCTGTGAGTTGATCAACCCTTTGATGAGATCCGAACTGTGTGGTGGTATATAACCATCGGTTATTTTCCGGATCTACCTCAATATACATCCCATCCCACATACCTACCAAAGTCCAGTCATCTTCACCAATAGATCCCCGCCAGCCGTTGGTGGGAGCTTTCCAGGCCTCATGGTCCTGTAAGCCAGCATATATGTTATAAGGGTAGAGCATTGTCCAAGTTCAATATTATAAATCTCTCCCAGGGGAATTTGATGAAAACACATTGTAGAAATTCCCTGGTCATAAGTAACATTCAATCCACCATCGCTGCCTGCCATTAGGTGGCGGGAATCCTTTGGATTGATCCATAAGGTCCGAACATCTCCAAACATAGTTTTAAAACGATTCGTGGCTCTCCAATCTAAACCATCCCAGGTTTTTCCACCATCGAATGAAGATTGAATGTATACATTATTGATATAAACATTCATGTCGTCATTTGGATCGACAATTATCTGGTTAAAAGAGTAGGCTGCTTTACTCCCAACATCCACAGTATCATGGTTCATTTTGGTCCAGGTAAGTCCGGCATCTGCACTTCGATATACTTCGCCTCCAATTAAACGGTCGAAATAAGGATCACGCATATGATCAAAAGCTTCTTCCTCCTTGGCATCAAAATCTGGTTTGGGATTCAGGTTTTCAACCACAGTGTACAGAATATTTGGATCTTTCCTATAAATATCCACACCTATTCTGCCAATATTTCCAGATGGCAAGCCCCCAGAGAGTTTTACCCAGTTCTCCCCTCCATCTGTTGTTTTATATATGCCACTTTCCGGTCCACCCGCTTCAAAGTGCCATGGAAACCTGTATTTCTCATAGGCGGCAGCATACAACACATTCGGATTGGTTCTGTTTATAACCAAATCAATAACCCCAACATTTTCATTTATATACAATACCTTTTCCCAGCTTTCCCCACCATCTGTAGTTTTGTAAACACCTCTTTCTTCGTTGGGAGAAAAGAGCGAACCCATAGAGGCCACAAATACAATATCCTCATTTTCAGGATGAATCACAATTCTGGGTATATGCTGAGTATTTTCTAATCCCATAAAAGTAAAGCTCTTACCTGCATCACTTGATTTATAAACACCGTATCCCCTGTGTGTTGATCGTGCATTGGAAGCCTCTCCCGTACCCACCCAGAGAATATTGGGATTATTTGGAGCCACCTCAACAGCCCCAATAGAGGTTGTTGGAAGTTCATCGGTAATGCATTCAAAAGTCACCCCATTGTTCGAGGTTTTCCATACGCCACCATGACGTGCAGCTGCGTAGAAAACATGCAAATTTGCAGAATCAGGATTCTCAGGTACTGCAATATCTGAAATCCATGCACTTACTGCTGTAGGACTGAAATTCCTGTATTCGAACACTTTAAAAACATCTTCCTGCCCCAGGCATATAGCACTTATTATTAATAATTTAATCAAAAAAAATGATCTCATACCAAGAATATTTAATTGTGGTTTCTCTTTAATTATCAGGTTTATTCAATCAAAATAAAAGTTGATTTTATCCTCTATTCAAAGGTAGCTGTAAAAATTATATCCACAACCAAAATTCAATAATCAAAATTTTTCCCCTGGTTTTCAATCATAAGCACAATTTTTATAATTTCGTTGCGGATACTGAGATATATTTGAAATAATAACCAGAACTGAAGGCATGAGAGAAAAGCTAAGTATATTGACAGAGTTAATAAAACTTGCAAAAGTCGATATGGAGTTTGGAGATGAAGAATACCAATTTCTGCAGGTTATAGCAAATTTATTAGAAATTGAAAAAGAACAACTTGACTCGCTTATATTGGAATATGTTGAATTCACACCCCCTCCGCTTGAAGTTGACAGGATTCTTCAGTTTCAAAGATTGGTATTGTTGGCCAATGTTGACATGAAGTTAGATTCCTCTGAATTGAATATGCTCAAAAAGGCTGGATTAAAATTAGGTTTGAACCTGGAAGCTGTTGAAATTGTGCTTACCGAAATGAAAAAAAGCAAGAATGGGATGGTACCAGCAGACAGATTAATAAAAATATTTAAAGTATATCATAATTGAAATAAAAGAAGATCTCAGTTCACGACTATTTTATGTGAACCTATGAACTCGCCATCCAATGTTTTAATATTAAGGAAAAATATACCTGTTTTAAGATCGGATACAGATACACGACTTACTTGTTTCTTCCAAATAAAATTACCCGAAAGCGTCATATAATTCAACCTGCACAGCTTGTTCAGTATCTAATGTTGATATACTCAGAAGAGGGATTGGGAAATATTTTTATACTTATGGTTGAAATCTTCCCGAGGCCTGTTCCTGTTCCATTTTGCAATCTGTAAAGAATGGATTCACTAAAAATGCTTTTTTCAGATGATAAATAATATAGCTCATTATCCCTATGTGTAATCGCCTCGATTTGAGCGAGCACCGGAAGATTAATCTTTTCTATTGTGCCTGTAGAGAATCCTGCATCAGAGAACTGGCTTAATCTGAATACAAATGCTGAAGATAAAGTATATCCAGATAATCTAACACTTCCTGTTGTCCGGTTGGTGCAGGCTCCTGTAATGAGGCCCTGAGGATCAAGGCTATCCACCCTCACCAATGAATAGGTACCTGGCAATTTAGATAAAGAATAGACATTTGTCTTAAAATTTAGCCAGTTTTTGGTAAAAATATAAAGACTATCACCTAATGAAATCAATGCCTCAGCATCGTAATTTGTCTGGTTAGAACCTGGAGTAAAGTCAAATTGATCACCGTAATTAAAATGAATAGTATCGGCAGATACTGTATCATTTGCTGTCTCAAAGTAATTGTCTATCGAAACCCTATAAATTTTCAGATCTGTCCTGCTTCCACTGTTGTTACCAATATCACCTATGTAAATATAAGTATCATCAAAACAAATATCTTCCCAATCAACGTTCGTTGCATTTCTGACGATTACTTTACGAGTAATTTCTCCGGAAACAGTATCCAGCTCAAATAATGCCGGTTCATTGCCTGAGTCATTATGAGTTATAAGTTTATCATTCAGGAAGATTAGACCGGAAGTTTCAATAACCGAATTTGGCAGGAAGGCAATTGAATCAAAGACAATTTGTTGGGAAAATGCCAATTTTGAACCTGAAACAAACAGGAATAGTACTAATATGATTTTATTCAAATGCACAGGAATTGTGAGTAATTTTTCAAGCTAATTAATTTGATTTATAAGCGAAGGTATGAAAAACCCTTTAGTACTCAAATAAATAAGAAAAAGTAAAGAGCAATGAAAATTTCACTATTTGGTGGTCTTCCCATCGTATAATTTAGTAAAAACACTATCCACCGGTTCCCAGAGTTCAATTTTATTGTTCTCAGGATCAAGGATATGAACAAATTTGCCGTATTCATACCTTTCAATTGAATCCAGGATAGTGACTCCATTCTTGCTTTAGTTCTTCAACCAATTCCTCCATATTCTCCACCCTGTAATTGATCATAAATTCTTTTTCCGAGGGTTTGAAATAATCGGTATTCTCAGGAAAGGGACTCCATTGCAGGTAGGCCTTCTCATCTGGATTATCTGATTGCCGGGTTTCGAATAAAGAACCATATTCATTGGTAACCAATCCTAGATTTTGGTTGTACCAATCTTTCATTTTCTCGGTGTCTTTGCACTTAAAAAATATTCCCCCAACACCAGTTACCTTTTTTCTTACTACTTTTCATCTTCAATGGTTTCAGTTACAAATTAGAAACTAATTATCCGTATCTAAACTTCGGGTTTGCTGCCAATATTCCAACTTAAACCAACTGACAGGAAGTTCATTTTATGATTCAGTCCGGTTCCGAAAGAAAAATCAAGCTGGAAGTTATATTTTATCAGATAAGTTAAACCTGCATTAAAATTGGCTAGAAAGTCCTCAAAATTGATCCATTCTCCATAAGGTTCCAAATAAGCTCCCAATTTATCAGTAAGACTAAAACCAAATACGAGAGAATAAGTGAGTATATTGGTACCTTCACCAAGAAAATCGTATCCGATATTGTAACCCAATCCAACCTGTTTACTTAGCGAATGAGAAAATGCCAATTTATTTATCACCCCCACTTTACCTGTACTTAATTCCGATGACCCGGATGGAGCAACCAGATGAGAAATAAAAGCTATTTCAGTATTTACATTTTCCTTTTTAAAAATTTGCACTTTTGCTCCAATCTGCAGATCCAAAAATCCCGGATAGCTTGTAGAAGTATTCCCAGAGGTAACTTTAAGATTTGCATATTCGCTAACAAGCCGTACCTCTAACCATTTTGCCAGGCCGTACCTAAAAAGTGTCGATGGCCCAAGAGCCAATCTTTCACTCTCATTGCTGAACTCCCAATATCCCAGTAGGAATCCGCTCTCAATCTGGAAACTTTTAAAAGGAATTGTGGTGGATGATTCTGTTTGATCAGGTCTATCAGTTATGATAGTTTGTGCGCCAATTTGCATTGACATTCCAAATAACAGAAGAAATATAAATGATATAACTATTCTCACCAGATAAAGTTTATATTAGAATTTGGGCTGTAAATTTGAACAAATATAGAACAAATAAAGAAATGAAGGCAGTACCGGAATGAAGGTTTCCATCCCTAATTACCGTAAGTCTAATCCAATAATTAAACTTTGGAATCCCGCATCCAGGAAACGATATAATTAAATTCCTGTTCTGAGAAATCCGGAATATCCAGATAGTTCTTTATGGATTCAAAAGTTGAAAAGACCTGTGGTCTCATTGGCAGGCTATTTCCGAATCCCTTGTAAAGAGTTGATTTTACAACGTGATCAGGTGAATTGGTAAGTACGGCAATCTTCCTTTTTGAAAGGTAGGATGGTTTTGTTTTTAGAAATCGAATATAATTTAAAATGTCATCTTTGTGGTTAAAAACAAGTTCAGAATTCCTTAAATCTGTAATTTCATCAAAATCAGGACTAAAATCCTTATCTTCCATTAACTTGAGGGCATTTTCTTTAATCTGCGCTATACAAACCTTTCCCCCATAACAGTGGATTATTACTTTTCTTTCTTTTAATATTTTATACTTAATTAAACCTTCCATTCAACTATTATTAAACTATCGAAAGATACTTATTTCTTTTAAATTAAAAGATTATGAATCTCTTGTACAATAGGCATTATAACTACCATTTTATTAACAACCGGTGCGTTTTATTAACAAAATCAAAGATAGGGCAAATATATCTGAAAAGAAGTCAAAGTATTAAGTTTATCATTTATGGAGTGGAGAGCATTTAACATACTTTTTTTGCTCGTTTACTATTTCCCATAAACCGGAATCTAAAATCTTCTTTCGCGCAAGAGAACGGGGCTGGTGACCATCTTCAAGAAATAAAACACCAGTCTTTTTTGAAAGCCGGTTTAATTCCTTCAGGAGTATATCAGGATTTTTCACCATATGAAACATATCGAGTGCATAAATTAGGTCCAATGAATCATCATCTAAATCAATATTACTTCCATCGGATAATACTGTAGCCACATTTTTGAGAGTGTATTTTTCAATGATTTCCTGAACAGACGATATTGCAAGCTCATGAATATCCACAGCATACACTAACCCACTGGTTCCTACCAGCTCAGCGGCCCTTTTAATATGTCTTCCCGGCCCACAACCATAATCCATAATTGTGGAACCCTCAACTATATTAAACTCGTCAATGTTTTTAGCAACCGGTTTGAAAAGGTCCATAATCCAAAAAATCCCGCTCATAATCCGAAATGCGATGTTTGGCATTGCTACATCTTTTTTGGCATTTGCTTTATTATTCATCTTCAAATTATAATTAAATGTAACTTCGAGTTCACTTGTTATTCAATTCTTTTTACTGATAATATGATTACTGGTTCAATCATAAATTGGCCCTTATCTTCTTGCTGTTGAATCAATTTTACTGTTTCCATTCCTCTGATTACCTTTCCAAAGGCAGCAAAACCCTGTCCATCGGGATTTCTCTTTCCTCCAAAGTCCAATTCGGGCTGATCATTAATACAAATAAAAAAGCTACTCTGGGCGGTATTTGGTTCTCCCCTGGCCATTGAAATTGTTCCATCCTGATGTTTTAAACCGGTTGTTTTTGTTGTTTCAATGGCAATAGGATCAAACAGTTTTTCCTCCGGGACGCCACCCCCCTGGATCACTTCAATCTTTATCTTCCTATCAGCTTCATTTTCAGGTGTACAAACACGAAAAAAGCTACTTTGGTCGTACAAAGCATTGTCAACATACAATAGAAAATTCTTAACTGTAAGAGGTGCTTCTTCAGGATATAATTCAATTGAAATATCCCCCATTGAAGTTTTAATATTACATTGAACAGTTTCCTGTCCGTGGCAAGCAAAAACTAAGAATGACAGAATAGAAAATATTAATGATCTTTTCATAAAAATATTCATTGAAAAATAACTAATTAAATGCTGCCAACCCTATTGAATAGCTTCACCTCCTTTAGTTATTAATTCCTGCAATTCGATAATGTGCTTGTCATAAACACCTCTCGGCTGGGTATTATATTTTTTACACAAAGAAGCCGCATAGCCGACGGCTACACCCATTTGCCCTGTGGTATGCATTACCCTGGGGCCACCAAGGCCAATATGAGAGCAACTAAAACATCGGCCTGCCATCAACAGATTTCCAATATTTTTTGAATAAAGACTTCTGAAAGGGAGATAATAATAATCAACATTGTAATACAAAGCTTCAGAAAGAAAATCAGGCTTCTGTGGATCTTTTAAATTTTGTTGATAGTGCACATCAACAGGTCTTTTTTCTTTAACTACAGCATCCTGAAACTCCCTCATTTCTCTAACGTCATTGAAGGTATAAATATAATCACCTACCAACCTCCTGGATTCCCGTTTACCTATCAGATAAGAAACCCATTCCAGTTTTAAATTTTCATTACCGGGTTTTTCTTTGGCATTGTAAAAAGAACCATAAATGGCTTTCAGCATATGGTCTCTAATCTGTTCGGCATCCTCAATTTGATGCAAATCATTGTTTGAGTACTCCCATTTCCAGGTACCTTTCATAGCAACATATGAATTTGCAACTTCCATGGCCCAGGGCACTTCAGGAAATTCAACAGGTTTATCCGATTTCTCTGATCTCCACAATACAGAGGAACCCATCACCCTGTTATCCGCTTTTTCCGGACTCCACAATTCACCATATTTATCCCATCTTTCATTGAATTTCTTTGACTCCTCCCGACCATACATATAATCCGCTCCGGCCCAGATAGCCAATCCATCCATCTCCAGTACAATCAATGAAAAGTGGAGCTGTAAAACGCTTTCTTTCACCGGTGGAAGTATGCTTCGCATCAATAGAGGTAATGGTTTTGTTTTCAGTATGGGTAGTATAAGCCCGCCAGTTAAGGAAAAGAGAGATGTTGTCATATTTTTCAATATTCTGGTGTCTCTTTTTATCATCCAATTTTGACTCAGGAGATCCATTTGGCCACCATTTTGTATTAATCATGCTTAAAATCCTGTCTGAATTCCAGGTAATACCTTCGGTATGAACCCGTATCTCACTGCTGGCATTTCCCCCCAACACCGGTCTATCGTGTATTAATGCCACATGCAATCCCTGTTCAGCAGCAGCAATAGAGGCTGCACAACCTGCGATCCCCCCACCCACAATTACCAGGTCAAAATCCTCATTTTGCACAGGTATTTCCGATTCAGACAATTGCTGCTTACGCCAAATCCCCAATTCTTTCAGATTTGTTGGAGGTTGCATTCTCTCTTCTGAAAGATAAATTGCATCACACCTGGCTTCAAAACCCGTAAGATCAATTAATTCAAGGATGTTCTTTCCCTTCTTTAAATTTGCACTGCCTGCCAGCTGCCAGTCCCAGTCGGGCTCGGTGCCCAATACTGTTTCTAATTCAACTCCATTTATTCGCAATTTAAAACGACCTGGAGCCTCCCAATCGCCAGGAGCCCAGTTCATGGTTCTTACCCAAATAAAATAATTGCCTGTTTTTACTAATGAAAGTTCAGTTTTTGCAGTTTCTACAGGAGTTCCCAGACCATGGGCAAGCAAATAAGGGGAACCCATCTGCTCTACAAATTGAGGATCTACCAACCAGCCACCTTTCTCTTTAAAGCTTTCTGCTTCAATTAAATATGACTGAGAGAAACTATTAAGTGAGAATAAAGACACTAACAGGATGGAAAGTATTGTATTGGCCATGAATAGCTTCTTTAAATGCATTTAGCTTTCTAGTTATATACAAAATGAACCGTCGCATTTTTCACATCCTGCAAAGGAACTACCCTTACCCATTGGGCTGAATATCCGTCAGGAAAAACATGAAATGTATACCCCTCAGCAGGTACCTTTATCTTTTTATAGGTCTACCCAGGAATCGTTTCCCAAAATATCCACTTCAATTCTAAACACAATGTCAAACTTAATTTCATGTGTAAAATGTACTACCTTTTTGGGGCCATTTTAGCTTTCAAAATTGAAATTTCCAAAGGATACAAATTCCTCTATTGATTTCCGGGATCGCTTCCTTAGCTCTTTTCTTTTCAAATCATCAGGAAGATCTTCCGGATCACCAGGATATCCTAAAACAAACATGGCAACGGGCTCATATCCCATTGGCAGACCCAGCACATCACTTGCCTTATCGAGGTAATAACCTCCCATCTGATGCACCTTGATACCCATACTGGTTGCTTGTGCCAATAGACCTCCCATAGCCTGACCTACATCATAAATGGCAAAACGGTTGGGATTCCCATTATAGCTAAAATTTAATTTAGCAATGCTTATTCCTATTACAGGGGCATTTATTGCCCAGGTTTTGTTTCCTTCCATCAGAATGGATAGTAATTTATTAAATTCATCCTCAGCATCTTTTGTAGCATAAACAAATCGCCATGGCTGCTCATTGAAACTTGATGGAGCTCTTCTGGCTGCATCAAACAATAACAATAGATCCTCTTTTTCTATTGGCTGCTCTGAAAAGGCATAAGGACTAATCCTGTTTTTTATAATTGGGTGTAACTTTTGTGATTCTGTTCCCATAGCTTTAATGTTTATTTACAAATATAACAATCTGACTTGATTAGTTATTATCAAGAACATGGTAAATATTTTCATTATTAGATAAATAAGAGTTAAAAATATATGGTGTAAAACAGATTGTTTATCTTTGAATTCTTGTAAACAAGTCTTTCTTTTGTAATATTAATTTAACAGACTGGGGTCAATATTTCTTTTGATTGAGATCCAGACAATTAAGTATAATTAAAATTATAGAATATATAGTTTAGTCACCTTAAAAATTAAATAAAACAATGAATACAAAGGATTACATCAACCGGGAAGATAAGTACGGAGCACATAACTATCATCCTTTGCCGGTAGTATTGGATAAGGGCGAAGGAGTATATGTTTGGGATGTGGAAGGAAAGCGATATTTTGACTTCCTATCGGCTTATTCTGCAGTAAACCAAGGGCATTGCCATCCAAAAATAATTGGAGCTATGACAGAACAGGCCAAACAGCTAACTCTTACCTCCAGAGCATTTTATGCAAGTGCGTTGGGTGAATACGAAGAGTTTATCACCAAATATTTTGGTTACGATAAAGTATTGCCAATGAACACTGGTGCAGAGGGCGATGAAACAGCTTTGAAGCTATGTAGAAAATGGGCCTATACCGTAAAAGGAATCCCTGAAGAATCAGGCGAAAATAATTGTCTGTGCTGAGAATTTTCATGGCCGGACCATTACCATTATTTCTATGTCAACTGATCCCGACGCTAAAAAAGATTTTGGTCCGTATACACCTGGTTTTATTACTATTCCTTACAACGACCTGGATGCTCTCGAAAAAGAACTAGAAGATCCAAATGTCGCAGGATTCCTGGTGGAACCAATACAGGGCGAAGCAGGTGTGCATGTACCGGATGAAGGCTACCTTGAAAAAGCCTGGGAGATGTGCAAAGAAAAAAATGTTCTTTTTATAGCCGATGAGGTTCAAACCGGAATTGCCCGTACCGGGAAACTCCTTGCCTGTGACCACGAAAATGTTCGTCCTGATATCCTTATTCTCGGGAAAGCCCTTTCGGGCGGAGTATATCCAGTATCAGCTGTTTTAGCTGACGACGATGTGATGCTCACAATCAAACCAGGAGAGCATGGGTCGACATTTGGAGGTAATCCTGTGGCAGCAAAAGTAGCAATCGCTGCTTTAGAAGTAGTTAGAGATGAGAATTTGGCTGAGAATTCAGAAAGATTGGGGAAGATCTTTCGCAATGAATTTTCTTCCATCAAGTCTGATATGATTGGTGCGGTAAGAGGAAAAGGTCTCCTCAATGCTGTTGTAATTAAACCAAAAGGTGCGAAAACAGCCTGGGATGTATGCCTTGCTATGAAAGAGAATGGTCTTATTGCAAAACCAACCCATGATCATATTATCCGCTTTGCACCTCCTCTTGTAATTACCGAGGAGCAATTACGCGAGGCCATGGAAATTATAAAAACAACGTTTAAAGAATTTGAATGAATTAGAAGGTCGGGAAACCGGCCTTTTATTATTAATTCTCCAACTTAGTCCAAAATCAAAACAAAAACAGTGCATTATGAAAAAAAATCTTAGTCTGATAATTATACTGGCCTTTCTTGTGGCCTTACCCTTGTCCTTTGGTCAGAAGAAAAACTTAACCTACCAGGAAGCCTACGGTATGAAACGGCCCAAGGTGACAAAACCCCTTCCAAGAATAACAGGATGGCTGGATAGTGACCATTACCTTGAAATGAAAACTGAGGATAAAAAGAGAATAGTCTATAAAGTAGAAGCTAAGAGTGGAAAAGAATCGATACATATTGATTACTCTACTTTCAGTGAAAAACTTAAAGATGGATTTAGTATAAATAATGCTGCTGCCAGCACTGAGGACTTCCTCCATTTTATACTCATTAAAGAAAATAACCTTTATTACTATAACTCAAGTACAGGAGATTTAAAACAACTAACTTTTTCTGATGTAGAAGAAAAAAATACTACATTCTCGCCTGATAATAAGAAAATTGCTTTTACTCGCAACAATGATTTATACCTGGTTGACCTGGAGTCAGGTAAAGAAACCCGACTTACACACGATGGTTCAGACCTTATATTGAATGGATATGCTTCCTGGGTTTATTATGAGGAAATACTGGGCCGTGGTTCACGATACAGGGCCTTTTGGTGGTCACCTGATGCGAGTATGATAGCTTACCTTCGATTTGATGATTCACCAGTTCCTGAATTCCCGCTATTCAATGCCGATGGAGTAAATGGTTCTCTGGAAATCACACATTATCCTAAACCTGGAGATCCAAATCCTTATGTAAAACTGGGGGTAGCACATCTTAACACTGGTGAAACTGTTTGGATAGAAACAAACGAGAGCGAAGATCGTTATGTGGCATGGCCTTTCTGGACAGCTGATTCAAAGGAACTGATATACCAGTATCTGAATAGAGATCAGAATGAATTAAGTTTTTATGCCTCTAATCCAACTGATGGTACTATCAGAACAATCTATACTGAAAAGCAAAAAGGCTGGGTTGAATTTTTTGAAGATGTATATGTTTTTGAAGATGGAAGTGGAATGTTGCTTAGAAGTGATAAAAATGGATGGAGAAATCTTTACCATTATGATATGCAAGGAAACCTTGTAAACCAGGTAACAGATTTTGAATGGCGCGTAACAGGTATTTCACTTGTAAACGAAAAAACCAAGACTGTTTACTTCACAGGTACTGGTGGAGCTACTGCTGAAAACCATTTATTTTCTATAAAGCTGAATGGCAAAAAATTTACGAGGCTGACCAACTCATCAGGTACACATAGAGTGAGCGTTTCTCCAGGTGGAAAATATTTCTACGATACTTACAGCAATTATGAAATGCCATCGAAAATGGGATTATTTACAACTGATGGTAAACCAGTAAAAATGCTGGGTGACTCAAAACTTCCTGCCATGGATGAATACAACTGGGGGAAAGTAGAGATGTTTACAATACCTACAGAGGATGGATATGATTTACCAGCCATGTGGATATTGCCACCTGATTTTGATGAAAACAAGAAATACCCTGTAATTTTCTCGATTTATGGTGGTCCTAATGCTGCTTCAATTAGAAATTCATTCAGATGGACTTTCAGTGCAGATTATCTGGCCCAAAATGGTATCATTACTTTTATAGTTGACCATAGATCAACAGGGCATTTTGGAAAAAAAGGCGTAGAATTGATGCACCGGAACCTTGGAAAATGGGAATTACACGATTACATTGTAGCTGTTAAATGGTTGCGCGAAAAATCATTTATCGACTCAGAAAAAATTGGGATAACCGGTGGCAGTTATGGTGGATATATGACCTGTATTGCAATGACAAAAGGAGCAGATTATTTTACTCATGGAATTGCCAATTACTCAGTAACTGACTGGAAACTATATGACAATGTATATACTGAGAGGTATATGGATACACCTGAGCAAAATCCTGAAGGATATAAAAACGGATCTGCCATTGAGTTTGCCGACCAGTATAAAGGAAAAATGTTAATCACACATGGCACCCTCGATGATAATGTACATATGCAAAACACCATACAATTCATTGACAAACTGGAAGATCTGGATAAGGATTTTAGCCTGCTATTGTACCCTAATAAACGGCATGGCTGGGGTGGCCCAAAGAGAACTCACTTAATGCGTGAAACAACCCAATTCTGGTTCAAACATTTTCTTGGCAAGGAACCAAATCTGGAAGAATAAGTTATTTTAAGAAATGGATTTGGAATTTGAAACCAGGTTACACCCTGGTTTTTTTATTCTAATAGTTTAATTTAAGATTATATCGAAATTTAATTTGCAGTTAACTAAGCTAAATATTATTTTTACGCATTCTAAATAAATCTACTTTCTAATCCTATTTTATCTTTTGAAATGAAGAAAATTATTTTATCAGCCTTATTATTGCTTGCAGCGGTAATATCATTTGCACAGCCAGATTCATTGATCTATAAATCAGGTAACTATATGATTGGAGAAGTTAAAAAAATGGATAGAGGAGTTATCACAGTTGAAACAGATTTCAGTGATAGCGATTTTAAAATTGAATGGGATAAGATAAAGGAAATTTATACTGATACCTACTTTCTAATCACCCTTAGCAATGGAAATCGCTATAACGGCCACCTGGGAATGTCAGAATCAGGGAAAGTGGCAATTAAAACTGATGAAGGTAAAATAGTTGAAGTAGATTTTAATGAAATTGTATTTTTAGATGACATTGACCAGGGATTCTGGAGTCAATTGTATGCTTCTATTGATATCGGCTTCGATTTAACCAAGGCGAATAATTTCAGGCAGGTATCCATGAGAAGTAATATTGGATACACAGCAAAACGCTGGAATTTAGATGGCTATTTTAATACTTTGAGTGCAAGACAGGATTCAGTAGCTGATATCAATAGAACTGAAGGAGGCTTAAGTTACAGGTATTTTCTTCCAAAAGACTGGTATCCTATTGTATCTCTGGACTTTTTATCAAATACAGAGCAAAAACTACAACTTAGAACCACTGCAAAGCTTGGGATGGGTAAGTACGCTATTCATACAAATCGAACCTATTGGGGCTTTACTGCAGGGGCAAACTATAACAATGAAAATTACTCAGATGATACACCTGACAGAAAGAGCTGGGAAGGCTTCCTGGGAACAGAATTAAATTTATTTGATATTGGAGATCTAAATCTATTCTCCAAACTTACGGCCTATCCAAGTTTTACTGAAGCAGGAAGGTGGCGTGCTGATTTTAATTTCGATGCAAGGTATGAAATGCCTTTTGATGATGACTTTTATATCAAGCTTGCTCTAACTTTTAATTATGATAACCGTCCGATTGAGGGAGCTGCTGATTTGGATTATGTATTTCATACCGGATTTGGATGGTCATGGTAATTAACTTTTTAAATCTTACATAGTAAAACGCGGAAATATCCAAGTAAGAATTATTACTCTTTCGTTTATTTCTGAAATATCACATTTAATATCTTAAAAGTTATCTATTTGTAATAAAAAATATTCTCTTATGAAAAATACAATTCTTGTAATTCTACTCGGCTTAATCTTTATTCCTTTGAACGGTCAAGGCAATATGAAACTGGTTTGTGGAACAGGTGAGGCAGGCTTTGCAGATGGAAATAAAAGTAAATTGAATAAACCCATTCGCTTAACTCCATTCGGAAAGAAATCGGTCATATTTGCAGATATCAACAACCATGCTATCAGAATTGCCAGCCTGGATGGTAAGGTTACTACCATTGCAGGGGGACCGGACAAGGAAGGCTACCTGGATGGTCCGGCCGAAACTGCAAAGTTCAAGTCACCACATGGTGTGGCTTATGATCCAAAAACTGGAAACATTTATGTTGCCAGTGCTTCGAATCAGGTAATCCGCTTGCTCACACCCGATCAAAAGGGGAGTTATATTGTATCCACTCTTGCTGGTGTTCCTGAGAAATCTGGTTTCCAGGATGGGGATGCAAAGTCTGCCCTATTTAATTCACCACATGCAGTAATAATTGCACCAGATGGAGGCCTGGTGGTCGTAGATATTGGCAATGCTCGTGTTCGGAAAATAAAAGATGGTATGGTATCCACGCTGGCTGGTACCGGTGAATCTGGCCAGATGGATGGGCCTCCTGAAATAGCCACATTCACTTACCCAATGGATATTGTTATGGATGGAAGTAATGTCTTGGTTGTAGACGCTGCCACCAATCTGGTGCGAAAAATTGTACCTGGAAAAGAAATTGCCACTGTTCCTTTACATGGAAGCCTGAATACACCTCATGGTGTTGCAATCGATGCTGGTAAAAATATCTACATAGCTGATATGGGCACTAACCGCATTATGAAAATCGATACACAAGGAAAAATTACTGCAATTGCAGGTACTGGTAAACCCGGAACAGGGCTTGAAGACCTAAATAAACCTGCTGCTGTATTGGTTCATGCCGGATACCTTTGGGTGGCCGATTTAAATAATCACCAGTTAAAAATAATTCCACTTCCCTAAATATTTCACTAAAATAATAATTTAACAGTTCAGACATAAAATCGAGAATTGGAATTGGATTCAACTTTTACTTTTTTCATTCTATTTTCGACTTTCAACTTTATTCTTTTTGACTAAATTTACCTCCACTAAAAATTTGGTTTCAAAGTATTAGTTATAAACTTTCAATATTCTCTCAATGCTAAACCTGATAAAAGAAAACAGAGTTTTTATCTATTCATTTTTGGTTTTTATTTTTATTGGGAGCGGAATTCTCTTGATCTTTCCAAAAGCTGATATTCACATTGCAATTAATCAACAGCACTGCGGATTTTTTGATATTTTCTTTTCCTGGATTACACATTTAGGAAGTGGATGGATGATACTATTTCTATTTATTCTTTTACTTTTTATAAAATACCGGTATGCCTGGATTTTTCTCATCTCGAACTTTTTTATCACTCTTGTGGTACAGATTTTAAAAAAGCAAGTGTTTACTGAAGCCCTGCGTCCCAGAGCCTTTTTTGAGGGTGTATATGACCTTTACCTGGTGCCAGGTGTATCTGTGCATTCGCTTCATAGCTTTCCCTCCGGGCATGCTGCCACAGCATTCAGTGTTTTCTTTGTTCTTTCATTGGTCTCGCCCAAACAATCCTGGAAGTTGATTTGTTTTGTTCTTGGATTGCTTACTGCATTTTCACGTGTCTATATCTCCCAACATTTTCTAGGAGACATAGTAGTTGGTTCCATAATTGGATTTATTATAAGCTTTCTAACACTCTATTATTTTGAAAAACTTGCACCGGGAAAGTCCAATGGGTCACTGGTTCAAAAATTTATTAAAACTTAATTCATGGCCCGAATTAAAGAGTCATATTATCCATATCTAATTGTACTGACAGGCATTGTCCTGTTTTTTCCATTTTTAGGGGCTGTACACCTATTCGATTGGGATGAAATCAATTTTGCAGAATCAGCCCGGGAAATGATTGTAACCAAAGATTATCTTTCTGTTCAAATAAATTATTTTGCTTTCTGGGAAAAGCCACCTCTTTTTATCTGGATGCAGGTTCTTTCAATGAAAGTATTTGGCATCAATGAGTTTGCAGCCCGATTTCCGAATGCAATAGGTGGTATTATAACCCTATTGGTATTGTACAATATTGGTAAAAAACTATATAATGCTCGTTTTGGTTTGCTATGGACACTGGTGTATACCGGGTCGCTCCTAACCCACCTCTATTTCAAATCTGGTATTATTGATCCCTGGTTTAACTTATTTATTTTTCTGGGCATCTATTACATGATTTCCTATGTGGCCCTTGAAAATAAAGAAAAAACTACCCTGAGTATAATACTTTCAGCCACTTTTATCGGTCTTGGAATTCTCACAAAAGGGCCGGTCGCTCTCCTCATTTTTGGTCTGGTTACCCTGGTGTGGCTCATATATTCAAAGCAATGGCTAAGTGTTTTTAGTGTAAAGTTTTTTGCATTGTATATTCCGGTATTGATACTCGTTGGAGGATTCTGGTTTATTCTCCAGATCCTGGATGGAAGAACAGATGTGCTGGTTGACTTTATTCAGTATCAAATCCGCTTATTCACCAAGGAAGATGCCGGACATGGAGGTTTTCTCTTTTATCACTTTGTAGTGCTCTTTTTAGGTGTCTTTCCTGCCTCTGTTTTTGCTTTAAAATCATTCAGGAGATTTACTGATGATTCAGGTTTTCCTAAAGTATTCAGGAATTGGATGATGATCACTTTCTGGGTAGTATTGATATTATTTACCATTGTCAATACCAAGATTGTCCACTATTCATCTATGTGTTACTTTCCACTAACATTTCTCGCCACATTTGTTATCTATAAAATGATCAATGGACAACTTTCATGGCCAAAATGGATGAAAGTCATCTTAATAGTAATGACTATACTTGAAGGCAGTTTACTTATCCTGGTTCAGCTCTTTATTCATTTTAAGGACAGAATAATAGCTTCTGGCTCAATTAAGGATGATTTTGCAATAGCCAATATGCAAGCTGAAGTACATTGGACCGGTTTTGAATTTTTGATAGGTATAATACTTATTGGAGGTGTACTTTTCTCAATCATATATTTTAGAAAGAAGATTGCCTTACAGGTGACAGGAATATTTATTTCCAGCCTTCTCTTCACCGGTTTAACAATGGTAATTATAGTTCCCAAGGTGGAACAATATTCCCAAAATGCAGCTATTGAGTTTTATGAAAATATTTCAACTGAAGATTGTTATGTACAAACTTGGGGATATAAAAGTTATGCCCAGTATTTTTATGCTAAGAAACCTCAACCTGAGGATAAACGCTCTCAGGATCTTGATTGGCTATTAAGCGGAGAAGTGGATAAAAAAGTATATATAGTCACCAAGATTGACAGGGAATCTAAATTCACCGAGCAATATCATGACTTCACCCGCTTGTATGATAAAAATGGTTTTGTTTTCTTTGCCCGAAATAATCCCTCAAATCTCCCTTAATTCACCGGAATGATTAATAATAAAAAAATTGTTGTTGTACTCCCTGCTTATAATGCAGAGCGAACTCTCGAAAAAACTTATAGAGAAATCCCTTTTGACATTGTAGATGAAGTTATTCTGGTTGATGACCAGAGCAGTGACAAGACAGTGCATGTAGGTAAGGAATTGGGAATTCAACACATCATCAAGCACGAAAAAAACAAGGGCTATGGGGGAAATCAAAAATCATGTTACAATAAGGCCCTTGAAATTGAGGCTGATATAGTTGTTATGCTTCACCCTGATTACCAGTATACTCCCAGATTAATTCATTCTATGTGCTATCTTATAGCCAATGGAGTTTACGAAGTGGTAATTGGATCAAGGATTCTGGGCCGGGGCGCATTAAAAGGGGGCATGCCTGGTTACAAATATGTTGCCAACCGGTTTTTAACACTTTTCCAGAACCTGGCAATGAACCAGAAACTTTCTGAGTACCATACCGGTTACAGGGCTTTTTCAGCCAATGTCCTGAAAAGCATTCATTATGATATTGATTCGGATGATTTTATCTTCGATAACCAAATGCTGGCCCAGATTTTTTATGCTGGTTTTGAAGTGGCAGAAATTACCTGCCCAACCAAATATTTCGAAGAAGCCTCCTCCATAAATGTTCAAAGAAGTATGAAATATGGTATAGGAGTTCTGCTGGTTTCGATCTCATATTTCCTTCAAAAAACAAAACTAGGAAATTTCAAAATCTTCAAGGATATCAAGCCTTCTCGATAGTTCTATTTCCATTCTATATAATGTTAAAAAACCATTAAATTATTTGTAATAGTTTTAAATAGGCTGCATTTCGATCTTAAAAATAACTACATTTGCAGGCTAACAAACTATGTTATTAACACAATAATTTTACTTAAATGAAAAGAATCGTTTTACTATTTGGGATTATCCTGGTTTCCACAGGTTTATTCGCACAAGAGGGAGAAGCTCCTCTATCAAAAGGAGATATGCAAATAAATTTTGGTCTTGGTTTCAGCAGCTGGGGCCTTCCTGTTTATGGTTCACTTGATATTGCAGTTCATGATGATGTTACAGTTGGTCCGGAAATTAGTGTGATATTTGATAGCAATGTAGTGTATTTTGGAGCTGTTGCCAGAGGTGATTACCACTTTAACCGCATTATTGGAATTCCACCAGAATGGGATTTTTATGCTGGTGGAAGTTTGGGATTTCGCGCAGGTAATGATTTTAATGCTCTATTTGGCGTTCAGGTTGGTGGACGCTGGTATTGGGATGAAAGATGGGCATTAAATGTTGAACTTGGAGGGGGATCATTCTTTGGAGGCCACATTGGTGTTAGCTTTAAGCTATAATTTTTAAAAATACTCCTGGATTACAGGATCTTAAAATAAATTTTCTCAGGTCAGTGTTTTTTTCTGGCCTGTTTTTTTGTTAATATTTGTAGGTATTTTGTTAAGATTTCGGATTTTTAGAAATCAAATAACCCAACAACTATTAATTCTTATTTAAGGCAATCCATATGAAAAATCCGAAAAATACCCAGATGTTAATTTTGAGCTTTAGTATTATTGTACTTCTATTTACTTTTGGTGATTTCTTAGCTTTGCATGATATAAAAAGTGATTATGTCAGTCCATCAATTCTCGAGGAATTGAATATTGACCTGGCCGAAAAGCTGCCCGACTGGACAGCTGCTAAGTTGGAATGGGGGCTCGCCACAATTAGTTTATATTTCAAGCTATTTTTGATGATTTTCAATGTGGTTGCATTGATACTGGTTTTCAAAAAACTCTACATAACTGATAAAGCATAATTGATATTTGATAATTATGAATGATAAACAACTGGAGTCTATCAAAGAAAATATATTACAGGAGATTCAGAAAACTGAAAAATCTGTTGCTACCTATAAAGAAATTACCAAGCCTATCGCTCCTGAAAATGCCATAGGAAGAATCTCAAGAATGGATGCTATCAACAACAAAAGTGTGGCGGAAGCAGCCTTACGAGAAGCTAAGGACAAGTTGAGCAAACTAAATTATATGCTTAGACAGGTTGGAAAAGAGGGCTTTGGAATCTGTGCAAGATGCAATAAACCCATTCCAATTGGCCGAATGCTATTAGTGCCTCAAAGCAGGTTCTGTGTACACTGTGCCCAATAGGCAGCAATACTCCTATTTCAATGACAATTTTTAGTGATTCGAAGTTTCTTGAAAAATCAGATTTATTTAAAAAGGAGAACCGGACCTATCGCAATTTATATTAACCAGCTCTCCTTCTCAGGGTGAGTGAAAATGACTTGTGTTGGTTTATTGATTTAAAAAGTGAAGTTTTTTGTACAGTCCTCCCCGTTTACTTTGACAACTCTTTAAGTTTATTAAAATACATAGCAAATGACCGATACAGAAAATGAGTCCATTTTCCAAATGGGACTATTATCAAAGCCCACTGAGCCAGAATAATTAGATGGAATAAATACATCCAAAAGTTGTTCTCAAGCAGGTTTAAATCAATAAAAAGACGAACAATAAAAGCTGTTAATCCCATAAGGAATAGCCATATAACAAAAAGCCAATCAGATGGTTGAGAAAACTTATTTATCTCCCTGTTTTTCTTTACTCTGCTTGAAACGAAATGCAAGGTTACAACAAAAATTACTGTACTTTCGACATATCCCAAAACTATCACAAAAATATTATCTGTACCAAACCAATCAAGAACTATTGTGGTAAATAGCAGTGCCAGGTAACCCAATACCAGAATGAAATGTTCAAACCATCGTAAACGACTTTCATCTTCACAGTCCAATGATTGTTTCTGAGTAAACATATGCACGATTAATTCCCAGATTCCTTTAAAATAGGCTCCAATTGGAACATTCACTTTTGGCCTTAATATGGTAAACCACCACATACGAATAATATTCGGCAATAAGATTAAACTGAAGACCCCAGCAATGGCAGCAATTTCAAATGAATGACCAAAATGCATTATCACTGTAGAGCTAAAATCTTCATAGATACTAAAAACAATAACTCCAGCAGCTATTAGGAAAAAAGCTATAACTGTAAGTGCCCAGGACTTGTATAATAATCCAGATAAACCGGTCCAATCGTATTTACCGGTAAGCCATCTCCGCAAAGACATCATTAATTCTCCTGGATTTGCTTCCCGGGGGCATGTTTCTGAACATTCACCACAATAGTAGCAAAGCCAAGGTTTTAATGAAGATGATATATCATCCTCTAAGCCCAAAACACCAAATCTTACCATTTCTCTTGGAAAGGAATCTTCCTCAGTAGATAATGAGCAAACAGCTGTACAGGTACCACAATTGTAACAAGCTTGAAAATTATCTGCTCCAAATTTTTTGAGTTCAGTTGAAAAATCAAGATTAACTGTTGCCATTTTAATTTTCCTTTTTAACTAATTTATAAGTGAAGTATTCGTCCATGTCATCAATTTCCCCAGTTTCTACCTGGCCGTATTTTCTGCAGGTCATTAAATTGAAAGTTACCACTTCCACAGGTTCATTAATCTCAATGGCTATCTCTGGAATTGTCTTGGCTTCATCCTTAAGAGCAGCCATAATTAATCTTTTTAATCGGGCGAATTCTTTCCTTCTCTCTTTAACCTCCTCAGGGACAACCCTCTTTTCCTTGATAATATCTATTGTTTTCGTTTTCATATATTCATTTTACTTATTGACCATTTCCTAAAACATGGTTAATCTTTAAAAAGTGATGGCTCTGGATTATGCGAGTGCATCTATCATACTTTCAATCTCAACATCTTTAAAGCCTATTAAATCAATAGAGTTTGATGGGCAAACAGGTAAACACATTCCACAGCCTTTGCAATTGGCTTCATTTACAATGGCTACTTTTTTGCCTTTCATATCTTTCATTGCAATTGCATCATAAGGACAAACATCACTGCAGGCATCGCACCATATACAACTAAGATCATCAACTTCAGCTAATTTTGGCTCAATTTCTATACTTCCCTTGCTAATCAGACCATTTGCTTTGGAAGCTGCAGAAAGCGCAGAGTTTGCCGATTCAGGGATGTTTTTTGGCCCCTGGCATGCCCCTGAAATATGAATTCCATCAATAACGGTTTCAACTGGCCGCAACTTTGGATGAATCTCGTTAAAGAAATTATCCCTTCCGATGGGTACTTTAAAAATATCTGCAATAGAATTATCCCTACGGGGAACCATTCCAGTTACCAGTACTACCATGTCAACTGTGGCTTTAAATTCTCTGTGTAATGTTAAAATATCCTCTACCTTAATCTTAAGCTGACCATTATGTGCAATTTACTTCTGGAGGACTATCCTCTTCAAATTGCAGGAATATATCTCCATTCTCCGAAGCCTCATGATAAAGTAGCTCCTGCTTACCATAGGTCCGAATACCTCTGTTAAAATGGAGATTTTGAATACCATTATATTTATTTTTGAGCTGAATGGCTGCATGTATGGCAGAGGTGCAGCAATATCTTGAGCAATACTTATTAGGCCCTTCTGATTGACGGCTACCCACACAATAGATGTAGGCAATTTTTTCAATCTTTCGGTTTTTAAAAATTAGTTCTTCAGGACTAAGCTCAATTAGTCTTTTAAGTTGCTGAATTGTAATAACATAATCCAAATCCATGTAACCAAATTCTCCTTTTTCTGGTTCATATGGGTCAAATCCTGTTGAAAGAAGTATTGCCCCAGCCTTTATCTGAATAGTTTCTGTTTTCTGATTGAAATCTACTTCCTCACATTTGTCTTCGCAGATACCACACTTAGTGCAATGATCAGAATCAATGGCTGGTATTTCAGGAAACTCACTCGGATAATTTTTATAAATCGCTTTTCTTTTAGTTAGATTAAAATTAAAGTCATCATCAACTTCAACCGGACAGGCATTGATTACCGCCTCCAATTTCTCAGGATCAATTTTACAGTCAGGCTTTATATACCTTGGTTTTATTTCAACCGAAATTGTAAAATCCCCAACACTTCCTGTCTTAGCAATTATCTGGGCACCAGTGAATAATGTTATGTTTTCATAAGTCATTATTCGTTGATACATTCGGGTGATAACTTCCCTTCCTGATTCATCTGTAGTAAAAAGGTCGTCCCATTGCGAAACCCTGCCTCCAACAAAATATTCCTTTTCAATTAAATAAACCTGTGATCCCATATCAGCCAGATCAATGGCAGCCCTCATTCCCGCAACTCCTGCACCAAACACTGCCACTGTATTTATAGATGGTATTTGAATAGGTTTCAGAGCTTCAGAATATTTTACCCTGGCAATAGATGCACCTACCAGTTTTAAAGCTTTTTCTGTGGCCTCCTTTGGTTTATCGGAATGGGCCCAAGAACCTTGTTCTCTAATGTTTACCTGAACATAGTTATATGGATTTAGGTCTGCCCTGAGTGCCACATTTCTGAAAGTTTCCAAATGCAACTTTGGAGAGCAGGATGCCACTACGAGAGCATCAAGCTTCTGTGTTTTAATGTCTTCTACCATTTCCTTCTGAGTAGAATCTGCACAGGCAAACATAGTTACCTTCGCCAGAACAACGCCATCTATTTTTGTCGAAAAATCCTTTACTTTATCTACATCTACATAATCAGAGATATTTGAACCACATTGACATATATAAACACCTATTCTTTTTTTCATCGATTGTGCTTTTGTGTATAAATGATCAAGTAAATTGTCATTTACTTTTAATTACTAACTGCCCTTAGATAGCTTGCTGTTTCAGCAGAAGCTGCTCCTGCTGACAAAATTGAATCGGGTATATCCATTGGGCCGGCTGCTGTTCCGGCAACAAATACACCGTCAATACTTGTTTTTGGCGGGCAACATAATTCTTCGGTTTGTTTAACGTAATTGAAAGGATCTCTGGCCAATACTTCACTATTGTTAAACATATTTTGATAATCAGTATTTGCGAGTATCCCAACTGAAAGTACTACGAGATCATGTTCTGTTTCTTTTACCTTTCCTGTTTCAACATCCTCATAACGCAAAATCAAATCTCCGTCTTCCTTCTCCTTAATGCGCCCAACTTTGCCTTTTATAAATTCAACACCCATATCTCTTGCCTGCTGGTAGAATTCATTAAATCCCTTACCGAAGGCCCGAATATTAATATAGTAAATGGTTATGTCTGCCATTGGCAATGCACCCATTAAAAGCTGTGCCTGCTTTGTAGAATACATACAGCAGACCTGGGAACAAATTGGGTTTCCTACAGTTTCATCGCGTGAGCCAACACACAACACATAGGCAATATTGTCTGGCAATTTACCATCCTTGGGGCGTAAAACCGTATTAAAAGGTCGGGTAGGAACCAGTTGACGTTCCATTTGCATAGCTGTAATCACATTCTTGAACTTGCCACCTCCAAAACGACTAATCTGATTGGGCTCAAATAAGTTATAACCAGTTGCTACCACTACCGATTTTACTTTTAAGGGAGTTACAATTTCTTCCTGTGAAAAATCTATGCAATCTGCAGGGCAAAGTTTCTCACACAATCCACACATCACGCAATTATCGATATCAATGGCCGCAATTCTTGGATTGGCTATGCTAAAAGGCACAAATATTGCTTTTCTTCCAACCAGGTCAAATTGATACTGGTCATGCACAACAACCGGACAGTTGTCCTCACAAATCTGACAGCCTGTACAATCATTTGTTACATACCGTGGATGCTGAATCAAATCAGCGCTAAATTCTGTTCCGGATATTCGCTGTATATTTTCCACCTCACAATGGGTAAAAATTGAAATATTCGGATGCCTGGCCGTTTCAGAAACTTTCGGCGTGGTAATACAGGCAGCGCAATCAAGTGTGGGGAAAACTTTACTTAAATGAATCATTTTCCCGCCAATGGAATAATCCTTCTCAACCATAATGATCTTATAGCCTAGGTTGGCAAGGTTTATAGCAACTTCTTCACCTGCTATTCCACCACCAATGACCATTGCATCATAATTATTGTTTTGCATATGGAAGTTTTTCAATTTTTGAAATAGTTTACAAAGGTGTTCATGTGCTTAACAAAGGGCTCGGCACAAACAGAACATATTGCCGCCATTCTCAGCCGTGCCGGATCAATGCCTTTTTCTTTCATAAGTGAATGAGTTTGTCCAACGATGGCAGATGTATTTTCTGTGCATTTCTCACTAAAAGGACAATCGCTTCCATCAGCAGCAATGAATACCCCATTTATTCCATTTTCAAAAGCATGCATAATCCAACGGGGCTTTATAGCACTTGAACAGGGCACATTTATGGTATATACAACGGGAGGATAGTGCATCTTTAGTAATCCGGCCAAATCAATGGCCGGATCTGATATTTTCTCTGTTGAAAAAACAAGGATTCTTATTTCACTATTATTTCCCTGATCCATATTTTCAGCCTTTTTTCATAAAAATTCTAAAAAAACCAGAATCTTCAACGGTTCCAAGATATTCATGTCCCTTCTTAGTCGCCCATTTTGGAATATCTCTTCTGGTTCCTTCATCGGCAGATAATATTTCCATAATTTGACCAGAATTAATTTCACCAATGGCTTTTTTAGCTGCCAATAGTGGTCCAGGGCAGGCCGTTCCACGCGCATCCACTACTTTGTCAGCATTCAGAGTTGTAAGTTCTTCTGTCGTCATGATTTTACGTTTTTGTTGTTAGTAAATTTGTTTTGCAAATGATTATTTTCCTTATTTCCTTTGTAATATATTAGATTAGCCTATTTAGATTAACATATGTACATCTGCATTTTGAGCAGAATCTACATATTCACCAATTCCACAAATATCATCGGCCAGATCTATGAAGTCTGAAACCTTTTCTCCGCCCCATATTTTTCCGGCAGTTCCACATATATATACCTTAACATTGCCCAGTTCTCTTGCAGTTCTGAGAAATTCAACCCATGTAGGAATTTTCATATCACTAAGGGATTGCTTTAACCTGTCCTTTAGCTCAGGATATTCAGAAACTGTATCGATTTTTTCGCCATTTTCTTTTTTAAAGGCATATGCTCCATAGAGCAAAACATAAATCTCAACGTCCATATCCTCAGCAACTGCGCCACTTAAAATTATGCCTGCAACTGTGAGTTTGTCGAAGCTCCCCGTGCAGAGAGCCATTGTCATTTTTTTATTTTCCATGATTGTTTTATAATTAATTACTGATTTGAATTCGGGTTCAAAGTAAGATCGGACAAAAATTATTTTGAAATATTTTAACGTGAAATATTTCACAGCAGGTTGTGATACAAATCACAAAGTCTTATAAAATACTGTATATCTTCTATTTAGGATTACGGAATAGAGAAATAATGAAGTATGTTTAAAAACAGGGCGAATCGAACTTCAGAAAATATGATGACCTGATAATAAAATACGGAATAGAATACACCTGGGATTTATCCAATTCTATATCAATAATTGTCGTCCTGAATAAGCCCCAATTCCAAATTTTGTATACATTTGACCAGCTATAATTAAGCTGGAATGAATTCAAGCGCTTCTTCCAAATTGAATAGCAAATTTTAAATACCTTTTAGATGAAAAAAATATTTGGAGTCATTATAATCACAATTTTGATTAGTGCATGTACCGCAATAAAAGTTAAGCAGGAATACGATAAAACTGCAGATTTTAATGCATATAAGACTTTCAGCATTTACCCATGGAATGCTGAAAACGGAGCTTTTGTTAACCGCGATGATCAGGAATATCTGGTAAGCAGCGTTGCATGGGAATTGGAAAGCCGTGGTTATAAACGAGTTGATTATAATGGTGATTTGATTGTAGATATTTACGTATTTTTAAGTAGTCAGACTGCATCCACAACCTACTATAATTATTATACCACTGGATTTTGGAGCAGTTATTACTATGCACCGTATGGATTTGGATTCAGCACTGCCTATTCTGTTTATCAGGTAGAAAAGGGCACTGTTATGATTAATGTATTTGACTCAAAGGCAAAGAAGCTTGTCTGGCATGTTGAGGGAAAGGGAACGGTTGAATCTGACCCACAATACCGCGAACAGACAATCCCTAAATCCATAGAAAAAGTATTTTTTAAGTTCCCAAAGAAAAAAATAGAAAAATAAACTCCCTGGAAGTTTTCATTATACTTTAGAAATTATTAATAATTCCTTTTGAATCAATACCTCATTTGAATTAGTTCAAAAAAAAAATTAGAGGTTTGATATTTTCATGTTTAATGACGACTTTTGCCGAAAATTTTCACAGCACAGATTTTCTGGCTAAACAATTAAGATGAATATGCTCAAATTAGGAATAGTGTCGATCAGGGAATTGTCATCCAATACCTATATCATTAGAATGGACCGAAAAGACCTGAATTTCAAAGCAGGTCAATACATACGTGTAGGATTCCCAGGTGAGATTGAAAAAAGAGAGTATTCTATCTACAGCGGTGAAAATGATTCCTACCTTGAAGTTCTTATTCGGGAAATTGAAGAAGGTTCATTGTCAAAACGATTAAAAAATTGTAATCCCGGTGATATTCTTGAAGTTGAAGGCCCCTTTGGATTTTTTACACTTTCGGCTGATGAAAAATCAAACCAAAAGCTAATTTTTATTGCAACCGGTACAGGAATTGCTCCATTTCATAGTTATATTAAATCCTATCCAGGTTTGAATTACCAATTAATTCATGGAATAAGGTATGCGGAGGATGCATATGAACATGAATTTTATAATGGCCAGTTAATTTCCTGCTATTCAAAAGAAAATAATGTTCAATTTCAAGGACGCGTTACGGATTATCTTAAAATAAATGCCCTTGATGCACTATCCAGATGTTTCCTTTGTGGAAACAGCGATATGATCCACAATGCGATGGATATCCTCATTGATCAGGGTCTTCCATTGGACCATTTGAGGACTGAAATCTACTTCTAGTACTATTCTTCGGGATTATCTTATTTTTGTATACTTAATTTCAGTAGTCTACTATGCTTTATCATATAATTACACTGGGTTGTCAGATGAACAAATCTGACAGTGAAAGGGTGAGAACAGTTCTGGATAAAATGGGTTTCCGTTGGACAAACGACGAGAAGGAAGCTGATCTGTTGGGTATCCTGGCTTGTTCTGTAAGACAAAAGGCCATTGATAAGGTGTACTCCAGAATCAACCTTTGGAACAAGTGGAAAAACAAGAAGAACTTACTAACATTTGTATCGGGGTGCTTTCTTCCGAATGACAAAGTTAGATTCTTAAAACTATTTGACCTTGTATTTACTATGGACGAATTGCCTGAAGTTCAGGATATGATTCGTCAGTATGGAATTGTTACTCCTTATTCAATAGCAGGTGATAGGATTATCGGAAGAACCAGTTTCGCAAGAAACAAATCAAAAAGCTGCAGAGTTTCCCACTCTGTTAGAGATGCTTCAGACTAAAGATTCAATAAAAATTGATGTTAATAACATTAATTCTGTTTCTACCGATAACTCTGATAACAGAAGCATTATGGATGGTTTCTGGCATATCAAACCTCATTATTCATCCAGATTTGAAGCCTTTATTCCCATTCAGAATGGTTGTGATAAATTTTGCACCTTTTGTGCTGTACCTTATACAAGAGGACGCGAAGTTTCCAGGCCAAGTTCTGAAATACTACGTGAATTAAGTCAACTATTAGATCAGGATTATAAGTCAATTACTCTCCTGGGCCAAAATGTAAATTCTTATGGGCTGGATAGAAATGGTGAAGAAATCTCATTTCCCGAACTCCTGAAAGCGATTGGGGAGCTAGGAAAGGTCTCTGGAAAGGAGTTCTGGGTATATTTTACTTCTCCGCATCCAAGGGATATGACCTCTGAAGTAATAGATGTTATTGCTCAATACGATTGCCTCGCCAAACAAATTCATCTTCCGCTGCAATCAGGTGATGACAAGGTTCTGGTAAAAATGAACCGGAAACACAATGTTGAAAAGTACCGCCAAATTGTTGAACACATTCGCAACAAAATTCCTGATGCCACTTTGTTCACTGATATAATTGTAGGTTTCACTGGAGAAACTGATGAACAGTTCAACAAATCGAGAAAAGCATTGCAGGAATTCAAATACAATATGGCCTATATTGCCATTTATTCGCCCAGACCAGGAGCTGTGAGTTCTCGTTGGAAGGATGATATACCACATGAAATAAAAAAGAAAAGACTTCACATTCTAACTGAGGATCTGGAAAAGTCATCCCATTCCCATACTCAAAAAATGGTTGGTAAAACCTATAGGGTTCTGGTTACTGGTCAGGATAGAAAAAAACGATACCTTACAGGGCATACTGAAGGACGGATAAACATCCGATTTTCGCCTGTAGACCTTTCATTGATCGGGAAATTTGTTGACCTTAAAATTACCGGAGCTACAGAATTTTCAGTTGAAGGAGAATTGGTTCAGGTTCAGGAAATAAGTAAAAGCTAAAATGACAAAACGGAAAGTAGCATTTAAAACTTTAGGCTGTCGTCTGAATCAGTATGAAACCGATGCCCTGGCATCTCAATTTCACAGACAGGGTTTTGAGGTGGTTGGTTTTGATCATGAGGCGGATGCTTATGTAATAAATACTTGCACCGTTACAAATCAGAGTGATCATAAATCACGTAACATGATCAGTCAGGCCAGTCGAAAAAAAGAGGATGCCCTGGTGATAGTTACTGGCTGCATGGCAGATCATTACAAGAAGGATCTTGAGAAACAAGATTCCATAAGTTATGTGATTGAAAACGATAAAAAAAGTTCAGTATTCAACCTGGTTGATTCTCATTTTAATGGAGAACTGATTTCGTCTGAAAATTTCAAGAAAGACAAGTTTGGATTTGGAATTGCAGACAAGGGGTTCCATACACGCTCAATGATTAAAATACAGGATGGATGTGATAATTTTTGCAGCTTCTGTATTGTTCCAAGTGTAAGAGGCAGAGCTATTAGTCGTTCGGAAAAAGAGATTGAGAGTAACATTATGCATGTGATTGACCTGGGTTTTAAAGAAATTGTGCTTACCGGTGTAAATATTGGAAGATATAACATTGAAGGAATCAATTTTGAGAGATTGGTAGAGAATATTTTGGATATTCCAGGTGATTTCAGAGTGCGAATTTCCTCTATGGAACCTGATGGCTTTGGCGACCGGTTTATTGAACTATTTGATCATCCAAAATTGACACCGCATCTTCACCTGTGTCTTCAATCAGGTTCAGAAAAAATTCTCCTTAAGATGAGAAGAATGTATACAGTAAAATCCTTTACGGAGATTGCAGAAAAACTAAAAAAACGCATCCCTGATTTTAATTTTACAACCGACATAATTGTTGGTTTCCCCGGTGAAACAGAAAACGATTTCCAGGAGACCTGTATTGTTTCAAAGGACATTGGATTTAGTCATATCCATACCTTTAAATATTCTGTCAGAGACAATACCCGGGCAGCACGGATGGAAAATCAAGTGTCTGAAACCATTAAGAATCAACGAAGCAGGATTATTCGAAATGTTTCACTTCAAAACCGACTTGAATATTTTAGCAGAATGCTTGGAAAAGAACAAACTGTTCTTACCGAAAAGTCGAGATCAGGGCTGGCGAAAGGTTATGGTGAGAATTTTATCCCTGTTCATATTGAAGAGAAAATACCACGAAATAGTTTTGTTAATGTAAAACTTAACGGAATTGATACCACAAAAGATCCTGTAATGCTGGCAAAACTTATTTCATCTTAGAATAATATACCAATTCATGGTACTTGATAACATTGTAATTGCTTCTGATTCCTTTAAAGAAAGTCTCACGGCAAAACAGGCCTGCGAGAGTATAAATAAGGGTATTCTTGAGGTTTTTCCCGGTGCGAATGTAATGATGATTCCCATGGCGGATGGCGGAGAAGGAACTGTACAGGCATTAGTTGATTCCACATCTGGTAAATTGGTAGCAGTCAGAGTTCATGATCCGCTTGGAAGAGAGATTGAATCATTTTTTGGATTGCTGGGTGATAATAAAACGGCTATTATAGAAATGGCTGCAGCCTCTGGCCTTGAACTCCTGAAAAATTCAGAAAAAGACCCAATGATTACTAGTTCCCTTGGAACAGGTGAACTGATACACGCTGCCCTGAGATGAAGGATGCAGGAAAATCATCCTGGGAATTGGTGGTAGTGCCACCAATGATGGAGGAGCGGGAATGATTCAGGCCCTTGGAGCACAATTACTGGATGAAAAAGGAAATGAGTTGAAGCCCGGGGGCACTTACCTTAAACAATTACAGGAAATTAAACTGGATGATCTGGACCCTCGCTTAAAATCCACAAGCTTTATTGTAGCCAGTGATGTTGACAATCCCTTGCTTGGAGAGAATGGCGCCACGAAGATCTTTGGTCCACAAAAAGGTGCGGATGAATTGAAGATTGAAATACTTGAAAAAAATCTTGAACATTTTGCAACTATTACAGAATCCTTTTTAGGCAAAAAATTCTGTGACCATCCTGGTGCAGGTGCTGCCGGTGGATTGGGCTTTTCAGCATTGGCTTTTCTGAATGCAAATCTAAATCCGGGTTTTGATGTAATTGCTCAACTAACAAGTCTGGAGGAAAGCATTAAAAAAGCTGATCTTGTTATAACGGGGGAAGGAAAGTTAGATGCACAGTCCAAGCATGGCAAAACACCTTTTGGGGTAGCACAACTGGCTAAAAAATATAACATACCTGTAATGGCATTTGTCGGGAAAACAGATATTAAGTCCATGGAATTGTATAAAGATGACTTTATTGAGATAATTCCAATTGTCAGTGCAAAAATTAGTTTACAAGAAGCTATGGAAAATGCTTCTGATTTATTGTGTAATGCTGCCACAAAAACAATTCGAAAATATTTTCACCGTTAGGATCTACACTCCATCCTTTGAAAGAGTTTTCATTAGATCTTCTCGATACACCTTACCCACCGGAAGTGACTCATTTTCAATAAATACCTGGTTCCCTTCAATATACTTGATTCTATCAATAGAAATAATAAAGGATTTGTGTATTCTTAAGAACCTGTGATCCGGCAATAGCTGGATCATATTCTGCATAGTTTCATGAGTCAGATAAGATCGTTCAGAACTTGTAATCTTAAGGTAATCTCCTTTTGCCTGAATAAACTGAATATCTGAAAGATTAATCTTATAATCGCGCTTATCGGCTCTGATCATAATAAAATCAGTTTCCTCTGACTTATTCTTGATCCCCTGTAATTCACTAATTCTATTATAAACTTTATTTACAGCTTTCATAAATCTTTCAAAACCAAAAGGTTTCAATAAATAATCTACAGCATCAAGATTAAAACCTTCAATAGCGTATTCTGGATAGGCGGTAGTAAAAATAACCAAAGGTGGGTCAACCAAAGTACTAAGCATTTGAATACCTGATACTTCTGGCATATTTATATCAAGAAACAGGAGATCTACAGGATGCTCATGCATGAAATGTAGAGCATCAATAGCATTCAAACATTTCTCTGTGAGAAAAAGGCCTGGTACCTTATCGATGTAATTCTGAATTATCTCAATAGAAAAGGGTTCATCGTCAACCACCAGACAACGCAAAGTATTACCGTTTTGAACTTTCATCTAGTATAAATGAATAATAAGTATAACTTCAAATTGGCTTTCAGAGTCTGCAACTTCCATTTTATGCTTACCAGAATAGATCAAATTTAGCCTTTTTCTGATATTCTCCAATCCAATTCCGCTTTCATGCTTACCAGGAATTATAATTGCCTTACCCTTGTTGTTTATTATTGAAAATGTCAATTTCTTTTCTTCCATTTTCAGGTTTAGTTTTATGAATCCAGTATCAACAGATCCTTTCACACCATGCTTAAACGCATTTTCCACCAGTGGAAGAAAAATTAGAGGCGCAATTTCCTTATTCTTCACTTCTCCTGTTATATCAAAATTAATAGCCTGTCCAGACTCTTCAGTTCTAAGGTTTTGAATCTCAAGATAGTCAACAATACAGTCTATTTCTTTTTGAAGGGGTACAAATTCTTTAGAAGATTCATACAGGATATACCGCATTAATGAAGATAACCTGAGTATCATTTCCGGAGCCATATCTGACTTTTTAAGGCTCAAAGAATACAGATTGTTCAGGCTATTGAATAAAAAGTGGGGATTAATTTGAGATTTCAGAGCCTCAAGTTCTACAAAAACTTTTTCCTGTTCTATTTGCATTAGTTTCCTTTCAGATTCAGCCAGTTTAAACCAGGCTGAGGACAGTTCCAATAGAGTTGTCAGCCCAATAACTATCAACTGAAATCTTGCCAGGTCCCAAAAGGTATAACCTAAAACAATATAGTATCCAGGAAACAAGAAATCAGATAAATGATTAAATGTCAATGATATCACCTCTGCGGACAGAAGAATATCTGCAGCAATTAAAATAAGGTATAAAAAATATTTTTCCCTTTTGAGAAAATTTGGAATCAATAAGAAAAAATTAATGTATACACCAATCACTAATCCTATATGAAAAAGGATTGTATAGATATAATCAAGCCTGGTAATATTTTCAGTAATTGAGAATACATTCAACAGAATAAGAAAGGATAATATCCAGAACAGTATATGCTGAAATATACTACTCCGGATAATTGCCATCCACTTTCTGAATCTAATACTCATGCTTATATTTAGTTTTCTTTAACAAGAATTATTGGATCATTAAAAGCATCTTCATCCTCTGAGTATTTAATAAAAAACTCCTGCAATTCCTTAGTGCTGGCTGTTAAAATTATATCGTCATCGGGTCGTACATGCCTGATCCGGATTTTTCCATTTTCAAGTAATTCCTCCAGATAATCGATATCAAATTGGAGTATTTTAATAGTGTCCTTTGATATTTCAACCTTGGCAAAAGTATGTGCCGGTACCAGGTGAAATGCCATTAATGTATTGATTTTTTCATCCAGTTCATCATTCTCGCCTGGAAAGAAATCAAAGAAATAGTTGTTTCCCAACTTAAATAAATGTGTTTCGAAGATACCCAAGATACCTTCCCGGCCATCATCAATATTGTTGTTCTCCTTTTCCGTGAACCATAAATTATAAGACTTTTTATCCTCATCAGGGTAAAATGCCCAGGTATTAAGGGAGCCATCCTCATTCCATGTTCCTATCAGGTCAGAATTTGTGATTAAGTCTTTTTCAAAGTATAGAGGGAAAAGCGATGGAATACAACTTCCCAGGAATAAAAAGATTGTAACTATGATTATTAATGTTTTTGTTTTCATGCCATTAGAATTTAAATTAAAAAAAATCTCATCTTTCATAAACAAGGATATGGCAGTTTTTTCAGTCAACCAAGTTTTTTCGACAAACCTCTTAATTTCATCGATGAAATAATCTCACCATTTATATTTCGTTGATCTAATAAGGTATAACAAATATTTTCAATTGATCCAGGAACTAATCTTCAACATATTCCTGGTAGATATTTAAGTCAATTTGTCACCCTTTCATGAAAAAAAATAGAGGAGAGCTGCCAATTTAATTCCCCGATTATTTTGGCATAAATTATGAAAGGATCAAGTCAAGAAAATTTATAACCAGAAAGTATAAAATGAAGATTACGGAAATTACTTCTTACTCAGACCTGAAAAAGAAGATAAATAATAAAGAACTAGCCTATGTTCTAATCTACAAGCAGGGTTCAGATCTTAGTGAATGTGCAATTAAAAATATTAAAGAAGGCACAAGTGATAATACTGACTTCGAGCTATTTACAGTAAATGTGGCGAATGTTCGTGATATACATGAAAAGTTTTCAATAACCTCCGCTCCTACCTTACTTAGCTTTGAAAAAGGAGAATTTAAAAATACTTTCAAAGGTTGTAATGATAAGGTATATTACAAAACGGTATTTGAAAACCTTATCTATTATGCCAAAACAGATAAAGAAAAGCCTCAGAAAAGAGTCACAGTTTATTCCACTCCTACTTGCTCATGGTGCAATGTACTTAAAACACACCTGAGAAAGAATGGAATTCGATTTACCGATATCGATGTGTCAAGGGATCAAAAAGTAGCGGAAGACCTGGTTAGGAGATCAGGACAACAGGGAGTTCCACAGACTGATATAAACGGACAAATTATTGTAGGTTTTGACAAGGATAAAATAAACAGGCTTCTCGAAATTGAAGGATAAAAACTTATTATATACTATAAATTAAAAAATAAAGAAATGAAAGATTTATTACCAGTAAACCAAAATGTTATTCTTGATGTAACAACTGAAGAAAAAGAGCAAACTACATCCAGTGGTATTATAATCCCTGATTCCGCAAAAGAAAAACCAAAATTTGCAAAGGTAGTTGCTCTAAGCAACATTGAGAATGCGGAGATTGCAGTTGGAGATACCGTTTTTTATAAAGAATTCTCTGGCACTGAAACCAAATTTGAAGGCAAAGATTACCTGGTTATCCAATATGCTGATATCCTTGCAAAAATTGTTGAGACAGAGGAAATTTAAGCTGATATTATCTAAGGATAATTAAAAAAAATGGACTTAAAATAGGGAACAAAAATTTGTTCCCTATTTTTGTTCCCTCAAAATTAATGAATTGATAAAATTCTTCCGTAAATATCATAAATGGCTGGGCCTGGGTATTGCTTTGTTTTTACTATTATTTTCTTTGTCAGGAATTATACTAAACCATAGAAAATTCTTCTCATCAGTTGATGTTTCCAGGAGTTTGCTACCAAAGGAATACAGGTATGAAAATTGGAACAACGCGGCAATAAAAGGTGCAGAACAGATTGGTGAAGATAGCATTCTGATATTTGGGAATATTGGTATTTGGCTTACAAATAAAAATTATTCTTCTTTTTCCGATTTCAATTCAGGATTCCCAGAAGGAATTGACAACAGAAAAATTGAGAAGGTTTTTGAATCAAAAAACAAGGGTTTATTTGCCGCTACTTTTTTTGGTCTTTTTGAATTCAATAAAAATCAAGGGAGTTGGAAAAAGATACATTTGCCTGTTGAAGAAGAAAGAATTACTGATATTTATGAAAAGGGTGATACCTTGCTTGTATTAACTCGTTCATTTCTATTAAAATCAAGCAACTATGCTGATTTCGAAACCCTTGTACTACCTGAAGCTGAGCAATACAACAACAAAGTAGGTTTATTTAAAACATTATGGGTAGTCCATAGTGGTGAAATATATGGCATCCCGGGTATTCTTTTTGTTGATTTAGTTGGCGTGATTTTCATATTTCTGAGCCTGACAGGTTTTATCTACTTTATAAATCCCTATGTAATTCAGGAAAAGAATTAGAAGGAAAAAAGAAATCCAAAGTATTAAAAAGGTTTCGAAATTCTCTTTAAAATGGCATAATAAGATTGGTTGGATCAGCATCATATTCCTCATTATTACAGCCGCAACGGGTATGTTCCTGCGGCCACCATTGCTGATTCCAATAGCAGAAAAGAAAGTTGGAAAAATACCATTTACCGAGTTAGATACGCCCAATCCCTGGTTCGATCAACTACGAAGAATTATCTATCATGAAAAATATGAAGGATTTATTGTAGCTACTTCTGAAGGAGTATATTGGGCAGATAAGGAATTATCAGATAAACTGAAACCAATTCCAAATCAACCTCCAATTAGCATAATGGGAGTAAATGTTTTTGAATTATTGAACGACAGTACATTGCTGGTTGGATCATTTGAAGGCATGTATTTGTGGAATTTTATGGATGGTAAAATTATTGACTATTTCACTAAGGAAGTTTACATAAAACCAAAACGCCGAGGTCCACCTGTTGGCGAGCATATGGTTGCCGGACATATTGATCTGGATAAGGGTGAAAAAGTAGTTTTTGATTTTAATTCTGGTGCATCCATTTTAAATTCAATGGATATATTTACAGAAATGCCCAAGGTTCTTCAGGAGCAAGCTATTTCCCTATGGAACGTGGCTCTTGAATTCCACACAGCTCGTATTTACAAGGTGTTTTTAGGATTCTTTTACATCCTTATAGTTCCACTCACAGGTTTGTTTACACTTTTTATATTAATCTCAGGATTTGTGGTCTGGTACAAATTGTACCTAAAGAAATCTACAGAATAAAATTAATAAGTTATTCAACTTTATTCACAAATAATTATGCAGGTTTTATTCCCATTTGAAATCCCATATTGGTTGTGCTCCCAACAGGTGTTCAACAAAATAGTTCCACCTTTTCTTTGTGAAATATTTTAAATGCTCATCGCGGTAACCATGTCGCTGGCTGGGCAAAATAAGCATATCGAACTGCTTGTCGGCCTTAATTAGTGCTTCAGCAAGCTTGAAAGTGGCTGATGGATTTACATTCTCATCAATCCCACCATGTGTGATGAGGAGTTTTCCCTTTAGATTTGAAGCCATAGTAATATTCGACTGGTAGTGGTATGCTGAGTCAACAGGCCATCCCATGTACATTTCGGGCCACCATGCTTTTTCCATCCTATGATCATGATCCGCTGAACTTGCTACTGCTACTTTGTAGAAATCGGGAAAAGCCAATACTGCGTGCCCGGCATCATATCCTCCGGCAGAGTGTCCAAATATTCCTACTCTTGTTGTATCGATCCAGTTAAATCTCTCTCCCAATTGCCGGATGGCCAAGACATGATCCAATAGATTGCCTCCAAGGTTTTTATATGAATGGTTATGAAATTCTTTTGAACGTCCTGACGAACCCAAACCATCCACCATCATCACAACAAATCCAAGCTCTGCAAAAGACTGATTACCCAGAGATATTACCCGCCTGAAATCTCGCGGAAACATCTGAGTATGTGGTCCGGTATAGCTGTGATCAATAATTGGATATTTTTTTGCTGGATCAAAGTTTGTTGGTTTCCAAAGAGCTCCATAAATTATGGTTTTACCATCTTTGGCAACAGCTTCAAAAATTTCGGGTGGACTCCATCCTTCAAGAAGAGATACATTGGCCTTTGTCAATTCCAATAATATCTTTCCATTTTTAGTACTTCGCAATGCCGTTGTAGTTTCAATATTGGCTGCAGACAAATTATCTATAAAGTATTTACCATCAGGTGAAATACTTACCTGGTGATTTTGATTTTCCTCTGTCAGGAGTTTTAGGTTTTTACCAGTAAATGAAATACTGTACAAATTTTGATGGTAAGGGTTTCGCCCAATTTCCTTACCTGAAGCACTAAAAAGTACTCGTTGATTATCTTCATCAATATCCTCAATAAGATTGATAAAATAATCACCCTTAGTTAAAGCTACCTCTTCATTTGTTTTCAGGTTAAGCGAATAAAGCTGCCTCCATCCACTTTTTTCAGATAGAAAAAACAACCTATCTCTCTTTTCGGCTAAACTATAGCTAAAATTATCAATGTTGGTCAGACTGCTTTCATTATACAGAGTATCCAGTTTACCTGAAATAAGATCGAATTGATAGATATATAGATTCTGATAACCTCGACTTGATTTTTCCAGGTACACCTTTTCAGGATTAACTGACCATTTCATGGAAACCCCATTTATATGTGTGCCCCGTAATCCGGGTTTTATTTCTTTCCCTGTTTCAATATTAAAAAAAACCGGTTCTTCATGTATCATTGTTGTATCGCCAGGTGAACCCCGATAATAGGAAAGTAGTTTTGGTCTATATAATGAATCTACACCCCAGTTCAGCAAATACATCTTCTCAGCATTTCTCAAATCATAAATGTTGGTGTATATCCATTTACTATCCTCTGACCAGCTAAGTTGAAGATTAAGTGGGCGTTCTTCGTCTTCTCCCTCCATTATATCACTCCAAGCATACCAATTTGCATATTCATATCCCTTTTTGCCTGAAAAACTTAGCTGCCTGACCTCATCGGTAGCTGATGACCGTATATACAAGTTATAATCTTTTGTAAAGGCAATCCACTTTTTATCAGGAGAGATGATTTCATTCTTCTCTGTTTCCTCTTCCGGAATATATTTCCCAATTGTATTTAATTCTGTATTAAATATATATGTCTTTCTTTTCACATTAATCAACAATTCATTTGTGTTCTTATACACCAACTTGCTAATTGGTAAATCACCCGGTTTCACTTCTTCACCTATTGAATCAGTTAATAATGTGGCCAAAGATTCATGATTAAATAATTCTGACTGTTCCATTCCTGGAAGCTTTATTTTAATATACCTTTTATTATCTTTTGCCTGATTAATATACCAAACACCTGAACTATCGGGAAACCAATTTGCTTTTACATTAAGGTTGAATACTTTCTTGCTAACATTTTCCCACATAAAGTCAACCGCACGATTATAGTCTTCCATGGCGATTTTGTCCTGGGCTGCTAACTAACATGGAAAAAGAGATTAAGAATGACAAAAAGACTAATGATAATTTCATTTTTTGGTAATTTGTTAAAAATCAAATATACCGAATACAATCAGAATAAGTGAATATGGTATTTCCATTTCACGGTAATATTCTCCATTCATACCTTCATTTCTTTGAGTCATTAGAAAACATTCATTCAAAATAATTCTGTACTAACGCATTATTTATCCAAGCCAAACATGAAGAAATGATTACATTTGAGACCTAAATAGTAATCATGTCATTTCTCTTTTTTAGTATCCTTTCATCAACGCTTATCCTCATTACATTCAGGTATTTTGAAAAATTGAAGGTCAATAATTTCAATGCCATTATAATTAATTACTTTGTAGCTTCTCTCCTGGGTTTCCTCTTATCTGATACAGTCTGATGGACTGAGTCTTGCAGGAACTGAATCCTGGTTTCCAATGGCAGTAATAATCGGGGTTATTTTTGTGGCAATGTTCTATGTTATTGCTCTAACAACACAAAAAACCGGACTTACCATTACATCTATTTCCTCAAGAATGTCGGTAATCATTCCCATGATATTCAGTATTGTATTCTATAAGGAAGCACTGCCCTTTGTTAAGGTAATTGGGATATTACTGGCTCCAACTGCAGTTGTATTGACCATAATGCAGAAAAATATTTCACTTGACAATAAGAAATTTTTCATTCTCCCTGTTATCTTATTTCTGGGTGTTGGACTTACAGATTCACTGGTAAAATATACACAACAGGAGTTCCTGTCAGAGAGTAATGTGCTGATGTTCTCGGCTTATCTATTTGTGATTGCCTTTTCTACTGCTATCCTCACAAAATTGCTGTTCCCGGGAGGAAAGGGCTTTGATTTAAATGGAAAGGATTTAATAGGAGGAGTTCTTCTGGGACTTTTTAATTTTTGCTCCCTCTACTTTTTTATACAGGCTTTACAGTTTTCCGGTATTGATAGTTCCCTGGTATTTGGAATCAACAGTATTGGAGTTGTTTTGCTCTCTGTAATGGCAGGCATTGTCCTGTTTAAAGAGAAGCTGAACACACTTAATTGGATTGGAATTATATTGGCCATATTCACTTTAATACTTCTCTATAACGCATAGATAGATGAGTTCAAATACATCCTATAAAACACTTTCAGAACCTTCCTCAGGTGTTTATAAGGAGAAAGGTAGTAGGTTTTATTCGTATGCATACCCTATTGATTCAGAGGATGATGTAAAAATTTTCTTACAGAAAGTAAAAACGGAACATCATAGTGCCCGTCACCATTGCTTTGCATATTTAATAGGCAAGGATGGAGCAAAATTCAGAGCAAATGACGATGGTGAACCCTCTGGAACTGCAGGAAAACCCATTTTGGGCCAGATTAATTCGAATAATCTCACAAATGTTTTAATAATTGTTGTTCGTTATTTTGGTGGCAGACTTCTTGGCACCAGTGGTTTGATAAGAGCCTACAAGGCTGCTGCTGCAGATGCCATCAGAAATGGAAAAATTGTTGTTCGTACTATCAAAAAACAAATACAAATAAACTTTCCTTATCCTTTGATTAATGAGGTCATGAAAGTTCTTAAGCAGGGAAACTACAAACCCCTTGAACAGGAATTTGGAGATGTTTGTAAGATATTTACAGAAATCCCTGAAGCAGATGTTGAATATGTATCAGGCAAATTGGAGCTTCTGGAAGGAATCTCTATTAATGTTTCCTAATTCTATCCTCTTAAAAAGTTATCAACAGATTTTCACCATTGCCGAATAATCTCCTGCACTTCTGTAACTTTGGGCATTGAATTCTAACCTTATCTTTTCTCCATTTATGAAGGCAAAAAACCTTGTTTCTATCAACGATTACTCCAAAGATGACATTCTAAGTATTTTGGACCTTGCCGAAGAATTTGAAAACAAACCAGAACCTGATTTACTCGATGGGAAAGTAATAGCCACTCTTTTTTATGAACCATCGACTCGAACCCGGTTGAGCTTTGAAAGTGCCGTCAGTCGACTAGGTGGAAGAATTGTTGGCTTTTCCGATTCTACCTCTTCAAGCGTTACAAAAGGAGAAACTCTAAATGATACAATAAGGACTGTGAGTAATTACAGTGACTTAATTGTAATCAGACATCCACTTGAAGGCAGTGCACTTTATGCATCAGAAGTAGCCAGTGTTCCGGTTATAAACGCAGGAGACGGAGCAAATCAACATCCTACTCAAACCATGCTTGATTTGTACTCTATAAAGAAAACACAGGGAACCCTTGAAGGTTTGAATATTTTCCTCGTTGGTGACTTAAAATATGGGAGAACGGTGCATTCACTTCTGATGGCCATGTCGCACTTTGATACAACCTTTAATTTTATTTCTCCAAAAGAGCTCCAAATGCCGGATGAATATAAAATGCATTTGACTGATCTGGGTCTCAAATACTATGAACATTCTGATTTTACTGATATAATATCACGAGCTGATATTGTTTACATGACCCGGGTGCAAAGGGAGAGGTTTTCTGACCCGATGGATTATGAAAAGGTTAAAAATATATATGTTTTAAGAAACTCAATGCTTGAAAATACCAAACCCAATATGAAGGTCCTACATCCGCTTCCTAGAGTTAATGAAATACACCCGGATGTAGATAAAAATGAGAAAGCCTATTATTTTACCCAAGCTCGTAATGGAGTCTATGCCAGGCAAGCCATAATTGCCTCATTGCTTAACCTAAAATAACAAAACGAAACTAAATGAAACAAGGCAAACAATTAAGTGTAAGTGCCATAAAAAATGGAACTGTTATTGACCATATTCCTGCCAAAAGTTTATTCAGGGTTATAACAATACTGGACTTAGATAAATTTGATAACCAGATTACTTTTGGTACCAACTTTGACAGTAAAAAACTCGGAAAAAAGGCTATAATTAAGGTTTCGAATAAAACATTTGTCGATGATGATGTAAATAGAATTGCTCTTATTGCACCTGACGCAAAATTGAATATTATTAAAGATTTTGAAGTCGTTGAAAAATATACTGTTAAAGTGCCTGATCAAATAATTGGAATCGCTAAGTGTGTAAATCCAAAATGCATTACAAATAATGAGTTGGTAAAAACAAAATTTGAGGTTATTTCAACCAATGGTGAAAATGTTTTGAAATGCCACTATTGTGAGAAGATTACCGATCAGGAACATCTATATACCACCTAAATCAACAATGGATCTCAGAGTCGGTGGGTCCAGAAAATAATAAAGTCGAAAAGGATGAAGGGGCAAAAGTAAAAAAGTGTCTTATCCTGAAATAAGGTTTCCGTTTACTTCAAATAAAATCCCATTAAAAGAATAGGATTACCGAATTCTATCAATTGATTTAACCAGAATCTCATCCTTGCGTATTCCCCTGAATGCCAGATAAGTGAGTATTGCTGCTATCAATGGTAATACTATTGGAAATGAAAATATAGTTTCCGTAAAGAGGTTATTTTTGGCCTGGAAGCTATAAAACCAAATCAGGCCAATAGATCCAAACATTAATAGTATGTTATAAATACAAAAACGCATTTGTAGTATCCTGTTTTTGTGAAGAAAAATACTTATCAGGCTTATTACTGGCATAATTACCAGGAGTCCTGCTAATGGAAAGGCCTGCAAAGCAATCTGGCCTTCAGAATTAACTATCCCATAGAACAAGTAAGTGAAAGAATCTGATTGAGCATTTACCAGTGTAGCAATGGGCAAAACCAGAATCATAATCAGAACAACAATTGCTGCTAATAGATAAACTGTTTGAATTCTCTGGATCATTTGAAAAAATAAATAAAATGGAAATATTTTAAGTCTTCTTAGATTTTCTTCTTAAGTATTGATAATCAAGATAATAAAGAACTTTTAAAGAAAAGCTATTTACTTGAGGAGAAGCAAATGTCAGGTTCAAATTTTCAATAAAATCAGCAGGTAACTGATCGCTCAGGGAATAAATAGAGTTCTTCCAGACAAATGACAATTCACTTCCAGGAGCAAAGCGCCATACATATGACATATCTATATTAAAAGTATTAAAATTGATGTCATCTACTCCGGCATAATTATATACAGGATCCAAATATCCATCATCTTCCAACAAGTAATAATTATCGAGGTAATCTGCTTTTGACCAGTAATGTCGTAAACGAAAAGAAAGATATGACCGACTTGTAAAAATATAACTCGCTTCTATTGTATTTTCCACAGTCTTCACGTTTCGCATTCCAAAATAAATAGAATCTTCAGCCTCAGTTCTTTCAACATACCCTATATCATTATTCTTACCTGAATAACGAAACTCCCAGGCTAATTTGAGTTTATCATTAATCCTATAAGTTGGTTCAACTGAGACATTATATGAGTTCTGATCGTATGGTGAATTATTTGTTCCAGCATCAAACATAAGGCGGACATATAACTTTTTTCGGCTATCAGTTGATAAAAAGCCAGAAAATGCAATCCCAGGATAACGATAATAACTGCGCAGATCAACTCTGGGCTCATAATAATCATGAATTCCCATTGGAGTATATTCTATCTCAAGACGCGTGCTCCAGAAATTCATAAAACTTGTATAAGAATTCAAAGAAAGCTGTAGAGCTGAAAATTCAGCCGGTTTGTACTGTCCTTTATACTGAATTTGGAATGAGTTCCTGGAGCTTTGAAGAATCCCTCTTGGCTTATAGATATTATAGCTAAAAGTTCCTTCATGTGACATTTCATTTCTATCTCTTTCATACCCCATATCATTTGGATCATACCGGTCGGATATAATTTCGGCCTGGTATTCAGCTCGAAAAGTTCCTCCTGTTTTTCCCATATTCAAAAACACCCTGTATCCCAAATCTGTATCAAGTGAATCGTAATATTTTTGCGAAACGGCAGCCTGGGCAAATACCGAATACATATTTGATTTATTCAAAAGCTTAAAATCTGTTGAAGTAACATTGGCTGTATAGTTATCTCCTTCTTTTGGAGCATCTCGCCACACATTTGTATTTTGAAAGCTTACGTAAGAATTATTTTTTAGGCCCTGATCCAACACCAACATATTGTAATTGGTAAATGGTTGTGTTAGATAACTTCTTTTATCTCCGGTTAATGTATCTTCAATCTCGGCATACATCCGTTTAGATATGGCATTAAAAAAACCAATTCCCAATCCCTTTTCAGTCCTCCCTGACACTTTGGTTGCATTTATCAACTTCGCTTCACTCGGATTTTCAGTAACAGTTTCTGTATCCAAAAGATCATCGTATACGTCTCCGAACCCATTTGGCCTGGAACCAACCCTCCTTGAATAGAAAATACTACCCTTATTAAATAATTCTGTCCCCTCTGTAAAAAACTGCCGCTTTTCGTTATACTTTACTTCAAAAGGGCTTAAGTTAAGGATAACATCATCCGATTGTACCTGACCAAAATCCGGAATTAGGGTCATATCAAGCGTAAAACTTTCATTTATACCCAATTTTAGATCCATTCCTCCATTGTAGGATGTACTCCAGGAATTGCTTTCAGAACTTTTTTCTAAATACCCTGAAAGGTATGGAGTAAAAGAAAGTCTAAAGGGAGGATCAACAGAATTTATTCCCTGAAGATCACCCAGGTAATTGAAGGTATTACCAACTTCATTGTCGACATAATTCCAGGTTGACCACTCCCTTTTCCTCCTGATTTCTCTCCAAAAGTTCACTCCCCAAACTTGAACCTCAGCATCTGAAAACCGAATTGCAGAATATGGAATTTTCAACTCAACTGACCAGCCTTCAGCATTTATATCCACTTCACTTTTCCATACTGCATCCCAATTTGTATCACTACCACGCCTGGAGGAAGGAGCTACCTTCTTATCGGTTTTAACATTTGAAGCAGAAACCTTAAAGGTCATTCCGTTAACACCATCGTTAAAAGGATTGATATCAAAAGAAAAATGGTCGGCATTAAGACCACGGTCAGAATCTCTTTCTCCAAGTACAGTTAGTATACTATCCGGATTTGGATCATACATCATAGCGGCAATATAAAGTGCCGTCTGATCATATATCACCTTTACCTCGGTGCGAAAGGAAGCTTTTTCACTATTGTATGGGGAATATTGAATAAAATCTGATGCTACTGGAATATTATCCCAGACTTCATCATCCAGTTTACCGTCAATTTTTGGTGCAGAAGTTACTTTAACTGCACTAAAGGTCTTTTTATCATTTAATCCAAATGAAGAGATACTAAATGAAAATAAAATGATATACAGGAATAGAACTTCTTTACGCATCAACAAAGAGCATATAATTAAAATTATACGGTCAAATCAATTCTTTATTACGGTTTCCAATTGCTTTTTTAATTGTTGCCTAAAATAAGTGGCATCCCATCTTTTCCGGAACCAATAACTACAACTTTTGAATTCGCTGATTCAGCCAGTTTTAAAGTGGCATCAATACCTTTTTGACGTAGAATCATTGTAGTTAAACTGGAATTAATTATCATGTTGTATTTTGCAATACCATTCGCTTCAATTTGTTTCCTATCAGCTTCCAAGCGTTCCTTATCATTAACGTAAGTCATGGCTAATGCCTGTTGTTCATGTTCCAGTTTAGTTTCAATGGCTGCCTTAATATCAGGAGGTAAATTGATTGAGCGAATCAGCAATGCTTTCATCTCAATATTGTTTTCCATTAAGATTTCAGCAGTTTCATTGATAATATTACTTTCCACTTCGTTTCGCTTGGTAGAATAAATTTCTTCAGCAGTATACCTACCTGTAACTCTCCGCACTGTTGAGCGTACCTCAGGCACTACCAGGCGATTGATGTAATTGACCCCAAATGTTTCATGCAGATAGCCAATTCTATCGTAAGCAGGATTAAAACGCACCGTAACATCTACATTTATAGATAGTCCATTTTTAGAAAGTACGTCCATTGTTTCTTCACTTTTTTGTTCACGGACTTCGTATTTAAAAAGTTTGTCCCATGGTGCAATTATCTTCAAACCTGTACTAACGATTTTATCCCTTTCGAAGGTACCTGATAGTGACTTGAATACGATAGCTCTTTCACCTGGTTCAAGGATATAGAACATTCTGCTTCCAAATAGAAGGAGAAGGACAAATACTGCAACTACTGCAATAATGAGAGATTGTTTTTGTTTCATAATTATTTATTTTAATTTGATGCTATATTAACAATTTGCAAAAATAATCTAAAATCACTTAGAAACGTTATATATTAAAAAAAAATCACTGTTAAAACGATTTAACCTGAATTCTCCTTAGGCCTGAGATTGTGGAATATATATTTTTTAAATAGCTTTGACAGATCTGTATATTCTAAAAATATGAAGACAGTAAAAAAGGCTGATTTAATTCTAAATGATGATGGAAGTGTATTTCATCTCCACCTTAAACCTGGCCAGGTTTCCAAAAACATTATTCTTGTTGGGGACCCGGGACGTGTCTCACAGGTATCATCATTTTTTAATTCAATAGATCTTCAAGTCCAAAATCGTGAATTTGTAACCCATACCGGAGTGTTTAAGAATAAAAAGGTCTCTGTGGTATCAACCGGCATAGGTACAGATAATATTGATATAGTTTTGAACGAATTGGATGCTTTATTTAACATAGATTTAGATAAACGGGAGCCGAAGGATATTCTTACATCCTTGAATTTTATTCGGATTGGAACTTCAGGTGCATTGCAATCCAATATTGATGTAGGTTCTTTCCTATTGTCAGAAAAAGCAATCGGTTTTGATGGATTGTTGAATTTCTATGCTTCTACTGAGAAATATCGGGAAAAAAAGTTTGAGGAATCTATTTTAAAGAATATCTTGAAGGATACAAAGTTTGCCACTCCGTATGTGGTAACAGCCTCACAAAATCTTATCAAAGCGTTTGGCAGCCCGAAAATAAAAAAAGGAGTAACCGCCTCCGCACCAGGCTTTTATGCACCACAAGGTCGATCTTTACGTTTATGGCCTTTTCATGAGGATTTCAACCAGAAAATAACTGAATTTGATTTTAAGGGACAAAAAATTACGAACTTTGAAATGGAAAGTTCTGCTATATATGGTTTGTCACATTTACTTGGCCATAGTGCGGTTACTTTATGTGCAATTATTGCAAACAGGATAACCCAGGATTACCTTTCTGATTATAAAACTTTAATGGATAGTTTAATCGAATATACACTTACAAATTTACCAGAATAAAGAAAAACGATACTTTGAAATCAGATAATGAAATATCAGCTCTTATAAAACTACTGGAAGATCCAGACTCAGCAGTATTTGAATCGGTTTCAGATAATTTAATGAGTCAGGGTACCAGTATTATTCCAAAATTGGAGGAAGCATGGGAATATTCGCTCAATGAATTCTTACAGCAGCGAATTGAAGACCTTATACAAAATATTCAGCAGAGTTCAACATTCAATAAACTTGCAAAATGGAATAATAAAGGAGCCCTTGATTTGCTGGAGGGAGCCTATCTCATTGAAAAATACCAATACCCCGATCTTAGTTTTTCTTCCATTGATCAAAAAATTGAAGGAATTTCAAAAGCCATCTGGTTGGAACTCAACAAAAATCTGACGGCACTTGAAAATACGAGGGTTTTGAACCTCATCTTTTATAAAACCTACAAGTTCTCAGGAAACTTTGCCAACTTACTTGCACCACAGAATAATTTTATCCATCAATTACTAGAATCTAAAAAAGGGAACCCTCTTTCCCTTGGAATAGTATATTCTGCACTGGCACAGCGACTTGGTCTTCCAATTTATGGTGTTAACCTGCCAAGGAATTTCCTGTTGGTATACCTTGATGAAAACAAGTCAATTGAGACCTATGAATCTGATCTGGATCAGCATATCCTCTTCTATATAAATCCTTTTCGCAGGGGAACCATTCTTAACAGAACAGATATTGAGCACTTTCTGGTCAGTCAAAATATTAAATTGAAGAAATCTTATTTTATTCCAGCTTCAAACAAAAGAATTATTATGAGGCTGATTATGAATTTAGTGGCTGCCTATGAAAAATTAGGTTACCAGGAAAAGGTAGATAATTTTAACCACTTATTGAAAGTGTTTTCCTGATTGAGAGTAAAGCTGAGAACCTGATGCCAACCAGGTCAACTCCATATTACTTTTTGTAATATTTGAGATACCAGTCAATGAAATTTTTCACCCCAACTTTTATGTCGGTACTGGGTCGATAGTCGAAATTAATGGCCAGTGCTTCCACATCAGCCCATGACTTTGGAACATCACCTGGCTGCATGGGTTGATAGTTGATATTCCCCTTTTTCCCCAGATAGTCCTCAATTGCATGAATAAAGTCCATTAATTTGACAGGGTTGTTGCTGCCAATATTATAAACCCTGTAAGGTGCAGAAGAGGTAGCCGGGTCAGCTTCTATAGCATCCCATGAATCATTGGCCTCTGGCGGGCCATCCAATACCCGTACAACTCCCTCAATAATGTCATCTACATAAGTAAAATCCCTTTCCATTTTGCCCTGATTAAATGCATTTAGAGTTTTTCCATTTATAATGGCTTCGGTGAAAAGGAAGAGGGCCATATCAGGGCGCCCCCAGGGTCCATATACAGTAAAAAACCTTAAGCCGGTTACAGGCAGATTAAATAAATAACTATAGCTATGGGCTATTAACTCGTTGCTTTTTTTAGAAGCAGCATAGAGACTTATGGGATGATCAACATTATCATGAACCGAAAAAGGCATCGATTTATTTAAACCATAAACACTTGAGCTGCTTGCATAAACCAGATGTTTCACCTTATTGTGACGACAAGCCTCAATAATATTCAGGAAGCCATGTAAATTGCTATCAAGGTAGGCATATGGATTTTGAAGACTATAGCGAACACCAGCCTGAGCTGCCAGGTGTACAACCTTAGTAATGTTATGTGCTTCAAAAATTTTATCTACTGCTGCTTTATCTTCCAGCTTGGCCTGATAAAAAATATAGCCACCGAACTTCTTACTTTGAGTACCACTTCCCTTAATAATGTTCTCTTTTTCAATGCCTGTTTGAGCAAGCCTTGCATATTTCAATTCCGGATCATAATAATCGTTAATACTATCTAGTCCTATCACAGAATCGCCTCTGCCAAGAAGTTTACGGGTCAAATGAAATCCTATAAAACCAGCTGATCCGGTCACCAGAATTTGTTCTTTCATTATACAGGAAGTTTATTTTGTACTGGAAATTCTCAAAAACTAATAGTTGTATACGCAAGAAATAATAAAAATATACATTTTCGATATAAAAATCGAAATAAAAATAAATTGAAGTGAAATAATCGGCATAATAGATGCCACAAAATTATCGAAACGCAAAGGAGAAATAAATATTCCTCTTCAGTTCACGAAGAATTTTAAACTTAAAAAATGGAATAGAGAAAATAATACCGAATTTATCCTGCTAGTTGGTTATTTAGCGTAATTTACAGCCCGGGTTTCACGTATTACTGTGATCTTCACCTGTCCCGGATATGTCATTTCATCCTGGATTTTTTTTGCAATATCATATGAAAGGTTTTCTGCTTCCTGGTCAGTCACCTTCTCTGATCCTACAATTACCCTTAATTCCCGGCCAGCCTGTATGGCATAAGTCTTCATCACTCCCGGATAGGAAAGAGCCAGGGATTCAAGACCTTTCAATCGCTTAATATAGGCTTCCACTATCTCTCTTCGTGCCCCGGGACGTGCTCCTGAAATTGCATCACATACCTGCACCAATGGTGCAATCAAAGATGTCATTTCAACTTCATCGTGGTGAGAACCAATGGCATTGCAAACTTCCGGTTTTTCCTTGTATTTTTCAGCAATTTTCATCCCCAGTACTGCATGTGGAATCTCTGGTTCCTCATCAGATACCTTACCAATATCATGCAGCAATCCTGCACGTTTAGCAAGGGTGGTATTCAACCCTAGTTCCGAGGCCATAATTGCAGTAAGGTTTGCAACTTCCCTTGAATGTTGCAGCAGATTCTGGCCATATGAGGAACGGTATTTCATTTTTCCAATAAGTCGTATTATTTCCGGATGAATTCCATGAATACCCAGATCGATGGCTGTTCTTTTTCCAACTTCTGCAATTTCTTCTTCAATTTGCTTACGGGTTTTCTCAACCACCTCCTCAATACGTGCCGGGTGGATTCTACCATCTGTAACCAGATTGTGAATAGCCATTCTGGCGATTTCCCTGCGAACCGGGTCAAAAGCCGAAAGAATAATTGCCTCAGGTGTATCGTCCACGATTATTTCTACACCGGTTGCAGCTTCAAGAGCCCTGATATTCCTTCCCTCACGACCAATTATCCTGCCCTTGATCTCATCAGACTCTATATGAAAAACCGTAACTGCATTTTCAATGGCTGTTTCCGCGGCCACCCTTTGTATGGTTTGAATAACTACTCGTTTAGCTTCTTTAGTAGCTGTCATTTTGGCCTCATCCATAATTTCATTTATAGAGGACATGGCCTCTGTTTTGGCTTCTTCTTTCAATGAATCTATCAGCTCCTGCTTAGCTTCACTTTGAGAAAGGCCTGAAATAGCCTCCAGTTGGGCTACTTTTTGCTTATGTACTTTAGAAAGTTCCTCAGTCTTCTTCTCCAATACATCCATCTGCATTTTCAAATTCTCCCGAATGGCATCAATATCTGTCTTTTCGCGCCTATTTTCTTCCATTCTCTGTGAAAGGACAGACTCTCTTTGCTGGAATTTATTTTCAGAAACTACAAGCTTGTTGGTCCTTTCATTGATCATTTTCTCATGCTCAGTTTTCAACTGGAGAAACTTTTCTTTTGCCTGCAGTATTTTATCCTTCTTTAAAACTTCAGCCTCAGCCTCAGCCTCCTTAATGAGTTTCTGACTCTTATTCTTTGTCACCACATTGATCACAAAGTAAGTTATTCCAAAGCCCAAAATAATTCCTACTCCTCCATAAATAATAGGACCGAGAGGGGAGGTTAAAAAGCCAAGTATTATTAATATATTCATCGTTTTTAGTATTTTATTAAAATAAAAAAGCCCGCATTAATTCCTATAATGTTTTTAGAAAACCCCAGTATAGTATGGGTGGAGCTGCCAACTCATATCTGACTTCCATTGTCTTGAATAAGAACCCGAAGGTTACGGCCTGCCATACTTGAGTTGAGTTTTACTCCAATCTAATAAATGTTGAGTTTTTAAAAAGAATTACAGAAATAATGCGGGCAAAATCTTTATATGTCTAAGAACGCTATTACTCTTTTTGCAGATATTGTTCCAGTTCTTTGTCGAGCTCTTCCAACTCATTTAGAATAGGAGAAATATCTTTTTTGTGTTCACTATCAATTACCTGAACCACATATTGAAGGGCTGCCATGGCAAGAAAATCCTGATTATCTTTATCTGTGTAACGTTGCTTATATTGTAGGATCTTCTCATTAATTCTTTTAGCTGCCTTCCTTATCTTTTCTTCATCGTTCCTGCTAATTTTTAATGGATAATATCTATCGGCAACGTTAACTTTAATAGTTAGCTTATCATCCATATTTAAAATAACATTATCTATTTAACAGAGCAATACAATTATCAATTTCCCGCACAATTTTATTCACTTTAATTTTGGCTTCGTGTGTGTTTTCACTGGAGGCCTCAAAAGCTTTTGCAATACTTATCTTATTATATTTATTTTCAAGTTCTGTTAATCTACCTTCCTGTTCTTGAAACTTTCTCTTTAAATCAACGTTTTCATTTAATAGGGCCTTGTTTTCTTGTTTTGATTGCTGATACAAAGTATTGTAAGTTTCAAATTTATTTCTAAGACTTTCAATAATTTTACTTGATTCAATCACAGTTAAATAATTTAATACAAAGTTAACATAGGATTAGATATTTCAAAAAAAATCAAGGTCTAATTTTTAATGATATTGATTTATCTTTTAGCTTTGCGGATTAAAAAATAACAAGGTATCAGTAAAACCGGTTTATCATGAGGAAAGGACTTTTTATTAATTTGGTGAGTATAATTCTTATCATTTCTTTTGAGAATTTACATGCCCAAAGTCCCTACCCCACTGATTATTTTTCATCGCCTGTTGATTTCAGAATTTACCTTTCGGCAAACTTTGCGGAGATCAGGGGTAATCACTTTCACTCAGGTCTTGATATTAAAACCAAAGGTCGGTCAGGAGAAATTATTCGCAGTATAGCTGATGGTGAGATAGTCAGAATTGGAGTTTCTCCAGGTGGTTTTGGAAATGCTTTGTACATAAACCATCCGAATGGTTACACTTCGGTATATGGTCACCTGGATAAGTTTTCGGAGGAGGTGGCAGAATATGTAAAAACCAACCAGTATAAAAGAGAATCTTTTGCAGTTAACCTGTATCCGCCAAAGGGTAGGTTTGTTGTTAAAAAGGGAGATTTAATAGCTTACTCCGGAAATTCTGGTAGTTCACTTGGACCACACCTTCATTTTGAGATTCGGGAGACAAAATCTCAGCATCCAACAAATCCTTTACTTTATGGATTTGATATAAGCGATAATATTGCACCCATTGTAAAAAGTATTTATCTCTACCCTGGCAACGACAAGAGTAGTGTTAATTATGAGAAGGATAAGAAAAGGTATTTGGTAGCAAAAAACGGCAGCACATATACGCTGCGAAGTGATAGTGTTGTTCGTTTTTCAGGAAAAATTGGAGTGGGAATAGAAGCATATGATTTGTTGAATGGTGTAGGCAATAAATGCGGAGTATATTCAATTGAAATGCTGGTGGATGGTAAAAGATATACCTTTTTTGAACAGAATGAGTTTTCATTTTCAGAGACGAGATATATAAACAGTCATATCGATTATGAAGAAAGAGTGCGAAGAAAGAGGAACATCAGGCAAACTTTTATTGCACCAAATAATAGGTTAAGAATTTATGAAACATCATTAAATGGCGGTCTGGTTAATTTTAACGATGAAGAAATTCATAACATAAAGCTGATATTAAAGGATGTTTATAACAACACATCCACTGTTAACTTCAGAGTAAAGTCGGAGACTGAATATACCACCCAAATGGACAATACCGAAGTTGAATATCTCATGCTCATGCCATACAATACGCCAAATAAATACACTTTCAATGGATTTGAGCTCGATATGCCTGCCAATACATTATATGATACCCTTAAATTCAGGTTTATGGTAACTCCTGCCATACCGGGAAGCTTTTCCAGGGTATTTCATGTTCATGAAAGGTACACTCCTTCGCATAAATATTTCACTATCCGAATAAAGCCAAAAAATGTACCCGACAGTCTGCATAATAAGCTTCTAATAGGCGGATTGGATGACAATCAGAAAATATTTGCCCGCAACGGAGAATGGAAAGACAGTACAGTTGTAATAAAAACAAGGGATTTTGGCAGTTATCTTGTTGTAATGGATACTATTGCTCCCAGCATTCTCCCCAATAATTTTAGAAGAAATTCCGATCTATCGGGAAAAAAATCTCTTCGCTTTACCGTAAGAGATGACTTTTCAGGCATTTCAACTTATAAAGGGTATATCGATGGGAAATGGGCCCTGTTTGAATACGACCCAAAATATGACCGGATTAGCTATACGCTTGATAAAGATAGAATTGGAAGCAACAAGGAGCATGAACTGGTCCTTACAGTAAGCGATATGAAAAACAACGAAAAAACATTCAATATGAAGTTTTTCTGGTAGTCATTTTTTCAATGAAAATAAAGCTTAACCTATTCCAACTATCCCCATAAATTTTCGGGATACACACCATTATCAACTTTTTCCCTGAGTTTTTGCATGACTGCCTCTTTATCCTCCTTGTAGGTTACTCCAAACCAATTTTCACCACTCTGCAAAACTTTAACCCGGGCAACTCCCTTGTGGATCAAATCCATAATCATTATAGGAATAAAAAATTCCTTTTTGGGGTCATTTCCAAATTCAGCAACAAATTTTGCAAAATATGAATTAAGGTGGGCAAATACAGATGGCTGGAATCCCCAGAAATTCATTGAAACAGTTTCAGAGCCAGAAAGATATACCGGCTGGTCATTCTCATCTCTAAACATTATTCCCTCCGGTGATTTAACAATATTTGTGCGTTCCACAACTCCTTCAAGATAGGCCTCACTGTTCTCCTCACATACTCCCCTGGCTACCTGACCATGCTCGGAGAGAGTCTTATCCAACTGAAACCCTACCATACTATATTCACTTTCAGGTTGGTTTCCTTTCAGGAATTCTGCAACGGTATGAAATGATTTTGATCCGTAAAAATCATCTGCATTGATTACAGCAAAGGGTTCTTTTACCTTATTTTCAGCTACAAGAATAGCATGTGCTGTCCCCCAGGGCTTTTTCCTTTCTTTTGACACCTCTATTCCGGATGGAACCATGTCAATTTCCTGAAAAACATAATCAACCTCAATTCTATCACTCAGTTTATCAATAAAAGCCTCTTTGAAATCATCTTCTATTTCACGTCTTATCACGAAAACAATCTTTCCAAAACCGGCTCTGATTGCATCATAAATAGAATAATCTATAATTGTTTCTCCTGATGGACCAACACGATCCATTTGCTTCAAACCGCCATATCTACTACCGATACCTGCTGCCAGAATTACTAAAGTTGGTTTAATCATTGTTGTATTTTTATTAAAATTCGTACAATTATAAATAAAATTATAACTTTAATTACCTAAACTAAATAGAAAATTTGACCTAAAATTACGAATATGAAGTACCTACTTGAAATATGTGTTGACTCTCTTGTATCAGCCCTGGCAGCCCAAAATGGTGGTGCAGACCGCATTGAGCTATGTGATAATCTGTATGAAGGGGGAACCACTCCCAGTGCGGCTATAATTGAAATTGCCAGGGAAATACTCGACATTGAAGTGCAGGTGATCATTCGTCCGAGAGGAGGAGACTTTTTATATTCTGACCTCGAGTTCAAAACCATGAAGAGAGATATAGAAATCGCAAAAGAACTAAATGCAAATGGTGTTGTTATTGGAATATTAAAAGCGGATGGAACAATAGATATAGCCAGATGCAAAGAATTGGTTGACCTTGCAAGGCCCTCTAAATGTTACCTTTCACCGGGCATTTGATATGACCAAAGATCCTTTCAAAGCCCTCGAAGATGTTGTCCAGACAGGTGCTGACAGGCTACTTACATCGGGTCAAATGAATGAGGCTCCCTATGGGGCCAAGCTAATTGCAGAGCTGGTAAAAAAAGCAGGCAACCGGATTATAATTATGCCTGGAGCAGGTATCAATAAGGACAATATTAAAGACATGGTAAATATAACAGGAGCCTTTGAATATCACTTAACCGGCAGCAAGTACATTGAGAGTAAGATGAAATACAGGAACCCTAAAGTGTTTATGGGAGGAATTCCGGAAATACCGGAATATGAACGTTCTATAACAGACGAAAAAATTATTCAGACAATTGTTTCAAAGCTAAAGGCACTCAGTAAATAGTTTTCTAAATCATACTAGATTTTAATTATAAACTATGAATATTGGCGTATTAATAGCACCCCATATTTCCAGTTTCCAGGTCAATGTTTTGCAAAATATTCTTGATGATCCAAATTTCAAGATCAAGCTTGCAGTAATTGATGACAGACCTGCAGATAAAATCAGTAAGAAATTAAAAAGGAATATCAGGCATAGAAGGGGTGGTTATATTATGATAATGGCCTCACAAGCATTTTCTTCGAGAAAAACCAAGTTTTTGGCTGAGGATTTTTTCAGGACAAAAAATATTGATGTCTTAAAAACAAAAAATATTTATTCAGACAAAGCTATATCCACAATAGATTCATATTTCTTGGATGTTTTAATCTTACTTGGTGGGTTTGGAATAATTAGAAAACCCTTATTGCACAATTGCCCTAATGGAGTTTTATCATATCATCATGGAGACATACGGAAATACCGGGGTGGCCCACCTGCTTTTTGGGAATTGTTCAATGGGAGAAGTGATATGGGACTTACTGTACAAAAACTTACCGAAAGGCTGGATTGTGGAATTCCCATTGTTGAGAAAACAATAGAAATTAAAATAAATGATAATTTGGAAATCCTCAGAAAAAGGGTTAATGATGCAAGTCAGGATATGATGCACACAGCTTTAAAGAACATCTCCAATAAGAAATTTAAACCTGGTACGATACAGCATTATGGGAAAATTTATACTCTACCGAACTTCGAACAATGGTTAAGATTAAACTACAGAGTAATGAAGAGAAAGGTCATATCCAAAGTCAAACCATCCTATTATAAGAGTTAGAGCTTTATCCCTTAATGGCCCTTATCCAGGCTTCTGCCATCAATTGGCATCCGGCCATGGAAGGATGTACCCCGTCACCAGTCCAGTAAGTAGGTTCGGCCAGTTCAACAGCTTTGTCGAAAACCTCCTGGAAAGGAACCCAAATGGTTTCAAATTTATCTGAAATTCGTTTGGCTGCCTCCTGGTATTTATTAAATGGCTCCAACCAACTTTCATCAACAGCTGATGTTCCTGTTACAATAAATGGCTGACAAACAACTAATTTAATATTTGGGATATTTTCTTTTGTTTTTTGAATAAGATTAACAAAGTCTTTCTCATAAACCTCAACTGTACCACCATATTTCTCATTGCGCATGTGCCAATAATCATTTACTCCAATTAAAATACTGAGAATATTAGGACTTAAGTCAAAACAATCATTTTGCCAGCGATCAGCAAGCTGGTAAACTTTATTTCCGCTGATTCCACGGTTGTAGATTGAAAGTTTTTTCCCCGGAAAGTCATTAAGTAATTTTGCTCCAGCCAGATAGGCATAACCTGTTCCAAAAGCATTATTGGAATTGGGGTTTTCGTTTTTCTTGTTCCTTCCGGCATCGGTTATAGAATCACCCTGAAAAAGAATAACATCATTCTCTTTCAAAATTTCATAATTCCCATTTTCTGAATTATTGTCCGGAATGCATGAGGAAACTATGGCAGGAATACTTGCCAGGGCCGCTGCACCCTTGGCTGATTTTGTTAAAAAACTTCTCCTTGAAAATATCATTTTATATAATTTTATTGATGTCCAAAAATATCAAGAAAATTAACTCAGAGGATAAATCTTAAATAAAAAACTTAAAATAATGCACAAATAATATCATTCTCTCTAACATTCAGGTTACTGGCAATAACCGGACATTTCGCCTTTAAGAGAAAGAAAATGGAACGGTCGACACTTGAAAGCCCTTCGTAATTCCCCTGCCCCTTACTAATTATCATGTCTGAATGAGTAAATTTCTCTAAAAAGGAAGCATTGCATGTATGTAAAATTGTTCCGGGAGCTGAGGTTCCCGAAGATATGATTTCAGCAACTTCATCGAGCCCGGAATCTATAGCGTCTTTATAAGTCACATCATTTAATACGGGCAAATCACGAACAGCATAGATAACCGGTTTATTAAGTTCTTCAATTAAGATTTTATCAAAAACAGATTCGCCTGCATTATCACCCAGGTAAAGTATAGATTCTGCTTTCTCAAGTTCCTTTTTAAATTCATCGAAATGCAAAATGGCAAAATCTTGTTTTAATATCTTATTAAGATCTTCAATTAGATTAAACTCCTTATTTACACCAAAGTCTATCACATTCCCAGCAATAGCTACACGAATAGCTGTTAGAAGTTTATTTTCCGATTTACTTACAATTTCTTTTAACTCCGGATAGAGGGCCTGAGCCTCATTTATATTTTCTTTCTTTATTTGTTCAAAAGGATCATCAACTCCTGTGATTTTCCTTAGTTCAGCATAAATAATGTCCCCTATTTCAGGAGGAGTGCTTTCCATTGGGATATCTTTGATCATGCAGCCTACATAATTCAGCAGCTCTTTAATTTTCGCTTCATCCTTAGTAGCAATTCTTCCAACTCTCAATGCCTGATCCATAAAACATGGAATGCAATCAATACAGGTTCTCATATTTAGTTATTATTAATTTTATAAAATACTCCTCTTTCCTGACGAATAGGTTCAATTTTACCCTCGGACTCTAAAACATCGAGGTATTTATTGATTTCATTAATATGCAAACCGAGTATTTTCACCAGGTCATCAACCGTGCAGGGCCGTCTTGCAATTGTTCCTAAGATTGTGGATCCTATATCCTTCCTGTATGATTTAATATTTTTACGTTTGGGAGCGGCAGCAATGATTTCAACATTATTAAGATTCCAATATTCAATAATTTTTTTCAAATCTTCCTGGCTGGCAGCATAAATATTTTCTACCCTTCCGGGACGGTCAAGTGTATTTATCTGAATCTGGTCGGGTTTTATATCTTTAATAGATTTCTTTAGTGCATTTAAATCGACAACATTATCATTGTATCCGGGAAGAATAAATACTTCAAGCCATATTTGGCCTGAAAACTCTTTTCTAAATTCAATTAATCCCTGAATATATTTTTCAACTGTTAGTTGCTGTGCAGGGCAGTTTATTTTCTTAAATGTAGTTTCTGTTGCAGCATCAAGCGATGGAAGAACAACATTTGCACCAAGCAATGCATTTCGAACTTTCTTTTCATAAAGCAATGTTCCGTTTGTTAAAACAGCGACTGGAATATCTGGTTTAATTTGTTTTATAAATTCCAGGATATCACCTATTCTTGAATTGAGAGTTGGCTCCCCAGCCCCTGAAAAAGTAATGTAATCCGGATTTGAATTATGTGCAAAATAATGTTCTAACTCATTTACAACTTTATCATAGAGAATATATTCTCTTCTCTCAGTTGTAAGTTTTTTGGTATGCCCCACTTCACAATACACACAGTTGAGAGAGCAAACTTTATTAGGAACAAGGTCAACTCCCAGTGACATTCCAAGCCGTCGCGATGGTACTGGCCCAAAAAGATGTTTATACACTATTTTTCATTTTTTATGATTAATAAAATCTTGCCAACAAGTTTTCTGAAACGAAAATTTATAAAAAGAATAACCTAATTAAATTAAGAACATCAAGTGATTCTTGTTTCTCAAGTATGCTAACATGTTTCATCTTTTGAAATTTGTAATACGGCATAGCCAATCACTTCCATGCTTAATCCGGCTATAAGCTTGATGCATATTTTCAAATTGATGAATTTTAATTGTATAAAAGTCTTGTTTCTTCATCTCCCATAGCAGGTTGAATAATATCTTCCCATTCCGGGGAATCCCAGGTTCCAAGCTTATTATGTGTAATTAAATATTTTTCAGGAATTGGATGTGTTCCGACAACCACTTTCATATTATACTTTTCTTCAATAAATCTTTTAAAATGTTCTATATAAGGGCATGGAGGATATCCAACAACAAAGCCTGTAGCAAAATGTACAATTTCCGCACCGTTTTTCTTCATTTCCTCAGGAGCATACTCTATGTTACCACCGGGACATCCACCGCAAGATGTATATCCAACCAATTCAACATTTTCACTTTTATCGTAAATATCAAATGCCCCTTCTCTGTTTTGCAAGGCCCTAAAGCACTTACCCCCGGCACAACTACGATAACGATCACAAATAATAATTCCGATTTTAGTCTTGTTTTTCATTTATTCAATCAACTCTTTGATTCCCCCCCCCCAACACGCCCCCCCCCCCCCCTCCCGCCCCCCCGGTTATTTTTAAACCAATTCAATTTTTTCGATATCATCATAAAACTAAAAATGACAACACAAATACAATAAAATTTATGGTCTTCATTCGTATTAAAATTCTCTTAATTCATTCTTTTTATAAGTATCATACGCCTCTTTTACAGTCATTTCACCAGCTCCAATAAAGATTTCCATACCAGCTTTTTCAAGAACTGTACCAGCATTTCCACCAGGTCCGTTTCCGGTTATTAATACATCTGCTTTAAGCTCATACAGTTTTTGAGCAGTTTTTGGGCCTGCTCCATGGGCTTCATTACTTATGGCACGGTTGTCAATCGATATCAATTCATTATTCTCATCATCAAAAACAAGAAAAAATTCTGTCCGGCCAAATCGTGGATCCATCATAGAATTCCATTCTACTCCCTTTGTTGTAAATGCAATTTTCATTTCTAACTTATTTAATTTATTATATGTTTTATTTTATCCCAACTTTCAGAGATTAACCCTGTAAGTTCGGTTTCTGAATACTCAACAATTGTTTTTCCATTTGTCATTGCTTTTGTAAATGACTCATTATATGGGAATTTTGCAAGAAGAGAGATATCCTGTTTTCTAAGGAAATCTTCAATCGCTCCAAATACTTTTAAATTCAAATCTGATTTATTTATAATACACCCTGCCTTAATACTAAATTTTTTAACCAGCTGAACCACTCTTTCCAGGTCATGCAACCCTGACACAGACGGCTCAGTTACCAAAACCACATAATTTGCTCCTGAGAGAGAGGAAACTACTGGACATCCCACACCTGGAGAACCATCGACCAGTATATATTTTCTATTATTTTCTAAAGCTACCTGTTTAGCCTCATTTTTTACTTTTGCAACCAATTTACCTGAATTATCAGCACCTATTCCTAATCTGGCATGAACCATTGTGCTACCCGTCTTAATTTTTGAGACATACCATTTACCAACATTCAGATCATGGTTTGAAATGGCATCTGTGGGACATACACGGGCACAATAACCACAGCCCTCGCAACTTAAGGCATCAATAAGATATTTTCCATCAATTATAGGAATGGCATTAAAACGACAAACATCTGCACATTTACCGCATTGAATACATTCCTCCTGATTAATTTGCGCTAGTTCTCCACTGAAGAAATCCTCAGATTTGGCAAAGTCTGGTTGCATTAGCAGATGCATATCTGCTGCATCCACATCACAATCGGCAACAATTACCTCTTTACCCCCCAGAACTGCGAATGATGCCGCAACAGATGTTTTTCCCGTCCCGCCTTTACCTGATATAACTACTATTTCTTTCACTTTACCGAGGATTTAAAACTAAACTGAGAATATAATGCGTAATATTTTTCAATTGCATTTCAAATTCAGGAATTGTCTGGTAAACCAATTCCCCGTGTGAATACAATTCTGCTATTCTTCGGTCATTAGAAGTCATAGCTAACACATGAATATTTTCTTTCTCACAATATTCCAGGACATCGTTGTTTCCAATACCATAGCGATTTACCACAACTCCAAACTTCTTCTTCAATTCCTTCATAGTTTCAACCGCCAGTTTTAAATCATGAACTCCAAAAGGAGTAGGTTCAGTTACCAGAATTACATAATCTGCGTCCTTAGTAGCTTCAATTACCGGACAAGAAGTACCAGGTGGTGCATCAAAAATAATATTGATTTCATTGATCTGATCGATGAGCTTTTCACGGAAATGTATCCTCAACATATTTCTTTGTTTGGGAGATCAGTGGGACAGCTTGTTCCTCTCCAACGTCTAATACGGCTTTCCACGAAGGTCAGGTCTTCCTTTCCGGAAATGCTTTAACACACCCATTTTTTTTGGTTGCATAGGCAAAGCACTAACAGGGCATAACTCTGAACAAGCATAACAACTATGGCACAATTCCGGAAAAACCATAATCGTGTCACCAAGTTGTATAACCGCATTGAAGTTGCATACTTCCTGACATATTCCACATAATGTACATTGATCCTCAACCCAATCTGGTATCATTTTAAACTTATCTTCTTCATGAAGAAGTTCTCCTTGAATAAATAATCCTGAATTAGGTTCCTCTACGTCCAGATCAACCAATACAACCTCAGTTTCCTCCGATAGATATGCTGCCAAATTTGTACTGAGGGTCGTTTTTCCTGTGCCACCCTTTCCGCTTGCAATGACTATTTTCATGCTTAATGATCACATAGGTTCTCTCCGGATTGAAGTTGATTTTTTAAATATTGTTCCACCAAAACTTCCGGTGATTCGCTTCCAACTCCAATATAGACCTCAATATTATTTTGTTTAAAAAGATCCTGAGCTTTAATACCCATTCCTCCTGATATTATAGTATTTACACCTCTTCTCAGCAAGAAACCTGGGATAGGTTCCGGGCTGATGTACAGGTGGTGTAATATATTCGATCTGAATGATTTGATCATCCTCAGCTTCAACAATTGCAAAACTTTCACAATGCCCGAAATGGGCACATAACTTTTTATTAATTGTTGGTATGGCAAGTAGCTTTTTCATATAAATTCAGTTTTAATTTGTTTTAAGAGGATCCCATACTATCAGAATTAAAGCGCCGGCAGACTCAAAGGGCCCATGCTCCTCATGAGGGTAAAATATCTGGTACGAACCAGCTGAAAAAGTTTTATTATGGCTTTTATACTCTCCTTCTAAAATAAAATGCTGCTCTGTTACGACATGAGAATGTGGAGCCATTTTAAATCCTTTTGGTATTTTAAGCAATACTGTTCTGGCACCATTTTCATTCCTTAACACTTTTCTTTTGGTTCCATCTGAATACTCAATCGCATTCTCCCAGTTTTGATCATCATATAGATTTATTATATTTTTCATGGTATTTTCCTCCTTTATTTTTTTAATAACTCTTCTCTTATCATTGTATGCCCGCAAGCAGGACATTTCAAGTTTGTACATTTTACTCCTTGTTGATGCGATATCTTTTCACCACATTTTGCACATACACAGTAGCCACCTATTCCAAAGGCACCTCCTTTGTTCCTACCTCTGCCGCCACCAAGGCCAAGTCCACGTCCTTTACCATCATTTATTCCTTTACCAAAATTTTTCATTTTTATTTTTTTTGATAGTTAAAAATAAGAAACAGGCCACCAGGAAGTGAACCTGTTTCCTAAAGAAATTCATTTATCTCCTAATTTGGAGAGTTGATTTTCGAGAGACAACAGTTGATCTTTCATAATTCTGATTTCATTTTCGATCACTGTCTTTTCAGATACATCCGGGGCATTTACAGGATATGAACTCCTAAAACCATGTCTGAAACCAAATCCAAAGCCATGTCGATTACCAAATCCCCTTTTAAAAGCTCTTCCCGGCCACATTCCTCTAAATGAACGACCACTCGTATAACCCGGCTGGTCATTTCCTTCACAATACCCCATTCCTCTTCCTGTCATTGGACCTTCGCTATAAGGCCCGGTTCGATCACCTCCTGGCATAATTTCCTCCTTTTTAAATTGTTAAACAATACAACATTTTCCATGTCCAAATCCTCCTGCTAAATTCAATAGTTTATCAGACTTGCAAGCTGGACACTTAATAATTGACATCCCAATCTTTATTTTGAACTTATGCCCACAATCCAAACATTGGATAATATTATTCCTGAAATGTACATTTCCACCTTCAATGGTTAAGAACTTTCCATTTAAAACAAAGTCTGCAATCTTTTTTCTCGCTTCTTCGATCAATCTTGTAAAAGTAGACCTGGAAATTTCCATTTCCTCAGCTGCCTCTTCATGAGAAAGAGCCTTATAATCAGCCAAACGGACTGCCTCCAGTTCGTCAAGACTAAGTGAGATTTGCTCCAGAGATCTGCTGGCAATCCCGATAGGTTTAAACTCTGTGAAAAGCGGTGGTTCGTGTACTATTCTATTATTTTTTGGTCTTGGCATAAGGCAATATTTATTATATCTGCTACAAATATAATGAACATATGCTCATAATACAAATTTTTTCATAGAAAATTTCACCACGTATTATTTAAGAAATCATGAATAACAATTAACGACCACGAAAATTTGGTGGAAGTTTAAGAAAAGATTGATTTATTGAAAGCTGAAGGAAAAGGGGCAAAAAATAAGAGCTAAAAGTCAATATCAGGATATTGTTCTTTCAGAATACTGATATTCTTGGAGATCATCTGATTCCTTTGTTTTGCACAAAGCTCTGTCCTGCCCTGCATCCTCCGGAGTATTCATTACATAATCCAGCAATTTATCTATTGTTGTAGATAGCAACATGCATACGGGTATCAGAAGACGCATAGTAGATGTAAACTTCACCATTGTCCTTTTTGATCCAGCCATTGCAGAATACTACATTGGAAACATCTCCTACCCTTTCTTCTCCATGTGGCGCAAGAAAGTGACCACCTGGTGTGTAGATCACTTCTGAGGGATCCTCCAGGCTGGTCATGAACATGTAAAGTACATATCTCAGTCCGGCAGCTGTGCGCCTTACGCCATGAGCCAGATGGAGCCAGCCCTTTTTAGTTTTCAATGGTGAAGGTCCCTGTCCATTTTTCACTTCCTTTACAGTATGATATTTCTCGGATCAATGATCTTTTGCTTATCGATTCTAGCGTGTTCCATAGAATCCGACAAACCCCATCCAATACCGCTATCACCCGTATCAATAAAAGCGGCCTGTGGGCGAGTATAAAAAGCATATTTCCCATTTACAAACTCAGGATGTAAAACACAGTTCCGTTGTTGAAATGAGGAAGTACTGAGATCATCCAGGCGTTCCCAGGTTTTCAGATCCATGGTGCGTGAAATACCACAACTCGCAATGGCAGCTGAAGAATCTTCCAGGTGATCAAGGTCCTTTCTCTCAGCGCAAAACAAACCATAAATCCAACCATCTTCATGCCTGGTCAGCCTAATATCATATACATTCATTTCAGGATCATCGGTAACCGGCATGGCAATAGGGTGATCCCAGAACTTAAAATTATCAATACCATTTGGACTTTCAGCTACTGCAAAGAAAGACTTCACATCTAAACCTTCCGTACGGGAAATCAATAAATACTTTCCATTTAATTCTATGGCACCGGCATTAAAGGCTGTGTTAACACCCAACCTTTCCATAAGATATGGATTGGTATTATAGTCAAGATCATACCTCCAGAATATCGGAGTATGCTCCCAGGTTAAAACGGGGTATTTATAGCGTGAGTAAATTCCATTTCCCTTTTTAACAATCTCATTTCTTCGTTCTATAAGTAATTGATGATCAGAGAATAGTGATTTTAAACGATTGTTAAATTCTGTCTTATCCATTTGACTCTTTATGCAATTTAGTTGTTAAAATTTAGTATAGTCTAACCGGTTCAGTCTTCCAATTTGTCATACCAGTTAAATTTCAAAATAGCTGAGGTTACCAGGAACACAACGACTCCTATCCACATAGGCTTATACTCTCTGATAACCAGAAATATAGGCATAGCAGTAAGTGACATTTGCCAGATAATTCCAACAAGGCTATTGAACATATCCCTGGAGAAGTTATTATTCTTCTTAAAATCGGGATTTTGCAATTTTACTTTTTCATATATCGGGTTCCAGAATCCCCAGGGCCTGACAGATGTGTAAAAACTTATCAGGATTTCATCATCCTCCGGCTTAGTCAATAAGCAGCCAAGAAATGAGCCCAGAGAAGAAATAACAAAAATCACCGGAAAGGAAACAAGAAAGCCTGCTTCAGGCATTAACTTAGGAACCAATAATGAAGCAAGCAGTCCGGAGACCATTCCCCAGAAATATCCATAACCGTTAAACCTCCACCAAATCCATTTTAACATATTGGCTACAGCATATCCACCGAAAAGGGCTCCGGTAATCCATATAAAAATTGAATTAATACTGCTGATAAAAAAACCTGTAAATACCCCAACAATAACAATTGCGAATGACGCAAAATAGCTCATTTTTACATATTGCTGGTTAGAGGCATTGGGATTTATAAATCGTTTATAAATATCGTTTACAATGTAAGCAGGTCCAGAATTCACATTGGCTGCAAAGGTTGACATAAAGGCCGCAATAAGTCCTGCCAGGATAAGACCTAACAATCCGGCCGGTATATAATTGCTTAACGCGAATGGGAGTATTTTCTCAAAATCTAACCCGTTGGATGTCATTAATTCATCGGCATTAAAATAAACCAGGCCAATTAAAGCCAGCCCCGTGATCATTAAATACCTGGGGAAATATAAAACCAGTGATACTGTACCACTCATTAAGGAAGCCTCCCTTGGGGTTCTAGCTGCTAGGACTCTCTGCATGTCATAACTCGGTATCGGACCTGCAATGCTCACCAGGATGCCACGGAAGACTGCCATCATCATAAAGGCTCCAAACATCTGGTATCCATCTGTCTGAATTTTTGAGAGCACCTCGGGTCGAAGAGTACTCCAATCCAGATCCAGTTTCCATTTAAATAACAAACTATTCCACCCATCAGGAACAACCGCTTTAATTTGCTCTGGAGAAATCATCTTCATCACAATTACTCCAATGGTAATACAGGCAATAGTCATTATAACAAACTGCAATACCTCGGTAAGCACAACAGAATACATTCCTCCTTTTACTACATATATGGTAGTTATGCCCATAATCAACAAGGCATACATCCTCTCCGAAGAAATAAATAAACTGCCCAGTTCCAATGACAAATCCCAGGGTAAAAATGTGGTAGCGAACTTCCCAATGCCTTCAAAAGCATAGGCAATAAATCCAATTACGGCTACCAGAGCAAAAATTACAACGCTAATATGTGAAAGCTGTGCCCCTCTCCCCTCTCCAAATCGGGTTTTGAGCCACTCAGCACCGGTCAATACGTTCGACCGCCTTAGCCAGACTGCCAGGAAGATCATCAGGAAAATCTGATTCCAGACCGGCCATAACCATGGAATCCAGGCACTTTTAACACCGTATACAAATAACCAGGCTACCATCATCATAGTACCTGAAATATCAAACTGCCCGGAGGCATTTGAAAGACCAAGCAAATACCAGGGAAGGGTTTTCCCTCCTAAAAAGTAAGAATCAAGATTTCTTTTTGCCTTGTTTGATATCCAAAAACCCAGTAAAACAGTTAATATTAGGTACCCCAGGATTATAACAATATCGAGTGTTTTCGTTTCCATATTCAACCCTATTTATTGATCGATATCAAAGGAAATAAAAAAAATAATGTCTCCCATTCTCTCCTAAAAGAATCTATGCTATTTAGAATTGATCAATCCAATATTGATTTAAAATAATAATCCAATTTAATAGTTGATTTTTACAATTCAATGTCAGACTGAGCTTGTCGAAGTCTCAGCCTGACTATGAGTATTTATAAAAATTAAATAGTACAACATGTCAATAATTCGTATTTTAGCATATTAAGTTTTTTTTGAGTTTTTAAGGATTATGAATAAGTCATACAGAGCAGTTGGATTAATGTCAGGGACTTCTCTAGATGGTCTGGACATTACTTTATGCACTTTTTATCTCAGGCAATCAAAATGGTCTTTCGCTGTAGATCGATCGACCACTGTTCCCTATACTTCAGTGTGGAAAAAGAAATTAATGCAAGCCCATGATTTAGATGGTTTTTCATTAATTCAATTGCATAAAAATTATGGAAAGTTTTTGGGTGAAAAAATCAATGAATTTCTTATTGAAGAGAAAGGAAACATTGACCTGATTGCCTCACACGGGCACACCATATTTCACGCTCCTGAAAAGAAGATGACTTTCCAGCTGGGTGATGGAAATAGTATTGCAGCAGAGACAAATCAGACCCTAGTATCCGATTTCAGGTCAATGGATGTAGCTCTGGGTGGTCAGGGTGCTCCGCTTGTGCCTATTGGTGATAAGTATTTGTTTGGCAACTATGATTTTTGTCTAAACCTGGGTGGTTTTTCAAATATTTCATATAACAAAGACAGAATAAGAGTAGCCTATGATTCTTCACCTGCAAATATCATTTTAAACTATCTGATGAACTCCATTGGAAAAGAGTACGATAAGGATGGAGAAACCGGAAGGAAAGGAAATTTTAATGAACAACTCTTTGATGAACTAAACAAGCTTGAATATTATAGCATTTTGCCTCCAAAATCTTTGGGTAGAGAATGGGTCGAAGACGAGCTTATTCCAATACTCGCTAAATATTCACTGCCCATTGAAGATAAGATCAGAACAGTATATGAGCATATAGCCTTGCAAATCTGTCAACCCATTCAATCCTTCAAAAAAGGAACTATTCTCGTTACTGGTGGAGGAACCCACAATAAATTCCTGGTTGAAAGATTAAAAAGCAATACAAAGCACACACTAATTCTACCTGAAAATCAGATTATTGATTACAAAGAGGCCATAATTTTTGCTTTCCTGGGAGTACTAAGGATACGTGGTGAAAACAATTGTCTTGCCTCAGTCACCGGAGCATTAAAAGATAATATGGGAGGGATTGTTATAGGTGGTTAATATTTCGAATTCAATCCAATAAATATTATTTAATTTTTCAAATTAAGATGATTTTTCCGGTCATCTTACTAAATTTGATCAAAAATTATAAAATCTCAAACTATGGAAAATTTTGTTGCCTATAACCCTACCCGCCTGCATTTTGGAAAAGGCATAACTGATACTCTGGCAAAGACTATTCGTCCTTATGGAAAAAAAGTTCTTTTGGTGTATGGAAAAGGGTCAGTTAAGAAGTATGGTTATTATGATCAGGTTGTTGAACAATTGAATAAGGCCAATTTTGAAATTGCAGAATACAGTGGAATAAAACCAAATCCTGTTGTTGAAGATGTAGATGCAGCAGCTGAACTTGGGAGAAAAGAAAATGTAGATATGATTGTGGCTCTGGGAGGTGGAAGTGTTATCGACTCAGCTAAGATTATAGCTTTAAGCATAGCTTCCGGTGAAAAAGCCTGGGACTTCATGAAATGGAAAGTAGCTCCGAAAAGTTCCATTCCAATAATCGCTATCCTAACTCTTGCCGCAACAGGCACAGAAATGAACGGAGCTGCTGTTGTGCAAAATGATGCCACCGGTGAAAAGATTGGTTTTGTTAGTGAATTTAATTATCCAAAACATTCATTTCTCGATCCACAATTTACTGCTACTGTTCCAGCTGATTATACGGCCTATGGTATTGTAGATCTTATAGCCCATTCTCTTGAAGCTTATTTTGGCGAGGGGGAAGCTTCCCTGACCGACAAAATTATTTTTTCAATTATTAAAGATGCAATGGATTGGGGCCCAAAACTTATGAAAGACCTCCATAATTATGAGCTCAGGGCAAATATCATGCTGGACGCAACGCTGGCCTTAAATGGGATTACTTATTATGGAACGAAAGGTGGCGACTGGGGTGTACATGCCATTGGGCATCAGCTTTCGTTGTTATTTGATACACCGCATGGTGCTTCTTTAAGCATTGGATATCCAGCCTGGATGAAACTGCAGAAAGACAGAATTCCAGAACGCATCAAGAAACTTGGAAAAGGAGTTTTTGGGACTGAAACGGCGGATGAATGCATAGAAAAGTTTACAGAATTCTTCTCTTCTATTAATTCACCTGTAACTCTTGATGATATTGGACTTACAGAAGCACAGAAGAATGATTTTCTTAATCAAATGGATAAAAACGGAGTACAGGGACTTTATCATTCCTTGACAAATGATGATCATAAAGACTTGGTGGAACTTATGCAATAGGCACCATGGTATGATTTTTGCCAAAGAACATGTGCACCTTAATATCTATTAAATGAGACCCCATGGCCTGATAATTCCAATTCTATTTTGTGCTATTATATTCAATTCCGGATGTGAAAAAATCCAGGAAAATAATGACTATGCTCTGGTTACCACATCAATTGTTGCGACTAGAAATGATGCTTCTGTTCAGGTTACTTTAAATATTTTTAATCCTGAATGGGCGTTTAAAAATAAACCGGAGGGTAGTCCTGTGTATGTTAATCCGGATTATTACGAGGTTTTCCTCTCAAAAAACACACCCGGGAACTTCAAATTGATTAAAACTGTTAATAATCCGAATAACAGTTTTATTATTAGTGGGTTAACAAATAACACCCAATATTATATTTACCTTAAAGGCTTTTCAGATAAAGTTAAGGATGCTAAAACAACAAAAGTTGTTATGTTCATTCCTTCTACGTATAAACCAGACTACAATTTTATAATGAAAGATTATTATGGTCATGATTTATATTCATTTGACAGGAATAGCTCTAATAGTAAATTTGTTTATGCAACAAAGTACTACGAGTTTGAAACAAACTATGCTGCACCCGCAATATTCATTGGAGAACCCAATAATGAACCTCAATTAATAGATTTAAGTGGCTGGTTTCCTGACTTTAATAGCGATGGCACAAGACTTGCCTATTCATCAGATAAGGGTGAAATATTTGATGGTCAAATAAGACCGGAACATATTGCCATTTATGATAATACAACACAAGAAATCACCAAAGTCACCTACGGGTATTCTGTAAATAAATTTCCCGCCTGGTCACCAGACAATTCATTGCTTGCCTATTCATCATCTGGGAAAAGTGACAAAGATTTAAGGATTACCATTCTAAATCCGGAAACACTTGAAGCTAAAATATTAGAAACCGAATCAATTCTTTCTGAAGACATTTTATCATACAGTCAAACTCATCCTGCCTGGTCTTCTGATGGGGAATATATTTATTATACCCAAGGATATACAACAAATGATAATGTTAATCCTGGTTATTATGATATTTATCGGATTAAAAGTAGTGGAGGAACTCCTGAAAGAGTATTTAACTTTGAAGGAACAAAATGCTCACCGATTATATCACCAGATAATTCTAAATTAGCTTTTTTATCAGACCTTAATGGAAAACTTTCGATATGGATATATTATATGAATGAAGAAAGATATTACCAGGCTTTTGATACAGAAGAATATAGCTTCTCAAAGGACTGGCCGGGTTTAGTATGGAATGATAACAATACTATTTTATTTTCTGCATATTCAAAAGAAAAAGGTGAGGATTATTCTTTATTTTCTATAACAATAGAATAATATTTTCTTAACTCACTACCTTTATTCTCCTTCACCAGAACTTTAATACAACGCTTTAAAACCATTTGAGTTTTCATTGAAATTTATATTAAAACTCCACTTTTTTTCTATTTTTGTAAGCCTGGAAAGAAAAGCTTTAAATGAACTCCCGGATCACTTAAAATTCACAGCAAACTAATCTATTAACAAATAATAATAAAATGAAGAAATTACTAGTATTGGCAAGTTTACTATTGGGTATTAGCTTTCAGAACTCCCAATCGTGTACAAATTTTCTAATTACAAGAGGCGCCAGTAAGGACGGTTCTACTATGATTACCTATGCAGCTGATTCACATGTTTTATATGGTGAATTGTACTTCAGGCCTGCTGCTGATTATCCCGAAGGCGCCATGATGGATGTTTATGAATGGGATACAGGAAAATACCTTGGCAAAATAAAACAGGTAAGACATACCTATTCAGTAGTCGGTAATATGAATGAGTATCAGCTTGCTATTGGTGAAACTACCTATGGCGGAAAAAGTGAATTGCGTGATAAAAAAGGAATCATCGATTACGGGAGTCTCATGTATATCACACTTCAAAGGGCAAAAACTGCCCGTGAGGCCATAAAAGTAATTTCTGAATTGTTCGATGAATATGGCTACTACAGTTCTGGTGAATCCTTTTCAATTTCTGACCCCAATGAGGTATGGATCATGGAGATGATTGGTAAGGGAGAAGGAAATACAGGTGCTGTTTGGGTTGCCCGTCGCATTCCTGATGGATATATTTCAGGCCATGCAAACCAGGCCAGGATCACTACTTTCCCTCTTGAAGATGGAAAAACATCCATTTCATCTAAGAACATGGATAAAATTTTTGATGCGGGAATTGAAAATGTGTATGCACATGATGTGATTAGTGTAGCAAAAGAAATGGGATTTTACAAAGGGAAAGACAAAGATTTTAGTTTTTCAGACACTTATGCCCCAGTTGATTTTGGTGCTGCCCGTTTTTGCGAGGCAAGAGTATGGGCCGGTTTTAATGAGGTTAGCAGTGGTATGGATCAGTACCTTGACTATGCTATGGGACAAAAGTTAGATACCAGAATGCCACTGTGGGTAAAACCAGATGAAAAAGTATCTGTGCATGATGTAATGGAAATGATGAGAGATTATTATGAAAACTCTCCAATGGATATGACCCAGGATATCGGTGCCGGTCCTTTTAACTGTGGTGTTAGATGGAGACCTCTAACCTGGAAAGTAGATGAAGAAACTTATTTTAATGAAAGGGCTATTTCCACGCAGCAAACTGGCTTTTCATTTGTTTCTCAAAGTCGGAATTGGCTCCCTGATCCGGTTGGTGGAATTCTGTGGTTTGGTGTAGATGATACTTATTCCACAGTATATGTTCCTATGTATTGCGGTATTACTGAAGTTCCATGGTCGTTTGCCGCTGGCAATGGCTCAATGATGGAATTTACCAACGAATCAGCCTTCTGGGTGTTTAACCAGGTTACCAATTATGCCTATTCACGTTCAAATTTAATTTTCCCTGATATTCGTAAAAAACAGGCTGTGCTTGAAATGGGTTTCATAGAAGAAGTTCAAGCCATTGATAAAGTAGCCAGTGAGTTACATAAAAAAGACCCAATAAAAGCATTGAGTTTTTTAACTGATTACTCTGTGAATAAAGGAAACCAAACCGTTGATGAATGGAGAGATTTCTATGGATTTTTATTTGCCCGTTATATGGATGGAAATGTTAAGGAATCGCAACCTGTTCCAGAAGATCACCTGTATGTAAATCCAAAAATTGAGCAACCTGGCTATACAAAAGAATGGTATCGTAAGGTAGCCACTGAAACAGGTGATAAGTTAAAAATGACAGAAGGTGGACATTAAATCTAATATTTAGACAGAATATTTTATTCTCATAAGCAGGAAATTCTTCCAACTTAAGATTATATTAATAATATTAGGGATAATAGGTGTTTGATTGAAAAATATTTTGTAATATTGCGCTCGATTTTTGAATATAGAACCGAAAAAAATTGGATAGAGATGGACTTAATGAAAGTTGTTGATAAAGAATTCACCTTCGAAGACAAATTCCCAAAATTTGGAAGTGGAGATACTATTACAGTACACTATAAAATTAAAGAGGGGAACAAGGAAAGAATTCAGCAGTATAAAGGAGTAGTGCTGCAAAGAAGTGGAACCGGACACACACAGACCTTTACAGTAAGAAAAATGTCTGGGAATATTGGTGTAGAAAGGATTTTTCCAACTGCTTCACCATTTATTGAAAAAATTGAAGTAAACAAGCATGGTAAAGTGAGAAGGTCAAAGATTTTTTATCTGAGAAAACTCACCGGTAAAAAAGCCCGGATTAAAGAGAAAAAATACTAGAAGAATCTACAATTTCGATGAAGCCTTTCTTTACAGGAAGGCTTTTTTATTTGTAAAAATCCGATAATCCGAATAGCATGATAAATTTACTGGATTTGATCTTTCCCTGAATTACTGATTTCCCCGGCTCTCTTCCTGGCTTCATTCAATATTGATTCAGCTTTCTCATTGGCCTCCCTTATAACATTCTCAGCCTGTTTGTCTGCTTCCTTTTTAAGTTCAGATGCAGCCTTTTTAGCCAGATTTTCAGCCACCCAGCCTTTCCCCTCAGCTTCTTTCTCAACACGTTCAGCACCGGCATATCCTTCTTTCCGGATTTTCTCTGCAGCTTCGGCAGCCACCTCTTTAAGTTTTTCAACTTCTGATTCAGCCTGCTTGATGATTTTATCAGCCTCCTCAGAAGCCACATTTCTTATCTCCTTCTCCAGCTTTTCTTTTTGTACCTCAACTTCCTGCTTTAATCCCTCTTTTACCACATCCTTGATTGGTATTCCAGCATTACCTGCACCTGCACCCAATAAGTTTACCTGAGGCTCTAAAAAGCTACCGGTAATCTTCAAATTTACCGGTATAAATTCTCCCGGAGTAAATGGGATGCCTAGTAGTGAAGCACTTTTGGACATTTCATCAATAAGTGCATTGGCTCCAGCACCCAGTTCTTTCCTTGGTACCTGCATTTTTACCAAATAATTGAGTGTATGGTCTAATCCATGATCTCCACTGAAATTTGCAGGAATATTGCCAACCTTAACATCAAATGGACTAATAACGACTCTGCCATCTTTAATACCAAAAGAAGTATTTATATCTTCAAAAGTATTTGTGAAGTCCTTGTTTAGTTTGGTTAGTTTTTTAAGCTGGTCGAAGGCCTTAGAATTGAGAATCTGGACTTCTTTTGATTGAAGTTTACCCTCCCCGCTTATACTGTTCAATATGGGCTTCAAATCCTTGCTCATTTTGCCCGTGTAAAACAGATTTGCAGAAACCATTCCATTCAAATTCTTTGCAAATGGAGCAAAGGCCTGCACGGTATTAAAGTTGTTAAATGCAGTAGGTATATCAAGTTTTTCAGCAGAAACATTCATACTCAGATAAGGAGATAATGAATCAGATGTATTGTACTCTCCTGAGGCCTGGATTACTCCCTGCAAAAGTTTCATATTTAAACCATCCAGTATTAGTCTGCCATTATTTACAAGAACCCTACCGTTCAAGTCTGTAAGCTCCATGTTTCCTTGAATAAGTTTATCAATGGAAGTTAAGGCATTGAAATCAATATTTTTTGGAATAACCAGGGTTGAAACTTCAGTTGAATCCGTTTCCTGAATTGAATCTTGGTCAGATTCCGGAATTAATTCATTTAGGTCGACCAGATTTGATTGTATATTAAACGAACCGCTCAGGTCTTGGTCTTTAAAATAATGAAGTAAGTAATTGTCAAGTTTTCCTTCAGCATGAAAATCACTACTACCTATTTTAATATCCAGTTTTGTGAGATCAAGAAAGCTGGGAGAAAATAAAAGTTCCCCTTCCTCTATAAAAACAGGAACAGGAATATCTGGATTTGACCACTCAAAATCCTGCATATATAGTCTTCCTCTTGCTTCAATATTTTCATAATTTTCCTCCTCAACATCGGCCATATTAAAGTCAAATTTGAGGTCAGTATCCAGATTTCCACTCATTTTATGCCCTTCAAATGGAAGCACACCTAAAAAGTCTGAAACATTTACCGTGCCTATGATCAGCCCCTTGATTTCTGGATTAGTCATGGGTGTTCGCACATATAAGTTTGTCTTAAAAGGATTACCCGATAATTTAAAACTAAAATTGTCAATATCCACTGTTGAACTATCCATATTTCTCCCACTTAGGGATAATTCAAGTGCAATATCAATGTCGTCCAATGTGGCAGGATAATCAGAATGAGATACCATTGCATTTTCAACATCAAGACTTAATTGCAGATCAGGATATATTGAATCTGCTTCTAAATAATGACCGTCTATCCGTCCTGAAACGGAGAATTTTCCTTCCGTTTTAAAATCCTTAAACTCATTCTGGTAAATTGATGGGATGAGTGAGATAATTGATTTAAAACTATTGTCGACCGTTTCGAAACCAATGTTAACAAATGGATTCTCTTCTGAGAGATCCACCATGCCGTCAAAGCGAAGCGCCAGATCATTTAACAACATCTTATTCTCCTGAAAAGAGAAAACCTGATTTTCGAGATCAGCTGATATGCTTGCAGTAAGTCCAGCCTCTACCTTATTCAAATAGGATATTCCCTTTGAGGTATAGGTTAGACTATTCACAAGGGTTTGTAGATCAAAAGTAGTTCCTCTCGAACTAAAATTTCCACCAAGAAACAAGTTGATACCTTCGAGTGAAACTTTCATTTCACCAGGCCCATCAAGATATGTAATGTTTCCGTTTTTTATCCTAAACTTCTTGAGTCGAAAGGAAAAAGCTGAAGCACTTTCCTCTTCAACGCTTACTTCCTCAGTTACTTTCATGACATCCCAGGTGACTTCACCCGATGGCAATATTTTAAGGTTCAAAACCGGAGAGTTGAACAAAACAGACTTTACTTCCGGTCCTTCTTTTTTATTTAGCAGACTAATTAGATTTATCGAGAATTTAAGAGATTCCATACCGAGGATTGTGTCACCAGCAAAATTATTCACCCCTATTACACTAATACTTTTAGTACTTACCTGAAGGTTTGGAAAGTCTGGAAGAAGGCTTAAGTGAAAATTCTTAAAATCAACCTCTGCATTCAAATTTTCATGCAATTCATCTTTTACTTTTTGCTGAATGGTACCTTTAAAGAATAAAGGTAATACCAAAATAATTGCCAATATCACTGCAAAAAATCCTACTAAGCTCTTAAAGATTATTCTTTTAGATTTTCTCATACTATAATTTGGAATTTTGTAAAGATCGGGAAATAGAGCCCCCTATTTAATGAATTGATCGATGGCAGTAAATAACTCTTTCTTATTTACAGGTTTAGAAAAGTATTTATTAAAACCAATGGCTTCACATTTTTGCTTTTCTTCTTCCAAGCCAAATGCAGTAACTGCCAGGATTGGCACTTTCTTGTTCTCCTCCCTAATCCTTTTAAACACCTGTATTCCATCCATTTCAGGCATTTTTAAATCGAGAATAATAATATCGAAATCCTTTTTCTCTCTGTACATATCCAAGGCAATTTTTCCGTTCTCAGCTCGAAATAAATCTATTCCTGTAGGTTTAAACATTTCGAAAAACAGTTTATAATTCAATTCCTCATCTTCAGCAATTAGCAGCTTCTTGCCCTCCCATGAGTATGAATCTTCATGGTGAATTTTCTTCTCGCTAACGATTTCTACGAGCTCCGCTTCCTCAAGTGGAAGAGTAAACATAAAAACTGATCCCTTTCCGGGTTCTGACTCCACCCATATATTTCCACCCAACAAACCTACCAATTGTTTACTAATTGAAAGACCAAGTCCAGCGCCCCTGTACAACTTTTGAAAGCTATCTTCAATTTTAAGAAAACGGTTAAAAATTATTTCCTGTTTCTCTTTAGAAATGCCTATACCTGTATCCCTTACAAAAAATAACAGTTTATTCTGCAACTGTTTTTTATATCCGAAAGTAATGGATCCTGATTCCGTAAATTTCAAGGCATTGTTAATAAGATTGGAAAGAATCTGCCTCAACCTGAAGGGATCGGAAAGAAGCTTCTTAATACTGTACGAATCAGGAAGCTCCAATTTAATTTCAATTTTATCCTTGTTTAGTTTTTCCTTTTGTTCTTTAAAGGTTTCGCATAATTCATCCAGTAACTTGTGAAGATCGAATGCTTTATGCACTATCTTGCCCTGACCGGCCTCTATTTCTGAGATATCAAGAATATCATTTATAAGGTTCAGCAGGCTATCACCGCTCTCATTAATAATATTTACATAATTACTCCGAACCTTAGGATCAGTTTCATTAATTAACAATTGACTAAATCCTAAAATTCCATTCATAGGAGTCCTGATTTCATGAGACATATTAGAAAGAAAGGAGGATTTCAAAACGTCTGACTGCTGGGCCTTTTCTTTTTCTCTTAGATAATATTGCATGGTAAAATAAATGAAAAAAGATATAATCATTATCATCGGAACAAGAGTGGTAATATGGTGAACAGTTCTAACCTCTTCATCGATGTAAGGTGTAATCATTTCGGGATATAACTTCTCCAATACAAAAAGGAGAATTATAGTTAGGGTAAAAATGGAGATCATTCCGATACCCATAGCTCCTCTGAAAAAAAGAATGATAAAAACAAGTAGTGCAAAAAAGATATAAATTACCGGGCCTTTAGACCCTGCGTTCTCAATCCAAATTATTGAGAGCATTACAAGTACAAAAACTGTAGAAATATATAAAACAGGAGTGTATGAGTTCCTGAACCGGGATAAATAATAAAATATGGACATGGACACAGTTGAGATAGCTGACCAGGTAACCATTGATTCAGGAACATTTAAAAAGGAGTTTACAACAACAGCAGATAGTGCAAATATGGCACTAAACAGCATAAATGCACTAAGGAACCTATGTTCCATTGGAAACTCATCCCTGGATCCTAATAAGACCTCACTTATTCTATGAATATCTATTTTATTCAAACTGAATCCTCTTTTTTTACCCCTGTAAATTTAGAAATTTTATTAATAGGATGCCCTTTTGATGTACTATAAATTGTGCCCAAATAAGTGATGGTGCTTATTTGAATATAATCACCCCCCCGCTGCGCAGCCATTAGGACAACCTAGCCTGTGATTTCTGTCGGGGTTGGGTGGGATGAAATCATGCTCTGGTTGTATGACCCTAAACCCATTTTATCCATTATCTCTGTTGAGTTGAGGAATTACATCTTGGAAGGAGATCGTGGCTCTGAGGTGGGAAGGATTTTGAGATAATTCTATATTCAAACAAGATATTAAATTATATCATCTATTTTATTTGGCAAGAGCTTTTTCAACTTCCTGAATATGTAAATAATGACTACGGTCAAAATAAGGTCTTGCTTCCCACGATTCTTTAAGAATAGTAAAGGATTCTTCAAGCTTTCCTTGCTTATATAGACCCCAGGCTTTGGTATCTATGAATGAATAATTATCAGGTTCAATTTTAAGAGCTTGGTTAATAAGATCCATTCCTTCATCAACACTTTTTTTATTATTTATGAGGATAGATCCTAACCGCCATTTCATCTCTGGATTAGGTGGATTCTTTGCAATTAATTCTCTGAAAATAACAGTAGCTTTATCATATTGTTCAGCCATTTGATAAATTATTCCAATACTATTATTGATTTGATCATCATTCCAACCATTTGTTTTCCTGATTGATTTGTATTTTGCAACATATTCATTTGCTTCTGTTGTATCACCCTGGGAAAGAGCACAAATAGCCTGATGATAGATTATCCTCGGATGGTCTGGCATTACACTCAATCCAAGTTTATAAATTTCATTTTCTCTATTATGATTCCCATATTCATGATAGAGCCATCCAGGATTTATATAAAAAGGAACCCACATACTACCACCCCCCCATTGCTTACTTATTTCAAGAGATTTTTCGAAACATTGAATTGCTTTTTCAAACTGGTGTATATCATTGTAGTTCGTGCCTTGCAGGTACCACATAATACGATTTTGTGGATTATCCTCTAAAAATAATTCTAAGTATTTAATACCCGCATATGGGTCCTTATCAATGAAAGACTTCATATGTTTTAATAACAATTGATTATCATATGACACATTTTCAAATTGTTCATAAGCTTTTTGAAAGGAAAGCAATGCCTCATCATTCCTTCTAAGGTTATAATAGGCCCCCGTTAAAAAGTAATTGGCAGCAAAGAAATTGGGATCTACCTCAATGGCTTTAATAAACAATTCTACAGAAGAAGAATAATCATTGCTAAAAAACAAATTCATCCCTTTAATATAATATCTGTATGCTTCGGATGATCCTGTAATTGAGAATTTACTATAATCATAATCAAGTTCTTTTTCAAGCACCTTTAATTCCAGATAACTCCTTACGAGTTTGGACAAAGAATCTGTAATAAACAACATATCATCTTCACCATTCCCATCAATCTGGAAGCTCTTAAATATTCCCTCAGTTTCGGAATCAATCAATTGGGCATTTATTCGTACAATATCTCCTGATTTCTTAATACTACCAAGAATAAAAGTGTTTGCCTCAAGCTTACGAGATATATCACTGGCTACAAATGGAGTAATTGAAGTATAATTTTTATGTTTTGTACTCTGTAGAATATCGTTCATAGTTTGATATTGACGAACTGCTAACTCTTTTGAATTGGAAAGCTTAGTTATTAGTTCATTCTGAATCCCATTTTGCCAAATATCCCATAATGTATCTCCAGCCATGTTTTGAAAAGGCATAACTGCTACAGAAATTCTTCCATCCACATCCCTGATATTCTTAAACTTATCTTTTTTGAATATCTTGGGATAAGCTAATATTCCAACTGCCACAATTAATACGACAATAATTACATCAACTGCTCTTAATTTTCTTCTAACAGGTTCAGAAGATAATTCTTGCTCTTTAGTAACTTCAATTGATGCCGTCTTTTTTACACCTTCTGGTGTCAGGTCAAATATCCATGATAAGATTGTAACAATAGGAAATCCAATTATAAGGAGAAATATAACGACTGCCGCAGTCCACTCAGGTAGATGTAATGGTTCAGCAACATTATTAACCAGTTCTATGATTATATATGCTACCCCAGCATACATAGCGACAACTCTGAATACTTTGCGGCGTTTTAGCTCCTGCCAGAATTGCGATAGTTTATTGGGCTTTTCAGGCATTAATTTATAATGGTTTGGGTACATAAATATAAACCATCTAAGTATCAATAGCAAATATATATGAAGAGGCTTGTCATGTGGTGCTGAAACATAGTTTGGGGCTGTTTCAGGCATATAGAAGTATCTTCAATTGAAACTTGATTATTGGTCTCACCTGAAGGAAAGAATCGTTGTCTCCACAGACTTCTTAAAAACCTCCCCCACTGTCTAACCAGTAGGTCGACCTAACCTTCTATTTCCACAGGTGATAGGTAGTGTGCAATTTATGGAAGATGGTTTTTAATTCTCTATTTTATAAAATTAAAAACCGATGTAACAAACAGTTCAATTGTCACACCGGTTATGCTATTAAAATCAGCTAAAAATAGGCCATATCCTATGGTTAAAAATTTTCACTCGTCTATTCTGCTCAATTTTCTAGCCAGAAAAAAATAAATTACAAGACTTAACCCAGAAAAAAGGAATATCATTGAGGGATATGCTACACCTTCATGTATTGTTGTCGTTGTGTCTAAAATGCCTGCAGTTAGAACCCCAATTGCAGCACCAATAAGGAGCATCCCAAACGAAAGGGAGAGGTTCTTCCAAGTGTAATTTTTTTCAACATTAAATAACTTTGCATCAGCGCCTTTTTCAATTAATGCCATTCGTTCTTTGTTTCTAGTGTTGAAAGCTAGATAGAATACCCCGAATATTGCCCCGAATATTATTAATACTATCAATACATCATCCATAATCTTTGAGTTTTAAGTGAAACATTTATTTCATTTACTCTTTTGACGATGTAAACTGAAAACGGTTGCAACTATTGCTAGAGATTATTTTTCATGCTTATTTGAAGTTGGCTAGGAGACTTGTATTTTGAGGCTGTTGGGGCTGTTTCAAGAGCACAAAGGCATCTTTGTATAGTTCTTGGGATTTAATGAAGATAATAAGTGCTGTACCTATAGGGTTCTCAAATTTTGCCCCCGCCATGCGTTTAGGTGGATAGGTTTGCCAGCTATTTCCACAGGGGTTGGGTGGAGTGAAATCATGCTCCAATTGCCTTACCCTATACCATTTTATCCATTATATCTATTGAGTTGAGGAATTAAATCTTAGAAAGAGATCGTGGCTTAAAAGTGGGAAGGGTATGGAAAGAAAATGCAACTAATAAAACAAATCAATACACAACACATACCAATATTGGATATATTCGGTAACTTTAGCAAGCAAAAGTGCATTTATAAACAAGTTAACCCCAATTTTAAAATCAGGCTATAACCTTAAAATAAATTTGCATTATTCAGGCTATAACCTTATTTTTGAATAAATATTTTAAGGGCACAGCCTTATGAAAACAAAAAAACTTATACGAGAGCAACTTGACAATAAAATAGCCAAGTTCAGAAATATCGAGGATGTTGTTCTACCACCTCAAGGTTGGATCTACTCAATCCGTCAAGGGATAAATATGTCACTAAGGCAACTTGGACTGCGAATGTCTATTACACCTCAGAGTGTAAAAGAAATAGAGGAACGGGAAAGAAATGGCACAATTTCAATTAAGGTGCTAAAACAAACTGCCTATGCACTTAATATGAAGTTTGTTTATGGTTTTATTCCTTCAGAAAAGACACTTGAGGGTATGATTGAAAAAAGAGCAGAAGAACTGGCAAGAAATATTGTGGAACGAACTTCTGTTCAAATGGGATTGGAGGATCAAAGAAACACTCCTGAAAGAATAGAAAAATCAATCAAAGAGAAAGTCAATGAATTAAAGAATGATATGCCAAAAATACTATGGGATTAGAATTAGAATATATTAAAGGTCAAACACCTATTGAGGAAGAGGAAAAAGAGGAACTGAGAATAAAAACAATTTCAACCAGGGGCGAACTTGATGAATTCGAACAAGCTAACATAGAAAAAGCTGTAGAATGGAGTTTAAAAAGAAATCCAACATATACAAAGATACTTACTGTTGATTTCACCAAAGAAGTACACAAAAGAATGTTTGCAGAAGTGTGGGGTTGGGCCGGTATATTTAGGAAGACAAATAAAAATATTGGAGTCGACAAATACCAGGTTGAGTTAGAGCTTACCAAACTAATGGATGATTGCAGGTTTTGGATAGAAAACAAATCCTTTCCAGATGATGAGATAGCTATTAGATTTAAGCACAGACTGGTAAAAATCCATCCTTTCCCTAATGGTAATGGCCGTCATTCAAGGTTATGGGCTGATAGTATTAATTTTAAAATGAATACATTTAATAAAACATATAGCGGTTTGATAGGTAGGTCTTTCAAAATGCCCAGCGCCCCATATTAGAGCCGTTCAGTACCATTAGCTTCGCTGATATCGGTCAGCTTACCCTCCTTCGGTTCCACTAAAGTGGACTTTTGTATCTCCTCACGCCGTTGGCGTGATCCCAATCCAAAAGAAATGGTATTGAATGAGGAGCTAAACCAAATTGAGTCATTTCCTATATTTTAATAACCACTTTAGTGGGACATTTAGTCAAAACGGTACAGAACTTACGCTAAACTCAATTTGGAACCTCCCTTTATACTCCCGATATCTAAAAAGGACTTCCTCCACGCATTCTGCGTGGGCAAGGCAGTTGATACTTAATTCACTTATCGCGCCGCTGGTGAATTGTATCATCTTTCCTTTTTTGATATCTTCGTATGCAGGAAGGAACTGCGTTTAGCTCCTCATTAGGTGCAATAGTATAAAAAGAAATAGGAAAAGATGAAAACAATCTTGAAACGACATGTTTATTGTTTATTAATTCTTTTTTTGGATGTCATCGTTTTAGGTTGCTCACCCACGCTTGAGAATCGAGTAAAAACCTATGAGCAAGCGCACAACAAACACGATATTGAAAAAGTGATGTCTTTATATACAACCGATATCACATTTGAGATTGTTGGAACTTGGAAAAAAGCTGGAAAGGAACAAGTAAGTGAACTAGCTGAATGGGATGCAGCCACTAATAGTCATATGGTTATATCTGATATCAAGGTAATTAAAGATACTGTCACTTTCAAGCTTAAAGAAGCAAATGACTGGTTTCGACTCGCTGGTATCGAATTTATGTACTATGAGCCCTGTACAATGGTATTCTTTGATGGATTGATAAAAGAGCTAAAAGCAGAAGTAACTCAGGAGAGTATTTTGGCATTCCAAGAGGTTTGGCCGTCAATTTACCAATGGATATCCGAGGAAAGAAATGAGGAATTGTCCAAGTTGATATCCGAGGGAGAATTTGTATATAATTCAGAGAATGCAAAAAAGTGGCTATCCCTTTTAAATGAATGGCGAGAAAAAAATAATGATTTATAGGAGAGCGACAAAAACACTATTTTGAAAATCAACCATTTAACTAAAATAATTACTAAATTTGTTAATAAGGGAGGTAAATATAAAGTGCTGTATAAAGAACTCAAATTCTATTGACCGTTTCAGTTCACCCGCTTTCTTTTCACTTTTAAGAAACAAATAATATTACAATTACAAACTTAAGACCAACCGTTGTTCGCAAGGCAATTAGGAATCATGGTGAGTAAATTCTGTTAAAGCACTGTTTAAAAACGGAGCAAATGAATATTAAGCCAATAAAATCAAATAAATCAAGTGGTCTTATCTTTATTAGTGCCTCAATCATTTTTAACATCTCTGTGAGTGTGCTATACATTGCAGTAAAACTTGAAAAGGAGTTACTCTTGCAAGTATTTGGCGCGATTATTCTTTCTACAGCCCTGCCTTTCACTGTTACATTAGCAAGCTATTGGAAAAATAAAGCAGGTAAAAAGATAATAGTGTCACATATATTTATTCTCTTCTATCTTTTTCTCGAATTATTACTTGATTATATACTCAAGATTCCATTTAGAGAAATACTTGCACTTCATATTCCATATATAATATTCTTCTATGCTGCAGCAGGCAGCATGATAGCTGTTTCCTTTAGAATAAACAAGAAAATGGGATTTGTCGTAACAGCAACATTCTTGATATTAATAGGATGTCTAATCTACTTGTTTAGTGGATGATTTTGAAGATGGTGGATGATTGATTAATGGCACAGATAAGCTTAACTTAAATTTTAAAAGATAATACAAGACCTTATCAAGATGTGAATAAACACCCTACGTACAACAATAAATATAGGTCATTGGGCTGATAGTGTTAATTTTAAAATGAATACATTTAATAAAACATATAGCGGTTTGATAGGTAGGTCTTTCAAAATGCCCAGCGCCCCATATTAGAGCCGTTCAGTACCATTAGCTTCGCTGATATCGGTCAGCTTACCCTCCTTCGGTTCCACTAAAGTGGACTTTTGTATCTCCATCCGCTAAATAGCGGATTCCCTATCCAAAAGAAATGGTATTGAATGAGGAACTACGTTTAGCTCCTCATTGTATGCAAGTGCAAAAAGCACCAAAGATAGGTCGGTGCAAATTTGAGGGAATTTATTTTGTTTTTTTCTTCCCCCCGCAAAAAGAAAAAGGAAACCCCACCCACATAACAGCACATTTGCAAACCGCTGCAAACCAACCCGGCAAGCCAAAGTTTACAAAAGAGCTGTTTTTTTGCCCCTCCAGCATAAAATAATTATCATTTAACTTGACTTATGAATAAATATTTTTTAATTTTACTAATTCTTAAAGAAGAATAATTCTTATTTAGTGAAGCGTCAAATTAAATAAGTTAAAATGTTTGAATTCATAATATTAAAGACTGAAAATAATGGAAAACAAATCTGAAAAAATAAGTAAATGCCCAGTAACTGGTGCTGTTGGAAAACATTCTGTAGGTTCAAGTGGTACAAAAAATATCAATTGGTGGCCTAATCAGTTAAAACTAAACATTCTTCGTCAACATTCTTCAAAATCTAACCCTATGGACAAAGGATTTGACTATGCCAAAGAATTTAAAAGTCTCGATTTACCATCTATTAAAAAAGACCTTCAAAAGTTAATGACTGATTCTCAAGATTGGTGGCCAGCAGACTTTGGACATTATGGTCCTTTTTTCATTCGTATGGCATGGCATAGCGCAGGCACTTATCGTACGGGCGATGGACGTGGTGGCGCTGGTGGCGGACAACAAAGATTTGCACCTTTAAACAGTTGGCCAGACAATGTCAATCTTGACAAAGCGCGTAGATTACTTTGGCCAATCAAACAAAAATATGGTAAAAAAATATCGTGGGCTGACCTGATGATTCTTGCTGGTAATGTAGCCTTAGAATCAATGGGTTTTAAAACCTTTGGATTTGCCGGCGGGCGTGAAGATGTATGGGAGCCAGAAGAAGATGTGTATTGGGGTTCGGAGTCAGAATGGTTAGAAAATGACGAACGAAATTTGGATAAAACTGAAGTAGATAATCCACTTGCTGCTATTCAAATGGGGTTAATATATGTTAATCCTGAAGGACCAGATGGAAATCCTGACCCACTTTTAGCAGCTAAAGACATTAGAGATACATTCGCTCGTATGGCTATGAATGATGAAGAAACTGTAGCGTTAATTGCTGGTGGTCATACTTTTGGAAAATGCCATGGAGCTGGAGATGCTGCGAATGTGGGTGCTGAACCGGAAGCTGCCGACATTGAAGAACAAAGTCTGGGCTGGAAAAATAAGTTTGGTTCTGGAAAAGGTGCAGATACCATCTCAAGTGGTTTGGAAGTAATATGGACTCAAACTCCAGCTAAATGGAGTTATTATTTTTTCGATAATCTATTTAAGTTCGATTGGGAACTTACTACAAGTCCAGCCGGAGCAAAGCAATGGGTAGCAAAAAATGCAGGTGATTTAATGCCTGATGCACATGATGCATCTAAAAAACATGCACCAACAATGCTAACAACAGACCTTTCGTTGCGTTTCGACCCTGCTTATGAGAAAATTTCAAGACGCTTTTATGAAAATCCACTTGAATTTGCAGATGCTTTCGCCAGGGCGTGGTTTAAACTCACTCATAGAGATATGGGACCGATTGCATGTTACCTGGGTTCAGAAGTACCTAAAGAAGAACTAATCTGGCAAGACCCAATTCCTTCTTTGAATCATACATTGATTGACGATAAAGATATTTCTGAATTAAAAGGTAAGGTTATAAAATCCGGACTAACAGTTTCTCAACTGACTTCTACAGCCTGGGCATCTGCCTCAACATTCCGTGGTTCTGATAAGCGAGGTGGTGCAAATGGTGCACGTATTCGTTTAGCCCCTCAAAAAGATTGGGTGGTAAATAATCCGACACAACTAAGCAAGGTTTTGATGAAATTGGAAGCTATACAAGAAGATTTTAACAGTTCGCAATCTAATGACAAAAAAGTGTCGCTTGCTGACTTAATTGTCTTAGCAGGCTGTGCAGGTGTTGAAAAAGCGGCAAAAGATGCTGGATTTGCAGTTAAAGTTTCTTTCACACCGGGTCGTATGGATGCATCACAAGAGCAAACCGATATAGAATCCATCAAAACACTTGAACCTGTAGCAGATGGTTTCAGGAACTATTTAAAAACTAAATATAAAGTTTCAACAGAAGAACTATTAATTGATAAAGCGCAATTACTCAAATTAACTGCTCCTGAAATGACCGTTCTTATTGGTGGAATGCGTGTATTGAACACAAATTTTGATAATTCAAAATATGGCGTTTTTACGAAGAATACGGAAGTCCTTAGCAATGACTTCTTTGTAAACTTATTGGACATGAGTACAGCATGGATGCCAGCTTCAGAAGACAAAGAAAAATTTGATGGACGTGACCGAAAAACAGGCAAAGCAATGTGGACTGCAACCCGTGCCGACCTCATTTTTGGTTCAAACTCAGAACTTAGAGCACTTGCCGAGGTGTACGGAAGTTCCGATGCTAAGGAAAAATTTGTGTTAGATTTTGTGGCTGCATGGAACAAAGTAATGAACCTTGACCGTTTTGATTTGATGTAATTTTGATGGTTTAAATAGAAATACGGTAGAGTAAAATCTCCCGTATTTTAACTGCCACAAGTAAATTAATTAAAAATACACACAAACAAGATTTTATCAAATGGAATTTTCAATTGAAGAAATAAGAAATAAATTATCGGAGAAAGGATTGAAAGTTACTCCACAGCGATTGGTAATACTTGATGCAATTTATAAGTTGGGGAATCATCCTACTGCCGATAATATAATAGAATATATCCGGCAAAGCAATCCTAATATAGCTTCTGGTACAGTATATAAGGTACTCGACACACTAATTGAAAACAAACTTGTGAAAAAAGTCACAACTGATAGAGATTTAATGCGATATGATGGAATTATGGAAAACCATCATCATTTGTATTGCTCTGAATGTGATTTAATAGAAGATTATATGGATGAAGAATTAGACGAGGTATTAAAAGAATATTTTAAAAAGAAAAAATTCACTGGATTTAAATTAGAAGATATTGTAGTTCAAATCAGAGGAACATTTGATAAATGTTAAATATTAACTTTTAAATTAAATATTATGGAACAAAATCAAGAACAAGAGGTATTTAGTATGCCAAGAATTGGTGATGCTGCACCAGAATTTAAAGCAGTAACAACGCAAGGTGATATTAATTTCCCTGCGGATTATAAAGGAGATTGGGTAATTCTTTTTAGCCACCCTGCTGACTTTACACCTGTTTGCACATCGGAATTTATGACCTTTGCTACTATGGAAGATAAGTTTGCAGAAGCAAATTGTAAATTGGTTGGTCTTTCTATTGATGGCTTGTACAGTCATATTGCATGGTTACGCACCATTAAAGAAAAGATTGAATACAAAGGGATGAAAGATGTAGAAGTCAATTTCCCATTGATTGAAGACATTACTATGAATGTTGCAAAAAAATATGGCATGATTCAACCTAATGAAGATTCAACGAAAGCTGTTCGTGCGGTATTTTTTATCGACCCAAAAGGTATTATTCGTGCAATCATTTATTACCCTTTAAGTTTAGGAAGAAACTTTGATGAGTTATACAGGGTAATTATTGCATTACAGGCGGCTGATGAATTTGGCATTGCAACACCTGCTGATTGGCGTCCGGGTGATGATGTTATAATTGGCCCAGCAGGTTCTTGTGGAGCTGCAAAAGGAAGAATGGAAGATGGAGAACTTGATTGTAAAGATTGGTTCTTCTGTACAAAAAAGCTAGATAAGGATAAAGTTTTAAATAAAATTTTGAAAAAGAAATAATCTTATCATACTTATTAAGCAAGGGTGAGTTAATTGAAAATTCATCCTTGTTTTTTAAAGGCCAGCCCAGTTTGCCCACAGGGCATTAGGGTTTGCCCACGCACAAAAAAACAAAATAAATTTGTGCTTCGTTGATAGGTTGGTGGGATTTGAGAATGATTGAAATATGAGAGCTAAATAGTTGATTACTAGATATAAATGAATAACCACCCTACATACAACAATAAATATAGGTCATTGGGCTGATAGTGTTAATTTTAAAATGAATACATTTAATAAAACATATAGCGGTTTGATAGGTAGGTCTTTCAAAATGCCCAGCGCCCCATATTAGAGCCGTTCAATACCATTTCTTTTATATAGAAAGAGGCAAGAATCCTAACTTAGGCTTTTATGAAGTTTATCTATCTTTACATAAAAAATTGACAATCGATAATAAAAATATCGACATAAGCGTATAAAGAATATTCATATGAAACAAAAGGTTTTTGTATTATATTATATGCTCTTAAAGTAAATGAGATACAGGAATATTGAAAAGGTCCAGTTAGTTCTTCCTCCTCCAAGAAGGCCAGATACGATTACTACTAAATTTGCAACATTGCCTCAGCCTTTTGCTCGTTACGCACGGGAACTTATCTTCTGGCTGGCTGAGAAGGCCGTATCCAGTGACATGTTTGCCGCTATGCTCAATGGTCTGATTCCACATCAGCCTGAGAAACAAAATAAATATATAGCCAAATTTGCACGATGGCCTCAGCCTCTGGGCATTGTATCTGTAGGTACTTACATCAGGCAGAATAATCCTGGTGTTGAAGTCGAGATTCTTGACGGGAACAATGTGCTTACCCTAAATCAACTGATTGACAAGCTTGATGCTGATGTGGTGGGAATTTCAACAACAGCTGGTGGTTATGACCATGCAATTAAGGTGGCTGAGGTTGCGAAGCAAAAAGGTGCAAGAGTAATCCTGGGAGGAGCTGCTGCAACCCCTCTTGCTAAGGAGATCCTAAAATACTATGACTTTGTAGATGCTGTGATCAGATACGATGGCGAGCTTGCTTTTTCAAAGTATGTTGCAGGTGAACCATTAGGTACAATCGAGAATCTTGTTTATCGCGACAATCATGAGATCAGGGAAAATCCTGTAAAACTGCCATGTCTTGACGAGCTTCCACCACCAGACAGGGATCTTCTGGACATGGAAGTATATTTTAAGAATAGTAAAGATCCTGCGTATCCGATCTGTGATCCATTTAAGAGACCCATGAACATTTATTCCCAGAAAGGGTGCATGTGGCGCTCGCAAGAAGAAGGAGGTTGTGTATTCTGCTCCGTTCCTTATTATGATCTACGGCTTAGAAAGCCTGTGCTAGTCTGGGATGAGATTTCATCATTGGTCGAGAAATACCAGGCAGATTTCATCTGGGATCCCTCTGATAACCTTGTGGGAGACAAAGATTGGTTTAAGGCTTTCTGTGCGGCAAAACCAAAAGGATTAAAGATCTCTTACACCAATTATGTTGACTCCGAAAACATAGATGAGGAAACTGCCAGGTTACTTGCTGAGTCGGGATGTGTTAGTGTTTTTGTTGGTATGGAATCAGGTGATCCTAAAATGTTGGAAAGCATGAATAAAAGAGCAAAGCTCGAGGATAATATGAGAGCCATGAAGTTGTTGCAGAAATACAGGATTGGTGTGATAGCTGGTGTGGTGGTCGGAGCGCAGGGAGAAAGTAAAGAAAGCCTGAAAAGAACAATAGGATTTCTAAAGAATCTTGCAGAATTTGACAACTTTGACAGGTTTGAGTGGGGAACTTTGATACCATTTCCTGGCTCTAAGGCGAACAGATTACTGAGGGAGCATCCTGATCTTAAACATAAATACGAAGACTTTGGCAACAAGAATTACCTGTTTCAGTTAATAAGCATGATACAGGACTGGCACAGGCAGTATTGTGAGATCGACTTCAATGACATTCTGGAATTTCAGGACAGGGTACTTCAAGAGGGCTTGGTGCCATATGAGATGACCATGTTCCAGAGACGCTCATGGTCTGGCACACCTACTAAAGTATTTCGTGAATAGAATTATTCGTAAGATTTTAAAATTATAGTGGTTCTTGCCTCTTAAAAATGGTCTCTTACGCAGAATTCATTGAAATGGAAATTTTACTCAATGGACGCAACTTTTGAGAACTACGTAACTCAAAAGGTATTTAACAGCGAATATAAAAAATTGGGCAGAGAGTGGTAAATATGAATGTTTAATATTAAATATACGGTGCAGTAAATTGAAAGATTGGTGTTTCAAAACGCTCAACTTTTCATATTGCCACCGTTCAATACCATTAGTCCTTCGGTTCCCCTAAAATGGACTTTTGTAAAACCTGTCCCCGCCGCCTCTCCTGTAGGACTGCCTAGCCTGTGATTTCTAGAAGGGTTGGGTGGGGTCAAATCATACTCCAGTTGCCATACCCTATCCCCATTTTATCCATTATCTCTGCTGAGTTGAGGAATTGTATCATCCTTCCTTTTTTAATATCTTCGTATTCATTATGAACTAAGACGACAAAAACGTATTTAAATACTTGACTTAGCCAAAATCATCTTACGCGTTTTTGTTCAGCTTAATTGAATTGTTAACTGCCGCCTACTTTAATAGAACCATTTTTTTTACCTGAGAGTAACCGGAACCAGTTGTAAGTTTGAATAAATATGTTCCTGATGGCAAGTTTTGGTCATAAAATGAATAATTGTAAGTGCCGGCAGATAGTTTTTCGTTAACCAGGGTGGCAACGTTTTGACCGAATTTATTAAAAACAGATAAGTTTATCTGGTCGAATTTGCTTAGAGAGAAACGGATGTTTGTTACTGAACTAAATGGGTTTGGATGATTCTGGAAAAGAGAAAAACCTTTTGGATTACTATTCCTCTCGACTACTTCAGTTGTTACACCATTCCAATCCCAGCTAACTATTTTTGCATATATGTCCCACCCTTCTGATCGACGATTATCCACCCATGAAAAAATTATGCTTGAGTTATCTGCACATACTACCGGTGATATCTCGCCATTATTTGGACCATCGGGAACAATACGATAATTCCCGCCATTTGGATTTCCATTTGCAAAATATCTTTGACCAATAATATCTGTGTTATATTGTCCATATCTATTGTCCTGCCACACAATAACAAAATTACCCACTCCGTCCATTGATATGGAGGGAAGCTTTTGATGCATACTACCAGCATCATCGTTTACTTTTATGTTAGCTCCTAAAGCTGAACCTGTACTTGTGAATCTTTGAAAATATATATCCCAGTTTATATTCCTAAAATCATGCCATACTATAACAAAATTGCCAACCACATCCATTGAGATTGAGGGATACATTTGAAATTCGCTACCAGAATCATCGTTTACTTTTGTGTTTACACCCACAGCTCCTCCTGTTCCGTTATATCTTTGATAGTAAATATCCCAATTGTTATTCCTAAAATCATGCCACACAATAACAAAATTACCTGTTACGTCAAATAAGATGGCGGGAGAAATCTGATCGGTATTTTCAGCATCATCGTTTACTTTTGTGTTAACTCCTAAAGCTCCTCCTGTGCTGGAATATCTTTGATAATAGATATCACGATTGACATTCCTTTCATCTATCCATACAACCACAAAATTACCTGCTGCGTCAATTGAGATTGATGGATCCCATTGCTTGGCAGTTCCAACATCATCGTTAACTTTTGTATTAACTCCTAAAGCTCCTCCTGTGCTGGAATATCTTTGATAATAGATATCATAATTGTTGTTCCTGTAATCATCCCACACAATCACAAAATTACCTGCTGCGTCCATTGAAATTGATGGATGCTCCTGAGATGCATCTTGAGTATCATCATTTACTTTTGTATTAACTCCTAAAGCTAAACCTGCATCGTTGTATCTTTGATAATAAATATCCCAATTGGCATTCCTAAAATCGTACCACACAATAACAAAATTACCTACCGCATCCATTGAAATTGAGGGACCGGATTGATCTGCACTACCGCCATCATCATTAACAAGGAAATCATCTGCAATTGTGCTTTTTATAATTTCAATCTGTTGTTCATTAGGTTTTAGACCATTATGTGTATTTATTGGTACTTCACGATTACCTAATTCCAGGTTGTATGCTGCATTTTGTTCTGACCATGTTAGTCCGTGATTAGTTGTTCTTAAGATCGCACCGCCTTCACAAACAGCCCATCTGTCATTATAATTCACAGAATGCACATGTAATAAATCTGCTTCATCATTGGCTTCATACTTTATTACTTCCCGGTTTATACTACCATCAGAGCTTATTAAATCAATTGCTATCACACCAAATGATAATGAATTATTTTCATCAAATGAGATAACATCAAATAAGCCATTAGATTGAGGTGAAGGATTCTGCCATAAGCATTCAGATTTATGGGCATTTAATGTTCCTACCAATAAAACACTAAATAAGAAAATTAACAGGTTAAATTTAGATTTCATAATTTCTTCTGATAATGTTTGAATTATTACTATGTTTTAAGTGCTATTAGCATTCTGGTTTAAAAGGACGGTTAATTATTTTTATGGTTTCTTTCAGCTCATAACCCAGATTATAATAAGAGATTACGGCATAAATTATTTGGGATGAATAAGTTTTATGGGTAAGTTTTGAATCAACGAATATCTGTTGGTAATTTTTACATACTGTTTCCATATTAAAGTCAAAATTTTATTTTATCTGATCATCTTAAACTTAAAAACATTTCGGAAAAAAAGGCAACTAACACATATTTCTACTATAAATATCAGCACACATAAGATACAACATTTCAGAATGAAAGTCAAGTTTATTTGCCCCGCCAAATGTGCAGTAGGCTATTTTAGCCTGTGATTCCTGAAGGTGGTAGGTAGGATCATATACCTCAGTTACCTTGATCCTATACCTATTTTATCCATTATCTCTGTTGAGTTAAGGAAATACATCTTGAAAGGAGATCTTGGCTCTATAGTGGGAAGGGTTTGGATGATTAATCTCTAACACTCAGTTATTCATCAAACAGTTACCAAAAGATTTGGCCATCTCATTAAACATATGTAACTTGTATAGATATGTGTTTCTAGAGTAGGGCATATCTCATTTTTTGACCTGCATTATTACCTGCTGAAATAATAATGCTATGAAAAAATTAATCTTAATTGCCTTAGCTATTATTTTATTTAGCTTAAAACCTGCTTTTAATCAGGAAGTTTTTAAGCTCACAATAACACAACCATCTCCTTTAACATACACTATTTCAGGATCTCTTGAAGCAGAAGAGGGTGAAATAATTGATTTGGATACTCTATTTCATGTAGAGGGGGACAAAACCTATATTCAGGAATGGAAATTTAGTAATGGAGCTCAACAGCAGACGATCAATAATTCCATATTTACCTTAACGGAGAATGGAGTATTTTATCTTACAATAATTGATGAAAATGGATGTTCCTATTTTGACTCAATTTCTTTGAATGTAGTAACAGACATTGGAGATATCTTTCCTGACAATCCTTTAAACATTCAAGTATATCCAAATCCTAATAAAGGCACATTTGAGATACTCATACCAGATTGCTTGCCAGGCTACTCAATTCATGTAATAAATTCAATTGGAGTTCAGGTTCTCAATAAGAATTTGGAATGTAACAATAGTGAATATCTTGAGACGATTGTACTTCCACCAGGAGTGTCTGGATTGTACTATTTGTTGATTAAAAAAGACAAAAAAATCATCTATAAGCAAAAAGTTATCATAGTCAATTAGCAATTGTGAGGACAGTAAAGTACATATTGGTAATAATGATTTGTTTAGCCTTTGAACAAATTGCATTCCCACAATACTATTTGAAAACAAAATCTGATTCTACGGTCCTGGAAGGTGATTCTGTACTATTATCGGTAGATGGCTATCGGGGGACAATTATTTGGCAAGCTAGTAACGACCTTACAAATTGGATACCACTCAATGAAATTAAGGATACATTAACTGTTAGAATTGACAGTACAGCTTATTATAGAGCTGTAATTACTGAGGGAACCTGTGAACCTGTGATGTCAGACACGGTTAAAGTAATTGAGGAAATTATTGAAACATATAGTAACCAATTTACGGTAGATAGTGAAGGTGGAATCTTTCTCCTTCCCTCAGGAATCAAGGTGAAAATACCGAAAGGAGCAGTAATCGAACCTAAAGAAATGAGGCTGGATATTCTCAGCATTGAAGATGTTAATACTTTTGCGACTGTTAGTAATTCTGATAATGTGACTTTCCTAACTGGAATCTCAATAGCAACGGACTTATTTGACTTCAAAGAACCCATTAAGGTTAAAATACCTATTCAAAATATAGATGAAGATGGATATCCTTTTTTGTATGAATTAATAAATGAAAGTAATACCTGGATATTTTCAGATGAAACAAAAATAGTAAACCCAAAAGATAAATATATTGAGATTATATTAAAAGAATCTGACCAAACGACTAATACCTTGCAGACAAAATCAAAATTAGATTTAAATGATGTCAGGAGCTTTTTCTTGGAATTATATGGTGACATATTCCTGAGTGAAGATGAATGCAGAAAAATTGTTGCAAAAATAGAAACCACACATTTAGATGACTTTTCAAAAGGGGAATGCAATATAATTAGAGCTGATGAACAGTTCAATTATTTTGCCTGCGATCCTCCCCAGTCAGATGCATATGTTGCAGTATGTATCTCTGAATCATGTGAGCCCGAGTTAAAAATATCACCTGAGGGAGTTTTACTTCTTAAGAAAGATGAAACGGCAAAAATAGCTCTTAAAACTTTTATTGGAAGAAATTATCCACTAACAGACCAGGAAATTAAAATTAGAACATCGGGTAATCTTTTGGTCACTACCCCCCTCATTTTTACCGACCATGGCGGGGATGCTTCTTTTGATGTTAAAGCTCTTGAAGAAGAGGGGAAGGGTAAGATCCATTTATCAGTTTCATTTAAATATTCTTTGAACGTAATCCATGTTAACGTAGGTGGTAATATTGAGGAAAACGAGGAGTATCCAAGAGAAGTAAAACTGGACACAACAATTAATGTAATTATATATAATGATTGTACCCATCCGGATGAATTAGATTGTAGCAGTATTGCTAATCCAAATTGTCCAGCCATAAAAGAAACACTGATAGATGAAATAGTATTAATTAAAGCTACAAGTGAAATTGAAGAGGATGAAAGCTTTCTGATGGAGTTAGAAGCATATAATTACCTTGGAGTTAAGCTAGGTGGTTATGAAACCATTTGGAGCAGTAGTGATGAAAGTAAAGTGACAGTAAACAATGGTTTGATCACAGGCGTTGAAGTAGGAGAAGCAATTATTTCTGCACAGGTCTGCGACTTGATAATTCAATACAAGGTTGAGGTTATAAACACTTATGAACTGACATGGAAATTTAATGCTTATTGGGCTGCTGATTCGGTACTGGCAGAGCTAGGCCGCCCTCCTTGTTCCGTGGGAGTGTCAGGAGATGGTTTTTGGGAGGGCTCTGCTGTAATAGAAGAACATGTTCTGGGATCAGAAAAATTCTATGAGATCACTTCATTATCATGTGATGGCCTCATTCAAGGACAAAGTGATAATTCATTGCATGGGTGGATTAGATATACCAATTCTTTCCAGTTGGATATGGAGGATTTGGAGGCACAAATTCTGGAAAGTTTTGAATTAGATACAATTGACGGCGTAAAATACATGGTAGATCCCTTCAAAAAAAGCGGATCTGCTTATCCGCTTAACTTTTTGGGCCTGCATGAAGGAAGTTTTTCTTTCTATAATGTAGTCGATGAAGACTCATATGCTACGGGAGATTATAGTTTTGAAGATGCATGGGGAGCCCTGATTTCTCCAACAACAATTTATTACACAAGTGACGGATATCCATTCCAAATACCTCAGAACGATGTCACTGTTTTTTCAAATGATGACAGTGATATCCAATCAGATGATACCGAGGGAAATTCTTACAGCAAGAGTTTACAACATTTATATGCAGGAGTTTTTGATTTTGTACCTGGCTATATTTTGCTTGAACACTCAGCCCTTTTTGCGCCAGTATATTGTGATGTGGAAATCAAATTAGTCAGGATATCGACACAATAATATTTACCCTCGCCATATATCCAGTAGGATCACCTAGCCTGCGATTTCTGTAGAGTTGTGGGTGGGGTGAAATTATGCCTCAATTCCCTTGCCCTATAAATATTTTATCCATTATCTCTGTGTTAAATTGTATGCAAAAAGAAAAAGCGACCACAGATATGTGTCTGTAATCGCTTAATTATCAAGTGAACCCGGAGGAATTCGAATCCCCAACCTCCTGATCCGTAGTCAGGTGCACTATCCAGTTATGCTACGGGTCCAAACTGGCGCAAAGATAAGAAAAATCTTATCAACCAAAATGGCAAGTAAAAGAAAAATGGGGATTAATAATTTCGTATTCCCAGAGAGGGCCATAAGCTTAAGCGCTTCTTTCAATTGCTATAAATCCTATTTACCCCAAGCGGTTCCTATTATAATATAAAAGGCGAATTCATTGTTGTTACTAAAGGCAAAGTCAATTCCTGCCCACATGCCAAGAGCACTCGCCATTTTATATCTGAACCCTACTCCATAATTGTATACCCATTGGGAGGGGCCAAACTGGCTAAATGAGGGGAATGCTTTTCCTGTTCCTGCAAAAACATCGAGGGACCAACGTTTACGAATAATAAAATCCCATTGCGTTTCAATCAACATTGTATTATCACTCTGATACCTCAAAGCTGGCACTCCCCGTAATTCAATAAATGGCAATGCATATAAAGGAGCATCACCCAACATAAAATCTGCATCAAATCGCCAACCCGAGAATATTTTATTTGAAATGGACTGATATCCTAAAAAATATGGATTCAATTTGTAAAAGTCTTCGTCAGCTCCCAGCCAGGTTGCATTATACGAAAATATCAAACCGGTATTCAAACCTGTGCGAGGCGTAAATATATTATCACGACTATCCCAGTTTATCATGGATTGCAGCAGACTAATAGTAGATCTTCTCTCCAACTTTTTAATAATTTCATTAATTATTGGTCTACCAGGCAATGTATCAACAGAATTTTCTGTTGTGAAATAAATATAGGATCCTCCAGCGAATAAGTTGAACTTTGCTATCCTGACCTGCACTCTTTGTACAAGAAACCAGGCATTTAAATTCAGTTTTAGGGGGTTTTTACTTAGGTAATCATTGTTGTTACCATAATATTTAACATTTATCATTGGTTTACTCACTGCTCCAAAGTAACGAACCTTATCAGGACCCCAAACATGAAAATGAAAGACACCTGCAACCCATGTTTTATTTTGTGTGCCCAAACCAACTACTCCCGTAATATTTGGAGGTACTTTAATGTCATATTTCTTTTTCTGTTTATGAAAGAATAATAGGACTAACCCTCCTCCATAACCAACAGCAGGTTCGGTAATAATTAAAGGTACAGGCATAAACCCTTTATTATCTAAAATAAATGAACTTATATCAAAAGCACCATCTTCAGGATCCTTAAAGTTATGTTTTTTGCTCTTTTTGTTTTTCGTATTTGTACTATCAACATCCTGAGCTATAGCAACATCCCACTCCTGAAAAAAGATCAAAATAAGGACAAGATATAAAAACCAGTTTTTGGACAAATTGATACCAAAAATATTGAAATTCATATAACTATATTTTTATATTAGAGCATATGATTTCTTCCGTTTATTTTTTTTTGACTCCTTTGCTGTTATTCCTTCATCTTTAATTGGAAATCCCTGGGTTTTAACCCAGCATTTTCCGGATACAGGTTTATTAATATCAAGGGTTCTTAAAGTATCAATTCCATCGTATTCATATTCAGGAAAAGATACTATCTCACCTGAGAATGTTCTTTTGATATACGGCATAAGGCCTAGTTTCACCAATTGTTCATCTCCCAAAACGTTGTATTTATTATAAAGTCCTTCCAAAGCTTCATCTCTTGGTGAATGCAGTTTGGCATAATCCGGATTGGCATCAATGAGTCTTCCATTTAGGGGATGGATTTGAATAGAAACTGGTGGTTGTTCTATAAAACTTTTAAGTAGAAAGTTCGATCCAAATCTATCTTTATGGCCTGTATTTTTAGATTTCATAAGATACTCTGGTCTTAAAGGTCTGCTGGGGGTTTATTTTCCAACAATAAGAAAAGGCTCTCCAACCATATTAAATTCTGCTTGCAGAATATTTTTATTATTCTTTCCATCAGGGGAATTTCCTCCTAAAGAAATAATGAAGGTACCCGGTTCAACAATTCGATCGTTGTTGTCATCAATTATTGCCAGTTGATAGGGTGAAATCTGGAAGGAAATTGTCTTTGTCTCTCCCTTTTTAAGAAATACGTTCTTAAACCCGGTCAATGCTCTCAAGGGTACAGGTACGCTGGCTTTTTCATCAGTCAGGTACAATTGAATCACCTCAATTCCATTGTAATCACCTGCATTTTTAATGTTAACAGAAACATTTAAAAATTCACCTCCCTGAATTTGCTCCGGAACAATTAAATCTGAATACTCAAAATAGGTATACGATAATCCATAACCAAAAGGGTAAAGAACCTCTCCATCGAAATATCTATACGTCCTTCCCTTCATTTTATATTCCTTAAAATCAGGCAGGTCATTCACTGATTTATAAAAAGTTACTGGTAATCTTCCGGAAGGACTAAAATCTCCATACAGTAATCCTGCCAGCGCTTTTCCGGTTGGTTCTCCAGGATAGAAGGCCTGCACAATTGCAGGAATATTTTCATTTTCCCAATTAAGTGCAATGGCACTACCGCTGAAATTAATATAGATTATCGGTTTTCCGGTCGCATGCAATTTTTTTATCAAAATCTCCTGATTTTCAGGCAGTTTTAAGTGTGTTCTGTCACCACCTGCAAATCCATCGATTTCCAGTTTCATTTCTTCCCCTTCGAGCCTGGGTGATATACCACCGCAAAATACAATAATATCTGAATTTTCAGCAGCTTCAAGGGCTTCCTTTTCATAATCTCTGCTTGTAGAAGTCTCAACCCATGTCAATTTTGCAGAAGGATATAACTGGTTTGCCCACCAATGAGGCCTGGTTATAAATTTTGATTCCAATTTATATTCTTTGCCCTTTTCTAGTCTTATTTCATCGTACTCAATATATCCTAATTTCTGATCTAATATCACTTTGCCGTCCAGGGTAAGATCAGCAGTTCCATTGAAAATATAGCTTCCACTCTTTTCAGGGATAAATACTCCTTCCCATTTTACGCAAAAGGTTTCCTCCAGTGTTCCATTAATTGGGGTCGCATCCCATTCAAAATTTATTTCTTTATCTATTTTTAGAAGAGCAGGTTCTCCTTCAAATTCATCACCCAGATAATATTTTGCTTCAAGTCCTGGCACCAGTTTATTCCCTTCATAATGATAAAAATGTGATTCAGGCACCGGTTTCAGGTGTCCATAAATTCGGGGAACCAGGGGACCACCAGGAGCATATAATACATTCTCATTGCCCAATCTTTCCCTGAGGGCTGAAAGAGGTGTTGATGGGTTAATTGGAACGCCATTGTAATTACCCAGCAGCACATCTTCATTGTCGGCATTTGGCCCAATGAGGGCTATTTTTACTCCCTCTTCAAGCGGTAGGATACCATCATTTTTCAGAAGTACAAGTGACTGTTCAGAAGCTTTCAGAGCAACTTCCTGATGTTCTTTATCACCCACTAAACTATAGGGTATTTGTGAAAACGGGACCAGAGATGGGTCATCAAACATCCCTAGTTGAAATCTTGCTTTGAAAAGCCTCTTTACTGCCCTGTTGACATTCGCTTCAGTGATCATTCCACTCTCAAATGCTTCATCCAGGTTATCTTCAATAAATGCCCTGCCTTCTTCACAATTGAGATCGGCACCGGCTGAAAGGGACCAGCCCCATGCCTTCGAAGGACGATCGACCAGATTATGGTAATTTTCTCCATAAAAATCGGTCACAGCACCGCAGTCCGTAACAACATAACCATCGAATCCAAATTCATCTCTTAAAATACGTTGAAGCAATAAATCAGAGCCACAGCAAGGTTGTTCCCTAAACCGGTTATATGCACACATTACAGATTGTACATTTGCCTCTTCAACTGCCATTTTAAAGGCAGGCAAATAGGTTTCATACAAATCCCTATCATCTACATAAAAATTATCAGAGTGCCTGGAGCTTTCCGGACCACTATGCACGGCATAATGTTTTGCAGTAGCAACGGTTTTCAAATACTTAGGATCATCACCCTGCAAACCTTTGATAAAATTAACGGCCATACGACCGGTTAAAAACGGATCTTCCCCATAAGTTTCCTGTCCCCTTCCCCATCTGGGATCTCTAAAAATATTGATATTTGGTGACCAGAAAGTCAGCCCTGTGTAAATGCTCCGAACATTGTTCTTAAGGAAATGATTGTGCTTAGCTCTTGCTTCATCTGAAATAACTGTTGAGACTTCAGACATCAGATCCTCATTGAAGGTGGCTGCCAGGCCAATGGCCTGAGGAAAAACCGTTGCCTTTCCTGCCCGCGCCACACCATGCAGTGCCTCATTCCACCAGTTGTATGCAGGTACACCCAGGCGTTTAATGGCCGGGGCATTGTTAAATAATTGAAGAAGCTTTTCTTCACGTGTCATAAGAGAAACAAGATCATCGACACGTTCATCTACATTTAATTCAGGATTTTGAAATGGATAATCATATTGTTTATTGGCCGAGGGTTCTGTTTCCATACATGAATGGCTTGTTAAAAGTAGAGCAACATAAAGAATCGTTCTCCTAAACATAACTTCAGTTTTAATTATTTAACTACCATTCCCTTCCGGGAATATTGGTTTTGAATGTTTCCACACATCCCCTGTCTTGAAGAGTTATAAAGCATGTTTTTCCATCCTTTCCGCCAAAAGCAATATTGGAGGGCTTTGTACCTTTCATTTTAACTTCTTCCAATAACTCGCCTACTGGAGAAATTTTAACTACTGTTCCCTTCCCATGCCTTGTGACATAGAGATTTCCC